>CAWAWB010000001.1:0-9451 GCA_963785635.1 uncultured Phycisphaerales bacterium
TCAAAAATCGCAAATTGCAAAAGAAGTGATGTCGTATGACTGATCAACTCACACTTCATGTTGACGTGGACGCCTTCTTCGCCTCGGTCGAGCAGCTTCTCATCCCCCGTCTGCGCGGCCGACCGGTGGCGGTGGGCAACGGCTGCATCGCCTCGTGCTCCTACGAGGCCCGCCGCTATGGCCTGCACGCGGGCACATCGCTGGCCGAGGCCAAACGGGTCTGCCCCGAACTGGTCATCCTGGATGGCCAGTACCCCATCTACCGCTGCTTCGCCGAGCACATCTGGGAAATCTGCCGGCAATACGCGACCAGCCTGGAGACCTTCCTGGATGAGGCCTACGGCCAGGTAGATGTTTCTGCGATGCGGCTGTCGCTGGAGGAGCCGGCAAAACCGGGGGCGCGAACGCCGGCCACACTGGGCAAAAAACTCCAGCAGCAGGTGAAAGAGGAAGTGGGCCTGCCGGTTTCCGTGGGCTTAGGGGCCAACCGCATGCTGGCCAAGCTGGCCAGCAAATCCGCCAAGCCCGCGGGCGTGCGCTGGCTTGCCGCCGGTGAGGTGGATGCTTACGTGGCCGCGCTGCCCATTCGCTCCATCCTCGGCATCGGTTCAAAAACCGCACACATCCTTCATGACCTGAATATCCAGACCGCGGGCGAACTGCGGCGGCTCGCGCGCGAGGACCTTGTGGCCATGTTCGGCATCCGCGGCGAGGTTTTGTACGAGCGATGCCGCGGCAATGATATCGATCCCATGCCCACCCATCGCTCCGCTACGCGGAACGATGTGAGGGCATGCCACCTGCACGATGTGAGGGCATGCCACCAAGATGATGGCCTGAGGCAAAAAATGCCGCGGACGATCTCGCGCGAGACGACCTTCCACGAGCCGCAGTCGGACTTGAAGCAGATCCGCGCCATGCTGTTCTACCTGGTGGAGCGGGCCATGCGCACGGTCCGCCAGTCCAAACTTGTGGCCCGCACCGTGGAGGCTCGTCGTCCGCTACGATGACTGGAAGCAATACGATGCGCGGCAGTCACTCGAAGAGACGCAGCTCGATGGGGATGTCTTTGCCGTGGTGGAAAGCCTGCTCACCCGCCTGCACACGCGGCGGGTGAGTTTAAGGCACGTGGGTGTGGTGCTGTCGAATTTCCGCCGCGCGGATTCAACGCCACCCTTGTTTGAGACCGCCCGGAGGCAAAAAAGCCGCGACCTGCACGCCGCCGTGGATGACATCCGCCGCAAGTGGGGCCACGCGGCCATCGTCGCCGGCGAATCGGCCAACCTGCTGGGACACCTGGAACAGAACGACTATGGCTTTGTTTTGAGGACGCCGTCGCTGACAAAATGAATTTTCAATTTGCGATCTAACAACATTTGCGATTTGCGATTTAACGACCGGATCAATGACAAACCTGCGGCAAAGCTAAGCGCCGTTCCGGCTGTTAAATCGAAAATCGCAAATCGAAAATCGCAAATTGACTGAAACGCCATGAAGCTTTCCATATTACATGCTCAGTCTGGCTACTCATTGTGCCGGGGACCGACACCCCCTGATAGATTAGTGGCGCGCGCGGCGGCGGCCGGCTACACGAGCCTTGCCCTGACCGATGTGAACGGCCTGTACGGCGCAACAGTGTTTCATCCGCTCGCTCAAGCCGCGGGATTAAAACCAATTATCGGCGCGAGCTGATCTGCGGCCGCGCATCGCTTGTCGCGCTGGTGGAAAATGAGGAGGGATATGAAAATCTGTGCCAGTTAACCACAGAGCAAATTGCGGATTGCGGATTGCGGATTGCGGATTATGAAGAATCGCGTCTCTCTTCAATAGGTAATTCGCAATCGGCAATTCGCAATTCTCGCTTGATTGCCAATTGCCAATCGCAAATTCCAAATTGCCAAGAACGTGGCTCCTCTTCAATCCGCAATCCGCAATCCGCAATCCGCAATTTCGCTGGCTTGAACTTCCTCACTGAACATATACCCCTCGCCCAACAACTCCTGTCGCAGGGCGCGTCGCGAGATCGAGTCTGGCTGGAACTTGATCCCGCCTCGCAGCCGCCCGGCCTGGTGGGCAAGCTCACCGCCGCGGCGGAGGCGCTGGGTATTCCGCTTGTCGCCAGCGGCCGCGCGTTGATGATCGATGCCGAAGATCGCGCCGTCGCGGCGGTACTGGCGGCCATCCGCCTGGGCAAAACGGTGGAGAGTCTTGATGAGGCCGACTTGCCGCCTGCCGGCGCAATTCTGCGTGATGTGGCCACGCTGCAAAAGCAACTGGCCGATTGGCCGCAGGCCCTGGAGAATAATCAGCGGCTCGCCGAGCAGCTCAATTTCAAATTGCTGCCGCAGAGGCCGGTCTTCCCGGATTTTGACTGTCCGCAGGATATCACACCGCGCCGGCATTTGGAAAATCTGTGCGAAAAGGGCGTCATCTGGCGGTATGGAAAAATCACACCCGCCGTGCGTGCGCGGCTGGATAAAGAGTTGCAGATTATTGAAGGCAAAGAATTCTGCGAGTACTTTCTGGTCGTCCGCGACATTGTCGAGTTTGCCCGCAGGCAGAACGCCCCCACCGCCGGGCGCGGCTCGGGCGCCTCCAGCCTGGTGGCGTATGTGCTGGGCATAACCAATATCTGTCCGCTGGAGTTCAACATTCCCTTCGAGCGATTCCTGCACGAAAACCGCGAGGATTTCCCCGACCTGGACCTGGATTTCTGCTGGCGGATCCGGGATGACGTCATCAACTACGCCTTCGACCGCTGGGGCGCGGATCACGCGGCCATGGTGTGTACGCACAACACGTTTCAGCCGCGCTCGGCCTTCCGCGAGACCGCCAAGGCGTACGGCCTTTCGGATGACCAGATCTCGCGCTTGATGCGCAATCCCTCTCCCTTGGGAGAGGGGGGCCGAGCCTACTCCGCCGAAGCAGCCGCTTCGGCTGCGAAGGCTGGAAGGCCAGGTGAGGGTAACTCCTCTCCCTTGAAGGGAGAGGAAGGCCGAAGGCAAGGTGAGGGTGTTCGTCTGGCGCAGATCGCGAAAATTTCGCAACATCTCATCGGTCTGCCCCACCTCCTGTCCGTCCATCCCGGCGGCATTGTGATTGGGCGCAAACCCATCGATCACTACGTGCCCCTGGAGATGGCGGCCAAGGGTGTGCGGATCACGCAATATGACAAGGACGGCGTGGAGGCCATCGGCCTGGTGAAGCTGGACCTTTTAGGCAATCGCTCGATCTCGACGATTACCGAAGCGTGCCGTTGGATCAACGCGACCGAGTGTCTTCAATCCGCAATCCGCAATCCGCAATCCGCAATTCCTCGAGTCTCACTGGACACAATGCCCTCGGATGATGAGGAGACGTTCGAGCTCCTCCGCCGCGCAGATACTGTGGGCTGCAACCAGCTTGAATCCCCCGCCATGCGGCATCTGCTGCGGGCAATGCAGCCTAAGAACGCTGTGGATATCATGAAGGCCCTGGCGCTGGTGCGCCCGGCGCGGCCTCCATCGGCATGAAGGAAATATTCGTCCGCCGCCAGCGCGGGCTGGAAAAGACGCCCCCCACCGATCCGCGCATCGACAGCGTGCTCGCGCCAACGCACGGCGTCATGCTGTATGAGGATGATGTGATGCTCGTCGCGGCGGCGATTTCCGGCGAGCCGCTGTGCGTCGCCGATCGCTTTCGCAAGGCCGTTCAGAAGTGCCGCGATGACCAGGAGCGATTGGCCTTGTCGCGCGATTTTCTGGAGCGCTGCCGCAAGAATGGCGTGGAGGCAAAAATCGCCGCCGATTTGTGGGTGCAGATGGCCAAGTTCAACGCGTATTCCTTCTGCCGCGCACATGCCGCCAGCTATGCGCGGCTGGGATACGCGGTGGCCTTTTTGAAGGCACACCACCCGCTGGAATTCTGGACCGCCGCCTTAAACAACAACCAGTCCATGTACCACCCGCGCGTGTACGTGGAGCAGGCCAAGCGCATGGGCATCCGCTTTTTGCTGCCGGATATCAACCGCAGCGGGGCGGAGTTCACCATTGAGAAATCTGGTGGCACAGGCTTTCAGCCTGTGGGCACAAAAAGAGCTATTCGTGTGGGCCTCTCCCGCGTGGCGGGACTGGGGCCGGTATCGGTGGAGTCCATCTTAAAAGCGCGGGCCGCGCGGCCATTCATTTCCCTCAGCGACCTCCTGGACCGCGCCCACCTTGGCGTCGAAGATGCGCGGCCATTAATCCTCTGCGGCGCGCTGGACAGCTTAAGTATCGCCCGAAACGCACTTATGCTGGAGCTGCGCCTGTGGCGGCCGATGCGCGTGGCCCATTCAGGGCCACAACCGGCGCTGTTGTCGGCCGGTCCGGCCGTGACCGCCGTGGTGGAGGATTACCCGCCGGAGCGCAAGGCTGCCGATGAGCGGGAGATTCTCGGTATCAGCGTGGGCGACCACCCGCTGCGCCAGTGGCGCGAGATTCTGGAGGGCCAGACCGATGCGGACAGCCGCGAACTGCCGCGCAAGGTCGGTCGGCAGGTTCGTCTGGCGGGCCTTCTGGAAGCCGCGCGGGATGTGGAGAGCACGGGCGGGCGGCGCATCCAGTTTCTAACATTCGATGATGAGTTTGGCCTTTTTGAGGGGATGGTGATCGAAGGCCGCTGCCGCGTGCAGGGCAAACGTGTGGATGGCTGCCCCGCCCTCATCGCCGGGCGCGTGCAGAATAAGTACGATACGATCACTGTCGAGGCGGACGAAGTCGGTTGGATTTCAGAGTGATGTTTCGGCAATGGTTGGTCTGTAAGGAAAGTCGTTAATCGGTTAATCCGTTAATCGGTTAATCGGATTTTTAATCAAAAGCAGTAAAAAAACCAGCATGTCGCCTCAATTGAGATAAGACGCTGTAACAGGATCGGATTAACGGATTAACCGATTAACGGATTAACGATTGGCAGACAGGCCAATGGGATTATCAAAAAAGACAATCATCGGTACCAGCGGCTACTCCTTCCCGGACTGGGTGGGCACGTTTTATCCCGAGGGCACTCCCAGCAATCGGATGCTGGATTATTACGTCCAGCACTTTCCTGTGGTCGAGCTGAACTTCACCTATTACGGCCTGCCCAAAATCTCCACCATCGAAGGCCTGACAAATAGGACCCCCGACAATTTCAGCTTCTGGGTGAAGGCCAACCAGGAGACCACGCACAAACAGAACCGATCTGTGGCGGCTGAATTCATCGCGGCATTGGCGCCCATGAAGCAGTCGGGCAAGCTGGCGGGCATCGTGCTCCAGTTCCCGCAATCGTTCCGGCGGACTGTGGCCAACAGGCAGTACCTCGCTCACGCCCTGGATGATCTGGCCGGGACGCAACTGGCCGTCGAATTTCGCCACGAAAGCTGGGCTGATGTGGCCGTGGAGGAGGGCCTCCGCCAGCGGGATGTCGCCCTGGTCATCCCCGATGCGCCGCCGATACCGGGGCTGTACCGCGTCTGTCCCCGCGTGACGGCGCGGGTGGGATATTTCCGCCTCCACTCCCGCAACGCCGAAAACTGGTACGCCGGCATCGCCGACAGGTACGACTACAGCTACAGTAACGATGAATTAAGAGATGTCGCTGGCCAGTGGGCCCAGGTGGAGGCAAGTCTGGACAGGCTATACGTGTTCTTTAATAACTGTCACCGCGGCCAGGCGGCGCAGAACGCCGAGAGTTTCAAAAAAGTCCTTGAGACGGTAGAAAAATGAACAGCCCGGCAGCTTGCGGTTCTCTTAACTCGACTCTCCTTAAAGCAGACGCCACTAGATACAGACGTTCAGCCGCCTGATCCCACAAGATATGGTATGTGCATGCGACTCGCACACCCGCACGTGGTGAATTTCACCACCTGATCAGGTCGGCAGGTGACAGAATCTGCCACCTGCGACCCCCATAACTGGATTTAACTGCGGAATTTCCGCAGTCGAACAATACAGATCGGTTACAGGGCGCTGCTTTCGGGGGTGGTTATTTTTGCTTGACAGTCCCCCCCGACAAACCTATGTTGCTTCGGCCTTTTTTCGGCTTGCACCCTGAATCAGACCTTCGGGTACAATACCGGATCGCGCAAGCCGTTCGTTTTGAGCCTGTAGCTGTGCGGGCCGCGGCCGCGCGCGGCCTGTCAAGAAAGAGGTAACGATGCTTCCGGCAAGAAAGACATCCAAGTCGCGGACGCGCACGCGGCGGGCTCACCAGGCTTTAAAGCCGGTGAACTACGTGGACTGCCCTCGGTGCAACCACGCAAAGCTGCCCCATGCGGCGTGCGACAACTGCGGTTATGTAAGACCAGGCCTCAGCCTGGAGATTCAGAAAGAGGAATAGTCCATGCGGATCGGCGTGGATGCCATGGGTGGCGATTATGCGCCCGCGGAAGTGGTGCGCGGAGCCCTGGCCGCACGGGACGTTCTGGAGGCAGGTGACCAGATCGTCCTGGTAGGCCAGGAAGATGCCATTGCGCAGCACCTGAACGGCGCCGCGGACTGGCAGAGCTTTATTCGCATCGTACACAGCCCCGAGACCGTCGGCATGGATGAGTCGCCGGTGGAGGCGGTTCGCACCAAGCCGAATAATTCGATCTCTCAGCTGGCCAAGATGCACAAGCAGAAAGAGGTCGACGCCATCATCTCCGCCGGCAATACCGGCGCGTGCGTGGCGGCGTGGAGCATGAATCTGCGGCGGCTGCCCGGCGTACACCGTCCGGGCATTGCCGTGCTCATGCCGACGTTCCAGGACCCCGTAGTGCTGTGCGACGTGGGCGCCAACGTGGATTGCCGGCCGCAGCACCTGTCCCAGTACGCCATCATGGCCTCCATCTACGTGGAGCACGTGGGCAAGGTGAAATCGCCGCGCGTGGGGCTGCTTTCCATCGGCAGCGAAGAGGCCAAGGGCAACGCCCTGGTGAAAAAGGCCAACGAGCTGCTGCGGCAGAATAAGAATCTCAAATTCGTCGGCAACGTCGAGGGGCGCGATCTTCTGCGAAACGTGTGCGATGTTATCGTCTGCGAAGGTTTTGTCGGCAATGTCTGCCTGAAGCTGCTGGAAGGCTTGGCCGATGGGCTCTTTAAAGGCATGTCCGCCGAGTTTGCCAAGGCCGATCCCGTGGTCGCCGGCCAGGCCAAGCAGGTGTTTCGCACTATTCTCGGCAAGTACGACTACGGCGAGCACGGCGGCGCGCCGCTGCTGGGCGTCAATGGAATCTGCATCATCAGCCACGGCTCCAGCGATGCGCGGGCCATTCGCAGCGCCATCCGCAAGGCCCGCCAATTCGCCATGCAAGGCATTAATGAGTTGATTACGGCCGAGCTGGAACGGAATTCAGGGAACGGCGAATGACACAAAGGCCTCGCGGCGTCATCGTGGGCACGGGATCGTTTGCACCCGCCAAGGTCCTGACCAACTTCGACATGATGAAGCTGGTCGACACCTCCGATGAATGGATCGTCCAGCGCACGGGTGTGCGCGAGCGGCGCATCGTCTCGGACGGCGAAACGCCGGCCACCATGGGCGTCGCCGCGGCCAAAAACGCGCTACAGGCGGCCAACATGACCGCCGACCAGATCGACCTGATCGTGTGCGGCACGATTTCCCCGGACATGATCTTCCCTGCCACCGCCTGCCTTATCCAGGATGGTCTGGGGATTTCCGAAATTCCTGCTTTTGACGTCTCCGCCGCGTGCAGCGGCTTTCTTTATGCTATGGCCGTGGCCGACGGCATGATCGCCACCGGCCAGTACAAGAACGTGCTGGTCGTGGCCGCGGATGCCCTCACCCGCTTTACCGACTACACTGACCGCGGCAGTTGCATCCTATTCGGCGACGGGGCCGGCGCGGTCGTGCTGCGTGCGGAGACGGATGGGCAGCGCGGCCTGAAGTACTGCAACCTGGCGCGCGCGGCAGCGGCTGGGATTTCATCCACGTGCCCGCTGGCGGCTCGCGCATGCCGGCCACGCTCCAGACGGTCCAGGAAAAGAAACATTACATCCAGATGCGCGGCCGCGACGTGTACAAGTTCGCCGTGCAGCAGATGGTCAGCCTTATGGCGGACGGCATGGAAAAATGCGGCCTTAAAGTGGCCGACATCGACCTGGTCATCCCCCACCAGGTCAACCAGCGCATCATCGAATCGGCCACGAGCAAGCTGGAATTCCCCTTAGACAAAGTATTCGTCAATATTGATAGATTCGGCAACACGTCCGGGGCATCAATTCCCCTGGCCCTGGACCAGGCCAATCGCGCGGGGCTGACGCCGCCGGGATCGACGCTGCTGTTTGTGGCATTCGGCGCCGGCTTAACCTGGGGCGCCGCCGTCCTGAAGATGTAATTCGCAATCGGGTAATCGAGAGCAAAATGTCCGTAGCCTTTTTATTTCCGGGCCAGGGCGCCCAGGCCGTAGGCATGGGTGTCGATTTGCTGGAGCTGCCGCGCGGCCGCGAAATGTTCGAGCGCGCCGAGAAGGTCTCCGGCCTGCCGCTGGTGCGCTTGTGTACTGAGGGGCTCGAGGAAGAATTGGCCCGCACGGACATCAGCCAGCCGGCGATTTTCACGGTTTCCATGGCGCTGCTGGAAGTCCTGCGGCAGACGATGGGCGGCAAGCTGCCCCAGCCCGCATTTTGCGCTGGCCTGAGCCTGGGCGAATATTCCGCTCTGGCCGCGGCGGGCGCGCTGACTTTTGAAGATGGGCTTACGCTGGTGACCCAGCGCGGCAAGTTGATGCAGACCGCCGCGCAGACGAGCGAGCCCTCGGGTATGGTCTCGCTCATGGGCGCCGATGAGCAGATCGCGAGAAAGACCTGCGAGGCCGTGTCGCCCGTGGGCCTGCTGGTGGAGGCCAACTTCAACTGCCCCGGGCAGATCGTGCTTTCAGGCAGTAAGGCGGCCTGCGAGGCCGCGGTGGAAGCCGCGGTTAATAGCGGCGCCAGCGGCGCTGTGCCGCTGAAGGTGGCGGGCGCGTTCCATTCGCCCTTCATGAAGCCTGCGGCGGATGGCCTGGAAAAGACGCTCGCGGCCGTGGAGATTCAGCCGCCGCAAGTAAAGGTTTTGTCCAACGTCAGCGGCAAGCCGCACGAAACGCCGGCCACCATAAAGAAGGCTTTGCTGGACCAACTGACCAGTCCGGTCCGCTGGCAGGAGAATTGCGAATTCCTCCTGGCCAATGGCGTGACTGAATTTGTCGAGATTGGTCCCGGGAGAGTCTTGGCAGGACTCATGAGACGGATTGATCGACGCGCTAAGGTAACGAGTATTAACTCGCTTGAGTCGCTGAAGAGGTTTGCAGAAGCTTCGTAGGAGAAATCCTAAGCACTAAATCCTAAATCCTAAACAAATCCCAAGCACCAAGCACCAAACGCGATCAGCGTGGTTGGGAGAATTGTGACGCGTGTGCGGAAAGATGTTCTTTGTTTGGAGTTTTGGATTTGGAGCTTGTTTAGGATTTAGG
>CAWAWB010000002.1:0-281463 GCA_963785635.1 uncultured Phycisphaerales bacterium
AAGCTCAAGCATCCGAGCCGCAGCCGCAAGCTGAGAAGCTTCCTCGACAACTGATCTCGCCGTCTTTGCGACGAGCAATCCAGAGTCGTGATGCGGCTCTGGATTGCTTCGCTTCGCTCGCAATTACGGTTGAGACTACCGGTCGCGATCGATGCGCGATGTTTCCTTCGTCTCCGGCATCGTCGCATAAACGACGAGCGAGACGAAGATCGCCGCGCTCGCGTACCAATAGAACCAGCTTTCATGACCCTGCGACTTGAACCACAGCGCGACATATTCCGCCGAGCCGCCGAAGATCGAGACCGTCGACCGCATAGGGCAGGGCGACGCCCGTGACGCGGATCGGCAGCCGGAAACAGCTCCGCCTTCACGACCGCGTTGATCGAGGTGTAGAGCGCGACGATCAGCCAGGCGAGGCAGATCAGCGCGAAGGCGGTCCAGGCGTCGCGCGCGTCTGCCGATCGCCGTCAGCAGCGGCGACGGTGAAAAGCGTGCCCAGCACGCCGAAGGCGATCAGCATGGGGCGGCGGCCGATGCGGTCGGAGAGCGCGCCGTAAATCGGTTGCAGGATAAGCGCGAAAAGCAGCGAGCCCGCCGAAATCCAGGTCGTCTGCGTCGCCGTCAGTCCGGCCGAGAGCTTGAGGAATTTCTGCATGTAGGTCGTGTAGACATAAAAGGCGATGGTGCCGCCGAGCGTCAGCCCCACGACCGTCGCCGTCTCGCGCTTGTGCGCGAGAAGCGCGCGCAGCGAGCCCGCGCCGCGCTCCTTCTGCGCCGCTCTCGAAGGCGGCCGTCTCCGGCGAGATCGCGGCGCATGAGCAGCGCGACGACGGCGAGCAGCGCGCCGATGGCGAAGGGAATGCGCCAGCCCCAGTCGCGCAGCGCCTTGTCGTCGAGCAGCAGATTTTGCAGCACGAGCAGCACGACGAGCGCCAGCAATTGTCCGGCGATCATCGTCACATATTGGAAACTCGAATAGAATCCGCGCCGCGCCGGCGTCGCCGTTTCGGCGAGATAGGTGGCGCTCGATCCATATTCGCCGCCGAGACTGAGCGCCCTGCAGGAGGCGCGCGAAGAGCAGCAGCGCCGGCGCCGCCGCGCCGATCGTCGCGTAAGTCGGCACGAGCGCGATGATGAGCGAACCAGCGCACATCAGCAGGACGGAGAGCATCAGCGCGGCGCGCCGCCCGCGTCCGTCGCCGATACGTCCGAAAACATAGGCGCCGATGGGCCGCATGAAGAAGCCGAGCGCGAAGACGCCGGAGGCGGAGAGCATTTGCGCGACAGGATCGTCGCCCGGAAAGAAAGCGTCGGCAAAATAAAGCGAGAAGGCCGAATAGACGTAGAAATCGTACCATTCGACCAGATTGCCGGCGGAGCCGATGAGAATGGCGCCGATCCGCGCCCTGTCGTCGTGCGGGGCGCGGTGTCAGCATGTCAGACGAACTGGCTCGCCGATGTTCACCATCAGCGCAAGAATGGTCGTGTTGAAGAAAAAGGCGACAACGCCATGGACGAGCGCGACGGCGCGCATACTGCGCGAACAGATCTCGACATCGGCGGTCTGGCAGGCGACGCCGATCACATAAGAGAAATACAGGAAATCGATATATTGCGGCGTCGTGCGTCGTCGGGAAAAGCAGGCCGCCGCGCGCCTCGGGTGTCGGCCTCAGGGCGCCTCCGCCGCCTCCGTGTAATATTCATGCGCATAATGGAAGCGCGAAGATGAGATGCATGAACGCCCATGAGCTGAAAACGGTGACGACCGCCAGCGCAATATGCGGCCCCTTCTCGTCTCCCATCAGGGCTCTTCGATTGGCCGAGCTCCGCGATGATGGCGCCGATCGCGACGCAGGTCGCGGTCGCGGTCAGAAACAGCACGGCGTCGCGGCCCTCGTCGGAATTGAGCGCGCGCCGGCGGATCGATTCATGCGTCGAGCGCAGGATCATGCGCGTCGCCGCCGCGAGATAGAGCAGCACGGCGATATTCCAGCCGACGAGTCCGCGCGTCACGGCGCTGAATTCGAGCGGCAGCCAATCGGGCGCGAGGTCAGGACGCGACGATGGTCGCCGGCAGCAGCCACGCCGACGGCGACGCCGATGAGCGCCGCAAAAGGCGAGCCGGTAATGCGCGCGCAAGACGCGCAACGGCGCGAGCAGCGGCGATCTGGTCGTCCGATCTGGTCCCGCCGGCGCCATCGCCGCGACGCCTCAACTGCGCCGCGCGGCGACGAAACGCGCGGCTTCGGCCGAGCACCTCCGTGCGTTCGCCAAGCCCCGTCTCGGCGAGCGCGGCCGTCGCCTCCTCGACGAGCTCGTCGCAGCGCGCCTGCGCGGCGTCGAGGCCGAGCAGCGCCGACCAGCGTCGCCTTGCCGCGCTCGGCGTCCTTGCCGGCGCGCTTGCCGAGCGCCGCCGTATCGCCTTCGGCGTCGAGAATGTCGTCGGCGACCTGGAAGGCCGCGCCGAGCGCCTTGCCGTAGCGATGCAGCGCCTGCGCCTGCTGCGGCGTCGCGCCGCCGAGAATGGCGCCGGCGTCGACCGCGAAGCGCAGCAGCGCGCCGGTCTTCATCGCCTGCATTTGCAGAGTCTCGGCCTGGTCGAGCGGCGTCGGCGGCGGTCTCGGCCGCGAGATCGAGCGCCTGTCCGCCGACCATGCCGCCGAGCCCGGCGGCGCGGGCGAGCGCCAGCACCAGCGCCGCGCGCAGATCGCCGTCGGGATGCGTCGCCGGATCGGCGACCACGTCGAAGGCGTAGGTCAGCAGCCCGTCGCCGGCGAGAATGGCGGTCGCCTCGTCGAAAGCCTTGTGCGCGGTCGGCCGGCCGCGCCGCAGATCGTCGTCGTCCATCGCCGGCAGATCGTCATGGACGAGCGAATAGCAATGGATCATCTCCAGCGCGCAGGCGGTGCGCAGCGGCGCCCGCGCCCTCGACGCCGAAGAGGCGCGCGCTCTCGATCACCAGAAAGGGCCGCAGCCGCTTGCCGCCGCCGAGCGTGGAATAGCGCATGGCTTCCAGCAGCCGCGCGGGCCGCGTGATCTCGCCGGGCAGCGCCGCCGGCGCGAGCAAGCGCGTCGAGCGCGGCTTCGGTCGCTTCGGCGGCCGCCTCCAGGCGGCGGCGAAACTCCTCGGCGCGATTGGCGGCGTCCATTCCCTGTCCTTTTGTTGAAACGTCGAGTGCTTCGCTGCTAGCAAATTTGGCCGGAAAGCCCAAGGCCGGCGCGCGAGTTCCACAGACTCCGCCGCCATGGACGCGCCGAAAAGCCGCGCCGCGACGGCGAAGCTGTGGCGCTTCTTAGGCGACTGAAAAAACAAAAGTTTCCACCTGTTGCAGCGGTGCGACAGTATTTCCTTTGCTCTTTATTTACGCTTTCACATAACCCCCGCGCTTAGGCTGGGCGTCGACGCAGGGCGTGATCCTTCAGGAGGAGACAAGGCATGAGGAAGATTTTGCTGCTGACGGCGGCGATGGCGGTCGGCCGCGCCGCTGGCGGGCTGCTATTCGCCGGGTGAGCGCGCCGCGGGCGGCGCAGTGATCGGCGGTCTCGGCGGCGCGGGCATTGGCGCGCTGGCCTCCGGCGGCAGCACCGGCGGCACGCTCGCCGGCGCCGCAATCGGCGCGGCGTCCGGCGCCGTGGTCGGCGCCGCGACGGCCCCGCCGCCGCCTCCCGCCGCCGCCGCCGCGCTGCGCCAAATGGGGCTATGACTATTACGGCAACCGCAGTCTGCGTCGCCTTTTACAATTACTGACCCGGCGCGACGACACTCAAGAGGGAGCCGCGGACACGTCCGCGGCTTTTTCATTTGACCTGGAGACACGCCGTTCTCAACCGCCGCCATCAGCAGGCCGGGGGTGGAATGGGCGAAGCCGCAACGCCCCTCCCGATCCACCAGAATCAACCCGCCCATTCCCTGGACCCGGCGCGTCAGATAGGCGATCGCCGCCTTTGCGGCTTCAGGCGCGGCCAGCCCCTGCGTTTCGACGAGGAGCGACGCCGTGCGCGCGAGCGACGTTCGCAGGAATTGCTCCCCGTCGCCCGTGCAGGAGATGGCGCAGGACACATTGTCGGCATAGACGCCGGCTCCGATCACCGGCGAGTCGCCGACGCGGCCGCTCATCTGGTTGACGATCCCGCCGGTCGACGTCGCCGCCGCCAGATTGCCGGAACGATCGCGCGCAACCGCGCCGACGGTGCCGAGCTTGCCGCTTACGGGCGCCGCATGATCCAGCCTCGTGTCGCGCGCGGCTTTGGCGCGGGCCAGCTCCTTCTGCCGGTCCGGCGTCACGAAATATGGCTCCGGTTCAAACGCGAGCCCATGGTCACGGGCCAGCCTTTCCGCGCCGGCCCCGATCATGAAGACATGCGGGGTCGCCTCCATCACGAGCCGCGCCAGCCGCACCGGATTGCGAACGCCCGTCACGCCCGCGACCGCGCCGGCCGCGAGATTGCGGCCGTCCATGATGGACGCGTCGCAAAAAGCCTGGCCGTCTGCGTTCAGAACCGCGCCGCAGCCCGCGTTGAAAAGCGGATCGTCCTCCAGCAGGGCCACGCAGCAGCTGACCACGTCGAGCGCCTCAGCGCCCCTTTCCAGCATCCCGGCGCCGGCTTCGACGATGCGCCTCAAGGAAGGCTGGTAGCGCTCCGGCGCGTGGATGGCGCCCGCGCCGCCGTGAATCATGAGCGAAAAGGACATCTTCGGCATCTCTGACGGAGTGGAGCGCTATCATAAAACAGGAACCGCCGACGTGTGGCGGAAATCGACCGCAGATTGGCCGCTGGCGCACTATGGACAATCGGCCGTGGGGTTATTCTTGCCCATGGGAAACCTCCCTTCTTCCAACTCGCCCGGGCTTGTCCCGGGCGTCTTTTTTTAAGGAGGCAGGCAGACCGCCCCGCCAGCGCCAAGCGGCAGTCCATCCAGCGAAGGGACCCCGCGGACGCGCTGCTCCAGATTCTTTAAGATTCTCCCTTAATCAGACCCGCCTATGCTTTTTATTAGACGGTCCGGAGGCCGAAAGGTTCCAATAAAAAAGCGACAACATGTGCAAATTTCCTCAGCAGGCGACCCGGTAACTCGCGATTCATCGGATTACCCGTGCTGTCACAACTGCTCAAGGTTGACGTTTCGGCATCCGGCCAGGGTTAGATAGACGTTAGTACGGGGCGTGGCGCAGCTTGGCTATGCACCTGCTTTGGGTGCAGGAAGTGGTGGGTCCAGATTTCACCGCCCCGAGTTGCAAACGATTGAGGAAATCCTTGGTGTGTTGGCCCTAACGCGGAGAGCCTGCGTGCGCACGCGGTGAAGGCCTTGTTCGTTTTCGGGTCCGTCGCCGGGGGGAGGCCGGTGACAAAAGTGACATCGACGTTCTCGTCGAACTCGACGAATCCCAGTCGATAGGTCTTTTTGATTTGTTCGCCTCCAACGATTCCTATCAGAGATTCTTCAGCACGGGTGGAGCCTGGCCACGCGGGAGGCCCTGCGAGCCGCAGAATGCGCAAGCAAATACTCAAGGAGGCCATCCGTGCCGCCTAGTGCTTTTATCCTCTTCGGTGGGACAAAGGTTCGGGAGTTTAATAAAGTAAGGAACAACGCATGAGTGACAGATTTATTCAATACTTTGCTATTGGTCTAGGGCAGTTCTTTGGGGTTTTCCTTGGGGTCGTTGCAGGGCTCTGCATAACCTTGTCCGTCGAGTCTGTAAAGTGGCGGAAAAAGCGGAAGCAGGAGCTAACAAATCTAAGATTTGAATTAGACCTGAATCAAGGAAATGCATCGATTGGCTTTCGGAAATGAATCGATCGCGTAATGCTGTTAACGGGGACAGCTTCGGAAGCTATTTTCATTATTTCAATCTGTCCTCCGTTATATCGGCAACGGCAAATTCTCTTTTCATGGAGGGGAAGCGATACAGTATTTACCACCAGAAGATTTTTAAGCTGATGGAGTTTTACAAAGAAACATTGCCTGCCAACGAACAGTTTCTGAACAATCAAATCCAGCAGAAGAGACAGCTTCTCGAGGAATCGGAGAAAGCCGGTAATCATGATTCTTGGAGCCGTGTTATTAAACCTCAATGTGTGCGAGATGTTGAGTACTGGGAGAATGTTTTTCAGTCCCACCTGACAACCTTAAACGAGGTAATAGCAACAGTTGATCAAAAACTAAATTAACTGAGATTGTGTGGATAACTTTTAAGCATGTCTTGGCGCTTCTGGGGGCTGGCAGCAAGATCATTTTTTGGGGTTATGGTGAGGTCCTCTCCTACCATTCCATAGAGGTAAACCAAGGAGACGGGCTATGGAAGACACAAAGACACTCGAGCGGACGCAACTGCGAAGTTTGCGCGGGCGGATGAGGTACGGGAATTTCCTTTGGGGCGTGGAGCTTTTGAACATCGGCGGCCGCGTGGTGGGGCGGATCATCCTTCAGCCGGGCTGGCGCTGGTCCACCAGCGTAAGGCCCATCGCCAAAACCGAGAGCTGCGAGGCGCCGCATTTCCAGTACCAGGTTTCCGGCGTCCTGGCCATCCGCATGGATGATGGCACGGAGTTTGAGCTCCATCCCGGGGATGTTTCCTACATCGCCCCAGGCCACGATGCCTGGGTGGTGGGGGATGACCCGGTTGTCCTGGTCGATTTCCAGGGCATGATTGACTACGCCAAACCTCATTAAGTACAAAGTACAAATGACAAATTACAAGTTGCGGGGGGGGGGGCTACCTCCGGCCGCAATTTGTAACTTGTAATTTGTAATTCAAGGCATGAAGTACAAGTTACAAAGGACAAATTACAAATTCTGCGGGAGGGATAATTCTCCGGCTGTAATTTGTAACTTGTACTTTGTAATTTGTAATTCGCGGTGAAAAAAAGAGAGGCACCGATCCAAACCGGTGCCTCGCTTTTATTTTGTCAGCAGTTCCGAACTACGCTCTTTCGTAGTACGGCAGCCGCGAGAGCGGCGCATCCACGGTGACCTGGCGGGGGCCGGTGACGACCTTGCCATCATCGCCGCACCATTTGCCGGCGGGGATGTGGACCGTTTTGGTGGTGGCGCCTTGGACCATCACCGGGGCGACCAGGATGTCGTTGCCGACCATGTACTGGTCGTTCACCATTTCCAGGCCCTCATCCGGAAAGACGTAGGCCATGTGGCGGATGATGGGCTCACCCGTCCTGGCCGACTCCTTGGCCAGCTCCAGCATCCGCTTGGAGAATTTTTGACGTACGGCCAGGGCATCCATGCACAGTTGCAGTTCTTTGCCCTTCAGGACGTGCGCGGGCAGCATCGAATACTGCACCACCGGGAAGAACGTGGCGCACTGCGCCCAGCGCAAAAACAGCTCGGTGTCGAAGGGCATCTTCTTGTAGTAGAAGGAGCCCACCTGGCCGCCGCCCACCATGTCTGGGCAGGTGTAGGGGTAGCCCATCAGGCCCTGGGCGAGGGCGCTGGAGATCACGTCGCCGAAGGCATCCTCGCCCCAGTGGTGCTGCTTGTCGCGGATGCGCTGCACCAGGTGCTGGCCACCCAGCTTCCAGCAGGCGCGGTACTCGCTGATCCCGTACTTCAGGCCCACCTTGCCGAAATCTTCGCAATGGCCGTTGGGTGTGCGGGGATTCTTGGACTCAATCTCGCCGTAATAGTAGTAGGGGTCGCCGCCGTCGAACTTGAAGCCGTCGACGCCCGTTTCCTTCATCAGCGTGTCCAGCGAATCCTGGAGGAACTTCATGGACTCTTCATTGGTCAGGTCCAGCAGGGCGCTGAAAGCCGTTCCACCACTCAAAGACGCTGGTCTTGTGATCGCGTGCCCGCTTTAAGAGCTTGCCCGCATCGCTCAGCAGGCGGTACTGGTACGTGTCGGGGGTGATGAACGGCGTCACCCACACCACGACCTTAAAGCCCAGTTTGTGGAGTTTTTTGACCATGGACTTGGGATCGCTGAAGCGGTGGTGGTTGAACTCCCATTCGCCGTTGTGCAGGTACCAGTTGTCATCGATCATCAAGACGCCCGGGGGCATGCCGGCGTCGAGAATATCCTGGGCGTACTTCAGCACCTTCTCCTGCGTGACATCCCACATCATGTCGATCCAGGCGTTGTACTGCGGCGCGGTAAAGCAGATGTCATCCGGCGCGCGGCCAGACGGTGGAAAATGCGCCGCCTGCGCGGCCATATAGGCCCCGCGCAGATTGCCGTGCCCTTGCGATAGCTTGATCGCCGTCACGTTCTCCGAAAAGCGGATCTCGCCATCGATGAATTCGAAGATGAAGGGCTCTTCGCTCCAGATGTAGCGGCCCTTGCTGGAAACCAGAATCGGGCAGCCCTGGTTGCCATCCAGGTTAAAGAGGTTGCCCTTGTAGTTACGGCCGGCATGGTAGGGCATATCGTTGCCGTGGCGGACGATGCCGCCCCACCAGTATTCGTTCTCCAGTAACTTCACGGGCGCGAAGGCCTGCGCAGTGGACTTCACTTCCATGATTCAAAAATCCTTTTATTCGGAGGACTATTTCACATCCGCGGTTTCTCTTTGCCGGGATTCCTTGCGGGAGCGCATCTTTTCACGCCCAAACGCGATGATGCCCGGCAGGATTGATATGAGCACAATTGCCAAGATGACTGTTTCGTAATTCTTTTTAACAAACGGGATATTGCCGAAAACGAAACCCAGCATGACGAAGAAGACTACCCATGTTACGCCAGCCGCCACATTATAAAGGGCAAAACGAAAGTAGCTCATTTTGCCGATTCCGGCCACAAATGGCGCGAAGGTCCTAATAATTGGCATAAAACGGGCGATACAAATAGTCATACCGCCATGTTTCTCGTAGAACTTATGGGTGCGCTCCAGGTATTCCTTTTTCCATAGAAGGCCACTTTCTTTGTGGAAAGCCTTTGGCCCGATAAAACGACCAATACGGTAGTTCACGTCATTGCCCAAAATTGCCGCTGCTGACAAAACAATTAGCAGTAGCGGTAAATTCATTGATCCGATTGCTACAAGGGTTCCAAGAAAGAAAAGCAAGGAATCCCCAGGTAAAAATGGGAAAATGACTACACCAGTTTCAAAGAAAATAAACCCACATGCAATCAGGCACACGAGCCCTGGGTGTTCATTGGCCAGGGGACGCAAATACTTGTCGAAGTGCAAAACTGCATCGATGATATTAAATGCCAGGATTTCCATTTAATCTCCTGATTTCTTTATGCCCACCCGCCCGGCCTTCGCCTATGCGTGGGGGCATGCAGTTGAAATCTTCAATCCGAAATCCGCAATCCGAAATCCGCAATTGTTATAGGGTTATTCTCACCATGCCGCCGGGCTGCATGGAGATCTGTTTCCAGCCCGGGCCCTTCAGTTTGCGGGAGGGGGCCTTCTTGCCGAAGCAGTCATAGCTGGCCACCGTGGCCGCGCGGCCATCGGGCAACTGGATAAACAGGTCTTTGGCATACGTGCCATTCAGGACCGTGGCGGATCGTTCTAAGGTCAATGGGCCGCCGTCGTTCACCAGGAAGTAAAAATCCTCCTCGCCGGCGGGCAGCTTGAAGATGTTGTTTTCGGCATCCATCGGGATGCGGTACTGCATGAAGCTCTTTACGTTGGCCAGGTACCAGTTGTTGTAGCGGGCGATGACGGTTTTGTTGTCCTGGTTCAGCCGCGCAAAATCGATGGAGTACGTGGGAATGCCCGCGGCCATCATTTTCAGGACCACGCAGGCGGCATCCTGCGGCGAATCCTCGTTGGTGATGGTCTGGTAATCGTTGATGGAGAACGGCGAGTAACCCTGCACATACAGCGTGCGCAGAAAGTTGCCCTCGGTGTTATACGGCGTGTCGCCGGCGCGGGTCATCGAGCCGTAGCGCGAGAGGAACGGCGTGGCGTAGTTCTGCTTGAGCTCGACGATGTAATCCGGCTTCAGGGCCTTGGACTTCTCATCGATGCGCTTCAAGGTCAGCTCCAGGCCTTCCACCATGGACGACACATCGTGTTTGTGCTCGGGGTTCTCGCACTTATTGTTGGGGACGCAGTTAAAGAGATCGTACTTGGCGCCTTCGAAATCCCAGCGCTCGATGAAGCCGGCGCAGATATCCGCCATGAGCTCGCGGGCCTCGGCACACATGAAACACAGGGAATGGAACTTGTTGGCGGTCATCACGTACTGCTTGTCGGCGCCCATGATGAGGTATTTCTTGCGCTCATCGAAGCAGTTGGCGTGCGGCGCCACCGCGTGCGGGGCGCACCAGATCATGGGCACGCCGCCCAGGGCCTTGATATCCTTGACCAGTTGGCCCATGTCCTTGATCTTCTTGGTGTCCGTCTCCCAGTCGCCGATATTAAGCTGGACGGAGTAGTCGTTATCGAGCCCGGGCCAAACCAGCCGTCGTCGATAATGAAGTTGCGGATGCCCAGCTTCACGCCCTCTTTGACGTTGGCCAGCATGACCTCATCGGTCACATCCTCGCTGAACCAGTCCGTCCAACTGCACCACAGCGGGGCCAGCGCCGCCTCGCTGGAGACATCCGCCACCTTATAGATCCGCTTCTGGTGCTCGGCGAAGTCGCGCAGGGTGAGCAGCCACGGTTGATCGGGCACATCCTTATCGGTGCGGAAATAGAGGTACTCGGTGATCGCGCCGTCCTTGTTGGCGTTGGCGATGGACTCGGGAATGGGGTAGAGCTTGCTGCCGCGCTTGATCTGCATCGACAGCCGCCGCATGTAGACGATCAGGGCGCGGTTGACCTCGGGCTCCAGCGTCTTGAATTCGGTTTCGTAGGTCTGGCCGATCACACCGAAGGCCATGGCCATATTGAGGTGCTGGCCCGTGAAGATGTACAGCGGCATCTTGACATCGTTGACCGAGGAATCCTTGGCGAACCGCCAGAAGGAGACCATCTGCATCATGTTGATGAACCAGCGGCCCGACTCGGGGATGATGACCTTGTGGTAGTTGCGAATGTCGGTGAAGAGGTTGTATTCCACGGAGGCCACGCGGGCGCCCGCGGGCGGTGTGATCGTGACCGGCGCTGGGCATCCTTTGCCCACGACAACCTTTACGCCGTCCTTCGTCGCGGAAAACGCTTCACCCGGCACGAAACGATCAAACTTCACGGACTGGCCGGAACTCAGAATTACGTTTACTTCCACCTTCGCTGCCATGTAGCAAAACTCCTCTGCTAAGACCCCTCTCCCTTGGGAGAGGGAAGGGTGAGTGTATTCTTTAAGTCTTCTTTAATTCGTAATAAAGCACGCCATCTTTGGCCGCCGCCGCATCGAACATGATGCATTCGCCCAGCACCTTCGTAAATTTCACATCCTTGCGTGAGCCATCCTGGTCCACCTGCTGGAGCTTTCCATCCAGCAGTTGCGCGGGAATCTTCAGCGTCACCGGCCCCGCCTGGATCGCCGCCAGGTACAGGGCCTCGCCGTCATAAATCGCCATCGTGTAGCCGCCCTGGACCATTTTGACAATCGCACCATTGGCGGCCGGCTCGGTCATGGAGAACTCCATGCGGTCGAAGTCCACGATCAGACGGCCGCGCGGAATGGAACGGCTGTGCTTGTAAACGTTCCACGTGGCGGCGACGGTGCGGTATTGCCGCTCATCCATCCGCATGGGGCTGCCGCCCGCCGCGCCGCCGTAGCGGAAGCGCGCATCGCCGCGGTAGAAGGCACTGTAAAGGTTGGGAATGCCCACAGCCGCCTTGGTCAGCGTGGTCGTGCCGACATCCTTGGCGTAGGGCGACCAGTCATCGGTGTCGATGGGCTTGTCGCTCATCAGCCGCGAGGCCATGCCGGCGCGCTTGATGTGCTCTTCCTGGTTCACTTCGGACGTATTGCCACAGCGAATAATGTCGAAGCAGTCTCCAAAGAGCGGGTTCATGCAGGCCAGATAGATGGGAGCCCGCGGCGCGGCGGTTCTCACCGCCTCGGCCACATCCTTCAGCACGGCCTGCAAATACTTCTCACCCACGCCATAGCTGGGATCCGCCGGCACATCCGTCGCCTCTGGCAGATACTTTACACCGGCCAGTTTCACGCCATCGGCCCCCAAGCCTCCAGCATCGACGATGTTTGCGACGGCCTTGCGGTTGGCGGCGCGTGCATCCTTATGGGACCAATCCAGCAGGTGACAGGTGCGACCCGCCCGCTGGATCTTTTTGATCTGTCCATCCGCGGCATGAATAAGCCACTCGGGATGATCCGTCACCACCGGCGCGGCGGCATCCACCAGGAACGGGCTATAAAACAGCACCACGTGGTAGCCCGCCGCCTGCTTGGCGCGGATATACGCGGCCAGGCCGCCCGCGAACTTTGCATTATCCGCGGACCAGTGCCCCAAGGCCTGTGACCAACCTTCATCCAGGACAATCGTGCCGGGGGCGATGGAGTGCTCGAAGAGCTGGGCCAGTGCGGAATCGACGAGTTGGCCGCTCAAATACTTCTCGCTGCCCGCCTCTTTGGCAAAGCCGCCTTCGGCAATGTGCTTGGCGTAAACCTGGTCGCCCCAGGTGGTGTAGATCGGGTCGTACCACCACGCCTGCGGGCGCGTGGGGGGCCGCGGGTGCTCGGTGGCGATAACCTGGCTGTACGCATCCAGCAGTTCCGCGCGGCCATCCGCCACAAAGATCCCGAAACCCGGCGAGCTATACGCTCCGCTCTGTGCGCGGCTGCCGTAATCCAGCCAGTGCTGGAATTCCTTCGTCGTGGCGCGGCCGTCGATGGGCCAATCCACATCGGGCACATCCACCAGGCCAAAGCCGAGATAGACGTGGTGGTCGAAAAAGCCCATCAGATATGCAGGCAGCATGTAATTGCCGCAGTCAAAGTGGAGGAAATCGTTGCTGGCGGTCAGCCGCGAATTCACGCGGATGGGTGAGGTGATGCGGTGGGGGATGTCCAGCTTCTCCAGGTCCGGGTCGAAATTGTGGATCTGGAAGAAATCCGCGTGGGCCGCGCCCGCGCCGATGCGCGTGACAGGCGCGGGAATGGTCAACTCATAGCGGTAGACAATACCGCCATCATAGAACCTGAGATGGATCGCGCCCGAACCGCCCTCGCACACGAATTTCGCCTGCGCGCCGCCTTCGGAGGAGGCGATCTCCGTGATCGTGAAGCCAGGCAGCGGTGCGCCGTTGACCTGTGGTGAAAGTGAAATATCCAGCACCTGGCGATTGGTCCGCGTATCTGCGAGCACTGCGTGGCCATCGGGCACGGCGAATTCCAGCCGCCAGTTGGCGGCGGCAGCGTTCAAACCTTTACGATCAATTCGAATATCAACCATGAGTGCAAAAGTCCGTTAGAGGCTGTAGCGAATTTCATACCGATTGATTTCACCGCAGCAGCGGCGGGCATTGAAGAGGGCCTTCCCCTCGTGCACTTCCACCGGCTCAGGGGCGAAAGTTTCGCCCCCCCGCCCTATGCTCACCGCCGTGACCTTCTTGGCCTTGGGCGGCAGCGGCACGGCCAGGGGGCCATCGTTTATCGAAACCACATATGCCGTCTTCTCGTCGTACGCCGCCACAGCGGAATTACCGGCCAGCGTGACAGCGGAGTAGAAGCCGGCCAGTTTGCCCTTGCTGTACTTGCGCCAGAAGACCTGGTCATCGGGGTCGATGAAGACCTCCTGAGACAGGTCGATGGGCACCTTCACGCACAGCTCGTACAGGCTGGAGATCAACTCCAGTTCATCCTGGCGGACCGTGAAGGAGTGGCCAAAGCCGCAGCTATTGCGCCGCTGACAGCCGCGCTGCGCACCGCGTAGAGTGAGGGCACGCCGTACACGATCTTGCGCAGATTGGCCCGCACGGTGTAAAGGTCATAGCTGGACCAGTCGTCCAGGTCGGACAGGCCCGCGCGGCACAGCCAGGCCGCCCAGGCCCGCTGCTCATACATGTGGATGTTGTATTCCAGGGCGTCGTGGATGCGGTGCAAGTCGAACGTGCCATTAAACAGCGGATTGCCGGCCGTGGAATTCAGGCAGCAGTCGCCCTTGATCTTCTTGGCCTCGTCGTACACGAACTTCATCATCCGGTACGTCTGCAGCTCGCCCGTGCCCCAGGAGGGGTCGTGATAGATGAACGTCAGGTCCGGCGCATTGTGTACGCAGTCCAGCTTGATGCCGTCAGCGTTCATGCCGTCCTTGCCCAGGATGAACTTGAGGTCCTCGACGCACAACTGGCGGGTCATGGGGTGGGTGAAATCCAGCAGGTAATTCACCTCGGTCCCCAGCCGCGTGATGTAGGCGGGCGTGCTATCCGCGTTTTTCACCGCGATCTCCGGGTGCGCCAGGTAATTGGCGGACTCGGCACAGGCGAAATACGGCGCGTACCACAGCAGCACCTTGATGCCATCGCGATGGAGCTGCTCGATGCGGGCCCGCAGATCTTTCACGCGGGCTTCTTCGGGCCGCCAGGTGCCGTTGATGGAGAACCAGCCGGCATCGTAGATGAGCACGCGGTAGGGGATCTCGTGCTTTTTGAGGAAGCCAGTACACTCGACGAGGAAATCATCGGTGCAGTAGCGGTTCTTCATCTCGACCTCGCCGAGCATTTTGTCCGTCGGCCGGTCGGTCTGGTATTCGTACATCTGGTCGGCGAAGAAGCAGTACAGCGGCCCCGACCAGAAACCTTCCCACTTCGTGTTGGGCTTGGCCAGGCCGTCATCGTACAGGCGATCCACGTATTTCTTGATCGTGCCGACCTTGTCGTCGTCGGCGAAAATCGTGATGCGGGGAAAAGTATAGTTTTTGCTCAGCTTGAGGCTGATCCCGTAATCGAAATCCAGTCGTGCGCGGCCCTGAGCCATGGTCATATTGAGGCCCCACTCGGCCGAGGGAATCTCCATCGTGCCGATGCCGATCCACTTTTGCCCCGCGGCCAGGGCAACCACGTATGGCGAAATGATCGTGCGGCCGCCGTCGTGGGCGAATTCGCTGTCCTTATCGAAGCGGTGGGAGTGGATGCCCAGCTTCAGGTTCACCTTGCTGGTCTTGGGAATGGCCGTGCCATAGCGGTCGGGCTGCAAAATGTAAAACTCTTCGAAGGCGTGCTGCGACCAGCTCTCGCGCTTGCCGACCGCATCCGCGCCCGCGCCTTCCTGGCCGTAGTGGATGCACTTGACCGTCGCCTCGCCAGATTTCGGCGTGGCGACCACCCAGTAATCGATCCAGCCATCCCGGACCTCAAGGTGGATTTCCTTGTCGCAAATGCCGTCGCCGCCGCGGAAGACGAACTTTTTGCCCCCCTTGCTTTCGGCTAGCTTCAGCGGTTGTTCCTGCCCCTCTTGGCCGTGGTACTCGATATTCCCCGCCAGCTTCAGCGCCAGGCACGGGGCATCCGAATCCATAAACACCCGCAACTGCGCGGCGGCCAACTCCAGCTCCGCGCGAGCGCCTGTAAGATCAATTTTGACGATGTCACTCATCGGTTCATCCGGTCGCGCTTCAACTGCCCAATTTGGGCAGTTGAAGACAGGTGGGCAACATAGGTACAAGCCCTGCTTGTGTACAGGCGTTTTGAGCCAGAGTCAAGCGTTCTTCCAGAAGCGGGATCTTACTGGTTAGTTAGCCGAATTTGAGGCAGGAAGTTCGCTATTCATGTAAGCGCTACACATCAAGATTGCCAAGGTTGCCAAAGGCCCAGCCGCTGGCAATCTTGTGATTGCACGTGTGTTTATTGGCATTTGTCGACAAGGTTGCCAAGATTGCCAAGATTGCCAACGTATGTCCTGTCGGGAGTGCCAAGAAAATGCCATCGACGCCTATTGTCGATATCGTAACTAACTATCCAAGAGTGAGTTATATTGAATAACGAGAGTGCCATGACGCCGGGTGAAGATATAAGCGTTGCTCCGGCCATCGGTACATGCCAGGCGCCCTTATGAGGGTTATCATGCTTCCATCGTCGATTGGCGATTCTTTTCAAAACCTAACCTTGACTTAAGTTCTATGCGCTCCACTTGACATGTCTTGAAATTGTCCTCCCAACACACGACGTAATCGCACCGCACTTTTCTGTGCTCAGGGTTATCGATGTGCTGGTGAAACCCGCTCGACAGGAACTCGAATTCGATATACTTTTCGGAGCCTGATTTCGTTATAGCACAGGCGTCCGGGAAGCCGGCGCGAATGAACTTCAGATGGTCGAAACCGAGCCTGTTCATGTAGTGGACGAAAAGGGCGACGACGCCTTGTTCATTCGTCGGTGCAAACTTCATCACTCCGTAATCCCCGTTCTCGCCACATTTACAATCTTTGACCGGCCCCTGAAAGAGAGGCTTTTCCGGTGGCCGGTATTCCTTCACGAAAGTGGATGCCAGCTCGAAGTCCCTCTCGCTGATAGACAATAGCCTCTTTCCCTTTAGCTTTATGCCTGCCAGCTTCCTTTCGGGGAAGATCGAGAATGGTTCGGGCAGACTATCCAACATTTCCTGGAAGGGTACATAGGGCCATTTTGCCTGGGCGAATGGTTCAATATCGACCACAACATGCTGTCCCATCCACTTCGGGTCGTTGTCGACGACCCTCGCAGCGGATCTAACCCGGAACGTGCCTGTTATGACGCAATCCCCGGTGCAGTAGTAAATGATTCCATCGCTTGGAGTTAGCCTTGAAAACTCTTGGAGGAACCGCATTCCTTCTCGGCCAATCCAATCAGGGTGTTCCTCGAACGATTTGATGTCGTGAATTACGAGGTAGAAGTTCATAGGCGATCCTTCTGGCTTTCTGGACATTGTCTTGCCCGGACACCCTTAGTTAACCGTTCTCAACTCTCATGCGAATGTGGCCCGCCACGCCGCGCGGAGGTCGTGGATGTCCGCATCGACCAGCACATCCTTTTCGCCGCCCAGACCATGAATGACCAGGCGGGGCTTCTCTGTCACCACGCCCAGTTCGCCAAAGGGCACCTCCGCCATTGCGCGGCAGAAGGCATCGTATTTCTCCGGCGCGACCTCGCACAGGAACCGGCCGGCCTTCTCGCCAAAGAGCATAGCCGCGGGGGAAGGCGAAGGCCCGCCGACAAAGCCGCTGCGGCCCACGGGCATGGCTGCCAGGTTGAGTTCCATTCCTAGTCCGCCGGCGAAGGCCATCTCCGCCGCGGCCACAGCCAGGCCACCTTCGGACAGGTCGTGGCAGGCCCGCACGGCGCCCGCCTCGATGGCCCGCTGTACGGCGGCCATCTGGCGGCGATTGGCGGCGACATCCACCGTCGGCACATCGTTGCCGCTTTGGACGCCTTCGACCATCAGAAAATGACTGCCGCCCAGTTTGGCCGTGGTGTAGCCCACGATAAACACGTGGTTGCCCGCCGCCTTGGCGTCGGCGGTGATGCACTTGGAGGCATCGTCAATGACGCTCATGGCGGAAATGAGCAGCGTGCCGGGGATGGTGATGTTCTCGCCGTCTTGCGTGGCGAACTCGTTATTGAGCGAGTCCTTGCCGGAGATGAACGGCGTCTTATAGCCCATGGCCGCGTCGTAGCAGGCCTTGGCCGCCTGCACGAACGAGCCCATGCGGTCGGGCTTGTTGCAGTTGCCCCAGCAGAAGTTGTCCAGGATGGCCGTTTTCTCCAGGTCGCCGCCGACGGCCACCACGTTGCGCAGCGCCTCATCCACGGCGTGCAGCGCCGACTGGTACGGGTTCAGGTCGGTCAGGTGCGGGTTCATGCCGCACTGCCAGGGCCACGGCCTTGGGGCTTGCCAGCACGGGCTGCAGCACCGCCGCATCGGATGGGCCTTGCTGGTTCACGCCCACCAGCGGTTTGACCACACTACCGCCCTGCACCTCGTGATCGTACTGGCGGATGATCCATTCCTTGCTCGCCACGTTGGGCGCGGCCAGGATCTTCTTCAAAACGTCAGTGTAGTCGCTTGCGCGGAGGCGGCAGGGTCGTGGCCTTCGGCGTAAATTCCACCAGCGCCCGCTTGGTGGGGCGGGGCAGGCCTTCGTCGAGGAACTCCGTGTCGATCTCGCCGACAACGCGGTCGCCATAGAACAGGCGCAACTTTTTGCCTTCGATGCCGAAGTGGCCGATGATCGTCGCCTCGACGTCCTCATCCGAAAGTCGCTTCATCAACTGGTCGATCTTGTCCGGCGGCACGGCCAGGACCATGCGCTCCTGGGCCTCGGAGATCCAGATCTCATCGTAGCGCAGGCCCGCGTATTTCAGCGGCACGCGCTCCAGGTGGACCTCCGCCCCGATCTTGGCCCATCTCGCCCACGGCGGAGGACAGGCCGCCCGCGCCGCAGTCGGTGATCGCGCGGTACAGGCCCTCATCGCGCAGGCCATCAGCACATCGAGCATCTTCTTTTCGGTGATGGCGTTGCCGATCTGCACCGCGTGGCTGAATTCGGTCTCGTGCGCGTGGGTCAGTTCGCCGGAGGAAAAAGTCGCGCCGTGGATGCCGTCGCGGCCCGTGCGGCCGCCGACCACCACGATCAGATCCGCCGCCCTCGGGCCAGCGCTTCTTTGCCCCGTCGCGCGGCAGCAATCCCAGCGTGCCGCAGAAGACCAGCGGATTAGCCATGTAGCGGCGGTCGAAGTAAACCGCGCCGTTGACCGTGGGGATGCCCATGCGGTTGCCGTAATCGCGGACGCCGGCCACCACGCCGCGCATCACGCGTCGCGGGTGCAGCACGCCGGCGGGCACGTCATCCGCGGGCGTATCGGGCATGCCGAAGCAGAAGATATCCGTGTTGGCCACCGGCCGTGCGCCCACGCCGGTGCCCATGGGGTCGCGGATCACGCCGCCGATGCCGGTGGAAGCGCCGCCATAAGGCTCGATGGCGGAGGGGTGGTTGTGCGTTTCCACTTTGAAGCACACGGCATACTTGTCGTCGAACTCCACGACGCCGGCGTTATCCTCAAAAACGCTCAAGCACCATGACGGTGCAAGCTGCTGCGTGGCCTTAAAAACTGTGGACTTGATGAGGTTGGTGATCTTTTCAACTTCCTTGCCGCTCGCATCGCACACCGACACATCGGAGCGGAAGGTCTTGTGTACGCAATGTTCCGACCAGGTCTGGGCGATCATCTCCAGCTCAATATCGCTGGGCTCGCGGCCGAGGCTGCGGTAGTGGTTCTGGATGGCCTGCATCTCGGTGAGGCTCAAGAACAGGTCGCCCTCATCGGATAGCTTCACCAATTGCTCATTGGAGAGGTCGCGTATGGCCACGTGCTCCACTTCCATGGCGGCCTGGTGCGGCGAGACTTCGGGGGGCGTAAAGGCGGCGAAATGCACATCCTCAATGACGGCGTTGGCCAAAAGCTTTTTGGCGATGCGTTCCCGCTCCTCGCACGTCATCTGGCCGGCAAATTCGTACCGCCGACCGGTGGTGACGGCCGCGATGGGAATTCCCATATCCACCGCCGCCTGCTGCGTGGAGGCGGCCACGGGGTCCATTACGCCGGGCTTTAAGTGTACTTCGATCACAGAACCGCTATCTGGCGATGCACCCAGCGAGAACCGTTCCGTCACGGGGTCGGCCAGCAGTTCGGCGGCCAGGCGGTTAAGGGCCGCCTCATCCAGCTCGCCGGCTACAAAGAACAGCCGCGCAGAGCGCACGGCTGTGACGCCGCCGACGCCCAGTTCCTTCACCTGCGCCGCCACGGACTGCGCGTGTGGATCGCCCATGCCCTCACGAGGCCAGATTTCGATTCTATAGATCATGTTTTTTCCTGGCGTCCTTGCTAATAAGCTCATCAACCCTTAAGAGGCTGTAGACTGTAGGCTGTAGGCTGTAACGTAAAGAGCAAATGTTGTTCTTAGCTCCGGCCGTTCCTACAGTCTACAGCCTACAGCCTTCTTTCGTCACGCATTCAACGGCGGCTTCTTGCCAGCCCTATTTCTCACGATCATCACCGCCGCCGCCGCGGGCGGCCAGATCAAATACGACAGCGCCGCCGCGGCCAGGACGATCTGCATATCTTTCAAACCCACCACCACGATGAACAGGCCCAGGACCATCAGCCACACGATATGGGCGAAGGTCTTGCGGCCGCGCAGTTGTCGGTTGATCAGATGCGGGTAGCGGATGCGGCTGACCATTAACAACGCCGCGGCCAGCGTCACCGCGGGCAGGGCCCACATAACCGCCAGCGTGAGCCATTCGGAGGCCCGCCAGTCGCTCAGGCGGGGATTCTTCAGGTGCTCGTGTACCAGCACCAGCGACACCACCACCAACGCCGCGGCGGGCGAGGGCATGCCGCGAAAGCTCAGGTGGCTTAGAAGGTCCGGCTTGGTCTCCACGTTGAAGCGGGCCAGGCGCAGGATTGCGCAGGCCGCGTATAGCGCCGCGATGAACCACACGATCCGCCCCAGGACCGCCGCGCGGGGGTCGGCGCCGATCTGCCCGGCGTAGGGCACAAGTTCGCCCTGCACGGCCCGCAGCATCAGGATGGCCGGCGCCACGCCGAAGGTGATGGCATCGCACAGCGAATCGAGCTGCGCGCCGAATTCGCTGGTTTTGCGCGTCAATCGTGCCAGTTGCCCATCCAGGGCATCGAAGACCATGCCCACCAGGATCAGCCAGGCGGCGATGATGATGTCGATGGACATCAGGTTGGCCGAGGCATCCGCCGAGAGCGGCCGCGTCGCGAAATGGATGGAGGCGAAGCCGACGATGCCGTTGCCCAGCGTCACCAGCGAGGGCAGCGCGGCCGTACCCGAGAGGATCCGCCGCCGCGCGCGGCCGCGCAGCGTGTGCGGGTTATGGTTTTTGTCATGTTGCGCATTCACGGCCGCACCTCCTGTGGAGATGGCTTGGGCTGGCCGGCCATCGCGTGCGAGGCCAGGACGGTCGAGCCGGCGTAAACTTTTTGCCCCGGGGCGACCAGGACCTGCGCCTCCAGCACATCGGGCAGCATCACTTCCAGGCGGCTGCCGAAGCGGATCATGCCGAAGCGGCTGCCGCGCGTGAGTTTGTCGCCGATCTCCGGGTGGCAGATGATCCGCCGCGCGATCAGCCCGGCCACCTGGCGGACGGCCAGTGGCACCGGCTTTCCAGCCGGTGAGGGATAATAATCCAGCACCAGCGTGACCGACTCGTTGGCCTCCCAGGCCGCGGGCTTACTCACATTTGCGCGGCCGCCGCGGCTGAGCTTCTTCTCGCGCACCACGCCGTCGCACGGGGCGCGGTTCACGTGTACATCCAGCACGTTCATGAAGATGCCGATCCGCCTCCCCGTGATGCGCAGGTCGCTATCCGGGCCCAGCGGCGTGATATCGGTCACCACGCCATCGGCGGGGCTGATGAAGAGGCCCGCGCCGGCGGGAGTTTCCCGCTCGGGATCGCGGAAGAACCACAGCAGCCATACCCATAGGGCCAGCGCCATCCCCACCGCGATAAGGAGCGGCCAGGCATACACTGCGGTCAGCCATGCGCATACGCCCGCCGCTGCGAGCAGCACCACGCTGCCCACCGCGACGACGCTTGCGCCATCTTTTGCCAACGGTACTCTCATATACTCAGTTTGATGCCAACGCCTTCCACAGATGAAAAACTGCCCATATTACGAAAAGGGCCACACACACCTTCACCCACTTCGGCATTCTCTGTCCCTTCTACTGGACTCCGCGGTCCGGAAGCAGACCGAAAAAATTCTCCAGCACTGATTGCCTCGCGAGCGACCCTTCATTCTACAATTTGCGAAGGGCTGACTTTAGACCCTTCGGCCGGGTAAGTCAACGAAGCAGAGGGGGCCTGCATGTCTACGGCTAGCGCAAAAGGTGTCTAACTTCTTGCTAATCCGCAAAGGCGTGAATAGCATCGCCTTATCCAAAAGGAAAGGAGCCTTTCATGTCGGGTGGCAACAGCGGGCAACTGGGGCGTATGGAGCAGGTCGATCTTCGTGAGATATGGACCAACGAGGCACAAGGTTTCACGCCTTGGTTAGCAAAACCCGAGAATCTTGCAATCTTGGGCGAGACTATCAATCTTGAGTTGGAGTGCGAATCCCAGGAGCAGGACGTTGGAGCCTTCCGAGCCGACATACTCTGCAGGGACACAATTAACAATCACTATGTCCTAATCGAGAACCAGCTTGAAAAAACGGATCATACTCACCTTGGACAGATAATGACGTACGCGGCAGGACTCGATGCGGTCACGATCATTTGGCTTTCCAGAAGGTTCACAGATGAGCATAGAGCTGCGCTTGATTGGCTAAACCGCGTCACAGATGACAACATCAGCTTCTTTGGTGTGGAGATTGAGCTTTGGCGAATCGCCGGCTCACCGATAGCTCCGAAGTTCAATTTGGTTTGCAAACCCAATGATTGGACGAAGACAGTTCGCACGGTGACAGAAGATGGCCAGCTAACTCCGACCCAAGCGATTCAGCTTGAGTATTGGAGGCAATTTCGGCAACTCATGCAGGAAAGTGCCAGCCCCGTTAGATGTCCGGCGCCTTACCCAGGTAATTGGAATGTCTTTGCGATCGGGAGGTCATGCTTCAGGCTCATTGGCAAAATGAATACGCAAAAGAAGTACATTGCCGCATATCTTTGCATGGATGGGCCAGAGCGAATGGCTCATTATCACCTCCTTCATGACCGGCATCGGGAAGAGATTGAAAAGAAGATTCCGCAGAAACTGGAATGGCGTGAATTGCCAGATCGCAAAGAAAGCCAAGTCATTACCTATCTTAATGATGCTGATCCGACAGACAAGAATGACTGGCCCAGGCAGCACAATTGGCTTAAGGAGACTCTCGAGTTATTCAACAAGGTGTTCAGACCTATTGTGAAAGAACTGGATGCCTCAGAATACGCGCCCGCTGACGATGATCAGGGTGCATAGCCGTACTTGCAGAGTATGAGACGCGCATTTTCTATCGCGGGGATTCTTCTTTTAGCCTGCGCGGCCGCCTGGTGGCTCTTTTGGCTGACCCCGTCCCGCGGCGGAGGAGGCGAAAAAATCCGCTTCGGCTTCTGGGGCGATTACCAGGAATATCGCATGTGGGAATCCATCACTCGCGAGTTTGAGCGCGGGCATCCCGACATCCACGTGGCCCTGGAGCACATTCCCGGCCCCGGGGAAGTATGCGCGAAAGATGGCCGCGTGGCTGGCCTCCGATTCTCTCCCAGATGTTGTTCTGCTCTTAGACCAGCCCTTTCCCCGTTACATCGACAAGCGCGGTGGCGCCATCCTATCCTGCTGGATCTGACGGCTCTGCTTAAGGCTGAGGCTAACGACGCGCAAACGGATGGAGGCAGAACCGATGGAGGCAAAAAATACTGGCCGACGGCCTGGCAAAGTTTCGGACAAGATGAGGCCGATGGCTACCACCAGTACGGTCTGCCCGTTTTTGGGGGCAACAACCTGATCTTCTATAACCGCGAGTGTTTCAGACGCGCGGGCGTGGAATTGCCCGAGGTCAGCCACATCGACAGCAACTGGACCGCCGCGGATTTTCTGGCCCTGTGCCGCAGACTGACCGTTCGTGACGGCGATGGCGCGGCGGGGCGAACCGTGCAGTGGGGCTTCGATCTGCCGGCGGGCTGGCTGTATTGGCTGCCGTTCATTTATGCCTGCGATGCGGACATTCTCAACGCCGACCGCACGGAGTTTGTCTTCACCGGCGATAAGGCGCTGGCCGCGCTGAAGCTCTGGCGGCAACTTATTGATGAGCGTTTAGTGCCGCGCGGCGGCGAACTGGGGCAGATGCGGCAGAACGTGGCCTTCCTCACCGACCGGGTGGCCATGGTGTGCGATGGGCCCTGGCAGATGCCCTTTTTGAACGAGGCCGGGCTTGATTACGGCGTGATGTTCCCGCCGCGGTCGGCCTCGGGCAGGCGGGCACGCGCATCACCTGGAACTGCGTGGGGCTATCCGCGCGGCTGTCCGAAAGCCCAGAGCGCCGGCAAAAAGCCTGGGCGCTGGCCAGCTTCATCGCCTCACCCCAGGCGGCCAAAATCATCGCCCGGCGCAGCGGAGCTTCCCTGCCTGCATGGAGGAGGCAAATAGTTTCGCCGCCGGAAGTGAGCCCGCGCGGGCCAGGAAATTCATTGAGGCGATGGAGTTTTCGCGCCTTCAGCCCATCACGCTGAAATGGAACGAGATGGATAACGCCCTGTATAACGCGCTGGGCCGACTGACCGTCTCGAACCTTGCGCCGGGCAGCGAGCTGCAGGAGACGCCGGACTCAACTCTCAAAAACATGGCCGACGCCATGGTTAAGCGCAGGCTTTTCCCCGTGCGTTATCCGGATGGCACTTTACAGCCGATGGAAGAAATGCCGCGATGAGCATCTTTCCTCCAAATGTCGTGCCGGTGAAGACAGGTGCGCCGCAGAGAACGCCGCCGCGCGAGCAAGTTCAACGACCGGGAATCTGGCGCAGGTTCCTTCACCAAAATGGTCCTGGGTACGCCTTTGCCGGGCCCTATATTGCCGGGTTGGTTCTGCTATTGGCCGGGCCACTGCTGATCAGCCTGACCCTGAGTTTTTGCGACTGGGACGGCATGGGCTCTTTGACCAGGATTCAGCCCGTGGGGGCCAGGCACTATGCCGAATTGGCCCGCGAAATGACCACGGGCAAGAACTCCAGCGGCGAAGAATCCCTCGCCCGCAAGGCGTTCAGCAACACGCTGATTTACGCGGCCATCTCCGTGCCGCTGGGACTTTTTGCCGCGCTGGGTCTGGCCTTGCTGCTAAATCGAAAGCTGCCGGGGATGGGTCTCTTCCGCACGATTTTTTATATGCCCGCCGTCGTTTCCGGCGTGGCTACGGTGCTTATGTGGCAGTGGATGTTCCACCCGGAGATGGGCGTGGTGAATGCGATCCTCCGCGTCTTGGGCATCAACACCGCGGCCAGTCCGATCTTTCGCTGGCTGTACAGCCCCCAAGGCTGCAAACCGGCGCTCATCATCATGAGCCTGTGGACTGTGGGGGGCGCGATGCTGATCTTCCTGGCGGCGCTGCAGAATGTGCCGCAATCCCTGCGCGAGGCGGCGCATATCGATGGCGCCGGCAAATGGGGCAGGTTCCGGCACATCACGCTGCCGCAGATCTCCCCGGCCATCTTCTTCAACCTGGTGATGGGCATCATCCAGTCGATGCAGGTCTTCACGCAGCCGTTCTTGCTGTACAGTCCGCAGCAGGATAACCGCCTGCTGATGGCCGTGCCGCAGATCTACTACGAGGCGTTTCAGTTAGGGCACTTTGGCTACGCCGCCGCGCTGGCCTGGATGTTGATGCTGGTGATTCTGGCGTTGACTTTGGGACTGTTGTGGACCAGTAGACGCTGGGTTTATTACGAAATGTGAAACGGCGAATATCGAACACTGAACAAGGAACAACGAATATCGAAGTAAAGAACCTGGGTTACTGATGCCATGATGAGAGCCAAGACGACAGTCAGCTCCGACTTCATCATTCGATATTCCTTGTTCGATATTCGATATTCTCTTTTGCCAGTTCGGCGATTGAGTTAAACAAATGACAAGAAAGAAGCGGCCAAGCCGGGTGGGGAATATTCTGGCGATGGTGGTCCTGGTGGGACTGTCGATCGTGTTCCTGCTTCCCTTCGTCTGGTCCCTCTCCGCCAGCCTCAAGGGCCTGGGGCAGGTGTATGAGTTTCCGCCCAGGCTGTGGGTGGAAAATCCGCAGTGGGAGAATTATCCGCGGGCCTTGGCGCGGCTGCCCTTTGGCCTGTTCATGCTCAACACGACAATTATCTGCCTGGCCGCTGTAGCGGGGCAGCTACTCACCGCCTCGATGGCCGGCTATGCCTTCGCGCGGCTGCGCTTCAAGGGACGAAATTTTCTTTTCATCGTGTTGCTGGCCTCGATGATGTTGCCGGCCCAGGTGCTGCTCGTGCCGCACTTTTTGCTCTACCGCCAACTCGACTGGGTGGGCACGTATAAGCCGCTCATCGTCCCGAGCTGGCTGGGCGGCTCGGCCTTTTTCATCTTTTTGTTTCGCCAGTTTTTCAGGACGATACCGGCTGAGTTGGAGCAGGCCGCGCGGCTGGATGGCGCCACGCACTGGCAGATCTACTGGCGAGTTTTTTTGCCCCTCTCCAAACCGGTGCTCGTGACCGTCGCTCTATTGTCCCTGGTGGCCCACTGGCATGAGTTCATCGGACCCTTGATCTACCTCAGCGATTACCATCGCTATCCCATCAGCCTGGGGCTGCGGATGTACCAGTCCATGGAGGGCTCGTTCGTCAACCTGCTCATGGCCGCCAGCCTGGTGGCCAGCCTGCCGCTTCTGATCCTGTTCTTTCTCGGCCAGCGCTACTTCACAAGGACGCTGCTGCTGACTGGGAGTAAGGCGTAGTCAGTCCCAAGCTTGAAATGCGCAAAAAAACGCGAAGGGCAATTGGCCCTTCGCGCTCTTGACAGACTCTCGTAAACGATCAGTGCTGATAGTAATGGCCGTAGTACTGGCCGTGCCAGTAGCGTCCGCCGTAGTAGTAGAAGTGATGCCGCGGCACGACGATCACGCCCACACCCACACTGGGGGCCACGTACACCGGCGCGGGCTCCACGTACACCGTGGCAGGCGGCGGATCCACAACCATCGGGGCGGGCGGCGGCGGAGGCACCACGACCGCCTGGGGCTGCGGCGCCTGCTGCACCACGACCGGCGGGGCGGGATTGGCGATCACCTGCTGCGGCCACGATGCGGGCACGCACATCCTCGGCGGCGTGACGGGCATACCGCCGGGTCTTGCTGTCACGGTCATTGACGCCGGCATAATCCAGCGCCTGGAGCGACTTGGCCGTGCCCATGCGCCCTAAAGCCGTGGCGGCGTCGCGACGATCGCCCTTGTCGTGGGCCGACAGCAGCTTGTAGATCATCGTGTCTTCAACCGTCTGCACCACCGGCGCCTGCGCACGGAGGCGGCGGGGCGGGACGATCGTTATCTTCATCATTCGCCCACGCGGCTGTGGGCAGGGCCATAAGCGCGGCCGCGAAACTGAGGCCAATCCATCGGGAAGCTTTGGTAAACATGCTGATGCTCCTTCCGTGCCCTTTTCGCACTGATATTCTTTTTCGACCTAACGTCTCTGGTCGTTATACCTAATCCGACTGGCTCAATTCCACTGACACTTTACGGACCTCAACGTTAGCTGGTTCGTACGCGCCAGTACTTGCAAAAGAGTAACTACTGTTCGTACAATGTCTTAAAAGCAGGGCAAAATTTACAATGCGGCGTAAGTGATTTTTTGGAGCTTGGGTTCATTTTTTTGCCCGCAATCTGGTTCGGTGGCCCTTGCAGATGCAAAACCTTTGTAATATACTGACTTGCGTCATGTGTATCTTTCGGAGTCAATTCTATTTTGGAACCGTTTATCGGTGCATGAAGGGGAAGTAAATGCACACAGTAACGAAGAAAGAGCTGATCGACCGCATCGCCGAGGAGACGGACAGCAAGCGTGTTGTCGTAAAGCGTGTTGTGCAAAGCTTTCTCGACAACATCATTGCTGAGCTGGGCCACGGCAACCGGTTGGAGTTCCGCGACTTCGGCGTATTCGAAGCCAAGGAGCGTGCCGCCCGCACGGCGCAGAATCCTAAGACGCTCGAGCGCGTGCAGGTGCCGCCCAAGAGGACCGTTAAGTTCAAGGTGGGCCGCATGATGAAGCAAAAGCTTCAGCAGGCCGCCCGCTCGGCCGGTCCCTCATCGGCTCCAGCCGCGCCCCAGCAGTAATCCTTACGCGACTACATCGGCCGCGGCTGTGTCATGCGCACAGGCCGCGGCGGCTCAACGTTCAGCTATTCCAACAACTTAAGCAACTGCTCTTCCGTGCGCGCATCGATCTTGCCCGCGCGGCGGGCCAGGTTGGCCGTCCTTCGCCCCAGCTCGCGATACAGCTTCGCCAGTTCGCTATCCGTCGCATCCAATGATGTCAGGTGGCGATTGACCGTCTGGATGTCGCCCCGGGCGATAGGGCCGGTCAGGGCCGGTCCCGGCCCGACGGCCATTACGTTGCTCACCGTGGCCGCCACCAGCGGCGACAGGGCCTGCCGCGCAGGCCGCTCGCCGATGCCGGCCAGGGCCGCCGCGGCGATGGCCGCCTCCTGGAGCGTGGCCAGGTAGTTGCAGGCCATGCAGGCGGCCGCGTGATACAGCGTCTTTCGGTCGGGCTCGATCTCCACGGCCACGCCGCCGATATCCGTCCCCAATTGCATAACGGCCGAGACGGCGGGCCCCTGCCCCTCGCAGAAGAAGTAGCAGCCGGGAATCGTTTCCAGCGCCAGCTCGACCGTGGGGAACGTCTGCAAGGGGTGCATGCTGGCCGCCAGCGCTCCGCAGCGGTTGACCAAGGGCTTCAGCACATCGCTGGCCAGGGCGCCCGAGCAGTGGGCGACGATCGTGCCGGGTTGGACGATATCCGGATCGGCCAGGGACTCGGCAACCTGGGCGATGGCGTCGTCGCTCACGGTTAAGAGCAGCAGCCGCGCAACGTGGGCTGCCTCAGGAATCGTGGTGACCTTGCCCTGACCGATCATCGCCCTTGCGCGGCGGGCCGAAGTCTCCCGCCGGCTGGCGATGGCGGCGATGCGGTACCCCGCCCGCGCGGCCAGCGCAGCGATGGCCGTTCCGACGACACCCGCCCCGACAATCGAGATGTCTGGTTTTATCCCTTCCAAGGTGAATTCAGCCTACAGCTTCATGAGGGCTCGAACAATACGGTGAACCCGTTAGGACAAACTCCAAACTACGAAACTACAAACTTCAAACTACAAATTCAGCCCGAGCGACCGGTTTAGATCAAGCTTGCTTTTCTTTTGAGCTAAGAGCCCCGGAGGATTTGTAGTTTGGCAGTCTGTTAGTTTGTAGTTTTACTTTAATGCCGCATGTCCAAACTGCTTTCTCATCTCCTGCACCGCGCCAAACAAATGATGATCTTTCTTGAAGTGCGAAACCAGGCTGGAACTCGTCACCCCCATCTGCGCCGCGGCATCGGCCAGCCTGCCCTCAAAATGGTCCAGCACATCCAGCACGACCTGCGTGACCGGCCAGAAGTTATGGTCCTTGCGGCCGATGGTTAGCCGCGCGGAATCCGTGCCGCGGCCATGAATGTATTGCGCCACACGCTGGGGCACGGGTGCGCCGGGATCGATTTTGCGGCGGATGTGCAGGGCGATCTGCATGCGCAGCCGCGCCAGGGCATGCGCCTTGTTTTCGTGCTGGGAGCGGCTCTCTTCCCCCTGGGCGGTTAAACCCGTGGGCTTGTGGTACAGCCGCACGGCGGAGGAGGTCTTGTTGCGATGCTGTCCGCCCGGCCCCGAGGCCCTGTACGTGTGCACCTCGCACCCGGCCAGGAGGGCCGGATCGTCGAGGGCGAGCCAGTCGATATTCGTCTTGAGTTGGCTCTGTTCCATTGGCAGGAGGCTAGCAAATCAACTTCGAGAAAGGAATAGCAGGGATGCGTAGGGTGTAGCCGAAGCGTAAAGCCGCAGGTTGCCTGAGGCACAAGGACGGGAAAAAAGGCGGCAGAGACGAAATTCGTGATAATCTTATCGATAAGTCCTTGTCGCAACAAGACATGTAAGATTATCACGAGGGTATATTCTCGTGATAATCTTACTTTGATGATAATCTTACCGCGAAATGTATCAATGCCGCAGACTCCAGGGGCCTGGGCAGGCTTAGTTCAGGCCGCGGGATGTGGCAACAGCCTCACGCCTCAAAGAACTTCATCGAGCTCTTCTTGTACTGGTGTGTAGAGAAAAGGATCTGGTGGGAGGTCTGTGGGGGCAGCTTTTTCACCGCGGCGGCGACGACGGCGCGGACCTCAGCTTCGCTGCGGCCGTGCACCATGGCGTAGAGGTTGTACGGAAAACCCTCCATGCGCGGCCGTCGATAACAATGCGAGACTTCGGCGAAGCTGGCCAACATCTTGCCCGCCTCGTCCGTGTGCGCATCGTCAATATTGAATACGGCCATGCCGTTGGCGGTAAAGCCCAGCCGGCGGTGGTGGACCAGCGCCGCGATCCGGCGCAGCAGACCCTGTTTCTGCCAATCGGCCAGTTGATTGAGAAGGCGCTCGGCGGGCCAGCCGAGTTTTTGGGCGAGGACATCGAATGGCCGCGCGGTTAGGGGCAGGTCGTCCTGGAGAAGGCGGATGAGGGATTTTTGAGCATCCGAAAGATCGTAGGGTGTGCAGCTTTGCTGCACACCATCTTGGAAATCTGGTTGGTGTGCAGCAGAGCTGCACACCCTACCGAATTGCACGCGGAGTTTGTGGATCGCCTCGGCGGGCAGGGAGTGGAATGCGATACCGGTCTGCCGCGCCAGATCCTCCAGCGTGGCCTGCTGTAGGGCGGGGCTTTCGCTGATGAGCGTGAACCAGAGGTTGTAGCTGTGGTCGCGGCGGTAGTTGTGCGTCACGCCCTCAAGCTTATTGATGATGGCGGCGACGGCGTCGATCTTGCCATCCGCCACGCGCGCGGCCACGAGCGTGGTGACATACCCCAGCGCCCGCGGATCGAAGACTGCGCAGAAGACGCGGATGACGCCGCTTTGCTTTAGCTTCTCCACTTCGTCCAGAACCTGCTGCTCGGGGATGCCAAGTTGTTGGCCCAGTTCTTCAAAGGGTCTTGCCACCAGGGGCAGGCCGGATTGAAGGAGGGGCAAGAGATTGCGGATTGCGGATTGCGGATTGCGGATTGGGACTGCAACTGCCGGAGCGATTGATGGTTCAGCCGACGCCTTCGACACCCCTTGCTCGTTTGCAGAACACAGCGCACGGCCGGGGACGGCCGTGGCACCCGGAGAGTGAGGTTGATATGTGCAGAATGGCTCCTCCGCCATGTGATCGCCGGAAACGGCGTAGGCCCGCGCACGGCAGCCGCCGCAGACCCTCTGGAATTCGCATCGGCCGCAGCGGCCACGGTAGGTTCCGAAATCCCGGATCTGGCCGAACAGCGGTGAATCATTCCAGATTGGCCGGAAATTGAAGTCAGTTTGGCGCAGGTCGCCCGCCTCCAGATCGAGAAAGCCGCAAAGCTGTACCTTGCCTGTGTGTGAAATGAAGGCGAATTCCTTGCCCCCCAGGCAGCCGGAGGAATTGCGGATTGCGGATTGCGGATTGCGGATTGAATGAGGAACGGCCGGAGCGGGTGACGGTTCTGAATGAATCCCTTCCATGCCTTTTGCTCGCTGGGACGTCTGACGCACGGCTGGAGACGACACAGCCGTGGCACCCGCTTCATTTTTCAGTCCCACATTTCTTTGTCGGATGATGCGCTGGTAATGCGGGGCGCAGGTAATACGGATGTTGATATCGTCGCGCTGGAGGCCGGCAAACCAGGTGAGCGTCCGCTCGTACTCTTGCGGGCTGAGCTGCCAATCGGCCATGTCGCGGCCGCGCCCGGTGGGCACGAGCAGGAACGGGTTGAACGTGATCGCCCCCAGCTTCACCGCCAGCTCCAGTACCGCCGGCAGATCATCCAGGTTTTCGCGCGTGATCGTGGTGTTGATCTGGAATGGAAGTGTCACTGTTTTTGCCGCGGCGACGGCGGCGAGGACTTTTTCGAATGCGCCGCGGCTGCCCCGGAACGCATCGTGCGCGGCGGCGGTCGAGCCATCCAGGGAAAAGGAGAGGGCCGTGACGCCCGCGGCAACAAGCTGGCCCGCCGCGGCTTCATTCAGGAGCGTTCCGCACGTGGCCATGACCACGCGCATCTTCTGTTGGGCGGCATAGGCGGCGATCTCGTACAGGTCCGGCCGCAGCATTGGTTCCCCGCCGGTCAGAATGAGCGTGGGGCGGCAGAAGGCGGCGATGGAATCGATCACCCGCCGGCATTCCTCGGTGGAAAGTTCGCCCGGGTAGGGGCCCGCGGTCGCCGCCGCGCGGCAGTGGCGGCAGGCCAGCGGGCAGCTACGGGTAATCTCCCAGGCGATCAGGCGAGGCAAAAAATTGGAGTTGCTCTCCATGAAACTATTGTTGTCGGGAAATGGTGAAAAAAGCAAATGCAAGCCTGCCCAACAAAATCCCAAATCCCAAACTCCAAATCCCAAACAAATTCCAAGCACCAAAATTCCAAAGAAGAACAGCCCTTCGCCTGGAGCGGATGAACCTTCCGATATCTTGGCCCCGCCTGCGGGAACACAGGCTGAAAGCCTGCGCCACCAATCACAGGCTGCAAGCCTGTGCCACCAATCACAGGCTGCAAGCCTGTGCCACCATCAAATCAATCGACCAACAGCAGCGGCTGGTAGCCGGCGATCTGGGCGAAGACGCCATAGAGCTGATCGCGGTAGTCGTTAACATTCTTGCCGCCGGGGACCTGAAAACTGATGCCGCCAGTCTTGTTGGAGATGTAGTTAAGTGTGTCGGTATCAGCATCCACGCCTAGTGCAATGGTGATGATCGGCAGGTGATCCTTGGCGGCGAGATCGGCCTGGGCCTTTGCGTCACTGATGCCGGTGCCATGACTGTGGCTGTTCAAGGGCAGGTTGGCCTGGCCATCGGTTAGCAAAACGATGAGTTTTGCCGCCCCGGCCCGGCCGTTATTGTTCAATTCGTTGCGCGCGAACAACAGGCCGGCGGCAATATTGGTGGTGTCATAGTAGTGCGCCGCCTGCATTTGATTGGAACGGGTCTCTATGGCGTCAAAATCCTGGGTGAGCGGGTACTCCAGGTGTGCCGTGCCATCGGTATAGGTGAAGGAGACGAACCCGATGCGGTCATCGGTCGGCATCTGGCGCATGTAGGTGATGAAGACGGAGACGCCGTCCTTGACTGAACTGACGGGTTCCTCATCCACCTGCCAGAGCACCGGCGTGTCACTGTATGCGGCATGACAGGCCTGCATGTAATCAATCAAGGTCAAGTAGCCGTAGACGTTGCGATATGGACCAAGGTCGGCATTGTTGGGATAGTTTCTAACCCAACTCATGTATTCGCTCCAGCTTCCGGAGCTGTAAGGGTACTGGACAGTGTTCAGTCCAAGCGAGGTGAGCGTGGCGGCGGGATTGGCGGCCGGCTTGAACTGCATTTTCCCATAAACTGGAGACCCCAACTTCTGGTAGATGTTCTGTATTGTTTGCTCCACGGCGGAGCGGCCCAGCTTGGCTATGCTCGTGGGATCCGTGGAATTGTAACTAGAGCTTTGCGACAGGCTGCTGTCGTCGTTCATGGAGCCGGAGTAGTCCAGGACCAGGACGATATCCCGCGCGCCGTACGTGGCGACGGCCGATGCGGTGACATCCATGCTTTTGAAGCCGAAGAGCGGGGCGAAGAACATGGCCACGCCGCTGCCGCGGCTTTGGGCCAGTTGCGGAGTGACCTTTACGGCGTTGGGATAGATCTTCTTGGAGGGGTCGGCGGGCGTGAAGGTCCGCTGGGAGGGGTCCCACACGCCCAGGGCGATGTCCGAATCCTGCAAGCTCACCGGCTGGAGGTTCACCCAGTTCTTCAGGCCGTAGTCCTTGGCCCTGGACACCACCAGATTAGAATCGTTCAGGCCCAAGGCGCTGGCGCCGGCCAGCGCGGCCGAATCCGCGGTGGCCTGAAGCTTGGACTTGACGACCGTGAGATAGCCGAGATCCAGCGCCAAAGCGACGAAGGACAGCAGCGTGACCATCGTGAATACGATGAACGCCAACACGCTGCCCCGGCGAGAATGTTTTACAGGTGAAGCCATGGCGACATTCCAAAAGTTAAGGTGGTTTCTTGCGTCAGGTTCCTTCCTTGCGCATAGTCACTTGCGTCTGCAAGTTTTGGCCCACGTTAAAGAAGCCTATGCCCACCTGGGAAACGGGGACGCTGACCTTCATGACCACGTCGTAGCCGGTCGCCCCGGCGATGCCGGGCATGGTGGGCGTTACTGTGAAGACGGCCGGTTTGCCATTGGGGTCCCTGATATCCGAGAGCTGGTCCTTGACGAGCTGGGTCGCCTGGTCGGGCGAGGAGCCGCGCACGGCCAGTTCGCGCGCCGTCGCGGGCGGCATTGGTCATGCGGTGCAGCAGGTGGATCTGCCAGCCCAAAGAAAGCATGCCGAAGACGACCAGCACCAGCAGCGGCATCATCAAGGCCATCTCGACGACGGCCAATCCGCGTCGCCCATCCTGGATACGCCATTGTTTCATCTGAGAATCTCCCGTACACTGGAATCCGCGATACGGAAAATAATGGGAGTTTCCGCCAGGCAAAACCCTCATATTCCTTATCGGCTTAAGCTTACCTCGATTTGTCGGTTTATCTCACCAGAAAAACGTTATTTAGCGCCTCCAAATCTGCCGTCGTAATCCACGGTGAGGTCGCCATTGCCGGACAGCGACAAATCCTTCACGATGAGTTGGTCGGCCGACATGCCGTGGTTGCCGCCGAAGTCTAACCTCGCGCCCGGCACGTAAACGGTTCCTTTTATGTCTAAAGACTCGTTGCCGTTATCGCTCAACGTGTTCGTGTCGTGGACGGATTGATGAAGGGCCACGCCTTCGGCCAGATCAGGCACAATAAAAGATCCACTCCCAGAAATGGAACCCGCGGGCGCGGCGGTCAAATTCAAAGTGCTGTGGCCATTTCCTCCGTCGACCGTCCCGTTCACCACATAAATATATACATTCGTCCCAGTTACCGTTGCGTTTTTGAAATACAGGCCATTGCCCAGGATATACATGCCTGGACTAAGGGTCACGGTTCCGCTCAAACTCAGTTTGCTGGCATAATAACCCGGGCTGTATGTTCCATTGACGGGCGCGGGGGCTGCCGGCAAGTGGCTCAAGACGGCGGCTGAGTAATGGGTGTCCATGTAATCCTGCAATGGCTGAAGGGGGTCGGCCACGGGTGGAACGCTGGGCCAGAAATTCCCTTTGAAGCCGGAGCCAACCGGATTGGAATTCGCCGGATAGGGCGCGCACGTGCTTAGATCGGCGGCATCAAGCGTCGGATGCGAATTGCCTTTGCGGGTAATGGCGTCGGTACTGGTGGAATTCACCTGGATTCCGCCATTCGTGAGAGTCAGCGAGGTTGCGGTGTCCTGCAAATAAAGCGCATCGCTCCCATTTGAATCAAGGATCAGGATGCCGTAGCCAGGCTTGCTCACATTCACGGCGATGGCCTGGCGAGCGCCGCTGGCCACGTTCGTGCCAAAAAGGGGACCCCAGAAAAGCGGCGCCGTATGGCCGTCGGCATCGGGGCGGCGAGTTACCACGCGCACGGCGTCCGCGCCTTTATAGATGCCATTGGCGTCAGGCACTAAATTCGCGTCGAAGCTACCGGGGGATTCCCAGTAATTAGGATCATCAGACGGCAACGAACTATGCGTTGTGAACCGGCCGATCTGGATGTCGTTGCCATCATCAAAGAGGGAAAGGCCGTGGCCGGCCACCGCGTTGTGGGCGGCCGTGTTTATTGCGGCTGTACGTACAAGGGGATATTCTCCCGTGTGAACATACAAGGCCCCGGCCAGGGCGGCGGCATCGGCGGCGTTTTGAAGCTGCTGGCCGATCAGGTACACGTAGCCCAGGTCGCACACCAGACCGATAAACCCAATGAAGACCCAGATCATCAAGATAGTCCAGGCGGCGATGATCCCGGCCTTGCGATGTGAGTTAGCCATGTCTTTCTTCCTTTTGTTGGTGTAACAGGCTTTCAGCCTGTTTGTGTAACAGGCTTTCAGCCTGTTTCTTCACAGCCGTAAAGGCAGTGCCACCAAATGAGCCTGTTTCTTAACAGCCTGAAAGAGATGCCATGCCAGCTTCGCACAGCCTAAAAGGCTGTGCCACCAAGCCTACACTGCTCCAGCCTCCAATTTAATCGTATTGTACACCAGTACACGGAAAAAGGGGTAGTGGGTCAGTTTGAAAATTTATGCTTGAGCGATCATGCTTGCCTTCATTGCTTGGCCTAAGCTATTATGTGGTTATGGGTAAAAAGCCACGCAAAGACGACCTGAACGCCCTAGCCAAGAGCATCGTGGATCAGGCCACCGGGCAAGTGACGCCAACAGACGAACCCGCAAAGAACCCAGCCGCCGTGGCGCTAGGCAGACTCGGCGGACTCAAAGGCGGTAAGGCTAGAGCCGCTAAACTCAGCCAGGCCAAGCGCTCTGCCATCGCCAAAAAAGCCGCAAAGAAGCGTTGGGGCTACGTCGTCGGTTGACCTTGAGTGTCCTCTCCTTCTTGGTTGCCCGGCTTTTCGTCTGGATATTGATCGGGCATAGCAGCTTCGTCGCGGTCCTTGTTTAGGTTGTAGTCGAAAAGCGTCAACTCTGCTTTGTACACGTTGTTGTCGTTGTACGAGCGCGTCGTCCGGTCATGCAATAACACTTCGCCACGGATGCTTCGTCGCCACTGTTGTAGCGCAAGCCTAGCGTGTTCAGGCTTGGCCACGTAAATCGGCGACCAAATAGACCAGAAATCGCCTTGTTGGTTCTTGTAGCGAGCGCCCAGCATGGCCCGCACGTCGCGCCCTTGGTCGTCGGTTGTGCGCTGGGCGCGAAGAGATTTTACTAGCTCTTGCTTGCACCGGCTGATGATGCTGCGCGGAGCTTCCTCATACTGTTTTGTCTCCACCATCCAGTCTGCGACATCTTCGGGGTCAAACGCCGTTACCCCGTGCAGGGCCATGTACTGACGCGCTGCCTCTTGAAAAAACTCAGCCTTTGACTTCTTTGCCCGTTGCCGCTTCTTGAGTGCCATTGCAAAATCCTCTGCTTTAGATAGAGCCAGGAGCCATTTCGACCCCCCATCCATCGGTCAGCGCCGTGCTGATAACGTGTGCTCTGATCTTTGGTTGCATTTCGTGATGTGCACCAAACTTAATCTCGGCCCTATGCTGAAGTTGTCCTACGATAATCCCCGGATGCATCTTTATTCGGTGTGCAAACTGGATTATGTTCGGTTTGGCGTAGATGGGGCCGAGTCGTCTTATGAATGACTCCAACTCATCCGGCGGAACCAATGCCGCCGCAGCATCCTCATCGGCGCGTCGTTCGGTGGCCTCTTTCATTAGAGGCTGTTCTCGTTCGTCTTGCCCCATTTCAGCATCAACAGAAACTGCATCGTGGTGTTCAATGTGAGCGCATTCGTGCATCAGGGTGAACCAGAAATTGTCGATACGGTCCAATCGCAAGGAAACGGCGATAGCCGGAGACCGTTCGTCGAGCCAAAATGCCGCGCCATCCACTCGCGATCCGGACAAATGCTCTACTACAACGAAACGAACGCCATTGTCCCTCAATATAGATGAAACGCGCCGGGCCTCTGCCGGATAGGCCGCCAGAATGCGCAGGTCGCGCTTCAAGGCGTTCATTCTCTTCTCATCAAACCCGCCAATTGGCATTGTCTTGGCCAATTGCCTTGCTCGGAAACACCAAGTCAATTGACGCGCATTTAGCGGATTGCTCGGTGCTCCCTTTCGCATCGCGACGGGAAATTCAAGATGCTCTAAAGAATCAGTCTCAAAGAAGGTCTTCAATCCCGCCTCAAGTTCTGCCAAATCCGCGGTATCTTTCAGCCAGCCCCGGCGCTGCATCTCCCGAATAGGGGCCAGTTGTCTAATCTGGGCCTTACGCTTGATGACTGACGAGTCGGAATCACAAGAGGCAAGACGTTGTTCTGCGTCAAGGCGAATCCATTCCGCCGCCGAGATGTTGAGGGCGGCAGACAAAGCATGTGCCATCTCTAGCGTTATTGAGCGCCGCCCCTGGATAATCTCGTTGACCGCAGGCAGAGGCTTCCCGATCACTTCCGCCAGATCGGCCTGGGTCCAGCCAAGCTCGTCAAGCTTCTCTCGGATAAGCTCTCCAGGCATTTTGTTTTCGTGTTTTTGCGGGTCCATACATCCTCTCCGCTTACTTTGGGTCTAGATTACATTGACACACGGAATAAGTCAATATATCGTTTTATCGGAAAACGATAATTTTTACTTGACAATGCCTGACCGGTCGTGTATAAAGGTCATTATGAATAAGCTACCAAACGCTAAGCGGGAACAAGTCATAGCGGCCCTTGTGGAGGGAAACTCAATTCGCGCCACCGTGCGCATGACTGGCGTAGCCAAGAACACCATTGTTAAGCTCCTAGCCGATCTTGGCACGGCCTGTTCCGAATATCAAGATAAAGCCTTTGTGAATCTCACTTGCAGTCGGATTCAGTGCGATGAGATTTGGTCGTTCTGCTATTCCAAGCAAAAGAACGTTCCAGCCGAGCATGAGGGCGAATGGGGCTATGGCGATGTTTGGACCTGGACGGCCATTGACGCCGATACGAAGCTCGTTCCCGCGTGGCTTGTTGGTCTGCGCGATGCTGGCTATGCCTACGAGTTTATGTCCAACCTTGCCAAAAGGCTTGTGAACCGCGTCCAATTGACGACAGACGGCCACAAGGCGTATCTTACGGCTGTTGACGGGGCTTTTGCGGACAATATCGACTACGCCATGCTCCGCAAAATCTTTGGACCTGATCGTTCAGAAGGCCGATTCAGTCCGCCTACATGCCTTGGCACACAGAAAAAGGTTATTTCAGGCAATCCAGATAAGGCACACGTTTCGACAAGCTACGTTGAGCGGCAGAATCTCACCATGCGAATGTCGATGCGCCGATTTACTCGTTTGACTAATGGCTTCTCTAAGAAGATAGAGAATTTGGAACACGCCGTAGCACTTCATTTTATGCACTACAACTTCTGCCGCATTCACCAGACTATACGGGTAACGCCCGCTATGGCCTCTGGCGTGGCCGATCATGTTTGGGAAATTTCAGAGATTATTGCTCTTCTTGACCAGAAAGATTCAAACTGACCCACTACCGAAAAAGGGCATCCCCGCGGCGAAGAAACAGGCTGGAAAGCCTGTTCCACCCGGAAAAATCTCCGCGGCAGAGGTTACATCACTTTTTTGTTTCAAACGGGCATACAACCCATTTATATGCTTTCGTGCTTTTTTGCGTGCGGGCTGTAGGTTTTGTGCGGTTTGTAAGGGCATTTTCTGGTGTTTTAACCACGGCGGCGGCCATCCCGCCTTGACGGCCTAACCAACTGCGGCTACAGTGCGTTTATCAATCATTCTTATTGCTTCAAGCTTGCGAGATGGAGACGTGAGTTGGCCATGGAGGGGCGCAGGTCATAAACGGATGGAATTTGGTGGAACAGGTTTCCTCACAGCCTAAAAGGCTGTGCCACCAAGACTCCGGGAACGGTGGCGGATTATTTGAACATTTCAAGAACACCGCTCTAATTCACAAGTGATAACGCGCGACTGTGGGCTGCGGCCGAATGTTCGGCCGCGGGCGGCCGCGAAAAGAGAGCCCCAACAGGCGGCAGTTCGATGCCGGGGGACGAGATGAGGAGAGAGATATGAACATGTTGCGGAGATTTCTGAAGGAAGAAGAGGGCTTGGAGCCCGTCGAGTATGCCCTGATGCTCGTTCTGCTGGCCCTGATTGCTGTCGCCGGCGCCAAGACGCTGGGCAGCGCGATTTCCTCAAAGTTTACGGAAGTCGGCGGCACGGTTACGGCCGAGCCGGCGACGATTCCGGGTGGCTGATCCAGCCAAATTTGTTTAAGACAATCAGCTAGTGTTTTTTAACGCACTGTGGAATAACCAGGCTCAGCCGCTGCAATGGAGCGTGGCAATCGCCGCCTCTGTTGTAGCGGCTGGGCTCGATTTAAAGAGCCGGCGCATCCCGAACTGGCTGACGGCGCCGGTATTTCTTGCTGGATTGATCTGGTCCGGCTCAACTGCGGGACTGGCCGGGTTAGGCGATTCCGTGACCGGCGCGGCAATCATGATGTTCCCATTTTTCCTTCTATTCCTATTTGTCGGCGGAGGCGCCGGCGATGCCAAATTGATGGCCGCGCTGGGGTCTTGGTTAGGGATAGTTAATGGTTTGTGTGCCTTATTGGCGATTATATTTGCTGGCGGCCTGATCAGCATCGTGTATGCGCTGGTGCGCGGGCGGATGCGGCAGGTGCTTCGCAATATAGGTGGCATGTTGTTGGCGCTGGCATGTCTGGTCCTGGGCAAGGGCCGGATCGTGACGGTCGAACAGGCACGATCCAGCGCCCAGACAAATACACCAAAATGCCTTACGGCCTGGCCGTGTTGGTCGGAGCGGTGGCCGCGGCCATAGGAGTCCAGATATGGCGTTCCAGAAACGGCATTTAAAATATCACGCTGCCGGAACTACGGTGGTGGAAATGGCCCTTCTGTCGCCTCTGTTCGTGCTGATTATATTGGGCATGATGGAGATGGGCTGGCTGATGATGAAGGAATCGGAGGTTACCAACGCGGCCAGGGCCGGCGCTCGCTACGCGGTGCTGCCCTCGGTGACCACCGAAAGCCAAGTCCAGAGTTCAGCTTCTCCGGCCTATAAATTGCTTTACTACCACCATCTGGATAACGGCAGTCAAATCCAGGTTACTGGCATTGCCGGCGCGGCCGCGGGCGATCTAGTGACGGTGACGGTGAGCGTTCCCTATCAGAATGTCAGATTGATGGGGATAGTACCCTTCTTACCCAGCAGTTTGACTTTAAAAGCTTCGGTCAGCATGGCCAAGGAGGGGCCCACCAGTTAGACTGGGGGTCCGTCGATAATGGCGGGCGGCCCAAGGCCGCCGGAAAAGGAGTCGAGCCATGAAATGGTCTGTCGTGATATTAGTGCTTGTGGGGCTTATAGCGGCGGTGGCCGCGGCGGTGCTGGCCGGTTCTCTGAAGATCGGCGCGCACGCAGCCGCTCCCGCCAGTGATGAAGAAGTGACGGTGCTGTGCGCGACGCGTGACCTGCCGGCCATGATGGTGGTGGATTCCAGCTACCTGGTGCAGCGCAAGGTGCAGCGTTCGCAAGTGCCCGAGGATTTTCTGGGCGATGCCTCGAAAGTGGCCGGGCAAATGCTGGCTATGGAGATCAAGGCCGACCAGCCTTTCACGAAGCGGCACTTTGGCCGCAAAGACGCGTCGGCACTGGCCGAGGCGGTCAAGCAGGGTAAGCGAGGCTTCACGTTGTCGCTGTCGCCTGAGGCGGCCATGATGAACCTGATCATGCCCGGCAGCAGCGTGGATGTTCTGGCCTCCATTGATGTGCCGGCCCAGAACGGCAAGGACCGGGAAAGCATTTCGGTGACGGTCCTCCAGGGCGTATACGTGCTGGCGGTGAACGATAAGACGGTCATGACTGAGCACGAAGGCAAGACCGCCTCTTCGGGAATTACCGGGGGGCATGTGCTGTTGACGCTGCTGGTTTCCCCCAAGGAGGCCGAACTGCTGGAACTGGTGCGCAGCAAGGGCCAGATCAGCCTGTCCATGCGCAATCCGCTGGAGGCGAAGTCGGCCGGCGACGGCAGCGTTACTTCCTTGAGCCAGATTACGGACATGTATCAGCGGAGGGCTATGCCACCGGTGGCGGTGGTGGAGACCAGCACTCCGGCGACGCCCAACAAGCCGCAATGGTCGGTGATGATTTATCACGGCGCCGGCTCAGCGGAACGACAAACTTTCGAGATGCCGTTACCGGCAAAATAAGAGGCGCAGTTTCGCAATTCTTGCGGGTGCGCGAGTCCAAGCGGGTCCAAGTGGATGAAGGGAGCACGTTTCATGCGTAGCCTTAAGACGTTGGACATTCTAGCTGCACTGGCAGTAGTGCTGACGGCCATAGGCCCGCTAGATCGCGCGGCCTTCGCGGCCGGCGGCGAACCCATGGTGGAAACGATTACGCTGGCGCCGGGGCAATCCAAGGTGATTACCGCCCCCTGGCCGACAGCGGGCATTTCCGTTACCGAGCCGTCCGTGGCCGACCTCAAGAGCATCAGCCCCACGCAGATCCTGCTGATCGGCAAGACCGTCGGCAGCACCGATGTGCAGATGTGGAACCAGCAGAACCAGGTCCAGCGGGTGAAGGTCCAGGTGACCTCCGTGGATCTGGAGTCGGTGAACGCGGAAGCTGCGCAAGCTGTTTCCCGATGGGACGCTGGAGCTTGTGCCATCGGGCCACGCGGTGGTCGTGACGGGCATGCTGGCCCGCGCCGAGCAGGCCGAGCAACTGCACCGCTTCTTTGAAGTGAGGAAGCTGGAGTACGTGGATATGGCCCGCGTGGCCGGCGTCCAGCAGGTGCAGATCCAGGTGCGCGTGGCCGAAGTCAGCCGCCAGGCGATTCGGGCCCTGGGCATCAACTTCGATGTAAACGACGGCACCTTCACCGCCGGCAGCCTGATCGGTTCCGATGGCGGCGGGCCCATTAACCCAATCGCTACGGGCACCAATGGCCAGCGCGGCATTTCCAATGCGGTGACCGTTTTCGGTACATTTAATCACAACACGGTGAACGTGTTCATCCAGGCCCTGGCGGAAAACCAGTACCTGCGCATCCTGGCCGAACCCAGCCTGACGGCACTGTCCGGCGAGAAGGCCAGCTTCCTGGTCGGCGGCGAGATTCCCATCCCGGTGGCGCAGAATGCCAACGTCGGCACGACCGCCATCACCATCGAATACAAGGAATTCGGCGTGCCGCCTGAATTTCAAGCCGGTGGTATTGGGCGACAACCGCATCCGGATGTATTTCTGCCCGGAAGTGAGCGAGCCCTCGCTGGTGAACTCGGTGACTCTGCCTGGCTCGTCATCGCCGATCCCATCGTTCGTGACGCGGCGGTTTGAGACCACGCTGGAACTCAACAGCGGTCAGACCTTCGCCATGGCCGGCCTGATGCAGCGCGAGTCGACAGGCCGGACATCGCGCATACCCGGGTTGGGCGATATTCCCGTGCTGGGCGCCCTGTTCCGCTCGGTCCGGTATCAGGAATCCGAAACGGAACTGGTGGTGCTGGCGACGGCGTCGGTCGTCGAGCCTGTTTCCACGGCGGCTTCCACGTTCGTGCTGCCGGGTGAAACGCATTGCGTGCCCAACGACTGGGAGATGTATTTCGAGGGCCAGATTGAGGGCAAGGGCCTGGCGTGCCTCTCGAGCGAGCAGGCCAAGTGGCTCCAGGATACAGGCCTGTGCCAGTTGCGCGGCCCGGGCGCGTGGGCCCGGTGTTCAACTCCGTGTGCCGCTGCGGCCCCGTGCCCCAATGGCGCGGCTGCCCCGGCTGCATGCCCCAGCGTCACGGCCGCACCTTCGAGCGGCCAGCCACAAATGGATAATACTTCCGCCGCTGTTTCCAGCGCCCAGCCGTCAGGTTCGACCGAGGCGGCGCCCGCGGCGGCGGTGAAAGAAGAACCGAAATCGGCCGGCGGTACAGTAGAACCCACTGGAGGAGCGGAAGCCGCGGCCAGTGGGTCTCAAAACCAATAGAATGCCATTGCGTTTGGTGATCTTTATGGCGCGGCGGATCGTATTGCCGCCCGTGCGAGTCTAAGGTTGCCCGCGCGTTTGTGTGGCAAGGGAGTATGGTTTGGAAGGCAGACAAAAAATCCTGCTGTTGACACAGGAAGAGCAGACCAGCAGGTCGGTCTCCATAGCTCTGGAGTCTGGACGTACGTACACGACCAACGGCACGTGCCGTTCTCTGGAAGAACTGGCCTCGACGTTGGAGTTTAAACCGTCTCCCGTGGCCCTGGTGGATATCGATCAGCGCCCCGAGGCCATGCTGGCCGAGCTGAGCCAGATCACGCCGCGCTTTCGCCAGACCAGTTTCGTGGTCCTGGCCAGTGAGATGCGGGGCGAACTGGTGCTGGCGGCGATGCGCGCGGCGCGCGAAATTTTGTCCTGAAGGGATCGGTAGTCAGCGACCTGGGCGAAGTTTTGAATTCCCTGGCTGCGCGAAACCTCCACTCAGCCTGAAAGCCGGGGCGGAATCGTGACGGTGCTGTCGGCCGGCGGCGGCTGCGGCGCTACTACACTGGCCATCGGGATTGCGGACGTTCTGGCCCGCCGCGCGGGCGAGCCGGCGATTCTGATAGACATGGACACAGCGCTGGGGGCTGTAGGCTCCTATCTTGGTTTGGAAAGCCCTTACGGACTGGCGGACGTGCTCAAGCACTCCGGCAAGATCGATGTGCAACTGGTCCTGTCAACGGCCGTGGCCCATGGGGATAGTCTGCGCGTGCTCTTAAGCCCCGCCACGGCGAACTTTGCCGCGCCGGCGGCCCTGGAGCTGCGCAACTTGGAGACGGTGCTGAATGTCTGCCAGCAGGCCAGCCCCTTTACGGTAATCGATGCCCCGCGCGTGCAGATGGAGCTGGCGGCGACGCTGGCCCGCCAAAGCCTGCTGACGCTGGTCATCCTTCAGCAGAATGTGAAAGACATCCGCACGGCCCGCACCATTCTGCTGGGCCTGGCCGATCGCGGCGTGCCCTGGACGACGATGCTGCCGGTGGTCAACCGCTGGCGCAAGCGCACGCCCATGGTCAGTTTTCAGGATACGCAAAAGGCATTGGGGGTTTCCACGGTGCTCCAGGTCGCCAACGACTTCAAGAGCGCCCTGCGCAGCATGAACTACGGCCAGCCTGTGGCGCAGGCGGCCGGTAATTCAAAATTGACAAAACATCTGAGGGAACTGGCGGCGGAAGTGTTTGCGATTAGAGACAAACAGGCCGCCGCCGCGGGAGGTGGGGCATGACCAGCCCTGGCATTCGAAATCCCATGACGGAAGCTACAGTGCGGGGGACTGCCGCCGGCGACATGAAGGCCGAAGTGCACCGCAGGCTACTGGCAACGCTGGATTTCATCGAGGCGCGGCGGATGCCGCACGATCAGCTCCAGCGCGAATGTTCGCGGCGCCTGGAAGAGCTGCTGACGGAACTGCACCATCCGCTGAGGCTCGCCGGAAAAGGCCCAGATGATCCGCGAGCTGATGGACGAGATCTTCGGCCTGGGCCCCTTAGAGGAATTCCTCCGCGACCCGGCCATCAGCGACGTGCTGGTCAACGGGCCCAACCAGATCTATATCGAGCGCGAGGGCGTGCTGCACCGCACGAACGCCTGCTTCCGCGACGCCAATCACCTGATGACGGTCATTCAGCGCGTGGCCGCCAACGTGGGCCGGCGCATCGACGAGGCCTCGCCCATGCTGGATGCGCGCCTGGCCGACGGCACCCGCGTCAACGCGATCATTCCGCCGCTGTCGCTGGTGGGGCCGTCCATGAGCCTGCGTCGTTTCGCCAACATGCCCTTGAAGTCTGAGCGGCTGGTGGAACTGGGCTCCCTCATGCCCGCTATGGTGGAATTCCTGAAGGCGTGCGTAAAGTGCCGCATCAGCCTGCTCATTTCCGGCGGTACCGGCAGCGGCAAGACCACGATGCTCAACGTGCTTTCCCAATGGATTCCCAAGAACGAGCGCGTGGTCACCATCGAGGACGCCGCGGAATTGCAGCTTCAGCGCGAGCACGTGGTTCGCCTGGAGACGCGCCCGCCGAACATCGAAGGCAAGGGCGAAGTCACCCAGCGCGACCTGGTGCGCAACTCCCTGCGCATGCGGCCTGACCGCATCATCGTCGGCGAAGTGCGCGGCTCCGAGGCCCTGGACATGCTCCAGGCCATGAACACCGGCCACGACGGCAGCATGACCACCGTCCACGCCAATAACCCCCGCGACGCCCTGCGCCGCGTGGAGAACATGGTGAGCATGGCCGGGTTGAATTATCCCGTGCACGTGATCCGCCAGCAGATGGCCTCGGCCATGCAGGTGCTGGTGCACCTGTCGCGTCTGACGGGCGGCGCCAGAAAGGTCATGTCGCATCGCCGAGATCACGGGCACTGAAGGCGAGGCGATTTGCCTTCAGGACCTGTTCGCTTTCCATCAGACCGGTCTTGGACCTGACGGTCGCGCGCAGGGATACTTTGAGGCCTGTGGCGTGCGTCCGCAGCTATTGAACCGGATCCAGGCCGAAGGCATGAATATGGATGAGGATTTCTTCCAGAAGCGGGTGCTATCCAACAAGGAATCACGGTAAAGGCGACAAATATGTTGTACTGGGGCCGCTGGGACACGCGGGACATGCTGATCGCGGGCGCTACGTTCGCCCTGGTGCTGGCGCTCTGGGTGATAGGCCTGATCATCTGGCTTGTGCGCCGCAATCAGACGGAACTGCCGCTCCAGCGGCGGCTGGGCGTCGCGCCCCTGGGCCGGCCAAGCAGTTGCGGCTGTGGCGCGATGGTCATGAGGCCGTGACCAGCGTCCCGGGCGATCCGGAAAAGCTGTCGCTGCGTCAATATCTCAAGCAGCCTCCAGAACGTGGCCGGCCTGTCCATGCCGGCTGAGACACTGATCCTGTGGTTCTTAGGCGCGGCGGGCGTAGTCCTTTTCTTGATGTGGTCCGTGACGCATTCAATCTGGGCGGCCATGGCGTCGGTGGTGCTGCTGGCCCTGGCCGTGCAGGCGATTCTGGATTATCGAATCTCCAAGCAGCAGAGCAAATTTGAGCGGCAGTTGATCTCCGCCATGGACCTGGCGGCCAGATCGTTGCGTGCCGGCCACCCGCTGCTTTCCTCCTTCCGCTTGATCGCCGATGAGATCGCCGCGCCGGTGGGGGCGATTTTCTCCCGTGTCTGCCAGCAGCAGGCCATGGGCATGTCGCTGGAGGATTCGCTGCGGCAGGTAGCCGATGAATCCGGCAGCGACGACCTCAAGATTTTCGCCACCTCGGTGGTCATTCAGATGCGCAGCGGCGCCAATCTGGCCGACATGATGGACCGGTTGACGGAAGTGGTGCGCGAAAGGCTGCGGCTTTCCGCACATGTTCGCGTGCTGACCGCGCAAACCCGCTTCAGCAAGCGTTTGCTGCTGCTGGTACCCATCGCGTTGTTCATGCTGGTTAATTACATCAATCCCGAGTACATGCGTCCGCTGTATACCACTACCACGGGCCAATACCTGCTGACCGCCGGTGCTGGCGGCATGATCGTCGGCGCCTGGCTGATGAAGCACATGGCCCGCTTACGTTATTGATGAGGGATGCCACAGTGGATCTGAATCTATACATTCTGCCGGCCGCGGTTTTCGTGGCGATCGTTGCTCTGGGAGGCGCCTTGCTCCTGCTTCGCCGGCGCAACGTTTCCGATCGCCTGACGGCTTCGGGCGTCACGCCCGGTGGGGCTCCATCGAGCGCAGCGGTGGGCCAGATGGCCGGCGTTATGGCTCGTCTGGCCACGGGCAAGCCGTCTCTTCATCTGCGCGAGGAACTGGCGCAGGCCGGTTACCATTCGCCTAACAACGCTTCGGTGTACCTGGGCCTGAAGATGGCCATGCTGGGCCTGGGCGTAGTGGTCGGCCTGGTACTGGCGGCGGTGCTGGTTTCTCTGTCGCCGGTGATGCGCCTGGAACTGGTGGCCGTGCTGGGTCTGGCATTCTTCTTCATTCCCAACCTGGTGGTGTATCTGCGGCGGCGCAAACGGAGGCTGGAAGTGCGCTGCCATCTGCCTGACGCCCTGGACCTGCTGGAGGTTTGCGTTTCCGCCGGCATGGGCACCGACATGGCGTGGAATGCGGTGGCGGATGAAATGCGCCGCGTGTCCACCGTGCTGGCTGATGAGATGGCCCTGGCCAACCTGGAAATCCACCTGGGCGCCCACCGCGCCGAGGCCATGCGGCATATGGCCGTACGTACGGGCGAGGCAGACCTGGAATCGCTGGCGGCAATTCTGGTGCAGTCCGAGCGGCTGGGCACAAGCATCGCCGATGCCCTTCAGGCCTTTGCTGCCGCCATGCGCGAGCAGCGCAAACATCGCGCCCAGGAAGCCGCCGAAGCCATGGCGGTCAAGCTGCTGTTACCCATGATCTTGTTCATTTTCCCGGCCATTCTGATCGTGCTGATCGGACCGGCCGGGATGCGCATCGCCGCTACTTTTGGTGGCGGCGGAGGCTGGCATTAGTCTTTATCGCACCAGGCTGACGCAAGAGGAGAGCAGGCATGAATCGGATCGGCGTTTTGACGACTGTGATGTTACTGGCAAGTCTGGCGGGCTGCTGCTGCCCCAACGATTACTATGTCAATCGCAAGGCGCAGGCGATCGATGAGGCGAGCGTGGATCTTATCCGCCGCCAGCCCATCGAGCAGGCCATCATCGCCCAGCACACGCTGTACGCGTACCACTTTGCAGAAGGCAAGGATGTCCTGAATGATCTGGGCCGTTACGATCTGAAGGTGCTTGCCGATCATTTTTGCGAACTGGGCATCAGCGTGAATGTGCAGCGCGGCTCTGAGACGATGGAACTGTACGAGGCGCGCATGCGCGCAGTCGCCAAGTTCCTCGCCGATGCGGGCGTTCCGGCCAATCGCGTGCAGATCGTGCAAGGCCTGCCCGGCGGTCCCGGTCTGCCCAGCCAGTGGGTGGTGAAGATTCTGGCCAAGGAGAGCCCCGGCACGACGGTGACGCCTGCCGCCGGGACTATTGCGCCCCTGGTGGGCTCAGGGATGAGCAACCAATGAGTAAATCAGTACTAGCCGCGGCAGCGCTTCTGGCGCTCGCCGCGGCTTTTTTAGACGGCTGCCGCGCCCCGGAGAATCCGCCGCCTGCGCCGCCCAAGCCGGCGGAATCGGGCCAGGATACATTCGCCGCCGGCGCCAACCGGCAGCCCACGGCCAAAACGCTATATGCCATGGCGCAGTGCTATTCGGCGCAGGGCCGCGACGATGAATGCGCCGCCGTGCTGAATCGTTCGATCAAGAAGTACCCTTCTTTTCTCCCGGCCTACACCGACCTGGCCGAATTGCACATGCGGCACGGCCGCACGGATGAGGCCATGCGCCTTCTGCTGGCGGCTGTGAAAATTGCACCCAAAGATGCGCGGCTGTACAACAACCTGGGCATGTGCTTCATCCTGCGCAAGGATCCGCAGATGGCCCTGCCTCGCTTCAGCCGCGCGGTGGCTCTTGAGCCAAAGGAGCCGCGCTACCGGGCGAATATGGCCATGACGCTGGGCCTGGTGGGCCGCTATGACGAATCGCTGGCCCTGTATAGCCAGGTCGTAAAAGAGTCTGATGCCCATTACAACCTGGGCGTTGTTTGCCGCTATAGAGGCGATAGCGAGCGGGCCGGCCAGGAATTCGCGCAGGCGGCCAAGCTGGCCGCTGCTTCCGATGTGCCGGCCTCATCGCCCGCCCAGACGTTCAGCCCGCGGCCGGTGCTGCCCACCACGGCCCCGCAGGCGCCTCAGTCGCAGCCTTCTTCAGCAGACAAAAGCAGCGTTTCTTCCACACGCCTCAACTGCTCCACGCCCACCGGCCGCTCCATCCTGACCAGCGCGGCCGCCGGCTGGACGCCCAATCAGTCCGTGAATTTGCCGGATGAGCTTAGCACCGCCTCGCGGTAATTCACCGAGACTTGCATTTCCTATATCCGTCGTGCATACGGCTGAAGAAAGCCATGGCGTCCGGAAACAACAGGAACCACGAGAACGTCTGATTGCATGACAGATTGCACTTGGACTTCGAAGGGGGCCAAGGAGGCCAAGTGGTTTGGGCTTGGCCTCCTTTAAAACCGCCATAGTTTCCTAACAAATTCGTCGAAGGGGGCCAAGGGGGCCAACCATAGCTGTTATGTGCGGAATCTGGGCAAGATGGGTAACATGGGCAATATAGAATCAGAAAGTTCCATGATTGCGGCAATCTGAAGTGCCATGACCGCTCAATTCCTCGTTATTTAGAAATCAACACGCTGCGGCAGGCCGCTATTCTCGGCCCCTCTTTCAGGGCAAACCCCTCCCGCCGTGCCGCGGCGACCATCTCTTCAAATTCCGCGGCTGTAACGTGTTTTGTGGGCTCGGCAATCAGACAGGAGCCGCCGGGTCGCAGCAGGACGGCCAGTTCATTTAACACCGCCTGTGGATTTTCAATTTCGTGCATGACGGCGAAGGCCAGGGCGAAATCGAGTTGGCTCACCATGCCTTCAATGCCCAAGCGGCCACTCTGCGCCAGGTGGGGGAGGATGCGGCGGGCCAGGCCGGCCGCCGCCGCGCGTTTGGCGAGCTTCTCCAACATGCGCGGCTGCACATCCACGGCGATCACCTTGCCCGCCTCGCCCACCATCCGGGCCATGGGCAGCGTGAAAAACCCCATCGCAGAGCCGATGTCCAGCACGGTCATGCCGGGCTTTACGAAGGGCTCTAATATCCGCCGCGGATTATGCAACAGCCGCCGGAGGGGGTTTATCAGCAAATAGCCGACCCAGTATGGACAGGTTCTGTGGGCCATGAGCTATTTGTAATCCGGCGTTGTGGCTGGAGGCAAGTGAACATCCAGGGGTTCTTCATTGAACAGCGACCGAACGTCCAGGGTGTAATACGGCCCTGAGGCAGCCGGCCCTTGCGTATTCAGCGAGATGTGCATGCGCATGGCCCCCGGCTCGAACACCGCCGCCTGAAGATTCAGCGAGCGGTCTTTGACCAGGTCCAGCAGATGCTCCATCTTCTGCACGTTCATGCTGCCATCCGCCTCGCGTGCCTTCTTCAGGAGCACACTATACCGCCAGTCATTTCCATCAATCATTCGGCCCGGGCGGCGTTGGAAGTAATTGGTCTGCGCCAGTATGCCGTCCCCTTCAATCACCGTTTCCGCATACAGGTCCATCTCCACCACCAGGGCATGATCCTTATCGGCCACCATCACGTTCATCGGAATCGCGCGGGGCATGTCCGACAGCGCCTGGACCATTGCATTGGCGTCCGCGCAGCTCTGGGCGGCCAGCCGCAGGGCAAGCTGAATAGGCAAGCCGCGATCGTTTATTTCCGGCGAGCAGGCATTGCGCACCAGCAGGTTGCCGAAGGCCACGCCGCGCGCGTTCATGCCCGTAAAGGACCCGAACATCCCCAGAAAGCTGATCGCCACCACGGGAATTTGATCCCGCTCATGGTACACCACGATCAGGCTGGCCCGATCCGCCAGGCCCATGCCGAAGTATTCCGAGTTGCGGCCCATGATCAGTTGGCCATCCTGCGTGGCGTGTCTCCAGACCGCCAGCATGGAACAGGCCATGCGGGGCACGATGCTCAACATCAGCAGATCCGTGTACGGCACATCCGCGGCCGCGGCGGCGGCCTGGATCTCCTGGCGGAACTGCTGGGGCAGGTACGGTTCATGCTGCCGGGCGTAGCGGCGATACTCCTCCAGTTTATCCGCGGGCACGAGCGCCCTGGCATAAGCCAGCAGCGACTGGAGCGGCCCCTTGAGCAGCCGCCCGTATTGATCGCCCATCTCCTGGTGCGTGCCGTACAGGTGCAGCACGGGCATACAGCAACCCGTCCGGTCCAGATGCGCGGGCGGGGCCTGGGCGATAGTTCGCAATTCCACCTTGATCTGGTGGCGGTAATACAGAGCTTTGGCGACCCCGCAGGAAGGCAGGCAAGGCAGGAGCGCAGCAAAGATAAGGCCAGCGAGTAACGTAAAACGAAATCGCTTCAAATTCACCCCCAGCATCCTGACTCTCGATGAATTCTATGCTGGTAGGGACTACGGATGGAGCTATTGCAGAAGGCGACCGCGGTAAATATCGGCATGTCATCGTGGATGGCGGAACGTTTCAGCTTTGTTTGTGAAGGTACGACATCCCGGCTCCGTATTGCTCATGAGGACGAACAAAGAAACCAAACCGTTTGTAAAATTCCTCCCGTCCATTGGCGCTGAACAAACCGACAAAAGTGCCGGGAAGAGCTACCTGGTCTACGTATTCCATCAGCAGTTTCATGATCTGCGAGCCAATTCCGCGGTTGTGCCAGTCTTTGTGGACAATGACGTCGGTGATAAAGAATTGAACTCCGCCATCGCCGACTAGCCTGGCCATGCCGATGGTCTTTCCTTCAGGGCTTAGGACGCAGACGCCGAAAAGTGTGCTTTGTAGAGCCTTGGCGATACTTGCCTCAGGAGGTATGCCCCAGCCGGCATTCTGCCGCAGTTCTCGAAATTCTGCAACTGATGGGATTCGCTTTTGGAATTGAAGGTCGCAAAGCTGTTCCATTAGGCTTGTCTCCAGGCGACAAAGCAACCGCACAATAAAAAAAGGCCCGCCTGACGGCGGGCCTTTTTTTAATCGGGGCGACTGGATTTGAACCAGCGACCTCTGCGTCCCGAACGCAGCACTCTAGCCAAGCTGAGCTACGCCCCGTCGGGCAACCACACCAGTTTACACATGGCGGATGCCGAATCAAGTTTTGATTAGCCGCGCGAGCCCGCGGCGATGCCAAGTTTACGCTTTTTTGGTCCGCTTGCGCCAGGTGACTTTGGGGGCATCGCCCCAGAGGAGTTCCAGGTCGTAGTAGTGGCGGAGCTCATCGTCGAAGAGGTGGACGACCAGGTCCACGAAATCCAGGATGATCCACTGGGCGGACTGCTCGCCCTCCATGTGCCAGAGGGGATAGCCGCGCTCCTTGCCGTAGGCGGCGATCTCATCGGCTACGGAGCGAAGCTGGCGGTCGGAGGTGCCCGTGGCGATGATGTAATAATCGGTGACGGGACTCTGTTTGTGCAGGTCCAGCACGAGCACATCGTCGCAGTGGGAATCGCTGGCCATGCGCGGCCTGCACGGCCATTTCCTTGGCCGAGATTTGCTTTGGTTTCCGCGTTTTCTTCGCTGCCATTGACGATTGTACTTTCAATCTGCACAGCCGGGGGCGGCTGTGCCACACTGGTCGTGCCACCACTTAAAAAATCAGGCTATCCGACTTTTGGATGCGGCCAGGGGCAAATCCGCGGCCGCGCTCGAAAAATCCGATAGCCTGGTATGCTCAAGTCCACCGGGCAATAATCACATTCCCGTACGTTCCATCAAGACGCGCTTGGCGCTGTTCGCATGCGGCGGCGGCGGCGTTCGGAAGGTTTCTCGTAGTAGGAATTCCGCTTGATGTCCTTGGTGAGACCTTCCTTTTCACACATCTTTTTGAACCGGCGGAGCATCTGCTCCACAGATTCATTGCCGCGCGCCTTCACTTTAATCATGCTGGAACCACTGGTCCTTTCTGTTCTTGGTAGGGGGCACACGCGCCGCCCCGCCTATAGAACATCTGATGATACCTTTATAGTCGTCTTTTTCAAGGTCTTTTCATTGATTGGAGGCTTCGCGGCAACGGAAAAGCATACCTTTAGACTGCGTAACACTTAAATTCGATTGTAAGCCATTATTTGAAAGCGTTTTATGACACGTTGGCGGCCTTGACGGCCTTGTTCATTTTATAACTCTTTACATAGTAAAGAATTAAAACACGACCGCCAAGACCGCCAGCATAGACATGACCCGTTCTTGAAAAGCAGTCAGGCGCCCTTTGGCGCCCGTTGGCAATCTTCGTGCGCTCTTCGTTCGTAAGTCCTTGTCTTACAAGGAGCCGCTCGAAGACCGCCGACGCTCACGCGGTCGGCGGTCTCTGAGGCGGCCTTCGGGCAATCTCGCAGGTTGGGTAAGCTGAAAAGTTTTGTTCAACCGTAAACGGTTGACGGTTGCCGCGCGGCGGCGGGCGACTAAAATGCCAAAGCAGCCAGATGCTTCGGGGACTAATGACATGACAGACTCCCAGTTGCGAGATCGACATTCGCGTGCGATACGCCGAGACGGATCGCATGGGCTTCGTTCACCACAGCCGGTTTGCGGTTTATTTTGAGATGGGCCGCACGGAGCTCCTGCGCCGCCAGGGCATCACGTATCGCGACCTGGAAGATGCGGGGGTGCTGTTCGTCGTGGCCAAGATGGCCGTGCAATTCAAGGCGCCGGCCAAGTACGATGATGAACTGGTGCTACTGACGATGATTGATCGCATGACCACGGCGCGGATCGATCATTCTTACAAGTTGACCGCCAAGGCCACGGGCCAGCTTTTAGCCGAGGCCCAGACGACGCTGGCGTGTGTCGATAAGGCAGGCCAGGTCATCCCGATACCGGACTTCGTCAAGGCAAGGGGAACGCCGGCTGAGTGAGGAGCAATTTGCGATTTACAATTCAAAGGCAAGTACAGAATCTCGTATTGAAAAACGTCCTACCATCCCTCCGGCCGTTAAATCGCAAATCGCAAATCGCAAATCAAAAATCGCAAATCCCGTTACCACTCAAACACCTGCCGCTGGTTCGTCGATGCGCTGATTTGGAAGGTGTTGGCGCCGATCTGGAGAGTCATCTTGGCGACGACTTCGGTCGTGTAGTCGCACAAATCGAAGTATCGGTTCGCCGCGTTGACGCCGTTGTTCGGGTCGGTGTTGACGCGGTTAAGCAGGATCTGGAAATTTGTGATGGTGATGTTATCGGCCGGTGAAATCAGTTGATATTCATTAGTCGTCGCGCCGATTTTCTGCCGGTAATACAGCGTGTTGTTGGAGAATTCATACTCGATCGCACTGGGCTGGCCCGCGAGGATCGGCGTCGGCGGGGAGATGCCGATGTGGGTCGTGCTATACCAGCGGCGAGGGTTGTTAGGGTCGCTGTTGTCTGTGCCGCCCACCTGAACCGGGGCATTAGAGTCATCATCCACATCCGCGGCGCTGCGGCACTCGGTGATCATGCGGTTGAGGACGACGCGGGCCATTTGCGTAATGGTGCTGACCTTGGAGTTTTCTTCAATCGTGCCAACGGAGGAGTGGAAGGCCACGGCCACGCTGGTCAAAAGCATGGCGGAGATGGCCAGCGCCAGCAGCAGTTCCACCATGCCCAGGCCACTTTTCCTGGGAGACCTGAGAGCGATTTTGCCATGTACGTTAATCATTAGAACTCCTGGTAAGAACCCACCACGGCCTGCATTGTGCAGGTCGTGCCGGTAGTTACAAACCCCGGCGGCGTGCCGGTGAATTTGCTGCCGTTAAAGGTCAGCGTGGAATTGCCTGCCATGGAGAAATTGGAATCCTGGTAGCAGAGAATCGGGCCGTAGAATGTGCCGCCGGAATTGCCTGTGAAGCTGAACATGTCCGCGGCGACGCAGCCGTTGACCACGCCGGAGTTGCCGGTAAAGGAAACGCCAAAGCCGGGGGCCAATAGGGCTGCTCCGGGCATTTGGCGCAGCGTGTGAAAATCGGAATTATCCGGCAGTGTTTCCACCCCGGCATCGCTGAAGTTGCCCGTGAAGGTTATGGTGTTGTTGTTGTAACTGCCGGGGGCGGTGGCATCCTGCGTGGCGATCACGCCGGTAAAGGACAGGTTGCCGGTGAAGGTGACCTTGTTGGGCTGTTCGATATACACCACGCCCTGAAGAGTTATGTTGCCCGAAAATGTCGGGTTCGTGCCGGCTTTGATGCGTATGTTCTTGAAACTCAGGTTGCCGCTGGTGACGGTTTTGTTATCGACAATGTTTGAGGCGAACGGGGCGAAGACGTTGGAATCGATGGTGGGGAAATCCGCCAATTGTGCACCTACATGAATATGGGTTTTCACTTGATTCGGGTCGCTTGTACCGCCGACGGAGCTGTTGCCCGTCAGCGAGACGGAACTGCCTGGATTGGAGGTGGAGATATCGCCGTCCACCGTGTTATTGCCGGTGAGCGCCACCAATTGCGCGGCTCTATTGGCCTCGGACAGGATATTGGCCCATTCACGGTGTTGAATATTGGAAGTCTTGATGTATGTGTTGCCGAGCATCGTGATCTTGCTTTTTGAGGCGACGCCGAACATGCCGAAAGCCAGCGTACCGCCTGGTGAATTGCACGGCTGCACCTTCAAGCGAATATTGCGCACCGCTTGTTGCTGAGTGGCATGCACTTCCAACAGGACATCGGCGGTGGTGTTCGCGTCGTCGCGAAAAACTGCCTGGAACGTGCGTCCGCCGCCTATGGAGATGGCCGGCACGGTGACCACGTCGCTGCCGCTGACCAGGGCCATGGTGACATGGCCCCCGTTCAGGTTGGCAGAGCCTTCAATGCCGCCCAGGTTGGGATCCTTCAGGCTATTGAACGTCGCCAGAAGCGGATCGGTTTTGCTCAGGTTTGGATCGACCTGTAGGTTGTTCAGAACCTCCAGCATCCACTGCATGCCGCTTTCGACGTTCATTTGCGCCTGCTGCGCGGTCATCTGATTGCGTGCCTGTTGCAATTGGCCATTGGTAGAGGCCGCGAAGGCCAGGGCCAGCGAGCCGAAGAGCACCAGGAAGATCATTACCATTACGAGGACGCTACCGCCTCTGGGCACGGGTTTAGATTCTGATTTCTCATGTTGCAGCGGCTTGAGGATTCTCACGGCTTCAACCTCCGCAGAGCCGGGGATCAGGTCAGGATGTCCGGTCCGTCACCAGCCAGGAGGTGGTATACACAGTCTGGTTATTCAGCTTGATCGTGACGGTGACGCACACCACCGCGGAACCGCCGCGGGGAAGGTATACAGTGGCGAGGCTGTTCTCCTGGCGCCATTCCATGCTGATGGACTGGCTCCAGCCGGTGAGGCCTGCAATGGCATTGCCCCGGCCATCGCGCGGCGGGGTGAAGGTAGCTCCGGACAAGTCGTACAGATCATTCACGAATGTATTGGGGTCTTCACCCGCGTCGGGACCCGGCGACTTGGTGGGATGGTTGGGATCCACATACGGCAGGCGCATGGTCCATTCGCGGATTTCCTGGGCCAGGAAGATGGCCTGGGTCATGTTGGCGCGTTGGCATTTACACTCGTGCCTGACGCCATGGCGGTGAGTATGGCCACGATGCCCACACCCACGATGACCACGGCGATGGCAGATTCAACCAGCGTAAAGCCGCCGCGGCGTTTAATTGTCTGTTGCCGCGAGAACATCGGCTGTTCCTCCTAAACGACTGCCTGCCGTTTCCTACTTGACCAGCGCGGACAACTTGAAAATCGGCAGGATGATGCTCATCGCTATGAAGCCTACAATAAAGCCCATGATGACGATCATCAGCGGCTCGATCAGGGCGGTCACGGCCTTGATAATGTTCTTTAACTCCTTGGAATAATGTGAACTTACGTCACGCAGCACCTGCGCCAGATTGGCCGGATTCCTCGCCCGCCGAGATCATCTGCACGACGTTGCGCGGCAATAGCCTCTCCTTGGCCAGCGGCTGGCAGATCTTCTTGCCCTGTTTGACGGCCCGGTAGACCACGTCGCCACATATTGGAGTAGAGCGAGTTGCCCGACACATCGGCGGTGATGGCCAGGGTGTCCAGCATGGGCACGCCGGCATTGACCAGTTCGCCCATGGTGTGCAGGCTGCGAGTGATGTACAGGGCGCGGAACATCTTCTTGAAGATGGGAATCCGCAGCTTGGTTTTGTCCCACCAGATCCGTCCGCCTTGGGTGCGGATGAAATACAGCAAACCCCAGATTGCACTGGCCGCAACGCTTATGCAAATGTACCAGTACACGCGCATGAAATGGCTCATCGCCAGCAGCATCTTGGTGGGCTTGGGCAGCAGGTGCTCCTTGCCGGCGAACAGGCTGACGAACTTGGGCAGCACGAACGTCAGCAGGAAGATGGTCACCGATACAGCCATGAAGCCGATGACGCAGGGATAGATCATCGCGCCGCGGACCATGGAGCGGGTTTCCATCTGCTGCGTCAGGTACTCACCGATGCGCTCCAGCATCTCGCCGAAGTTGCCGGACATTTCCGAGGCCCGCACCATGTTCACATACAGCGGGCTGAACACCTTGGGATAGCGCGCCAGGGCCTCGCTGAACGGTTTGCCGGCCTCCACGTCCTGCTTGATGTGCTGCACGATTTTTCGGAACTTGCCATTTTCAATCTGGTCGCAGATGCCCTCGATGGCCGCGCGGATGTTGATGCCGGCCTTGATCATGACGCAAAGCTGGCTGGTGAAAGACTGCACATCTTTTAGCGAGGGCCCAAAATCCAGCGACAGCTTGGCGATCTTCTGGGCCAAGTTGGAGGCCGCGGTCGTGGCGAGGGGGGTGAGGTTCAGGACGTAATGTCCGGCGGAGCGCAGGGCGGCACTGGCGGCCGGCAAAGTGGCCGCTTCGATCATGCCCGTCGTCAAGGCGCCGTTGGACTGCCGAATTTCATATTTATAGTGCGGCATGCCAGTTCATCCATTTACGTAGGTTAATCAGGCGGACAGAGCCTTTTCCAGCTGGTCGGGGCGATTGGCGCCGGCCAGCGCTTCTTCACGGGAAATGTGCCCGTTGAAGTAAAGCATCTTGATGGAGTTATCCAGCGTGCACATTCCCAGTCCCCGGTTGGTCTCGATGACGTTGGGAATCTCGAAGACGCGGTTCTCGCGGATGCAGTTGCGAACCGCCGAATTGCAGATCATGATTTCCACGGCCGGGATCATGCCCGGCTGATCGATGCGCTTGAACAGCACCTGCGTGATCACCGCCTGCAGCGTGTTGGCCAGCATGGCGCGGATCTGGTTCTGCTGCTCGCCCGGGTAGATGTCGATGATACGCTCGACCGTCTGCGCGGCCGAGTTGGTGTGCAGGGTGGAGAAGACCAGGTGGCCGGTCTCGGCCGCGGTGATGGCGGCGGAGGTGGTCTCCAGGTCGCGCATTTCGCCCACCAGGATGACGTCGGGGTCCTGGCGAAGCACGTGCCGCAGGCCCGAGCTGAACGTGGGCACATCAGCGCCCAGTTCGCGCTGCTCGATCACGCACTTGTTGCTGCGCAGCTCGTACTCGATGGGGTCTTCCAGCGTGATCACGTGCTTGGCGGAGGTCTGGTTTACTTCGTTGATCATGGAGGCCAGCGTGGTCGATTTGCCCGAACCGGTTTCGCCGGTCACCAGCACCAATCCGCGCGGCAGCATGGGGAACTTCTTGACAACATCGGGCAGGTTCAGCGATGCCAGCGGCGGCACGTTGTCCGGGATGGCGCGGAAGGCGATGGCGACGGTTTCACGCTGATAATGGGCATTTACGCGGAAGCGGCCCAGGCCGGGGACTTCGGTGGAAAAATCCAGATCGCGTTTCTGCTCCAGGTCCTTGAAGCGTTCCTCGCCGATCATTTCCTTGACCATGCGCACCGCGCCCTCGGGCGTGATGATGGGGTAATCGGTCGCGGCGAGCTGGGTATGGATGCGCATCAGGGGCGGCAGGCCCACCAGCACGTGCACGTCGCTGGCTTCGCTGCCCAGGGCCGTCTTTAGAAGATCTTGCAAAAAAGACACGTTTATCTCCTCATTTCTTAGGTTGGCGAATCATTCGAGAACTCTTCGGTCTCCGTGACGCGGAGAATCTCCTGCACGGTGGTCACGCCTTCGGCCACCTTGCGGAAACCATCCTGCCGCAAGGATCTCATGCCTTGCTTGTGGCAATAACGGCGCAAATCCCCGAGATTCGGATTGCGGGTAATGAGGTCGCGCGCGTCTGTCATCAACCAGCAGCAACTCATAAATACCGGTGCGCCCGTGGTAGCCGCTGTTGCGGCAGGCTGGACAGCCTTCGCCCGCCATCACGTTCTTTGGGTCCACGCCGTAATGGCGGAGCAGGTCCAGTGGCAACTGTCCGGTGGCCGGTTTTTTGCACTGGGTGCAGATTCTGCGCACCAGGCGCTGCGCCAGCACGGCGTTCACGGAGGCGGAGATCAGGTAGGGCTCGATGCCGATGTTGATCAAGCGGGTGATGCTGCTGGGGGCGTCGTTGGTGTGCAGGGTGGTCAGCACCAAGTGGCCGGTGAGGCTGGCCTGAACAGCGATGCGGGCAGTTTCCTCATCGCGGATTTCGCCGATCATGATGACGTCCGGGTCCTGGCGCAGCAGGCTGCGCAGCGCCGCGGAGAAGCTCAGCCCGATCTTGTCGTGCACGTTCACCTGATTGGCGAAGGACAGCTCGATATTCCACGGGGTCTTCCACCGTGGAGACATTCAGTTTGCTGCCATCCATGCAGCGCAGGGCGGAATACAGCGTGGTGGTCTTGCCTGAGCCCGTGGGTCCGGTGACGATGACTACGCCGTGCGGCTCATCGATCTGCTGCTGAACCCTGGCCAGCGTGTCGCTGGCCATGCCCAGCTCTTCCAGGCCCACCATAATGCTGCGATTGTCCAATATACGGATGACGCATTTTTCGCCGTGGGTGGTGGGCAGGATGCTGATGCGCAGGTCGATATTGCGGCCGTGCACCATGGCGCGGATGCGCCCGTCCTGTGGGAGCCTGCGCTCGGAGATATCCAGGCTGGCCATGATCTTGAGGCGGGAGATGATGGCCGCGTGCATGGAGAAGGGCGGGGCAGTCTGCTCAAAAAGTATGCCATCGATGCGGTAACGCGTCTTGAGCACGCGGTCGCCCGGCTCGATGTGAATATCGCTGGCGCCCTCGCGCACGGCGTTGGTGATGACGAAGTTGACATATCGAATGACCGGGCTTTCGCCGGCCTGTTTTTCCAAGTTGCCGACATCTTCGACGGTCGACTCGACGACCTCGACATCGGAATCGTCGATGTCCTTGATGATCTCGTCGATGGGCGGGCCCTGCTCGGGGGTCAGCTCCTCGGTGGCGCGCACGATGTCCGCCGGCGCGACCACAGCCAGGCGGATCGGCCGTTTCAGACGGCGTTTGACCTCATCGATCAGGAAGATGTTCGCCGGGTCGCTCAAGCCGACGACGATCGCGCCGTCCTCGTGGCAGATGGGCAGGACATTCTTAGCCTTGATGAAATCCATCGGCAGAAGACCGAACAGCTCACGATCGATCTGGTCGGCATTGAGCTCGTAGAAAGGCAGTTTGAAGTATTCGGCCGTGGCCCGCAGCGCCTGCTCTTCGGTGATGAAGTTGGCCTGGCGCAGGGCCTGCATGACCGTCAGATGCGGACGTTCCTTCTGCGCGGCCTTGGCGGCCTCCAGTTGCCTGGCATTGATGGCGCCATTGGCCAGCAGGATGGCCTCTGGCCCACGGTGCTGCGACTGGCCGGGCACATCGGGCCGCCATAGCTCATCAAATTGAAGAGCTACGCCGGCATTCTCGATGCCGCGCCCCTTTACCCTATCTTCCATCAAGGTCGAAGTTTCCACGCCCAAGGGTTTCACCACTGCCCTCCGTACGCCTTATTGCGGGTAGGCTACTGCTGCTCCAGATGCAGCGTAAATGTGGCGCCCTCGCAGCTCAGGTCCACCGACTGGGGATGGATGGCTTTGACCGTAAACGGCCCGATCTTGTAGCCGACGCCCACAAAATTGCTGTTGATGATAGCCGTGCCGCCGCGCGGTCCAGCCAGTGTGCTTTGCAGCTTGAGTTTTGCGCATTCAGACTGAAGCTCCGACAGGCGCCTGGGCGTCAGCCCTTCGGCGCCCTGAGAGGGCACGGACTGACTCTTGCCGAAGATGAACGGGTTGGTTTTCAGCTCGCTCACCGGCACCTGATGCCGCGAGGCAAAGTTGGTGAAATCATCCACCACTTTCCTGGTCTCTTTGAGGCTCTGCACCGAGCTGACCTGCTGCTGTTGGGACTGGGAGATGAACAGGTCAACTTTCTGTTCGACGTCCTGGTCCGTGGCCGTGGCCTTGGCCGGCGCAGAGCGCAAGCAGAGCCCGCCCACCAAGGCTGCTCCGGCGATGAAAACGCCGATCATCGCCCACGCCGGCTTGCTGAGGACGGAAGACCATTTCTTGCTCGCACCGGGCAGGCTAGCAGTTGAATCGCCGCCGCTTTCACCGGCGCCCATGGCTACCGGGTTGGTGGGATCGGCGAACTCTTCACTGGCAGATTTGTGAAATTCTTCCATCATGACTTAATCCTCTATGCCTGAGCGTTCAAAGAACACGCACATTTCAATTTCCGCCTTGACCTTGCCTTCGCCTGGTTGCCCCGGTTCATCCTTTTTCGCCAGGATGTCCATCTTCTCGATACGCGTGATCCGCGGAAGTTTTTCCAGTTCCAGCAGAAAGCTGTACAACCCGTTGTTGAAGTCGCCTTCCAGTTGGAGCCGCACGGGCTGCTCAGCATAAGGGCCGCTGGGATCGGTCAGTGATTGATTGCCGGTACGGTTGATCGTGCGCACCCCGGTCACATTGAGGTTGCTCGATTGCGCCAGCTTCCAGACATCGTTCAGCACCTGGTCCATTTCCTTCTGCTGGGGGAGCTTGCTCTGGAAGAAAGCGATATCCTGGTTGCACCGGTCGATCTCGCTTTTCAGGTCCGAGATGCTGGTCGCGGCTTTGCTCAGGGCGGTCAGCTTTTCGCGCTTGGTCCTGATCTCGTCGTAGGCCTGTGCAATCTTCTGGCTGCGGGGATGAAACACCAGCCACCAGGAGCCCACAGGTATGGCTAAAAGCAGCAGGAGGAACAGTATTTCTCTTGTGCCAATCTTCATTACTTTGTCCTTTCGGCCGGCTGGCTGGAAGGCGTTTGTGCCTCGCCTTCGACCTGGACATCCGCCTGGGCCTCGCTATGCAGATCCATGAGCACCTGGAACTTTCTGACACTGATGCTTTTGGCCTCCACCTGCTCGCTGTAAACGAGCTCCACCGACTTCATCAGCGGATTGGCTCTCATGTTGGTGATGAACTGCGCGACCTGGACGTCCGTCTCCGCCACGCCCGTAACCTCCACTGACACCAGCGGCTTTACGGCCTTCGCCTTGGGCTCATCCTCCTCGGTCTTGGCCGTCCTGGCCGCGGCACGGGTCTTGAACTTGTTCCTATCCGTCGGCTGGGCCTGATTGTTCTGAGGCAGCGCGGTGACCAGTTTGACCTCCGCCAGGCTGGCTCCGTTGGGCAGGGCCTTGGTTAACGTGGCCAGCAGATAGCTGCGCGGCACTCGCTCCAGCAGTTCCGAAGCCATCTGCATCTTCGTGAGCACCTGTTGTTTCTTGGATTCCAGTTGCTGCATTTCGGCGATCATTTCGCCGGCCTGTCGATACTGGCTGGAAACCTGCTCATACTCGTTTCGTGCGTGCGCGGCTTTGCGTTCCGAAGCCACGGCTGCGCCGACCACACCGACCATCACGCAGCCGAACAGGATCAGGCAAAGCACATTCGCCCGTTGCTGGTCGCGTCGCTTGATATAGTCTTCCGGTAAAAGGTTGACGGTGCTCATGCTTGAACAACCTCCTCACTTGGCTGGACCTCTTTGGCGCCGACGGCCGAGCCGATACTGAGCCCGACGGCCACCGCCCAGTCCGGCAGACCTTCCTCGTTGGGGGATACAGATTCAGCCGCTCCCTCTTCCTGCCCAATTCCCGCCAACGGATCGCCGATCTGGGCGGGCAGTGTCAGGTGCCGCGCCAATGCCTGGCACAGCCGCTTGTCGTACGCCTGGCCTCCCAGGAACACCGCCCGCTCAACGGGACGGTTGGGAAATACGGATTCGTAATATCGCAGGCAGCTGGTTAAATGCTCGCCCAGCAGATCAACTGCCGCATTCTGGGCCTGCCCCAGCTTGTTGATCTGCTCTTCATCCTTCAGATAGCCGCCGGATACCTGGCAGCGGAGACGGTGCGCCTCATCCAGCGGCACTTTGAGATTGTCCGCCACCGCCTGGTCGAACTGATTTCCCGCCAGGAAGAGGTTTCGTGCGAATACCACATCCGGGCCGTGAGCCACGACCACCTGCGTGCTGCCAGCGCCGATGTCCACAAATAGCGTGGCCCGCGCGGCGTCGGTCGTGCGGCGGAACATCCTCGAAAAACAGTCCACTATCGCACAGGGCTCGATGTTCACGCCTGTGCAGTCCATCTTGGCTCGCCGCAGCAGATCGATGTGCGACTCCACCGTGTCACGGTTTGCCGCCATGACGATGATTTCCTGCTTGGCCTCGTTGTCGGCGTAAATATCGCCGGCCACCAGGTGGCGGATGACCGCTCGGGCAGGATCGTAGGGGAGCTTGCCCTGTAATTCCCAATGCAGCGAAGCGGAGAGCTGGTCTGCCGGCATCTTCGCGACTTTCAGATGCTGCACGAACGTCATTTCGGCCGGCAGCGACAGAATGCACTGATTGCCCTTGAAAGGCGCGCTGCGGATCATCGTGCGAATCGATTCGTGCAGAAAATGCATTCGCACGGACGGCTCGCGCCTGGCCTCGCCGGGGATGTCTGTAAAGGCCATGGCAATAACTGAGTACGCGCCCTTAGGCAAGGCCCGCAACTGAAGCATCTTCAGTCGGCTGGTGCCAATATCGATGCCGATTGGTAGCGCCTTGCCTTTGCTCAAATTAACGGCCATTGAACGCTCCTGGTGCCTGCTCCCAAGTCAGCAGAAAATGACCGACCTCCGTCCGGACTCCATCCCACCCTCGGCGGTGTCGGCCATAACCATCTCTGTGACAAGCACTTACTTAATTAATTCGCCATGTTGCCTAATTTACCTATCTCCCGCAAGTTCCCCAGCTTCCAACATACGTTGTCGATTACGACCGGGCAAAGTCGGTGCAGGAACGCTGGTGAACGGCCTTGAACGTATCGGAACTAGGGGGGAGTGACTTCACTAGGATGCTGCTAGGACGTTGCGGAGGAAGGTTTTATCGTCGTAAGCGTTACACTCGCCATGAACTCGACCACACACTGATTAACTGGTCGTGTTCGGGAAAACCTTCAAAAATGCCCAGTTTTGTCGAAGTTGACCGCCCCCCGGTCAGGTGGTCGAGTTCGGGGGGCAGGTGGTCGAGTTCAGCAAGGCTGATCAATGTCTATGGCAAGAGGTCTGCCAGTATGGAATCGCTCACGAACAGGCCCTTGCGAGCCAAACGGATAGATGCGGGGGTAATGGAAATCATTCCCAGTTGCTCATACCGCCTTATCGCGGCTGAAAAAGCATCCAGTGGATCAATCTTAAACCTTCTATGAAATGCGTGGCGATTAACGCCGCGCCGCATGCGCAACATCAGCATTAACGTCTCGGCCATGTGCTCCAGTCCGGTGAGCTGTTCGCTGGAGGCGGTTGCATCGCCGGTAGAGTTTATGCCTTTGACGTACTCGGTGAGGTCAGAGACATTGGTAAAGCGGCGACCGGCGACATACCTCACGGCACTTGGACCAACGCCAAAATATGGCTTATTCTGCCAATATGTTATGTTGTGTTTGCAGGTGTGCCGGGGGCTGGCGAAATTCGAGATTTCGTACTGCCGCAGACCACTGGCGGCGAGGGTATCAATGGCACAGTCGTAGCAATCCAATTGAAGCTGCTCGTCCATTTCCGCAATTCGACCGGCCTTTAAATCCTCCGCGATGGCCGTGCCGGCCGGATAGCTCAGGCAGTAGCAACTGGCGTGTGTAATGCCGCAATCGATCGCCCGCCGCAAGGATTCTTGCCAGGTTTCGAGAGATTGGCCCGGAATGCCGTAGATCAGGTCGGCGGAAACGTTGTGAAAGCCGGCCTTTTGTGCTATTTGAAAAGCCTCTTGTGCCTGTATTGCCGAGTGGAGCCTGCCCAGCAGCTTCAGTTCATCATCAACAAAGCTTTGGACTCCTATGCTTAACCGGTTCACACCAGCCTCGGCCATCGCCGCGGCTGTGGATTGAGACAGGCTGTCGGGATTGGCCTCCACGGTGAATTCCGCATCATCCCGCAAAAACCGCCTCACCGCCGCCAGCAGAGATTTAAGCAAGGGGTGGGGCAGAATAGAAGGCGTCCCGCCGCCTACGAATGCGGTCATAAGCCGCCGCTTCGAGCCGAAAAGCTGCGATTCCAGTTCAATGCATGTGGCCTGGGCCACTTTTGCCGCCAGGTCAGGATTGTACGTGGTGGAGGCAAAGTCGCAGTACCGGCAGCGGCGGCGGCAAAAAGGTATGTGCACATACAGACTCCGGGGCTCTCGGGAGAGTTCCGGATCAACCTGCTGCGATCCCGCCGAAAATGCCTTGCGGCCGTAGCCCATAGTTATAGAATAGTGTCTGTGCTGCCAATATGTCCGGGCAACTTTTTGTTTCCGGAAGGGTTTTTCTGGCATCAGCGAGGCTTACATGCAAGTAAACCTGGTTTACTTCAGGCGCGACGGCGAGCGCAGGGATTTCCAACTGGATAAATCCGTCTGCGTGCTTGGCCGACGCCAGGATTGTGATCTGCAAATACCGCTCATGGGTATTTCCCGAAAGCATTGCCAGCTTAGCGTGCAGGACGGCAAGGTTTTCGTGAAGGACCTCGGTTCCTCCAACGGCACGTTCGTCAACGGCAAACGCGTCGATAATCAGGAGCTTTCTCCGGGCGATCGTTTGCAGGTGGGCCTGGTGGTCTTCGTGGTGCAGGTCGATGGCAAGCCTGCCCAGATCAGTCCTCCCATGCATGCCGCCAATGTCGTGCGGGCCGGCGGCGGGGAGAACGATGTCGACGTCGAGCTCGAGCCGGATGATGAAGATGCCTTCGCCCAGCTTGTCATGGGCGATGATGAGGATGATGATGAGCCGGCCCCCAGGCCGGATCCAGCTAAAAAGAAGAAGTGAAATCAACTCAACTTGACAACTTCTATGACTGAATCTCCCAGCCTGTCGCTGCGCGGCAGGCTTTTTTCTGCGCCATACCCTCCAAAAAACCCTGCCAGATGGGGCCCATACGGGAGCTGTGGCCATTTCGACCGCTATTGACGGGGCTAAAATGGCTGCGTCACTAAAAAAATCTTAAAAATAAAGGTATTTTTATCCAATATGGGCTTGACGAGCACGTTTTGCTTGGTAAAACTAAATAAAAGGCCATGAAAATGGCCTGATTTACGTTATTCGGGCGTCGGCAAGGCGCCGATGGTCCCTGTTTTCGGGGTCTTTAGTCAAGGCAGAACATTGGATGTTCTGTCGTATTGCGGAATCGTCCTCCTGGATGGAGGACCATAAATGAAGGAGCGAAGGAATGGCCGCTATGACAAAGTCGCAGATCATGAAGACGTTGGCAGAAAAAACTGAAATGCCCAAGAAGAAAGTCGTGCAGCTCCTGGAAGAGCTGACGAATCTGGCCTATAAGGAAGCCAAGAACGGCTTCACCCTTCCGGGCATGGGCAAGCTCGTGCTGGTCAAGAGGAAGGCCCGTCTGGGCCGTAATCCCGCCACCGGGGAACAGATCAAGATCCCGGCCAAGAAGGTCGTGAAGTTCCGCGTTGCCAAGGCCTGCAAGGATGCCGTCCTGAGCTAGAGCTTTCGCAGCAATAATCCCTGAACCCGGCTTGGTTTAATTGCCAGGCCGGGTTCTTTGTTTTGATATCATGGCTGACGGTTGCCCGGGCAATTGATCGTGTTTTGAAGTTGTTTCTCCGGAAAAAGCTGCTTGTCAGTGATCCGAAACTGGGTTAAATTTGTGTTCATGACTGCCCGAGGCCACCATGCACATCATGGCCGCGGGGCAACGGCGACATCATGTCACGGTCGCCACCCGCAGGATTCGCCAAGGAGATTTCCCAATCCCCCAATCAGGGTCTTGCCTGCGCTGCTGGCGGCGTTCATCGCCGCGGCCGTAGCCGCGGGGACACATCATTCGGCCATCTCCGCCAAAGCCATGTGTTTTGATGACAACCAGTACCTGGTGGACAACAGTCTGGTAAAAAAGCCCAGTCTGTATTCCGCCGAGCGATTCCTGACGGAGATCATGAAGCCGTCCACCGTTCGCGGCTATTATCAGCCGCTGTCGATGATCTCGCTGATGCTGGATTACCAGATGGGCGGTCGCGTCGGCGACCCGAGCCTCTTTCACATTACCAGCCTGTCGCTGCACGCGGCTAATTCTGTATTGCTGGCGATTTTGTTGTACGTGCTCCTGGGCAATGCGCCGATTGCCGCGCTGGTCGCGATGCTATTCGCCGCGCACCCGATGATGGTTGATGCCATTGCCTGGGTCGGAGAGCGCAAAACGCCGCTGGCCGCATTTTTTTCGCTGCTGTCGCTGATTTTCTACGTGTTGTATTGTCGCGGTGACAATAGGCCTGCACCCTCGGCCCATCCATCGCAGCAGCACTGCGCCCAAACCGTCGGCAGGACATCCGTCGATGAAACATCCGGCGCCGCAGGCGCATTTTGGCCTGCTGATAGTATGCCTGGCTTTTTTTGTGCTGGCGGTTATGTCCAAGCCTACCGCCGTAATGCTGCCTATGGCGATGCTGCTTTTGGATCTGTGGCCATTTCGGCGTTTCAGCCGCCAGGCGTTGTTCGAAAAGGTTCCCTTGTTCATCATCATGGTCGCTTCGGCCATCATTACCTATTATTCTCAAAAGCACACGGCAAACCTCTTCCTGCCCGATAGCAGCAGCCAAAATCAACGACTGTTCCTGGTTCCGTATGATGCCCTGTTCTATCCGCTGAAGATGGTCTGGCCGGCGCGGCTTACGCCGCATTATCCCTTCCCCGAGCCAATGAATCTGACCGATTCATTCGTACTGGTCAGCATCTTCTGGACTCTCGCCGTCGTGCTCGTTCTGGCGTGGTCACTGCGGAAAACTCGCGCGGCCGCGGTGGGCGCGGCTATTTTTATGGTGATGATTTTCCCGGCCATCGGCGTCATCGGCTTCAACAATGTTCCCGCTTGCAACAAGTTCGTCTATCTGCCGGTCGTAGGGATCATGGTGGCGCTGGCAGCGCTGGGGAATTGGCTCTGGCGGCGAGAGACGCCGGCCCTCTGGAAACGTCACGGGCGCATCGCGATCATCGCCGTGGCCATCGCCGCGACGGCGGGAGAAGCCGCCGCTTCGCGGCAGTATCTCAGCTACTGGTGCGACACAGAAACGCTATACAGGTACATAACCAGGCTCGCGCCTAACGCCACGTATGCTCGCGAGGACCTGGCCAACGAACTTTCGCGCCGGGGCAAGTACTCTGAGGCCATCGCCGACTATGAGAAATGTTTGACCGAGCGAGGCGACAACCGCAGGAGCCTCAGCCGCGTGGAATTCAACCTGGCCATGACCCTGACCTTCCGCAAAGGCCCGGGTGACATGGAGCGCGCGATGGAACATTGCCAAAAGTCGGTGGAGCTTGACCCCGCTTCGGCGCGCAGCCACGAGGGGCTCGGTGTTCTGTTGCGAGAGAAGGGCCAACTGGATGAGGCAGTCGCCCAGCTCCAGCAGGCCATAAACCTTCAGCCGGAATTCTACGAGGCGTATTACCACCTCGGTGTCACATTGACTGCGCAACAGAAGCACGCCGAGGCCGCACAGGCCTATCAGCGCTCAGTGGAGATTTACTCCAATTATGAATTAGGCCACCTGGGTCTTTCCCTGGCGCTGGAAGCTCTGGGCAATAAGAACGCGGCGTACGAGGAGGCCGTCCTGGCGGCCCGGGCTGCCCATTCAAACGGCAGATCAGATGTGGAGATTTCCGCCACGGCGCAGGCCCAGAAACTGCATTCCTAGCGTTTGCTTGTTTCTTCAGGTCTTTCGGCAATCTTCATTGTAAGCCCCGTATTGCGCTTGTTAGATTCTGTTGCATGAAGTCTCCAGGACATTCCGCTCGCCGCCGCGCGCCTGCGCCAAAGGCTGCCCAGCAGCGGCCGCCGGCCAAACAAACGAATGGCTACCCGCCCGTCCATTTCAAGAACGCTTTGCTGGCGGCCGGTGTGGTCGCCATCGCGGCCGCGGCGATCTTTGGGGCGGCCATCAATTGCAAAGGCACGTGCTTCGATGACTATCAATACGTGGGCGATAACGCGCTGGTGAAGAGTCCCAGCCTGGCCTCCGCGCAGGTTTTTCTCACCGAGGTAATAAGGCCGTCCACGGTTCACGGCTACTACCAGCCGCTGGCCATGATTTCGCTCATGCTGGATTGCGGCATGGGCGCGCGGCTCAACAACCCTTGGATTTTTCATGCCACCAGCATTGCCTTGCACGCGGCCAGCTCCGCCTTGGTGGCCATACTGCTGTATCTGCTTTTAGGCAACGCACCGGTGGCCGCGCTGGCGGGCCTCCTGTTTGCGGCCCATCCGATGTCCGTGGATGTCGTCGCCTGGGTGGCCGAACGCAAGACCGGCCTGGCGACTTTCTTTGCGCTCTTATCGCTGATTTTCTATGCCCTGTATGCTCGGCGTCAGCCGGTGTCCTCCCAGTCCAGGCCGGCCGGGGGCCCGACTTCATCCGCGCGGCGGTGGACAAACCTGCCCTGGATGTCGCTGGTGTTTTTCATGCTGGCCGTAATGTCCAAGCCGACCACCGTCATGCTGCCGCTGGCCTTTTTGCTCGTGGATTATTGGCCCCTGCGGCGCGTGCAGAAGATGGCCTTCCTTGAAAAAATCCCGATGCTGGCCGTCATGCTCGCCTCGGGCATCATCACGTTGGTTTCTCAGAAGCTATCCTCCAACATTCTCGCGCCGCAGGCGGACTGGGGTCACAGACTCCTGGTCATGCCGTACGATCTGGTGTTCTACCCGATCAAGATGGCCTGGCCCGCGGGCCTCACGCCGCACTACATCTTCCCGGATCCCATGGCTCTGTCCAATCCGGTCGTTCTGGCCAGCCTGCTGGGTTCAATTGGCCTGCTCGCCCTGCTCGCCTACTCGCTGAAGTGGACGCGTGTTGCGGCCGTGGGCGGGGCCGTTTTCATCGTTCTGATCTTCCCGGCCCTGGGCATCGTAGGCTTTAACGACACGCCCGCCTCGAATAAGTTCATCTATCTGCCTGTGATCGGGCTGTTGGCGCCGCTGGCGGCGCTGGGAAACCAGCTCTGGCAGCGCCGGTGCTTCCAGCCGCAAAGCAGCCACAAGGCTGGCCGTTATTCTCGTTGTAGTGGGCCTGGCAACCGCGGAGGCCCTCGCCACCAGCAGCTATCTGGGCAAGTGGAAAGATACGCCCACGCTCTATCGATACATGCTGGCCCTGGCGCCGGATTCTCCGCAGAACACGCCCGTGCGCGAGGAGCTGGCCAACGAACTGTCGCGACGAGGCCAATGGGATGAGTCCATCGACCACTATCGCAAGGTGCTCCTTCAGGGCGATCCAACCGATAAAAGCATGAGCCGCGTTCATTTCAACCTGGCCATGACCCTGGCCCATCGCAACGGCCCCGGCGACATGGATGAAGCGATGGATCATTGCCGCCAGGCTATCAGAATTGCCCCCAACTATTCCCGCAGCCACCTCGGTCTGGGAGTGATGTATCGCGCCAAAGGTATGTTGCCTGAGGCGGCGGAAGAATTCCGCCAGGCCATCCGCTTCCAGGCCGACTTTTACGAAGCCTACTACATGCTGGGCATGGTCCTGGCCTTGCAGCACGATTTCACCGAGGCGGTGGATGTCCTCCGCCAGGCGGTGGAGATTTATCCAGAGTACGAGACCGGGCATTGGGGTCTATGCCTCGCCCTGGATATGACGGGGGACAAGGCTGGCGCCTATGATGAGGCGGTCCTGGCCTTGCAACTCGCCCGCCGCAATGGCAGGCCGGAAATCGAGGCCTCGGCTAAGCGGTGGCTGTACATGCACAACTCGCCAAACTGATTTACTGCGGCTCCACTATCGCCGATTGCCCTTCGGCCAGGTCCAGTTTCACCGCATCGCGGCGGTCCTGCACCGCCAGGCGGAAGCGCACGGCGTTGCTGATTATGCCGCCCTCGATGCCCATGATCGCCGAGCCGCCGGCCAGGCCCGCTTTGGCGGCGGGGGAGTTGGGTTCAACCTCCAGCACCAAAAGCCCGCCGCGCGGGCGCTCCTGAATGAGCATGCCGCGCCAGCGGAAGTCTTCCCCTATGGATTCGGCCATCCCTTTTTGCCGCTCGGCGGCGGTCACCTTCAGCGTCAGCCGCTCATCTCCGCGCAGCAGCGAAAGCGCGGCGACATAATCCGCCGGGCAGGAGCCTTCCGCATCGGCATACTCAGTGGCAAATCGTATCTCCTCGCCATCTATCGCCGTCACCAGATCGCCCACCTGCACCCCGGCTGCCCGGGCGGGGCCGCCTTCGTACAGCGAGCGCACGCGCACGCCGATGGGTTGTCCATCTAGGCCGCGCGCGTTCTCCACATCCATTCCCAGCCAGCCGTAGATGATCGGCAGGCACAGCCGCAAACGCTCCACGATCGCCTGCACGCGCGGCGAAAAGCCGATGGCAAAGCCGATGCTCTCGGTGAAGGTGTGGAAGCGAGTCTCCGCCGCCTGCGCGGCCTCGGCCGCGGGACCTGATGCCCGGCATGCTGGCGATGCTGCGCATGCGCACGGCGGTGTTAATTCCGATCAGCCGCCCCTCCAGGTCGATCAACGGGCCGCCGCTATAGCCTGGCGCCAAGGGCGCCGAGGTCTGAATCATGTTGGCATACAGGCGGTCCTGTACCAGTCCCAGGCCCTGAAGGGCCACGCCCACGCGGCTGATCACGCCCAGGCTCATCACCGCCTGACCATCCCCTTGCGCCGTTCCAAACGGATTTCCCAGCGCGGCCACCCATTGTCCCCGCGAAACTTCCGGAAGCGGCCGAATCTTCAGCGCCGGCAGATCGACCAGCGCCTGCAATATTGCCAGATCACTCCGCTCATCGCGGGAAAAAACGTGCGCGGCCACTGAGCGGCCATCGTGCAGCACCACCTGGAGCTGTTCCTGTCCAGCCAGGACGTGGTCGTTGGTGAGGATATACGAGCCGCTTTCGATCACCACGCCCGAACCCAGATTGCGGTGTCGCAGCACGTGCCGCGCATCGACCATGTTTTCCGTATCCACGTAAATCGCCACAACCGAGGGAGCGACCTGTTTGGCGATTTCGGCAAACTTTTCCTGAAGCTCTCCCGCATTCAAGGTCACAACTTTCACGGGCGCCTCAGTTGAGCGGTGGGGCGAGGGCGGCGAAACCAGCGCCACAATGGCCAGCGTGAGGATCGCTCCGGAGGCTACAAGCACCACACGCTCCAGCAATCGGGATGAGGAATGGCGGGACATGGCTTAGCCTGTAGGCTGTAGGCTTTGGGCTGTAGGAACAACAAGAGGTTTGGCCGATGACATAATCCCTCTCTTTCTAAACGAAGCTGCGGCTAATCAGGCGTAAGGATAAATCCATGCCAATTTGTGCAGATGCGGCCGGCAGATCCTACTTTCCTATAGTCTACAGCCTACAGTCTACAGCCTTTTCAGAATTCCGCGCTTCTCGGCGTCCGAGGGTACGGGATCACATCGCGAATATTGGCCATGCCGGTGGCGAACTGCACCGTTCGCTCTAATCCCAGGCCAAAGCCGGCGTGCGGAACCGTGCCGTAACGGCGCAGGTCCGCGTACCACCAATAGCTTTCGGGCCTCAAACCGTGCTCGACCATGCGGCTTTCCAGCACATCCAGCCGCTCCTCGCGCTGCGAGCCGCCGATAATCTCGCCCGTGCGCGGCACAAGCACATCCATCGCGGCCACCGTCTGGCCATCATCGTTGAGGCGCATGTAAAAAGCCTTGATCCGCTTGGGATAGTCCGTCACGATCGTCGGCCTGCCGATGTGCTTTTCCGTCAGATACCGCTCGTGCTCGCTCTGGAGATCCACCCCCCAGCTCACCGGATATTCAAATTTTTCACCGGATTTTGTCAGAATATCCACGGCCTGGGTGTAGGTCAGCCGCTCGAAGGGCGACTCGACGATGTGCTCCAGCGTTTTGACCACGCCCTTTTCGATCCGCTCATCGAAGAAGGCCATGTCGCGGGGGCAGCGCTCCAGCACGGCGTGGAAGATGTGCTTTACGAAAGCCTCGGCCAGCTCGGCATCGCCTGCCAGGTCGCAGAAAGCCATCTCCGGCTCGACCATCCAGAACTCCGCCAGGTGCCGCGCGGTGTTGGAGTTCTCGGCGCGGAAGGTTGGCCCGAAGGTGTAAACCTTCCCCAGCGCGCAGGCGTATGTTTCGCCTTCCATCTGGCCGCTGACCGTGAGATACGTGGGGCGGCCGAAAAAGTCTTCTTCCGCGGCCTGGACGCCCGTAACCGTTTGCGCGGCGGGCGCCGCGGGCTTGCCATTCTTTCCATCGCCCGCCACATCCAGCGTCGTCACGCGGAACATTTGGCCTGCCCCCTCGCAGTCGCTGGCGGTGATAATGGGCGTGTGGATGTACAGGAAGCCGCGCGACTGGAAGAATTCGTGGATAGCGTGGCTTATGATGCTGCGCACGCGGGCCACGGCGCCGAAGGTGTTCGTGCGCGGCCGCAGGTGCGCCTGCGTGCGCAGGAATTCAAACGTGTGATGCTTCTGCTGCATGGGATACGTGGTCGCATCGGCCCAGCCCAGCACGCGCACTTCATTGGCCTGCATCTCGAATTTCTGCCCGGCGCCCTGGCTGGCGACGATCTGGCCCGTGGCCAGAATGCTGCACCCCGCGGTCAGCCGCGCCAGTTCCGATTCGTAATTGGACAATTCCCCCTTGGCGACGATCTGAAGATTGTCGAAGCTCGAGCCGTCGTTAATGCTGATAAAGGCGAAGCCGCCCTTGCTCACGCGGACCGTCCGCACCCAGCCGCCGACCATCACCGGCCCAGCCGGCGCGGCGGAGGCTTCCAATATGTCGTTTATCGCAGTTCGGTTCATGTCAGAATGATGCTAACAAATCGGGTTCATTAGTTCCAACGGTTACAGAGGCGGTGGGCTGTAGAAAGAGGCGGTGGGCTGTAGACTGTAGGCTGTAGGGATGTGGTTGCAGGTTTTCTCCCCAATGGCGACCGACCACTGGCCGGAGAGAAAAGGTCGAGCATTTTGCCTTTCCTACAGTCTACAGCCCACAGCCTAAAAACCTACAGCCTGATGCGCAAGAAAAAGGCCCGCATTGCCGCGGGCCTTCTGAAAATCGGCTTTGGTGTCGCCGCTACAGTGCGATCAGGCTTCCTGCTCGGCGGGGTGCCAAGTCCTGCGGGGGCGCTTGATGACCAGGCCCATCTTGATGGCTCGCGTCGAAACGTGGATGCGTACTGCCTTACCGTCCAGCAACGCCCGCACCTTCTGAATATTGGGTTTGAATTTGCGATTGGTCTTGCCCGTGGTGCGCAGACCCACGCCGCCCAGGTACTTGGGCCGACCGCGGTGAGTGTACTGCCTGCCGGCCCGCGTGGACTTGCCTGTGAAATAGCATTTTCTCGACATCGTAATGCTCCGTAGCTGAAGTCAATTTTAAAGAGCCCTGTAGTATACGGACCAGGCGAAACGTTGCAAGGGCAAAAAAATGGTTAAACGGTTAATTGGGGTGCTCGTGAGATTCGTGAGATTCTATCGATAAGTCGTTATTGCACAACGAACTATAAGATCTCAAGGGATGAGTTTTGTCGTGAGACAAGCTTACTTTTCGTGAGATTCTCATGGAGCTGATCCATTGTTCTCAGACCTGTTCGCCTCGCTTACGCGCGGCCACACGCGGAAAGGAGCTTTTCCCATATGCATAAAAAATCAGCTGAACCACAGAATGTGCAGCGGAGTGGTCAACCTGGTCAACCTGAGGAAAAATCAGATGTAAGTTATTATCTGTAATATACTTAATCAAGTTGACCAGCAGTGGTCAAGCTGTGGTCAACCTGGCAGTTCCTGCCTCTGGACCGGTTTTTGTGGGACACACCATGTATCCCGGTCATTTGCCCCCTCAGCCACGCCCGGGAGCGGGGGTCGTCGCGGCCGCGGGAGTTGCCTTGGGATATGCTCCCAGGCTGCCGGCGGGCATCACCACGAAGGCGCCGAATTCGGGGGCCGTGTGCTTGAGCAGCGGATCGGGCTTCGTGCCAATGGGATCGGCCACCACCGTCAGCTTCATCGGAATCGCCACGGCTTTGCCGTCATACTTGCCCTTGGCCACCGGCTCCCCCAGGAAGTTCTGCACGTCGCGAATTTCGTACGCCTGGCCCTTGTCCAGGACCGTCTTGAGATCGACGGCGACCTTGTCCTTATGATCCCAGTTATAGATCGCGACATTTGCGCGGCCGGCCGTGTACTCATTGGGCCGCACGAACACCTGCACGCCCTTGGGTTTTTCATCCAGGACCTTGTTCGTCTCACGGTCGAACTTGGCGCCGACGAAATGCTTCTCCGGCAGATCCTCTTCCGTCAGTGCGGGCCGGTTGCCATCACAGATAAAGGTGTTGCCTTTGCCTTCGATTGTCTTCCACCAGTAATTGAAGGCCGGCCCGTAAATGTAATTGCCATTGGCGACGAGTTTCTCGTACGGGTTCTTGTGGAAGGGGTATCCGAACACGCAGCAGGTCCGGTTGGCATCGGCCTGATAGAACATATTCTGGGAAATGTCGAAATGCCACTGCGAACAATTTTCGGGCGACATCAGGAAGTTCAGCTCCAGCTTGCCGCCGATGGCGCCACTGTTGAACGAAATGTTGCCGATGTAGTCGTAGCCGTCGATGAAGGCCGAACCCGAGCCGTAAAGCTGCGTGCCCAGGGCGTAGTTCTTGAAGAAGATGTTGTCGGCGATGCGCTTGACGCCATCCTTGTTCTGCGTGTACAGGCCGTGGCCGTGGTTGCGGTCGCCCGAGGGGCCTTGCCAGCCGTTGTAGTAGGCCACGCACCCGTACATCTCGGCGTTCTTGGCCATCAGCCACAGGCCCATGGCGCATGAGTTGGTGTCGTGCAAGGTCATGTTGATGAACTTCAGGCCCGAGCCATCGACCGTGGCGTTATCCAGCACATCCAGGCCGTTGCCCTCGATGTCGCCCGGCCGCCAGGGCACCGGCTCATTGGAGTTGCGGGTCTTGGCCTGGCTGGAAAACTCAAAATTCCAGAACCACGTGTAGCCCGCGCCGTTCATCAGGCTGACCTGGCGCATCACGGTTGCACGCTCGCCGGGGCACTGGGCGACCATGATCGGCTTGTCCTCTTCGCCGCGCAGCGTGCAATGGATGACGCCCTTCTTGCCTTCGCTATCCTTGTCGTAAATGCCGCCGCGCAGCCACAGCGTATCGCCGGGCTTGATGTCCTTGGTATTGAGCGCGGTGGCCAGGTCCCAGGGCCTTTCCTTGCTGCCGTCGCCGGTGGCCTTGCCGTCGGGCGCGGCGTAATGTGCTGTTCCTGTTCCCGGCTGCAATTTGGAGACCCCCGGCTCATCTTTAGCCGTGGCGTAAGCCGCCAATAGGCAGACAACCAAGCCAAATACTGTAGAGAAAGCAACTGATTTATTCATGTGGGGCTCCATATCAAGCTTTAGAAAGTTGACTGTAATTCACGGCAGCGTCATGGTCAACATTATTCGTCAGCTAGACTAGCCGTGGCTGAAGGCGGCCGTTAATCGGTGCTGTTCAAGACGTCGCCTGTTTTCATCGCGGCGGAGCCATGCCTAAACGTACATTGGGCTTTTGGCAATTAAACTTCGGCCGGCATTTATGCCCGTAACTCTTGGCGGGATAACGGATTAAAAAAATTCTCACAAAAATCTGATTTTCTGGGGAGTCATTTTACGGTTTTTGGGGACTAGGTAATAGATGCCAGAGGGTTTACAGCCGTCGTGGCCGCCCAAAGCTTTTACTGGGGTTGCCTTTGCTCCTTGATGGTTGTGGTTGTGAGGAAAGGAGCGTGATGCATGACTTGATAACTATTTCGTAGTCCGTTTACAGAATAGGTATTGACTCGAAAAGGAGAAAAACAATGAAACATACTACCCTATTTATCCTTGGATTCGTACTGAGTTTAGCAGGAATTTTATTTGTCGGGACAGGCGTCCAATCGGCTGCGGCTGCCGCTGTAATGCCTGGAAAACCTTTGACTCAAGATGAGCAATCTCAGCAAAAAGGTGGCATTGCGCCTATTTTCCTCTTGATCATTGTTGTCGCCGTTGTAGTTAAAGCGATTTACTGTTGTGTGGAAAACGATTGGCACAAACAAGAGCCCGTTAAGGACCAGTATGATAGACCCAATGGGCCGGGAGATTTCTGTTATAGCGTCGACAGTGAAGTTGTTTCGAAAACCGGTGACGGCGACGGTACCTGTCCAGAGTATCTAGACGACAACTATGATGATGTAGCTACCGCAGCAGACCCATCATCCTGCTGTGCCGCCTGAATTTGATCACATTTGGCCTCGGTAATTGCGTCCGAGGCCAAATGGTTTACTTTTAGAGCATTGGTGGTTACAATCCTCAACCAAGACGGGTTGATCTGAGTCCATTTTTCATAGTAGTCAGTGATGATCGTTGGGTTAGTAGCTGACCTTGGCAATTATCCAAAGGCTTTGTTGTTAAGAAAAAAATAGGCAGGAGCCACAACAGATGAAAATACTGGTGCACGGTGGTATGAATCGGCTTTGGCTAGTTTATCTGCTAGCCGCCGGCATAATGAGCCAGTTTGCAGTCGCCGACACTATGGATGCAGATCTGACGTCGCTTATCGAAAAACTGCGCATCTCTAAAGCCGCGCTGAAATCGTACGACATTCCGTATACGATGAAGGTCGATCAGGTCGGGCTTGGTGGCGAGGAGTCCGCAGGCGAACAGGTAAGCACAGGACATTATTTGTTTGACCGCGCAACAGGAAGGTCCCGCACCGATGTTGATAAGTTGTATGCATGGTATGGGGCAGAGAAGACGTGGGTGCCGGCGGCCTTTAGTGCTGTTCATGATGGCAATAGATATGTCAGCCTGAGGCAATCGACTGAAGGGCCACATCCATCATCGGACGGAATAATTCAACCCGAAAAAGAAATGGCCAACATGGAAACTGGTTTTACCCCGGCTTTTTTCTTTTCGAAGGTGGGCCCTGAGGACTTGGATGATTTTCTGGAGTCGCACAAGAACCAATCTGTCTCCGCAAAACAAGTCGATACCTATACGTATCAAATAACGGTGTGTAACAGCGATGCGCCCGTTAAGCAGAGATATAAACATGTTATAAACATTGATTCGCGATGGGACTGGAATATCACATCCAGAAATGTGTATGACGGCAACGAAGCGCTCATAGCGGAATGTCATACAGATTATGCCACTGTGTCCGACCGGGCTGTCCCGGTAAGTGGCAAATATGTCAAATACAAAGATGCGAACGTAACCACGCGAATTCTGTACGAGGCGAATGCGTCCTCTATCAGGGTTAACATGCCGGTCAAAGACGAAGATTTCATAATCACCATGCCGGCCGGTACGCATGTAATCGACAGAATCAATCATGTGGATGTAAAGATTGGTGAACGCGAGGAGCTCCTCTGGGATCCAACAGTGCGTGCATTGGCCGAAAAACCTGCAATTGAAGGAAAAAATGCCGATGCGGTCGCCGGTCCCGACGACAACCACGGGCAAAAGCAAGAATTAGTGCCCAGCCGGCTGAAAGGTGCAAACTACAGGAATGCCGCAAGAATTCTGGCTGCCGCCGGCAGAAAATTGCCAGTGTGGTGGTTATTGGCCGGGGGCGCGCTGCTCATCTGCGGCGGACTGATCCTGCTCATGTGGATACGGAGCAGCCGCAAATGATACTTCGCACCCGAGATACCTTTCGGATGATGCTGGCAGTTGGCACTGTGTTTATCCTTTCCACCGCCGCAATGTCAGACGATGCCAAGCCCGCCGGACGCAAGAACGATTGCGGTCCCCGGTGTGTTTGGTATCTGGCCAGGTTTTTTGATCGGCCCATCACGCTGGCCCAGGCCAACCGGGAATGCGGATACACAGACGGTAACGGACTTATAGATATGCTGCACATACGGCGTGCCTTGGAGTCCATCGGCTTTTATTGCTACGCGTTTCACTGCAGCGGCAAAGACATGCGCCAGCCGATGTTTGAGAAATCTGGGTTTGTGGTCCTCTCCCATGAGCACTATATGGTCGTGGCAAAGGCAAAAAACGGCCCTGAATGGTTGTTGCTGGACCCTTCCGCCGCCGAGGCCTCGGTTATATCCGAAGCCGTCTTTGCGAATCCGGGCTTTGCATTTAATGCCATAGCGGTGTCCACTCAACCGTTTGTGACAAACGGACCGGCAACCTCTTCCGCGCCGTCAACCCAGCCGATTGCCGGCGAAAACCCGCCTACGCAACAGAAGGCTCACTGTGCAGAATTGGCAGCAATTGGCATTGGCGCGGTGGCGGCGGCTGGCATGCTGTATGCCCTGCGCAAGCTGAGAACCAGGCGAAAGCGCATGAAACGATTGACATTGGCGACAATCGCATTTTGCGCGGCTATGGGCGTGGCTGCCATATTCGTGCTCTTACGCCATTCCTCAAAATGCACGCCAACCGTTGAAGCAAAAGAGGTTCAGGCAATCGAAGTTTCCAGTCCCGTCAAGCAGACTTTTGATATCGTTCTGCAAAAAGATGCGAATGCCGAGTTGGACGTGGGGGATATACCGTACGGCCACTGTATCGAAAAAACGCTGCGTATGCTTTGCAACGATGGTGGGGCCAAAGGAATATCCAGAACATACTATTATGGATGCGGCGCTTGCACAAACACGCGGACGAGCAAAGAAAGCGCTCGCCTCGAAGATGGCTCATACAAGCTTGTTTTGAGATTCAATACGCGCCATCCGCACCGAGGTGAACTGGGCGAATACAGCGATGCCTACGTGGTGGCTGCCGAGGACGGAGTGATTGGCCGAATAACTGTCAAGCACCGCACGGTCTTGTCAAAAGAAGTCACGCCCAATACGGTCGCGGTACCGGAGTTAACGCCGCCGCAGGTTGTGCCCATTCTGCTCACTAAAAACGGCCGATTCAGCGTGAAAGAAGTCGAGGCAGATCTGCCGGATTGCAGAGTGGTGGATTGGGTAGGTGCAGGTGACAAGATAAGAATCATGCTTCTTGTCGGCCATTCCTATGAGAATGTGATAATCAAGGGCGATATTAAATTAACCAGCGAAAAAAGCGTAATCTTCATCCCCGCAGCCGTAAAGATCCTTGAAGATCTTGTAATAACTCCAAGGAATTGCGTTCTGGGGGTAGTGCACCAGGGGGATGTCATTTCCGCAATTGTGAAGGTGTCCAGTACGAGACCAGTAAACATTGAAAGCTGCCCTGATGGTGAGGACGGGACGTCGTGGAGTTATTCTCGCGTGGACAATAAAAATGGCACCCTGCTTATGAGAGTCCCCATCCCGACTGAAGCGGCATGCGGAGAGTTTTACAAAAAGCTAAACATTCCAGTGGAGACAGAAGCGTCCAGCGTGCCTGTCGAGGTGCGAGCCATCGTGGTGCCTAGGTCGCAGTCGCCGCAATAAATTGCTGTCGCCCAGAGGCGGCGGGTTATTTGTTGCAGTCAAGGCAAAACAGGCAGGAAAGGCTCAGCAGATACTCTAGATCTTCGTGTTTCCGACAAGCGCTGTTCGCGGCGGTACCGGCAATATTCGTGCCCCTCACTGTCAGGTCCCAGATGCGATGTCGGCTGTTGACTTTGGCTTTCTTGGCCGAGTACCAGTGCGTTTCAGGCTCGTTCTTCCTGCCCCAGTTGCAGCAGCGCCAGCGCCGTGGCCGTGTCATTGGTGTATTCGAAGATCTTATCCAGGCCCGTCACCAGGAAGACGCCCCAGACCTGGTTATTGATCCCGCACAAGACCAGCCGTTTGCCGCCGCTTAAAACCTGCTTGCGCAGCTTGAGCAGCCGCGCGATATTGGAACTGTTGAGGAAGTCGACCGCCCTGAAATTCAGCACCACATCTTGCGGCGCCTGGCTGAGCATATCGGAAATGGAGCTGAGGTCTTCGCTGAAGACCGGTTCCTCGGCCAGTTCGCCCATCAGGATGTCGTCAGACCATTTTTGTATAGACATGTCCGCCAACTCCTTCTTCTTGCCCAAACGCGAAACGACACGTTCGGAACGCCCACATGATCTACCTTAAGTTACCGCGCCGCGAGTCAAGGACGGTAAAATCTGCGGAATATTCAACCTTTGCTTTCTATATCGGTTAAGCCGATGGGACCGGTTATGAAGGTGGGGCATGAGGCCGCCGGGCGAGTTGTCATACGCGTCGCGGGCAGCCGGTGCGGTCGGCGAAACCTCAAAAGCGTCTTATCTTCGTCGGCGCCTCGCCAGCAGCGTAGAACCAGCCAAGACCAGCAGGCTCAGAGTCGCCGGTTCAAGAACCTCGACGACACGGAACCCGACCTCGTAGCTCTCAAAGGTCGGTTCGGCGCTGTGCCGATACGACGCCGTCATGAAGCTGCTGTTGCCATACACCGCCCCATCACCGCGCAGGCCGCGAAGCACATTCCCATCTTGAAAAGCAGCGTTCGCATCTTTATAAATAACCGACTCGTTCCATTCCCAGACGTTGCCGCCCTGGTCGAACGTGCCGTAGGGGCTGGGGGAGTTCTGGAACTGGCCCACGAGTGTCGTGTACTTGCCGTTGTCGATTGGCCCGGTTCCGATACCGAAGTTCGCATTGTTGCCGGAGATATCGTTCATGTCCCTGCCCGGCACGGAATTGCTTCCCGTGGGGTAGTCCCAGTAGCCGGCGGTGGTCGAGCCGCCCTTGTAGTAGGCCGCCTTGTACCACTCGTCCTCACTGGCAATGGCCCATGTGGCGTCAGCATTGCGCTGGATGGTCCGGCCGTCATCCCCGTTGTATCCGCCTAGCGTGTAGGCTCCTGTCTCTGTTGTGCCCGGGCCTTGTGGGCCGGTCGGTTGGTTGTTGCATAGCCAGTTGGCGAATCGGCAACAGTCCCAGAAACTCACGTTATTGACCGGGCGGCTGGCAAAGTCGGCGTTGACATTGTAGGTGTAGGGCTGGTCCAAGGTCCCGCCCCCGCTCCGCGTAATCCCGCTGCCCGAACTCATGTCCGACATGTAGGTGTTGTACAGGCCGTATGTATCCGCGCCGCCCACGGCGTTGAGGAACGCCGTGTATTGCCCGGCCGTCACCTCGTACTTACCAATGTTGTAAGTGTACGCCACCGCGCCGCAATTACGAACAGGACCATTGGCGCCGTAATACCCTCCAGAAAGCTCCCCGGCATTGCCCGGATCGCCAACGGGAACCGTCTCGATGCTGATCTTCTGTGCCTGGGCCACCCCGAAGGCCAGCAAAGTTGCCGTAGCCGCCACCAACATCGTTGCTAACGTGCGCATTATTCGCTCCCTGTACGCAGTGATATCGCGTTGGTTTTGGACTTGGCCGGGTTGGCCTGGGGCAAGAGATGCGAGGAGCGAGATCGCACCTGCCCGTTGAATGAAAACACTCCCGCCGCGCCGACAAAGCGGAGTGGAGCTGGTGACAGAATACCGCGCCTGTGATGCCTGTCAAGTCATGTTTGAGTCGATGGTCAGAGATCAACTCGCATGCGGTAACATCAGGCGAATCCCAGATTGACCCAATCAAAACACTCCCATATACTCCTGAGGCTCGCGGCTCCTGTCGCGGCAGAAACGTCCAGTAAACGAGGAATACGCCCATGTTCGGATGCGCCACAGGAAAACTGTTCCAGGTCACCGTCGCCGGCGGCAGCTACCAGGAAGGCATGACCACGCACATCCAGGGCGTGCCGGCGGGCATGCACTTCACGGAGGAGGAGATCTATAGCGAGCTCCTCCTGCGCAAACCGGGCCAGGGCGAACTGGCCAGCCCGCGCAAGGAGCCGGATGTCCCGATCCTGTACAGCGGCTACAACGTGGCCGACACCATGACAGGCGTTTCCTCCAAGGACCTGACCAACGGCACGCCGCTGGTGATCCTGATCCCCAACCTGGACCGCCAGTTCGTGCACATCGAGCAGTACCGCACGACCAACCGCACGCCGCGGCCGGGGCACGCCTCGTATGCCTCATTCCACAAATACGGCATTTACGACGATGCCATCGGCGCGGGCATCTTTTCGGGCCGCTACACCTGCACGATTGTGGCTGCGGGCGTGATCGCCAAGCGCATTCTCGCCGAGCACGGCATCGAGGTGACCGGTTTTGTGAAAGAGGCGGCGGGCATTCGCTGCCCCGAGGTTCCGCTGGAGGAGATCCGCCGGCAAGCGGCGATTTATCGCCGCATCCGCAAGGAATATGACCCGGTACACGCGGCCCTGTTTGCCTCCGGCCAGTACACCTTTGAGATGCGCTTCCTGGAGAAGTGTGCCGTGCTGGCCAGGTTCTGGAAGCTCCTGGAGGCCACGCCCATCCGCACGCTCAATATCGAAAAGGTGCAGAAGGAGTACGGCATTCATCCACTGCTCTTATGCCCGCACCTGGAGACCGCCAACGCCATGGTCGAGAAAATAATCTCGGTAAAAGACGAGGGCGATTCCACCGGCGGTCTGGTGGAAGTGGTGGCCACGGGCCTGCCTGCCGGGGTGGGCGAGCCGGTTTTTGGCAAACTCGACGGCGAACTGGGCCGCCTGCTTTCCATCGCGGCGGTGAAAGCCGTGGAAGTAGGCTTGGGGCTCGCCGTGAAGGATGCCAAGGGGTCACAGGTCAACGACCAGATGTACACCGAGGGCGGCAAGGTCAAGTTCACCTCTAACAACGCCGGCGGCATTACCGGCGGGTTGACCACCGGGCAGGACATCATCGTGCGCCTGGCCGTAAAACCAACGCCCACAATAGGTAAGCCTCAGCGGACGATCGATAAGCTTACCAATGAAAATGCCAACTTGGCCGCGGTGACTCGCCGCGACCCGACCATCATCGCCCGCATCTGGCCCGTGGCCGAGGCCTATGTCGCTATCACCTTGCTGGACCACTACATGCAGTACATCGCCCAGCAGCATTTCCTGGATATGCCCTCGCACAGGAAGTACGGGCCGAAATAGTCTGCGGCAGTCAGGTGAAAAAATTTATCACCTGGGGTTTCAGGTGGTACTCCGGACCACCTGAGAATTGCCCATGTGTAACACTTAACTGCGGCAGGGGCGAAAGTTTCGCCCCTGCGCGGCGGGGTGTCAGGTGTTCAACTTGAACACCTGATCCCAGACCCCCCCTCACTTGCCGCAAAAGCCTCCTGCGGGTATCGTAAATCGAGCATTCAAAGTCGCATTTCTGGTTTTAGGGCGGATAAGGAGAAGCTGCATGTGCGATTGGTGCATCTGGCTTTGCTGGGCAGTCGTGGCGGCAGTGGCCATTCTGGCGGCGGTAATAACCTTGGGCGTGGTGCGGGGGCCGCTGCGGGAAATTTTGATGCCAACTCCATCATCGCCGGGGTGCGCAGCTTTTACATGCGCTGCTTGTCCCTGATTATTGTCTTTGCCGCGCTGGCCACGATCGTGGGGGTGCACCTGCCGGGCCAGGAGAGCAAGGACTGGACGGTGATGCAGTACGTATGGTGGGTTGAAAACCAGCTCCCGGCGGTCTTCTGGGCTATGTCCCTGTTTGTGATGGGCTACGTGGTGGTGCTGACCATTTTGTACATCGGCGTGGGAAAAAACCGTGACTAACGAGCAGTACCTGCGCATCTCCTATTTCGCCGCCGCGGGCTGCGGAATAATCCTGGCGGCCATCACGGCGGCGATCTTAAAGGGCCCGCACCGCGCGGCGGTAGCAGGCGCGGCCGCGGGTGTGGGGAAGATTCTTCGCCGCGCGTTTCCCGCCTGGCTGGTCCTGGCCGCGCTTCTGGGTTTTATCTCCGTGAGCTATTTCGACTGCACGCACGAGACCTATCAAAAGATTGTCCTGGATCGGCAGTATCTGCACGAAAAGACGCGGGAGCAGGCCTCAACCATCCTGTACTGGCTGAGCGCGGCCATCGCGGCTTATGGGCTGCTCCTGGCGATCCTGCTAGGGGTGCTTAATAGACAAAGAGGGACTGAGAAATAGGCCGCAAGGCGGGGAACCCTCACCCCTGCCCCTCTCCCGTAGGAGGGAGAGGGGTGAAGACTTCTATCACGCTTGTTCAATCCAATGTTTATTCCCAGGAGTCCGGTGCGCCGGTGGAAAAACTTGCGAGCTGCATACAATTGAACAGAAGCGCAACGACACGGGGTGGGGGGAGCGGAGGGAGCAATAAGTTTCGCGCTGAAGGCATCCGCCGCGCAGCAGGTTGTGGAGTGACTGCGCGGCGGTTGTCCGCGCGCATTCGGAGTCTGATTATCAATTTTCGGATGGTGCCACGGGTGCGTTGTCTGCACCCGTGCGCAAGACCTTCTGAAGAGTGATCGTTGCGAAGGAAACTGAAATGAGATTCCGTCATTTGCCTTTCGACCCTCAGGTTAGTTGAAGGCACGGCGCACGGCTGCAAACGACGCAGCCGTGGCACCAAATCTGAAGTGAAATGGTTCTATTTTCCCGCCACGGCCGTAGGCAGTGCGGAATCGGACGTGATCGCTGGCGGCGTCTCCTGCGGGGTCGATGAGGCAGACGCAGTCTGCTGCCGCCGCGCGATTTGAGCTTTGCAAAAGGCCACAATCGCGGATGCGTGCTTCACAGCCCCGGATGCAAGCAACGAAGCGCACCTGCCGGTTTGCGCGATGCCTGGCGCACAAAGAACACCGTGGGGGCTAGAACGCGATGGCGCGCGGCCTGAATCGTCAGGCCGGTCATTTGTCTGCTGAAGTGACAAAGGAATGGCAGCGGATCGTCGATGCTGCACTCCGCATCCACGATCGGATAGCGCAGGGAGCGGAACCATGTGCTTATATTCAGTTGGCTGCCAGGGCCCAGGTCGTGCGCGGCCATCAGGCCGTCCATAAAGTGCATCCAGCGCAACCCCTGTTGATAGGTGAAGCACGGCGGCAGGGGCGAGCCCGCCACATCGCAATAAGCGATATATGGCAGATCGACTCCCGCGGCACAGGCTAGCGCCGTGGTGCGCACGGCGCGGGCGTTGATCTCCATCAGTTTGAGTTTGCCGTCGCGCCGGTTGCGCTTGAATTCCACGCAGCCGATGCCGCGATAGCCCAGGGCCAGCAGCAGCTTGATAGCAGCGTTCATCACCTCTTTATCCCGCACGGTTTCAGACAGACAGCAATAGCCAAACTGCGGCGGGCTCTGGAGCAGCTTGCGGCGGATGCAGCCCGCGGTGGGCTTGCCTTCGCGGTCGATGTAGCCCAGGAACGTCAACAGATCCTCGTCGCCGCCGGGAATGATCTCCTGGAACATCAGGCGCGGCTCCAGCGCGGCCAGTTGATGGTAGGGGCGCAGCAGCTCTTGCGGCGAACAGACCTTCACCACCTTGGCCTGTTTGACGAATTTCTTGATGCTGCCATATTTCCAGTCCTGGCTGTCGCGGGGTTTGATAATGGCCGGGTATTCCAGCAGGCCGGCCGCCGCCGCGGCCTCCTCCTCATTGGCGGGCAAGAAAGTTTTTGGCACGCCGAGTCCCAGTCGCTCCGCAAATTGGTACAGCCTGCCCTTGTCCTGGATGTTGGAGATGCAGTCCATCGGCGGGCTCACGACCTTGTACGAACGCTCGAGGGCGGCGGCGTTGCGGGCGATGAAGGCGGCCGCGCCGTCGCAGGCGGCAAACAGAATGGGCGTGCGGCCCAGGTGTCGGCGAAAACTCAGCAGCGCCTGGATTGTGGCCGGCTCATTCTCAAAAAAGTTTGGTCCGGTAACATGCCGGCAGTACCGGCTGGAAAGATCGTACAGCCCGTGGTTGGGGTGGAAGCGAAATACGCGAATCCCGCGGCGGCCGAGGCTGCGGGTGATGGCCAGGGCGGCGTGGTTACAAGCCTTGGTTGTGCGGGAGGTGTCAATCTGGCCGCTCAGCACGACGGCGGCCACGGCGGACTTTCTGGGGTGCGCGGACATTTTGATGCCCTTAATGGATGGCAGCGGAGACTCTACTGCCATTACGCAAAAGGTCGCGCAGGTGAAAAAGCCTCCGTTCCTTCCCGGAGCTCTGCCATAGAAGGATAGCAGGCAGTAGGGGATTTCCCGAATTTTGCGCCTCAGGTGAAGGTGGTGCCTGCAATCGACGATAGATGCAGGGTCGGGGAGCCTGACTGATTTGCCCGGCAGGAGACGCCGGGGCTTTTCGCCGATCGGACGCCTGAACGCGTGGCCGCGGCTGCCATAGCGGCGGCGGGCACAAGTTCAGGTTGTCCATCTGGCGAGCTAGCAAATCAAAACTCCAAATTCCAAACAAGCTCCAAATCCTCCGCAACGCGTTTGGGCCGGAAGAAGTTCTTTATTCTTTATTTGGGATTGCTATATGGTGCTTGAGATTTGTTTGGAGTTTTGGATTTGAAATTCAGGATTTATTTCTGCGTTGCCTGGCGCGGTTGCGCATCGAAACCAAACGTTCCCAGGTCCAGTTTTTTATCGCGATGAAATCCCGTGCGTGGCTGTGCGGCCAGCGGTGCCTGTGCGGCCGGCGGGAAACTGCACTCATCAAGCTGCGCGGCAGATGGCAATTTGCCAAACCAATCGGGCAGCATGGGCACAATGATTTTCCAGCTAAGACCCGCCGCCACGATGGCGGAGTCCTTGGAGTTGATGTGAAAATCCCGCCGCGGCCCATCCACAAATGGTGGCAGTTGGGATTCAGTGGCGGCAAAACCGCCCTCGGCCTTGATTCCCGCGGGAACTGTAAAGCTGCCGGAGGTCCAGTTGCTGATTAGCGCACAGGCGCGCGGCCGAGGTTTTCGTCTTCATCGCCGGCAGCTTCCGAGGGAACAATGGGGACAAATCTGACCGCCGGCACGCCGGCCTTGCCTTTGGCAAAGCTTGTGGGCAGGGCCACAAGTTCCTGCTGCTCTTGCTCGCCCTGGCCGTTCCAGATGATGTTGTTTATCAGCCTGGCCTTCACATCGGTTGTCGACAGGTCCACCACCGGCGAAACGAAAGGCGTGACGATAGTGTTATTCACCAGCCAGAGCGTTCCCTTGTGCTGCGCATTGCCGTCGGCGCCGAAATGAATCACGCCGTGGTTGCCGGTGCAATTCGGATCCTTCACGATGATATTGCCCACCAGCACCGCATCGCTGAAGCGGCGGTCCGTGTCGCCGGAGGCATCGACGAGATCGAGCTCCGCGATTGGCCGAATCGTGGATGTAGCAATACTGCACCAGCAGCAGATGCGTGCGGCTCTTCAAATTATGGCCGGTGAGGCTGGAGCGGATTTCGCAGCAGCGGACAAACGCGCTTGTGCCGCCGAGGTATAAATTGTGGTTATAGCCGGCGTGGATGCGCGTACCGTTGTCGTGGATGAGGCAGCTTTCAATTCGTTGATTGGCCGCGGTGCTGGGCGAGCCGTCGCCGTTGGACATGATGCCCATGTCGCAGTCGTGGATCTCGCAATTGCGAATGGTGACGTTGTTGGCCTGGTTGATGCGCACGCCCGCGCCGTTGCCGCCGGCGTTGTGGGCTTCGACCAGCTCGAACCCGTCCAGCACGCAGTCCTCGGCGTTTTTTTCAAACTGGAATATCGCCCGCGGCGTCTTGCCTTCGCCGCTGTACTCAAAACCTTGGCCGCTTAAGACGACGCGGCGGCCCTGCTTGTCCGGCATGCCCCTGATGGCGATCCGCGGCTTGGTGACCAGAAAGGCCGCCTGCTCATAGGGCTGGTTGTCCGCCCGCGGGTAAATCACGATTGTTTCGCTCGGCCGCGCGGCGGACATGGCCTGCTCGATCGTGGCGTAGGTCTTGTGCGGGCCGACGGATAAATCTACAGCCGCGACACTAGGGCAAGATATTACCAGTAAGAACGTTGCTGCAAGGACTTGCGCACATATCTTCATGCCTGACTCCCGCGCTTAAGGCCGCTGACAAAGTATCGGCGTTAGGAGGTGGTGAGCAAGAGCACATACAAATACTCGGATGATTGCAGCAGAAATCATTGACGCTGGAGCTAACGCGCGGGAGAATACCCACATGTTCGACGGGTATCATCGGGTGAAAAGGAGTCAGTTTCCCGCGCGGATTTCTGTGCAATACTTCGTGCCGATGTCCGTTCGCCTTGATGTTGCCATTGTGTCCTGCATCTGTGTTCCTTCGGCTGGCGGAGGTTTCAGGAAAAGGAGATGGGGCATGAGAACCATCGGGTGCATTTCCATGGGTGTTGTGGTTTTTTGCGTCCTTTCCATCGCATCGGCACAGACCATACCTGTGCAGCTTTTCACCAATTGGCAGCATGACCCTGTCTTGCCGGGAAGCTGGTTCGACGCCAACAACTGGTCGCTGGGACTTCCCACGCCAACGCTCGGCGCGGCCATACAAAACGGCGGCACAGCCATCATCGGCCTGAACATAACAGACACATTGCCTGCCCAGGCGGCGTTTCTCAATCTGGGCGGCACGATGAGCGGCACGCTTTTCCAGCGGCAAGGCTCGCTGGCCGTGACGGGCAAGATCAGCCTGGGCAGTGTTACTAACTATCTCTCGCCGCTGGTCAGTGCCGATTTGATTTACTATCCGCCTCAGATGGCGCCGGGACGATTTGATGTTTCCGGCGGGACCGTCAAGGCGGCGGACATCTGCATCAACAGTTCCTACGGCCGTTATCCCCTTTATTCCAGCGACATCGTCGCCGGCCCCGGCAGCCTGATGCAGCAACTTGGCGGCACGGTTACTTCGGAAAACAGCGTTACCATCAGCGGCGGCGCGTGCCCGATCTATACCGGTCCTGTGCCTTTGAATTCATCCGGCATGCCCGTAGCCTGGCCTGTGTATGGCTCCACGTACAACCTGGCGGGCGGCATTCTTGGGCGCCTGCGCTGTGCGTGACGTCGATGGGCGGCTCGGCAACGTTCTGCCAGTCCGGCGGAGAGCTGGATGCGGGCAGCATCGACGTAATCAGTTCCGGCGGCGTGGCGGTTTTCCGCCTGCTGGCAGGCCAGGCGACGACATCATCGCTCAGGCTCGGCCTGGGCGCGATGCCGCTGACGACGACAACCATGCCCGTGCCGCTGCCGTGCGCGACGCTTTCACTGGGAGGTCCCAAGGCGAATTTGACGATTGGCTCGGTGTTGTCGTTTGAGGCGGGCAGCTCATTCGATGCCCAGTGGTCCACGCAGATTCTATTCCTGGGCGGCAGCCTGGCCAATATGAGCACCAGTTCGGCAAGCCTTGACGGCCTGGGGCAGTCGCAGCTTGTTTTTGTTTCCGGACCGCAGATGAACCCGGGCATCAACTGGCAGACGGTGGAAGTGGCCGGCAAGGATCTGGGCCTGGTTCGGGAAGGCTTCCTCAATAATTTCGTCGTCGACTGCCTGCAAATCGGCTCGGCCAACGGCGCGGCGCTGTGCGGCTGGTGGATACTTTCCCCAATCAGGGCGATGCCACTAAGCGCGAGGCCTTGTATGTCCGCCGATTGGTGGTTGGTCCAAACTGCCGGCTTGACCTGAACAACCTCAATCTGTACTGCCTGTACGCCTCCATCGATTCGACCGGCACAATTCTTAATGGCAGCGTGACCGGCGGATCGGTCATAGAGCCGAACGTGCCTATTGTGGGGACGCCGCCGCCCACCGCTATTACCCCGCCGACCTGGGCCAGTTGCGGCGATTTCAACCTGGATGGAAGGATCGATGGCTTAGACTTCCTCGCCTGGCAGCGCGGCTACCACGCCGGCACGCAGGAATCGGTCGAGCAGGGCGATGCCAACGGCGACGGCGTGGTCGATGGGTCGGATTTCCTTATCTGGCAGCGGAACTACATGAACACACACCAGGATCCCAACACGGCGACAAATCCATGAGCAGTGATTGATGAACGTACCACTGGCGCCGGTTTGCGATTAACATTCGGTTATGGCAATAACATTGACCCGTCGCCAGCGACTGATCCGCTGCTATAACCTGGAGGAAGTGGACCGCCCGGCGGTGTACAGCCGGATGTGGATCTCCGAGCACGACCGAAGCTACGATCCGCTGCGCATATCTGGCGCAGCACACCGAGCTCAAACAGTGGTTCCTGGCCTATCCCTATTTCCACGGCTGGGAGCCGCGCGAGCACTTTGAACCCCATCCAAGCCACGGGCAGCGGTTGGTGCACATTCTCGAAACGCCGCGCGGGCCGCTTCGCCGCTCGTACGTTTTTGCTCCGGGAGGCGCAAGCTACAGCGAAGAATATTATCTGAAGGATCGCTCTGATGCCGAGCGGCATCTCTCGCTGCCCATGCCTGTCTTTGGCCCCTCGGCGGCGGAGGATTTCGCCAAGGCCCAGGCCGCCGTGGGCGAGGCGGGCATCGTGGAAGCAATATTGGGACTCAATCCAGCCGGCGCGGCGGCGGAGCTGTTCGGTTCCGAGACCTTCGCACTGATGACTGTGACCGACCGCGACATCATTCACGCCCTGTGCCAGCGGCGGATGGAAATAATCCTGCGCATGATTCGCTGGTTGCACCAGCAGTCCATCGGCCCGTTCTTTGACCTGGAAGGCTATGAGTACCTCGTGCCTCCGCTGCACGGCCCGCGGGATTTTCAGGAATTCTGTGTGCGTTACGACAAGCCCATCATCGACCTTATCCACGAACTGGGCGGACGCGTTCACGTTCACTGCCACGGCAAGGTTGGCTCGGTGTTTGATGGATTTCTGGAATTAGGCGCCGATGTGCTGCATCCCTTTGAGCCGCCGCCGATGGGAGACATCACGGCCAAGGCGGCCAAGGCCGCCGCGCGGGGTAGGATGTGCCTGGAAGGGAATATCCAGATCGCCGATTTGTACGAGCGCACGCCGGAGGAGATACGCCGGCAGACGCAGGCTTTAATCGCCGACTGTTTCGATGACCGCAGGGGCCTGATCGTCTGCCCGACGTCCAGCCCGTATATTCCCGGCAAAGGTGAAGAATGCCTAGCTCAGTTCAAGGCGATGGTCCAGACAGTTCTGGAGTGGCAGCCATGTTAGAGGCAAATTCCAAATCCCAAACTACAAATCCCAAACAAATCCTAAGCACCAAATTCCAATAAGAACAGCGACCATTATTTTCGGTTGTTCTTTTTGGTTATTGAGATTTGCTGAGCACCAGCGTGCGCGGCAGACTGGGCAAACTGGGCAAGCTGCGTAGGCTTGAAAGCTTGCTAAGATGGCGTCGTTGGCAATCTGGAAATCTTGGCAACCTTGTCGAAAAAGGCCAATAAAACGAGGGTATTTCCAGATTGCCAACGCCTGAACAGTTGGCAATCTGGTGACCTGGTTGGCAATGTGGTCAGGGTACATTTCTTGGAGCTGGGTGCCGCGGCTGCAACCCCTCTCCCTTGGAAGAGGGTGGCCCGAAGGGCCGGGTGAGGGGTGCAGCCACTTCCGGAAGATTTTTTGGTTTTATCCCTATGCCTTCTGTTCCAGCTCCGCCAATCCATGCGCGGCGGTGTACGTGCAAGCGGCGCCGGCAATGTAATTGGCCACACGCAGGGCCTCGGCGATCTCTTGTTTGGTTGCCCCGGCACCCATGGCCGCGCGGGCGAGTGAGGCCACGCCCGAGGCATGACCCAGAGATGCATCCAGCGCCATGGCGATCAGGAACTTCACCTTCTTGGGCAGTGCGCCATCGGCCATGGCGAATTGACTGGCCTGGCGGACCAGTTTGAAAAGCTCCGCATCCAGCGACTCTATCGAACTTAGTGGATCCTGTGGCATTTCTAACTCCAGCAAGAGGTGGCATGCCCTCACGCCGCCACGCGGCGGGTGGGCATGTCTTTGATAATCATGCAGCTCATACTTTGATGTGCTGATCGCTCTTCGTCAAGGTGGTCCGTGTTCTTGCCATATGGTTGACCAGTCTCGCCGCTTCTGGTAACTAGGCGCTGATGAAAACAGCCGGCGGCAGCGCAATCCTGGCAGAAGATTCAACGCGGACCGCCGCACGCGCCTCACGCTTCAGCTACGCGGGGCCTATCGATGTTCTTCCTGCCGACAAAGACCCGCTGCCCGCCGCGTGGGTGACGCGGCTTTTCTGGATCTTTCTCGCGCTGGGAATTGCCGCGCGGTGTTTGCGTTATTTCCTCCGCTTTCCGCTGTGGGAAGATGAGTGCTTCCTGTGCCTGAACTTCATCGACCGCGGCTACCTCGACGTGATCACCAAGAGCCTGTACTGCCACCAGACCGCGCCGCCGCTGTTCTTGTCGGCGGAATTCTTTGCCGCGCGGCTGCTGGGTTTTTCTGAGCTGACGCTGCGGCTGGTGCCGTTTGTCGCCAGTATCGGCGCTTTGGCGCTCTTTGCTCACATCGCGCGGCGGCTATTAAAAGGCACAGCCCTTATCGTGGCCGTGGCCTTCATGGCGGTCTCGTACCCGGGCATCCGCTACGCCGCCGAGGCCAAGCAGTACGGCACGGATCTTTTCGTGGCCGTGGCCCTGATCGCTATGGCGGGGGAGTGGTGGCGCGCCAGCGACCGCACGCTTTGGCTATGGCTGCTGGCGGCGTTTGCCCCGCTGGCCATAGGCCTGAGCCTGCCATCGATTTTTGTGGTGGGGGGCGTGTGCACATTCGCGGGCGCTGTGCTGCTGGCTGAGAAACGCTGGCGAGCAATCGTGCCTGTGGTTGTCTTTATGCTCGCCGCCGCGGCGAGTTTAGCCGCCGTGTGTCTGCTCTCGCGCGCTCAGAGCCAGGCCGAACTGGCCTACATGCGGCAGTTCTGGCACAAGGCCTTTCCGCCTTCGCTGACCCATCCGCTGGAACTGGCCAAGTGGCTGCTCGCGACGTACACGGGCGAACTCTTGGCGATTCCCGCCGGCTCGGCCAAGGGCGGCAGCATCTTCACTTTTATCCTGTGCCTGGGCGGCCTGGCGGCGATCGTAAAGCAGCGGCTCTGGCCGCTGGTCCTGCTGGCGCTCGTGCCGGCGGCGCTGCAACTGGCGGCAGCTTCGCAGTGGCTGTACCCATATGGCGGGGCGGTGAAATTCTCGCAGCCCCTGGCTGCGTTCATCTGCATCCTGGCGGGTTGCGGCGCGGCTTATTTGCTCAACCTGCTGGCCGCGCGGCCGCGCGTTCAGCTTCCCGCGGCGGCTGTCCTGTGCATCGCTTTAGCGGCGGTGGGGATTGGCTCCATCGCCCGCGACATCGCGTTTCCTTACAAAACGCTTTCCGATCAGCGCAGCCGCGCGTTCGCCCAATGGTTCTGGTTCAGCGGCTCGTATGAAGGACAAGTCGCCGATAGCTGGCAGGATTTTCGCCTGAACCTTCAGCCGGACATGTTCAAGGAGCTCACCTGGGGACCGATGTACTATTGCAATGAACGCATTTACAGGCCCGCCAGCCGCCGCACAATTAATCCGGATCTTGTCACTTCTAAAAAGCCGCTACGCGTCGCCGTGTATCGCGCCGATCGGCTCGCCTTCGACCAGGTCGCGCTGGATTCATGGCTTAGCGAGATGCGCGGGCAATACGATTTGCTCGGCCAGGAAACCTACCCTGTGCCCCGCATGGACAAGCGTGAGCGCAAGCTCGTCGCTCTTGAACACATCGATATCTTTAGCTTTGGTCCTAAGTCTTAGCGGATCTTGGATTTCTTTTGTCACCGTGTCAATTAGTCGACTAGTCAATTGGTCAATTAGGAAGAGGCGCTGTCCAGGTGCAGAATCTAATTGACTAGTTGACGAATTGACTAATTGACGTGGTGCACTTGGAGAAAGCCTGGCATGCGCAAGATCGGTTTTCGTTTCAGGGTTCTAGGTATTCATATTGGTGCAACCCGCAGCACTCGCACTTTTCGTTGCGCTGATTGGTCAGCGCCAGCCGCTGCACGTTATTGGCCCACAGGTCCAGTTTGAGCAGGTAGGGGCTGACCCGATCGAGCCTGCCCATCAGCAGCTTCACCGTCTCCATCGCCTGGAAGGAGGCGATGGCGGAAACCGCCATGGACATGACGCCGGCGGTCCGGCAATTCAAATCCTTGCAGGCCGGCGGCAGTTCCTCCAGCACGCACCTTAAGCACGGCGTGTGGGGGGGTCGGAAAACCGCCATCTGCGACTCGCCCGCAACCGCGCCGGCAAAAACCCAGGGCCTAGCCGTTTTCACGCTGTAATCGTTGATGAGAAATCGCGTGGCGAAGTTGTCCGTGCCGTCCACAATCACATCCACATCGCCGGCGAGCGCCTCGATATTACGATGATCCACGCGCTGGGGTACAGGTTCAATCTGTACGTTGCTGTTAAAAAGCGGCAGGTTGTTGAACGCCGCCTGCACCTTGGTCAATTTCGACCAGGCATCCGCCTCCGTGTACAGCGCCTGGCGGTGCAGGTTCACCAGCTCCACCAGGTCATCATCCACCAGGCGCAAAAAACCCACGCCCGCCCGCGTCAAAAGCTCGGCCACCCAGGAACCCAGTCCGCCCACGCCGATGATCAGTACGCGCCCCTTGGCCAGGGCCTTTTGCCCCTCCAGGCCAATGGGTTCGTAGATCATCTGCCGCGCGTAGCGGGCAAAGTCGTTTTGATCGGAGGCGTTCATTCTTTCCCCGCCTCGCCGCGCGGCAGCAAATTCAAAACTTCATTTCCCGAGCCGCTGCGAAAGCCGGCCAGATCCATCGTGATATAGGTATAGCCTAGCGTTTTGAAGTATGCCGTCACCTTTGCCGCCGCCTCCAGCAGCCTGCCAAACTCGGCCGCGTCCACTTCGATTCGCGCCAATTTGTCGTGGTCGCGCACGCGGAGCTGCGTAAAGCCAAGGTCGCGCAGGAAATTCTCCGCCTGTTCGATGCGCGCCAATCGCTGCGGCGTAATCGGGCTGTCATACGGAATGCGGCTGGCCAGGCAGGCCATGGCGGGCTTGTCCCAGGTGGCAAGGCCCATCTGCCGCGAAAGCTCGCGGATGTCCGCCTTGGTGAGTCCCGCCGCCATCAGCGGATTCACCACGCCCAGTTCGCTCCCCGCCGACAGGCCTGGCCGAAAATCGCCCGTGTCATCCGCATTGGCGCCGCTGGCCACGGCCCCATAGCCGCGAGTACTGGCCAGTTCAATCAGCCGAGTAAAGAGGTCGCGTTTGCAGAAATAACACCGCCGCGCGGGATTGGCCGCAAATTGGGGATCGTCGATTTCACTGGTGGCGACCTCGACCATCTCCACGCCCAGCGAGTCGACGATCCGGCGGCGCTATCCAGTTCCCGCCGCGGCAGGCTGGGCGAGACTCCCACGGCCGCCAACACTTTTTTCGCCCCCAACATCTTTACGGCCAGGGCCAGCAGATACGTACTGTCCACCCCGGCCGAAAACGCCACGACCACGCTGCCCAGTTGGCGCAGGCGCCCAGCGCACGCCTCCTGTTTGGCCTGCAAATCTGCCACATCGGCTTGTGCTGCCGTTTTCAAACTCATTTCGACTTCCTCTCGCTACCGGCTCGCGCGACATCGCCCTCCCGCGCGGCCGCGGAATCATTTTTCCGCGAACTTCGCCCGCCAGCACCGCCGCGCCGGCCGCCGGGACCTGACCCCAATGTGCGGCCGATAGTCTCCACGCGTGCCTTCATGCACGACCGGCACTGGCCGGCCGTCTCCATAATGCACGCCTTGGCCGGATAAATCTCGTACAGTTTGCGGTAATCCACCGGCGTGATGTTGGGCATCAGGACATTCGCCCCGCGTTTCAGCCCCAGCTCGCGGCCCTCCGCCAAATTCAGCGTGGCCAGGGCCGTGGTGGAAGGAATATTCGCCTGCGGGCACACCAGCCGCGCCAGTGCTACCACCTTATAGGTAGTCATCTCATCGTGGGGAGCTTGCTGGCCATCCCGCAGCTTCAACTCTTCCATGTGTGCCGCCAGCGGTGTGGCGGGGTGGGGGATATACGGCCCCACGCCGATCATGTCCAAATCCATGCGGGCGAAAAACTGGATGTCGCGGGCCAGGTCCTCAAAGCTCTGTCCCGGTATGCCGCACATGACGCCCGAGCCGATTTCGTACCCCATATCCGACAGCCGCGCGAGCATCTCCAGGCGGTTGATGCGCTTGCCGACGAGCGCCGGATGGATGCGGTTGAACAGGGCGCGGTTGGAGGTTTCAAAACGCAGCAGATAGCGATCCGCCCCTGCCTGCCGCCATAGCAAAAGGTCCCTGTTGGATCGTTCGCCCAGGCTCAACGTCACCGCCAGATCGAATCGATCTTTAATTTCCTTGATGATCTCCGCAATGAATTCGCCGGTGAGCTGCGGGTCCTCGCCGGCCTGCACCACCAGCGTGCCGTAGCCGAATTGCCTGGCCGCCTCGGCGCAGTTGACGATCTCTTCATGGCTCATGCGGTAGCGGGCCAGGTCCGTCCGCAGGGCGCTGATGCCGCAGTACGCGCAGCTTCCGCGAGCAGATGTTGGATATCTCCACCAGGCCGCGCAGGTGGACCTCGTCGCCCACGTTTTCGCGGCGAACGCGGTCCGCCGCCGCCCACAGCCGCTCCAGCGCGGCAGCATCCATCTCCCGCAGCCAACGAAGGATTTGTTCGGTGTTTAAGTTGTTCAGTTGTTCCTGCATTTTCATCCGTCACAGACTTTGCACTGAAGGGGCTGTAGGGGCGTAGTCGGAGGTATTGCTGTTGCTACAGCCTACAGCCTACAGCCTACAGCCCTATAGCCATCTGTCTTATCGATCCAGCCGCCGCCGATGATGCGGTCCTCATTGTCATAGATCACGGCCGCCTGTCCCGGCGCCACGGGGCCATGGGGTTGGCCGAAGCAGACGGTAAAACCGTCGCCGCCGCGCTCCACTATAGCCGCTACGGGGGGTGAGTTATATCGCACCTGAACCAACGCCTCAAACGTCTTGGGCATATCCACGTGCCAAGCGGCATTTATTGCGCACAAACCTGATGTGGCCAGTGCCTCGCGCGGCCCCAAAACCACGCGGCCGCTCTCGGCATCAATCGAACAGACATACAGCGGCTGCGCGGCGGCGACCCGCAGCCCCTTGCGCTGGCCGACGGTAAAACACCCATAACCCTTGTGATAGCCCAGCACGTTGCCGGCCATGTCCACGATCTCCCCCTCGCGCATGGCCTGCGGGGCGTGCTGCTGGAGGAATTCCGGCAGCCCGCCTTCGGGCAAAAAGCAGCCATCCTGGCTGTCGGGTTTTTCCGCCACGGGCAGGTCGAATCGCTTGGCCACCTGGCGGACGGTCTGCTTGTCCGGCAGCTCGCCTAATGGCAGCATGAGCCGCCGCCGCTGATTTTCATCCAGCGCGAAGAGCACGTACGACTGATCTTTGGTGCGATTGGCCGCGCGCGCCGATGCGTACGCTATCGCCACTCGCAAAAACCCTGGCGTAATGGCCCGTCGCCAGATACGGAATCTCCTTCTGGTCCGCCAGCTCCAGCAGCATGGCGACCTTAATCCTGGCGTTGCAGATTACGCAGGGATTGGGTGTTTTGCCGCGCGCATACTCCCGCGCGGCCTCAGCGGCGAGCCACTCAAACTGATGCGTCACGGGCAGGACGGTGAGCTTGATCCCTAAAATATCCGCCACGCGCTGGGCATCATTGGCATCCTGTGGCGAGCAGCAGGCCCGTTCGTTGGTGTACTGGCCCACGCGGCGAAGGCACAGGAACGCCGCCTCGACGGCATATCCCCGCTCGCGCAGCAGGCAGGCCGTCGCGGCGGAATCGACCCCGCCGGACATGGCCACGAGGATTCTGTCTTTACCGATTGTCATAGACTTTCAATATACGGAGTCTTGACTGCTTGGCGTATAGCCTTTTCGGTGCCTGGGCTCTGGGCTTCGGGCTTTGGCAGGCCGGAACTGCGGCAATTGTTGCCTGATTCGCAGAAGGAGTTGTTTCCAAGAGCCTCGAAGAGGCGCAGAAAAAAACCAGGGCGACGCCTTGGTTTTGAAGGCCGGTTTTATTTCTGGGCTCTGAGAGCGAAACAGCCTTGCACTAAACCCATTACGCTCTCTAAGAGCCATTGCTAACAAGCATGCGGAAACCAAGCCTGTGAGAAACTTCTCTATTTTGCGTTGTTATTCTCTGTTTCATGGCCCTTGCGCTGCTCGAGTTAATGCATTAGATTGCATGGCGGCAAAAACTTGCAGGTCGAACGCTGTCGACTCCAGCCATTGTATCTCATCGCAGAAACCACAGATGGCAAGGGCTTTTGTCTGGCGAACAAAATTATTGAGTGTGTGACCATGAAGATCCAAAGTGCCGCATGAGCCGAAATGGATTATTTTACCTGAACACTTTCCTTCTAACTGCTCTGCCAGATCTTCAAGAGTTACACAGTTGCAAGACGAGCGCCTATCGCCAATCCAAAGTTGGCCAGGCTCACCATGAAATGCAAGGTAAAGAATTGGGAATTTTCGCAGCTGCCCCTGGACCCATTTTTTAAGGTAGTGATCAAATTCTCCACGCGTACTTGCGTCACGATATACGTGAGGGATGTAGTAAGGGTCCCACTGTTTCAGGAGTTCAAGCGCAGGATGAACAGATGACTCCCGATGCAAATCTCCCCACCAGTCGCCTTCAATGCAGAAAATGCCTTTAGGTTTAACTCTCTTGTAATGATGGCGTTTCTTCCTACTTTTCATCGCATGCCCTCGATCAATGCTTTCTGGTCCAAATCATCTTTTAGGCCGAAGCAATTTCCGTTTGCGGCTTTTGAAGGAGGAAGCAAATTCTTCGAAACGCCACGCAACCTCAAGCAGTGCTTCAGACAAATCGTAAAGCTTCTGTTTTCTTGGCTCCGAAAGAATTTGTGCAGATTTGCCGAAACCAACCCGTCCCCCTCGTGCTACAGCAAGAACTTCGGTATTCGAGGAAATTTCACTCAGAAGTTGAAAGATACTATGGATTCTGTTCTCTTCGAATCGCTTCAGGCGTCTTTCATTGAGCCGGTTCAGGATGTCAAACTCTTCAGATATATTCTGCCAAATCATCCGATCTGATAACTTGTGTTCTGGGGACATTTCTTCAGCACGGAGAATTGGGTAAATCACAAGTTCATCCAAAAGGTACTTTGGCGTTTTTCGTGCTCTAAAACCTCTCATTGCCTCCTTAAGATCGCGTGCTGCTAATTCATCAACTTCATCACCATCAAAGGCTTTTTCTTTAGCAACGGTCTTATCCGCCTTCTTCAACCGAGCAACGGATTCAGCTGATTTGTTCTTCGTTCTCATAGCTATTCAAGGCTTCCTTCGTCTTCCATTAGGGTGTCGAATCTTCCCCAAGCCAGCCTGCGGCCGCGTTTGGCATTCTTCGGAACCCATACGACACTTCCATTCGAAATCTTAAGTCGACCAAATGCTTCGCCGTCCCTCTTAACGGTGAATATGATGTCGGCTTTTCCTAAAGGCCGTTCGGGCACAGTGAACTCAACATTGTGCGTTGCCATGGACTCCCTTTCTTTCTTTCTCTTGATGGATAATGATGTAGCCATTATCTACCAGCTTCAATAATTCATCAATACAAAAGAAGGGACGTGAAAGCCTGAAAGGTGGGGAGATCTTTGTCGAATATCTATCTGTTTATCTGCCCAGTTTTCTTCTCTGAGGCCTGCCGGCAGTCATTGCTAGATCAGACCAGGCAATAAGCTTGCTTACGAATCTTTCATCAGATGCCCCAACCCCAGACACGTCATCGCATCCCGCTCGATGATGGCCTTAATCTGCTCGCGCGGCAGCACGGGCATTGCGCTGTTCCGCGTGACCTCGTTGATGCGGTACATGTTTTCAATCGCCGCATCCGGCGTCATCATGGGAAAGCCGCTGCCAAAGAGCAGCTTGTCCAGCACGTCAAACTGCGCCGCTAAAACCAGCACGTTGTACGCCTGCCAGGGCTGCTCGATCAGGCCGGACATGTCCGCGTACAGGTGGCGGTGCTTGGCCAGCATGGCGATCGTTTCCAGCGGCCAGGGATGGCCCATGTTGGCGATGACCATGTGCAGTGTGGGATGGTCGCGCAGGACTTCATCCAAGAGATATGGCCGCGCGTATTCGAGGGCCGCCTCGGCCGCCAGTTGCATGGACTGGTGTACAAACACAACCAGCCCGCGCTTGCGCAGAAATCGTACAGCCTGTGTACCTTCGTATCCGTGGGGTGAAAACACTGCGCGGCGGGGGAGATCACCACGCCCGCAAACGCTTTCATGGCCAATACCTTTAGAAGCTGCTCTTCCAGGTCATCATCTAAGGGCTCGACGCCCGCCGCGCCCAGGAGTTTCTGCGGGCGCCCCAAAACATACCGGGCCACCAGCGAGTTGGGGATCTCACCCCCCAGGTGTGTGCTGCGATAGGCCAGAACCCAGGAGCAATCGACACGCTTGGCGGCGGCCGCGTGCGCGTTGCTGTCGGCCGCCAGCAAGGGCCCGCCGTAGCGGCGCAGATACTCCCCGTGCCCGCGGCCGAGCTGCTGCGGCATCTCCCATATGTGCGTGTGGCAGTCGATGATCACGGGGCTCATTAGCGCAGAAGCATTTCCCGATTACAAGTGTTCACCTTGTTTCCTGCTAAAAGGCTTTAGGCTGTAGACTGTAGGCTGTAGGCTGTAGGTACTGCAAGAGCTGGCGATTGTTCTTTCCGGCCGTTCCTACAGTCTACAGCCCACAGCCTACGGCCTCCAACGGCATCAAAATCACTGGTATCCTCCGGCTGAAAACGACTATAATGTTCGGCTATGGCACATTCGGGACTAAATCTGTTAGGCCATGAGGGGTACTTTGCCCTGCCCTTCGCGTGGGTCTATTACCAGCCGGATCCGCGGACGGGGTGCATGCCCGGCGACCTCAAATACGCCAGGTGGCACGTCGTGCCGCCGCCCCAGGCAGGGTGGGAGGGCCAGGCCGAACACCTCATCGCGGATTTGGAAGCCGCGCAGCAGCGCGGCGACCTGGATGCTGTAGCTGAAAACCTGCGCAATCTAAATGAACTATCCGCCCGCCTGCAAAACCAGGCGGACCACCTGGCCAATCTGGTTGAGCGGGCCAAGGCCATCACCGCCCGGCATGAACCCAGTGCGGGGGAGAGAACCGGGATCTAACAGCAGGTTACAGGGCACAGGGTACAGGGTACAGGGAACAGAATCACGGCCACTTACCTTCTTTCAGAATTCGGTTGCAGGGGTCTTAAAAGAGAATCTCCCGAAAAGCGCCTGCAACCTGTACCCTGTAACCTGTACCCTCCCACCGGCTGCAACTCTTTGAAATACACCTGCTTAAGCTGTTTAACCTAGTCTAAAAGCCCAAGTGACCCGTCCAGATTTTCCTTTGACAGCCCCTTGCCGGTTTCTATAATCATTGATTCGGTAGCTGGAAAGTGTTACAGCTACAGCAAGGAAGCAATGGATTTGCCGGCGGGGCCGTGGGCCTCGAGGTTGCAATGAGTCCATTTTTAAGCCAGGAGAGACGGGTGTGAACCTTAGTCTCCAGCGAGTCCAGACCCGTGCATAGGCTGTTAGCCAATGCGGTGAGCACGGGCCACCTCGTGGCGGGCCAGTTGGGTCCGCCGGGGGACGGGAGCGGCCAGTCAGGGCCTTAGGGTTCTGGCTGCGCACAAAACCCGTTCTCGTGGTGTGTTGAAAGTGGGCGCCGGCGACCCGCTTTTTTTGTTGCCATATTTCGGCTTAGAGCCCGTTTAGACAATTTGGGAACCAGGCATGAACCCTGAACTGCTCCGCCAGATAGACAACATCGCCCGCGACCGAAACATCGATCGCGAAGTCGTCTTCCAGGACCTGGAAGCGGCGATGATCTCCGCCATCCGCAAGGCCTATGGACAGGCCGAAGACACGGTGGTGACGATCAACCGCCAAAGCTGCGTAATCTCCGCGACGGTCAACGGCAAGCCGATGTCCATGACGGATTTGACGCGCATTGCCGCGCAGACGGCCAAGCAGGTGATAATTCAGAAGTTGCGCGAGGCGGAGCGGGGGTCCATTTTTGAAGAATATCTCGAGCGGCGCGGCCAGATCGTCACCGGCCGCACCGTCCGCTGGGAAGGCGGCTCGCATCGTGGTGGACCTTGGACGCACGGAGGCCTACCTGCCCAAGGGCGAGCAGATTCCCGGCGAATCGCACATGCCCGATGAGCGGGTGCGGGCCATGGTGCTGGATGTCCGCGAGCAGAACAACCAGGTGCGGATCATCCTGACGCGGACGCACCCGGACTTCATCCGCCGCCTGTTCGACCTGGAAGTGCCCGAGGTGGCCGAGAGGCATCATCGAGATCAAGGCCCTGGCCCGCGAGGCGGGCTACCGCACCAAGGTGGCCGTCAACAGCCTGGATTCCAAGGTTGATCCGGTCGGCGCCTGCGTGGGCGTGCGCGGCAGCCGCATCAAGAATATCGTGGACGAAGTGGGCGGCGAGAAGATCGACATCGTCCGCTGGAACGAGTCGTCCAAAGTGCTCATCGCCAACTCCTTAAAGCCGGCGGAGATCGCGGATATCGCCCTGTGCTTCGAGCTGGGGCGCGCGATCGTGGTCGTCAACGATGACCAGCTCTCGCTGGCCATCGGCAAGCGCGGGCAGAACGTGCGCCTGGCCGCCCGGCTGACCGGCTGGGATATCGACATCCTGACGCCCGCGGAGTTCAACGCCTCGCTGGATACGCTGGAAAAGGCGTTGCGGGATGTCGAAGGCGTGGACAGCCAGATGATCGACAAGATTGTTGCCATGGGCATGGTCAGCGTGATGGATGTGGAAGAAGTCGGCGCCGATCCATTGGTGGAAGAGCTGGGCGTCGAGCGGCTTTTGGCGCAGCGCCTGGTAACCCGGTGCGCCCAGGAAGCCCGCCGCGTCGCCGAGACCCAAGGGGCTGCGCGGCGAACGCGCGGCGGCCGCGGCCGCCTCTGCTGCCTCGGCCGCCTCGGCTGCGGCTGAGCGCCCGGCCGGCGGCGATAATTCCCAGAGTGCCGCGCACGACGAAACGGGCAGCGCATCGCCGCAGGAAGAATCGCCTGCGCCCCAGGGTGGGGACGAGTCAGCCTGAAAATGGCCTGGTGTGTTTTTGAAAACTGGCGTTTATTGAAAGTTTTAATGGTTAATGTTGCTTTTCGACCTGGGGCCTGTGGCCTTCGGGTGCTTAAGGCAGTTTTAGATAGTAGCGGGAGGCCCTTTGGCCACGCGTGTCTTTGAATTGGCGAAGGATCTGGGCGTCCGCAGCAAGGACATTTTAGACAAATGTCATGCTGAGGGCCTGGACCTGAAGAATCACATGGCCGCGCTGTCGGCCGGCCTGGAAGCGACCATTCGCGAATGGTTCAGCGAAGTGCAGGTCGCTGCGCCGCATTCGGCCGTTGAGACGTCGGCCGCGGTCGATCTCACCACCGCCCGCCAGAAGGCGGCCACGGAGCGCAAGCGCCGCCGCCACAAGGCCGGCGAGGGCGTGGCCGTGGAAGAGACTGAAGGGGCCGCCGAGGGTGAAGCCCCGGCTGAAGAAGCCGTGGCGGTCGCCGAAGAAGCTGCCCCCGCGGCCGAAATGGCCGTCGAAGAGGCCGCCCCGCAGGCCGCTGAGGAAGTAGAAGCCGTTGCGCAGGCCCCGGCCCAGCCGCAGGAGGCCCCGCAGGAACCGCAAGCCGCCGCGCCCGTGCAGGCGGAGCAGCCGCCTGCCCCCGCAAACCGGGTCAAAGAACCCGAGGCGCGTGGCGTACCCAATAAGCCCGTCGTGCCGGAAGTCAGGCCCGCCGGTCCCCAACTGGTCCCTCGCCCGGCCAAGCTTCAGGGCCCGCGGGTCGTTCGTGTGGAAACGCCCGATCGTCTGCCCACGCCCACGCGCAGGCCAAGACCGAGACCCCCCGTCGGCGGGGCGCCGCCGGCGCCCGCACAACCGGAAACCGCGGAAGCCGCCGCCTCCAGGCGCAAGAGAGGCGGCGTAGCCCCTGTCGCCCCCACGTTCGATGAGGGAGAGGAAACACCAGGCCAAAAAGCCAAAAAACGCAGCCCGCGGCGGCGCGGCGGTCGCAGCGCGGCAGCCACGGTCACCGACGGCATCCGCGAATGGCGCGATGCCGACCTGGTCGAGCGCACCGAACGACTGGCCGCGGCCACCGGCGGCGGCCTGCGCCGTCACCGCGCCAACGTACACCGCACGCTGGAAGCCAGGATTCGAGAGGGCGCGGTTGAAATCGAAGAGCCCATCACGGTAAAGAGGCTTTCCGCGGCGACAGGCATCAAGTCGGCCGAACTGATCAAGAAGCTGATGGCCCAGGGCGTGATGGCCACGACCAACCAGCACATCTCTTCCCAGGCGGCCGAAGCGCTGGCCGTGGAATATGGCCTCGCGCTGAAGGTGAAGCGTCAAAAGACGCTGCGCGAGAAGCTGGATGAACGAATGGCGCAGGTAGAGCCCAAAGAGCAGGTGGTTCGGCCGCCGGTGGTGGCATTCCTCGGCCACGTCGACCACGGCAAGACAAGTTTGCTGGACCGCATCCGCCAGGCCCGCGTGGCCTCCGGCGAAAGCGGCGGCATTACGCAGCACGTGGGCTCGTACCGCTACGAGCGGGACGGCGTGCGCGTGACATTCCTGGATACGCCCGGCCACGAGGCCTTCACCGCCATGCGCGCCCGCGGGGCGAACATGACCGATGTGGTGGTGCTGGTGGTGGCCGCCGATGACGGCGTCATGCCGCAGACGGTGGAAGCCATCAACCACGCCAAGAGCGCCGAAGTGCCCATCGTCGTGGCCTTGAACAAGATCGATGTGCCCAACGCGAACATCCAGCGCGTGCTGGGCCAGCTCGGCGAGCAGGGCTTGCAGCCGCGCGAGTGGGGCGGCCAGACGGAAGTGATCCAAACCAGCGCCGTCACCGGCGACGGCATCGACACGCTGCTGGAAACGTTGAGCCTGGAAGCCGAACTGCTGGAGCTGCGGGCCGATCCGACGGCGGCGGCGCGCGGCGTGGTGATCGAATCGGAAATGACGCAGGGGCGCGGCGTCACGGCGCGCGTGCTCGTGCAGGACGGCACGCTGCACCTGGGCGATGTGATGCTGGCGGGTGCGGCCTCCGGCCGCGTGCGGCAGATTCATAACGACCTCGGCGCATCGGTCCGTACCGCCGGGCCGGCCACGCCTGTGGAAGTCTCCGGCCTGGATGAACTGCCCTCGGCGGGCGACAAGTTCTACGTGCTGGAAGACATCTCCGAGGCCAAGTCCATCGCCGAGGAAATCCACGCGGAGCAGCGGCAGGGCCAACTGGCCACCAAGCAGCAGCTCACGCTGGATAATCTGTTCACACAGATCGCCGCGGGCGAAGTGAGCGAGCTGCCGCTGATCGTCAAGGCGGATGTGCAGGGCTCGGTGGAAGTGCTGGTCGACAGCCTCAACAAACAGACTACCGGTGAAGTGCGCGTGAAGATCATTCACGCGGCGGTAGGCGGCATATCCACCAGCGACGTGCTGCTGGCCGAGGCGGCCGGCGCGATCATCGTGGGCTTCCACGTCGTGCCCGATGCCGCCGCGCGCGAGCAGGCGGAAAAGCTCGGCGTGGACGTGCGCCAGTACCAGATCATTTACGAGCTGATCGACGCGGTGCGCCTGGCCATGCAGGGCCTGCTGGAACCCGAGAAGACCGAGGAACTGCTGGGCCACGCCGAAGTCCGCGACGTGTTCAAGATTACCCGCGTGGGCGCCGTGGCCGGCTGCTATGTGACCGATGGGAGCGTGTTAAGGAATTCACGCATCCGCATCACGCGCGGCGGCGTGGTCATCGAGAACGACCGCGTGCTGGACAGCCTCAAGCGCTTCAAGGACGATGTCCGCGAGGTCCGTGCCGGCATGGAATGCGGCATGAAGATCGTCGGCTACGACGACATCAAGGTCGGCGACATCCTGGAAGCGTATGCCATCCGCGAAAAAGCGCGGCAGTTGTAGTCCCGGTGACTCTTGCACTGCAAGAGTCGCGCGGGATTCGACTCCGAAAGTTTCGGAGTCGCCTAGAAGTAAGTGTTGCAGCACCTCGCAAACTTTGCGAGGTTGCAAAAATAAGTGTTACGATAACTGCGGGAATTCCGCAGTTAGTGTAACACTTAGTGAACAGCGACAGGATAAGTGTTGCAGTGAGTGTAAACCGTTTACAGTCGTTGTGACACTTAATTTTAATTGAACCATGGCCACGCACATTGGCGTGTTGCACCTGGATTTGATGATCGGCGATGCGATGAGTTTGAAGGACAAGCGCCGGATCATCAAAAGTTTTATAGACCGCCTGCGGTCGCGGCGGAACGTGTCGGTGGCGGAAGTGGAAGATCAGGATGTGCACCGCCGCGCCGGAATTGCGGTGGTCATGGTGAGCAATGACGGGCGCTACATTGAAGGCGCTCTTCAGCAGGTGGTAAATGCCGCCGCCGCGCATCGCGGCATGGTGGTGATTTCCAGCGATATCGAACTACTATAGGGTTGTGCAGAAGAAATGAGCCGCAGGACCGAGCGCGTGGCGCATCTGATTCAGCAGGTGGTCGCCCAGATCATCCTGGAGCGCATCAGCGACCCGCGCATCAATCCGGCGCGGGTGTCGGTGACGCGCGTGGAAGTGGCGCCGGATTTGACCTCCGCGAAGGTGTTTTGCTCGGTGATAGGCACCGAGAGCGAGCAGCGCACCGCGCTGCGGGCCTTGCAGCACGCCGCCGGCAGAATTCAGGGCCTGCTGCACGACCGCACAGAACTGCGGTTTACGCCGGTGCTGAGTTTCATCGCGGATAAGCAGTTCAAGCAATCGCTAACGACGCTGGCGCTGATTCAGCAGGCCATGGAGGAGATTCGCCAGCAGGAGCAGGAGAAATCTCCAAACGCCGCCGAGAGCGGCGACAAAAACGAAGACGATGCGGATGAAGCGAGCGAGGCCGACGGGCCGCAGGATGAGGATTCTCTGGATGAGGCCGACGGGCCCGATGCGAGCTGATGCGGGCCCACGCGGCTGCCATCGTCTTGCGGGGATGGAGAAATGAAGGAAGCCATCGGAAGCGCAAACAAGATAAAGACCCTCGTGTCCACGCTGCGCAAGAAGTTCAAGCCGGCGGGAGTGCCCAAGGAACTCGAGCCGCTGGACTTGTTGACGCTGGGGATTTTGCATCGCAACAGCACGCTGGGCGATGCGCTCGAGGGCCTGCGCAGGTTGCACGACGAATTCGTCGATTTCAACGAGATGCGCATGGCGCCCCCCAAGGATCTGGCGGATGTGCTGCCCAGGAATCTGGATGATGGCCGCGTAAAATCCGAGCGGCTCACCGAGACTTTGAACCGCGTGTACGACCAGGGCAACGCGCTGGATCTGGAGCATCTCCAGGAGATGGGCAAGCGCGAGCTCAAAGAGCATCTGCGCAGTGCGCTGCTGCTGGATGAATACGGCGAAGCCTTCCTGATGAACCATCTGTTTGATGCGCCGGTCCTGCCGGTGGATGACAAGATCGTGGTTAAGCTCAAGGCCGAGGGTCTGCTTTCGCAAGAAGCGACGCTCGCGCAGGCGCGCGAGTTATTAGAGGAGGCGATTGCCGGCCGCGCCCGCCGCGAGGCGCTGGATTTATTAAGCCGCTACGCAGCCGAGCCCATGTCGGCCAAGGCCAAACTCGCCGCCAGAAAGCAGGCCGAAGAAGAGAAGAAGGAAGCCGCCGCCGCCGCGGCCAAGGCCGCCAAGGCCGAACAAAAGGCCAAGGCCAAGGACAAGCCGGCCGCGAAGAGCAGCGCCCGCAAAAGCAAGAAAGCGTGAGTAAGTAATGATAAAGCAACTGGCGGCAGACAAGCTGCGTTTGGGCGTTCCCAAGGGTTCGCTTCAGGAAAGCTCGCTGGATCTGTTTTCCCGGGCCGGCTACAACATCGCGGTTTCTTCCCGCAGTTATTTTCCTTCTGTGGATGATCCGGATATCGTGGCCGTCATGTTCCGCGCTCAGGAGATGAGCCGCTACGTGGCCGAAGGCGTCATCGACTGCGGCCTGACCGGCCAGGACTGGATCGCCGAGAATGAGTCGGACGTGGTGGAACTGGTCGAGCTGATTTACTCCAAGCAGCAGCTTGTGCCCGTCAAATGGGTGCTGGCCGTGCCCAATGAATCGCCGGTGCAGACGGTCAAGGATCTTTCCGGCGGCATCGTCGCCACCGAGCTGGTCAAAACCACCAAGCGCTATTTCGAGAAGCACGGCGTGAATGTGACGGTGGAATTCAGTTGGGGCGCCACGGAAGTGAAGGCGCGGCTGGTCGACGCCATCGTCGACGTGACCGAAACGGGCTCCAGCCTGCGCGCGAACGAGCTGCGCGTGCTGGACACCATCATGAGCTCCACCACGCGTTTCATCGCCAATAAGCAGGCCTTTGCTTCCCCTTGGAAGCGGCAGAAGATGGAGAACATTGCGCTGCTGCTTCAGGGGCGCCATCATGGCGCGGGAAAAAGTCGGTCTGAAAATGAACATCCCGCGTAATAGCTTAAAAGCCGTGCTGTCGCTGCTGCCGGCGGAAAAGAGCCCGACAATTTCCGACCTGGTGGACCGGGAGTGGGTGGCGGCCGAAGTGATCCTGGAAGAAAAAATAGAGCGTGACCTCGTCCCGCGCCTCAAGGCCGCGGGCGCATCGGGCATCATTACTTACCCGCTGAACAAGGTAATACCGTGAAGATTTTGAGCCGAGCAGGCCTGGCGTTTTTGTTGGCGGCGATGTTGTGCGGTTGTGCCATCCAGGCCCCTTGGTCGGCGGGGGGCTCAAGCGACGCTTACGGCGAAGGCAATTTTGCCGGCTCCATTGCTCGCGCGGATGGCGGCGCACTGGCGCCGCAGGCCTTGCTGTCTTTTGCCGTTCTTACGCCCGTGGCCACGCGGCCGGCGGGCGCTCACGTTGAACCTCCGGCCAATGAAGAGGCCGCGCGGCTTTTGACCGAGGCGGCCCAGCTTCAGGCCAAGGGTGAATTCGCCTCTGCCCTGGCCGATCTTGAAAAGGCCCGCGCGGCCGACAGCGAATCCCTGGCCGTGCAGCGCCAGTTGGCGTTTGCTTACGCGGGCCTGGGCAACTGGGCCAAGGCGCGTAAGCCGCTGGAAACCGTGGCCGCGCAGGCCGGGGACGATGTGGAAATCCAGTACACGCTGGGCCGCATGGCCGCCGCCGACGGCAAGCCCGATCTGGCGGCGACGTATTTCCGCAGCGCCCTGATGTGCAGCGATGCCAACGACGCCGATGTGACCACCAACCAATGCCTGGTCCGCCTGGCGCTGCTCCTGGCCCGCCGGGGGTATCTTACTGCCTCGCTGGAGTGCTATCAGCGGGTGGAAAACAATCTCTTGGAGCACGGGCGCGAGCTGGCCAAATCCGGTGAATTAGGGACGTTGATTACGCAGCCCGAAACGCTCCTCTGCCGCGAAGGCCGGTTGCTGCTGCGGCTGGGCAAGAGCGAGCAGGCCGCCTCACTGGGCGACGACGCCTACCGGCTTAATAAATCCTACGTGCCGGCCGTGCAGCTTGTGATCGAGTCGCTCGTGGCGGCAAAGGATTTCTCCCAAGCCGAGCCCGAGCTCATGGAGCTGATGTACGGCCCCGCGCCTTCGCTCCAGGTCCGCCAGATGATGGAACTGGTGTATCGCGCCAAGAACGATCCTTCCGGCCCTGCGCGGCTGTGGCGGCAGTATCGCGCCAACACGCCGCACCCGCCGGCCAAGCCGGTGCTCACTTTCGCCCAGGCGTGCTGGAATCTGGGGGCGCACGACAAGGCCATCGCCATTCTCCGCCAGTACACGCAGATGGCCCAGAGCGAGAGCCAGACTGCCGCGCAACTGGCCCAGTGGCTGATTACCCGCGGCGATGTGGTGGGGGCGATGGATGTGCTCTCATCGCTGGTGGATGAGGACGCCTCGGCGGCGGAAGTCGCCGAGCAGACTGTTGAATCCGTGCCGGCCGCCAGGATTTCCGAGCAACTGGTTGGGCAGCTCATGGCCGGCGCCCAGGCTCAGCCGCCCGAAAGTAAATTCGCTCCCTACTTCACGGCCGCTCTTCTGGCGCGGCGAGGAAATCTTTTGCTGCCGGCCGAGCAAAGCCTGCTGGCTTCTGTTCAAGATGCGCCGGATTTTCTGCCGGGCTACCGAGCCCTCGTGGGGTACTACATCGACCAGCGCCAGTTCGATAAGGCCATGGCCCAGGCCACGGCCGCGCAAGGTGGGATGAAGGAGGAGTTTGTCGGCCCGTATCTCACCGGCTGGGTATTGCTGGCCGAGGGCAAGCGCGATGAGGCCATAAAGAGCCTCTCCAAGTCGGTGGAGCTGGAGGCGGATTACGCCCCCAGCCGCCGCCTTTTGGCCGGGGCGCAGCTTGCCGCCGGCCACCCGGACCTGGCCGAACACCATCTTTTGCACGCCTTCCGCGAATTGCAGGACATGCAATCCGGCGAGGCCATGGTGAAGATGTACCTGGACCTGGCCTCCGCCGCGCGCGGCAAAGACGCCTCGCGCCAGCGCACGGCCTGGCTGCTGCGGGCCCGCCAGACGGTCGAGGCGATGATCCAGGTGGACAGCGAAAACCCCGTCGCGCTGCGCATGCAGACGGCGTTGCAGCACATGTCCGGGCAGAATTTGCAGGCCCGCCAGACGCTCTCGCGCCTGTTGGCCGTCGCGCCGGATGATCTCCAGGTGCGCATGCTCAAGGTCCTGCTGGAGGCGCACAGTTCGCTTTCGGCCCAGGGCCCGATGGGCCCGATGCGGTATAAGCGGGCCTGCGACGATCTCCAGTACGTGCTGGACCGCAACCCGGATTCGATGGAAGCGCAGCTTCTGATGGCGCGGATCGACATGGCCTCCGGCCGCAACGTGCAGGCCGCCGCCTGTCTGGCGAGGCTGCACGCGGCGCATCCCAATGACCTGGGGGTGGGGGTGCTGTATGCCATCGCCTCTAGCCGCGCAGGCGCGGCCAACCAGGCCGCCGGCGTGCTGGAAGGCTTTGCTTCCGAACTGAATAAGGATGAGTCACTTTGGCTTTTGGCCGTGGTGTTGGGGGATGCCAAGCGGCACGACGGCGCGGCGGAGCTCTTGCGGGCACGAATCAGCCGCGCGCCTTCACCCGCGGCGGCGCTGCCCGATAAGCAGATTCTCGTACACGTCCTGGGCCGCGCGGGCAACCTGAAGGCGGCGCTGGAGCTGGCCGATCAGATGGTGGATGCCAACGCGCCCGAATCCGTCGATGCCGCCGGCGTGGCGCGAATGGATGTGCTGGCCGAGGCGGGCAGATTCGACGACATGAAGGCCGCGGCGATAAAGTGGCTGGACCAGACCGATCTTTCGCGCTGGGGTCAAAGCCACGAGTCCTCCTTGCTGCGCGTGCCGCACCGCTGGGCATTGCAGATGTCCGTGCTGCGCTGGGGGCAGGAGGCCAAGAGCTGGCGGCTTTTGGCCGGGGCGACCAGCCCGCTGGACCTGGCTATCGCGTACCTGCTGCGGGATGGGCGAATAAATGAAGCCGAATCTTTCGCCGCGCGGCAGATCGAGCGCTGCTCGGCGCAGGGCGACAAGGCGGCCGCGGTCGCCGCGGCCACGCGCATCAGCCTGGTCATCCGGCTGCACATGGCCGGCTATGACAGCCGCGCACGCAAGGACCTGGAGAGGTTCATCAAGGTCGATCCGGAAAACCAGGAACTGCTGGCCTTGACGGAATCCGTGCTGGATCCGAGCGATCCCGCCCAGTTCGAGATGACCGTGCAGTCGCTGGCCAAGGCGATCTCCGTGGCGCCGGCCAAGTCGGAGTCTCCAGAACAACCTGGGCTACACCCTGGCCGCTGCGGGCGTCCACCTGGACCAGGCCCAATCGCTGCTTTCCCAGTCGCTGGCCACCGACACCGACACCAACACGCAGGATTCCATGGGCTGGCTGAAGTACAAACAGGGACAATTCGTATCGGCCCTGGAGTACCTGCTCCAGGCCTTGAACCACGAGGAAGGCGACAACCCGGTGCTCTACGACCACGCCGGCGACACCTTCTGGCGGCTGGGGCGCGTGGAGGATGCCGCCGCCATGTGGGCCGAGGCGGCGGACCTGGCTATGGCCATGGTTCAGGAAAACGGGAAGTATGTTGACAGGGATGTCCAGCGGGCGAGCGTGGAAGCGGCGGCCAAACTGAAGGCCGTCCGCCGCGGCTCGGCCCCGCAGGTCGCCCCCTTGGGGCAAGGGGCCGCGCCGGCGGCCAACCCCGTGCTATTGGATGATGTCGAGCCGGTTTGGTCGCAGCAATAAGGTTTGATATTCTAGGTAATGCGGCACAGCCGCCCTCGGCTGTGAACGATAAGGTCAAGAGCGGCAGGCCGATTAGAGCGAGCGCAGGAGCAAGGATATGTCGGGTCATAGTAAATGGTCGAAAATCAAGCGTGCCAAGGGCGCCAACGACGCCAAGCGCAGCCAGCAGTGGAGCAAGATCGCCCGCCGCCTCATCATTGCGGCCAAGGCCGGCGGCGGCAATCCCGCTGAAAACCTCACCCTGCGGTACGCGATCGACGAAGCCCGCGCGGCCAATATGCCCATGGACACCATCAAGAACGCCGTCAAGAAGGGCACGGGCGAATTAGGGGCGGAGAATTATGAAGCCGTCAACTACGAGGGCTACGGACCTGCCGGCGTGGCCGTGCTGGTCGAGTCGCTGACCAATAACCGCAACCGCACCGCGCCTGAGCTGCGGCACATCTTTGAGGCCTCCGGCGGCCAATTGGGCGGCACCAACTGCGTGGCCTGGATGTTCCACAAGAAGGGCAAATTCACCGTCGATGCCGCCAAGGTGGATGAGGATGCCCTGATGGAAATTGCCCTGGAGGCCGGCGCGGACGATGTGACGCGCGAGGATGAGCAGTTTGAAATTACCTGCGATGTGGCCGCCTTCGCCAAGGTGCGCGACGCCCTGGCGGCCAAAAACATTCCCACGGTTACTGCGGCCATCACCCAGGAGCCGGCCAACACCGTCCCCATTTCCAATGTGGAGATCGCCCAGAGGATTCTAAAGCTCCTCGATAAGCTGGATGAACACGATGATGTCCAGCACGTGTACGCAAACTTTGACATTCCCGATGATGTGATGGCCAAGGCCGGTGCTTAAACCGATCAATGGAAAGAGGGCTTTTAAACAAGCTTCTTCTAGCACGGAGAGCATTTGATCTGAGTTGCGAAAACTTGAGATCAAGCAACGATGTCTCTCTTGCCGTTGGAATTAACCTGTTGCAGGATGCCGTCGAGGCGTTTTTGCTCGCGGTAGCTGAAAAGGTAAACGCGGGTGTCGGCGCATCTACCAAATTTGAACAATATTTTGATTCTATCAACTCGAAGATACAACCCAAGGAATTGCCATTTCGTTCCCGCCTTATCGCGATGAACAAACTTCGGGTGAATAGTAAGCATTATGGCCTAATACCGCCCAAATCAGAGGCAGATGGTTTAGTCGTTACTGTTAGGGAATTCTTTGAAGAAGTCTCTCTAAGCGTTTTTGGTTCTCCGCTTGCGACAATCAATTTGTCGGACCTGCTGGAGGAAGGAGAAAAAAAGGCATTCATCAAGGAAGCGGAATCATCGCTTAACCGAGGAGACTTCCAGGCATGCTTAATAGCATGCAGAAAAGCTGTATATCTAGAAGTCGAAGTGTATTACGACGCATTTCCTTTTTGGAAGGCAAAAACAGTCTGATATTCCATTCTTAGAACTGGGCGTAAATAAAGTCCCACGTTATGCGAGGGATCCCGGCTATCTAGATAGTCATGTAACAAATGCAACTGATTTCATTATATATGATCACCAAGCATTAGATTTTGATTTAATCAGGGATGGGATTGGCAGCACGTTGTTTTGGAACATCTGGCGACTAACCCCGGAAGTATATCGTTTTCCTGAATCGAAAGAATGGGTAGTGAAGTATGAGCTTGATAAGCTCAGGGATGAAGGAATAAAGGACAGAGCCGAGTATGTGTTGGATGCGACTATCAATCTTTTGATAACTTCCCAGCAAACAAGAATGGCCGCACGAGTATCTAAAGGGGGGTTGTTTGAGGTTACATTGGCCCATGAGCACGTCCCCATTTATAAAAAAGCAACTTGTGCTAGCGAAATTGTCACAACAACGCCCGCAGGTATCACAAAACTCCCAACAGAGTTTCGAATTCTTTCCCAAGAGGGTGGCAAAGAAATGTGGCATGTGTGGCTTATACATGGCGGAAAATTCTGGCCAGGCTATGTATCGGCCGAAGAAGTTATCTCCTCTGATGTTGGAAGCGACCTCTTGGTGCAACAACTTCGCAGCGGTCTCTCATCCAAAAACAGTGCCGCTGATGAGGAAAGATTGCCAGAATGAGCCCCAATTCGTGCAGTCCCGCGAGCCAGCATTCCACGATTAGCCTAAGGCGAAGTGTTGGCCACTATCAGGTCCCGTAGGGACCGTTAGAATGTAGCCCCACACTTTAAAGGTTATTGCATCTAGGCTATAAGTGTTTGTCTTTCGCTGCGGACATAATGAAAGATCAGTTTTGCCTGCACCCAAAGACGAACACGAAAGTGTGTCCGTACCCAGGGCGGCAGATGCTTAATCCCGCAACCGCTGCTATTCCAGGCGCCAAAGAATCGGTCAATGCTGGCGCGCTGTTTAAGTAAGCCGTATCCAAAAGGCCGGCTGCACAGGTCAATCGACCGCAGACGATACGGGCTTTGTCGGCGATGTCCCAAACGAGCGCCTTTCCTTTTGGGAACCACCAGTCGAATTCCTTTGGCCCCAGCATGGTCAAAGAGTTTGTTGTTGTCATACTCCCCATCGCCGAGCAAATAACCCTCTCCGTTAACGTCGCGGAGCAGCCGCTGCGCCATGCGTTGTTCGTTGCAGTGCATGGGCCCCACGCGCCAGGCGACAGCGACGCCGCCGGGAGTGCAAATGGCATAAAACTTATAGCCTTTGGCCTTCCCTGTGGCCGCGCGGCCGAAGCCGGCCTGGCGGTCATGCGAGGCACTGCCGATCACCAAGGGCATGGCGTCGATGCAGCGCCAAAGGCTCTGACCGAAGTGCTGACGATAGTGTTCTTCCAGGTCCACGAGCAACGCTTGCACCGGTGCCGTTCGCAAGCGCCGCGACATGCACGAAGGACTGGGCAGATCGCCCAGGCTCGGCTCAGGCCAATTGCGTTCATCACACGCCCAGCAGGTCGGCCGATCATGCAGCACGGCCCAGAGATAAACCGCCACAATGCGCCGTGTTGAATACTGCACCTTCGCTTGGGAATACTTCTTGCCCGAAATCACAAGCAGTTCGTACACTCGCTTCCAGAGTTCGCCTTCCATGGCCAGTCTCCTTCTGTAATGAGTGGGAGACATTGTGGAGGCGAACTTCTTATTGCGCAATAGGTTACATCAATTTTGCAAAATCCTCTTTAGTGTTGGGATGAGGCCGGCTAAGAGTTGGAGTCCCGTAGGGACGGCACAAGTTGATCGGCGAGCATAATCTATGCCCAGATCTTGTGCCGTGCCTGCGGCACTCCAGGTCTATCACCGCGGGTACCCCGCCTTGAAGTGCTTGTCCTTACCCACATTTTCCCAGTGTGGTTTTGCCGATGGCAATGTCAGGCGCGATTAAGGAGAATCGCTGATGGCAACCACACTTATGTCCGTCTCGGAGTGGGCGGCGGTGGAGTTTGATGGCGCCCAGTTGGGCGATCGCAGACGCCAGTCTCGATTGATTCGTACGGCAGCCAGCATGGCCTCAGATCCTCACGGCACCTTGCCAGAATCCTTCACGCGCTGGGCGCAGGCCAAGGCCGCGTACCGGTTGCTGGAGCAGCCGGACGTCACCTATGACGGCGTCATCGCCCCGCATTTGGAGCGTGTGCGCGCCAGTTGCCGTCAGGCGGGCGAGTATCTGCTGGTCGAGGACACCACGACTCTGGATTTCACTGCGCACGTGGCCGCGCAGGATCTGGGCGCATCGGCGATGATGGCGGCCGCGGCTTATTTGTGCACTCCACTTTGGCCTTGGTCATCGAGCGTTGGAACGAGGAACACGAGCCGCAGGTGATTGTCGAGGGGCTGTTCGATCAGCGCTGGTGGGCCCGGACCAAGCCCGCCCTTGGCGTCAAAAATAAAAAACGCGGCCGCTGGAATCGGCCGCGGGAGTCGCAGCGCTGGGCGGCGGTGGTGGAACAAGTGGACGCTCCGCCGCCGGAGGTGCGCTGGACCTTTGTGGCCGACCGCGAATCCGACATTTATGAGACATTCGAGCGCTGCCAGGATAATCACTGGCACTTTATCCTGCGCGCAACCAGGCGCGGGCCCTGGCCGATGAGGCCGGCTCGGTATTCACGGCCGTGGCCGAAAGTGCGGAATTGGGCAGGTTTTTCATAGATTTACGCGCCCGGCCAGGGCAGGCGGCGCGGCGGGCGCAGCTGTCCGTGCGCGCCTGCGCGATCAGCTTGCGTGGCCCGTATCGCCCCGGCGGCTGGCGGCCGCCGCGCACTGTCAACGTGGTGGAGGCGTGCGAAATAAACCCGCCGGAGGGACTGCAGCCGATTCACTGGGTGCTGCTGACGGATTGGCCGGTCGAGACTTTCGAGCAGGCCATGCGCGTGATCAAGGCGTACACGCGGCGCTGGCTGATCGAAGAGTATCACAAGGCGCTCAAGACCGGCACGGGTATTGAACACAGTCAACTGACCACGGCGCAGCGGATCACCTCCCTGCTGGGCATTCTGGCGGTGGTGGCGGTGCGGCTGCTGAATATGAAACTGCTGGCCGGGACCTGCGCGGCTGAGCCGGTGAGCGCAGAGGCGATCGGCCCAGAGGCGTTGGCGATCCTGGAGGCCGAGTACGGCCGGCCCGCCGGGGGCTGGACGAACGCTACGGCGCTGATCGCCGTGGCCCGCTTTGGCGGATTCCCGGGCCGCAAAGGCGATGGCAATCCGGGCTGGCAGACCATCTGGCGTGGTTTACGCAAACTGATCTGGACCGCCCATGGTTATGACATGGCCAACAAAGAAAAATGTGGGTAAGGACAAGCCTTGAAAGGCGGGGCTGCATTCTGTCGTGCCTACGGCACTTTTTTCCCGGAGCCCTCGCAGAGGGCGACTGATAGTAGCCCCGGGCGATGAGTTCGAGCGAATCCTGAGCGAGCGCAGCGAGTCGAAGGAGAGCGAGATCACGAGCCCGGGGAAAGGCTTACGGCGAAGAACCCTCACCCGGCCCTGCTTCGCTGAAGCTTCGCAGGGCCACCCTCCCCCGTAAGAGGGGGAGGGGTAAAGCCCCCAAGCCCCAAGCCGCAAGCCTCCATATAATTCCCCGCGGCGGGAAAACCCTATGACAGATACTGGCGGCAAGAAAACCCAACTGTGCGCCCGTCTTAAAACGGAGCTGCGGGACTATCTGATCATCTTTGTGTACCTGTCGCTGCTCTTTGGCGCCTTCACTACGTACAGGCGGATCGCCCTTGAGGAAAAGGGGATCGGCTATTTTCATTACGGCTTCGGTGTCATCGAGGCCCTGATCATGGCCAAGGTGATCCTGATAGGCCGGGCCTTGCACGTGGGCACGCGGTTCCATTACGCGCCCCTGCTGCTGTCCACGCTGTACAAGGCGTTCATGTTCACGCTGCTGGCACTGGCCTTTGCCATTGGGGAGCACATGCTCACCGGCTGGATTCACGGCACGGGCATGGGCGAAGTGCTGGAAAAACTCAGCAGCCAAAGGATGGAACTGGCGGGGCGGATCATGGTCCTGTTCATCTCCTTCATCCCTCTTTTTGCCCTCTGGGAAATCGGGCGGGTGCTGGGGGAGGACCGGCTGTTTACGCTCTTCCTCAAGCGGCGCGAAACGGCCTGAATGCGAGTCAATTGGTCATTTAGTCAAGTAGTCAATTAGACGGAGGAAACGTGGGGCAGCAAGAGACCCGCTTTTTCTAATTGACTAATTGACCAATTGACAAATTGACCGATTCGCCCAGCAACCTCTCTCCTTAGGCATTGACAATCTCTGCGCCATCGGCTTTTATATACGGCTCGCCGGTGAGAATCGGCGAGGCGGGAGTGTGCCCGAGTGGACAAAGGGAGCAGACTGTAAATCTGCCGGCTAACGCCTACGAAGGTTCGAATCCTCCCACTCCCAGTGCGACAGATAGTGCGACAGATGACAAGAAAAGCGTGGCGGCGACCCCGGGTGGCCAGCGGTAAATGGGCCCGGCGGCTCGGCGGCAGATCTGTGCTGCGGGCGTAACTCAATTGGTAGAGTACCAGCCTTCCAAGCTGGTTGTTGCCGGTTCGAGCCCGGTCGCCCGCTTATCGAGCAGGTGCCATAGGTTGGCGGTCCGGCGGCCTTAAAGGCGGTCGGGGTGGAATTTGTATGCCGCCGCGCGGATTTTTTTGTTTGACAGGATGCGACAGTCCGTCATAATTGACCATTCGTCCTCGGCTGAGGGTACCGAATTACCCCGGGCGAGCAGCACGCTGCTGTAGCTCAGTTGGTAGAGCGCGTCCTTGGTAAGGACGAGGTCACGGGTTCAAATCCCATCAGCAGCTTTGTGGGAGATTGGGCCCGGTTGATAAGAAAATTTGAACCCAAGGTAACGGAAACTGGATAGGAGTTAAGGGTATGGCCAAAGAGGTCTTTGCACGAACCAAGCCTCACGTAAACGTCGGCACGATCGGACACGTCGACCACGGCAAGACCACTCTGACCGCGGCGATCACCATGGTTCAGGCGAAAAAGGGCCTGGCCAAGGCCACCAGCTATGATGAAGTGGCCAAGGCCTCGGAATCCCAGGGCCGCCGCGACCCGACCAAGATTCTGACCATCGCCACCAGCCACGAGGAGTATCAGACGGAGAAGCGTCACTACGCTCACGTGGATTGCCCTGGCCACGCTGACTACGTCAAGAACATGATCACCGGCGCCGCCCAGATGGACGGCGCCATCCTGGTGGTCTCCGCGGCCGACGGCCCGATGCCCCAGACCCGCGAGCACGTGCTGCTGGCCCGCCAGGTGAACGTGCCGGCCCTGGTGGTCTTCCTGAACAAGGTCGACCTGGTGGACGACCCGGAGCTGCTGGAGCTGGTGGAGCTGGAAGTCCGCGAGCTGCTCGAGCAAGTACGAGTTCGACGGCGACAAGGCGCCCGTGATTCGCGGCTCGGCCTCGGCGGCCATGCGCAACTCCGGACGATGCCGGCCGCCACCAAGTGTATCCAGGAGCTGATGGACGCCCTGGACAGCTTCATTCCCGAGCCGGTTCGCGAGATCGACAAGCCCTTCCTGATGCCCGTGGAAGACGTGTTCTCCATCAAGGGCCGCGGCACCGTGGGCACCGGCCGTATCGAGCGCGGCAAGATCAAGGTCGGCGACACCGTCGAGATCGTCGGCCTGGGCGAGACCCGCAAGACCACGGTCACCGGCGTGGAAATGTTCAACAAGACCCTGGACTACGGCCAGGCCGGCGACAACGTCGGCTGCCTGCTGCGTGGCATTGAGAAGACCGACCTGGAGCGCGGGCAGGTGCTGGCCAAGCCCGGCTCGATCACGCCGCACCACAAGTTCGAGGGCGAGGTGTACGTGCTGACCAAGGAAGAAGGCGGCCGTCACAGCCCGTTCTTCAGCGGCTATCGTCCCGCAGTTCTACTTCCGCACGACGGACGTCACCGGCACCATCAAGCTGCTTGGCGGAGCCGAGATGTGCATGCCCGGCGACAACATCACGATGGAAGTCGAACTGCTGAATACCAAGATCGCCATGGAAGCCGGCCTGCGTTTCGCCATTCGCGAAGGCGGCAGGACCGTCGGCGCCGGGGTCGTTACCAAGATCCTGGAGTAAACCATGGCAAAGGCTCCGGCACGAGAATATGTGTTCCTGCAGTGCGAAGAGTGCGGCGAGTTGAATTACCGCACCCCGGTTCGCTCGGCTGGCGGCGGCCAGAAGCTGACGCTGAAGAAGTTCTGCTCGCGCGACCGCAAGCACACCGAGCACAAGACAAAGAAGAAGTGATCAGAAATTGCACAGGCTTTCAGCCTGTGACTGTAACGTGGCACAGGCTTTTAGCCTGTGAGTGGCTTTGAGTCTTTGAGGCACAGTTTCGGGCTGGGCCACAGGCTGAAAGCCTGTGCCACAAGTCATGGGTTGAGAGCCTGTGGCTATTGATTAACCCCAGGCGGCGATGCCTGTGAGTACGGCAGTAGCTCAATTGGCAGAGCAGCGGTTTCCAAAACCGCAGGTTGCGGGTTCAAGTCCTGCCTGCCGTGGTCAGTTTGGGAGCTGGTGCCGAGAAGTTGTTTTGAGGTTGCCGGCCGGCCGGAGGGTATACCGGCGGCGGCGGCCGCGAACTGATGGGAGTTGCTTAAGTGGCAACATTTGAGATTTATAAGCCGACTCAGGGTAAGCGGGTTCGCTGGACGACTTTTGCCGCGGGCTGTGCCCTGGGACTGATCACGGCATGGTGGCTTAACGACGAGCTCCAGGCCATCGGCTGGTTTTCCGGCAAGGCGGAGTTTGTCAACGATGTGATCCGGTTCGGCTTGCCCGTGGCGGTGGTCATCGGCATTGCCTACTTGATGTTCGTCATTATCAACCGCCCCAGGACCGCCGACTTCCTGATCGCCACCGAAGGCGAGATGAAGAAGGTTTCCTGGTCCAGCCGCCGCGAAATAATCGGCTCGACCAAGGTCGTCATTTTGGCGACGCTGGGGCTGGCCGTCATGCTGTTTGTGGTGGACTTTCTTTTCAGCGGCCTCTTTAAGGCCCTCCGGGTGATCTTGCCGGGCTAGGCAATTTACGTGCAGGGAATAAGCGGACAGGACATGGCCAAACAATGGTACGTGCTGAGGGTTGCTTCCAACCGTGAGCAGACGGTGTGCGACGCGCTGAAGCGCAAAGTCGCCATCGAAGGGTTGGAGAACAAGATCGGGCGCATTCTGGTGCCCACAGAGCGGCGTCCCAAGCCGCAGCGCAAGCCCGGCGAGAAGAAGTTCGTCGAGCGCAAGATGTACCCCGGCTACGTGTTCATCGAGATGGAGATGGAAGAGGACGGCTCCATCGGTGAAGAGGCCTGGTTCCTGATCAAAGAGACGATCGGCGTGGGCGATTTCATCGGCTCGGCCGGCAAGCCCACGGCCATGGCCACCGACGATGTGCAAAAGATGCTCATGCAGGTGGACCGGCCCGAAGAGGCGGCCGCCCTGTCGGTGGAGTTCGCCAAGGGCGACAGCGTGAAAATCAAGGAGGGTCCCTTCGAGAACTTCGAGGGCACCATCGACGAAGTGCTGCCGGAAAAGGGCGAGGTGCGCGTGATCGTCACCATTTTCGGCCGCGCAACGCCCATCGAGCTGGAATACTGGCAGGTTGAGAAAACGTGAGTGAACCGGTTAACCGGTTGATCGGTTAATCGGAAAAGGCCAAGAACGGCAAGAAGCGCAGGGAATATATGGCGAAAAAAATAACAGCAGTCATCAAGTTGCAGGCCCCCGGCGGCCAGGCCACACCGGCCCCGCCCATCGGCCCGGCTTTGGGCCAGCACAACGTGAATATCGGCCAGTTCGTGGCCCAGTTCAACGAGCGGACGCGGGATGCCAACGGAATGATCATTCCGGTGGAAATCACCGTTTACGCGGATAAGACGTTCAGCTTCGTCACCAAGAGCCCGCCCGCCTCCGTGCTGCTGAAGGAAGCGGCCGCGGTGGCCAAGGGTTCGGGCGTGCCTAACAGTGAGAAAGTCGGCAAAGTCACCATGGACCAGGTCCGCCAGATCGCCCAGCGCAAGCTGAACGATTTGAACTCCTTCGATCTCGAGGCAGCCGCCCGCCAGGTTGCCGGCACTGCCCGCAGCATGGGCATTGATGTAGAAAAGTAAGCGGTGGGGGCCCTCAGGGCCGCCACTGCCGCACCAATAGACGCAGGGAACAGAGCCGGACCACGGGCTTTGAAATAGTAGTGGAAGCCGCCTGAAAACGGCGAAAGGAGCATGAGAATGGGTGTCAAACGCAGTAAGCGCTGGCGCCAGGATGCAGAAAAGATGCCCGCCAGCCCCGTCTCGGTGGAAGAGGCCGTCAAAGCCGTTCTGGGTTTCACCAAGGGCAAGTTCGATCAGACCGTGGAATTGGTCTGCAACCTTGGCATCGATCCCAAGCAGGCGGAGCAGGGCCTGCGCGGCGCGGTTTCGCTGCCGCACGGCATTGGGTCATCCAAGAAGGTGATCGTCTTCTGCGATGAAAGCGATGCCGAAAAGGCCAGGGCCGCCGGCGCAATCGAGGCCGGCATGGACGAGCTGATCAAGAAAGTCCAAGGTGGCTGGCTGGATTTCGACGTGGCCATCGCCACCCCCGGTTCGATGCGGCAGGTGAGCAAGCTGGGCCGCGTGCTTGGCCCCCAGGGCAAGATGCCCAGCCCCAAGAGCGGCACCGTGACCGATGATGTGGCCACCGCCGTGAAAGAATACGCGGCGGGCAAGCTGGAGTATCGCAACGATACCGGCGGCAACATTCAGGTGGCGGTAGGCAAGATGAGCTTTCAGCCCAACCAACTGGCCGATAACGTCAACGCGTTCATCGAGCACATGCGGCGGCGCAAGCCCACCACCTCCAAGGGAACCTATTTCAAGAAGGTCGTCCTGACGGCGACCATGAGCCCGGCGGTTGAGATCGCCGTCTCCTAAGATAGGACGGATTGAAACATGAGCAAACCTGTAAAAGAAATGCTGCGGCGTGAGATCATCCGCCGCCTCCAGAACGTGCAGGACCTGGCGATCGTTTCGGTCATCGGCATCGGCGGCGTGGCCAACAATAAGCTGCGCGGCGATCTGCGCGGCAAAGGCATCCGCGTGGTCGTGGTACGCAACGCCATGGCCCGCCAGGCCCTGGATGAACTGGGCCTGGAAAAGGCCGCCAGCATGCTGGATGGCCCCTGTGCCCTGGCCTTTGGCGGGGAGAGCGTGGTGGACTTGGTTCGCATCCTTATAGACCAAGGCAAGACGCTGCCCAACCTGAAGGTCAAGGGCGCGCTGATGGAAGGCGAGATCTTCGGCGCCGACCGCGTCGAGGAATTGAGCAAATTCCCCACCCGCATCGAGGCGCTGGGGAACCTGAGCCGCGCACTTCTTTCCCCCGGCGGCAAGGTTGTGGCCGCGCTCAAGGGCCCTGGCAGCATCATCGCCGGCATCCTCAAGACCATCGAGGAAAAGAACGCCGGCCAGGGCGAAGCCCCTGCGGCAGGCGAAACCTCTGCGGCAGGTGAGGCCCCGGCAGGCGAAGCCCCGGCCGCAGGTGAAGCTCCTGCGGCAGGTGAGGCCCCGGCAGTTTAAGTAGATCGGGCGACCGAAGTTTCAGGCCTTTTAAAACCGTATTAGAAATTCGGCTGCGGATTGGCCCTTTGGGTTAAATGAGGCCGTTGTGGCTTCACCTATCAGGCCGGTAGATCGTTGAAAAAGTTTCGGAGCAAATGCAATGGCAGAAGTAGCGGCGGAAATCAAGGAATTGGGTGACAAGCTGGCCGGTCTGACCTTAAAGCAGGCCGTCGACCTGTCTAATTACCTCAAGGAAGCCCACGGCATCGAGCCGGCGGCGGGCGGCGCGGTCATGATGGCCGGTCCGGCGGCCGCGGCGGCTCCCGTGGAAGAAGAGAAGACCACCTTCGACGTCATCCTCAAGAATGCCGGCGAGAAGAAGATCCAGGTGATCAAGGCCGTGCGTGCCCTGACGAACCTGGGCCTCAAGGAAGCCAAGGATCTGGTCGAGGGCGCCCCAAGGCCGTCAAGACCAGCGTTTCCAAGGAAGACGCCGCCGAGGCCAAGAAGCAGTTGGAAGAATCTGGTGCGCAGGTGGAGATCAAGTAACTCTCCCTTGCGCTGGAGCATCACATAAGACCGGGTTTCATAGCCAGTTGTATATTCGGTTCACACGCTGCCAGGGCCTTTGCGCCTCGGCGGCGCCTGCGGGCCGGGTGTGCGCACACTTTGGCTTGAACCGGCTAGCGTCCACTAGTATAATATCCTGTTTCGACGGCTTGCCGCCGGGTCCGAAGGCTCAAGAGGCAAGTCTGGCACTTTACTGCTGAGGGGCACACAGCATGCTGCGAATGGATAAGGTCCGGGACTTCTCCAAGATCGGAGACGCCCTGCCTGTTGCCAACCTGATCGACATTCAGACCGCCAGCTATGAACGCTTCCTCCAAGCGGATATAGCCCCGGAGAAGCGAAAGAACGAAGGGCTCCAGGCCCTGCTCAAGGAAGTCTTCCCGATCGTCAGCTACGACGAGACCATGTCTATGGAGTTCGTCAGCTACGACCTCGGGGAGCCGCGGTACACTCCCGATGAGTGCCGCCAGCTTCGCTTGAGCTACGGCCGGCCGTTCAGAATCACCTGCCGTCTGCGCATCAAGGACAAGGAAGATGTGGCGGAAGAGGCGATTTTCGTCGGCGAACTGCCCATTATGATCGGCGGCGGAGAATTTATCGTCAATGGCGCCGAGCGCGTCATCGTCAGCCAGCTTCACCGCTCGCCGGGCGTGGACTTCACGGTGGAAATGCAGGAGTCTGACCGCCCGCTGCACGGGGCCCGCATCATTCCCGAGCGCGGCAGCTGGATCGAACTCTCTGTCACCAAGAAGGACTCCATCTCTGTCCGCATCGACCAGTCGGGCAAGATCCCGGCCACCACGTTCCTGCGGGCCATGGATGAGAAGTACGGCACTGCGGAAGCCATCATTCGCGAGTTCTACCCGGTCAAGAGCCTGCCTGTGGGCAAGCTCAAGCCGCAGATGTACGCCGCCGCGCCGATTGTGGATACGGAGAGCGGCGAAGTGCTGGTGGAAGCCGGCAACCAGATCGGCGAGGCCGTCACCCGCGTCCAGGCATCCAGCATCAAGAAGGTGGATGTGGTGGAGAAGGTGGCTGACCCGTTGATGTTCAACACGATCTCCGAGGATGCCGCCGATAGTTATGAGTCGGCCGTTTTGCGCATCTATGCCCGTCTGCGGCCCGGCAACCCGCCGCAACTGGAGAAGGCCAAAACGCTCTTCCAGGAAAAGTTCTACGATGAGAACCGCTACCGCCTGGGCAAGGTGGGGCGTTTCCGCATCAACCGCAAATTCAACCAGGACGTCAGCGAAGACGAGATGGTCCTGCGGGTGGAAGACTTCGTCGGCTGCCTGAAGTACGTGTTCAGCCTGCGCTCCGGCGAAGGCATGGTGGACGATATCGACCACCTGGGCAACCGCCGCCTGCGCACCATCGACGAGCTGGCCACGGACGAGCTGCGCAAGGGATTCCTTAAGCTTCGCCGCACCGTGCAGGAGCGGATGAGCATGAAGGATCAGGACAGCGTGGCCAAGATCGCCGAGTTGATCAACTCCAAGAGCGTTTCTTCGAGCATCGACTTTTTCTTCGGCCGCAGCGAGCTGCTCGCAGGTCGTCGACCAGACTAATCCGTTGAGCCAGCTCACGCACGAGCGGCGCTTGTCGGCATTGGGCCCTGGCGGCTTGAACCGCAAGCGTGCGGGCTTTGAAGTCCGCGACGTACACATCAGCCATTACGGCCGCATCTGCCCCATTGAGACGCCCGAAGGCAACAACATCGGCCTGATCAGTTCGCTGTCCATTTACGGCACGGTCGATGAATACGGCTTCCTGGTCACGCCGTACCGCGTCGTCGAGAAGGCCAGGATCACCGAGGATGTGAAGTGGCTGCGTGCCGATGAGGAAATGAACACCACGCTGGCGCCCCCCGAGGCGCTGCGCGGCGAAGGCGGCAAGCTGCGGACCACCCTCAAGAAGGAAGCCCAACTGGCCCGCAAGGACGGCGAAGTAACCCTGGTGGAAGGCGGCGATATCCAGTACGTGGATATTTCCCCCAAGCAGACCGTCGGCGTGTCGGCCGCGCTGATTCCGTTCCTGGAGCACGACGATGCCAACCGCGCGCTGATGGGTTCTAACATGCAGCGCCAGGCCGTGCCGCTGATTCGCACGGAACCGGCGGTCGTGGCCACGGGTATGGAGCGCAACGTCGCCGTCAACAGCGGCATGGTCATCCGAGCCGGCAAGGGCGGTACCGTTACCTATGTGGACGCCGAACGCATCATCATCGATAACACCGAGGAGTATGTCCTCCGCAAGTTCGCCCGCCTCAACGAGCGGACCTGCCTGAACCAGCGGCCCATCGTTCGCGAGGGCCAGCGGGTCAAGAAGGATCAGATCATCGCGGACGGCCCCGGCTGCTCCAACGGCGAGCTGGCCCTGGGCCGCAACCTCCTGGTCGCGTTCATGACCTTCGACGGCTACAACTTCGAGGACGCTATCCTCATCTCCGAGCGTCTGGTCAAGGACGACACCTTTACCTCCATCCACATTGAGGACTACGACGCGGAAATTCGCGAGACCAAGCTGGGTCGCGAGGAATTCACCCGCGATATCCCCAACGTGGGCGAGAAGGCCCTGCGCAACCTGGATGAGCACGGCGTGGTGCGCGTGGGTACACGCGTAAAGCCGGGCGACATCCTGGTGGGCAAGGTGGCCCCCAAGAGCAAGAGCGAACTGTCTCCCGAAGAAAAACTGCTGCACGCGATCTTCGGCCGCGCGGGCGAGGATGTGAAGAACGACAGCCTCACCATGCCGGCCGGCGAGGAAGGCGTGGTCATCGCCACCAAGCGCTTCAGCCGCCGCACGCACCTCAATGAGGAGCAGAAGAAGCGCCACAAAGAGGAGATGAAGCAGTACGAGCACGACATGAATGCCCAGATGCTCAAGGTCTTCCGCCAGATGACGGAGGAAATCAACGAGGTTCTGGGTAATCCGATGGTCGACCCCTCCACGCGGCAGAAGGTCGGCCAGAGCGACATCGTCGACGTCATCTTGGAGCAGATCGAGAACTTCAATCCTAACTGGATGAAGATCGACCAAGGCCTCGGCCAAGGAGCAGGCGCAGAAGATTTACGAGCGGTACTGGCCGCGCCTCCAGGATATCCGCAAGGAGCGCGAGCGTCGCCTGGCCCACATGAAGCGCGGCGACGAGCTGCCTTCCGGCGTGCTGGAGATGGTCAAGGTGTACGTGGCCACCAAGCGCTCGCTGGCCGTGGGCGACAAGATGGCCGGCCGTCACGGCAACAAGGGCGTTATCGCCCGCATCATGCCGGAAGAGGATATGCCCTTCCTGGACGATGGCACGCCGGTCGATATCTGCCTCAACCCGCTGGGCGTGCCCAGCCGTATGAACGTGGGCCAGATCCTGGAGACGCACCTGGGCTGGGCGGCGGCGGTGCTGGGCTTCCAGGCCATCACGCCGGTATTCGATGGCGCCAAGGAAGACGAAATCTTCGGCGCCATCCAGGAAGCCAACGAGCACGTCCGCCAGCGCAGGGGCCAGGTGGAAGTCGTGCAGCAGGCCGGCCACAGTCACGAGCTGCTGGTGGAAATGCCCGCCAGCGGCAAGATCACCCTGCACGACGGCCGCACCGGCGAGCCCTTCGAGCAGAAGGTGACCGTGGGCTACATCTACATGAACAAGCTCCATCACCTGGTGGATGACAAGATCCACGCCCGCTCCACGGGCCCGTACTCGCTGATCACGCAGCAGCCCCTGGGCGGCAAGGCCCGCACCGGCGGCCAGCGCTTCGGCGAAATGGAAGTGTGGGGCCTGGAAGCCTATGGCGCCAGCTACACGCTTCAGGAGCTCTTGACGGTCAAGAGCGACGATGTGGAAGGAAGGACCAAGATCTACGAATCCATGGTCAAGGGCACGAACACCCTGGAAGCCGGCACGCCCGTCAGTTTCGACGTGCTGTGCAACGAGATTCGCGGTCTGGGCCTCAATATCCAGTTGGAAAAGAAACGCGCTTTCTGATATCGCCCTCCGGCGGCCGTGATGTGTCACCGGTAAGTGGCAACAGGAGCTAAAGAAAAATGGTCGAAAGCGTATACGATCGTATAAATGACTACGGGTCGGTAAAGATCATGCTGGCTTCCCCCAACGACATTCGCAGTTGGTCGTTCGGCGAAGTGAAGAAGCCTGAGACGATCAACTACCGCACCTATCGCCCGGAGAAGGAAGGTCTCTTCTGCGAGCGTATCTTTGGCCCTGAGCGCGACTGGGAATGCGCCTGCGGCAAGTACAAAGGTACCAAGCACAAGGGCATCATCTGCGACCGCTGCGGCGTCAAGGTGACGCACTCGCGCGTGCGCCGCAAGCGCATGGGCCACGTCAATCTGGCCGCGCCCATCGTGCACATCTGGTTCTTCAAGGCGCTGCCCAGCCGGCTGGGAACGCTCTTGGGAATGAAGACGGCGGATATGGAAAAGATTATCTATTTCCAGGATTACGTCGTCACCGATCCCGGCCAGACGCCGCTGAAGTTCCAGCAGGTGCTGACCGAAGAAGAGTATCGCACCGCCAAGGAGAAGTACCGCGACTTCCAGGCGGAGATGGGCGCCGAGGCCGTCCGCGTGCTGCTGGAGAAGCTGGATCTGGCGGGTATGTCCACGCAATTGCGCGACGACCTGACCAAGACCAACTCCAAGCAGAAGATCAAGGATATCTCCAAGCGGTTGGCCCTGGTCGATGCCATCCGCAACTCGGGCAACCGCCCTGAGTGGATGGTCATGGACGTGATCCCGGTGATTCCGCCGGATCTGCGCCCGCTGGTGCTCCTGGAGAGCGGCAACTTCGCCACCAGCGATTTGAACGACCTGTACCGCCGCATCATCAACCGCAACAACCGCCTCAAAAAGCTGATGGACCTCAACGCACCCGAGGTCATTATCCGCAACGAGAAGCGCATGCTTCAGCAGGCGGTCGATGCCCTGTTTGATAACGGCCGCTGCCGCCGTCCCGTGCAGGGTTCTTCCAACCGGCCTTTGAAGAGCCTGACCGACATGATCAAGGGCAAGCAGGGCCGTTTCCGCGAGAACCTGCTCGGTAAGCGCGTGGACTACTCCGCCCGCTCTGTGATCGTGGTGGGGCCGGAGCTCAGGCTGCACCAGTGCGGCCTGCCCAAGAAGATCGCCCTGGAACTGTTCCAGCCCTTCATCATCCGCAAGCTCAAGGATCGCGGCCTGGCCGACACCATCAAGTCCGCCAAGCGCATGATCGAGCGCAAGGACCAGGAGATCTGGGACATTCTGGAAGAAGTCATTCATCAGCACCCGGTGCTTTTAAACCGTGCCCCGACCCTGCACCGCATGGGTATTCAGGGCTTCGAGCCGGTGCTGGTGGAAGGCAACGCCATCAAGATCCACCCGCTGGTGTGCAAGGGCTTCAACGCCGACTTCGACGGCGACCAGATGGCCGTGCACCTGCCGCTGTCGGTGGAGGCGCAGGCCGAGGCGCACGTGCTGCTGATGGCCACGAACAACATCTTCTCGCCGGCCTCCGGCTCGCCCATCATGTCCCCCAGCCAGGACATCGTGCTGGGCGTGTACTACCTGACCTCCGGCCGCGGCGCCGAATTCGTCGACCCCCGCTTAAAGAAGCTGAAGATCGCCGATGGCCGCGAAGTGCCGGTGTTCCGCGACAGGTTCGAGGCCATGCGGGCCCACGACCTGCGTTTGGTCGGGATGCACGCGGCGGTCCTGGTGCGCCTGCCCAAGGGCCTGCGCATCGTCACCGCCGACAAGGAATTCGTCGTGGGCGACAAGCCCGTTCTGACGACCGCCGGACGCTGCTACTTCAACGATATCCTGAATCCCAAGCTGCCCTTCTACAACTACGCGTTAGGTCAAAAGGGCTGCGGCCGCGTCATCAGCGACTGCTACGCCCAGGCCGGCCGCGGCGCCACGCTGGAACTGCTGGATTCGATCAAGGCCATGGGCTTCAGGTATTCCACGCTGGCGGGCCTGTCTTTCGGCGTGACGGACCTGCGCGTCCCGGCCCGCAAGGGCGAGATTCTGAATGAGGCGCAGAAGCGCGCCGACCAGATTCAGAAGGACTTCTCGGCCGACGCCATCACCGACCAGGAGCGGCGCAACCAGATCGTGGACGTGTGGATTCACGCCCGCGAAGAGGTCACCAAGAGCCTGCTCCAGGAACTGGAGCACGACGAGCGCGACGGCAAGCCGTACCTCAACCCGGTGTGGCTGATGTCCGATTCCGGCGCTCGTGGCAACCGACCAGATTCGTCAGCTCGCCGGCATGCGCGGCCTGATGACTAAGCCTTCCGGCGAGATCATCGAGACGCCCATCAAGGCGAACTTCCGCGAAGGCCTGACCGTGCTGGAGTACTTCAGCTCTACGCACGGCGCCCGCAAGGGTCTGGCCGATACGGCCTTGAAGACGGCCGACTCGGGCTACCTGACGCGCAAGCTGGCCGACGTGGCCCAGAACGTGATCGTCAACCTGGACGAGTGCGGCACTTTGAAGGGCATCCCCAAGACGGCCATCTACACGCGGCGAGCAGGTCGACGTGCCGCTGCGCAATTTGATCATCGGCCGCATCGCCCGCGAGAACATCATCAATCCGATCACCGATCAGGTCATCGTTCACGAGAACGAGATCATCACCGGTGAAATCGCCCGCAAGATCGAGGATCTGGGCATGGAAACCATCCGCGTCCGCAGCCCGCTGACGTGCGAAAGCCCGATTGGCGTGTGCGCCAAGTGCTACGGCGTGGACCTGTCCACCGGACAGCTGGTGGAGGAAGGCATGGCGGTGGGCATCATCGCCGCCCAGTCCATCGGCGAGCCCGGCACGCAGCTCACCATGCGTACGTTCCACACCGGCGGCGTGGCCACGGCCGCGGCGGTGGAGAATCGGAAACCCGCACCTCGGTCGCCGGCACGGTCAAGTTCCGCGACATCAACGCCGTGCCGATCAAGATCGGGCGACCGCGATGTCATGGTGGCCCTGAAGCGCAACGGCGAGATCGCCGTCCTGGACGCCAAGGACCGCGAGCTTGAAGTATACAAGGTTCCTTACGGCGCTATCCTGCTGGTCACCGACGGCATGAAGGTCAAGGCCGGCCAGCGGCTGGTCACCTGGGACCCGCACCGCACGCCGATTCTGGCCGAGGCCGCCGGCTCCGTCCGCTTCCAGGACATCGAGGAAGGCGAGACGGTCCGTGGCGAAAGCGGCCAGCACGGCGGCGCCCGCTACGTGGTCATCGAGCACAAGGGCGAGAAGCACCCGCGGATCATCGTCGAAGACAAGTCCGGCAAGATCCTGGACTTCCACTACCTGCCGGCCAAGGCCCGTATCGAGGTGGAGGAAGGCCAGACGGTCAAGCCTGGCGACCTGCTGGCCCGCCAGCCGCGCGAGATCGCCGGCACGCAGGACATCACCGGCGGCCTGCCGCGCGTCACCGAGCTCTTCGAGGCCCGCAAGCCCAAGGAGCCGGCGGCCATGGCGGAGATTTCCGGCCGCGTCGAACTGCGCACCGACAAGCGCCGCGGCAAGATGACCATCATCGTCCGCAGCGATTCGGGCATGGAGCGCGAGCACCACGTGCCGCACGACCGGCACCTGCTGGTCCACACCGGCGACTTCGTGGAGGCCGGCGACCCGCTGACCGAAGGTCCGCTGGTGCCGCACGACATCCTGCGCATCAAGGGCGAAGAGGCCCTGCAGCAGTACCTGCTGGATGAAATCCAGAACGTCTACCGCGGGCAGAACCAGAACATCAACGACAAGCACATCGAGATCATCATCGGACAGATGCTGCGGAAGGTGCAGGTCGAGGCCGTGGGCGACAGCGCCCTGCTGCCCGGCGAAGTGGTTGACAAATTCCGCTTCCGCGCGGAAAATGAGCGGCTCTGCTCAGTCGCTGAAGATCGTGGATCCCGGCGACACGGAGTTCCTGGCCAATGAAGTGATCGCCCGGGAAAAGGTCGAGCAGGCTAACGCCGAGGCCGAAGGCCGCGGCCGTCAGCCCGCCAAGACCCGCCGGCCCAAGCCGGCAACGGCCAAGACGTTGCTTCTGGGAATCACCAAGGCCTCGCTCCAGAGCGAGAGCTTCCTGTCGGCGGCCAGCTTCCAGGAGAGCACCAAGGTGTTCACGGAAGCCGCGCTGGCGGGCAAGGTGGACGAGCTGGTCGGTCTGAAGGAGAACGTGATCCTGGGGCACCTGATCCCCGCGGGCACGAGCTTCAAGCCGTATTTGCAGATGGCTTTAAAGCGGCAGGTCGAGCTGCGGAGAGCTGGCTGTCGTCGAGTCCGAGGAAGGTATGACCGAGGCCCAGATCGAGGCGGCTGTGCAGCAGGCCTTGACTGGCAAACAGCCGTAAAGGTGGTTGGTGGCACAGGCTTTCAGCCTGTGTCCGCAGACGTGCCACCCCAGATAGAATCACAGGCTGAAAGCCTGTGCCACGGGAGTTTTATGCCGACGATTAACCAGTTGGTGCGCAGGCCGAGAAAGAAACAAGTAACCAAGAAGAAGAACGTGGCGCTGGGCTCGTGCCCCTTCAAGCGCGGCGTGTGCCTGCTTGTCAAGACGATGACGCCCAAGAAGCCCAACTCCGCGCTGCGGAAGGTGGCCCGTGTCCGCCTGTCCAACGGCAAGGAAGTAACGGCCTATATTCCCGGCTGCGGGCATAACCTCCAGGAACACACGATCGTGCTGGTGCGCGGCGGTCGCGTGCGCGACTTGCCCGGCGTGCGGTACCACATTATCCGCGGCGCGCTGGACTGCTCGGGCCTCGCTGAGCAGGAAAATTGGGGCCCGCGGCATCGCAGCCGCAGCAAGTACGGCACCAAGCGGCCCAAGTAAACTGCGTGTTTTGCGGGGTGTGCAACTTTTTGCACACCTCTTTGGAAAGAATGAATAGGTGACCTCGTGCCCGCCGCGGCGGGCAGTAAGCGTGGATGCTCGCTGGCAGCGGGCCGCTAAAAATGAGGTCAGTTAATTACCGCCCGTGACCAGGGCGGCAGATAGGAATAAAGATGGCAGGTAAGCATTTTACGCTTTCGGTTCAGCAGCTCGAAGCCCGATCCCCGCTATGGCAGCAAGCTGGTGAGCAAGTTCATCAACTGCCTGATGTGGGGCGGCAAGAAGTCCGTGGCCCAGGCCGTGGTCTACGATGCCATGGACATTATGGCCTCCAAGATCAAGGACACTCCCGTGCTGGAGGTGTTCGAGACGGCCCTCAATAACGTCAAGCCGACCATCGAAGTGCGCTCCAAGCGCGTCGGCGGCCAGAACTACCAGGTGCCCATGCAGGTCAACCGCAAGCGGCAGCAGTCGCTGGCGATCCGCTGGATCCTGGAGGCCGTGCGCGGCGGCAAGGGTTCGCCCACCTCCGAACGCCTGGCCAATGAACTGATGGCCGCGTTCAAGAAGGAAGGCACCGCCGTGCAGACCCGCACGAACGTGCACCGCATGGCCGACGCCAACAAGGCGTTCGCGCACTTTGCGTGGTAAAGAAGTGGCACAGGCTTTCAAGCCTGTGCCACCAGACTGCCGGAACGCCAAGGTCCGGCAAAGGTATAAGCGAATCGCTCGGCGAAGTTTGGCGGGCGACCCTGGCGCCAAGGAAGGCGGAAGTTTTCTGTCGGATGCCGGGGCTCAGACAAGGCGGTCGGCAATCTTTTGCCGGCGCGGCCGCGTGAGATAAGACAACCTGGCCGGCTTGCCACAAAGCCGGGGCCGCCGTTTCTCGCGGCGGCGAGTTTGCACTAACGTGTAGACAACGATTGATCTGGCTGCACGCCGCGGTTTTACCGAACGGTGCGGTCCAGGCGGCAAACTTTCCCGCCGCCTGATTGCTGTGCGCCAACCGGCGCGTTACGGATCATGGAACTGGAGAAAACTCCAGTGGCGGGATCCGTAACGGATTTGGCTGTAAGTGTTACGGCACGTGGTGAATTTCACCACCTGAATAAGTTAAGTGTTGCAGCAGGTCGCAAAGTTTGCGACCTGAGACAGTAAGTGTTGCAGTGACTCTTGCAGTGCAAGAGTCGAAAAGTAAGTGTTACATGTGTTGGCCAAGTTGGCCAACACTCGGTGGAAGTGGAACAGTAAAAATGGCCCGTGACATGTCAAAAATTCGCAACATCGGCATCATGGCCCACATTGATGCCGGCAAGACGACAGTCACGGAGCGCGTGCTGTATTTCACGGGCAAGACCTACAAAATCGGCGGCGTGGATCAAGGCACCGCGGTGATGGATTACCTGGTGGAAGAGCAGGAGCGCGGCATCACCATCACCTCCGCCGCGACGACCTGCCCGTGGGCCGGGCACATCATCAATTTGATCGATACTCCCGGCCACGTGGACTTCACCGTGGAAGTGGAACGCTCGCTGCGCGTCCTGGATGGGGCGGTGGCGGTGTTCTGTGCGGTGGGGGGCGTGGAGGCCCAGAGCGAGACGGTCTGGCGGCAGGCGGACAAGTATCATGTCCCCCGTTTGTGCTTTATCAACAAGATGGACCGGCTGGGGGCCGATTTCGGCGCGGTGGTGGAAGACATCACCCAGCGGCTGAACTCTCACCCGGTGGCCATCCAACTGCCTATCGGGGCCGGCGGCGACTATAAGGGACAGATCGATCTGGTCGAGATGCGGGCATATTATTACGACGCCGCCGATGTGGGCTCCACTTTAAGGGTGGGTGAGATTCCGCCCCAGATGATGGACGAGGCCCGGAAGGCGCGCACGCACATGATCGAGCGCATCGCCGATGAGGATGATGCGCTGATGGCCAAGTTCGTGCAGGAAGAGCCGATTTCGGCGGAGGATATTCACGCGGCCATCCGCCGCGCGGTGTGTGGAGGTCTGCTGCACCCGGTTTTAAACGGGGCGGCCCTGCGGCACATGGGCATTCAGCCGCTATTGGATGCGGTGGTTCGCTACCTGCCGTCGCCCCTGGATGTCCCGCCCGTTGAAGGCCACGCCTCTCTTACCAGCGATAAAATGATCACCCGCAAGGCCTGCGTGGATGAGCCTTTCTGCGGGCTGGTTTTCAAGATCGTCTCCGACCAGCACGGCGACCTGTATTTCACCCGCATTTACAGTGGCAAGCTGGAGGCGGGCACGCGCGTCTTGAACTCCAGGCGGGACAAGAAGGAAATCGTCTCGCGGGTGTGGGAGATGTACGCCAAGCAGCGCATCCGCCGCGATGAGGCTTTCGCGGGCGATATCGTGGCCGTGGTGGGCTGCAAGTACAGCTTAACCGGGGACACGTTATGCGACGCCCATCATCCTGTCGTGCTGGAGAAGATGGAATTTCCCCAGGGCGTCATCAGCATGTCCATCGAGCCGCGCAATTCGGCGGATAAGCAGAAGCTGGCCGACGCCCTGGGCGTGCTGCGGCGCGAGGACCCCACGTTCTCCAGTCGCTTTGATGAAGAGACCGGTCAGACGCTGATTACCGGCATGGGCGAGCTGCACCTGGAGATTCTGCACAATAAGCTCCGCCGCGACATGAACGTGGATGTCAAAGTGGGCAAGCCCCGCGTGGCCTATAAAGAGACGGTGTGCGGCGTGGGCGAGGGCTCGGGCCGTTTCGATCGCCAGATCGGGGGGCGCGGCCAGTTCGGCGCGGTCAGCCTGAAGGTGGAGGCGTATAAGCCGGCGGTGGGCGTCCCTCGGTGGTCTTTGACAAGGATGACATCGGCGACGCCATTCCGCGGCAGTTTCTGGCCTCGGTGGAAGAGGGCGTGCGTGACGCCGCGCAGTCCGGCCAGCTTTCCGGTTACCCGATGGAGAACATTAAGATCACGCTGACCGGCGGGGAGCACCACCCTGTCGACAGCAGCGAAATGGCCTTTTTGCAGGCCGCTTCCATGGCCTTCGAGCAGGCGGTTTCCAAGGCGGATCCGGCCTTCATGGAACCTATTATGTCCCTCCAGGTCGTCAGCCCTGAGGAGTTTTTGGGGGCAGTTACGGGCGATCTGAACGCGCGGCGGGCGGAGATAGTGAATATGGCCGCGCGGCACAAAAACAGGGTGATTGACGCCCACGTGCCGCTGGCAGAGATGTTTGGCTACAGCACGGCCTTAAGGTCGCTGACGCAGGGCCGGGCCACCAGCACATTGGAGCCCAGCCACTACGCCATTGTGCCTAAGAACGTGGCCGAGGGCCTATTGCGATATGTGTAAGGCATTAGACTTAGGGTCAGAAACGTGGCCGCAAAAGCCGCAGCCACGGCGCCCGCTGCGAGTTATTTTTTGTTAGGCAGTAAAAAAAGTAGAGAAATTGGCGGTACAGCATTGACAAGTTATCCGCCATCAGTATGTTAGACGGACTCTGCCGAGCACGCGCCGGTATGCGCGTGTGGTCGGCCGGGGTTAGCGACGGAGATGGGCAGCGATGCTCCAAGACAGAATTAGAATTCGTATGGAAGCCTACGATCACGGCGCCTTGGACAACTCGGCGCGTGAGATCGTCGAGCATGCCGAGCGGACCGGGGCTCGCGTGCGCGGCCCCATTCCCCTGCCCACCCGGCGGGAGCGGTACACGGTGTTGCGCGGTCCCAATATCGACAAGAAGAGCCGCGAGCAGTTTGAAATGCGCACCCACAAACGGATCATCGACATCTATGAACCGACGGTGCGAACGATCGAGGCCTTAAACCGGCTGGTCGTGCCGGCGGGCGTGTTCGTCAAGATCAAGGCGTAACGCCGGCGCGAAAGGGTAGTCCAATGCAGGCAGCATTGTTGGGAAGAAAAGTTGGCATGACCCAGGTGTACGACGAAGCGGGCACATTGCAGCCCGTGACCGTCGTGCAGGCGGGTCCCTGCCAGGTAACGCAGGTGAAGACCGCCGAGAGCGACGGCTACAACGCCGCGCAGATCGGCTTTGAGCCGATCAAGGCGCAGCGGGCCACCCAGCCGATTATCGGCCACGCCGCCAAGAGCTCCACCAAGCCGATGCGCAAGTACCGCGAGATTCGCACGGCCGCGGCGCCGGATGTGCAGGCGGGGCAGGAACTGACGGTTGAATCGTTCAAGGACGTTAAGTGGGTGGACATTATCGGCACGAGCAAGGGCAAGGGCTACGCCGGCGTGATGAAGCGGCATAATTTCCACGGCATGAGCGCCTCGCACGGCACCGAGCGCATGCACCGGCACGGCGGCTCGATCGCCTCGCACGGCAACGAGCGCGGCGGATCGGGCGGCCCCAAGAAGGGCAAGCGCATGTCCGGCCGCCTGGGCGGGGGGCAGGTCACCAGCCGTAATCACAAGCTCATTGGCGTCGATGCCGATAATCATCTGCTCCTGATCAAGGGCGCCATTCCGGCGCCAACGGCGGACTGGTCCTGGTTCGCACGAGCACAACTAAGAAGGTTGCGGCGAAGAAGGCATAAGCGCCGTTTCGAGGATATGGCCATGTTGGAAGTTCCGGTTTACGACATGCAGGGCGAAAAGATTGAGACGCTGAAGGTCGATGAAGAGATCTTCGGCGGCGTCATCAACGCTTCCCTGCTCAAGCAGGCCGTGGTGGCCTACCACACGAATACGCACCAGGGCTCGGCGGCCACGCGCAGCCGCGGCATGGTGGTGGGCTCGGGCCGCAAGCTATACAAGCAGAAGGGCACCGGCTTCGCCCGGCGCGGCGACGTCCGCACGAACCTGATGAAGGGCGGCGGCGTGGCGTTCCGCAAGGAGCCGTACCGCGTGCGCCACGAACTGTCGCGCCAGTCCAGGCAGAAGGCCCTGGAGTCGGCGATTCTCTCCAAGTTGGTGGGGCAGGATCTTGTGGTGGTGCAGGGGCTGTCGATGCAGGCGCCCAAGACCAAGCCGGTTGCGGCGACTCTGAAGCAAGCTGGAAGCCAATCGCGGCTGTATTCTGACGCTGCACGAGCGGAGCGACGCGATCTACCGCAGCGCCCGCAACATTCCCCGCGTGGAAATCCGGACGCTGGCTGAACTGAACGCCTTCGACGTGGTCCGCCGCCGCAAGCTGGTGGTCACGCGCGAAGCGATGAACGCCTTAATGAAAGGCGCGAAGTAGCAATGGATATACATAGCGTCATTATCAGGCCGCTAGTGACTGAAAAGGGCACGCACCAGACCCAGACGCTGCAATGCCTACGCCTTCGAGGTGCACCCCGGCGCCTCCAAGGCGCAGGTCAAGCAGGCCGTGGAAAAGATGTACGACGTGAAGGTGCTGGAGGTCCGCACGGCCAACCGCAAGGGCAAGCCCCGGCGGTCGCGCATGAAGATGGCCGAGACCAAGCACTGGAAGAAGGCCGTGTGCGTGCTGCACGCGGACCATCATATTGATCTGTTCTAACGCGATGGGCCCCCAGGCCGAGTGCTGCGAGGCGAATATGGCAGTAAAAATTTACAAGAAGACGTCGCCGGGCAGGCGGTTCTCCAGCGTTAATACGCACGATGAAGTGACGCGCTCCACGCCGGAGAAGTCACTGCTGCGGCCGCACTTGACCACCGGCGGGCGCAACCACAGCGGCAAGACCACCAGCCGCTTCCGCGGCGGCGGGGCCAAGAAGCATGTACCGCATCATCGACTTCAAGCGCAACAAGGACGGCATGGCAGGCACGGTGGCGACTATCGAGTACGATCCCAACCGCACCTGCCACATCGCCCTGATTCAATACGCCGACGGCGAGAAGCGGTACATCCTGTGCCCCCACGGCCTCAAGATCGGCGACAAGATTTATAGCGGCGAGCGCGTGGAGCCCCGCGTGGGCAACTGCATGCCGCTGGCGAAGATTCCGCCGGGGCTGGAAGTTCACAACGTCGAAATGATTCCCGGCCAGGGCGGCAAGCTGGTTCGCACGGCCGGCGGCGTGGCCCGCCTGGCGGCCCGCGAAGGCAAGAAGGCCACCATTATTCTGCCCTCCGGCGAAATGCGCATCATCGATAGCCGCTGCCGCGCGACGATCGGGCAGGTCGGCAATATCGAGCACAGCCGCATTCGCTGGGGCAAGGCCGGCCGGCGACGGCACAAGGGCCGTCGTCCGCACGTTCGCGGCGTGGCCCAGAACCCGGTCGCTCACCCGATGGGCGGCGGCGAAGGCCGTTCAGGCGGCGGCCGGCACCCCTGCAGCCCGTGGGGCAAGCTGGCCAAGGGCGGCAAGACCCGGAACAAACGCAAGCTTTCCAACAAGATGATTCTGCGGCGCCGCCGCAACAAGCGGACTGGACAATTGGTGCTGTAGCCGCGTGAGGCGGCTGCGAAAGAAAAATAGTACAGAGTAGCTAGTAGAGAACAGCCAAGAGGCAATATGACGAGAAGCATGAAAAAAGGACCTTACGTTGTAGAGAAGCTCTACAGGAAGGTCATCAAGATGAACGAGACCGGCGACCGCCAGCCCATCAAGACCTGGGCTCGCGCGTGCACGATCGTGCCCGAGTTCATCGGCCAGACGTTCATGGTACACAACGGCAAGACTTTCCACCGCGTCTTCGTGACCGAGGACATGGTGGGCCACAAGCTGGGCGAGTTCAGCCCGACGCGAATCTTCCGCGGGCACAGCGGCGCGGGCTCGGCCGCCAAGGCGGCGGCAGCGGCTGGTCCGGGAAAGCCGGCCTAAGGGCGGAGTGAATGACTATGGCATGGTTAGCCAAACATAAATATGCAGACATGAGTGCCCGCAAGGTGCGGCTGATCGCCGACCTGATTCGCGGACGGGACGTGAACGATGCGCTGAACATTTTGAAGTTCAGCCCGCAGCGCGCGGCGAGCCTGATGACCAAGGTGCTGAAAAGCGCCATCGCCAACGCTGATAACGCCGAGGCGGACGTGGAAACGCTATTCGTGCAGAAGGCCTTCGTGGATGAGGGGCCGACCATGCACCGCATTCAGCAGAAGGACCGCGGCAGGGCCCACGCGATTAAGCGCAGGACCAGTCACATAACCGTCGTCGTAGAGGCGGAGGAGTAATATGGGTCAGAAGGTTTCACCTATCGGGTTCCGCACCGGGATCACCAAAGGCTGGAAGAGCCGGTGGTTCGCTCCCAAGAGCAACTACGGCGAGTTCCTCGTCGAGGACGAGAGGATCCGCCGGTTCATCAACAAGCAACTGAACGACCAGCCGCCTTACGCGGCTGTGGCCTCCGTGGAAATCGAACGTACGCGGGAAGAGGTGAAGATTGTGCTTCGCACCGCCCGGCCGGGCCTGGTCATCGGCCCTAAAGGCAGCGAAGTGGACAAGCTCAAGGGCGAGCTTGGAGCGGCTGACCGACCGCCGCGTAAATGTGAACATCATCGAGATCAAGAATCCCGATCTCAACGCCCAGCTGGTGGCGTCGGGCATTGCCGAGCAGCTTCGGCGGCGCGCGAGTTTCCGCAGGACGATCAAGCAGCGCTGCGAAGCGACCATGAACGCCGGGGCCAAGGGCGTGAAGGTCAGTGCTCGGGCCGTCTGGGCGGGGCGGAAATGGCCCGCACCGAGCAGCAGATGCTGGGCTCGATTCCGCTTGCAGACCCTGGATGCGGACGTGGATTACGGCCTGGTTCACGCCAAGACCACGTACGGCGTATTGGGCGTGAAGGTGTGGATTTACCGCGGCATGAAGGATCAGGCCATCAGCGATGAAGTGACCGGTCCTGTGATGGCCGGCTCGCGTCGGCGCGGCGGTGGCGGCGGCTTCGGCGGCGGACCTGGCGGGTCCGGTGGACCGGGTCGCGGCCGTGGCGGCGGCGGCGGCGGTGGTCGCGGCGGGCGCGGCGGCGGTCGAGGCGGCCGTGGACGCGGCGAGGCCGGGTCATCCGGCGGTGAAGCTGCCCCGCAGGCGCCTGCTGAAGGCGGCGGTGCTCCCCAAGGCGGCCAGGCGTAAATTGGGAATCATGGTGGCACAGGCTTTCCAGCCTGTGACCATTGGAAGACACAGGCTAAAAGCCTGTGCCACGAAGAGAGAAGTCGGAAGGTGCAGACATGGCGATGATGCCCAAAAGAGTAAAGCACCGCAAGCACCAGCGCGGGCGGTTGCGCGGGCTGGCCAGCCGAGGCAACCGGGTGTCCTACGGCGAGTACGGCCTGCAGACGCTGGAGACGGCGTGGATTTCCGCCCGCCAGCTTGAGGCCGGCCGCGTGGCCGCGACGCACTTCCTGCATCGCGAAGGCCGCGTGTTCATCCGCGTCTTTCCGGACAAGGCCGTGTCCGCCAAGCCGCTGGAAACGCGAATGGGCAAGGGCAAGGGCGAGGTGGAGGAATGGGTGGCCCCGGTCAAAGCCGGGCAACATGCTGTTTGAAATCGGCGGCGTGGACGAGATGACGGCCAAGTTGGCGCTGCTGCGAGTGTCGCACAAGATGCCGGTGCGGTGCAGGTTTGTGGCCCGCCGTCACGGACTGTAGGACTGGGTTATGAAGATCAAAGAAATACGAAATCTTTCCGGTGAAGAGCTGGCCACGGAACTGTCCCGCCTGCGCAGGCACGTGTACGACCTGCACGCCCAGGCGGTGACGGAGAAATTGGAAGACCCTTCGCGGATTACCAAGGCACAGCGTGACATCGCCCGTTGCCTGACCGTTATGAACGAGCGTGTACGGGCCTCGGCGTCCAAAGCGTAGTGAAAGCGAAAGAGCGGTATGGCTGAAAAGCGCGATCAGAGCAAGATTCAGGAAACGGTAGGCGTAGTGGCCTCCAACCGCGGCGACAAGACCTGCGTCGTGGTGGTGGAGCGGCAGGTGAGCCACGCCCAGTACGGCAAGATTCTCCGCCGGCGCACCAAGCTGGCCGTGCACGATCCGCAGAACGCGGCCGGCGCGGGCGACACGGTGGCCATAGTGCCGTGCAGGCCCATCAGCAAGCAGAAGCATTACCGGCTGGTGCGCGTCGTCAAGAAGGCGACCTTGGCCCAGCAGCAGGCTCAGCAGCAAGCGGAGCAGGTGTAAATTTGAACTAGTCCTGCGGCGGCTGTGACGGCCGCGGCGGACCACGAGGTGGTTAGCGTGATCCAAGCTGAAACCAGAATGGCAGTGGCCGACAACAGCGGGGCGACGATTGCGTATTGCATTCGAGTCCTGGGCGGTTCCTCGGCCAAGGGCCGCCATAGCCGTAAGATCGCCGGCCTTGGCGACGTGATTATCTGTTCGGTCAAGAAGGCGATTGCCGGCGGCGACGTGAAGCAGGGCGACGTGGTGCGGTGCGTGATCGTGCGGACCAGTGCGCCCGTGCGGCGCAGCGACGGCTCTTACGTCCGCTTCGACAACAACGCCGTGGTCATCGTGGATGAACAGGGCAATCCCCGCGGCACCCGCATCTTCGGCGCGGTGGCCCGCGAGTTGCGTGAAAAGAACTACATGAAGATTGTCTCCCTGGCCAGCGAAGTGGTTTGAGGCCGGGAGGTTCTAGAGGCGAGTATGGCGAGCAAGATCAAAAAAGGCGACACGGTGGTCGTGATGGCCGGCAAGGACGTAGGCAAGCGCGGCGAGGTGTTGCGCGTGGATACGTCCAAGGGCAAAGTGGTCGTCCAGGGCATTAACCGCGTATACCGGCACATGCGTCCCAGCCGCCGCTATCCCCAGGGCGGCCGCGTGCAGAAGGAAATGCCGCTGGATGTTTCCAACGTGATGGTCGCCGACCCCAAGACCGGCCAGCCCACCCGCGTGGGCTTCCGGATGTTGGCCGACGGCACCAAGGAACGGTTCGCCAAGAAGTCCGGCCAGTCGCTGGGTGTTGTGGGCGCGGCAGTCAGCAAGAGTTGATAGGAACGAGTAACGATGGTAGCGCGGCTGATCGAGAAATATCGTAACGACATCATCCCGGCCTTGCGGGAGCAGTTCGGGTACACCAACCCGATGCGCACTCCGCGGCTGACGAAGGTCGTCCTCAGCATGGGCATGGGCCAGACGGCCCGCGAAGCCCCTCGCCTGGAGGCGGCTATCAAAGAGCTCACCGCCATCACCGGCCAAAAGCCCGTGGTGTGCAAGAGCCGCAAGAGCATCAGCAACTTCAAGCTTCGCGAAGGGATGAACGTCGGGCTCCAGGTGACGCTCCGCGGGCAGCGGATGTATGAGTTCCTCGACCGGCTCATCATGCTGGCTATCCCGCGCGTCAAGGACTTCCGGGGTCTGAACCCCAACTCCTTCGACGGCCGCGGCAATTACAACATGGGCCTGACGGAACAGACCCTGTTCCCGGAGATCGACCCGGACAAGGTGCAATTTACCCAGGGCATGAACATCAGCATCGCCACAACGGCCAGGACCGATGAGGAAGCCCGTCGGCTTCTGAGTCTGCTGGGCATGCCTTTTAGAACTGTGGAAGCGTAGGACAAGTGTAAATGGCAACAACGGCACAGAGAAACAAGGCCAAGCGGACCCCTAAGTTTGCCACTCGCATCAAGCGCCGGTGCGAGTTGTGCGGCCGGCCGCGCGGCGGTGTACCGCAAGTTCCGCGTGTGCAGGATTTGTCTGCGTAACCTGGCCAACGAAGGAAAGATCCCAGGCCTCAAGAAGGCGAGCTGGTAAGAGGAACTAAGCATGAGTCTTTCGGACCCCATTGCCGACATGCTCACACGCATCCGCAACGCCGCACGCATGAAGCGCCAGCACGTGAACGTGCGGGCCTCCAAGGTGTGCCAGGGCGTCGCGGCCGTGCTGAAGCAGGAAGGATACATCGAGGACTTCCGGCTGGTCGAAGATGACAAGCAGGGCCTGCTGAAGGTCTACCTGAAGTACGGTTCGGCCGGCGAGCAGGTGATTACGGATATTCAGCGGTTCAGCCGGCCCGGCCGGCGGGTGTATTGCAGCGTCGATAAGCTGCCGCGCCCGCGTGGCGGTCTGGGACTGGCCATTTTGTCCACAAGCCAGGGCGTCATGAGCGACCGTCAGGCCAAGGCGGCCAACATCGGCGGCGAAGTGCTCTGCACGGTAATGTAGGAATAAGCAATGTCGCGTATAGGTAAAAAACCCGTTGTGGTTCCATCCGGCGTGAAGGTGGCGGTCGATGGCCGCACCATCCGCGTCGAAGGGCCCAAGGGCAAGCTGGCCTTCGAGCATCACCGGACCATCAAAGTCAAGGTGGATGGCAGCCAGGTGCTGGTGGAGCGGCCGGATAATGAGCGGCTCTCCCGCAGCCTGCATGGCACGACCCGCAACCTGGTCGCCAACATGGTCGAAGGCGTGTCCAAGGGTTTCGAAAAGAAGCTCGAGTTATATGGTGTTGGTTACTCCGTAGTGCTTCAGGGCAAGAATTTCAGCCTGACCTGCGGTTTCGCCAATGCCATCACGCTGCAGGTTCCCGACGGCGTGCAGGTGGAAGTCACCACGCCGCAGGCCCGCGGCGATACGGAACCGGCCCGCTTTACGGTGAAAGGCTGCGATAAGCAGCAGGTCGGCGAATTTGCGGCGCGGTGCCGCCGGGCGCGCAAGCCTGAGCCCTATAAGGGCAAGGGCGTGCGGTACGCCGGCGAACACATCACGCGCAAGGTCGGCAAGGCCTTTGCGGGCGCCGGCGGCGGCGCTGTAAGCCGCCAGGCTGGCCACTTGAACGAGCTACTGGATAACAGGACATAAGACGATGAAGGCGATGGAAAAGAAGCGGTTTCTGAGGCAGCGGCGCAAGAGCCGCGTACGCAGCGCGGTCACGGGCATGGCGGATCGGCCCAGACTGTCCGTGTTCCGCTCGCATCAGAACATCTATGCGCAAATTATTGATGATGTCAAAGGCGCCACTCTGGTTTCGGCCTCCAGCCGCGATAAGGCCTTAAAAGGCGACGTTGGCTACGGCGGCAACAAGAGCGCGGCGGCCAAGGTCGGCGCGGCTCTGGCCCAGAAGGCCAAGGGCGCGGGCATCACGAAGGTTGTTTTTGACCGTAATGGATACAAGTATCACGGCCGAGTCAAAGAGCTCGCCGATGCGGCACGCAAGGGCGGGTTGAGCTTCTAGGCAACCCCGGACGAGCCGACTGGCAGCAGTTGGGAGCAGAATCGTGGCGTTGGAACGAACAGGACGACAAGGAAATATGCCACTGGGTGAGCAGGGCGAGGACGCCTTCCAGGAGCACGTGGTTAAGATCTACCGTTGCGCTTGCGTGGTCAAGGGCGGCCGGCGCTTCAGCTTCGCGGCCCTGGTGGTCATGGGCGACCGCAGCGGCCAGGTCGGCGTAGGCTACGGCAAGGCCAAGGAAGTGCCCATGGCCGTGGAAAAGGGCATGAAGGACGCTCGCAAGAACATGATGCGCGTCTCCCTGACCGGCAATACGATTCCGCATCCGGTCGTGGGCCACTACGGCGCATCGCGCGTGATCCTGGTGCCCGGCCCTGAAGGCACGGGCGTGATCGCCGGCAAGAACATCCGCCCGATGCTCGAGCTGGCCGGCATTCGTGACATTCTGACCAAGGCGCACGGTTCGACTTCTCCAAAGAACCTGATTCGCGCCACGCTGGATGGCCTGCGCAAGCTGCGGACCGGCGATGAAGTGGCCCGGTTGCGGGCGCGGAGGTGTCGGCATGAAACTGGACGATATTCTCAGCGTGGTCGGACCGCATAAGCGCAAGACGCGGCTGGGCCGCGGGCGAGGCAGCGGCCACGGCAAAACGTCCGGGCGCGGCTCCAAGGGTTTTGGGCGCGCACCGGTTACGCCACACGGCCCGGTTTTGAAGGCGGCCAGAATCCGATCATCCGCCGCATGCCGCAGCGCGGCTTCAACAACAAGAATTTTGCCGAAATCGTTCAGATCGTCAACGTGTGCGATCTGGAGCGCTTCTTTGATGATGGCGCCACGGTCGATGTCGCGTCGCTGATGGACAAGGGTCTGATCAGCGAGGCCGACGTGGTCGTCAAGCTGCTGGGCAAGGGCGAGCTGAAGCGCAAGCTGACTGTGAACGTGACGAGGGCTTCCAAGTCTGCGGCGGAGAAGGTCGCCGCCGCGGGCGGAACCTTAGCGTTGACCAATAGCCGGTAAGACCGGCAGGGTAATCAATGGCATTTAGAATTTTCAGGTTGATTATCGGCGTGGCGGTAATTGCCCTGGCCGCATGGCTAGGTGTTCAGGGCGGGTACGCCATATTCAAGGTTATCGGCGAAGCCAGCCAGGGCCGCGGCGCCGAACTGGGCAGGCAGCTTACCACTCCGATCGCCGAAGTGCTGGGCGCACTGCTCCTGGTGGTGCTGTTTTACATGACCCTGATTTCACCTTCCCGCATCCGCAAGGTGCTGGAAAACATTTTTGCCATCCCCGAGCTGCTGACGAAGATCGGCTTTACCGCCGGCTTGCTGGCTATTTACCGCATCGGGTATTACATTCCGATTCCCGGGCTCGACCAGCACAATTGGATGGGCCGCCTGGGCGGTTCGTCCGGCCAGCCTTTCGGCGACATGCTGGAAACCGTGGCCATGCTCTCCGGCGGCAACCTGCGGCAAAGCACGCTGTTCGGCCTGGGCATCATGCCGTATATCTCGGCGTCGATTATCTTCCAGCTGTTGGGCACGGTTGTGCCTTCCATGGAGCGGTTGCAGCGCGAGGGCGAAGCCGGCCGGCGGAAGATCCAGGAATACACCCGCTATGCCACTATTCCGCTGTGTTTGATCCAGGCCATGTTCATGATGCACTCGGCTCGCACCTCCTTCTACGGGGAATTCGCGGGCTTCCAGACCATGCTCATGGGCGTTCTGGGCATGACCGCCGGCACGGTCTTCATGATGTGGCTGGGCGAGCAGATCGATGAATACGGCATCGGCAACGGCATCAGCCTTTTGATCATGGCCGGCATTATCGCCCGCCTGCCGTTGGCCGTCAGTTCGCTCTTAAGTCGCATGACGCTCAGTTTCGGCGGCGGCGAGGCCGGCGGCATCGGCCCCGAGAAAATCCTCATCGTTATCGCCATGTTCGTCTTCGTGACGGCCGGGGCGATCCTGATCACCCAGGCCCAGCGGCGCATCCCGGTCCAGCAGGCCAAGCAGATGCGCGGCCGCCGCGTGTATCTCCAGCAGCGGTCGTACATGCCCCTGCGTGTCAACCACGGCGGCGTGATGCCGATCATCTTCGCCAGCGTCGCTGATGATGTTCCCGAGCCTGGTTTTCACGGCCCTGCATGGGCGCTGGAACAATCCGGTGGTCGCCTTCCTGGACAACGAGTTCCGCCGCGGCGGATACCTGTACCAGATGTGCTACATCGCGATGATCTTCTTCTTCGCGTACTTCTGGACGACCGTGCAGTTTCGGCCCAAGGAAATGGCCGAGCAGCTCCGCGACAACGGCAGCTTCATTCCCGGCCTGCGTCCCGGCCGGCGGACGGCGGAGTACCTCGAGCACGTGATGGAGCGCATCACCTACTGCGGCGCGGCCTTCCTGGCCGTCATCGCCGTGATTCCCACGGTGATGGCCAACCAGCATGCACATTGACTACAACGTCTCCGCCTTTCTGGGCGGCACGGGCCTGTTGATCAGCGTATCGGTGACGCTGGACCTGGTCCAGCGCATCGAGGCGCAAGTTGATGATGCGAAATTACGGCGGCTTCCTCGGCGATGGCGCGGCCATCAAGGGAGCCTACGCATGAGGATAGTGCTATGGGGCCCCCCGGGGCCGGCAAGGGCACGCAGGCAAAACGCCTGGCCGAGAAATTCGGCATGTTGCACCTTTCCAGCGGCGATATCCTCCGCGCGGAAAAGGCCTCGGGCTCTGCCCTGGGCAAAAAGCTGGCTGGCTATATGGATGCCGGCAAGCTGGTGCCGGACGACATAGTCGTGGAAATTATGGCCAAGGCCATCAGCGGCCCGGGAAGTGAAAAAGGGCTGCTGCTGGACGGGTTTCCCGGACGGTGCCCCAGGCCCAGGCCCTGGATGCCCAGTTGGCAAAGCTGAAGGCCCCGCTGGATAAAGCGGTGGCCATCAATGTTTCGGAAGATGCGGTGGTGGAGCGTATCTGCGGGCGGCGCAGCTGCCCCAAGTGCGGCGCGATCTACCACCTGAAGTATTTGCCGCCCAAAGTGGCCGGCAAGTGCGACAAGTGCGGCTATGAAGGCGAGTTTACGCAGCGGGACGATGATACCGAACCGGTGGTTCGCCAGCGTCTGGCCGCGTACAACAAGCTGACGGCGCCGCTGCTGGATTATTACCGCCGCACCGGTCCGGAAAAAGTTCTGGTGGTCGACGGCGACAAGAGTCCCGATGAAGTGACGGCTGATTTGACGGCCGCCCTGATGGGCAAGGCCGTCTGACAGGCGAGGCGAAGATTGGCCTTTACGCTGAAGAGCCAGCGGGAAATTGAGTTGTTACGCGATGCCGGCCGGCTGGTGCATCAGGTATTGGTTGAGATGGCCAGGGCAGCGGCCCCCGGCGTGGTAACCGCTGATCTGGATGCCCTGGCCGAAGAGATTTGCCGGCGTAACGGCGCCGAGTGTCTCTTTAAAGGCGTGCCGGGAGCCGGCGGGCCGTTTCCGGGCAACATCTGCTGCTCGATAAACGACCAGGTGGTGCACGGGATTCCCGGCGGCCGGAAGATTGCCGCGGGCGACCTGGTGAGCTTGGATTTCGGCGTGCGGCTGCGTGGCTATTGCGGCGACGCCGCCGTAACGCTGGAGATCGGCCCGGTGGATGCGCAGAGGCATCTCCTGGTGGAAACCACCAAAGAGTGCCTGGATATCGCGATCCGCATGGGCGCCCCGGGCGTGAAGTGGTCGAAGATCGCCGCGGCCATGCAGAAATGTGCCGAGGACCGCGGCTTTGGTGTGGTGCGGCAGTTTGTCGGACACGGCATTGGGACCGAGATGTGGGAAGATCCCAAGCTGCCGAATTTTGTCAGTCCGCAGCTGCTGCGAAACGACATCATGCTCCGCAAGGGCATGGTCCTGGCGGTGGAGCCCATGGTGAATATGGGCGCCGCGGAAGTTCGGATTCTCGAGGATGGCTGGACGGTAGTGACCAAAGATGGCAAGCCGTCGGCCCACTTCGAGCATATGCTGGCCATCACGGATGATGGGGTGGATGTGCTGACGGATGGACGGTAGCTGAAAAAGGTCCGGCATAATCGGATCGGCCAGAAATAGAGATAGGTAAAGCTATGAAAGTAAGAAGTTCGATCAAACGCATTTGTGAAAACTGCAAGATCATTCGCCGCAAGGGCGTGGTCCGCGTGATCTGCACGAACCCGCGTCACAAGCAGCGTCAAGGCTAAGCCGCAAGGAGTCTATATATGCCGCGTGTAGTTGGTGTTGACATACCCTCAGAGAAGAAGACCGAGTTCGCCTTGCAGTACATTTACGGCATTGGTAAAAAGTTCGCCAAGGACCTGTGCCGCAAGGCCAATATCGATCCGAACACCCGCGCCAAGGACCTGACTGAAGGGCAATTGGGTTCCCTGGCTTCGATCATCGATGCCGATTACGTGGTCGAAGGCCAGTTGCGGCGGCAGGTGCAGCAGAATATCGCGCGCCTGCGCGACATCGGTAGCTACCGCGGGATGCGGCACCGCCGCGGGCTGCCCGTGCGCGGCCAGCGCACCCGCACCAACGCCCGCACCCGCAAGGGCCCCCGCAAGACCGTGGCCGGCAAGAAGAGCGTCAAGGAAATGAGGTAATTTTGCCTCCGGCCTTTTGGGGTCGGAATGACTGACAGGAATCTATGGCCAAAACACGCAAGAAAGCAAGACGGAGCGTCGCCAAAGGCATCGCCTTCATCAAGGCGTCGTTCAACAACACCATGGTCACCATTACCGATCCCAACGGCGAGACGCTGTGCTGGGATTCGGCCGGCACGGTCGGCTTCAAGGGCTCGCGCAAGAGCACGCCTTTCGCCGCCCAGCGGGCCTCCGAGCAGTGCGCCGGCAAGGCCCGCAAGATGGGCCTGACCGAGCTGGAAGTCCGCGTTAACGGGCCCGGCAGCGGCCGCGAAAGCGCCGTGACGGCCCTCCAGGCGGCGGGCATGCGAATCGTCTCCATTGAAGACATCACGCCGCTGCCGCACAACGGCTGTCGGCCCAGAAAGAAACGCCGCGTGTAGTTGGCGGTTGGTCAAACGGATAGTAGAGCAAAGAGCAGGAGTATATAGGTAGATGGGACGCTATACAGGACCCAAGTTCCGATTGGACCGCCGTGAAGGCGTGAACCTGAAACTCAAAGGCATGCGCTCCCGCAGCGCCAAACACCCGCTGGAGCGCCCGGGCACGATACGGCCCCCGGCATGCACGGCTGGCGCAGATCGCGCGGCAGCGAATACGGCGTTCGCCTGCGTGAAAAACAGAAGGTCAAACGCTATTACGGCGTGTATGACAAGCAGTTCATGCGCTACTTCCGCATGGCCGCGGGCATTCGCGGCAATACGGGCGTGCTGCTGCTTCAGATCCTGGAGCGCCGGCTGGATAACGTGGTGCACAAGCTGGGTTTCGGCGCCAGCCGTCCGGCGGCGCGGCAGCTTGTGGCGCACGGCCACATTTACGTCAACGGCCGCAAGTGCGATCGCGCCAGCCGCCTGATGGAAGTGGGTGACCGCGTCACCTTGAAGAACAACCCCCGCAGCCAGGGTCTGGTGCGGCGGAATCTGGAAGAGATCGGTTCGCCGGTCCTTCAGAACTGGCTGACGTTGGACATGACTCGCCTGGAAGGCGTGGTCACCGCGATGCCTTCACGTGAAGACGTAGAGATCCCAGTGGAAGAGCACCTGATCGTCGAGTTCTGCAGCCAGTGATTATGCGTAGCCTGTGCAGCTTGGCTGCACACGCTGTTCGTACAAAAGACGTTTAACGACAAACCGGCCGGCGGATGCACGGCACCCGGCCGGAAATAAAAGCCGACGCGGCAAGAACGCGGCGGCGGCGCTAGAGCGGAGATAGTCGATGCGAATTAGATGGCGCGGTCTCGAATTGCCCAATCGCGTGCTCAGCGATCAGGACGTTTCGATCCCAACTTACGGGCGCTTTGTTATCGAGCCTTTCGAGCGCGGGCTGGGAACGACAATCGGCAACTCGCTGCGGCGGGTGCTCTTGTCCAGTATCGAAGGCGCGGCGGTGACAAGCCTGAAGATCGGCCGGGCCGAACATGAGTTTCAGTCCATGCCCGGCGTGATGGAAGATGTCACCGACATCGTCCTGAACATCAAGAGCCTGATCGTCAAGATGCACGCCCCGGGTCCTAAGACCATGCGCGTGCACGCCACGGCCAAAGGGCCGGTCACGGCCGACATGATCGAGGCTGACCCGGCGGTGGAAATCATCAATCGCGACCTGGTGCTGGCCACTCTCTCGGAGAACATCGAGTTCGAGATGGAGATGGAAGTGAGCACCGGCCGCGGCTACGTGGCCGCCGAGGAAATGATGCCGCCCGATGATGAGCAGGAAATCGGCCGCATCTACGTGGACGCCTCCTTCAGCCCGGTCACGCGCGTGCGGTACAGCACCGAGGACACCCGCGTGGGGCAGAAGACCAACTACGACCGGCTGGTCCTGGAAATCTGGACCAACGGCACGATCATGCCGGAGATGGCCCTGGTGGAGGCCGGCAAGATCCTGCGCAAGCACCTCAACCCCTTCGTGCAGTATTTCGACCTGGGGGGCGAGCTCGCCTGTTTCGAGCCAGGCCGAAGCCGGCCCGCAGGTGGATCAGAAGCTCTCAGAGAAGCTGGCGCGGCCCGTGGCGGATCTGGAACTGTCGGTCCGGGCTTCCAACTGCCTGGAAACCGCACAGATCCACGCCGTCGGCCAGTTGGTCAAGATGACCGAGGCGGACCTGCTGCGTGTCCGCAGCTTCGGCAAGACCAGCCTGCGCGAAGTGAAGCGCAAGCTCGCTGATTGGGGCCTGTCGCTGGGTATGAACGTGGACCTGCCCGCATCGGTCGAAGGCGAGGAGCCTGCGGCCGCCGAAGGTCAGGAATAAGTAGATCCGTGAACGTAAAACCGCCGCGGCGGTAAATCGCCGCAGCTATAGTCAAGGTAAGGCATCATGCGTCACAAGGTTGCCGGAAGAGAATTAAGCAGGTCCGCCGCGCATCGCAAAGCGCTGCGGCGGAACATGGCCATATCGCTGTTTCAGCACGGGGCCATTCGCACCACAGTCACCAAGGCCAAGGAGATCAGGCCCTTTGTCGAGCGGCTGATCACGCTGGCCCGCAGGAACACCCTGCATGCCCGCCGCCTGGCTTCGGCCGAGTTGGGCAATCGCCGCGGCATGCGCGGCGATCTGTTCGACAGCAAGACCGGCGAGGTCCAGGATAAGCGCCTGCTGGATGTGCTGTTCGATGATATCGCCCCGCGCTATGCCCAGCGTCCCGGCGGCTACACCCGCATCATCCGCCTGGGTGAGCGCAGGCTTGGCGACGCCGGCAAGCAGGTGATCCTCCAGCTCATCGAGCAGACCAAGGCCTCCGGCGAAGAAGGTCCGGCCGCGGGCGTTTCCCGCCGCGCCAGCCGCGCCGAACGCCGCCGCAAAGCCGTGGAGTCTGCTCCCGCCGAGGCCAAGGAAGGCACAGAAGAGCAGGGCGAAGCGAAGGAATAGTTGGCCGCGCCGCCTTGCCGGGACTACTGGCAAGCTAAGCGCAAATCGGATATCGTCACAAGCCTGGCCCCCAAAAGGCCGGGCTTGTTTTTTTTCAGGCTTTAGGCTGTAGGCTATAGGCTGTAGGAACAGCCGGAGAAAACGATCGGAAGCGGATTGCGCTTCCAGGCGGCACGGTGACTTTAGAGCAGAATCTCCGAAAAAGTGCCCACAGCCCACAGCCTACAGCCTACAGTTTGCGAAGGAGCATCTACGATGGACAGGAGCGCCGACCCCAACTGCATCTTCTGCAAGATCGCTGCCGGCCAGATTCCATGCTCCAAGGTCCTGGAGACGGATGATGCCTTGGCCTTCCTCGATATTGCCCCCTTGGCCAAAGGCCACGTCCTGCTTATCCCCAAGCTTCACGTGGCCAGGCTGGATGAGATGAATGCCAGCCAGGCCGCCTCGGTCGTCCGTCACCTGCCGGCCCTTTGTAAGGCGGTGTGTGAAGCGACCGGCTGCACCGATTACAACGTGCTCCAGAATAATGGGCCTACGGCCCACCAGGCGGTCATGCACGTGCATTTCCACATCATCCCGCGCAAGGCGGGCGATGAATTCCACTTTAACTGGCCCGCCGGCAAGTATGGGAAGGGTGAACTGGAAGCGATGACGGAAAAGGTTCGCAAAGCACTGGAGAAGTAGCCGCCGCAAAGGGCCAGAAGAGAAAAAACTCATTTCCGTCTTTATGAAGCGAGGCGGCCATTGAGTTCGATTATCAGCACCGTCGTTTTAAGGACGCGTCGTCGGCTCTGTTAATAGCGCTTTCCTGGCGGATTTGAAATCCTTCCATTGAGGGTCCAAGTGCATATCCAGGCCCAGTTGAGGTTCCCAAGCCTCTGCAAGAGCTTCGTACTGGAACTTAAAAGTCTTGGTGAACGTAATGCCTCCCCGAAGAGTCGTGGTCACCTCTATCTGGGGCCATCCTTCCTTGTTCTTGCTCAATTCGCCGTATCGCACCGACTCCAGCGGATGCTCGCGGGTGATCTCACACCACCACTTGTACATCGCCGGGTAGTCCGTCATAGTTCGGTAAGAAAACCCAAACGCCTTCTCCCACGCGCTGCCTGTTTTGTACTTGTCAGGATTGATCCCCTTGACTCCGCGAAAAATATTGTCGAGCACAACCGTCAGTTCCTCGCGCGTGACATTGGCTTTGTGTTCCTGTACGACCCGATTGCGCCAGTCATCGCCATAGTGCCAGGCAGTCCTCGGGCCCAAGTAGTTGACCCACGTCCGCGGTTGGCCCCAGAAAGCGGCCCGCATGGCGGTCAATTGCGCGGCCGTCATGGACGGCTCACTGGAACTTTCCTCCGGATCACTGTGGTCCATCCGCATACGGCGGTCGATTTCAGCAGCGTATTTCTCCGTGTAGAATCCCTCGATCAGCGGGGAGTGTATTTCGTTTTCAAGGGGGGTCAGATACAGATAGGCATCGTACCCATCCTTAAATTCACCCCAGGCATCCATATCGGGCATGGCGTCAAAAGGAAGCTTCCCGAAGGGCCCGCTTTGCAGCGTAAAAGCGACGGGCCGGTCGCCCAATTGCGCGAAGGCCGTGTCGATCAATCCCAGCGCCAGCCGCCCGCTCACCTCACCGTGGTTGGTCATCACCGGCGGCATGCCTGGAACACCGTGAAAACCTGCTTGCCCATGGCCTGCTTGATGTGCCAGCCGGCGAGTTTTATTGGCGTCGCATGGTCGGCATAGCATAGCCCCGTTGCGGTGTGCCCCATCCCGACGATGAAGAATCCGTGCCGCCGCCGCGCATCGGCGGCTTGGCGATCCCTAAGGATGTTCCTGGCCATCAGCGCGTCGCGGTCACCATCATCGTACTGTGCCCAATCTGACCTTGCGTGGATCTTCTCGAACGGGCGCTGCATGTCCACCAGGCGGATGCGCAGCCGCTTGTCGGGGGGCAGGTGACGGTTGGTCTCCCACACAGCGACGAAGAAATCGAGGGTGGGCTTGCATGGCCAACCCAGGTCCATCATGTCCCGCAGCATAGCGACCACGATTTCCTTGTCGCACGTAGATTGTGACAGGAAGCGATCTATATTGTCCTGGTGATTCGCGGGCAGCTCCATGTAGATCGTACCCACCGATTCGGCGAAGGCCTTGTCGCGAACCAGCTCCGCGTTGAACTGCCAGTAACGCGGGCGATTATGGATTTCTCCCATGATGACCAGTTCGTGTTCCTTGAACGCTGCCATCATGAAGGCGTGTGGTTCGGCCGCACTGTCTTTCAGGAAGTCCACGTAAGGCTGCAAATAGGCCTGGGGATCGGACACGGGCGGGCGATGCCATCGCAAAGGGCCGGCGACCTGTCCTAGGGCACTCAGATAGATTCTTTCGCGCTTTTCCGCGAATGTCTTCCTGGCCGCTTCAAGTGTGGGAACTCGCTCGTTCCCCTTGTTTATCCATCGCCCCTCATGCAGGAACAGGGATCGCAGGTCAGACTCTGGGCCATTGCCTATGGAGAGTTCGGCTGTGACTTGCGCAAGACAATTCCTAAAAACCATCACCTCTACAATCCGTGCGTTGCGATAACCCTCCGCCTTTTCCGGGGCAATCTTGATCTTTTGCTGGTCATCGTTTTTCCATGTCGAAACCTTCGACCATTCCTCCAGGCTGGCCCCCGTCGCCAGGTAGTCACGATTGATCGTGGCGTAGGCCGCCTCGGGCGATGAAATCTGCGCCCGGTGGAAAGTCCGAAACGCGTTTGTCCACTTCATAGGAACGGATCAACGCCTCTTGTGTCTGCTGCCCAAATGCTTCCGCGCCATACGCCAATACGACAATCAGAGCCACGAAGAACGATCCCAGAAGCTTTAAGCAGATGCCATTCATATTCCACCTTTGAAAGGAAACCCCGCGGTATCCGGGCCGGGCGTTACAATATTGAACACGCGCCGGACGGAAATGTTTCAGGGATTCCTTCGGAATGAAGGGCGGCGCACTCCACAGAAGCTTCAGCGGAACGTCGTCCAGGGCCGAAGGCCCTGGTCCACACCCTGCTTCGCCTTTGGCTTCGCAGGGCAAAGGCCAGTGAACGGGCCTGAACTGCCCCGAGCACAGCCGCTGTGGGCATGCATTGTCCGAAGGACATCCTCCGCTCTAGCCTCCGGTCTCCTGTCTCCGGCCTCCAGCCTCCAGGCTCAGAATTCTTTGTACGCGAAGGGGTTACTTATGGCAGTTGACGTTTTCCACTCTTTGCCCATACAATCCTAGAGATGGCCGCTCATCTGCCGTGAACGTTCCGGGTGGCCAGCTTTCGGCTCTGGGCCGGGGAAGAATCCTGGGCATGGACCTCGTACGCACAGTCTTCATGACGCTGTACACCGCCGTTCTGGTCATGGTTTCCATTTACGGTTTTCATCGCTGGGCGCTGGTATACCTGTATTACCGCCATCGCCGCCGCGAGGCCCTGCCGCCCGCTCAGTTCACCGAGCTGCCGCGCGTGACCGTGCAGTTGCCCATGTATAACGAGCAGTACGTGGCCAAACGCATCATCGAGCACGCCTGCCGCATCAGTTACCCCAAAGATCGCCTCCAGATCCAGGTGCTGGACGACAGCACGGACGACACCACGCAGATCGCCTCCGAGGCCGTCGCCGCCGCGCAGCACGATGGGTTCGATGTCCAGTACATCCATCGCTGCGATCGCACCGGCTACAAGGCGGGGCGCTGGAGAACGGCCTCAAGACCGCCACGGGCGAATTCGTCACGATTTTCGACGCCGATTTCATTCCCGACCCGGAAATCCTCACGCGTTCCATCCACTATTTCACCGATCCGCAGGTGTGCGTGGTGCAGACGCGCTGGGAGCATTTGAACCGCCGCGACAGCCTGCTGACGCGCAGCCAGGCCATCTTTCTGGATGGCCATTTCGCCATCGAGCACGTAGCCCGCAACCGCAGCGGGCGGTTCATGAGCTTCAACGGCACGGCGGGCACTTGGCGCGCGCGGCCATCCACGATTCCGGCGGCTGGCAGCACGACACGCTCACCGAGGACATGGACCTTTCCTACCGCGCCCAACTGCGCGGCTGGAAGTTCGTCTTCCTGCCCAACGTGACGGCCCCGGCGGAACTGCCGCCGGACATCACCGCCTTCAAGGCCCAGCAGCACCGCTGGACCAAGGGCGGCACGCAGACGGCCATGAAACTGCTGCCCAAGATCTGGCTGTCCAAGGCGCCCTTGAAGGCCAAGGTTGAAGCCACTTTCCACCTGACCGGCTTTACGATTCATCTTTACATGGTGCTGCTGACGCTCATGCTCTTCCCGGCCATGCACCTCCAGAATGCCCCATCCTCTGGCTTCAGCGCGGCTTGGAAAACAATCTTCGACCTGAGCATTTTCTGGCTGGCCACGCTTTCGGCCACGACTTTTTATCTGTGCAGCCAGTACGAACTCTTTGGCACCTGGCGCGACACGGTGAAATACCTGCCGTTCCTCATGGCCCTCGGCGTCGGAATATGCGTCTCCAATGCCAAGGCCGTGCTGGAGGCGATCTTAGGCCGCCAGAGCGAGTTTGTTCGCACCCCCAAGTACGGCGCGGACGGCCTGCAGAGGGCCAGCGTCCGGCCTGATACTGCGATATTGACGGGAGCTAAGAAGAAAAAGCACGATTTCGTTCCCTTCATCGAGCTGGCAATGGGAATCTATCTGGGCATCTGTGCCGTGTTCGGCGCGATGGACAAGCATTCCATGATGGGCGCGCCGTTCCTGATGCTCTTCTCGGTGGGCTTCCTGTACGTCAGCCTGCTGAGCTTCCACACCGCCTTGCAGCGCCGCCGCCTCGCGCGGCAGGAAAAGCTGCCGGCCAGTGCGGCCGCCGTCCGCGAGCGGGTGTTAGGCCAGGAAGACAAATAAGCCTGGCTCTGGGCTCGCAACCGCCGCATTTGTGGCCCCAAGCCGTAAGCCGTGAGCCGTAAGCCTAAGCTAAGCCTCGACCCACGCCTCTGGCCCGTAATACTGCTCCAGGATCGCATCCACATCCACCCCGTTTGGCGAATCAAAGAAGGCGTGCCGGACCAGCTTTGGATTGGGATGGCAGCGGGCGTATTTGATGCCGAATCGATGCATCATCCTTCTCGCGCGGCGGCCATATTGTTCCTTGCAGAACTCATAGTGCATCGCCAGCACGTCACGCTGCTCTTTTACTGTAGGGTGAGAGGCCGCGCGGCCGGCCAGCACATCTTCGAACTGGCGGAAAATCCACGGGTTGCCCAGAGCCGCACGAGCGAAGGCCACGCCGTTTACGCCCGTCTCCTGAAGCATCCGCACGGCATGGGCGGGGCTTAACACATCGCCCGAGCCGATGATGGTCCGCTCGCCAAAATGCTGCTTCACCTTGGCCAGAAACTCCCAGTCGGCCGGGCCGCTGTACCGGGCCTCAACCGAGCGGCCATGCACGGTGATGGCCGCCGCGCCGACGTCAAAGGCCGCCTCGGCGATCGCCCAGAAAGCGCTCAGCTCCCGATCATCCTGCGTAAAACTCTTGCGCAGCTTGCAGGTGAGGGGAACCTGGCCATCTATTGCCTCGGCCACCGCGTGCAGTACGGCGACGGCGGTCTCCGCATCGCGCATCATGTGGCCGCCACGCTTGCGGCGCAGTACCTTCCGCACGGGGCAGGCGAAGTTCAGGTCGACCACATCGCACCCCAGCGCGATCAGGTGCCGCGCGGCAATGGCCATTGTCTCGGGTTTGCAACCCATGATCTGCCCGGCCAGGGGATGGTCATCCTCCGCCGGTTGAATCAATTTATTCCGCAGTTTTGGGGACAGGTTTATCGATGTATCCAGCGCCACTTCCGTCGAGCAAAACCCCGCGCCCAGCCTGCGGCACACGCGGCGGAAGGTGAGGTCGGTGTATCCCGCCAGCGGCGCCAGCACCGCCGGCGTCGCCAAAACAAAGGGACCGATTCTTAAAGGAGCCAAAGAAAACGTGTCGCTCATATTGCCCGCGAGTATAGCAGGGGCAGCGTGATTTTCGCGCGGCCGATTCAGAAAGATGGACTGGTCAAAAATCGGAAAAGCAGGAACAAGATGCTCAAGTTGATTATCTTGTTCTTCCTTCATAACGTATTTGTGGAACAATAGTTATCTTAATATACTGAAGATGCTCATGCATCCCCGCGCAGAGCAATGTTATTATCACTTATTTCAACAAAATTAAACTGATCTTTAACAATAACACTTAACGCACGATCGAAACAGGTTTATGCCCGGGCATCCAATCAACCACAGAAAGTGAGAATCTGTAATTGTTCTGCCGGTTTGTAACACTTATACTTGAACTTGCATTGGGCTAAGTGTTACAATCTTTTTGAAAGTTTGAAACGCTTACTTCAGGAGCCTTACATGAGCCGCGGGCTTGGAAGAATCGAGAAGAGGTGCCTGGAAGTTCTGGAAGAGCAGGATGCTCGCACGGATCAGAAGGCCATGGGCACGACTACTATTGCCGCCAACGTGTACGGGGTGGAGAAGTTGACCGCCGCGCAGCACGCTTCCATTCGGCGGGCGCTGGGGGGGCTGGCGAAAAAGGGGCATGTGAGCAGGACCGGTCGCTGGCACCTTGATTACAGCGAGCACTGGATCCTGACGCAAAAGCCGTGGAAGAAGCCGCCGGCCGAGAAAGAAAAGAAGGGAAGTTCGGCGGATTCTGAAGGCTGATTGTCCGCGGCGGATTTTCCAGCTGATGTGTTCTTTGCCGCCCCTGATCCTGCTACCATGCAGACTGCATGAAATCGCTCGATAAATCACTGCCCAAAAATCCGCCGACTGTTGCGCTGGTGTCACTAGGCTGCCCCAAGAACCTGGTGGACAGCGAGAAAATGCTGGGCTCTCTGGCCGCAGAGGGCTGCGCCATCATCGCCGATGTGGCCGCGGCGGATGTGATCATCATCAACACCTGCGGCTTTCTGGCTGCCGCGCGGGAAGAATCGCTGGGGGCTATGCGCGAGGCGGTTGCCCTGAAACGCAAAGGCCGTGCGCGGCGAGTGATTGTGGCCGGCTGCCTGGCCCAGCGCGACGGCCGCAAGCTGATGCGCCAGGTGAAGGGAATCGACGCGGTAATCGGCATCAACAATAGGGATGATTTAGCGGCCGCGGTCTTCCAGCGCAACGATTCACGCGGCCGCACGGCCTCGCGGCACGACAGACCGATCATTTCGGTGCGTTCCTTTGCGGACCGTCGCCGTCTGGGCGATGCGACGGTGGGGGATGACACCGGCCGCCTGCGCTTAACGCCGCGCCACACGGCGTACCTGCGTATCGGCGAAGGGTGCAGCCAGGGCTGCACGTTCTGCACGATTCCGGCCATAACCGGGCCATTTCGGTCCAAGCCGCCGCAGCAAATCCTGGATGAAGCGGCGGAGCTGATCGCCGATGGGGCGATCGAATTGAACATCATCGGCCAGGACACAACCAGCTACGGCCGCGACATCGGCTTTCGCGGCGGGTTGGGCGCGCTCCTCCGCCGGCTGGATAAGCTGCCCGGGGTGCGCTGGATCCGCCTGATGTACGCCTACCCCACGGGCGTGGATGACAGTTTGATCGACGCCCTGGCGGAATGCCCGCGCGTGGTCAAGTACCTGGACATTCCGCTCCAGCACATTGCCGACCCCATCCTGAAATCCATGCGGAGGCGCATTACCCGAGCGGCCACCGAGCAGCTTTTACAAAAGCTGCGGCGGCACGTGAAGAATATCGCGATTCGCACCACGTGTATCGTGGGTTTCCCCGGCGAAACCGAGAAGCAATTCCAGGAATTGCTGGCATTTGCGAAAGACTTTCGCTTTGATGCCCTGGGCGTTTTTGAATATTCCAGGGAAGCCGGCACTTCGGCGGCGCGTTTGCGGCCCGCGGTCAAGAAGGCCGTGGCCGCGCGGCGGCGCGATGAACTTATGCTGGCGCAGCAGCAGATCGCCTTCGCCGCCAATAAAGCGGCGGTGGGGCGGCGGCTCTTCGTGCTGGTAGATGGCACGGACGGCAACGGCCGCTGCATCGGCCGCCACGCAGGGCAGGCGCCCGAGGTGGACAGCGTGTGCTATCTCACCGCTCGGCGGCGGCCCGGCTCGATAATAAAATGCCAGGTCGTCGACTGGCAGGATTACGATCTGATCGTCCAGCCGGTAAAATCGGCTGCACGGTAGATTACAAAGCATGAAAAACGATTCGACAACGGTGGCCGGGAATGAGTCTGCGCCTCGATGGCGGCGGCAAACCCAGCGGCATGAACAAAAAACTGCCTAACCTGCTGACGATCGCGCGGCTGATCCTCAGCATCGTCTTCTTTGCGCTTCTGGCGGGAGTCCATATCGGCGAATCCTCGGCCTCGAGCCTGCTTGGCACGGCCTTTGTGATTTACATCGTCGCCGGCATCACCGATGTGCTGGACGGCTATCTCGCCCGAAAATGGAAGGTCACCAGCACCTTTGGCCGGCTGGCCGATCCGATCGTGGACAAGGTGATCGTGTGCGGGGCCTTTGCCATGCTGGCCGGCCACAATTTCTCCGCCACGGCGGGGCAACCGCTGACTGATCTTGAGAGGCATCTGCCGAACTGGATTCACGGCTCCATGCACACGGGCGTGCAGGCGTGGATGGTGGTTGTGCTCATCGCGCGCGAATTCGTCATCTCCGGCATTCGCGGCTACAGCGAGAGCCAGGGCATTAACTTTCCCGCCACACAGGCGGGCAAGCTCAAGATGTTCGTGCAAAGCGCCGCCATCTGCGCGATCCTGATACAACTGGCCTGGCTGCCTACGGCCGCGTGGATCATTATCCTGAAGCTGGTGCTGGTGTGGCTGACGGTGCTGATCACGTTCTTCAGCGGCCTGCTCTACACGGGCAAGGCCAGAAAGCTGCTTATGGACGCGGCGCGTGGGTAAAGAGCGGCTAAAACTGCTGCTGGCCACGGGGTTGGGAACAGGATACTTGCCCATCGCTCCCGGCACCTGGGGCTCCGGCGCGGTCACGTTGATTTACGTGCTTATGGCGCTGGCGGGGGCGAGTTTCGCCGCAATTTCCATAACCATGATCGCACTAGCGGTCGCTTTTTCCGTCGCCTGCGTGTGGTCTGGCGGTTATGCCGAGCAGCGTTTTGGCCAGAAGGATCCTGGCCGCGTAACGGCCGATGAATGGGCGGGCCAGGCGTTGACGTATTTTCTCCTGCCTGTGCGCACGGTGTGGGCGGCCAACTGGCCCGTGGCGGTGGCGGGTTTTCTGGCGTTTCGCATTCTCGATGTGATCAAGCCGCCGCCGGCGAATGCTTTGCAGGAACAGCCGCGCGGCTGGGGGATCCTGCTGGATGATTTGTTTGCGGGGATTTACGCGAACATTATTTGCCAGTTGATTTTCAGGGTGGTGTGGAAATAAACCTTCGGAGACGAGTGCCGTGGCTGAATTCTTATCCAGGCACGTTTCCTCGCGATGAAAGGACGTGGCTGCACACCCTCACCCGGCCTTCGGCCACCCTCTCCCCTCAAGGGAGAGGGTGGAGCCACTCCTCTCGGACAACTTTTTGAAAAAAGTTCTTTAGTTCTTGTCTTAATAATCAGGTTCTGGACTTTGCACACGGTTATGTTCAGGTTTTTCTCTAGTACAACCCTCAATTATCGGGTAATATATATTCTCGGTGTTTGGACCACGCCTGTTCCTCCAGCAAAGGCTTCTGGCCAGGTTCAATCTTGTCACTTAGTAGATTGGTTGTTTCCTTGTTTGTGTCGCTTGGGGGAGCACAGACGAAAAACAAGGAACACTTGCCAATGGATCTGCACGCAATAAGCTACTTTAAGAGAGAGGCCAAACGCCTTCACGACCTGTTGACCTTATCTGATTCTCAAGCTCTTGCTCTTTTCAAACAGTATTTTATCGATGATTCGCCAACGCTAATGCGTGTCCAACACGTTGTCGCCAACGAGGCCGGATTCCGCAGTTGGGAGGTATTGCTGAAAGCGCCTGATGCTGAGATGCAGTTGGCAGCAGTTATGCACAAACATCCACTTCTCTGCAACAATGGGATTGGCGTTTTCAACCACTGGCGAATCCCACGCCCGCAACGGGAAACGGAACTGTTGGTGGAACGAAAGAAACTTCAGGATAGCATTGACGATGTCCTGGGGACTATCGAGTGGCTTCGGAGTAACATATCCCCGATCAAGACCATCAATGACAAACACAGTTCATATGGGTTGAAACACCTCGCCGAAAAGGAGCTTCCTCCGAAGTATTACATTACAAACGGAGTGTTTATTGCTGCTGCAATAATGTCCGGCTACGTCTATCGGCAGTCAGTTCATCACGGCTCCCCAAACGTTGAATTTGCGATGAGCGAGCGCTCGATCAAGGCGGTGCGGAACCGGCAGCGAATGTGAACGACACAGGCGACACCAAGGCTCGGCTAGCCACGGCTATGGCATCCGTTAAGAAGCCCTTAAGCCAAAAGTGAGCGAATGGCAGGGGCGGGACGCCCATCCTACACAAAAAATGAAGCGATCCGTCGGAATTGCTTCCGGCGGATCGCTGTGGTTTTACGCAGGATAATTAGCGCTTCCGAACGTTAACCGCCTTGGGGCCCTTTTCGCCCTGGATGATTTCGAACTCCACCGCCTCGCCATCGCTGAGTGAGCGGAATCCCTCCGCCTTAATCTCAGAGTGATGGACGAACACGTCCACACCGTCATCCGACTCGATGAAACCGTAACCCTTCGCGTCATTGAACCACTTTACTGTCCCGGTAGCCATTTCCTCGGCTCCTTCTCCAACTTAGGCATGTCTGGTTTGCGAAAGATAAGAACTGACTACCTCAAAGCCTGCAAACAGGGAGGGGCCACAGCGGCCAAGACTTTCGCAAGGAATTGACATGCCACAATCGCTAATAATACAGCCCCGAAGCATTCAGAGCTTATGCCTCCGTCGCGGAGAACCTCTCCCCAGCCCACGAAAGCTACTTGGGGGACATTGTGCTACGACTTTGCCGGGTTGTCAAGCGTTTATTCGTTACAGTTTGCGCGGGTTTTGCAGGTTCTCCCCGAGCCAGTTCCACCAGGGCGGCGGCGATCAAACCCAGCAAAGTGGCCGAAAAGGCCGGCAATAGGTCATGTTTGAGCGCTGATTGGGCGTAGGAGGCTTGGCTGCCCGCTTGTACAAATTGATAGAAATTGATGCCGATCTGAGTCAGGCCGGTCAGCAGGCCGGCCAGGCCGCCGCACAGGATCCGTTTGCCCGCCTGCATGCCACCGCACAGGCTGGAGGTCACCGCGCCGGCCAGTACGCCCGCCAGGATCATACTGCCCGCCCCTGGGTGCATCGAGTAACGGCAGCCAAACCACGCGGCCGCGACGATGATCGGAATATGCCAGTACCTGGCCCGCCGGCCTTGCCGCACCTGGCGCGCAGGGCCATCTGCCGGCGCATCGTGAGCGGGCGGTTATAGAACAGGTCGAAAATCGCGTGCTCGGCCAGTGCGCCATGCTCGCCGAATACCGGCAGGATGTGTACCGCGCCGGTGGCCCAGCGGCCCGCCATGAAACGGGCGATGGTGGGGTAGCGTGTGGCCATCTGGAGCGGGAAGGCGAGATAGCCTATGTACTTCCAGTAGGCCACCCAAAGGGCTAGCTTATAGTCGTGATAGTTGCGGTCACGGATTGCCAGGTACGTAACATACAGGCCGCGGCAAAGTGAGCCGGGCGAGATCGGCGTGATCTGAAAGGCCCCTAGGATGCCGATGGCCCACGCCCAGCGTTCCTGCATGCTCCACTGCGGGTGCTGGAGCACCACAACCAGGGCCAGCACCACCGCGGTGACGTGCGTCACCGGCAGCATGCACAGGTGCACGGCCAGGCTCTTCAGGTATTTCTGGATGAACGGCTCGGAAAGCTGCGAGCGAATCGTCGCCGCCTCCTCATCGGTGATCATGCCCTGAGCCAGGCCATCATCCACCATGTCCCGCATCCACTGCTCGCGCGCCTTGGCGTTGAAGAAGAGGATGAACGGCCGCGTAATGATGAAGCGCAGGCGGTCCCAGGCGTAGCGCCAATCCGTCAGCGGCCGGTGCAGCGCGGGAGGCAGGATCGCCAGCATCGAATGAAATGCAAACCGTACGGGCGAATTCACCAGCGACTGAGCCTTCTTGGGGGAAACCCTGCCTGCACGGTGCCAGCGAATCAGCGCCTCGGCCCTGTGGGCTCGCATCCCGCGGCAGAAATAGCCCCAGCTACCCAGCATCCGCCGGTAATGTTTGCGAAGGTCGGTTCGGCCCCAGAGGGAGCGAATCGCCCCCGCGGCTGTTTTTACCAGCAGCAAACCGGCCGCCGCGCAGGCGGAGATGTAGAACCAGGGCAGGCAGGCATGACGGAATTTGTGTGAAATCGCCGCCGCGCCGAAGACCAGCGCGGCCATTACGGCCAGCGTAAAGGCGATGGAGGCCAGGCCCTTTATCGCGCCCCAAAGGGAAAACAGCGTGGTCAGCAGCTTGCTGCCGCTGAAGTGTTTCGCGGCGGTTGAATCGACCGTGTTTGAGACGTACCAGCCGCGCACCGTGCTGGAGAAGATCGAGTTCCACAGGCCGCCGTCGTGCAGCAGCCGCAGGCGGTGGTGCGTCACATCGATCTGGCTTTCGCGGTAGGCGTGCTCCGTGCGCTTCAGTTCATCCAGCGCGGCCAGCATGTCGCCAAACTCGCCGCGGTGGAGGGAGACGTAGTTGGCCAGCCGCTCCACGCTGGAGCGGTCGAACTGCACCAGGCTGTGGCGGCGGAAAAAGCCCTGCCAAACCAGTTTGATATCGCCGGGGCTCATCGGCAGACACGCCAGCAGGGCCAGCCCGGCGCGGAAATCCACGGCGGTCAGGCCTTCATCGGGGGCGGAGCGGTCCTTGCGCTTCAAAACGTTGGGCTGGCTCTTGCAGGTCCACCATTCGTACTGGCGAGCCAACTCGCTGGCCCCTAACCGGTGGAACAGGTGTACCATGCGGAACATGAAAGCCTTCTTGGCCCGATATTCCGGGGAGCCCAGGCCTTCCTGGCAGAACTTATCGCCGACCTGCCAGCGGTTGGCGCGGCCAGGTTATCATCTACCTCGAATTGCCAGTTGCGGCCATCCAGCCATTCGCTCAGCTCGCCGCAGGAGCCCATGCGCTCGTCGATGAAGGTGGCATAAATGTCCACGACGGCGGACTCTTCGCCGAATTCGACCCCCGCCGCGCGGCGGATGAATTTCTGCCATAATGCCCCCGTGCGGGCGGCATCCTGGTTCACCTGAAGCGAAAACTGGGCTTGGTAGCCCAGGGCGTAGATGAGGTTGCGGAAGCGCACGGCCGAGGCCGCGGGCGGGATCAGGATCTTCATGGCGTAGGCGTTGCCCACGGCCAGTCCTGCGATCGGTTCGCCTTCTATCGCCAAAACCTTGACGCGGTACACCTGGCCGGCAAAGCCGCCGCCGACAAAGCGTTCGATCTCAAGCTGCACCGAGGCCCGCGCGGCCGGCACGACGCCGGTCACTTCGTAGGTTAACTTTGTGCCCGGTTCATACCGCTCCAGGCGCAGTGGGCGCAGCACATGGGTATCTTCAAATGCCTTGGCGAGCACTTTGCAGGTGTCAACACTGTACGGGACGGCCATTGAAGAAGTTTATCCAAAACGCCCGCGCCATGCCATGATAAGGTGCCCGCGCGGGCATGAAATTGCGGTATTTTTGAGGCTGCAAACGTGATATCATGCGGCCATTATTTAGGAAGGTTACAGGTTACAGGGCACAGGCAACAGGTATCATTGCATCCCTGCAACCTGCACCCTGTGCGCTCACGAATACATTATTGGGCACGCATAATACCTAGATTTCATAAGGAAGACGGCCATGGTGCTCTGGTTCGTCCGTGCGATGTTTCTGCTGGCCATTTTGTCGTTGGCCTTCTTCGCCGCCACGAGTGACAAGTTCTGGGGCGGGGGCAAAGCCCAATGGAAAAGCGGCGATCAGCCGCAGCGGGTTGTCAGCAATGACGACCAGGGCGCCGGTTCCCCAGATGAGTCACGTCCCAAGGGCGAAAATACCCCGCGATGGAAGGCGGGCGACGATCGGCTGATCTTTCTGATGATCCTGATCCCCCTGGTGCTGGGGCTGGTGGTGGTCGCCTTGGATGTCTTCTGGCGGAGGAAAAGCCTCCAGGCCATTTCGGGGCTATTCTTCGGGCTTCTGGCGGGCCTAGCCATCGCGGCCGTGCTGGGGCTGGTCGTCAGCCTGGTGGCCTCCATCTTCAAGGCGGAAGATTCGCCCATCACGCAGATGGTGCGCGTGTTCATCGGCGCCGTGACCGTATTCGTGTGCATCACCTTCGTGCTCCAGACCAAGGATGATTTCCGCTTCATCATTCCCTACGTGGAATTCACCCGCCAGGCCAAGGGACCGCACCCGATCCTGCTGGATACGTCCGTCATCATTGACGGCCGCATTGCCGATGTGGCCGAGACGCGCTTTTTGGAGGGCAAACTCCTGGTGCCGCGCTTCGTCCTGGCGGAGCTTCAGGCCGTGGCCGATTCCTCCGATCGCCTGCGCCGCAATCGCGGCCGGCGCGGGCTCGATGTGCTGAACAAACTCCAGAAGAGCCAGAAGGTGGACCTGTCCATCGCGGATTCCTCCTCGGCGGCCGTGGAGGCGGCGCCTAACGTGGACCTCAAGCTGATCGCCATGGCCGGCCAGATCAGCGCGCGCATAATGACCAACGATTACAACCTGGCCAAGGTGGCACAGCTTCGCGGCGTGGATGTGCTGAACATCAATGACCTGGCCAATTCGCTGCGCAGCGTGGTGCTGGCGGGCGAGCCCTTGATGGTGCGGATCGTAAAGCCTGGCGAAGAGCCGGCGCAGGGCATCGGCTACCTGGAAGACGGCACGATGGTCGTGGTGGACCAGGGCAGGGCGCTCATCGGCAGCGATGCCCGCATCGTCGTCACCAGCACGCTCCAGACCTCGGCGGGGCGGATGGTGTTTGGCAAAGTTGAAGAGGCGGACAGCCGCGCGGTTGTGCGAGAGGGCAAGGCATGAAGGTCAGCGTGATCGTTGCGGCGGCGGGGCAGGGCAAGCGCTTTGGTAGTAGGCAGAACAAGGTTTTTGAGCGCCTCAAGGGGCAGCCGATTTTTCTGCGCGCGCTCCAGCTTTTCGCCAACCGCGGCGATGTCTGCCAGATTCTGCTGGCGGTTAACCCCGACGACCGCGAGATGGTCGCCGAAAAGTTCGGCGGCAATTTGGGCCTGATGGGCGCGGTTATGGTCGAGGGCGGCAAGGAACGCACCGACAGCGTGCGCAACGCCCTGGCTAAAGTTTCGCCCGAGGCGGATTACATCGCCGTACACGACGCCGCGCGGCCGTGCGTGAGCCCGCTGTGGATCGACGATGTATTCGCCGCGGCGGCTGAATCCGGCGCGGCCATCCTGGCCTGCCCGGTACACGGCACGCTGAAAAAAGTGGCCGCGCGGGATGAAGAGGCCCAGGCGGTCACGGTTTTGGGCGAAAAAATCGCGGCCGCGCCAAAAAGAAAATATCGCATCGAGCAGACCGTGGAACGCATCGCCAACCTGTGGGAGGCGCAGACGCCGCAGGTCTTCCGCAAGGAAGTGCTGGCGGCTGCGTATGCCAAGGCGGGAGGCGCCGCCGCTACGGACGATGCACAACTTGTGGAGGCGACGGGGTTTCCGGTGTCGGTGGTGATGGGGGACCTGCGGAATATCAAGATCACCACGTCGGCCGACCTGGCCCTGGCGGCGGCGATCGTCGATACGCTGCCCAAGCCCAAACCCAAAACGGATGGTTCACCTTTCGCCGAAGCGCAATGGTGACAAACGGATTTGTTGTGCGCATAATAGCCGCCGTCACGTCGGGCCTGTTTGCCCGCGGGGCGGAGAAAACCTGTCTGACGAAGGAGCGTGGACATGAAGTGGACAACGGCGATTTCAACGGCGTTAGCGGCGATGGCTATGGCGGCTTTCTCAGGATGCGATCGCCCCATGCCTCCCCCTGGAACAAATCAATACAACGATTGGCAGCGCACGCTGAAGTGCCAGGACCTAGATGAAGTCGGCAAGGCCCAGGCCATGGTCGACGCCAAAGCGGCATATGATTACCGGCTGGGCCTGCTGCACGATTATTACGTCCGCACGGGCAACTACGCCAAGACCAAGTGGGCCGAGGGCGAGCTGGCAAACGTCAGGAGCGCCAACACGTTCAGGTATGTGGACATCAAGCCGGCCACGCCCGCCGTTGGACCCTCGCTGGATGCCGTGGATGAGGCCACGCTGGCCGAACTCGTCATCGACGGCCGCAACACGTGGCTTACCAGTGTGAACGACATGCGGGAGTTTTATCTTACTCAGCCGACCCCGCCGGTGCGCAGGGTGGGCTGGACGAAGGTCGCTGATGATCCCAAGTTCCGCGCGGAGATGATGCGGTCCATTCAGTACCGCTTCGACCCGGTGAGGAAGCACGAGTTCTTCCTGGATGTCGAGTTGCCGCCGGAGAATTTGAAGGCCGTGGATGCCATTCCCGCCGCGGATACGCTGTTCGACAAGGCGTATCAGAAGTACACGATGGCGGCGCTATCTGGCCCCGGTCTATAACTACCCGAACCTGAAGGAATCGCTGGGGATGTTCAGCGAAGTGATTCGCCAGTATCCCACCAGCACCAAGACGGCGCTGGCCGCGTTCTACATCGGCCAGATTTACGAGGATGTGGGCGAGTATCAGCGGGCGGTGGAGTGGTATCGCCGGTCCTATCACTATGATCCGTATATTGCCAAGCCGGCCCGCTACCAAGCGGCCGTAGTGGCCGATCAGAGTCTGCAAAACCACGGCATGGCGCTGGAGTTCTATCGCGAAGCGGTGGAGAAGGAAACCTCCTTCACCGACAACCTCTCCCGCGCCCAGAAGCGGATTTACGAACTAACCACCGACCCGCAGGGCGGCGTGATGCAGAAGTAGGGCGAGGAATTACAACAGGAACCAATGTGGCACAGCCGCCCTCGGTTGTGCCCTTTTTTTTGACTATGTGGCCGGGTGCCGTGGCTGCAACCCCTCTCCCTTTTACGGGAGAGGGTGGCCCTGCGGAGCTTCAGCGAAGCAGGGCCGGGTGAGGGTTCTTGCATCCACGTCTTTATCCCCAATTCCAGTAGTACCCGCAGATGGCCAATCCGACATTTACCAGTTGCATCGCTACAGGAATGAGCCATCCTCGCTGCCAGCGCCGCAGGCCAATGTACCAAAGCGAAGACAAGATCAACAGGAAAAGAAGATAAAAAAAGACTATGGATGGAATTTCGGGTGTGGATAGCGGCCAGGAACTTAGGAACTCGGTAAAGGCGGAGAAATTCACAAATGCGTAGCCCCACCCCAGGCCCAAACAGCGCCCCGTACCACAGAGGATAAAGCTAATCGGAAAGAGGGCTATGTTGTTGTAACCGGCGTACCCATCGCCTCGCACCAATAGAGTTAATCCGCTGAGAGCTGAGAAAACGGCCAGCGTTCCCGTTGCCAGCAGCAGGGCCAGAATTGCGGCGCGTTTTCTGCCCATCTTCTTCGCCAAGTCATCCTTAGGAACAACGGCAGCCAGGTCGCGCTTTGGCAGATACGTGACCAGCGTTTCCTTGCCGCACAGAGGACAAACTTGCATTTGTGCATCTTTCACTGAAGGGGTCTGGGCTTTGAGGCAATGGCTGCAGACGAACCATTTACCACGGTAAGCGATCCGCCGGCCCAGGAGCACAATGGCTAACCCAAGGACTAGGCCGACCACGGCCAGAACCAATTCGTACTGAAGAATCTGTTCCTTCGTTGGTCCGCAGCCCCTGGAAGTCTGGCCGACAAAAAAGAGAAAGGCCGTGAGAATCCAGGGACGAAATCTGGAATGGGTCGAATGGGTCTTGGGTTGCCCCGCGCGGCCGTTCAATCGTTAGCTCCTTTGGTTGAGAATATAGACCTGCGGGAAGGGCAAGTGTTTCAAAAAAAATGGCACAGCCGAGGGCGGCTGTGCCACATAAAGATCATGTACCTTACTATTCCTCCCCGGCAGGTGCTCCCGCCGGCACACCGGGAATGGGATTTGGTCCTAAGAGGCCCGTCTTCTCGGGAATGCCTTTATCCGCGCCGGGTGGGCTGGCCGGTGAATCCACCAACTCCGCGGCGCTGCGGCGCAGACGCTCGGCCGTCCACTTGGAAACCTTGTAGATCCACTGGCCGTTGGCCTGGTTGAAGGCCTCGGCCTTGTCGTGCGCGGCAAGCACGGTCGACTTCATCTCCAGTTTTTCCTTGGGGTCCTGCTCGCCGATCTTCTGGCTTTCACTCACCAGTTCATTACTGGGGCCCTGGCAGGAGACCATCACATAAAAGTCCTCGCCCTTGGTTCCCAGTCGAACATCGTAGGTGAGGTAGCTTTTCGTCTGGCAGGTGTAGTCAACGTCAAAGGCGATCTGGGTCGACTCCAGCGACATGGTTGTCATCACATCTTCCACGGGCAGCGACGAAAGCGCCTCCAGCGTGCTCTGCGCCACGTTTTCCTTAAGCTCCTTGCCCTCGGGCATGGGCGATAGCTTTACCTTTTCGCCTTCGCGGGCCAGCGTGTAGCTGCCGTCCTTATTCCGCACGGTCACCTTCTCGACATCCGTGGTGGGCACGTTCACCAGCGAGGAATTGATAAGTTGAGTGAACTCCGCCGAGACATCCGGCCGCACCTGCGTCGTGTACACCGCATCCTGGCCATCCAGGCGGACGTATTGCGCGCCTGTGGCGGCCACGTCCTTACCTAAGAGGATGGTCATGATCGGTTTTTCTGCCGCGGCGGCCTGCGCGGCGCTATTCACATCAGCGATCTGCGTTGCCGGAGCCTCGCTGGAGGCGAACATTTTCACCACGGCTACATCCGCGCTGGCCGCCGCCACGCCGAGCTCGGCGTGATTGGCCGGATTCTTGGTCACCAGCTCGCCCGCGCGCATGTCCAGCAGCGACAGCAGCAGCTTGTTGATGCGGTCGTTGGAGGCGGGGTAGCTGCTGTGATCGACGATCACGAAGTGGTCGCCCTGGCGCGAGAGCGTGGCCGTCTTGCCGCCCTTGGTGATGACGATGCGGCCGACCTTCTCCACATCCAGGCCCTGGATGATGGGCGTATCGGCGGCGAAGTTGACGGCCGTTGACGGCTTGTGGGCGTACATTATCAGCGCCACAGCCGAGAGAATGGCGGCCAGGAGGATCAGCACGTACAGTTTGCGGTCGGTCAGAATCATTGTTCGGCCCTCCGTGCGGCGTACCGCCGCGCACGGGCATAGCGGATAACAGCGAGGATAATCGCGATCAGCAGCAGCGCACCCGGCGCGGCCACCATGTTGATAATCTGAAGGTTCTGCCCCAGTTGCTCGACTCTCTCGTGGCTGTGGGCCTGGAGCTGCCGCAGTTCCTGGTTGGCCTTCATGACGTCGATCTCAACGGCCTTACGTTCCTTGATCGCCTGGTTCTCCACCAGGGTCAGGTTTTCCTTGTTGGCGCCCTGCTCCAGTTGCCTAAGCTTCATTTCATACTCGCCCAGGCGGGTGCGGATGGCCTCGACCTGGCTGGCGGTTTCCTTGGCGGCCTGTTCCTGGATGCGGTCCACCCGCTCGAACGGCCGCGCGAATTGGCCGCGGGTGCGGATGGAGATCAGGTCGGACGAGCCTGACAGGTAATCGATGGCATTGAGGATGAACGGGGCATTGCCGCCCATCTGGGCCATGCCGAACATCGTGCGGCGGTAAGCCATCATGTCGGAGATCATGTCCACGTCCGAAACGACGATCACCCGTGCGCCTGCGGCCGCCTCTTTCACCGCCTCGATGTGCTTGACCTTCTTGGAAGGCTGGCTGGCGGGCTGCGAGGCGGCTTCATCCGCCGGTTTGCTGGCGGGTTCATCATTATTCAGGGCTGTGGGGATGTCGATGCCCTGGGGGAAGTTCGTCTTGAACTGCCCGGTCAAGGCACAGGCCAGCATCTCCGGCTGCTTTCCATCCACGATCGCGCGGCCGATAGCCTCGCCATCGAGCTGGCGAAGCTGCCACGGGCTGGAGGGCGTCCAGGTCGTGCCGGTGGGGGAGGTCTGAAGCAGCGTGTCCACCGTTATGCCCGGCACATTCGTGCCGGTCAGCACGCCGGCGGTCACCACGTGCAGGCCGTCGAGATCCTTGGTGATGGGCTGGCTGCGGTTGAAGTTGTCGTTGCCCTGGAGTTCCATGAGCACCGGCAGCGGCTCGGCCACGCGGCCGCCCTGGCTGCCGGGGGAAACGGCCAGGCTGCGGTCGGCGGCGATCTTGGAGACCTGCATCGTCACGCCCCATTTGTCGGTCAGGGCGTTCAAGATGCTGGACTGATCCTGGCTCATAGCCATGTAGGGGTTATTCTGGTTCTTTCGCGGCTGATCGGCGATGCAGTACGGGTCTTCAAAAATCATCAGTTGGCCGCCGCCCATCACGTACTGGTCGATGGCGAAGAGGGCCTGCTGCTCGAGGTTCTTGGGATGAATCACCAGCAGGAAATCGACTTTCTCGACGATCTTTCCATCGGCGGTCTGAACGTTTTTCACGTCGTACGTGTTGCGCAGTTGCGTGACGAAGGTCCACGGCTGCGGCGGGTTCTGGCCCTGCATCTGGAGCATCTGCATGAGATATGGCGACATGTCCTCGCCCGCCACAGGCAGCGAGGAAATGATGCCTACGGTCTTCTTTTCCCGCTGCATCAGCTCGGAGATGATGCGTGAGATGTCATACTCGACCAGTTCCTGCCGGTTGGGCTGGAAGATGGCGATTTCCTTATGCTTTCCCAGTTCCGTGGTCGCCACCAGGCCGAACATGAAACCTTCATCTTCGGTGATGGGCACGCGCGTGATGCCGAACTGCGTGGCGTCCTGCTCATCATTGCTGAAGGGGCGGGGGTCGATCACCTCCAGTTTGAGGTGCCCGCCCGACAGCCGCACATATTCTTCCAGCAGCGAGCGGACGTACCCGTAATAGTTGTTGAAGTAGCGAATGTCCTCGCCGCCCTTCAAGGCCGCGGTGCGGGAGTAGTACAGCTTCAACGTCACGGGCTGATTGAGCTTGGCCAGGATGGACCGCGTGCCGCCGGAAAGCTCGTACAGCTTGTACTGCGTGAGGTCCGCCACGCGGGCGTTGCCGGTGAGCTTCATGCCGATCAAGGCCGCGGACACCGCGATGATCGCGATACATGCGATGGCTATGGTGGTGCGAAGGGCCTTCATCAGGCGGCCCTCCTTTCTTCAAGAACGACGACATTCGCCCACAGCGCGGCGGCCATGAGCAGGACGAACAAGAGCAGGTTGCGCAGTTCGATCACGCCGCGCACCAGCGCCTCGAAATGGCTCTGGAGCGAGAGGCTATCCATCTGCTCCACAATCGGCATGGGCAGGGCGTGCGACACGAGGTTCAAGGCCGTGGGGCTGCCGGCGAACAGGAACAGGCCGCACGCCACCACCGCCAGGATGAACGCCACCACCTGGTTTCGCGTGATGGCCGAAAACAGGCTGCCGATGGAGAGGTACGCACCCGCCAGCAGCAGCGCCGCCAGGTAACCGGTGATGATCGGCCCGGGGTCAGGATGGCCCAGCCAGGCCACGGTGATGGCCAGCGGGAAGGTCAGCGCCAGCGCGATGGCCAGCACGGCCCAGGCCGCCAGGAATTTGCCGATCACGGCCTGCGTGCAGGTGATGGGCAACGTCAGCAGCAGCTCGATGGAATTCGTCCGCCGCTCCTCGGCCCACAGCCGCATGGCGATGGCCGGCACGAGGAACAGGAATAGCATGGGCATGTTCTCAAAGAAGGCCCACAACGAGGCCTGCCGCGCCTCGTAAAAACCATTCTTGAACGTGAGAAAGCTCGAGAAGAACAGGAAGATCACGATGAAGACGTACGCCACCGGCGTGGTGAAGTACGCCTTGACCTCGCGTTTCAGTACGCTCAGCATGCCGTTCATGCCGCACCGCCTTTCACGGTTTCCTTTTTCGCGCCGGTGCGGGTGAGCTTGCGGAAGACCTCATCCAGCGTGCCGCCCTCGCGCTGGCACAGCTGAGGCGAAGTCGAATCCACCAGCACCTTGCCGCGGGCGATGATGACCACGCGGTTGCACACGGCATCCACCTCTTCCAGGATGTGCGTGGAGAGCACGATGCACTTTTCGGCCGCGAGCGATCGGATCAGGCGGTGCACCTCGTGCTTCTGGTTGGGATCGAGGCCATCCGTCGGCTCGTCCATGATCAGCACCGGCGGATCGTGAATAAGCGCCTGGGCCAATCCCGCGCGGCGGCGAAAACCTTTAGAAAGCGTGCCGATGGGCTGATGCATCACACTGGCCAGGGCGCAGTTGTTGGTGACCCGCTCGATGGCGTCCCGCCGTTTGTCGCCGCGAATGTCGCGGGCGTCGCAAACGAAATTCAGAAACGAGTGCGCCGTCATCTCTTCGTAGGCCGGCGCGTTTTCCGCCAGGTAGCCCAGGTTCCGCCGCACCTTGAGCGATTGGCGCACCACGTCGAAACCGGCGATGGTGGCCGTGCCGCTGTCGGGGCGGAGAAAGCAGCTCAGGATCTTCATCGTGGTGGATTTGCCCGCGCCGTTTGGGCCTAAAAAGCCCAGCACATCGCCGCGATTGACCGCGAACGAAATGCCGTCCACCGCGGTTATTGTCCCGAAACTCTTGCGGAGGTCATTGACCTTCATCATCGTTGAATGTCTCCGATCGGCCTTATCCACATCGCTGTATATCCATCAACGCGAACCCAATCAGGGCTAATATGTTACCAGCGATGAGCGACGAGGCAAGAGCCTGTACATGCAAAGAAATACGAGCCTGCCAAATGCAAGGTTCACTTCGTTTTCAAAACTTAACTATTTGCCCGAGCGTTACCTACAAGCTGCGAAACCCAGTATTCAAAGTGCAGCGGATAAACGACCATGCGCAGCGTCTCATCGCGCAAGACCATTCCTTTGCGGCCGAGCATTGCCTGGCACTGCTGCGCCTCATCGCCGTACACCTTTTGCAGCCGCTTTTCGTACAGCCGCGCGAGCTTTTCCTGCCTTCGTTTTTTTGTGGCCGCAAGACTGGCGGAATCGACGCCCCAGCCGCGGAAATATCTTCGCACCTGCTCCACATCCGCGTTTTCCTCCTGGAAGGAGGAGGCCAGCCGCCGCGGGATTTTCACCGGCAGCGAATCCCCGCGGATGAGGCCAAGCTCCACGATTTCCTCGTGGGCGTAATGGATGAACGGGTCGAAAAAGAACATGGAGGCCCCGTAATCCAGCCGCGTCTTGGCCAGCAGCGAGCGAAAAACCTCCAGCGTGCTGCCCGGTGAAAAAAGATTCGCCGGCCCATCGCCGATGGCGAGGCAGAAGACCCGCTCGTTCAGGTCGCCGCGGTTATAGCCCATGATGCGGTTGTAGGACTGCTGGATGCGGGGCAAAGTTTGCCGCCGCACATCCAGGATGACCAGCCTGCCGGTGATGGTTTCCTGCAAGAGGGGCCGCAGGTCCTCATCTTTCAGGGGGTTCTGGGGCGGCCACTCATTTCCGCGCGGCAGTATGATCTGGCAATCGTCCGTGCGGGGGTCCGCAGCCAAGCGCTCGCGAATGTCTTCACCGAGGACCGGGTCCAAGGTGAAAACAAAGATCTTGTCAGTTCTGGACTTATGTTTAAGCATGGTGTCTGGGCCCGCGCCCGCCGCCGCGCAGGTTGGGTAATATACAGGACTTGCGGGGTCAGGTCAACGCAACGCGGCGGTCTTACCAGATTGCCAACCAGATTGCCAAATCTGCAATGGTTGGCAATCTGAAAAGAGTCCGTTTTTATTGGGGTTTTTGGATAAGGTTGCCAAGATTGCCAGATTGCCACCATATTCAAGACTGCTCGGAAGGCTGAATGTTATTCAACTACATCTTAATTTAGTTGAATATAAAAATGATAAAATGAACAATAAACTGTTTATGAGTCATCGTGCGTTGGCGGTCTTGCATTAACATCTTGGAAACAAGGAACTTACAATATCGACAAGGCCGCCAAGGCTGCCAATGAGTTGTAAGACTTGAGAGAGCAAATGTTTAGAAAGCAGTTCTTTTCAGCGGGTCTGCGGGGGTCGCTTTTTGACGTTCCGAAAACAGTTCTTCCCATACAGGCATTCACATCTCTGTATTAACGACCATTCACCCAGTTATACTCTTGCCCATGGCCAGACCTCGCAGAAAGCGGGATAAAGAGCGCGGCAAGAAGCCCATGAAGGCCGGCAAGCTGCGCGTGATCGAACGGCTCAAGCGGATGACCCGCGCAGGCAAAGCCGGCGCGGGGGCGACCGCCAGCGGGCCAGCGCCCGCACAAGCATCAGCGGAGCAGGGCGCCAGAAGGCTGGAACCGCCGCCCGCGCGGCCGGCGCCATCGGCGCGGGTCAGCCAGATGCGCGAGCTGGGGCTCTCCGTCAGCGTGGATGCCACGGCGGAGCAGCTCGACCGTCTCCAGGAGCGATTCGATCTGGTGTGCCAGTATGTGCGGGATGTGTGCGCAGAGTTGAATAAGGACGCTCATGTCGAAGAGATAGAGGCAAAAAAGTTCGTGGCGCACCTCCTGGATGATGGCCGCCTGGCCGATGCGATGATGGCCCGGCAGAAGACGCGGCAGCTTACCGGCGGCCCTCCTGCGCACGACAGCGACTATCGCATCGTCGTGCGGGCGCTGCGGCAATTCTTCCCGCAGCAGTTTGATAAACCATCTCTCTTCAAGCGGCTTCTGGGCCGGTCCTGAGGCGTCTCCATGTCCAACACCAACTGGATGGCGCTGGCAGGCAAACGCACGCTGCGGGTGGTGGGTCTCATGTCCGGCACTTCCGCCGATGGCATCGATGCGGCACTCGTTGAAATTACAGGAAAAAGCGCCGAATTAAAGGCGTTTCGTACATACCCATATCCAAAGGAAGTGCGGCGGGCGGTGCTGGAGATGTGCGCGGGCAAGGCCGATACGCCGCGCATCTGCCACATGAACGCGCTGTTGGGGGAATTGTTTGCCGAGGCGGTGATCAAGCTGGCGCGGTCGGCGCGTGTGAAGCTAAACCAAATTGATTTGATCGGTTCGCACGGCCAGACGATCTGCCATCTGCCTTCGCCGCGGCGCGAAGGCGGCAAAACAGTTCGTTCCACGCTGCAAATCGCCGAGCCTTCGATCATCGCCGAGCGGACGGGCATTACGGCAATCGCGGATTTTCGCCCACGTGACATGGCCGCCGGCGGCCAGGCGCGCCCCTGGTGCCCTACGCGGATTTCGTGCTGTTCTCGCATAAAACGAAGACCCGCGTGCTGTGCAACATCGGCGGCATCGCCAACATCACGTATCTGCCTGCGGCTACAAAGATCAGCGATGTGCTGGCCTTGGACACGGGCCCGGGCAATATGGTGATTGATGAACTCATCCGCCGCCACACGCGCGGGCGCGAGCAGTTCGACCGGGATGGCCAACTCGCGCGCGGGGCAAAACATGCTCCATTCTGCTGGCCCAGTTGCTACACCATCCATATTTGAAACGCCCCTGGCCCAAGACGACGGGCCGCGAAGACTTCGGTGCGGCCTTTACGCAAAAGCTGTGCCGCCGCGCAAAGAAGCTCAAACTCAAACATGCCGATCTTGTGGCCACGGCCACGGCGTTTACCTGCAACGCCATTACCCTTGCCTGTCGAAAGCTGCCGGGCGGCGTGGATGAACTGATCCTTTGCGGCGGCGGCTCGCGCAACGGCACGATGGTGGACATGCTGCGGGATTTGATGCAGCCCGCCCACGTGCTGATTATGGATGAATTGGGCCTCAATGCCGATGCCAAAGAGGCGGTCTCGTTTGCGATTCTCGCGGCCGAGACGATCCGCGGCCGCGCGAATAACGTGCCCTCGGCGACGGGGGCGCGGCGGCCGGTGGTGCTGGGAAAAATTGTTCCGGCGAGTTAGGCGTAGCATGGGCGTCTCGCCCATGAGTTCCACAGGCGTCTCGCCCGTGGGCAAGGCCAGAAGAGACAAAGGAAAAAGCACGGCCAAGATGGCCGTGCGACTCACGGGCAAGATGCCCGTGCTACGAAAGACACATGCAAGATCGATCTAAGTTAACCACCGAGCAGCGAAACCCGCGCACGCGGAAGATCGACCAACTCGATGCCCTGGGCATCGTTCATGCCATCAACGGCGAAGATGCACGGGTCGCCCCGGCCGTGGCGAAGGAAGGCAGAAAAATCGCCGCGGCTGTGGAGATCATCGTCGAGCGTTTCCGCCGCGGCGGCCGGCTCTTTTACGTCGGCGCGGGCACGAGCGGCCGCCTTGGCGTGCTCGATGCGGCGGAGTGCCCGCCCACCTTCGGAGTTTCCCGCACGATGGTGCAGGGGATCATCGCGGGGGGCAGGCGGGCGCTGGTGCGCTCGGCCGAGGGCCGCGAGGATGAACCTGCGGCCGGCGCGGCGGCAATTGTTAAGAAACGAATCACGGAGCGCGATACGGTCTGCGGCATCGCCGCGTGCGGCTTGACGCCTTTCGTTCTCGGTACGGTCGCCGAGGCAAAAAAAGTCGGCGCGGCCACGCTCTTTATCACCTGCTCGCCCCAGGTCCGCCGCCAGGTGAAAGCGGATGTGGTGATTTGTCCTGTCGTGGGACCGGAGGCGATTACGGGCTCGACGCGCATGAAGGCCGGCACGGCCACCAAGCTCGTTCTAAACACGCTCACCACGGCCTCCATGGTGCGGCTCGGGAAGGTGTACGAGAATCTCATGGTGGACCTGCGGGCGACGAATGTGAAACTGCGCGACCGCGCCGCCCGAATTGTCTCGGCTGTGACCGGCCTGGATAAAGCGAGAGCCATCGCGCTTTTAAAAGAGGCCCGCGGCCAGGTGAAGGTGGCGATCGTGATGCACGAGTGCGGGGTGGATTTTGCGGCCGCGCAAAGAAGGTTGAAGGCGGCGCAGGGGTTCTTGCGGCAGGCGATTTCTAAAAACTAAGAGAACCACAAAGATCACAAAGGACACAAAGGAAGAAAGAGTAAAGGCAAGAAAAACAATGACCTGCCGAAATGACTTTCTCTGCCTCCTCAATTCGCAATTGGCAATTCGCAATAAGACTTGGTGCTCTTGGTGCCTATGCTTTTATTGATATGTGCTCTCGCGCAGCTGCACTGGCCTGTTTTGTTTCGCTCGTGAAGACTGTCAGTCCATCCAGCGGTTTGGTCCGCCCCCGCAGTAGCAAGCTTGCCACATAACCGATGACAATCGACACCGCCAGGCTGATCACGCCATACAGCATGCCGTGCAGGGGCCGCTGGTTAGCAGGCACGTTGCGCCACGTTATGGCCATGGCCACCATCACCCCATTGGCCGCCACGGCCCCAATCAAACTGCCCCAGGCCGTTGCGCGGCGAGTAAAGATCCCCAGCACAAATAGACCCGCCACGCCGCCGGTGAAGAGTCCCAGCACGCTGTTGAAGAACAGGTAGAAGGAATCGATCTTCCACCGCGCCATCACCAGCGCTGCCCCCGTGGCCACAAGCCCGGCCGCCAGGGTGAGCAGCCGCGCAAGAAGCAGCATGGAGCGTTCGCGCGGCGATTTCAGGAACGGCCGCACAAAATCCGTGGTGAGCGCGGCGGAGATGGAATTGACGCCGCTGCACACCGCGCCCATGGCCGCGGAAAACAGCCCGGCGATCACCAGGCCCGAAACGCCCGGAGGCAACTGCTGCACCATGAAGAGGGGAAATATGCCGTCGCTTTTGATTTTCCCGCCGCTAGTGGCAGCGGCCGACAAAAGGTCTGCATGCTGCTTATAAAAGACCCACAACGCCGTGCCTAAAAAGAAGAAGAGAAAGCCGGTGGGAATGCCGCCCAGGGCGCTGAGTCCAGATCGCGCGGCGGGCCTGGCGCAGGTCCGGCGTCACCATGTACCGCTGCACCAGGGCCTGGTTGGTGGTATAGACTGAAAAATCATTGATGGCCCCGCCCAGCACCATGATCCACACGGCGGGGGCGGCGAAACCCCAGTCCCAGTGGAAGGTGTTGAATTTGCCTGCACTTAGCCCCTCGTGCAACACGGAGGCAAAACCGCCATCCACGCGGGCGATCACAAACAGCAACGTCACCACCGCCCCGCCCATGAGCACGATCACCTGCACCACATCCGTCCACACCGCCGCCTCGATGCCGCCGAGCATCGTGTAGATTGTGGTTACCACGCCCATCAGCAGGATGCACAGGTTGACGTTGATGCCGGTCATGGTCGCCAGGGCCAGCGAGGGCAGATAGATGATGATGGACATGCGCACAAACTGGAGCAGCAGCCACTGCCCGCTGGCCAGCAGGCGCACGGGCGTATTGAAACGCTTTTGCAGATATTCGTACGGCGTCGTCACATCCAGCCGGCGGTAGAAGGGGATGTACACGGCCGTAATCACGGGAATCAGCAGCAGGGGCGAAAAGCGGGCGATGATCATCGCCCAGTCGGATTCAAAGGCGTTGCCCGGCACCGCCAGGTAGGTGATGGAGCTGATGGCCGTGCCGAAGATGGACAGGCCCGCCGCCCACCAGGGCACGCGCCGACCGCCGCGGAAATAGTCATCGGTGGATTTTTCGCGGCGGTGAAACCAACTGCCCAGGGCCAGCATGCCGAGCAGATAGGCGCCCAGCACGATCTGATCGATCACGGCGAATCGGCCCAATAGAGCCAGCGGCGGCGAAGGCATCCGTGCACCTCGTTTTTGAAAGGCGAACCGGCTCTAGTTTATAGACGTGCTGGAGAAATGGAAGCGGCAAGCGGAAACTCAGATTACAGGGTTCAGGGTACAGGGCACAGGGCACAGACGCGGCTGCGGAAGCCGTTTCCGGTTGTTTCTTCGCCTGTCACCTGTAACCTATCTTGTGTCACCTGTAACCTGTCACCTGTAAGCTATCTTGTTCAGCCGTCGCGGTAGAGACGTCGTGCTTTTGGCGAGAGCCCCACGAACTCTTTCAGCTTGTCCAGCATGCAGCCGGGAATGAACCGCCACCGGCGGGCATCAATCACCACGCCGCCGTCCACGGCACACAGCGTGTGGATGCCCGCGTTGTACGGCCAACTGCGGGAGGGCAGCAGCCGCGCAACCGTCCGCTCTTCAAAGTCGCTGAGCGTCAGCGTGACGATTTCATTGATGGTAACCGCGCTGCCGTAGCCGTTGGAGCAATCCTGTGCCGGCCGGTAAAGCTTTCCGGCGTGCGTAAAAGGCGGGCCCGCCGGCCGGCTGGAGCGGACATCCGTCTTCAGCGGATTGCAGAGGTGGGGCGTCCATTCGCCCAGAATCTCATCGGCGTACCAGGCGTGCAGCTGCACGTAGCTTTGCTCGCGGTAGCCGCCGGTCATCGTCCCCAAGAGCCACCAACGGCCGTCGTGCTTGAAGATTGTGGAGTCGGCGACATGGACGTTCTTGAGCAGCGGCCCCACGCGCTGCCATTCATCCGGGAAACGCAGCGGCTTGTAGGCCCAGATGGATCCCGAAGCGGCGGCCTCAGGAACGCAGTACAAAGTTTCTCCATTAGGCACCAACTGGGGATAGGACAGGTGCCAGGGCTCCTGGATGACGGCGGCCGCCGCGCCGGTCGGCTGGCCGTCCTGGAAGGCCAGGGCCATGATCTGTCCCTTATGCGTGCGATAGTCAAAATGCTCCGCCAGGATTGTGAGCCTGTCGCCGTCGATTACACCCATTGGATCGGCGAGATATTCATTTCGGGGCAGCGGCGGGTACCAGTGAACGTTCTTCAGTTCCGGCGCATCCAGCAATTTGGAGGCCGGCACGGGGGCGTAGCCGACATTCCATTGTTCCTCGCGGAATATCCAATGCATTTTGGCCGCCAGCTCGTGTACCACGCATTGGCCCAGGAAGATGAGCGATTGCACTGCCGTGGGTTCAGTTCGAATTCTGTCGCAGGGCGTGCAGGGCACGCCCGCGGCGGCCGTCGTTTTCCCGTTCAATATTTCGCGGCAGATCCGCGCCGGCCAGGGGGCCGACCCCATCAGTACCTTATCCACGGTGGCAATATAGCCGGACCAGCCGGATTCGGCGCGAAAGTGGCCTTCGTGCAGGAGGAATTCCTGGTCCGCATTAGTACTGAATCGTTTGAGCACCGCGCCGATGATCCTGGCGCCCTCGTAGACCTCCCAGAAGCCTGCCGGCCCGCCGCGATACGACCGGGGATTGTCGTGCTGGAACCCCCAGACCCCATATTGGGCTGCCTGGAGCACGCCGCCCTGCACCGCCTCTTCAGCGAAGTTGATGATAAACGACAATTCGTACTGGCTTATGCGCTGCACGTCTTCATCGGAAAAGTGCAGAGAACCTTGGTCCCAGGTGGTGGTACTGCACTCGATGCGCGGCGTGTCGGCGAATCGAGTGTCCATGTTCACCCGCTGGCGCGATCGACATTTCCGGTTGAATCTGGACTGAAGTGCCCGCCACAGAACTTTACCCGGCACTTCCCGCGCGGCGGGGCAGACAACAATCAGCAGCCCCGGCTCCACGCCGGTCACCAGCATCAACTGCTTGAGGCAACTGGCCTGCCATGCTTCAAGCGTCGTGCCCTTACAGATGATTCCGAATTTGAGGCTGGCATCGCCCATGGGTATTTCTGTAATTTCCCTGCTGAGGACCGGTTATGTCTACTTGGGGTCAATACTAGCGGCCCGGAGGCCGGTATTCAAGGCGGGCATTTCGGCGGAACATCGCTGCAGGGCACTAATTATGCTTGCCGCTTGCGCCACAACGTAGATGGACTTATGCCCAGGATTCTCGCGGCCTGGGTCCTGTTGCCGCCGGTGAGTTTCAGCACGTTCTCGATATGCTGCGCTTCCAACTCGGCCAGCGTCCGCTTGGCTGGATCAAGCATTCTGCCGGTCGAGGCGGCCCGCGTAACGGCGCCCGGCAGCAGATCGGGCGTAATGAGGCCGTCGCGGCTGAGCACCGCCGCGCGTTCGATGGCGTTTTCCAATTCCCGGACATTGCCCGGCCAATCGTAGCTTTGGAGATAATCCAGGGACGTCGGGTCCAGCGCAAGTTAGGCAGGTCCAGTTGCCGGGAGAAAAGTTTCACGAAGTGGCGGGCCAGGGGCAGGATGTCCTCGCTGCGCTCGCGCAGCGGGGGCACGTCGATGATGATCACGCCCAGCCGGTAAAACAGGTCTTCACGAAATTCACCGGCGGCGATGGCCGCGGGCAGGTCGCGGTTGGTCGCCGCGAGAATACGCACATCCGCCTTGCGCGGCGTGCTCTCGCCCACGCGGAAAATTTCTTTCTCCTGGAGGACGCGCAGCAGCTTGACCTGCATGGCCGCGCTCACGTCCCCAATCTCATCCAGGAACAGCGTGCCGCCGCCGGCTTGCTCAAAAAGGCCGATGCGATCGTGCGTGGCCCCGGTGAAAGAGCCCGCCTTGTGGCCGAAAAGCTCGCTTTCCAGCAGCGTCTCAGGCAGGGCGCCGCAGTTTACGGCCAGGAAGAGCCCGCCGCTGCGGTTGGAGAGGTTGTGTATGTACCGAGAGAGCACTTCCTTGCCCGTGCCGCTCTCGCCGGTGATCAGGACGGAGGTATCAAATCGCGCGACGCGCAGGGCCAGATCCAGCGTGCGGCGGAAAGCCGGTGAACGGATCTCCACCATGTCCGGCAGCACTGTAGCGGGGGGCAGGCCAAGCTGCGCGCGCTGCCGCGCAAGTTGCTGGTCCTTCTTTTCCAGCTCCTGCGTCAGTTGGAGGATCTTGCCCTGGATGTCGTCCGCGCGGAAGTACGGCAGGTGCGGCGTGAGCTTCTCGCCCCAGGAAGCCGCATCCATGCCCGTGGCGGCGCAGACATGATCGCCCATAGCGCGGCACTTGTGCTCCAGGAAATAGATGTCCCTCCCCATGCAGTACGAGGCGTACCCGCTGGCATAGCCCATCATCACCCAGCAGACGGGCGCTTCGGATGCGCCAAGCTCGGCCAGGTGCTCTTCGGCCTCGCCCGAATCGTGACAGGTCAGCTCCATCCGGAACTTGCCAGTCTCCGCGTGGATCTCCAGCGATTTGACCAGATCATTCGCCGCGCCTTGCAGGGCGTGCAATTGCGGCCCGGCCCTGAGCAATTCGTCCAAATCATCCCATTGGAAAATGCGCTTCATCGCCGCGGCATCCGCCTTGCCCCAGAAAGAACCGAACCGGGTCAGGATGCGCTTGGCCTGGTCCAGGCCCACGGATTCAATCAGGTCCCGGCGGAACTGGGCGAAGGCCCGCAGGTCGTGCAGAACCAGGCGACGGCCGCGCAGGCTTAAAAGGCCGCGAGAAAAGTCCACCAGTTCGGGAAGCTTAAGATCTTCGGCTTTCATTTTTGATGGTGCTCATTGTCTCAAAGTACAGTGTTGGGCAATTTGCCCAACACGCGGAATCATTGCAAATCGCAATTACTGTATTGCATTATGCAATGATATTGCAAAAAATGCAACCATATTATGAAGCATCTAACTAACTTGAATTACAGGAGTTACAGTAAACGCGTCTTCTGGCCCGCTAATTGCTCTATTCATTACGGTTGTGAAAGTGTGCTTGGAGCACACTTCGTTCAGGTTTTGAAGGGTTTTCTGGGAGAAATACGATGTACCGGATTTTAAGAGCAAAGAGCCGACGGAGCGGCGACAGGGCCGTTGAACTGGCCAAAAAGATTATTCAAACCCCCAGCCCCAGCCTCAAAGAGGCTCCGGTCGCGGAGCTTGTCGAGCGCGACATGCAGAAGGCCGGTTTCGACAGGGTGCTGCACGACCAGGCGGGCAACGTCCTGGGCATTATGTTCGGCCGAGATGGCGGACCGACGGTCCTGCTGAATTCCCACATGGACACGGTCGAGCCGGAAGGCGACTGGAAAGAGTCGCCCTATAGCGGCCGCGTTGAAAACGGCAAGCTGTACGGCCTGGGCGCGGCGGACTGCAAGGCGGGCCTGGCCGCGCAGATCTACGCCGCCGAACTGCTCAAGCGGAGCCTCCTGCCCCTGCGCGGCAATCTTATCGTCGCCGCCAGCGTGGCCGAGCAGAACGGCCGCAGCGTGGGCGTTCGTACATTGATGGAAACGACGCTGCCGCAGCTCGAGCTGCGGCCAGATTACGCCATCCTGGGCGAGTGTACAGGCCTGGGCATTTATTACGGCCACGACGGTTGGATGGAGGTTGAGATCACGGTCGAAGGCGCCAATCCCTTCCAGGTGGATGATGCCGCGCGGCAGATCTTCGAGGACATCCGCACGACCAATCGCGAGGGCGACACGGGCGAAGGCGGCCAGGAATACTTTTCCGTGGAGGACCCACGGTTTGATACCAGTGCGGGGCTTCGCCGCGCGAGCATTGCGGTGGATTGTCGGCTGGCCAATGGCAACCAACCCGCGCAGGTTGTGAACCAGCTAAAGCACGAGGCCGAGCTTATCGCCCGGAATTCCGGCTCCGTCGCCGTCGAGGTCGCCATTCGCCAGGATCAGCAGCGGATGTACACGGGCCGTACAACGCTGGTGCGGCACCTGGCGCACGCCTGGGCGATCGACCCGTTCCACTGGCTCATGGGCCGCGCGCGGCAAGGCCTGGAGGCGGCCGGCTGCCAGGTTCGCTGCGGCAAGTGGAAGCTTGGCCGGCTGGGCATGGGCACCGCCGGCGGCGTGCTGGTGAGCGAGTTCAACGTGCCGACCATCGGCTACGGGCCCGGCAGCGAAGAGCTGGCCCACGCCCGCGGCGAGTACGTCGAAACCGACAAGCTCGTCGAGGCTATGTACGGCACGGCGTCAATCGTACACAGCCTGATCGGCATCCCCGTGTTTGGCTGGACGAGCGATGAAATCTAAGGCTCAAGCCAAACAGGGACAGACGATGAAGATCCTGGTGCTCAATTGCGGCAGCTCTTCGCTGAAGTACCGGCTGATCGAGATGCCCGGCGAGGTGCAACTGGCCAGCGGCGAGGCCCAGCGCGTGGGCCCGCCCACGGCCGAGCCTTCGCGAATCCTGCACACGGTGCGAGGCCGGAAGGAAACGATCATCGTGCCGATGAAGGATCACGGCACGGCCTTCGCCGAAGTGATGAAGTTGCTGACCGGCGGGGCGGATTTGGAGCCGGATGTTGTCGGCCACCGCATGGTACACGGCGGCACGCTGTTCACCGACCACGCGATCATCGATGATGCGGCACTGGCTGCGCTGGACCAGACGGCGCCGCTGGCGCCGCTTCATAACCCGCCGGCCATCAACCTGATCAAGGCCTGCCGCAAGCTCTACCCGGGCCTGCCGCAGGTGGCGGTGATCGACACGGTCTTCCACGCCACCATTCCCGAGCGGGCCCGCACCTACGCACTGCCTGCGCGGCTGCGGCAGGAGGAGGGCTTCCGCAAGTACGGCTTCCACGGCACCAGCCACCAGTACGTCGCCACGGAGGCGGCCAAAATGCTGGGAAAGCCTATGGAAAAGCTAAATGCCGTGAGCTGCCACCTGGGCTCCGGCGGGGCCAGCTTGTGCGCCATCCTGAACGGCCGTTCGGTGGATAACACTATGGGCTACTCGCCCACGCAGGGCCTCTTGATGTCCACGCGCTGCGGCGATCTCGACCCGGCGGTGGTGCTCACCTTGCTCTTAGGCGCATCCGGCGATGAGCGGCGCGTCGAGGATCTGCTTAATAAGCGCAGCGGCGTCCTAGGTATGTACGGCAAATCGGCAGATATCCGCGATGTATTGGCCGCCATGGCCAAGGGCGATGCCGCCGCCGAGACCACCGCTCAGACGTACCTCTGGCGGATTCGCAAATATCTCGGCGCGTACCTCACGGTCGTGGGCAAGACCGATGCGGTGATCTTCACCGACACCATCGGGCAGGAAGTGCCGTATGTCCGCTGGGCCGTGTGTACCGGCATGGAGGCCCTGGGGCTGCAAATCGATACTACCCGCAACGAGGCGGTGAAGGACCTGCCGGCGGATGTGGCCAGCGATGAGAGCCCCACGCGTATTCTTGTGATCGAAACCAACGAAGAACTTGGCATTGCGCGGCAGTCGTATCGCCTCATCAAGGATCCGCCCGCAAGGACTGAAAGGAAAGCGTCGTGAATTGCCTTGTCTTAACCGGCGGCCGCGAAAACCTGAAGTTTTCGCTGTTCGCCTCGCCAAACCGCGCGGCTGTCTGTTTTGGCCGCCAGAGCGGAGAATTCATAGAAACTGCCGATGTGGCCGCGGCTTTGAAGAACATTTCCGAACAGTGCCGCGAGGCCCGCGCATGCCGGAGGTGCTGGCGATACCGCTGCCCTATGGCGGCGAAGATTTTGCCGGCCCGGTAATCGTTGATGAAGCCGTGTTGAGCAAATTGCACCAGTTGCTGGAATTCTCGCCGCTGTACATCCTGCGGGCGCTGACGATTTTGGAAGCATGCAAAGAGGCATTTCCAGGCGTGCCGGCGGTGTTGACTTTCGGCAGCGCATTTTTCGTGGATTTACCGCCGCGCGAGCAGCGGTACGCCATTGATCGGACGAATCTGCCCTGGCTGCGGCGGTTCGGCTACCAGGGCCTGTTTCACCAGGCGGCGTGCAGCCACGTGCTCAGGAGCCGGCACGAAAGAGGGGCAGGCAAAAGTCCGCTTCGGAGCCGCGCATTTTGTCCCTGTGCCTGGAGAATCAGCCGGAGGCGGCGGCGATCATCGGTAATCGCCCGGTGATGGTGACCAGCGGCGCTACGCCTTTAGAGGGCCTGCCGGGACTCACCTCCTGCGGCGAGCTGGATGGCGGGATCGTCATCGCCCTGGCCCAGAAAAAGCTCCTGCCCGAGCAGATCAACCACCTGCTCACGCAGGAGAGTGGTTTGGTGGGCCTTGTCGGCCGCAAGACTTCATGGCGAGAAGTCTTCCATTCCGAAGAGCCGGAGGCAAAGCTGGCACGCGAGGTCGTGCAATACCGAATGCTCCAGGTGGCCGGCGCGGCCGCCGCGGCCATGGGCGGCCTGGATGTAATCATCTTTTCCGGCCGCTGGGCGGCCCTGGCTTCCGTGCTGGGCCCGTATTTGACCTGGCGCCTGCCCGCGGGCTCACCGCCCTTCGGCTGCCGCGCAACCTGGCGTCGCCTGCGCACGCCCCTGAACCGCATCATCGCCGATGTGGCCATGGCGGAAATCCTGCACAGCGACGTAGCATGGGCGTCTCGCCCATGAGTCCCACGGGCCAGAGGCCCGTGGTTGAGCAGATTGTCAAAGGCAAGGCCGCCCCCTCGGGCGGCCTTTCTTTTTTCCCTCACCAGTTCATCGACTGCTCTGGTCGCCGAATTGGTGACAAGCCCACCTTGACACGCGGTCGTTTGCCAATAAACTGTGCTATCGAGAAATATTGGAGCAAATCTCTTGGGCAGATATGCGGGGATTCAAATGCTGAAACGTTTGCGCATAAAGATGTTGATTATTCTGGCCTTGCTCGCCTTTACAGTTATCTCACCGTGCTTGCGTTTCGCGGAAGCGGCTGACAGTATAGGCAATCAAGACCCGCTTATTACGCGCACGATCTCCCAGCGAGTCGAGGCGCAGGCAAGCTCGGCAAAAACAGCCGCGGAGGTCTATTCTTCAGCCAAGGATGCAGTCATAGTAATAGTCACTGATGCGGGGTTGGGCAGCGGCTTTTTTGTTTCAGACCAAGGTTTGATAGCCACGAACTGGCATGTGATAAATGGGGCCAAATCCATTCAAATGATGCCCGTGGATGGCAATGCGGTAAAACTTGTCGCACTTGCCGCCGATCCCAATGTCGATCTAGCGATCTTAAGACCAGTCGAACACCTTTCGATACCGGTGGTTCTCAAGGGTCGCCAGGATTTACCCCAGGTGGGCGAGCCGGTAGTCAGCCTGGGCGCTCCTAATGCCCTTCGGCTCAGTCTGAGCCAGGGAATTGTCTCTGCGATCAGAACTGCCAAGGAATTGCAGGCTGCCAGGGAACTGAAAGGCTATCAACTCGACAACCCTTACAACTACATACAGACAGATGTAGGCATTTTTCATGGTTCCAGCGGCGGTCCGCTTATGGATATGCAGGGTCGCGTGATCGGTGTCTGCACAATGGCACTGGATCAGGGGCGGTCGCGGGACAATTTCGCCCCGGAATGGAAGGCCGTGGCCGATTTAATGGCCAAGGCCGATCCGGCGAAGCCGCTGGCCGAGGGGGATCTGGCTCAGCTTTCACAGCAGCAAGCCCAGCAAAGAAAACAGCTCGCTCGTGAACAGATCGCAACAACTCTGCCAAGACTGACGAAAACAAGCAAGCCCGCATCGCCCGAAGAAATCGCCATACGGGCGAGGGAACTTGTGGAGGCGACGTACTGCCGCGGCTGCAACGGCACGGGTCAGACGGTTGAAACCAGGAATCAAACAAACACTCAAACGATCTATCACAACCGTCAGGGCGCCAGCGCCGTGACCACGAACGTGCCTGTCTCTTATAAGGTAGGTTGTTCTGCCTGTGAAACCAGCGGCATCAGTCCAAAGCTGGCCGAGATGCGCAAAGCGGCCTGCGCCGTGATCGAAGCTGTGTCCAATCCCGATATGAAGCAGATCAAGCTGGCCCAGCGGGCGCTGGCCGATGCACAAAAGGCGCTGGAGGGAATTTCCATCGACTGCCTCCGCTATGCCCTGGCCATGAATAACCTTTCCAAGGAGGCCCTGGCCTACCCAGCCGAAAATATTGGCGAGCCCGTGGTGCTGTTCTGCTTCTTACAGGGCTGCCAGAATGCCGGCAGCCTGAAAGTGCTGGCCGTCACACCGATTGCTAGCCAGCAACCCCTGTGGGTGCTTTATGAGGGCAAGATCCCCGTGGTCCCGGGGGAGGCCTGCCTCGTGTGCGGCAGCCTGTCTGGAACCAACAAAGGCATGCCGGTGATCGATGCGGTTTCAGTCAATCGCGTACACACAAACCAGCGGAAGCAGTAAGGCCGTCAGGCAGTGGAACTGTCAGGTAATTTTGCTTGGAGAGCCGACATGACCGATGCACAAACGAGCATTCCGGAACAGAAGCGGAAGATAGCGGTACCGATACTCCAAGCGATAACCGTCCTATTCGCGCTGCCTGCGGCCACCATGTCGTTTATTGCAGGAAACATAATTCCAGGCCTGCTTATGTCGACTGCCGGAGTGCTCATGCTGGCGGCGCTGGTTGGCCGGATTGTTTGCTCGAAGCAATAGAGTTGGGTACATTCAGCAAAGCTGCCGTTCACCTCATTTGCCTTCCTTCAAGGCAGTTGAGCTCTCCCGATTTCATCTAGCATTTTCGCCCGCCAGGCGGTATAAGATTTAGGTCGCAACGCGACGGGGCGTGGCGCAGCTTGGTTTAGCGTGCTTGACTGGGGGTCAAGAGGTCGAGAGTTCAAATCTCTCCGCCCCGATAAGAAGGGAGCGGCAGGAAGCGGATGTAAGCTTGCGCTCCTGCCGCTCTTGTTTTTTTGCAGGTGGTGCAGCTTTGCTGCATACCTCTTCTTGGTTTTCACTGAGTCTGTTTATGTGCAGCCGAGCTGCGCACCTTGCTTGACCACTAAGATAAGGGAATCTGGCATGGGCTGGCTGAAACGATTCTTGGGCAAAGCATCCCCCCGAGCCTCAGAGCCGCCGAAAGGCACACCGGCCTCCCAGGCGGCTGATGAGCAAGGCGGCACCCGATCCCCCGAACGCGGAGTCCCGCATTCGCCTGAGAGCTTCGAAGAACAGGAACTCCCGCTGGGCATGGACCCTCTCGTGGCTCAATTCATCCGCGAGACAGGCACGAAATACGTCGAACTTCGTTCCCCGGAGGAAGTTCAGATTGAGCGGGACGCTGCGGTCTCAGCCGAGCCCCAGGTAAGTCTTCCTATCCGGTTTTGCCTGCTCAAGAGCAAGGGATTCCCTGCCAGCGACATGCTGCAATATGTCGTTAGTGAGACTAAGAGAGCCAAGCCGGCCAAGGTTCTGATTATCGCGAACCCTTTCCAACTGCGTGACTTTGACAAAGAGTGGAACAGCCTTTGGGGAGAAACGGCGGACAATTACGAACTGCATGTCAATGCAACTCAAAGTCTGAGTTGGCTCTGTGATACTGCCAAGAAGATCCGCTCAGGGAGGGGCAAGGATCTACTGCTTTCGGACTATCCAAGAGAATGGGATCCCCCAAGCCTCGGCTCTGGATTTCAGATGCCCAAGGGAACTTCCCTGCAATTGGCGGATGCCAAAGATGCAGCGGCCATGTGCGTAGTGTATCTGTTCGGGCTACATGCGATCAGTTATTGCGCCAAGGTGTCGAATTCCCAAGCAAAAGGGCGGGCTGGAGTTACAAGAATGGAAGTTCTTGTGACGGAATATGACAGGGGAATCACGGACAATGAACGGGAAAAGCTGCATTTGCTTTCCGGCCCAGCGGAGCAAGAGGAATTCCTGAGAACGATTTCCACCAAACTTGAGGATTTTCAGACAGGCTTTCATGCCTGGCGATACCATGGTAACATCGTTTCGCGATGATGCTGTCACGGAGGCACGTGCACAGTCTAATCACGATGTGGCAGTTGGAGGCCATCAGACATGACGCGGAACAGGGTATTCTTGCTGATCGGCGCTGGTGCTCTTGCTGCTGTAGTCTGCATCTTCGTTCTTTTCCCAACTACCCGGTACTGGGCGAGAGCACACAAGATAGAATCAGCCGTGGTCGCGGTTTTTGCAACCACGGCTTTCCATTTTTACTCCATGCCCACCCGCCTGCCTGCTTCGCCTTTGGCTTCGCAGGCCAAGTCGGCGTGAGGGCATGCCACCATTTTGATTGTGCAGCCCTCTTCAATCCGCAATCCGAAATCCGCAATCCGCAATTCTGCTAGGCCTCTTCGCTCAGCGGCAGCCGAATAATAAACCGCGCTCCGCCGCCGGGGGGCAGAAGCTTCGAGTGGCTCATGGCCGAGGCCGTCGCGGCGGTGTGGGCGGTGGATTGCGGATCAACCTCCGCGGTGCCATCCGCGGTCACCTGCGAGGCGGCCACGGACAAGTCCGAGCCATCGGCGATGGCCGGGCTGATGGCCGTGATCGTGCCGCGCATCTCCGTCACCAGGCCGTGTACCACGGAAAGCCCAAGCCCCGGGTTGCCGCCGTCCCCGCCGGCCAGCAGTCCCTTGGTGGTGAAGAACGGCTCGAAAATGTGCGGCAGATGCTCTGGGCGGATTCCGCGGCCGGTGTCCGTGAAGGAAATTTCCACGCCGCTCTCATCGGCCCAGACGCCGATGGTGATCGTGCCGCCCTTGGGCATGGCCTCCTCGGCGTTGGTCAGCAGGTTGCCCAGCACCTGGTGCATGCGGTTGGCCTCGATGGCCACGATGGGCACGCTATTAAGGTCCAGGTTCAGCTTGATATTCCGCTCGCGCAGCGGCCGCTCCACCAGGTGGGCGAAGGTCAGCACGACCTCGGTCAGATCGGCCAGGTCCTTCCGCCGCGAATCCTGCTCGGCGAAGGTCAGCAGGCTCTGCGTCACCTTGGCCACGCGGCTGGTGGCCTCGGCGGTCATCTCCAGCGCCCGCTTGCCGGCGGCGGGGTCGTTGGTCGTTAAAGCGAAGTCCACGAACGTGGCCACGCCGCCCAGTATGTTGTTGAAGTGGTGGGCCACGCCACTGGCCAGCGTGCCAAGGCCCGCCAGGCGTTCCGCGGCGGTGAGCTTATCCGCCAGCTCCACGCGGCGGGTGATATCCCGCGTCCACGCCGCCACGCCCGTCGCGCGGCCATTGCCATCGGTCAGCGGGCTGATAATCGCCAGCAGCACCCGCTGCTGGCCATCAGGCGCGGAATACCGCACCTCAAATTCGCGGACCTGTCCATCCCGCAGCGTGCGCCTCAGCAGCCGATCCAGAATCGCCTGCCGCTTTTCCCCGGCGATTTCCGCCAGGGGACGGCCGCGCATCTGGTCGGCCGAGCGGCCAAAAAGCTGCTGCGCCGCCGCGTTAGCGAGGATAATGTTGAGCCTCACCGTCCGTGGCCACGAGCGCCGCGGGAGAATTCTCGCACAGGGCGCGGTACAGATGTTCCGCCAGTTGCGAGTTCAATTTGTCCTGTCCATCGCTCATTAATGTCACGCCGGAGCGGCGAAAACCTCCGGTACGAGCACCAGCAAAGTTTCGAAACGCAATCCGCCGCGCTCGCTGATCAGGAGGCTGTGCCCCGGCGAAGTGCTCCTCATTACATCGGCGCCCGGGCCGATTACAATATAGTTCCCCTTGGGCACGCGCACCGTAAATTCCATGGCGCTGATGGGCAGCTCCTGCCGGCGGTCGGTCCGCTGGTAGCCCTGGTCCGTCAGCTCCCAGCGCTGCACCCGCCGTTCATCCAGCACAGCCGGCACGGCGTGCAGCACAATTTCCGAAGGGTCCAGGCCGTTGACCGTGCAGGTGATCTGGAGGATGTTGTCGCCGGGCGGGTAGTCCTGGCCGGACAGGCACCCCATCTGGTCGAAGATGAAAAGATGCTGCTCATCCAGGTGTTCTTTCAGCGTGATTTGTTCCTCATGTCCGGGCACCGCCCACATCAAGGAGCGGGCGGGCGATGTGCCGGTCATCTCCTCCAGCACGCGGCTGACCGCCGGCCAGCCCTGGATGCTCGCGCGGCCGACACGCAGGCCGTTGTGCTGAAGGATGGAGATGGTCGCGCTATCGGTGACTTCCTCGTCGAAGTACCGCCACAATCGCTCAGAGCGGCTGGCCGAACCTATCGGCAGTTCCACGCGATACATTGCCAGGCGCACCGCCAGGAGGAACTTGCCCGAAGGGTGGGCGTGCTCCGGCCCGGCGGGAAACATGGGCGCCCCGTTCGCAAAGGGAACATCCGCCTGGGCCGGGGCCGTCGCAGGCTGGGTGGTGGGGGGAGGCAAGGATCGCTGGCAGCCGGCCAAAAGGCCGGTGGCCAATAAAGTTGCTGCCGCGAACATGGCGACAGCGCGTATTGTCCTGCCAAAGAAGCTGCCGGGCACGCTAACCTCGAAAAAATAAGCGACTCTAATTTAGTACTCTGGTACAAAAGAGTAAAGGGATTGTGGCTATTTGCGATTTCCGATTTGCGATTTGCGATTGAAAGACGGGATTTGCGGCTTATCCGGCGCTACAGCTAAACCGTCCTTCCCGCCGTTAAATCGAAAATCGAAAATCGCAAATCTGAAACCCTCGACCCCGCGTCATCATGCAATTTCGGCCTTCTCAGGTTCGACTCGCTCAACGCGGCTGCAAACTTCCACCCCCAGCGTTTCAAGTATCTTCGCGGCTCGCTCCAGCGTGATGCCGTGATACTCGTTTCGCTCATCCCTCGAAACCTGCGTCTCATGGACGCCCAGTTTCTCGGCCAGTTGCCGTTGTGTCAGGCCACGCGCAATCCGGAGCGAAACCAGCAGTTGCCCCAGGCCGCGAAGGTTCTTGACCTCGTCAAACTCACCTCGTTTCAATCGCTCATACCCGGCCACCTCCTCTTCAAGCTGCTGGTGGAACGACCGCATCGGGTCCATGGCCCGCTTGATCTCGGCCGGCCCGAGCCCCATCGATTTCAGTTCCACTTTTTGAGCGGCCAGCCGTTCCTTGTCCTGGCGGATTCGCTCAACCGCTTCTTGATATTCTTTTTCGTTGCGGATCACGGCTTGCCTCCGATCTTAACAATGCCGCGCGGCTTGCCATCGCGGCGGGACCGGCGAAACGCTGAAGGAAATTCCAACTCATGGCCGCTTGCATCCCGGATTCCAGATAGCTGCCCATAGTGGGGGTACAGCTCTATGCGGTATTGATGCCACATGGGCAACTGCTTTTTCGGATAGCCCCGGCAGGGTCGGCGACTTGCCGGATCCCACGTCCAGACCTTGTGAGGGTCGAGCAGGTTCAGTTCCCGCTCCAGATCGCCGCTGGCCAGCCGCGGCAGGTCGCAAACAAAATATCCATCTATGTCGTTTGGGTGGTCCTTGTCCTCGGCAAACGAGCCGTCGATGAAGATATCGACGATGCCCACCCGCCAAAGCTGACGGATCAGAATCTCCAGATTGTCTACCAGTTTGCTCCGCCAAGGCTCATCCCAAGCCGGGTGGTTCGCCCGGCCCTCCGGTCCGACAACCAGGATGGAGGCCCTAAGCGCGTCGAGCGTCACTTCGTAGTCGCCAGGCGGCAGCAGACCTTCATCGGTAAATTCCGGCATGATGCCCATGTGTATACCTAGAGATTATCGTCATACTAGACGTAACAGTCAAGTAGATGCTTTGATTTGAAGGTCAGTCGCTCTTATGTTATCTACGCTACACAACAGTCCATGGTGCAACTTACGACATGCTTCAGTGCGACAGAATAAAGGTGATCGACATCCCTGGCGGCGCGGCCATCAGCGTGAAGGCCGTCCCCGGCAGCTCGCGCGACAAGATCGCGGGCGTGCTGGGGGACAGGCTGAAGGTGAATGTCTCCGCCGCGCCGGAAAAGGGCAAGGCCAATCAGGCCGTTGCGCGGCTGCTCGCCGATGCGCTGGGCATCCCGCCGCGGGATGTGGTCCTGCGAGCGGGGGAGACGCGGCCGCAGAAGGAATTCATCATCGCCAACCTCTCCGCCGCCGAAGTCCGCGCACGGCTCGCGCGGCTGTAATCTATTGCCGCCCCGATATCACTGAACCTCATCCATTCACACCTCCTAAGAATCCAATATTTTCTTACAGTGTTCTATGTTACTTATAGTAAAGTAAAATTCCTCTAAAATAACTCTTGACAAATATACACCATGGCTATAGTATACATCCATACGATAATCAGTTTTGTTTCGGTGTTATGGGAAAGCCGGTGGGTGTGAGGCTGCCGCGCTTTTGGTTATTTGGAATCTTGATAGGTGGGACTGCAATGAACAAAGGCTTCCAAGTATTTGGTGTTGCACAGATTAATCCGATCTATGCACGATTATGCAATTCTATGCAAGCACTTATGCAACGTAAGCTGTTGAAAATAATAGAGTAAATGAGAATTATGCAATATTGCATTGAATTGCATAATAGAGAATTGCGGACTGCGGATTGCGGATTGCGGAATGCACCTCAGGGAGAGTCAATCCGCAATCCGAAATCCGCAATGGATTCAAGCCCGCAGAATCCCACTTGTTCCAATGGAGGGCTTGTCGATATACCATCTGATTCTTTATGTCGCACAGGCTTGCGTGGCACAGGCTTTCAGCCTGTGTACTGCTGATTTGAGGAAAGCATGGGCGCTTACGATTTCGCGGCGATAGAAAAGAAGTGGCAGGAGTACTGGGAGGAGCACGAGACGTTCCGCGCCCGCGGGCCGGGCGAGGAAGGATTTCCCGGCAATCACGTCCCCAAGATGTACGTGCTGGACATGTTTCCATATCCTTCGGGCGCCGGCCTGCACGTTGGGCACCCCGAAGGCTACACCGCCACGGACATCGTCGCGCGCTACATGCGCATGCGCGGCTACAACGTCATGCACCCGATGGGCTACGACGCCTTCGGCCTGCCCGCCGAGCAGTATGCCGTGGAGCATGGCGTCCACCCGCGCATCACGACCGAGCAGAACATCGCCAACATCGAGCGGCAAATCAAGATGTTCGGCTTCAGCTACGATTGGTCGCGCAGACTTAGCACCACCGATGTGGGCTACTACAAGTGGACGCAGTGGATCTTCCTCCAGCTTTTCAATAGCTGGTACGACGCCCAGGCGGACCGCGCGCGGCCGATCAAGGAACTCGAAGATGCCCTGGCGGCCGGCAAATACCTCATCGACATGAACGGCGAGCTGGTCTACGCGGGCCAGCAGGATGATCTCGAGCCGATTTTCGGCGGCGGGATCGGCCTGAAAAAATGGCACGACCTTGAGCCTTTACAGCAGCGGCGGCTGATAGATGAATACCGCCTGGCCTATATCGACGAGGTGCCGGTCAACTGGTGCCCGGCGCTGGGCACCGTGTTGGCCAACGAGGAAGTCACCAACGAAGGCCGCAGCGAGCGCGGCAATCACCCGGTGTACCGCCGGCCCATGCGGCAATGGATGCTGCGCATCACCGCCTACGCCGAAAGGCTTGCGGCCGATGTGGAGCAACTGGACTGGCCCGAGCCCATCAAGATCATGCAGCGAAACTGGATCGGCCGCAGCGAGGGCGCGGAGGTCGATTTCCTGATCTTTGGTGGCACAGGCTTTCAGCCTGCGTCTGGTAGCACAGGCTTTCAGCCTGTGGAAGAGGAGATGAAGCAATGGTTTGAAGAACGGCTGAATGAGGGATTCCCAGGTGGCACAGGCTTTCAGCCTGTGTCTGGTAGAACAGGCTTTCAGCCTGTGGCTGAGGAGAGAGTCCCTTATCCTATAGATGAATTTGTGCGAATCGCCAGCCTTCCGGAAGATCAGCGGCCCATGCTCGGTGCAAAGACATTTGAGGGCTGTGATCCTTTTCCAGAAGGAAAACCGCCGCCGGATGATCTGCTGAAGTTTATTCGCAACCTTCCGCACGTGACAATGCAAGGAGCTACGTATTTTGTCACCTTTCATCTGAAAAAGGATATTGTTCTCAGCGAGGAAGAGCGCCGGCTTGTGCTGCAAGCCATATTGCACTGGCATGGGCAGAGATGCACTATTTACAGCGCGGTGGTGCTCGACAATCATGCCCACATGATCGTTCTTCCATTGCCTGGGAACACTCTCTCCGACCTGTTACACAGCATAAAAGGTTTCACTGCCAGGAAGATCAATGAACTGCGTGGAAGAAGCGGTTCGTTGTGGCAAGATGAGAATTTCGACCACGTTATACGTGATGGGGCCTGGCTTACCAGGTTTACATATTACGTTTGCGACAATCCGGTGAAGAAAGGTCTGGCGAAGTCTTTCGCGGAATACTCGAGCTTGTATGTTAACGCAGAAGAAATGGTGACTGAAGAAGGGGAGCCATTCGGACACAGGCTGAAAGCCTGTGCCACCACTGCATTCATTCGCGTCTACACCACGCGGCCCGACACGCTCTTTGGCGCCACGTACATGGTGCTGGCGCCTGAGCATCCGCTGGTCGAGCAGGTGATGACCGATGATCAGCGGGCGGCCGTGACCGCCTACGTCAAGAAATCCGCCAGCAAGAGCGAGCTGGAGCGCACCGCCGAGAGCAAGGTCAAGACCGGCGTCTTTACGGGCGGCTATGCGATAAACCCGGTCACGCGAAAGCCCGTTCCCATCTGGGTGGCGGATTACGTGCTGATGGGCTACGGCACGGGCGCGATCATGGCCGTGCCGGCGCACGACACGCGCGATCTCGAATTCGCCGAGCAGTTTGGCCTGCCGGTTATTCAGGTTGTTGAACCTCCGGCCGGCAGAGATTGGCGCGGCTTCGTGGATGATGGCACAGCCATCAACTCCGGTCCGTATGATGGCCTGCCCACGCCGCAATTCAAGAAGAAGATCACGCAGGACCTGGCGGAGGCGGGTTTGGCGCGCGCGGCGGTGAACTACAAACTCCGCGACTGGCTGTTTTCCCGCCAGCGGTACTGGGGCGAGCCGTTCCCCATCGTGCACTGCCCGCGCTGCGGCCTGGTCGATCTGCCGGAAGATCAGCTCCCCCTGGAGCTGCCGGAGATGGAGGATTTCTCGCCCTCGATAAGCGATGATCCGCAGGCGCTGCCCACGCCGCCACTCGGGAAGGCCACAGACTGGGTGAGAATCAAGTGCCCGCGCTGCGGCGCGCCCGCCAAACGCGAGCTCAACACGATGCCGCAGTGGGCCGGCAGTTGCTGGTACTACCTGCGCTACCTGGACCCGCACAACGAGCACCGCTTCGTCTCGCCGGCCAAGGAAAAATATTGGATGAAGCCCGCCGCGCCGCCGGCCGCGGGCCAGGCCGCCATGGGTGTAGACCTGTACGTCGGCGGCGCCGAGCACGCCGTGCTGCACCTGCTCTATACGCGCTTCTGGCACAAGGTGCTGTTTGACCTGGGGTACGTCTCCACCAGCGAGCCCTTCGGAAAGCTTTTCAACCAGGGCATGATCCGCTCGTTCGCGTATCGCGATTCGCGCTCCATCACCGTGGGCTATGACGATGTGGATATCCGCCCCGATGGGCCTTATCACAAAAAGACCGGCGAAAAGCTGAATGAGTCCGTGGAGAAGATGTCGAAGAGTTTGAAGAACGTGGTCAACCCCGACCATGTGATTGGAGAGTACGGGGCCGACACCTTCCGCCTGTATGAAATGTTCATGGGCCCGCTGGAGGCGTCCAAGCCCTGGAACACGCGCGATGTGCCGGGCGTGCATCGCTTCTGCCAGCGCATCTGGCGCATGGTGGCCGGCTCGGAAGACCAGCCCGCGCTTGTAAAAGAGGGGACAGGTAACGAGGACCTGGAGCGGCTGCTGCACAAGACCATCCGCAAGGTCGGCCAGGACATCGAGGGTCTGCGCTTCAACACGGCCATCGCGGCCATGATGGAATTTGTCAACGCCGTGTATAAGGCCGAGTCCATCAGCCGCGACCAGGCCGAGCGATTCCTGCTGATCGTGGCGCCCTTTACGCCGCACATGGCTGAGGAGCTGTGGCAGGTGCTGGGCCATAGCCAGTCGCTGGCCTGGGAAAAATTCCCCCAGTTCGATCCGGAGCTGGTGAGGGATGCGATGCTCGAGCTGCCCGTGCAGGTGAACGGCAAGGTCCGCGCCCGCATCTCGGTCGCGGCCGATGCTTCAGAGGAGGCCGTGCTGGAGGCGGCCCTGGCGGATGAGAAGATCGCCGGCCAGCTTGCCGGCAAGAGCATCATCAAAAAGGTGGTCGTGCCGGGCCGGATGGTGAATTTCGTCGTGAAGTGACTTTGAGTCTGACGATAAATAACTAGGTCATTTTTCTTGTGCAATCTGCCGCGGGAGCCGTGCGCATCGATGGCTTTGAAACTCGATAAGTCCAGGGCGTTGTTCGAGCAGTCCTGCCAGGTCCTGGTGGGCGGCGTGAATTCGCCCGTGCGCGCTTTCAGCGCGGTGGGGGGCACGCCGCCGATCATCGTCTCGGGCCTCGGCTCGAAGATCACCGATCTCGATGGCAATCACTACATCGACTATGTGTGCGGCTACGGGCCGCTGATCTTAGGGCACGCACAGCAGCAGGTCGTCACCGCCATCACCAAGGCGGCCAATCGCGGCACGGTCTTCGGCGCGCCCACGGAGGATGAGAAGGAACTGGCCGAGGTGCTGCTCTTGGCCCATCCCGGCAGCGACCGCGTTCGCCTGCTTAACAGCGGCACGGAGGCCTGCATGACGGCCCTGCGCCTTGCGCGTGGGTTTGCCGGCCGCAGCCATATCGCCAAGTGCGCGGGCGCCTATCACGGCCACGCCGATGGCATGTTGGTCGAGGCCGGAAGCGGCGCGACCACGCTGGGTGTGCCCTCTTCGGCAGGCGTGCCGAAGGAGACGGCCGCGCTGACGATCTCCTTGCCCTTCAACGATATCGAGGCGGCCAGGAAGGGCTTCGATGCGGCCGGCAGCGATCTGGCCTGCATGATCGTCGAGCCCGTCTGCGGCAATATGGGCGTCGTGCCGCCGCAGAAGGGTTTTCTACAGGCGCTCCGGGAACTATGCACAAGGGCCGGTGTGCTGCTGATACTCGATGAAGTAATGACCGGTTTTCGCCTGGCCTTCGGCGGCGCGCAGGAAGTGTACGACGTCCGCGCGGACATCACTGTGCTGGGCAAGATCATCGGCGGCGGTTTGCCTGTGGCGGCGATTCTCGGCCGCGCGGAGATCATGGATAAACTTTCACCCAAGGGCCCGGTGTACCAGGCGGGCACGTTCGGCGGCAGCCCCCTGGCCGTGGCGGCGGGCTTGGCGAGTTTGGAGCCGCTGCGATCCGGCGCGGCCTACGGGCGCCTGGAAGGACTAGGCGCGGACCTGGCCGCCGGTCTTCGCGCGGCGGCGGACAAGGCGGGCCTGGCCAGGAAGATAACCATCCAGCGCGCGGGCAGCATGCTCACGGTCTTTTTCACGCCGGGTCCTGTCACCGATTACGTCTCGGCCAAAACCAGCAACACCAAGGCTTATGCAGCGTTTTTCCACGCCATGCTGGAGGCGGGAATTTATCTGCCGCCCAGCCAGTTCGAAACCTGGTTTGTTTCTTTAGCCCATAGTGACGGCGACATTCGTGCCACCATCGATGCCGCGGCGGATGCGTTTAAGGCCGCCGCGCACGCCAACTGAGAGGACCATATGGAAACGAGTCTGAGCACCGGGCAGGAAAGCTATTACCGCAAGGCGCTGCGCTCCCTGCGGGCCATCAAGAACTGGTTCGCCTGGCTGCTGCTCCTGGCGCTGCTGATCGATGCGGCCGCCATCGCCACGGCGCGCTTGTGGCCGACGTTCACGCAGAGCCGCAGTCTCCAGATGGACCTGGCCCGCATGGCCAAGTCCGCTGAAGCGCAGGGGGCTGCCACGCGGCCGGCGGCTACACAACCGATGCAGAAGAAGGCGCAGGTTGTGGTGGAAGGCGGCAAGCTGACGCCTGCTGAGCCGACGACGCAGCCGGCGGCCGGCTTCCTGAAGGATCCGGCGGCGCAGGCGGAATCGGCCTACGCGCTCATGACAGCGCTGCTGCCCTTTGCCATGTCTATGGGATTGATCTTTGCGCTGTTGCTCATTGGCATTGAGATCGTGTCCTTAATCGTCATCGTGGTGGGGCGGATTGGCGACAGCGGTCGCATGTCCGGCGCGTTGGGGTGGAGTTTTGTGCTGGCGGCGCTGTTTGTGCCGTGGAACCTGGCCTTCGGGCCGATGTTCATGTCCGGCGTAACGATGCTGCGGCCTGAACTGATTCGCGGGACCGCCACGGTCGCCTGGGGCGCCCATCCGACCTGGAATGACAATGTCCTGTACTATGTCCGGTTCGTCGCCTATCCCGTGATCGTTTTCCTGCTGTGGCTGCTGGTGCAACTGAAGACCCGCGCGGCCATGCGCCAGCCGCGCGTCCGCGTCGACTAAGCATTTTTGATTTTAGATTTTAGATTTTTGATTCAAAAGAACCGCGCCCCCTTGTTGAGGGACGCGGATCTTCGTTGTTAATCAAAAATCACAAATCAAAAATCAAAAATCATTTCAACATGCCCTGTTTGCGGGCATATTCGAACACGCCGCCGGCGGCAACAATTGGACCTACTTGTCCGAGAGGACTGAGGCAAAAATTTTTGCCGGTGGTTTTATTGGCGATAGAGGGCTTTTCCAGGTCGACCTCCACCTCATCGCCGGTGGAGAATTGCTCCACCAGCCGCGCGGGCGTCTCCAGCGGCACGAGGTAGCCGCCGTTGATGGAGTTGCGGTAGAAGATGCGGGCGAAGAATTCCGCCACGACAACGGTGACGCCCGCCTCGGAAATGGCCAGCGGGGCGTGCTCGCGCGAGCTGCCGCAGCCAAAGTTCTTGCCGCCGATGATCACGGCATAGGAGGTTTTGAACTCGCCCTCGGGCACAAACTTCTGGCGGCCCTTGGGCAGGCCGGACTGGGCGATCGGCACGCCGCTCATGGCGTACATGCCGAAATATTTGCGCTCTTCGGCGATGGCCGGGTTATAGCTGAGGTACTCGGCGGGAATGATCTGGTCCGTATCGACATTGTCGCCGACGACAAACACCTTGCCCGTGATCTTCTGCTGCATTGTCTTTTGCCTTTCTTGAAACATGACGTGCAGCATTGTAGTGAGCGCGGCCGGCAGATGCCAGTGGGAGGCTGAACGCGGGAAAGGTCGGAAAAGAAATATCGAATGTCGAACGCGGAATGATGAACGCTGAAGTAAAGAACACGGTAGGCGAGCAGTTAGAGCGTTTTACATAAATCATGTCGTATATCCGCTGTGGGTAAACCAGCCCAGAAGGTCTTCGAGCGACACCTGTGACAGGGCGATTCGGATGGCTTCTATCAGCCCCTCGAAGCTGCGCGGCTATGGAGCGAAGGATTTGTTTGATCTTCGACCACATCTGCTCGATGGGGTTGAAGTCCGGACTGTACGGCGGCAAGTACCACACTTCCGCGCCGACCGATTCGATAAGCTCACGAACACGGGGATGCTTGTGACAGGCCAGGTTGTCCAGCACCACAATCTCTCCGCCGCGTAGAGTCGGAACAAGAACCCGCTCAACGTAAAGAACAAATGATTCGCCATCCACGGCTCCCTCCAGGGCAAAGGGAGCCGCCACGCCGCCCAGTCCTACGGCGGCCATCATGGTGGTCGTTTGCCAATGCCCAGCCGGGGCCTTGGACAGCAGGCGCTGGCCTTGCTCGCAACGACCATGTAGGCGCACCATGTTCGTCTTGGCCCCGCTTTCATCGATGAATCGGAAGCGGTGCGGGTCAATCTCCCTGGTGTCCGCCCGCCATTCATCGCGCGCCTGCTTCACGTCCGGTCGGTCTTGTTCGGCGGCCCGGAGCGTCTTTTTTTATATGGCAACCGCATCCGCTCCAAGGCGCGATGCACGGTGACATACGTGGCGATGCGTCCTGTGCGCTCGGCCAACTCGTTGAGCGTGGCATCCGGCGATAGAGCCACCTGACGACGCAACCGTTGGGCCACAGGCCCGACGAAGATCGCCGGGCGTCCGGGGCTGTGGCCAGGGGCGTCCCGATGCTCCCTCCGCCACACGCTCAGCCAGCGCTGGAAGGTCCGTAAGGCAATGCCGAAGAGGCCGGCGATCTCCGACTGGGTCTTCTGGCCCCGCTCGTATGCCGCCAGGGCACGTCGTCTGGTGTCTGCCGATGGAATTCTCATGAAGAAAACATCGACATGACAAGCTGTTCTACGACAGGATTTACGTAAAATGCTCTAGTCAATCGGCCAGTGGAGACGTTGTTCTGACTTAATCATTCGAAATTCCTTGTTCGATATTCGGCGTTCGTCGTTTAGCAAAAAAAAGTCCCGATGCCCAGGTGGAGGGAGACCTGAGGCATCGGGCACACTTGCCGCATCCGGTGTCGTAGGTGGAGGGAGACCTACTTTCCTCGGGTGCAGCGGACAAATCCGAATTCTAGGGACACGGCTAAGATCTGCAAGCGAAAAATCGCTATAAGTGCAAATATTTTAAGCACTTACGTCACTTTTGCGACGCGCATTCTCCTCGGGTGGTCCTTGTGTTTACGTCCTGAGTGCAAGGTGACCACCGACGAATACGTCTATCCTTCGGCACAACCGCACGTAAAACTGAACCTTTTCCTCAGTTACAGATTTGCCACGCCACTCGGTGTTTTACAGATTTGACAGGCGAAGGGATTTTTGCCTCTTCACTACCGTCTGGAACGACTTTTCTTCATCTGGCGTTAGCCGCGAAAGGACCGCGGCAGCGCACTTCCATCAACTACAGCCAAGCGAGTTGCCACATGTATAGCACTTATAACAATTGCCGTTGCGGACGGTGATCGAGCCGCAGTAGTCGCACGGAGGGGCATCTTCCTGGAAGTGCGAGAACTGGAGATCGAGCCGGCCGCCGGCGGCCTTGGGCGCCGCCGTGGGTTTACGGACCACTGCCGCGCCGGCGACCGCCACGGGCTTATGGGCCCGGCCGTTGCCGCCGGAGGTATCGCTGCTCAATATGGCGCCGACGGGCCTGACCTCCTTGTCGGAGGCCGCGCCGGCGCGGCTAGGGTCCGAGGTTTTTTCGTCCTCCGTGACGCCCTCGGGTGCTGCTGAAGGGGAACTAGCCGCACCGCCTGCGGCCCTGGGGGGCAAATTGGCCTTGCGATAGGAATCCAGGAACCGCAGACCCAGCCACCTGAAGATGTAATCCACGATGCTCTTGGCGAAGGGAATGTCGCGATTGGTGGTCATGCCGTTGGGCTCGAAGCGCTGGTGGCTGAACTTCTTGACCAGCGATTCCAGCGGCACGCCGTACTGAAGGCACAGGCTGATGGCCGTGGCGAAGGCATCCATCATGCCGCCGACCGTTGAACCTTCCTTGGCCATCGTAATGAAAACTTCGCCGGGGGTGCCGTCGTCAAACAGCCCGACGGTGATGTAGCCTTCGTGTCCGGCGACATCGAACTTATGGGTGATGGAGTCCCGCGTATCGGGCAGGTGGCGGCGGTGCGGGCGATTAGCCGCCTCTTCCAGCAGGGCCGCCGTCTCCGGCGAGACGGCTTGCCTGGAAGCGGCGGCCTTGTCTTCCTTCTTCGTCGTGACCGGCTGGCTGCGCTTGGAGCCGTCGCGATAGATGGCGATGGCCTTGAGGCCCAGCTTCCAGCCCTGGAGATACACATCGCGAATATCCGCCGCGCGTGGACTCCTTGGGCATGTTCACCGTCTTGGAGATTGCCCCGGAGATGAACGGCTGCACCGCCGCCATCATCCGCACGTGGCCCATGTAGTGGATGGAGCGCTGCCCGGCGGCGGGCTTGAAGGCGCAGTCGAACACCGGCAGGTGTTCGTTCTTGAGCGCGGGGCGCCTTCGATCGTGTCGTGCTCTTCCATGTAGCTGAGGATGTTCTTGATCGTGCCTTCGTCATATCCCAGTTGCCGCAGGGCCTGGGCGACCGTGCGGTTGACGATCTTGAACACGCCGCCGCCGGCCAGCAGCTTGTACTTCACCAGGGCGATGTCCGGCTCGATGCCGGTGGTGTCGCAGTCCATCATGAAGCCGATGGTGCCGGTCGGGGCCAGCACGGTGACCTGGGCGTTGCGGTAGCCCGTAGCGGAACCCGCCGCCAGGGCCTCGTCCCAGGCCGCCTTGGCCGCGGCAAGGGTCTCCTTGGGGCAGAGCTTGGCGTCGATCTTATCCACCGCCGCGCGGTGCATGGCGATGACGTTTAGCATGTCCTGGCGGTTTTCGGCGAATCCGGCGAAGGGGGAAAGCCGGCTGGCCAGCTCGGCGCTGGTGGCGTAGGCGGCGCCGGTCATGATAGCGGTAATGGCCGCGGCCTCTGCGCGGCCGGCCTCGCCGTCATACGGCAGGCCCAGGCTCATCAGCATACTACCCAGGTTGGCGTACCCCAGCCCCAGCGGGCGGTAGTTGTGGCTGTTGCGGCAGATGGGTTCGGTGGGGTAGCTGGCGTGATCGACCAGGATTTCCTGGGCGATGATGAACAGCCGCACCGCGTGGCGGAAGGCCTTCACGTCGAACGAGCCGTTCGAGTCGCGGAACTTCATCAGGTTCAGGCTGGCCAGGTTGCAGGCGGAGTCGTCCAGGAACATGTACTCGCTGCACGGGTTGGAGGCGTTGATGGCGCCGCCGTGGGGGCAGGTGTGCCAGCGATTGATGGTGGTGTGGTACTGCACGCCGGGATCGCCGCAGATGCGCGTGCCCTCGGCGATAAGGTCCAGCAACTCTTTCGCCTTGAACTGGAGCGAAGGTTTGCCGCTGGTGACTTCCCTGGTGGTCCAGACCTCGTCCCTCTCGGCGGCCTTCATGAACTCGTCCATCACACGGACCGAGAGGTTGGCGTTCTGGAACATCACGCTGGAGTAGGCGTCCCCGTTGTAGCTGCCGTCGTAGCCTTCCTCGATGAGGGCCCAGGCCTTCTTCTCTTCGCGGGTCTTGGCCTCGATGAATTCCTTGATGTCCGGGTGGTCGCAGCGCAGGGACTGCATCTTGGCCGCGCGGCGGGTTTTGCCTCCGCTTTTCACGACCGCAGCAACTTGATCGTATACCCGCATGAAGCTCAGGGGGCCGGAGGGGATGCCGCCGCCGGCGAGTTTTTCCCGGCTGGAGCGCAGCGTGGACAGGTCCGTGCCCGTGCCCGAGCCGAACTTGAAGAGCATCGCCTCGCTCTTGGCGAGGTCCATGATGCTTTCCATGTCGTCCTTGACGGACTGGATGAAGCAGGCGGATGCCTGGGGGTATTCGTAGCCGTGATTCGTGCGGGCGGGGGCATTGGCCGTGTTATCCCAGTGGAAATTGCCGCTGGAGCCTTCCACGCCGTAGGCGTGATAGAGCCCCACGTTGAACCAGACCGGCGAATTGAACGCGCCGTATTGATTGAGGCACAGCCAGGTCAACTCATCGTAAAAGGTCTGGCCATCGGCCTTGGAGGCCAGGATGCCGTCCTGGACGGCCCAATCGGCAATGGTGCGCGTGACGCGGTCGATAAGCCGGCGAACGCTGTGTTCGCGTTCGCTCTTGCCCTGGGCGCCGTAAAAATATTTGCTCACAACCACGTTGGTGGCGAGTTGGCTCCAGGTGGAAGGCACTTCGGCATCATCCTGGCGGAAGATGACCGCGCCCTCGCTGTCCTTGATGGAGGCGGAGCGCTTCTCCCATTCAACCTGATCGAACGGGCTCACGCCTTCCGTGGAAAATAAGCGTTCCACTTTCAGTCCCTGGGCTGCCTTTCGAGCTGAGCCATCCAGCGCCACTGTTTCGGGTGCATCTATGCGATCTGAGGCTTTCGCCTTCATTTCCATTCGCTCCCCAGCCGACCGGGCAGGTCGACTGATCCGGGCTACGCGGTCAAAAGGGCTGCCAGGCGGGCAGGATAGATAGCAGCACAACGTGCCAACGACGGGTAAAACTTATCCCCGACACTCGGGGCTATCGATTTCGGCTTCCGTGCCCACATGCCTGCCATACAACCCGATGGTGCGACACCCTAACTAGCGTTTTTAAAAGGGTCAAGCAGCTTTACAGAAATTATTGCACGCTTCATTAACTAATTCTGATTACGAGACTTACATATTGCGATTTTTTTCTTTCAACAGCTTTCAATACCAAACGTAAGCCTAACACAAAACCACATTTTCGTCAAGCCTGAATTTTGCCTTAACAAAACCTCATCAACTACCACATGTAGTCATTATATGCTCCGCCATCCACAATATGTTGTGGTTTAGAGAAAAAATCAGATGAAAAAGGTCAAACCGGCCCATTACCGTCGGATTTGGTTCACTGTTAGCCCGGAAAGGGCGGTTTCCAGCCCCGCTTGGGAGCAAAACCGCCGAACTACAGTTAAGCAAATACCTATCGCGAGAACCAGGGACATGCGACAAAACAGGGCCACGATATGTTGCCACGCGAGGCAGCACCATGAATTTGCCGGAATGATCTAGCTGAAGAACCCAATTAACCGATTAACGGATTAACGGTTAACCGGTGATTAGCGTCCCCAAATCATTCAGGGCGATCGGCTCATCCACGTGGAAGGGTTCGGCATAGGGCACGCCCACGCGGCCGCCAAAATACGCGCACCAGTCCATCACCATGTCGGGCACCTCACCGGGCTGCGGCCGATTCGTGTAGAACTGGCTTTGATACGCGGCCATAGCGGCGCGTTTGGCCTCGGCGTGATCGGAAATGTCGACCACGAATGAAGGCACAATTGCGATGCGCAGGTGCGTGCAGTAAAAGTGCACGATTCTGCCCGTGCGCCAGGGCTGGCCAGGAATATCGGTCTTTGTGAGCTGAGCGTCGAAGCGGGCCTTCGTCCCAAGCTGGTGCAGGGCCAGGTGGTCGGGATGCGCATCCAGCGGATAGGGGATAAAGAGCAGCCTGGGCCTGTGGCGGCGAATCGCCGCGGCCAGAAGCTTGCGATTCTCGATTGTTTCCTCCAGCCAGCGGTTGGGCAGGCCCAGGTTCTCGCGCGATGGGATTTCCCATCGCGGCGGTGGCTTCTTTCGTCTCGCGGACGCGCGTGGCCTCATCACCATGGGGCGTCGGCTCGCCGCTGGTCACATCCACCAGCACGACATTTTGGCCCTGGCTGACCAAACGGGCGATCGTGCCGCCCATGGCCAGTTCGGCATCATCCGGATGCGGCGAAAGAATCAGCACATCGCACATCGCTTTCTCCCGAAAAATTTGTGCGGAAAAAAGAAATGAATCCTTTGTTCCGGCACCTCTCAAATGGTATCAAGAGGCGTTGCCGCTAACCAGCGGCCTTAGGGCGTGTCCAAAGAGTCTGATCTATTCACTTGCGGCAGCCGTTTTGCCAGACACAGACCAACGGAAGGATAGGCTGTGCCTATGAAACTTGGAAAAGCAAAGCAGCAGCGCCGGTCTGGGTCGGCAACAGCCTTGTGCGCCGGTTTCATCGTTATCAGTCTTTTCTCTGCAATGTATTTCTCCGGCTGTGCGGGGGCCGCCGCTGCAAAACCTTCGTCTCAAGAGTCTGCGCCATGACCTCCACCGAGCAGCTGGAGATGGACACGCTCTGGGAGATGCTCAACGCACCTGACAGCCCCCCCAAGACGCGCTACCAGGCGGCGGTGTTGCTTTTGGCCAAGACCCACCCACGGGCAGGGCAGATTCTGCTGGAGGCGCTTTCCAGCCGCCGCACAGCCGCGGCCAGCGCAGCCGTGGCCCAGGCCGTGGCTGAGACCAATCAATGCCGCCCGGCCTTCATCGAGCCGCTGTTTGTCCTGCTGACCGAAAACGACGAGCAGGTCCGCCTTTGGGCCGCGGCGGCGTTAAGCACTTCCCATCAGGAGCAGGTGCTGGGACGGCTGTGCGCGATTTCCGAAGACACCGCCCAGCCGGCGGGCACGCGCACCGCGGCCATCAGCGCCCTGGCCAGAATGCTGGATGACCCATCCATCGAGATGCTCATCCACCTGCTGGATGATAAGAATCCCGATGTCCGCCTGGCCGCCGCCGGCGCCCTGGCGCGGCTGACCGGCATTCATGCGTTCGGCAGCGATTCGGCCTCCTGGCAGGCCTGGTGGGGGCAGAACAAGGCCAAACCGCACGAACGATGGCTGGCGGACCTGGCCGAGGGCCTGGCCGATCAGAACGCCGCGCTCCAGACGGAACTGGCCGCTTGCCGCCGCCGCCTGGCCGATTCCATGCGGGCGGGCTTTGAGTCCATCGCGCCGGCCAAGCGCGGCGAGATGATTGCCTCCATGCTTCAAGACCCCTTGGCCGAGGTGCGGCTATTGGGCCTGGAGCTGGCCACGCGGCAGATCAATACGCATGAACCTGTGTCCGCCTCCACTGCGCTGGTCGTGCGTGCCATGGTGGATGATGGCGATCCTTCCGTTCGGGCCGCGGCGGCCATGCTGCTGGCGGGCCTGCAACTGCCGCAGGCCGATGCGGCGCTGCTGGCGCGGCTGAAGACTGAAACGGCGCCGGAGGTTCGCGCGGCGATAGTGAAATCCCTGGCCGCGATGAAGGCCGCCGGGGCATTCGAGGTCGTTCTTTCTGAACTGGCTGTAAGAAATGATATTGAATCCGCCGCGGCCGCCGTGGCCATCGCGCGCCTGTCTGAATCCACGGCCATGAATGAAGCCCAGGTCGCCCAGGCCGCCTCGGCCATCATGCAGCGATACAACCAGACAGAAAACTCGGGCAGCCTGCGGGCCGCGCTCCTGGCGGCGATGCGGGCGCTGAACAGGCCTGAATTCGCCCAGGTCATCCGCGCCGCCCTGACTGATAAGTCACCCGAAGTGCGGCTGGAGGCGGTGCGGGCGCTGGCGGTGATTCGCTCCGCCTCGGCGGATGAATTGACGCCTTTGACCCAGGACAGCGACCGCGGCGTGCGGCAGGCGGCGATGGAAACCCTGGCCGTGATCGCCGATGCGCGGCAGATCAACGTCGTGCTGGAGCGGACGGCCTCTGTGGAGGCCGATCCCGCCGTGCGGCAGAAGGCCTGGGAAACGGCCCTGGCCCTGCTGGAAAAGGCGGATACGGAGCGTGTGGCCGCGGTGGCGCGACTGCTGGCGGGCCGGACCGATGCCCGCGAATACCGGATTCGGGTGTTAACGATGCTGGTCGAGCGTCTGCACGGCGATCCAGCCGCGTGCGCGGCGGCGCAGGCGGAACTGGGTGAACTGCTGCTTTCGGCGGATCAGCCGGCGCGTGCCGCCGAGACATTGGCGGCCGCCATGAGTAAGACTCCTTCTGACCGCCAGGACAAGCTGTGGCTGCTGTGGATCGACGCCCTGCTTCGTGCGGATGATCCCAATGCCGTCAGCCGAATCGCCGAGCAACATGATAGTCAGCTATTCTCCGCGGCCGTCGACAAGCTGCATCAGCGGCTGGATGTGCTTCAGATCAGTGAGCGATATGCCGCCGCCATTGCCCTGGCGGACGGGGCCCTCAAAAGACTCGGCGACCGCCTGGGGGAATCCGTCTGCGATGACTTCTCCGCCTGCCGCCAGGATGCCGACCGCCGCGGCCGCGCGGCCGATGGCGCTCGCGTGGCCGCGCTGGTCAAGACGATCAGCGGAACGGACATTACCGCAGCCGATCAGGCCCGGCGGGAACTTTTGGCCATGGGCAAACGTGCCGCCGCGCCGCTGGTGGAACTCTTGAGGACCAGCCTTGCCGATGACACGACCCGCGTGCAGATGGAAAAGATCCTGCCCTCGCTGCTGGCGGCGATAGATGGGCGCTTTGCCGGCTACGATCCCGCCGCGCCGCTGGCGGATCGAATGGCGACAGTGGAAGGGTGGATGCAGAAGGTTCAGCAAGAATAGGCTGTAGACTGTGGACTGTAGGGGCATGGCAGGTGATCTTGCTGTTTCCTACAGCCTACAGCCTACAGCCCAAAAACTTTGGGATTTGGGTTTTGGAATTTGGGATTTGCCGTTAAGGCATCCCCGGCAGTGCCTGGTGGATCTCGATCTGCGATTCGATGGCGTTGTATTCCTTGTTCTTGCTCTGCGTAGGGGCTACGGAAGGCTGTCCCTGAGGCGGGGCGGCCTGCGAAGTTCGATCCGCCGGCCCGGCGGTTTGCGCCTGCGACGGCATCATTCCCGGAAAATCCGGCTGCGATTGAGACGCCATGGGTTTGGCAGGGCCAGTCGCCGGTCCGCCGGCGGTGATCGCCTTGACCCCGTCTTCACCGGCGCCGGCTGCCGCGCCGGCCTTGGAGGCCGCGGCCGCGGGGTGCATGGCGGCCGCCTGCACCGGCGGCGCATAGGGAAGACCTGTCCCTGTTAAAATCGTGCGGCCCGATGGCAGTACCGGCAGCGGCATTGAGCCATCGACGGACTTGTCATACTTCGCCGGCTTGGCCTGCGGGGCGGGCTTATCGCACCCGGCCAATACCGCCGCCGTCAAAAAACCCAGAACCGGGAAAACCATCGAGCGCTTCATCGAACAACTCCTGTGCAGCCAATGCGGTAGGTTCACGGACGTCAAGAGTATATACGGCGGACAAAAATCATACAGCAACAAAAAACGGCTTGAGGCTTGCTTGCCACGGCGTAGCCGAAGGCGAAGCCGGAGGGCTACGGGCTTCGGGAACAGCCGAAGGCTTACGGCTTGCGGCTTAGGGCTTACGGCTTGAGGAGACAAGAACGCGGGTTGGATACTTCCTCCGACCTGCCGAAGCCCGCAGCTTTTGATTGCCTTTTGCAATCACCAGCCTTCTTTAGCCCGCTTTATGCATTATGCAATACTGCATAATGAATAACGTAAGTCCTTATTCTACCTAGAGGGCTTATGCAAGGCTGAATAATTGGCCACTTCTATCTTACCCATTTTAACATTGCAAGATAACCTCAGGCAATCAAAGCGGCGGAGGACTGATCCCAGTCCCGCAGGGGAGACGCCAAGTCTTTGCACCCTATGAAGTTGTCAAAACGTCCGATGCCGCCACGCCTCATCGCGCGGCTGTACCAATATCCATTATACAGCAAGAGCCGTATTATGTCAAGACACAAAATATCAGCCAAGGTTAGATTAATATTTCGGCCGCGCAGCGGCCGATCCGGCCTGCTCTAATGCTATCTTGCCACAGACCGCGCGTTGCGACGGCCGCGTCTTTTTGCGGCTGACGCAATGCGCGGCTTGCGGGCAATCGTCGTTTAGGTACACTTGGCCATCGTGAAGAACGGCCTGGCCGTGGGCTGTGGCTTGCGGGCAATCGTCGTTTAGGTACACTTGGCCGCATGAGCCTGCCACACGCCGCCGGGCTGTGGCTTGCGGGCAATCGTCGTTTAGGTACACTATCTCGCCTTGAGTTATCCGCAGATCGAAGGCTGTGGCTTGCGGGCAATCGTCGTTTAGGTACACTCCTGAAGGGCAGAGGCTGCACAAAGTACAAGCTGTGGCTTGCGGGCAATCGTCGTTTAGGTACACTGCGCCTCACGCACGCTAAAGCTCTTTGGCGCTGTGGCTTGCGGGCAATCGTCGTTTAGGTACACTCGATAGTGGTAGTAACCTTGTGATGCTATGGCTGTGGCTTGCGGGCAATCGTCGTTTAGGTACACTCCGCGTAGGCATGGCCGGGGGCCTGGCTAGGCTGTGGCTTGCGGGCAATCGTCGTTTAGGTACACTAGCAGATGCTCGCTCCGCGCACGAGGCCATGCTGTGGCTTGCGGGCAATCGTCGTTTAGGTACACTGACGCCCTGGAGGCGGTTGCGGGCATCCGGCTGTGGCTTGCGGGCAATCGTCGTTTAGGTACACTCGGTGATCGCCGGCAGATTGACCGTGGGCGGCTGTGGCTTGCGGGCAATCGTCGTTTAGGTACACTGCCGAGCGGAGCAGGGCCGTCGCCTCTAAGGCTGTGGCTTGCGGGCAATCGTCGTTTAGGTACACTATCCGCCAGTACCTTCTGTTGCCGTGAATCGCTGTGGCTTGCGGGCAATCGTCGTTTAGGTACACTGAACCCCTTGCAGCATCCTGTGCCGCAAGGGGTTCCGTACATTTCAGCATCAAAAAAGCAGCAGTTGTTCATGCGGCTTTTCACTTTCCTGGCGTTTTTTCCCAGTGAAAACCTCCATCTTGCCGAACTGTTTGTCCGTGATACTCAGGACTCGAACCTCGCCCTCCGCCGGCAACGCTGCATGCACTATGCCGCGTCCAGCATGGCTGGTTTCTTCGCTGTCATAGTACCGCGCATAGATGGAAAACTGCAATTGCGAAAAGCCCCCTTTTATGAGCGATTTGCGAAACTGGGTGTACGCCCGCCGCGCCTTGGCGTCGTCCACCGGCAGGTCGAACATGGTCACCAGCCACATGCCCTGATACCCCGATTGATTCTTCTCCCACTTGCTCACGGCCCCACATCCGGCAGCAGGAGTTCATCTCGCTCGCCCAGGAACACCGCCGCCAGAGAACTCGCCACGCGGGCCAATATGTCGAAAAGCACGCGACTCTCGCCATCCAGATCAAATCTGGACATCAGGCGTTCCAATAGATAACGCTTGGTTTTCATGTCCAGATCGGTCGGGCTGGTCTGGCTTTGTTTCCATTGCACCACCGCCTTATCGACGATAGGACGGAAGGGTTCCATCAAGTCATCCGCCAGGCAGAAGGCGTTGTAGCGGTTGTGGTGGTGAAGACCGAGGGAGGGGTGCAGGCCCGCCGCGCAGATGGCCCTGGAGACCATGGCCCGCAGGATGGCGTAGCCGTAATTGAGGTTGCGATTCTCATCCTCGCCCTGGCGGTCGCGGCGGAAGTTTTTGTCCGCAAAAAGGATCCTCCAGTACCGGCGCGAGGCCTGGGCCTCGAGGTTTTCAGGATCGCCGCTGCGGACGCGCGCGGCCATGGAGGAAAGGCCCTCGTCCTTGCCGTAGAGTTCCTTCAGCAACCTGCCCTGGGCGCGGATTTTGGCGCGGATAAGCTGCCGCCAGAGCCGTTTGCCGACAGGGCGGCTGGTGCGAGCCTGGGCGCTGAATCTTTCCGCCTGGGTAAAGTGCGAATCCAGGGGCAGGAGCATGCCCACAGGATTGCACTTGGCGTCGCAAATGATGACGGACACCAGAGCCCCGGCCAGATTGGCCAGGGCCGGCTGAGTGATGGTGACGCGCGGGGCCGACAGAACGAGGCTGCCGATCTCAGCCACGGGCAAGGTTACGGGCTGGCCATCCTTTACATCCACCACCAAAAGCCCATCGCGGAAGCACAGGTGCGCGGCGGCTTCGGTGATGTCCAATATCCTGTCAGTCACTTGCCCTGCGAACCTCGCCTAGGGGCGAAACTGTCACTTTCCGGCAGTTCACCTTGGCCAATTCATTAGGTGACCTCGTCGTCCATCCTCTACCAGAGGAAACGCCTTTGTCCCCTTTTTGTATTTCGGCTTTTAGGCGGGCTTCGTTTAGATTTACATATTCTATTTTTCCCTTGGAAACGGATCGAACGACCACCAGGGAGCTGGTCTGCTCCCCGTCGATTTCGAGTGTATCTCCCGGTGCTATTGAGAATAGAAATTCTTTAGAGGGTCCGTGGTCCTTGCGCACCACCGGCAACTTCTTGGCAGCCCGGCGCGCCGCCTCTATCAGGGGGACAACGCATCCGCTCCAGAAGCCGGTCTTCATGTCCCTCAGAATCTCCATATGGTGATTGGCTTCGCTGAGGACATATCGCGGGTTGCCATCGCCGCCAATCTTCAAAGGCTTATCGTAGACACGCACGCGCACGCCGTGAATGGGGACAAGGCGGCCATCCTTCGCCTTAATGAATGGGTGATTCTCTGGAGCGATGAGGCCGTCAAAATCCCCATGGAGCTCTTCAAGTTTGGCGCACACAATGTGGCCAATATCTTCATCCACAATCTTGCCCAGGTCGCCTGGATGCAGTTTAGAGAGAAGCTTGTGAATGTGTCTGCAATCGCGGCCATTGGGATCTTTTCTAGGTTTGCCGTAGAGGGTTTCTTTGTGCAAGGGGCCGCTGGTTTTTCTGCTGACGCGATGGGAGACGATGATTTCATCGACGGCGGCCTCAACATCCTTCCAGAAGTCGGTCCAGGGCGATTTGATGGCCGCGAAGCGCCGGCGGCCCTCCTGAGGGGCGCGCTGAGCGGCATCGGCCAGCATCTTGACTGTGGCGGCGGAGGTCAGGGCGATGGCCACGGCATCGACGGCGTGGTGGCGATGGTCCCGGCGTGTTTTTTTGCCGCCATCGTCAAGGATGGAGTTGAGGCCCCATTCATCGCGGAGGAATTTGGTCGCGCCGCCGCGCCCGGCCTGGATGCGGCGGATGCCATCGGCATCCACATCGCCGCCGTACAGGAGGGACAGAAAGTGCACCGCCAGCACGGAGGCATAGCGCGTGTCATTCAGTTGGCTGCTGACGAATCCATCTTCATTTAATTCGCCGATCTCCTGCAACTGGAAGCGGCGGAGTTTTTCCTTGGCCGCTGCGCCTCGGAACTTACGAACTCTTTTCAGAATCTCCTCGTTATGGCCGTAAGCCTCCCAGGGCGTTTTGTTGGTCATGACGTTGCGGTTTTCCTCGTGGTAGCAGAGGGTCTTGTTAACGAATGAATCATCGAGGCAGCGGCTGAAGGGGATGATATGCGCGATGTCGAATTGCGGGTTAGGGCCAAGAAGGGCCTCCATTGAAATACATTTTCCCGTGTAAGGGCAGAACCAGCGGCATTCCTCGGCCAGCAGGACCTTGACCTTATCGCCTTCGCGGGGCTCGCCCAGTTGGGGCATTTCTTTCACTATTTTTTTCGCCGCGGCCTTGCGCTGGATTTCGCGTTTGCGCATTTCGTCGGCGCGGAGCTTGCGCTGCTTTTTGGAACGGCGCATATCGCGGGCCAGTTCGATGCGGATGAAGGCGGGTTTGCCGTAACGGGAAATAACCGCGTTGACCACTTTGCGCATTTCCGTGAGGACGCGAGAGACGGTGGGATTGCGCGGGTCGGGCATGGCGTACTTAAGAGGCGGCAAGAAGGCAACGGGTTCGACCTTCTTGTGAAACTCCCCATAAACGGTCTTGACGGCGGTAGAATAGGGTGTCCCTTGTTCCATCAAGGGCAGGAGCTTGCGCATGGCTTTGCGGGAGAGATTGCAGTAATCCCGCTCCAACGTAATTTCTGAAAGCCTTTTCGCCGCATCCTCACCAAGCCTCCAGTGTTTCACCGCGCGATTCTTCAGGGCCTCGGCTTTTTCAAAGCTATGGACATCCTCGACGGCCGTATCGCGCTGTTCGCCGGTCATCTCCCACCAGCGCGGGCCGAAGATCGCGGCGAGTTTGGCATTGGTCCGGTTTCCGGCCAGCGTCTTTTCCCCGCCCTCTTCCAGGTTGAATGTGCAACGCTTGAGGCCCAGGAGTTTACGGGCCTCTGTGAATTTGCAATCGCCTTCTTTTTGGAGCCTTTCGATGAGCGATGAGCGTTGTTCCAGGGAAAGTTCGGCGGCCGCGCGGCCATCAGTGTACAGGATGCGCAGGTTATTGACCTGCTGGAGCAGGCGGAATCGCTGGGCATCCAGGACAGCCCATGGGGCGCGGCGCTTTCGCGGTTCGTGCTCGCAATAGCCGATGAGGTGCTTGACGCTCTTGAGGGGCCGCTGGTGGAAGATGGCCTTTTTGACACGTTTCTTCAGGTCATCAGTTAGTATTGAAGTATGGTGTGGCGACTGGGCATCCCAAATCTTTTCAAACTCATCCTCGTACATCATCCTTGCTGTCCATAGGCTACGGATACGAGCTATTTGCGGATTGACGCAGGAAAAATATTCTCCCAGCGTGCGTGCGCCGCTGTCGGCGATCTTCTTCTCAAGATCGGAGATTCCTGTTTCGACTTTCCCCAAGTCCTCATCCTCACGCCGGGGCGATCGGCGGTTGTTCCAGAATCCTCGCCGTTGGCCGAGGTGATAGAGCGCGCGACCGAGCTCGAATTTTCCTAGGGGCTTATCCAGGGCGAGGCGGCGCAGGTAGTAGGGCAGGGTATGGGCGATAGCCAAAGGCGCTGGGACCTCAGCAAGCTGCGCCCGGTGCGCTTCCAAAAACTGCTTATCCAGTTTGGGCAGCACCTCGGCCGCGCTGCCCGCAGGCAGCAGGCAGGCAGATTGGAGAATGTGTAGCAGCTTGCTGCGGCGCCGCCGGCGGCGGTCGATTTGTCTGCGCATCTGGCGGGCTTCCCGCCGTTCGATGTTGCGAGAAATTCCCTCCCCGGCGGCGATTTTCTCGAGGCTGCCCTCAACCCCGGCCTCAAAAATGCGCGAGCCGAGTTTGATAATTCTGAGGGGATCGCCAGTCCCGTCAAGCTCAATCACCGCCCAGCCGGTGGAGTTTACGCCCAGGTCCAGTCCCAACACGTAGTTCAGTTGCCCAAATCTTTCCATGAGAAATGCCCCTTGACAAAGAGATACAAGTGGATTTAATGGGGGTTAGTGTACCTAAGCGACGATTGTTCCTCAACAAGTTACAGTAAGGAACTTTCGTTCCGCAAGCGCTGCCCCAGCGCGGCTTGCCGCGTTGTGGTATGCCTAACGCCTCTCAATGGGGCGTTTTTTATGCGCCCGCACAGCCGGGGGCGGCTGTGCCACATTAGCCGCGGCACCCGTTCCCCCATGCCATCACTTGCCCACCCCATCTAACCCGCGGGAAACGCGCTTTGCCCTGTCGGCGCGATTCGTTACACTTCAGTTCATTCGAGGTTCGCCGATGGCCGCGCGTGGAGGGCAGGGGAAGAACCCCCACCCGGCCCTGCGGGCCACCCTCCCCCGTAAGAGGGGGAGGGGTCAAGAGCACGGCCAAGATGGCCGTGCGACTCACGGGCAAGATGCCCGTGCTACGGGTGCGGCGTGACAAAGGAAGTCAGGAAATGACGTTTGATCCGATACAAGCGCGGGGCCTTTATGACCCCGCTTTTGAACATGATGCCTGCGGCGTCGGCGCGGTGGTGAATATCAGCGGCCGCGCGGACCGCTCGGTGATCGAACTGGGCCGGCAGGTGCTGCTGAATCTGCACCATCGCGGCGCGGCGGGGGCCGATGATGTGACCGGCGACGGCGCGGGCATTCTGCTGCGCATTCCCTTTGATTTTGTGGCCGCGCAGGCGGAGAAGCTGGGCATAAAGTTGCCGGCGGCGGATCACTTCGGCATGGCCAGCGTTTTTGAGCCCAAGCACGATGCCGAGTCTGCGGGCCCAGTGCGAAGGGCTTTTTGCCGAGGCGGTGAAGCATTGCGGCATGGAGGTGCTGGGCTGGCGCGATGTTCCGGGCGACAACACCTGTTTAGGGGAAATCGCCCTGGCCGCCGAACCCATTGTTCGTCAGGCCTTCATTGATGGCTGCGGCATGACAGGCGAAATCCTCGAGCGGCGGCTGTTCATGGCCCGCAAGCGGGCCGAGCGGCTCATCCGCGAGAAGCTGGGCGAGCGGGCGGTCGAGTTTTACATCTCCAGCATGTCCTGTCGCACGCTGGTGTACAAGGGCATGTTCCTGGCGCACCAGCTCTTTGAATACTACAAGAACGACATCAACGACCCGCGGCTGGTCTCGCCCCTGTGCCTGGTACACCAGCGGTACTCGACCAACACGTTCCCCAACTGGCGGCTCGCGCAGCCGTTCCGCATGATCGCCCACAACGGCGAGATCAATACGCTGTCGGGCAACCGTAACCGCATGCGGGCCCGCGAGCGGCGGCTCGCCAGTCCGCTTTTGGGCGAGGACCTCTCTGACCTGACGCCCGTGCTGACGGAAGGGGCCAGCGACTCGGCGCAATTCGATAACTGTTTGGAGCTTTTAGTCCGCGCGGGGCGTTCCCTGCCGCACGCCTTGATGATGATGGTGCCGGAGGCCTTTGGTGCAAAGTACCACATGTCCGCGGACAAGCGGGCGTTTTACGAATATCACGCGGCCATCATGGAGCCCTGGGACGGCCCCGCGGCCATCGTCGTCACAGATGGCCGCTTTGTCGGCGGGACGCTGGACCGCAACGGCCTGCGGCCTGCGCGTTACACCATCACCACGGATGGCCAGGTGGTCCTGGCATCCGAGACGGGCGTGGTGGAATTCCCGCCGGAAAAAGTGCAGCAGAAAGGGCGGCTTCAGCCGGGGCGCATGTTCCTGGTGGATATTCAGGATGGCCGCTTCATCACCGACAACGAACTGAAGAGCAAGATCGCCCGCCGCAAGCCCTATCGCCGCTGGACCACCGATAATCGCATCGAACTGGGCGGTCTTTTTACCTCCACACACTTGGAAAAAAGAGATCCTGTTACTTTGGCCCAGCGGATGCGGCTCTTCGGCTTTACGCGCGAAGAGCTCAAGATGGTCCTGGCGCCGATGGCCCTCAACGCGCAGGAGCCCGTGGGTTCCATGGGCACGGATACGCCGCTGGCGGTGCTGTCGCGGCGGCCGCGCCTTTTGTATGACTATTTTAAACAGCGCTTCGCCCAGGTGACCAACCCGCCCATCGACCCGCTGCGCGAGGGGTTGGTCATGTCGTTGATGACCTACGCGGGCAAACGCCGCAACATCCTGGCTGAAACGCCCGAGCACGGCCGCCAACTCAAGCTGCCGCATCCGATCCTGACCGATGAGGACATGGACCGCCTGCACTCGGTCCGCCGCGAGGATTTCCGCGCGGCCACGATCCCCGCGTTTTTCGAATTCGATGAGACCGACTCCGGTGCTTCCCTGAAGCGCGGGCTGGAGGCGATGCTGGCCGAGGCCCAGAAGGCCCTGGCCGCGGCACGTGGCGCTCTTAATTATCTCCGACCGCAATTGCCCGCCGGGCAAGGCGCCGCATACCCAGCCTGCTGGCCTGCTCGGCGCTGCACCACGGCATGCTCGAGCGCGAACCAGCGCGGCGAGGCGGGCATCATCGTGGAGACCGGCGAGGCTCGCGAGGTGATGCACTTTTGCCTGCTGATGGGCTATGGGGCCAACGCGATCAACCCGTACCTGGCGCTGGAGGTGCTGGAAGAGCTCGCCGCCAGGGCGAAATTCCCGAGCGGATGGAGATAGAGCAGGTGGTCGATAACTACGTGACGGCCATCAAGAAGGGCCTGCTCAAAACCATGAGCAAGATGGGCATCTCCACGCTCCGCAGCTACCGCTCGGCCCAGATATTCGAGTGCATCGGCATCAACCAGGATGTAATCAGCGCGTATTTCGAGGGCACGCCCTCGCGGATCGGCGGCATCGGCCTGGAGCAGATCGCCCGTGAGGCCCTGGCGCGCAGCAGCGAGGCCCTGCGGCCGCGCGCGGGCGGGGAGTTGGAGCTGCCCTTCGGCGGGGAGTACCACTTCCGCATGGATGGCGAGCAGCACATGTGGAACCCACAGTCCATCACCTCGCTCCAGCGGGCCGTGCGGGAAAACGATCCGGCTCTGTACAAGAAATTCTCGCAGATCTGCAACGATGGTTCGCGGCAGCTTTGCACGCTGCGCGGGCTCTTTGAATTCGCCGAGGCGACGAGCGTGCCGCTGGCCGAAGTTGAGCCGGCGGAGAACATCGTAAAGCGTTTCTACACGGGCGCGATGTCCCACGGCTCGATTTCCTCCGAGGCGCACGAGACCATGGCCATCGCCATGAACCGGTTAGGGACCTTCTCCAATACGGGCGAGGGCGGCGAGGACCCGGCGCGGTATCAGCCGCGGGCGGATGGCGATTCCGCCAATTGCGGCATCAAGCAGGTGGCCAGCGGCCGCTTCGGCGTGACCATCGAGTACCTGGCCAACGCCAGGATGCTCCAGATCAAGATGGCCCAGGGCGCAAAGCCCGGCGAGGGCGGGCAGCTTCCGGCGGCGAAGGTTACAGAGGAAATCGCGCGGCTGCGACATTCCTCCCCCGGCGTGTCCCTGATTTCCCCGCCGCCGCACCATGATATTTACTCCATCGAGGACTTGGCGCAGCTTATCTACGACCTCAAGTGCGCCAACCCGGGCGTGGCGGTTTCGGTGAAGCTGGTGGCCGAGGTGGGCGTTGGACCCGTGGCCGCGGGCGTGGCCAAGGCCAACGCGGATGAAGTTTTAATCTCCGGCCATGATGGCGGCACGGGCGCTAGCCCGCTCTCATCCATCAAACATGCCGGCGTGCCCTGGGAACTGGGCCTGGCCGAGACGCAGCAGACGCTGGTGCTAAACGGTCTGCGCGATCGCATCCTCGTGCAGGTGGATGGGCAGCTCAAGACAGGCCGCGATGTGGTGATCGGCGCACTGCTCGGCGCGGAGCGGTTCGGCTTCGGCACGGCGGCGCTGGTGACCTTGGGCTGCGTGCTCATGCGCAAGTGCCATCACGGCACATGTCCTGTGGGGGTGGCCACGCAGGACCCTGAACTTCGCAAGCGTTTTGCGGGTAAGCCCGAGCACCTGGTCCGTTACCTGATGTTCGTAGCTGAAGAAGTCCGCGAGATCATGGCGCAGCTCGGTTTCCGCACCTTCGATGAGATGGTGGGGCAGGCAGGAAGGCTGAAGATGGCGGCGGCGCTGGATCACTATAAGGCCAAGGGGCTGGATTTTGGCCGCATCTTTGCCGCGCCGGATACCGCCGGCGGCAAGCGGGCCATTCGCCGCGTGCGGCCTCAGCCGGATCGGCACAGCGACCATCTGGACTGGAAGATCGTCGAGCGGGTCATGCCGGCCATCGAAGCGGGACAGAAAGTGCGGCTGGATTTGCCCATTCGCAACGTCAATCGCACGGTGGGCACGATTCTCTCCAATCGCATCGTGAAGAAGTTCGGCTCCAAGGGTCTGCCTGATGGCTCCATCGAAATCAATCTGCACGGCAGCGCCGGCCAATCGCTTGGCGCGTTCCTGTGCCCGGGCATCACGCTGAAACTGGTCGGCGAGGCCAACGATTACCTGGGCAAGGGCCTCTCCGGCGGGCGCATCGCGGTGGAACTGCCGGATGACACGCACATCGAGGCGCACGAAAACATCATCGCGGGCAACACGCTCTTGTATGGGGCGACCTCGGGCGAGATCTATATCAACGGCGTGGCGGGCGAGCGGTTCGCCGTCCGCAATAGCGGCGCGATCGCGGTGGTGGAAGGCGTGGGCGACCACGGTTGCGAATACATGACCGGCGGGTACGTGGTCGTCATGGGCTCGACTGGCCGCAATTTCGCGGCGGGCATGTCCGGCGGCATCGCGTACGTGCTGGATGAGCACCAGCTCTTCGACACGCTGTGCAACCTGGATATGGTGGAGCTGGAGAGCGTGTACCGCAGCGAAGACACCGACCGCCTGCGGCAGCTCATCGAGCAGCACGTCCGCTGGACGGGCAGCGATCGCGGCAAGCACATCCTGGCCCGCTGGCGCGACATGGTGGGCCGGTTCGTCAAAGTGATTCCGATTGATTACGCCAAGTCTTTGAGCCGCCTGCGCGAGAACGAACGCGCCGGCGAGGATGACACCGTGGCGACCGAAGAGGTGTTCCATGGGTAAGCCCACGGGTTTTACTGAATTTAACCGGCAGGAGGCGGGTCATCGGCCCGTTGCCGAGCGCATCAAGGACTACCGCGAGGTGGAGGTAGCCCTGTCGGCGGATGAGCTTTTGCACCAGGCGGCCCGGTGCATGGACTGCGGCGTGCCGTTTTGCCACGGGGCCGGCTGCCCCCTGGCCAACCGCATCCCCGAGTTCAACGACCTGGTTTATAACAACCGCTGGCGCGAGGCGTGCGAGATCCTGCACGCCAACAACAATTTTCCCGAAATCACCGGCCGCATCTGCCCGGCCTTGTGCGAGGCATCCTGCACGCTGAACATTAACAGCGCCCCCGTGACGGTGCGGCACATTGAGCTCCAGGTGGCCGACGCGGCTGGCAGGAAGGATGGATCAAACCGCTGCCGGCGGCAAAAAAGACGGCTCACCGCGTGGCCGTGGTGGGATCGGGTCCAGCGGGATTGGCCGCGGCGCAGCAACTGGCGCGGATGGGGCATGAGGTGGTCGTGTATGAAAAGGACCACCTGCCCGGCGGCCTGTTGCGCTACGGCATACCGGACTTCAAGCTGGAAAAGCGCGTGCTGGACCGGCGTATCGAGCAAATGACTGCCGAAGGCGTGAAGTTTGAAACCGATGTGGCCATCGGGCAGGATGTCTCGATCAAGTACATTCGCACGCACTATGATGCGGTGTGTCTGGCGATGGGCGCGGGACAGCCGCGCGATTTGGACGTGGAGGGGCGGGATTTGGGCGGCGTGTATTTCGCCCTGGATTACCTGCGGCAGCAGAATCGTCTCAACGCGGGGGAAAAATTGTCCGCGGGCGAGACGCGCATCGAGGCGGCCAGCAAATCCGTGGCGGTCATCGGCGGCGGCGACACGGGCTCCGACTGCGTGGGCACGGCCATCCGCCAGGGCGCACGGCAGGTCTTCATGCTGGAAATCCTGCCCAAGCCGCCGACCAACTTTAATCCCGAGACGCCCTGGCCGCAGTGGCCGCGAATTCTCCGCACCTCCAGCAGCCACGAGGAAGGCTGCCAGCGGCGCTGGTCCGTGATGACCAAGTCCCTGACCGGCACGGACGGCCAGGTGCGGCAGCTTATTGGCGCGGAGGTCATGTGGGAAAACCAGCACGGCCGGTTTGTCATGAAGGAAGTCCCCGGTACGGAATTTCGCCTGGAGGCCGACCTGGTTTTGATCGCCATGGGCTTTACGCACGTGGTACACAACCAGCTTATTTCCGATCTGGGCTTAAAACTGGATGACCGCGGGAATCTTTTTGCCTCCGGTTACCAGACGAGCGAACCTGGCGTCTTTACGGCGGGCGATGCGGCGCTGGGTGCATGCCTGGTTGTCCGCGCCATCGGCGAGGGCCGCGCGGCCGCGGCGGCGATCGACCGGTACTTGGCCACCAAATGAATCCACTTTCCGGAGGAGCGGTTATGGCTGAGTCAAGACGAACTGCGCGATTCCTGCTGATCATCCTGCTGTGTGTCGCGGTCGCAGGCGGTTGCGCGGCGGGGCATGGAGAAGTCCGTGCGGGGCACGAAGAAGTCCGCACCGCTTTCGACGCCAGCGGCGGCCCCAAGCCCTGGAATCATTTGAACTTCGCCGACCGCGACCAGGAGTTTCGCTTCGCCATCGTTTCCGATCGCACCGGCAGCGCGCAGCCGGGCGTTTTCGAGGGGGCCATGGACAGGCTGAACATGCTCCACCCGGAGTTCGTGATGTGCGTGGGCGACCTTGCACAGGGCTACACCAACGATGCCAATGAGGCCCGCCGCCAATGCGATGAGGTCGATGGGATAATCAGCAAGCTGGAGATGCCGTTCTTCTACGTCGGCGGCAATCACGACCTTTCATGCCAGACGATGCTGGATGAATGGCAGAAGCGCCACGGCCGGCCGTACTATCACTTTATCTATCGCGACGTGCTCTTCCTGGTGCTCGACAGCGAGTGCTCGTTCACCGAGGACAGAATCAGCGATGAGCAGGTCCAGTACGTGCGGGAGACGCTCGCCAAGGCGGACAAGGTTCGCTGGACCATGGTATTCCTGCACGCCCCGATGTGGCATGGGATCAACCCCAAAGACACCGGCTGGCCCGCCATCGAAGCCATGTTGGCCGAGCGGCCGCACACGGTCTTTTCCGGGCACAAACATGTGTATACGCTGTGGGAGCGACATGGGCAGAAATACTTCACCCTGGGGACGACCGGCGCGTTTAACTGGCACGGCGGGCCGACCCACGGACAGTTTGACCACATTATGTGGGTCACGATGACCGCCAAGGGTCCGCGTTTTGCCAACCTGGCGTTGGATGGGATTTGGCCGGATGATGTGTACTCGCAAGACCACGAGTATTTTACATCCACCATGGCCAAGGCGATCTCCGCCGCGCCCATGCTTGCGGATGGGCCGGCGTTTGGCGGCGCCAGGACATCGCTGCGACTGCGCAATCCTGCCAGTCAGGCCGTTACCTTTGCCATCGAAATCCCCACAACCGAGAACCTGACCGCATCGCCCGACAAGCTGACAGCCAGGCTGGAGCCCAACGAGGTCAAAGACCTTCCCGTCGAGGTGGTCGCCAGGAAGGGCTCGTGCCCCCTGGATGCCTGGCCTTTGATCGCCGCCTGGCACGCCCGGACCACCACGCCGAAGGGCAAGGAGATCCAGATCGACGGCAAGCTGGCCCTCGGGCCGGCCGTCCCGCGGAACTGCCCGCGGTGTACCCGACCGGTGACCGTGGATGGCAACCTGGAGGAGTGGTTCGCGCTGCCATACGTGGTCGATAAGCCCGTGTGGGGCGATAGGGCCGATCAAGTGCTGCAGCGATGGACCGGACCGGCGGATCTGTCCTATCGCGTGGGCGCGGCCTACGACGCCAACTACCTGTACGTGGCCGTGGACGTGACCGACGATAAAGTTATAGCACTGCCAGGTAAATCGGTATGGAGCCAGGATGCGGTGATGGTCTACCTGGATGTTTCACCCCAGGCCGATGGGTCATTGGGCAAGGTCCTGGAATTAAAGGCGAGTCCGGCGGTGGAAGGTTCCGGCGCTCCTTTCGGCGCATCCAATTCAGACAAGTGGCCCAAGGGCACGCGCGCGGCGGTGGCCCGCACCCCCAGCGGCTACGCGGCCGAGTTCGCCGTCCCAATCGACGTCCTGGACAGTGGTCAGAACGGTTCCTGGGATCGTTTCCGCCTCAACATCGGCGTTGAGGATGAGGATGGAGCCAAAAAGCATCTCCGCGTGGAATGGATGCCTCAGTGGGAGTTGACGGAAAAGGCGCGTCCCCGGTTCCGGGATGTTTCTGAGGCAGTAACAGATCCTGCCTAGCATGATTTCTGAAGACTGTGTGCTAACCGAGGCGCTGTCGCGACGAGTCCCCGTGCGCAAATGGCCTCCGCAGTTCAGGGTTGCAAATCCTGTCCCCGGCTCGTTCAATGGACCCTTTTCGGGAGACCAAAATGGCCCCAAATCGAAACGAGTAGGTGGATTTCTTTGATGATCACGCGCCAGGCATGAAGACGGACGATCGGGCATAGCCGCGTAGCGGCGGCAGATTCCAGGCCGGGGCGGAAGCCCCGGCAGAAGGAATTTAAGAGGTGGGAGCCCCGTCAGGGGCGGCACATTTTTTCACGGATATCAAAATCAAAGGGAGAAATGCATAGCCCACACCCTCACCAAACTTCTTTTCCATTGCGTATTCAGCACGAAGGAACGGAGGCCATTCATTGATGGAGCAATTTCAGATCGGCTCAACGCATATATGGCCGGCGTCGCCGCGAATCACGAGATCCACATTCTGCGCACGGCGGAATGGAGGATCATCGGCACATTTTGATACAGGTGAGGCCGCACGTGGATGTTAGCGCCGCGATCCGAACGATCAAGGCAAATTCATCGCGATGGGTGAGGCAGGAGTTTGCCCAGGCGAAGTCATTTACGTGGCAAACCGGTTATGCCGCATTTTCCGTCAGCCAATCGCTAGCGCCGAAGGTTGTGGAATATATCGATCGGCAGGCGGTTCATCACGCCAAGCGGACGTTTCAGGAAGAACTGTTGCGGCTGCTGGATGCGCATGGCATCGATTACGAATTGGCACATGTTTTCGATTAATTGTGCCGCCCCTGACGGGGCTCCAATCTGAGATGGGCCTTGCGCCGGGGCTTCCGCCCCGGCCTGGAATCGGCCGCCCCTGGCGGGGCTGAAGACGTGGCTGCAAAAAAATGCAGCCACGGCACCAGGCGCATGTGTTCGATTGATTGTGCCGCCCCTGACGGGGCTCCAATTTGAAATGGCGCCTTTTGCCGGGACTTCCGCCCCGGCCTGGAATCGGCCGCCCCTGGCGGGGCTGAAGACGTGGCTGCAAAAAAATGCAGCCACGGCACCCAGCCCATGGCATCGATTATGACATGGCCCATGTGTTCGATTGAATTGTGCCGCCCCTGACGGGGCTCTGTTTTTGGGGGCGCCTGCGCTGCCGGGGCTTCCGCCCCGGCCTGGAATCTCACCGCCCCTGGCGGGGCTGAAGACGTGGCTGCAAAAAAAATGCAGCCACGGCACCAGGCGCATGTGTTCGATTGATTGTGCCGCCCCTGACGGGGCTCCAATTTGAAATGGCGCCTTTTGCCGGGACTTCCGCCCCGGCCTGGAATCGGCCGCCCCTGGCGGGGCTGAAGACGTGGCTGCAAAAAAATGCAGCCACGGCACCAGGCGCATGTGTTCGATTGATTGTGCCGCCCCTGACGGGGCTCCAATCTGAGATGGGCCTTGCGCCGGGGCTTCCGCCCCGGCCTGGAATCGGCCGCCCCTGGCGGGGCTCAAGACGTGGCTGCAAAAAAATGCAGCCACGGCACCGGGCAAAGGGACCCGGCCCTAGAAAGCTGCACAGCCGAGGGCGGCTGTGCCACACCCAATACTTGCATCTTCTTGCGCGGTGATTATCCTATTACGGTTGTCGCATGAAGGGGCGATTTGGAAAGGATCACGAACCATGGGTCGCAAGGGAACCGTTATCGTTACAGAACCGCTGGAGCCGCACGCGCTGGAGTATTTGAAGCAGGAATCGCAGCTTATTCAGATCGATAAGGCTGAGCTGGATAAACATATCGGCGCGGCCGAGGGCCTGGTCGTCCGCACATACACGCAGGTGACGCCGGAGCTGTTGACCAGGGCCCCTAAGCTCAAGGTGGTGGGGCGGGCGGGCGTGGCGCTGGACAATATCAATGTGCCGGCCTGCCGCGCAAAAGGCGTGGAGGTGGTACACACGCCGGCGGCCAACACGCTGGCCGTGGTGGATTTCACCTTCGCCATGATCCTCCAGCTCAACCGCCGCTACTGGTTCATGGATAAGCCGCTGGCCCCGGATGTGTTCCACAAGGTCCGCAACCAAGCCTTCGGCCGCTTCATGAAGGACACGACGCTGGGCATTATCGGCGTGGGCCGCATTGGCAGCCGGGTCGGCCGCGCGGCGGCGGGCCTGGGCATGAATGTTCTGTATAACGATGTTTTGGATGTCAAGCTGGACTACCCGGCAAAGGCCGTCGATAAGGCCACGCTTTTAAGCCAGAGCGACATCATCACGATCCACGTGCCGCTGACCACGACCACCCGCGGCATGATGAACGCGGCCGCCTTCGCGCAGATGAAGCAGGGCGCGCAGTTCATCAACGCCGCGCGCGGGGAGTGCATGGTGACGGCCGACCTGGCCGCGGCGCTAAGGAGCGGCCACCTTGGCGGGGCGGTGGTGGATTGCCACAATCCCGAGCCGCCGCCGGCGGACTATCCGCTCTTTGGCCTGGAGAACGTGTTCCTTACGCCGCACATTGCCGCGCGCGTGCCGGCGGCCACCAAGGCCATGAGCGACGTGGTGTACGATGTGGTGCGGGTGATCCGGGGGGAGAAGCCGCAGTATCCGGCCCTGGAAGGATCGTACTAACGGTTCGCTCGCGGTTGGGCTGCGCCCACCAGTCGCTATTGGTTAATCGGTTAACTCGGAAAAACCGTCCGCTCATCGCCGCTCCGCGGCGATTCGCTCTTGGTTAATCCGTTAATCGGTTAATCCGAAAAGGCCGGATTCCAAGCTGGACGTTTTTCTTGCCTTTCCGATTAACCGATTAACCAGTTTAACCGATTAACGGGTTTTGAGCAGGACCAGCATTTTGCGCAACTCCCCCTGAGACGCCTATTCTGTTTGACTCTGTGAATCAGGGGTTTATAATCATCCGCCGACGGTGGGCTTAGCCGCCTGCCGGCCCGCAAACAGGCCTCACGTGCGCTGCCGCCATGCGGCGCGATGCTGATCATTACGATTTGGCCGTTGAAGTAGGAGACGGTGTTGTGATGGAACCCTTCGTCAAAACGATGTGCGGCACATTGCTCGTCGTAACCTTGATTGCCGTCGTGGCATCCGCTCAGAGCGCCCTGCCGGAGGCTCAGCCGCCGGCGCGGCCAGCCAGCCTTCGACCGCCGGCTTTGCGGCCACGCTGCCGCCTGAAACTCCGGCTGCCAGCGGGCCTGCCACCGCCGCATCCATGGCGGCCACTTCCGCCAGCAAGCCGGTTAATCCCGCGCTGGAAAAGAACTGGCGCGACTTCATTCACTACCTGCGGATCGCGCGGCTGGATGCGGCGCTCTCCTACGGCAAGGCCATTGTGGATTCCAAGCCCGACCCGGCGGATCTGTACAGGCTCTCCATATCCACGGAGAACTACCTGGAGACGCTCCAGCGAGCGGAAAAGCAGGCCGAGCTGAAGGATACCATCACCGCCATTCGCCAGTTGATCGAAGAGGGCTATAAGAAGGTCAACCGCGACCCTCAGCAGATCGCCGGCGCCATCAAGATGCTTTCGGGCACGCTGCGGGCACGGACCATCGGCCAGGATAGGCTGGTGGAGTCCGGCGAGTTCGCCGTGCCGCAGCTTATCGCGGCGATGGAAGAACAGCAGATGCCGGTCGCCCAGAAGGATGAAATCGCCTTCGTGCTGGTGAAGATGGGCCTGCCCGCCGTTCGCCCGCTGTGCGCGGCCCTGGGGACGCCCCAGGCCGATGTGCGCCTCTCAGTCTGCCAGGCGCTGGGCAAGATCGGTTACCCGCAGGCCGCGCCGTATCTGCGGCGTGTTTTGGCCCTGGACAATATTGATAGTGTAAAAGCCGCCGCGCAGACGGCCCTGGTGGCCGTGACGGGCGATGTGGCGCGGGTAATAAATCCGTGGCGGAGTATTTCTACCAGCTTGCCGAAAAGTATTACGCGGGCGAGGAATCGCTCCGGCCCGACAGCCGCTACGACGTCGCCAACGTGTGGTACTACCAGAGCGGCCTGGGGCTGACCTACAAGGAAGTGCCCTCGGCCATCTTCATGGAAATCTACACCATGCGCTGCGCCCGGGCGGCGCTAGAATCCGACAACAACTTCTCCAAGGCGGTCTCCCTGTGGCTGGCCGCGGATCTGCGCAAGGAAGCGCGGCAGCCTTCGGGCACGGTTGATCCGACTTTGGTAAAAGACCAGCAGTCGGCTGATGGCTACGCCCGCGCCGCCGGCGCTCGCTACATGCAGGAAGTGCTGGCGCGGGCCCTGAATGATAAGGATGGCGCCGTGGCGCTGGGGGCGATCAAGGCCCTCTCCGGCACGGCCGGCGCCAAGAACCTGGTACACTCCACCGCCGGCGGGGTGAGCCCGCTGGTGTCGGCGCTGACGTTCCCGGACCGCCGCGTGAGATTCATGGCCGCCGAGACGCTGGCCGGCGCGCGGCCGCTGGAGAAGTTCGAAGGCCAGGACATGGTGGTCACCGTGCTGATCGACGCCTTGCGGCAAACGGGCAAGGCCACGGCCATGCTGGTCGAGGCCAACACGGATGGTCGCAACAAGCACAAGGACATGATCCGCCAGAGCGGCTTTGAGGTGGTGGATGGCGCATCGCTTTCGGCGGGTATCGAGTCCATGCGGCACGCGACCGGCGTGGACCTGATCATCCTGGGCAGCGATATCACCGGTCCCGGCCCCGAGCAGGCTTTGAGCATGCTGCGGGCCGAAGGCACCACGGCCTCGCTGCCGGTGCTGTTCATCTGCGCCGAAGGCGATGTGGCCGCGATCCGGCGGCTGGCGCGGCAGGACAAGATGGTGAGCATCGTCGAGACGACGGACCTGGACCTGGCCAAGCTCCAGGCGGCGATCAAGACCGCCGCGGCCAAGGGCATGGGCAACACGGCCATCGGCGAGGCGGAGGCGTCCCAGTGGGCGCTGAAGTCGGCCGAACTGGTGCGGCTCCTGGGTCTGTCCCGGACGCCCGTGTTTGATATCGGCCGGACCGAGCGCGCCCTGGCGGAAGGCCTGTCTTCCAAGAGCGAGCAGCAGAAGATCACCTTCGTGCAGGCCCTGGCGGTGCTTAATAGCGGCACGGCCCAGAAATCCATCGTGGAACTGGCCCGCACGGACCCCAATCTGTCAGTGCAGGAGCCCGCATACGGAGCCGCGGCGGAAAGCGTTCGGCTGATCGGCAACCAACTCACCGAGGCCCAGGCGATGGCCGTGGTGAAGGTGGTCATGTCCGATTCGGCCCCCGAGCTGCGGTCGGCGGCCAGCGAACTCCTGGGGGCGCTGGATTTGCCTTCCGAGCAGATCAAGGCCCTGATCGTGACGGCGGGGCTGAAAGGATAGGGTACAGGGTAGAGGGTACAGGTTACAGGTTACAGGAACAGCAAGATGTGCGGTTCCGACTTCTGTACCCCATGCCCTGTAACCTTGCCGGCAGAAAAGCAAGATCTTCAGTCCAGAGCCTGTGCCCTGTAACCTTCTTTTATGGCGACAGAGATTCTGCTCCAATGCGGTGGAATTCAGATCGATGGCTTGCGGATTCCCAAATTCGTATTGCGCGCGGGCCAGGTACTTCATCTCCAGTTCAGGACGGCAGAGCCGGCATCCACCTGGGAGAGGCTGTTCAGTCTTCTGACAGGCGCTGTGGCTGATGCTCATGTGAGGCTAAGTGCGCAGGGGGTCTGGGCGAGAATTCCCTTCAGCCGCCAGGAGCAGACCGTGCGCCAGTGCCTGTCCTCCTACATGCCGCAGGAGGCGGCAGACAGGCTGATCAGCGAGGCCCAACTTGCGGGAGAGGAACTGCTGAACGTTGCAAGCGGGACGGTTCGCACACACGCCGCGCTCATCGCCGCACTGGCCCAGTCGCGTTTAGTAGTGTATCACAGCGTCGCTGACTCGCGCGGCAATCGGGCGATTCACGATTACCTGCGCACGCACATCGGCGACCGTGGCGTGATAGAGATTCACGACGTGTCCGAGAAGGGCGAAGATGAGTGCCGCGAGCCGGGGACGATTCAACTTTGGGGCGTGTGATGATTTGTTTTATCGATTTGCGGCCACCGCTGCATCGTGTGCAGCCGCCCCCGAAATCCCAAATTCCAAATCCCATAATCCCAAACAATTCCAAGCACCAAATTCCAAACCTGCGCACTGGAGGTCTTATTTGGAGCTTGGGATTTGGAGCTTTTTTGGAATTTGGAGTTTGGGATTTTGGATTTCAACGGAACACGGCCACGGACGGCCCTGGCACCCAAGTGTTACTGTCCCTCTTACTAATTGGCTAATTAACTAACGGACTAATTGACTTTTTTGCAAATTGACGTGATTTGTTCATCCCTGAGTTGGCCGCGCGGCCTTCTGTTCTTTTCGCCACTGCACCAGCGAGGCCAGCAGCAGCAGGAGCACGCCGATCACAAGCAGCATATCGGCCACGTTGAAGATCCACTTGTAGTGGACCTGGCTTAAATCGATGAAGTCTCGCACCTCATGGCGGGCGGTGAAGGGGCTGCCGGGCACGCGCACATCCGTGAAGAGGCGGTCGTAGAGATTACCCAAGGCGCCGGCCAGGATCATCCCCAGGGCCACGTGCAGCATGGAAGAGCGGCGCGGGCTGGTGATGAAGAAATACAGCACCACCACGATCGCCGCGAGACTGGCCAGCACGACCAGCCAGGGCAGTAGGTGCAGCCCAAAGACGATGCCGGGATTGGTGGAAAGCTTGAACCGCAATATGTGCGGAATGATCTGCCGCTGTCCGGTGGAGGGTTCCGTCTCGATGAGCCAGTTGAAAACCGCGTGCTTGGACCACAGGTCCAGCGCCAGGCCGGCCGCGAAAACCAGGATAAAGACGATCCAGGCGCTGGCCGTCCGTCCGGCCGCGGGCTCTTGAGCAGCCGCGGACAAAGGGTGCCCAGGCTGATCAGCGCCGAGGTCATCTTCTTCCGGCTCGTAACTCTCCTCCATGACTTCCGGCTGCTCGACCTCTGCCTCTTCCTGCTCTTCCTCGGGCTCACCCTCTTCATCGAAGAGCGCCGCGTTTTCCTTTTGCGCCTGGGCAACGCGGCCCTGTTCCATCAGGCGGGCGTATTCAATGGAGTACTTCGCCCAGGGCATAGCCCGCAGGCGGGATTTGTTGATCGGTTTGCCGGTGCCCAGGCATACGCCGTATGTGCCGTCGACGATCCGCTGGAGGGCTTCGTCGATTTCGCGCAGGAGCTGGCGTTCGCTCTCAAGAAGGCCCAGCGTGAATTCCTGCTCATAATTGTCCGTGCCGATATCGGCCATATGCACGGGCATCGTGGAAAGATCGCTGGAGCCCTGGTCGCGGTTGTCGCGCATGGCCTCGGCGTGCATGCCGTCCATGTCGCCCATGAGCGTGCGGCGTTTTTCGATCAGAAGGCTTCGGTACTCACCCAGTTCCTTCCTGGAAAGCGGGCATTTGAGCTTGATGGGCTTAAGCTGCTCCTCGGCCTCTTCCTGCCGGGGTGGCGCTTGGACCTTCCTGGGCTTAGCCAAGACCTTTTTGATGGGCTTGGCAACAGCCCTGGAGGCCGGGGCCTTCTTTACGACACTCTTTGCGGAGGAGGCTTTTTTCGCCACGACTTCGCTTTCCTCACATGTTGTTAGTACTTCCCTGGGAACTACTTACGCCAGCCGTCTTGCCGCATAGCGCCAAGAACGGCGAAGTATAGCTTTTCGGCCCTTAAGTGTCAAGGCTATCCACTCGCCGCAGGGACACTTGTTTCGCTTTTCACCCTTCAGCGGACGGCGTAAATCCAAACTACAAACGACTACAAACTTCAAATCCCAAACAAGCTCCAAATCCCAAATACCAAAAGCTGATCGATCGGTTTATCAAAAAACCTCGGATTTGCTTCTTCGTTTGGTGCTTGGAATTTATTTGTAGTTTGTAGTTTGCAGTTTGGAGTTTATGCATAAAGCGCAATTCCCCCGATCGGCAGGCGATCCAGCTTCAGTCCAAGATCTTTACACCAGCCGCCTTCCCTTTCAGTGCCATCCCCCCGACAGGATCTTACTGATATCGTTATACGTCAGCAGCAGGAAGACCACGGCGATGGCCACAAGGCCGGCGATCTGCACGGCGTTCTGCACCGCCACGGAAAGCGGCTTGCGGCGGGCCTTCTCGATCAGCAGGAAGACCACATGCCCGCCATCCACAATGGGCAGCGGCAGGAAATTAATCACGGCCAGGTTGGCCGAGATGACCGCCATCAGCCAGATCACCCAGATAGGCCCGCGCTGCTCGCCAAGCTGCATGCCCGTGTGGAAGATGCCCACGGGGCCGGAGAACTGGCTGCCGTGCACGCGGCCTTTGACGAACTGTTTTAACGTCGCGTAGGTCAGGATGATGAAATCGCCCGTCTCGTGCACGCCGATCTTGAGCGCATCAAACAGCGAACTGGCCCGCACCACGTCGCCATCCAGCGGTTTTACGGCCTGCGACAGCACCGTCAGCGGCCATTCGTAATACTGCGCCAGCGTCCGATCGCCGCTGCCGTCCAGTTCATAGCCGAAATCCGCGAGGGCAATGGGAGAAGTTTCGCGTTCCTTGCCGCCGGGCGGAATATAAGTCAGCGTGACCGAATCCTGCGGCGACAGCGCCGAGGCCGCCGCTATCAGCTCGGCCCAGGTTTTCACCGGCTGGCCGTTGATGGCGGTAATGAGTGAGCCGGGCCGCAGGGCATCCTGCTCGCTATACAAGGGCGTTCCCGGCAGGATATTGGCCACCACCAGGTGCTGATCATCCGCTTTCCAGGAGATGCCGATCCGCTCGTGGCCTTCGTTCTTCTTGATCTTGATCGAGTTGAGGCTGTCGACGATTTCGTCCCCGCGCAGGATGCTGATGGACAGCGTATTTCGTTTTTCCTTGGCGGCATTTTCGGTGATTTTTATGAAAAGTTCTCCGCTGGGGCTGGCTTTGCCATCATAGGAATAAATGATGTCGCCGATTTTAATGTGTGCATCCTCGGCGGGACTTTCAGGCGTCACATCCCAAACGTGCATGTGCGGCTGAAGGCCCAGCACGTTGAACCAGGGCGGGTCAAACCAGGTGTCATTTGCATCACGGGGTTTGCTGGGGTCCGGCCTGAACAACCAGTGGCCCTTCTGGGCCTGGAGGCGGAAGAGCCGCTCGGCCGAACGCGACCAGCTCAGGTTGCCGGACATTTGGACAAGCTTTTCCTGCCCATCCCGCATGACTTGTACATCCACAGGCGCTGGCCCGACGTTTTCGGCAATCTCGTTCAAATCCCAGGGTTGAGTGATCTCTCTGTCGCCGACGGCGACTACCTTTTCGCCGCCCTTAAGCTGGTCCGGGAAAACCCGCTTGAGATAGTCTACGGCTTCCTTGTCATCGCGCAGGACGCGATCCAAAGCGGGGGCGATGCCGAACACGGGCGGCACATTCTTGTCGCCAGGTATGCCTTCAGTGGACATGAGAACATCAAACGGCTTGTCCACGCCGGGACGCTGAATGGTGAAGCTGAATTTCTCATCCGGATCGCTCAGCGTCGAGGCCACCTGGACCTTGTTGAACTTATTTATGCGTGTGCCGTTGAGACCGATGATCTTGTCGCCGGGTTTGAGGCCCGTGCCCAGGTTATCCGGCAGCTTCGCCAGGTCGGCGGGGAAGGCGGGTTCCACCGCGCCGATGGTGGTGGAGGTAAAGCGAATGCCGATGGTGAAGACGACCACGAACAAAATGGCCGCCAGGATGACGTTCATCACCACGCCGGCCGATACCACCGCCATGCGCGCCCAGATCGGGCGGTTGTTATAGGCCCGGGGGTCGGCCTCCTCGCCTTCTTTGGGCTTGAAATCATCCTGGCCGAGCATCTTCACGTAGCCGCCCAGGGGCAGAAGGTTGATTCGATATTCCGTCTCGCCGCGGCGGATGCCGATCAGTTTGCGGCCAAAGCCCAGGGCAAACTCCTCCACCTTGATGCCCACCCACTTAGCCACCAGGAAGTGGCCCAGCTCGTGGATGAAGACCACCAGGCCAAAGCCGATGACCATCATGATGATGGCCGCGGTGGGACTGAACCAGAAGGTTTGCGCGGCCAGCGGCATCGCGGTGACGGCTATGAGATTATCCATTCGTTCAAAAGCTCCGCTAGTTCATCTGTCGCAATTATCTCAAATTCAACTACGGGAAACGAATACCACAAAGACCACGAAGATCACAAAGGGCACAAGGAAGGCAAAGCCAAAACCCTTTTCCCAATCACGATTTTATTCTTTCTTCGTGCTCTTTGTGTTCTTTGTGATCTTTGTGGTTCTCTTTGTTTTTCTCGAAGTAGGCCTGCCGGACCGGATCGCGTCCTGGACCTCCAGCCGCGCCCATTTATCCGCCGCGAGCAGGGCCTCCAGGTCCATTTCGTCGGTTCCGACGAAACGATCCAAAACCTGCTCCACCAGACAAGTTATATCGGCAAACGAGATGCTCCCATCCAAAAAAGCCTCCACCGCCGCCTCATTTGCGCCGTTTAAAACCGCCCCCGCGCCGCGGCCTTTTTCCAGCACGCGCCAGGCCAGGGCCAGGGCGGGGAACCTCGCCGTATCCACCCTTTCAAACGTGAGTGAGCCCGCATCGAACAGATCCAGCCTCTTGGCCGTGCGCGGCAGCGCGTGCGGATCGTTCAGCGCCTGCGCGATGGGCAGCATCATGTCGGGCCAACTGAGCTGGGCCAGCATGCTGCCATCGCGAAATTCTACCGCTGAGTGCACGATGGACTCGGGATGAATGACCACCTCGATCTGCTCGGGGCGAGGCCGAAAAGCCAATGCGCCTCGATTACCTCCAGGGCCTTGTTCATCAGCGTGGCCGAGTCAATGGTAATCTTTTTGCCCATATCCCAGGTGGGATGATTGAGCGATTCTTCGACCGTAGCGGCGGCGATTTTCTCGACTGGCCAGGTGCGGAAAGGGCCGCCCGAGGCCGTAATAATCACGCGGCGGACATCGGCGATATCCTTGCCGGAAAGGCACTGTCGAATGGCGGCGTGCTCGCTATCCACAGGCAATAGCTGAAGTTGGGACCGTCGCGCCATGTCAGTTATGAGCCTGCCGGCGACGACCAGGGTTTCCTTATTGGCGATGGCCAGGGGAATTTTGCGGGAGAGGGTTTCGATGGCCGCGCGGACGCCGCAGGCGCCAACGACGGCGGAAAGGACCACATCTGCCTGGCACTTTCTCACCAGTTCCACCAGGCAATCGTGGCCCACCAGGACGGTCACCTTCTTGCCCACCGCTTTTTGCAGAGGCGCGGCGGCGGCGGGATCGGTTATGGCGACCAGCGAGGCACCGCATTTCAGGACTTGCTGGGCCAGCAGCCGCCAGTTACTTCTTGCAGCCAAGGCAGTTGCGCAGATGTGGCTGCTCGGCGATTACATCAATCGCTTGGCGGCCGATAGAACCGGTCGAGCCCAAAATTGCCACGCGCCGCAATTGCATGTGCCTTCCATGAGAGACGGAAAAACGCCCGCCGCGCAACCTGCTTGTTGACCCCAAGAAAATCGGCAAGGCGGATTCGCACATGATACCTAAAATGCGGCCAAGTCCAACTGCCCAAATTGGGCAGTTGAATCGACTCACCTTATATGCGGGTAACGGCGGGACAATCGCCGCGGGAAAACAAACTCGAAGATTGCCTTTCAGATTGCCAACCAGGTTGCCAAAGAGTTGAAGGTTGGCAATCTGGAGCGGATCCTTTATTAACAAGCACTTAGATTCAAAAAACGATCTTGATTGTCAAGATGATGGCAATCTGGAGCGGGTCCTTTATTTACAAGGACTTAGGTGAAGAAAACACTCCAGATTGCCAAGGTTGTCACTGTGGGCATGACCAAATGACCGTTTTGGTCATTTGGTCATTTTTTAAGGCTTAAGTGTTACAAACCGCGTTTCATACACACCTGGCTTCAGCTTTTCGCAACTTCAACTTTGCCCATCGCTTCGGCTGGTGTCCTTGTCTTTAACGGTCTATAATCAGGCGGATGAGTGATTTAACGCCAACAGGAAAGACCGTTCTGGTTGGGCCTCGGGTTGAGGTCCGCCTGGTGGAGGTGCCCGGCCGCGCGGGGGCGAGCGTGGAGCGAGAGTTGGTCGTACATCCGGGTTCGGTGGCGATTTTGCCCCTGACTGATGGCGAAGAAATCGTTCTCATCCGCAACTGGCGATTTGCCGTCGGCCAGGAACTGTACGAGCTGCCGGCGGGAACGCTGGAGGCCAATGAATCTCCCGAGGCGTGTGCCGCGCGAGCTGCGCGAGGAGACCGGCTACAGCGCCAACACCTTCAAGAAGCTGGCGGAGATCCTGATCGCCCCGGCGATCTCCACGGAACGCATGCACGCCTTTATCGCGACGGGATTGACGCACGTGGGACAGGACCTGGATGTGGCGGAGAAGATCACGCCCGAGATCGTTCCCCTGGACCGAGTGAAGCGCATGTTAATTTCGGGACAGATTCTTGACAGCAAAACCATCGCCGTGCTGGGCATGTACCTGCTGGGGGAGGAGCGATGAGCTTTCGCGACCGGCCCTATGCCAGCGGAGACACCGGTGATGCCGGCGGCATGGGCGCATCCTTGCGCGGCCGACCACAGCGGTGAAGTGGCTGCTGCTGGCCAACATCGTCATTTTCGTGCTGCAAATCTTTCTGGATCAGCCGCCGCGCGGCTCGTTTCGCGATTGGGGCTGGATGAGCCAGTGGCTGGGCGCATCGCCGGAGCACTGGTGGCAGATCTGGCGGTACATCACGTTCCAGTTCCTGCACGATATCCACTCCATCTGGCATATCCTGTTCAACATGCTCGGCCTGTACTTTTTAGGGACGCCGCTGGAGAGTTATCTCGGCACGCGGAAGTTCCTGATCTTTTACCTGTCGTGCGGGGCATTAGGCGGCGTGGCGTACGTCATTGCCGGCACGCTGGTGGCGCAGGATGTGTATGTGCCCATCGTGGCGCTTCCGGCGGCGTATATGCAGTCATGCTCGGCGCGGCGGTATACCTGCCGCATCTGCGGATGATGCTGATGTTTCTGCCGATCTCGATCCCCATCCGCGTGCTGACGGCGATTATCTTCGTGTTCATGCTGTTCACGGTCTTAAGCGGCCTGAGCGGTTTTGCGCACGGCAACTCCATGGCATTTGCCAAGGCCTTAAGCGATGTCTGTCACCTTGGGGGCGCGCTGGCCGCGGCGGGCTGGATACTGCTGTGGCATTACCGGCCGAACGTGGGCCAGGTCGGCCACACGACCAACGCCATGATCACCTACGTAAAACGCAGCGCCTGGCGCCGCCGGATGGAGCACCAGGCCAGGATGCAGCAGGAAGTGGACCGCATCCTCCAGAAGATTCACGATGAGGGGCTGACCTCGCTGAGCGGCCACGAAAAGCGGCTGCTGAAGAAGGCGACGGATGAGCAGAGGGAAGAAGACCAACGCGTGAAAAGACTTTGATTGCGGATTGCGAATTGCGGATTGCGGATTGAAGAGGCGTTGGCTCCGGGTCAATCCGCAATCCGAAATCCGAAATCCGCAATAAAGCAGGTAGAACTGCGAAGCTCGAACTCTGTGCCCTGTACCCTCAACCCTCAACCCTATGATCCCGTTGTACTTTCCCCGGTGCTTGGTTACACTTTCGCAGTTATTCCATTGGTCATAGCAGGTGTGAAAATGAATCACGATGTAGCGTATCAGCAGTGCATGAACATCGGCTGCAAGGCGACCTTCAGCGTCACCGAGAGCCTGTTTGCCTGCCCCAAGTGCGGCAGCCTGCTCGATATCCGGTATGAATGGGACCGCATCAACGTGCCCAAAAAGCTCGCCGATTTTGGCGCGCTGGGCCACGCGCAATAACCCGCTGGATTTTTCCGGCGTGTGGCGCTTCCGCGAGCTGCTGCATTTTTGCCCCGACCGTTTTAAAGTTACCCAGGGCGAGGGCCAGACCCTGCTCCAGAATTGCCAGGGCGTGGCCCAGTACGTGGGCGTGAACAAGGGCAACCTGTTCCTTCAATATGAAGGCTGCAACCCCTCGGGCTCGTTCAAAGATAACGGCATGACCGCCGCGTTCAGCCACGCCTCGATGGTGAACGCCTCGCGGGTGGCCTGCGCCTCCACCGGCAATACCTCGGCCTCACTGGCCCTGTACGCCTCGGCCGCGGGGATGGAGGCGATTGTGTTCGTCGGGGCAGGCAAGATCGCCTTCGGCAAGCTGGCGCAGGCCCTGGATTACGGGGCCCGCACCTTCCAGGTCGAGGGCGACTTCGACGACTGCATGGCCCGCATCAAAGAGGTGACCGAGCAGCTCAAGCTGTACCTGGTGAACAGCGTCAACCCATTTCGCCTCGAAGGCCAGAAGACCATCATGTACCGCGTGCTGGAGGGGCTCAATTGGCAGGCGCCCGACTGGATCATCGTGCCCGGCGGAAACCTGGGCAACAGCTCCAGCTTCGGCAAGGCCTTTGGCGAGCTGAAGGAACTGGGCCTGATCGACCGCATCCCGCGGCTGGCCGTCATTAATTCCGCCGGCGCGCCGACGCTGGACCGCCTCTATAACGAGAAAGATGTCCGCTACCACGGCGGCAAGCTGGATAGCGACGCGATTTACAAAGACTACGAGTGGCAGGATGAAACTCATCTGCGGCCGCACACCATCGCCAGCGCGATCGAGATTGCCAAGCCGGTGAATATTGACAAGTGCCTGCGTGCCCTGGAAATCTGCAACGGCGTGGTGCGCTGCATTCCCGATGCGGACATCATGGATGCCAAGGCCCAGGTGGGGCGTTTTGGGATCGGCTGCGAGCCGGCCTCGGCCGCCAGCGTCGCCGGCTGCAAGCTCCTGGTCAGCCAGGGCGTGATCGGCCCGGATGAGCGGGTCGTGTGTATTTTGACCGGCCACGCGCTGAAGGACCCCGATGCCACCGTCGGCTACCACACGGGCAAGTACCCCAAGAACAAGGCGGTCAAGGGCAAGCGGCATTTTGCCAATGTGCCGGTGCCCGTGGCGAACGATCTTGTGCGCTGGTGAAGGCAATACAGAACTGCTGATTTTCGATTTTTGATTTGCGATTTGCGATTTAAGGGACTTCTGGAAAGAGACGGTTGATCCCCCATCCCCAATCGCAAATCGAAAATCGCAAATCGAAAATGTGCGCGGAGGACTTTCTGTGGCAAATAAAAAGATCAACCTCGCGATAAACGGCGCCGGCGGCCGAATGGGGCAACGACTCATCGACCTTGCCGGCCAGGATGCGCGGCTGAAGGTCGTGTGCGCCATCGAAAAACCGGGGCACCCCTTAATCGGCCAGCAGGTGGGGCCGGTCGTCTGCACGGATCAATTAACCGGCGGCGTGGATGTGGTGATCGATTTTTCACTGCCCGAGGGTACGGCCACGATTTTGGCCCAGGTCATCGAGGCCGGCTCCGCCATGGTTATCGGCACGACCGGGTTAGGCGAGATACAGAGCCGGATCGATAAGGCCACTAAGAAGATTCCCATCATCCAGGCCGCCAATTACAGCGTGGGCGTCAACGCGCTGCTGAAACTCGTGGGCGAGGCGGCGAAAATCCTGGGCGACAGCTACGACATCGAGATCACCGAGGCGCATCACCGCTTCAAGAAGGATGCCCCTTCGGGCACCGCGCTGGCGCTGGCCAAATCCATCTGCGCGGCGACGGGTAAGGATCCGCAAAAAGTCCTGCGGCATGGGCGGGAGGGCATACAGCCGCGCGTGGCGGGGGAGATCGGGATGCACGCCTTAAGGCTGGGCGATACAGTGGGCGAGCACGCGGTGCAGTTTGGCTCGCTGGGCGAGACGGTCACGCTGGCCCATTCGGCCCACACCCGCGACACCTTCGCTTTAGGCGCCCTCTGCGCGGCGGCGTGGCTTGCAGGAAAACCCGCCGGAAGGTATGAAATGGCGGATGTGCTGTTTGGCGGCAAGTAAAGGCCGTGCAGATGTAATTCCAGAACGCCGATAAGAAGAGGCTGGCATTGTTTTTTGCCACAGAGTTCACAGCTTTTTGCATAAGTACGACGCGTAAATAAAAACAGCCTGCGTTTTAGGTTATGCTCTTTTCGGGTTATCACATCGAAAGGAGCAATGCCATGGACGGCAGGCTGTGGAACAAACTGTACCGTGAGATTCGTCATGTTGGCAAGGATGCACCGGATTTGCCGCGTATGGGTCGGCCACGTGAGTATGGCACGCAAGACATTCTGGCCGTGTGGGCGTTCAGCGCCATGATGAACTGGCCCATCAGTGTTACGCAGCATCGGCTGTCGCAAGGGGCCACCGGCTGGTGGCTCAAACGGTACTGGCAGTGGACGGGCAAAATTCCCTGCTTGGCAACGTTGACCCGGCGTGCCAAGGCGTCCGATTTTCGTCGGCTGTTGCGACGACTTTTGCGACGATTGCGCCGCTGGCAGGGACTGGGCCCGCCCGCACACGTGGTGATCGATTCGACGTTCCTGCTGACGGGCAGTTGCAGCCGCGACCCGGAGAGCCGCTGGGCTTGCCACGGCGGCAAGTGGTTTAGAGGCTATGCCTTGCATGTGGTGTGCGACGGCGCCGGCGGCCTGTGGGCCTGGCACGTCAGCAGCGCCAACGTGCAGGAGATGAAAGTGGCGCGGCGATTGATCCGACAGATTGCCGCAGGCCAGGCGCCCAATCTGCGCTGGATGATTGCCGACACCGGCTACGACAGCGAGCGATTGCATCGGCTGATCGATCGCCGCTTGCACGCGCGGCTGCTGGCCCCTGTGAACCGGCGCGGGGCCAAGACCGAAGCGTGGCGTGCGGAGCAACCCGGGCGCGATGCATCGGACCGACTGCTGGCTACAGCGGAAGGTCAGGCGCTGTTCAACCAACGCGTGGCGGTGGAACACTGGAATAGTTGGTTCAAGGGCACCAGCCATGTAAGCATGCTGCCTTACCATGCTCGCCGCCTGAATCGCGTGCGTCGTTGGGTCGACCTGAAATTGGCTGTGTTTTTTGTGCATCAGCACTTGTCGCGACAGGAGTTAAAACCTGCCGCTTAGTTATGCAAAAAGCTGAGGTCACAGAGATAAAAGGAGAGGACACAGAGAAGAGAAAACTTTAAAACTGTTTCTTCTCTGTGAGCTCGCTTTTTCCCCTCTGTGTCCTCTGTGGCTATAATCACGAACGGGAGAAGGAAAATGTCCGCACTTGGGCGTCGAAGTCTTGTAGCTGCTGTCGCGATATTGGCCCTGGCGTTGCCTGCCTTTGGGCAAAAACCGTCCACCTCGCCGGCATCCAAGCCTGCAATAGTGCCGCCGCAGATCAAGGCGATACTCAAGTGGACGTTTCAGGAGTCCCTTTACCCGGACAAGCTGCACGAGGATTACAATTTCCTCTTCTCCTCGATGGAGGAAATTCATCCCAATCCTTACGCGTATCTGATGCGCTCGGAGTTTCAGTCCCAGCGCAATCAGGGCTATCTCAGGATTCGCATTATCACGCGGGCGGATTTTTACCACCTTCTGGCGCCGATAATCGCGCAATTGAGATGCGGCCACATGTATATGGCGCCATTCCGCGACCAATTCACGAAGTACTGCGATGCGGGCGGCCTGGTGATTCCGCTGTCGGTGCGAATTGTCGAAGACAAGGTGCTGGTGGCGGCGAGTGGACAGGATGGACCGCCGCGCGGCAGCGAGATCCTGACCATTAACAACGAGGCGATCGACAATTTTGTCAGCCGCAACGGCGGCCGCTTCGCCGCCGAGAGGAAGGCTGCCAACCCGTACCTCCTGGAAGATCCTCAGCTCCTGTGCAACATGCTGTGGGTTGATCATAGCGCGCCCGCCGAGCTGGCGGTGAAGGTGAAACTGGCGGATGGCACGGAGAAGGAATTCACAATCGCTGGCGTAAAGTGGGAGGAATTTGTTAAGCAAATCCCCGGGGCAAAGCCGGCCAACAGCTTCAAGGCTATCTCAAGCGAGAAGATGGTGGTGATTAATCTGCCTGTCTGGACAGAGGATGAGAAGGAGTTCAAGAACTTCCTGGATGATGCCTTCACGCTGGCCCGCCAAAAAAAGGCCGCCAGCGTCGTTATTGATGTACGGGATAATCCCGGTGGCGACCCGAATCGCGCCAAAATGCTAATAAGTTACCTGAACGATAAGCCCTTCAAGCTGTACGAGGACATCTCCGTAAAGCTGTCCAAACAGTTTAGCGGCAATTTGGAGGAGAAATTCCCCTGGATGCAAGGCCAAGAAGAAGGGAAAGTCATTACGCAGTATCCCATGCCGATAAAGCAAGACAATCCTGTGCGCTTCAGCGGCAAGGTGTACGTGTTGATGGGCAAAAATTCTGCCGGTTCGACCGTGGCGTTTCTCTCCGCCGCGCATTATTACAAACTGGCCATGCTGGTGGGCGAGGAGACGATGGACACCGTGCATTTTTACGGTGATCCCGTAATGGTTGAGCTGCCCAATTCGGGGCTCAAGCTGGCCGTGCCCAGCAAGAAGTTTGACTGCGTGGAAGATCATCCCGATTACTTCGGCCCCATGAAGCTCAACCATGTGGTGGCCCAGAAGGTCGCCGATTTTCGGGTAGGGATCGATACGGCGATGCAGTTCACGCTGGGTTTGATTCAGTCCGCCAAAAACCCTGAAAGGTTTTAGCGCGACTTATGACAATTTGTCATTTAAGCGCTACAGAATCTGAACTTTAACAATATTAAATGTGTATTTTGCTGTATGTAACCATAAGTCCACATAATTAAAGAAAATAGTCATCTATACTATTCACTTGAGCATCTTGAGCATCTTCAAATAGGTCCTGTATTTTCAATAACTTACAGCAGCAAAACAAGATGCTCATCTTGAGCACCTTGAGCACCTTCAAATCATTCCTGATAAGCCGTAAGTCACACAACAAATCGAGCCGAATCTGGCTTCCACGTGATCGGCGCTTGGGTCATCACCGGCATTGCCCTATCTGCGGCTAAAGGATCCCGGATACATGGTCGCGTGCCGGTGGCTTTAATGCGTTTGCGGTCGGTTTGACAAATCCGGCGGTTCTGCCATATCATGAAGAAGCGGCACCGTTTGCAGCGACTATTGCTAACTCCATGAAAAAGCGAAAGTTATGCCCGTTCTGGCAGCCATTCCGGTGTACAACGAAGCCCGCTATATCCCCGGCGTGGTGCCGGAGATTCAGCGCTATGTCCCCGATGTGCTGGTTGTGGACGATGGCAGCAGTGATGAATCGCCGCGGCTTTTGAACGACGTCGGCAACCTGCACATCATCCGCCACGAGCAGAACCTGGGTTACGGGCGGTCGCTCATCGACGCCTTCAATTACGCCATCTGCCGCGGCAAGGAATGGGTCCTCACAATGGACTGCGACCGCCAGCACGAGCCGGCGTCCATTCCTGATTTTCTGTCCGCCATTGCCACCGACCAGTGGGACATCATTTCCGGCTCGCGCTACCTGCGGCCCAGCGGCGAGGATTCATCTCCGCCCGCCGACCGCCGCGCGATTAACGCGGAGATGACGGAGATTTTGAATCGCAAGCTCAAGCTTGGGATCACCGATGCCTTCTGCGGCTTTAAAGCCTATCGCGTCAGCCGCCTGCGCGAGCTCAGGCTCACCGAGAGCGGCTACGCCATGCCGCTTCAGCTATGGGTTCACGCTGCGCGGCGGGGCCTGCGCATCCACGAAATCCCGGTCAAGCTCATCTACAACGACCCCAACCGCAGCTTCGGCGGGCCGCTGAATAGCCGCGAGTATCGCCGCCAGCACTACCTGTGCGTGCTGCACCAATCGCTGACCGAATCTCTGGGAGAGCTGGAAGGCTGCTACTGCCGCACGCTGGATGAGGAGCCTTGCCAGGCCGTGCGGGATGTGTACGACGAGGCGCACGCGGCCCAGAGGTCCGGCGGCCAATGACCCCAATATTTCAAAGCCCGAGCGAGGACGGCGGCGTGCTGCTGCATCCGCAGGGCGGAGAGTTGGCGGAATTGCTGGAGCTTTCCCGCCGCCGGTACGATCAGATGTCGTTTATGCTTGCCGACGCGGAAGCCAAAAAACTTCGCCGCCAGTGCCGACAGGAAATCGCGCGAGATCAATCTGGATGCCGATCGCTGCTGGGTCATGAACGCCCACCAGGCGGAGTTCTCGCACGCGGGCGTATGGTTCAAGGATGCCGCAACATTTGCCCTGGCCCAGGCCATCGGCGGCGCCGCGCTGCACATCGTGGCGGATACGGACACGCTCAAGCACGATTCGCTGGCGATTCCACGGATTGTCGCCACCGGCGAGGCGCACGTGGAATTGCATCCGCTGGTCCGCGCCGCCGGCCCGCAGTGCGCGGCCCAGGTCGGCCCGCCGGATGTAAAAACGCTGGCGGAGGCTCTGGCGTGGGCGAAATCGCTTATTTGCTGGGAGAGCGTATTTGATGAATGGGCTTCCGCCGCGCGAATTGCCGCGGGGAATTCCAGCACGGTGGCGCAGTGGTTCGCCGCCGCGCAGGAGACAGTGGGGCGGGAGTTCGGCGTGGATGTGCCGACCTTCTGCATGTCGTCCATCTGCCGCGGCGTAGCATGGGCGCATTTTGTGGCGGAGCTCGCCCTGCGGTTTGAAGAAATGTTTGAGATTCATGCCCACGCGCTGACCCAGCACAGGGCGGCGCTGCGGGAAAAGAATCCCGCGCAGCCCGTGCCGGATCTCAAGCGCGCTGCCGATGCGCTCGAGCTGCCGCTGTGGGCGTACCGGGATGAATCGCCGCGCGAGCCGGTGTATGCGGTCAGAAAAGCGGGCGTCGTTCATTTAAGGACGCCCTCCGGCCCGTTGCTCGCCCTGCCGGCCGATGGCGGCCAAGCCGCGGCGGCCGTAATGGAGGCCGCGCGGCAGCGAATCCTCATCGCCCCGCGGGCTTTGACGCTCACGATGTTCCTGCGCACGTTTGTGGCGGATGTTTTCATCCACGGCACGGGCGGCGCGACGCTACGACGGCGCGGCGGACCTTATCGCGGCGAAATTCTGGGGCTGGCAGCCGCCGCCATTCATCACCGCCACGGCCACGCTGCATCTGCCCTTGCGCCTCTGCCAGTAGCGAACAGCGATTTGTCCCAGGCGCGCTGGCGCATGCACCACGCCTGGCACAATCCGTTGTTATATGCCGACAAGCTTGAACAAACGGATGAGGTGCGGGCCCTGGCGGAAAAAAGGCGGCAATTGTTGGGTCAAATGGAGCAGCTCGAGCGGCTGAACGATGGACGCGCCAACGCCTTTGCCGAACTGGTCGAGGTAAACGCAAAACTGCGGCGGCTGTTGAGCGGCGTTGTGGAGCGGCCGCGGCGGCAGCTCGAAACGATGCGCCGGGAGTTGGAATACAATGCCGTTATCGCCAGCCGAGAATACTTTTTTGCGCTGATGGGCCGGGATAAACTGATAGGGCTGGCCAATCAGGCCCGGCAGTGGGCCGTGCCTCTCAGCGACAGCCGCTGCAAGACGACCGGCCAGGCGGCCGATTTCGGTGGCGACAAAAAAGTTATGGTGGATCGAGACTACAGGCTGCGCAGTCCACGGCGAATAACCGAGTTATTCGAGAGCGGCACGCGCGCCGAGGATTCCTGGGGCATGATGATCGGCGCGGAGGGCACCCCCGGCTCGCCGCCCCAAATGGCCTTCGCCGTCGGGCGGCGGCACGGCGGGGCGGTTCAGCGAAACCGTATGCGGCGCCTGTGCCGCGAGGCCTTCCGCCAGGTGCGCGGCGATTTGCCCGGCGCGTGGGATCTGGTTTTCGTGCCCCGCGCGAAACGACCATTCTGTTTCCCAGCTCGCCGCGTGCATCGCGCGCCTGGCTAAACGCGTCACGGTTGCGCGGCGGCAAAAGAAAGCGGCGCAGGAAAACCCTGAGGAACTGCCGTCGCGCACGGAATAGGTTTATGGATGAGAAAGCTGCGCAGGCCCGTAAGCCTCCTGCTGATCGCCTTTGCGCGGCTGTACCAGCTCACCCTCTCGCGCTGGCTGGGCATGAACTGCCGCTACATTCCCACGTGCAGCCAGTACTTCATCGAGGCCGTCGAGCGGAAGGGCGCCTTGCGCGGCACACTCCTGGGTCTGTGGCGAATCTGCCGGTGCCACCCGTTTGCAAAAGGCGGGTTCGATCCAGTCAAGTAATGGACAATTGACAATTTACAATTGACAATTTGGGAATTAACGGGCCGCACAACCGCGAGAAATTGTCAATTGTAAATTGTAAATTGTAATTCTGTTTATGGGGGCGGCGGGGGCCGGCCGTTTCCTTGCATTAACATCCCGCCGCCGCTAAAATTCGGGCCATGCTTGATTTAATGGCTTTCGTTCGAACGATGGGCAATCCGCGGGTCGCCCTGCTGGGCGATTTCATGCTGGACCGGTACCTGTACGGCCACTGCGAGCGGATTAGCCAGGAAGCTCCCGTTCCCATCCTCAAGATCGTCCGCCGCGAGCAGCGCTGCGGCGGGGCGGCCTCTGTCGCCGCGGATATTCTGGCCCTTGGCGCCGAGGTGTCCTGCTTCGGCGTGATCGGCGCCGATAGCGCCGGCGAGGAGCTGTCGCGCCTCTTAGTGCAGCAGGGGGCGGAGACTTCCACGCTGGTTCGCGTGGCGGACCGGCCCACCACCACCAAGGAGCGGCTGGTCGGCCTGGCGCAGCACCGCCACCAGCAGCAAATGATGCGCGTAGATGACGAACTCGTCAGCACGCTGGAAAAATCGCTCTTGAATGGCCTGCGCGGGGCCATCCGTGCCAAACTGTCCACCTGCCAGGCCCTGGCCATCGAAGATTACGATAAGGGCGTCATCTGCCCGATCAGCACGCCGCAGATCATCGCCGACGCCCGCGCCTTGGGCATCCCCATCCTGGTCGATCCGGCGCGCATCGCCGATTACGGCCGCTACCGCGGCTGCACGATCCTGACCCCCAACCGCCAGGAGGCCCAGACAGCCGGCGGCGTGGAAATCGTGGATGAAAAATCACTGGAACTGTGTGCCGACCGGGTGATCCAGGCGGCCGAAGCCGAGAGCGTTCTGATCACGCTCGACAAAGAAGGTTCATACCTCAAACGCCGCGGCGAGGTCGGCAAACGCTTCCCCGCCCAGGCGCGGCACGTGTATGAAATCTCCGGCGCCGGCGACATGGTCCTGGCCATGCTGTGCGTGGCCATCGCCTCGGGCGCCGATTGGGATACCGCCACCATGCTGGGTAATGTCGCGGCGGGCCTGGAAGTCGAGCGCTTCGGCGCCGTGCCCATCAAGCGGCAGGAAATTCTCGAGCGGCTGGCCTTCGAGAAACGCCAGCAGCACGGCAAGGTGATCCCGCGCGGCGAACTCTTAATGGAAGTGGCCCGCCTGCGCCAATCCGGCAAGCGCATCGTGTGGACCAACGGCTGCTTCGACATCATGCACGCCGGGCACACGCAATACCTGAACTTCGCGCGGCGGCAGGGCGATGTGCTCATCGTCGGTGTGAACTCCGATGCCTCCGTCCGCTCATACAAGAGTGAAGGCCGGCCCATCGTCGGCCAGGAAGACCGCGCCGAGGTGCTGGCCGCGCTGGAGTGTGTGGATTACGTGGTCGTGTTCGATGAGCCCACGCCCATCGATCTGATCCGGGCGATCACGCCCGATGTGCTGGTCAAGGGCGCGGACTGGAAGGGCGGGGTTGTCGGCCAGGATGTGGTGGAGGCCGCCGGCGGCAAGGTCGTCCTGGCGGAAATCCGCCCCGGCCATTCCACGACCGGCATCATCAACCGCATTGTCGATCTTCATACCAAGCCGGCTGCCCAGGCCCCGGCCGGCAAGACCAAGACTAAAGGCGCCTAGCCCATGGCCCACAAGGCGGTATTTCTCGATCGCGACAACACGATCATCGAGGATCCCGGGTACCTGGCCGATCCCAAGGGCGTAAAACTGCTGCCGGGCGTGGAGCACGCCTTAAAACGCCTGCACTCCGCCGGCTGGCTGTTGGTTGTGGTCACAAATCAATCCGGCGTGGCCAGGGGGCTTTTAAGTGAAGAGGTTCTCCAGGATGTCCATGCCGAAGTGCAGCGCCAGCTCGCCCAGCACGGCGCGGCCCTGGATGGAATCTACTATTGTCCCTATTTACCAAACGCCCCGGTCGAGGCCTACGCCCGCGACAGCGATGAACGCAAGCCTCACCCCGGCATGTTGCTGCGGGCCGCGCGGGAAATGGATCTGGATCTTCAACTGAGCTGGATGGTCGGCGACAGCCCGCGCGACGTTGAGGCGGGCCGGCGCGCCGGCTGCCGCACGATCCGCATCCGCCACGGCGAGTGGCCCGGCGCGGCGAAAAAGACGGAAGAGGATGAGGATTCCCCCGCCGATTTCACCGTTCGAAATCTGGCCGAGGCCGTGGCGATGATCCTGCGTCAGTCCAACACGCCCTTGCAGGCCAATGCCCCGGCGGCCGCCAGACCCTCCTCTCCCAATCCGCAAGCTCCGCCAGGCCCGGTTAAAAAAATCCTGGACCAGCGGAGGCTGAGGATCGATAGCCGCCTCGCCGCCGATGTGGCACAGCCGCGCATCCTGAGCGAAGTCGAAGGGCCCCAGGCTGTGGAAACCCTCACCCGGCCCTTCGGGCCACCCTCTCCCGTAGAAGGGAGAGGGGTTGTGGCACACCCCGCCATCCTGAGCGAAGTCGAAGGGAGCGAAGTCGAAGGGAGCGAATTAGAAATGATCCAAGTCGAAGAGCCCTCGGCTGTGGAAACCCTCACCCGGTCCTTCGGGCCACCCTCTCCCGTAGAAGGGAGAGGGGTTGTGGCACAGCCGCCCTCGGCTGTGCTCGAGACATCGCCTGTGGCTGTGCGACCCGCCGCGCCGCCGGCAGCGCCGACCCCTGCACCATCGCCCAAACCCATGGAGACGGACAGCGAAGTCCTGCGCGAGCTCTTGCAATTGGCTCGCCAGCATTACCGTGCGAACCAGGGGCGGGATTTTTCGATTTCCAAGCTCATCGCCGGCCTGTGCCAGGGCCTGGCCGTGCTGGCCTTCGTGTGGGGCGTCATCAAGTTCATCAGCCTTTCTACCATCGAAGGCAGCAGCTTCTGGTTTTTCATGGGCTACATGGCCATCGCGGGCTTCTGCCAGCTTGCGGCGCTGACGTTTTTCCTGATGAACAGGCAAGATTAGTCGGAGTGGTAATTACAAGTTAAGGTTGGGTATGGACGGAGATAGAAGAATTGTTGATGCTCACTGCAATTCTTGCATGCAGGAAACACGCCATTTTGTACTCGAATCAAAAGATCAGTGTTTTCGAAAATGCGATGAACAAGGTAACTGCGTTTTAGAGGAGAACCTGAGGTGGCTGTTCCTTGAGTGCTGTGGGTGCCAAGAGATTTGTCTTAGCAGGCTGTACAGTTCATCTGCGGAGCCGGAACCACAGGTTGATTATTTCCCTCCGATAGCATCACGAGCGATGCCAAAATGGATGACCCGTTCACTACCGATGTTATTTTATTCGGACGGGATGTATTACTTCCTTTTGAGAGAGATTTACTCTTCCATCTCCGCCGGTAGCTTTCGATTAACGGTCCTTGGAGCTAGGGCTGTTTTGGAAGCTGTATTCAATGACAAGGTCGGCGACATTGATGGGTTTGGCAAGAAACTCAAGGAAATGCAGCAAAGGGGCTTCGTCAGTCAGCAGGAAGCAGATTTTCTTGATGCAGCCTTGGATGCAGGGCATGCTGTAATGCATCGCGGTTTTGTGCCGAAAGCAGAAGATGCAAATAAGGTTATGGATATCGTTGAGCATCTTATGGAGTCGGTTTACTCTCTCCAAATCGCTGGTAAGAAGCTAAGGGATGTTGTACCGCCCCGCAAAATACCTGATAAGAAATGAGCTAGTTTCCTTCTGAATCGAATTGACCGGAAAGAGTGAAAAATGAGCCAGCGGCCTTTTTGGTACACGTTCATCATGGTTGCATTCTGTTTCTTGCTTAATTCGCAGGTATCCGCCTTGGACTCCCAGCCCGCCACCGGCGCGGCTGCCGCATCAAGCCAGCCAGCCTCGCGGCCGCTCCCATCGCCCCATAAGAACATCGATGCCGCTCACTATTCCATGGCCATCGCCGACATTGACACCGGCGTGCAATGGCTCTTGAAGGACCAGAATGAAGATGGCGGCTGGGGTAAAAAGAGCCATCCGGCCTTTACGGCCATGGCGCTGAAGGTGCTCGTGCAGCAGGCCAAGCGCACGATGGATAAGCCCATTGGCAAAGACTCTGAGGCCCTGGCGCCGGCACTGAAAATGATCGGATCCATCGAGCGCGGCTACAAATTCCTGCTCTCCTGCCAGCAGCCCGACGGCGGCATCTACGACCCCAAGTTCGGCGCGGCCAATTACACCACCAGCCTGGCCGTCATGGCCCTGGCCATCTGGGATGTGAAAACGCAGCACGATCTGAAATACTTCGTCGGCCAGGCCGAGGCGGAATCGCCCGCGGCCCACGCCTATGCCTTGCAGCCTCTCTTTAAAGATGAAACGGACAAGGCCGTGGCCTATCTCAAGGGCCTCCAAATCAAAGAAGGCGACAAGACGCCTGCCGGCGAGACTATCACACCCGCGCATCCCTTCTATGGCGGTGTCAGCTACGGCGACCACGGCCGGCCCGACCTCAACAACATCAGCTACACCATCGAGGCGTTGCACGACGCGGGCGTGGAAGAGAACGATGAGTTCTTCAAGCGCGCGGTGGTCTTCCTGTCGCGCACGCAGAATCTTGCCAAGACCAACGACCAGCCCTGGGCCGATGTGATCAATGATGGCGGCTTTACCTACGCCCCGCGGCGCCAAGCCCGGTTCGCCGCCCGAGAGTAAGGCCGGCGATGAAGAGATCGAGGGCCGCAAAGGGCCGCGCAGTTACGGCAGCATGACCTACGCGGGCTTTTTAAGCCTGCTGCACGCCAACGTGTCCAGGCAGGATCCGCGTGTGCAGGCGGCCTTCAAATGGATTCAAAAGTACTGGCGGCTGGACTCCAATCCCAACATGCCCGAGCAGCAAAGCAAGGAAGGCCTGTTCTATTACTACGAGGTCTTCTCCAAGGCGCTCCAGGCTTACGGCCAATCCACCATCACTGACACGCGCGGCAATAAGCACAACTGGCGGCAGGAACTCATCGAGGTCCTGCACGAGCAGCACCGGCCCGACGGCACCTGGCTCAACACAAAGGATCGGTGGATGGAGAACACGCCGGAACTGGTGACATGCTACTCACTGCTGGCACTTCAAGATGCTGTTCGACAGTGAGTCGGCAAGCTATAAGAATTTACAATTTACAAATGACAATTGACAATTTACGGCAGGAACTGTCCTCCGTCCCCAATTATAAATTGTCAATTGTAAATTGTCAATTTCATCATCTTGGCGAGCCCGCTGCCTGCGGGTAAGATTGCCCACCTGATTCAAGCGAAGGAGATGCAGGTGGCCGATATCAGAGCCTTCAGAGGTTGGCATTATTCCGGTGATGTGAGCAATTTCATTGCCCCGCCGTACGATATTCTAAACGCCCAGGACAAGGCGGCGCTGCTGGCCAAAAGTGCGGATAACATCGTCTCCGTCGATCTGCCCGTTGTACCTGCCAAGGAGGCCGGGCCGGATGAAGTTTACCGAGAGGCCGCGGCCAAGCTCTCCGCCATGCAGAAAAACGGCCCGCTCATCCAGGATGAGCGACTGGCCATATACGCCTACAGCCAGACTTTCGCCTGGGCGGGCAAGAACTACACTCGCCGCGCAATGCTCGCCGGCGTGCGGGCGACGGAGTTATACGGGGACATTTGGCCGCACGAAAAAACCTTCGCCGGCCCCAAGGCCGACCGGCTGAAACTCACGCACGAGACGCGCACGCAGCTTTCGCCCATTTTCGGCTTCTTTGAGGATACCCGCGAGGCTACCAGGACGCTCTGGTCGGCCGTGGGTGAAACGAATCCCCTGTGCCACGCCGTGCTGAATGATGTGCAGGAAAAAATGTGGGCCGTAACGGATTCCGCCATCATCGAGCGCGTGCAGCGGGCCCTGCGCGGCAGCAAGATCTTTATCGCCGACGGCCATCATCGCTACACCACCGCGCTCAACTATCGCAACGAGCTGTATAACGCCGCGCAGATCGACGATGCCCACGAGACCAATTACGTCCTGTTTGCCTTGGTGGCCATGAACGACCCCGGCATGCTCATCCTGCCCACGCATCGGCTCATCGACGGCATCACCAACGGCTTTGACAGCCGCCAACTGGCCAGGCAGACCGCGCAGGCCGTACACTGGCGGGATGTGCCCCTGACCGATGCCCTGCTGGATAATCCCACCGCGTACCTCTCCTCCTTCGGCCCCGGCGCCATGGCCTTCATCGACCTGGGCGACCTGCGCACCGCCCACATCGCGCGGCTGCGCACGCGCAACGTCATGGACAAGCTCGCCCCGCAGGAACATCCCATCTGGCGCGGGCTCGATGTCTCGATCCTGCACCAATATTTCCTGGAGCAGTTCATCTCCCAGCACGCCGGGGGGAATCTCCAGATTTCCTACACCGCTTTTGGCCGCGAGGCGATGGAATCGCTGCGGCAGGGCCATAGCCAGATCGCCATTTTGCTCCAATCTACTCCGCTGACGGCCGTTCGAGATATCGCCCTGGCCAAGGCCGTCATGCCCCATAAGAGCACGTATTTCTATCCCAAGCTCGCGACGGGCATGGTCATAAAGCCCCTGATCTAGGGGGCTTAAAAGCTTGGCGAATACCAAGCTGCCTGCTCTCGAAGGCCGCGCTCGCAATTCCGGTACGCTAAATTCGATTTATCTAAGAATTTATCGTTTTGTAAGTCACGTAGAAATAGCACGTTATGAAATAGCTCCACAAATATACGATTTATTGTCTTGTAACCATGGATATGTCTGGTATAATCGCTGGAAGCAGTAGGCAACCGGCGCTAGGCCGGCCAGCAAGGCTACTTGACATTTGAATACAGATGCACGGGCCATCCGCCCGCGCGCGCTGTGGCCGTGCGCGGCGGTGCCGTCAGCGGTCAATTCTTTGATTCGTTCCTGCCGTCGTGCGCCAGCCCTGCGCATTGTTTAAGCGCTACGCTCGTGTTAAGATAGGCAAGATAGAAATGGCCAATTATGCAGTCTTGCATAAGCCCTCTAGTACTCCGTAACGGAGAGACTTCTGGGTAGCGGTTCTTTTTGCCGATGGGTTGATAGAACCCTTTTGATCGGCAAGGAGGCCGTCATGAAAAAGTACATCGTCGAATTGACAACCGAAGAGCGTTCCCAACTCCAGACACTGCTGGATAAAGGCAAGCCGCATCAACGCAGGCATGCTCAGATGTTGCTCAAGGCTGACCAAGGCCCCGAAGGTCCGGGGTGGAAAGACGCTCACATTGCCGAGGCTTTTGACTGTCATCCCACGACGGTTGAGAACTTGCGTCGTCGTCTGGTGGAGCAAGGGCTGGAGGCGGCCTTGGAGCACGGCAACCGTGGCAGCTATCGGGTACGCAAGCTCGACGGCAAGGCCGAAGCGCACTTGATTGCCCTGACTCGCATGGAGCCGCCGGAGGGGCGCAGCCGCTGGGGCGTGCGTCTGCTGGCTGACCAGATGGTGGCGCAAGGATACGTCGAGTCTTGCAGTCACATGGCGGTGCAGCGGACGCTTAAAAAAATGAGCTTAAGCCTCACCTGAGCAAGTACTGGTGTATTCCGCCCAAGCAAAACGGCGAATTTGTCGCGGCGATGGAAGACGTGCTGGAGGTATACCACCGGCCGTTCGACTCGTTGCGACCCCTGGTATGCTTGGATGAAGCCAGCAAGCAGTTGGTGGCCCAGACGCGCCCCTCGATTCCCGGTCGATCCGGCCGAATCAAGCGGGTTGATCCGGAATACCGCCGTTGCGGCACGGCCAGCGTGTTCCTGGTGTCCGAACCGCTGAAGGGCAAGCGGCACGTGCGTGTGCGTCAGCAGCGAACGCGAATCGACTTCGCCCACGTGATACGGGAACTGTGCGATGTGCTGTACGCCCAGGCCGAGAAGATCGTGCTGGTGATGGACCAACTCAACACGCACAACATCGCCAGCCTGTACGAGGCATTTGAACCGGCTGAGGCTCGGCGTTTGGCGGAGAAGCTGGAGATTCACCACACGCCCAAGCATGGCAGTTGGCTGAATATGGCCGAGATCGAGTTGAGCGTGTTGAGCCGCCAGTGCATGGATGACTACTTTGAAAGCCGCGAACAACTGGCGGCGAGCATCGCGCCGTGGGAACGTTCACGAAATGAAAAGAAGAAGGGCATCGACTGGCGATTCACCACCGCCGACGCCCGGATCAAACTGAAGAAACTATACCCGGTGATTTAGCTGTTACAGAGTACTAGGTTTTACAAGGACTTACGTTATTCATTATGCAATATTGCATAATGAATAATTGCATAACCGCACAGATGTGAAGTCCCGGGTCGCCAAATTCAGGGCAGAGGGTTTTTTGGCGGTCCACATTTGAAATCTCATTGCCGCGCTGCTAGTTTGTGGGGCCTGAATTGCGTTGTATGTTGCAACTACAAAGGAAGTAGCAGCCATGCCACCCAAAGCGATAATGGACCTGTCGAAGATCGACCTGGCCAAGCCCATTGTGTCCCGCGACCAGATCGCCCAGGTCAATCCGCACCGCTTCGAGTTCGCCCTGCTGGACGGGTTCTACCACCTGGACTATACGACCAACGAGATGGTGGCCTTTGTGGATGTGAAGCAGGAGGATTTTTGGGTGCGCGGGCACATTCCGGGCAGGCCCCTCATGCCCGGCGTGCTGATGATCGAGTCCTCGGCGCAGATGATCAGTTACTTCGCCAAAGTGGCCACCAGGACCGACGGCTTCATCGGCTTTGGCGGTGTGACGGACGTGAAATTCAGGGGACAGGTTGTGCCAGGTAACAAGCTGATTATGCTGGGCAAGGTTACCGAGCTGCGGCCGCGCCGGTGCGTGGCGCTGACCCAGGGTTTTGTCGAGGGCACGATGGTCTACGAGGGAACCATCACCGGGATGTTGATCTAGCCATGCCCGCTCTCGCGGATCTTCTGGAGGGCTCGGCGGCGGTCAAACCGCCGCTGGACGAGGCGTCCCTCCGAGCGATCCCGGCCAAGCGGGGCATCTTTCTCCTGGTGGCGGCCGATGGCCGCCCGATCCTGCTGACCACCGCGGCGGACATCCGTGCGCGGCTGCGGTTTCGCCTCTCGCCCCCCGAGGACATTGAGGGACGCCATAAGACGGCGGACCTGCGCGAAATCACGTCGCACATCTATTGGACGCTTACGTACAGCCATTTTCAGACGGACTGGCAGTTCCTGGAGCTGGCGCGGCAGATCTGGCCGGATTCGTACCAGAAACTCTTGCCGCGCAGATCGGCCTGGTTCGTGGCCGCGCACACGGATGATCCGGCGCCGCATTTTGCCATCACCGATCATCCCGATCCGCGCTGGCGGCAGTTTGGCCCATTCTCCAGCCGCCGCGCGGCGGAGGATTACATCGAGGCCCTGGCGGATGTGTTCGACCTATGCCGCTGCATTTCGGTGCTGCGCCGCGCGCCCTGGGCGAGGCCTGCGCCTATAAGCAGATCGGCCGGTGCAGCGCTCCCTGCGACGGCACGGGCTCGATGGAGGAGTATCGCGCGCTCTTTGCCCGCGCGGTCGCTTTCGCCGCAGGCAGCCGCCAGGACCAAACGAATCTGTTGCAGGCGCGCATGCGACAAGCCGCCGCGCAGCGCCAGTTTGAACTGGCCGGCGTGCTCAAAAGCCGCCTGGAGCGGGCCTGCGCAGTTTGCTGATGAGAAATTCCGCCAGATCGCCGATGTTACGGATTTCCGGTTCATCATCGTGCAGAGCGGGCCCACGTTTCATCACGCATCCAGCTTTGTGAGCGCGGGCGGACAAATCGCCGCCGGGCCCATAATCGATTTTCCGCCGATGCCGGAAACGGCGGAAAAAGTGGTGGCTGCTTGTGATAAGATGGCTCCCGCGCCGGCAAGCGATGACCTGGGCCGCGCAGGATGGCGCTGGTGGCGTCATACATGCTGTATGAACCGCAGCGGCGAGGCTTGATTCTCCCGCGGCAGAGTCTGACCGCCGAGTCCCTGGTTGAGCAGATCAACCAGTCGGCCGAGCTTTTGCACCTGCGGCCGCGCAAAGGGGCGCGGCCAAAAAACGCGGCGGTGACGAGGCCGACCAGCAGCCTTCCGAATAAGCACGATGAACCGGCTCTTACTGGCAATTGCGGGGCTTTGGCCGCGCCGGCGCCGCCGCGCGTGGCGGCACGTCAGCGCGCGCCGTCGGCGCATCGCCTTGGCGCTGTTCACCGTGGTGATCGTAGCAGGGTACGGCTGGTGGCATTTCACCAACGACCGCCGCGTCCGCCGCACGGCGGAAGTCTTCCTGCACCGGCTGACGGGCGCCTCGGTCCGCATCCGCGCCGCGCGGTTCGGCCTCTTTGACGGCATCCGCCTGGAAGGCGTGCGCCTGTTTTATATCGACAAGAACGGCCGCACCGAGGATGTGCTGGAGGCCCGCGAAGTGCTGCTGCGCCATCGGCCGGCGGCTCTCTTACGCGGCAATCTCGATGTTACGCGGGTGATCTGCATTGCGCCGGTGCTCCGATTGACCGGCGACCCGGAGGGCGAGGGCTGGAATTACCCGGAGCTCTTGCATGGAACGATGTCCATCTCGCCCGTGCCGGGGGCCACGCGGCCCACGGTCACGCTGCGCGACGGCCTGGTGATTTTCCGCGAATCCGTGAAGGGCGGCATGATCGAGGTGGGGCGGCTTTCACTCAATGCCTCTGCCGTGCCGCAGGGTGACACTTCCGTGTACGAGATCGACGTCGATGCACCTAACGGCCGCGTGCACGGCCTGGTGGATGTCGCCACCGGCCGCACGAACTGGACGGGCGCGGCCCACTGGCTGGCCGTGCAGGGAGCATTGCCGCGCCAATATCGGCAGCTGGCCCAGCGCTACAACCTTCAAGGCAACATGCAGTTTTCCGTCGATTACGGGGCCGCCCCGGCCCAGAGCCGGCTCAGCGTGGTGCTCAGCGACGTCTCGCTGACATTGCCCGCGGAAGAAGGCGGGCTGGGCCTCAAGGATCTGGCTGGCACGATCGTCATGAGCGGCGGTGAGGTGCGGCTGGAGAATCTCACCGGCCGCCTGGTGCAATGGGGCGGCGCGCCCATTCGCGCCTCGGGCCGCCTGGCCGGCCTCGATGCTGCCAGCGACCTGGATATTACTGTTGAGTCCGAACTGATGCTGCCGCTTGCGCCGATAGGCCAGGAGGCGGTGGACAAGGCCATCGGCCGCTGCCAGCGGCAGATCCGGCCGCAGGGCCCAGCGGCCATTTCCGTGAACCTGCGCCGCCAGGGCGGCCAAGGCCTGGAAATTCGCGGCCAGGTCGAGCCCAAGGGAGTTTCCGCCAACCTGCGGGCCTTTTCCTACCCCATGCACGATATAAAGGGACATATCAACTTCGACGCCAACGCCGTTGAAATCACTCAGCTTTCCGCCAAAGGTGATGGCCCCTGTACCGTGGATATAGCCGGGCGGATCAATTCGGTCACCCACGATGCCACCTACGATGTGAACGTGCACGCGGTGAACATGCCGCTCAACGACACGCTGCGCGGCGCTGTGGGACTCGGTGCTGAGGACCTACGATATGTTCAGCCCGACCGGCACGGCCGACGCCGTGGCCCACGTATACGGCCCTGATGCCGATGTGCAGGCGGATGTGGATGTGGACCTGGCCGGCAAGGCCTCCCTGTCGCTGCGGCCCAGCGTCCTGAACGGCAGCAGCGGCGACCCCGGCAAAGGGCCCGAGTACCGCGTAGACGAAATGTCCGGCCATCTCCGCGCCGTCGGCGAAACGCTCAAACTCGACACCCTGCGCGGCCATTGCGGCAACACCCGCCTTCAGGTGGATGGCAGCGTCGCCGCTTTCCGGCACAGCCGCACGCCGGATATCGATTTGGCGCTCCAGGTGGAGGGTTTGGAACTGAACGAAAAGCTGGCCCAGTCACTGGAGGGCGAGGCCGGCCAGATCTTCAAGTCGTTTCATCCTTCGGGCGCGGCGGACCTGTCCGGAACCGTGCGCCACAGCCACGGCCGCATCGAGGATTTCGATCTGACCGCCACGCTCAAAGGCGTGGACATCAATTACGATGGTTTTCCCTACCCCCTCAGGAACGCCACGGGAGGATTGAGGCTGGGGCCGCGGTGCGTTATCGTCGACCAGATCACGGGCGCCGCGGGCGATGGCGTCCTGAAGGTCAGCGGCCAGATTCGCCCCGGGCTATCCGGTCGGCATCGATTTATCGTTTAACGGCCAGAATATCACGCTGGATCAGAAGCTGCGGCTGGCCCTGCCGCAGGAGGCGTGCGGCACGTGGGATTCCTTCACGCCGCGCGGCCAGACGGACGTGGCCGTGCAGCTTCACCTGGGCAAACCGGCGGATTGGGATGACAGCGATCGCAAGCCTTACTCCATCATGATCGACAGCCGCCGCCGGGAATTGCAGGGCCTCACTGTGTGCTACGATGCTCTGCCATACCCGATCCAAAACATCCATGGCCTGGTGGCAATCGAGCCCAATTGGGTGCAGGTGAAGGAGCTGACGGCGGGCACGACCGCCTCGCCCATCAGTTTGAACAGCACGCTGGAGATCGCTGATGGGTGTATTCGGCTGTTGCGCCGGCGACCGCGCCCGATGCGCCGCTGCTATCCGCACACAATTTGGCCATCGATGAAGAATTCATCGCCGCGCTGCCACCGCAGGCGCAGGACATCAAGTCCGTCCTGTCCGCCGGCGGCACAGTCGACATGGAGACTGGACCGCTTGTCCTGGACAATCGAGTCCGCCTCGGCGCCTTCCGCCGCGCCGGCTGAGCATGCCCGCCCTTGTCCCGCTGACATGGAATGAAAATGCACCCGTGCAGGACAAATCCTCGCCCACGCCGCACAAATCGCGGCTGTTGGAAGGCCGCGTGCAATTGCGCGATGTGGCCCTGGGCGAGTCGCGTTCCCTGCGCATGTCCGGCGCGATGGATATTCGCGTGGGGTCGCCCTCCGGCGATGGCTCGTTCCAGGCGGACCTGGATCTCAGCGATCTCCAGATGCACGGGCACCGCATCAGTCACATGCGCGGCCGCGTTTTCAAGGCGGCCGATGAATCGATCATCCGCCTTCAGGATCTGCACGGCCAATTCTGTGGCGGCCGCGTGGCCGGCAGCGGCGATCTGGAACTGGGCGACACGCCGGCGTATCGGCTGGCCGTTAACGTCGAGGACATTGACCTGAGCCAGATACTGGCCCTCTCCGAGGAACCCGGCGATGAGGCCTCGCCCATGACCGGACGGCTGGCCGGTATCCTGCAACTTCGCGGCGTGATGGGCACCAGCCAGCGCGAGGCCAGCGGGCGGCTGGTCATCTCGCATGGCAAACTGGTCCGCGTGCCTATCATCCTGGGCCTGGTGAACACGATCTTTCTGCAGCTACCCACTTCGGATTCACTCAGCGACGGCCGCGTCGAGTATCTCCTGCGCGGCGACAACCTGAGGCTGGGCAACATCCATCTGTGGGGCGGCAATGTCTCGATCCTGGGCTCGGGGAAGGTGGACCTGTCCACCGAGCAAGTGAATCTGCTGTTCGTTTCGGGCGCCCCCAAGCTTGTGCCCACCGTGGTCGCCGAGCTGTGGCAACTTACGGCCGAGGGTGTGGCGCCCGTGGTCGTGACGGGAAGCTGGAAACATCCAAAGACCAGGACTGTGCCACTGAGTGAACTGCGAATATTGTTGCAGCAGCTTGGTACTGGAAAATAGCTAAACTAAAAACTACAAACTTCAAAAGGGGAGAGACGTCTATCTTTTTTGTAGTTTGTAGTTTGCAGTTTTGGATATGGAAATTGTGGGCAGGAAGGGAGTGGGCCATGAAAGTCGGGATCATAGGCGGCAGCGGCTTAGGCGAGGCTTTAAGCAGTCAGGTGAAGGGCGATGTCAAAGAAGTGTCCACGCCCTTTGGCGCTCCTTCCAGCAAGATCATCGAAACGATCTGGGGCTCTACGCCCATCGCCGTTCTGGACCGCCACGGGAGCGGGCACATGCTTTCGCCCACGATGGTCAATTATCGCGCGAACATTTTCGCCCTGAAAATGCTGGGCTGCACGCACATTATCGCCTCGGGCGCCGTGGGCAGCCTGCGCCAGGAGATCGCCCCCAAGCACCTGGTCATCCCCGACCAGATCATCGACAAGACGTACCGCCGCGCGAGGCACGTTCTTTGAGGAGATGGCCGTGCACGTGGAGTTCGCCCAGCCGTTCTGCACCGGTGCTGCGGCAGCACCTGCTCTCCTGCGCCGATGCGGTCACGACCAAAGTGCACGACGGCGGCACGTACGTGTGCATGGAAGGCCCGGCCTTTTCCACGCGCGCCGAGAGCGAGATGCACCGCCCTGGGGCGGCGCATTTGATCGGCATGACGGTAATGCCGGAGGCCAAGCTGGCCCGCGAGGCGGAGATGGCCTATGCCCTGGTCGCCCTGCCCAGCGACTACGACTGCTGGCGGCCCGGCCCCCGAGGAGCTGGACAAGCACGAACTCCTCAAGGAGATCATCGGCAACCTCATCGAGGCCACGCGCAACGCCATCGAGCTCATCCGCGCGGCCATCACCCGCTTCGACAAGATCGCCGGCATTCCCAGCCCCGCCCACTCGGCGCTGGAGCTGGCGATCTGGAGCGACCGCTCGCGGATATCGCCGGCGGTTAAGGAAAAGCTCGCGCCGATAGCAGGGAAATACTTTTGAGAAACCGTTAATCGGTTAATCCGTTAATCGGTTAATCCGCCGGAGCCAAGTTCTTGCCTTTCCCGATTAACCGATTAACCAGTTAACCGATTAACGCGATCTCGAACCACGTCTTCTTGTAAACAATGCGACCATCTTCTAAACTGAACCTTCTATGTTCGAAGCTTAACCAATAAGTTCAACGACATCTTCCGCGGCCTGTCCGGGCGCGGGACGATCACCGAGGACAACGTCAAGGACGCCATGCGCGAGGTCCGCCAGGCCCTGCTGGAGGCGGACGTCCACTACAAGGTCGTCCGCGAGTTCTGCGAGCAGGTGCGTGCAGAAGGCCGTCGGCGCCGAGGTCATCAAGAGCCTGCACCCCGGCCAGGTGATGGTCAAGATCGTCCACGACGAACTGGTCGGCCTGATGGGCCCGGTGGACACGCGCATCTACTACGTCAGCCCGCCGCCGACGATCATCATGATGGCCGGCCTCCAGGGCTCCGGCAAGACCACCACCTGCGGCAAGCTGGCCAAGCTGATGCATGCGCCAGGGCAAGCAGCCCGCTGCTGGTGGCGTGCGACCTCCAGCGGCCCGCGGCCGTCGACCAGTTGGCCATCTGGCCGAGCAGGTCGGCGTGCCCGGCGTCTTCCGCCTGGACGGCGAGAAGAACCCCGTCAAGGTCGCCCGCCAGGGCGTCGAGCGGGCCGCGCGCCAACGGCCAGCGACGTGGTCATCATCGACACCGCCGGCCGGCTGCACATCGACGAGGAGATGATGAAGCAGGCCGAGGACATCGCCCGCGCCGTCAAGCCGCACCAGATCTACCTCGTCTGCGACGCCATGACCGGCCAGGACGCCGTCAACTCCGCCAAGCCAGTTCAACGAGCGGCTGGAGCTGGACGGCGTGATCCTGACCAAGTTCGACTCCGACGCCCGCGGCGGCGCGGCGCTGTCGGTCAAGGCCGTCACCGGCAAGCCCATCAAGTTCATCGGCGTCGGCGAGAAGCTCGACAGCCTGGAGGAGTTCCACGCCGACCGCATGGCCGGCCGCATCCTGGGCATGGGCGACGTGGTCACGCTGGTGGAGAAGGCCCAGCAGCAGTTCGACGTCGAGGAGGCCGACCAAGCTCCAGGCAGAAGATGGCCAAGGGCGCGCTTCACGCTGGACGACTTCCTGGGCCAGATGCAGCAGATGAAGAAGCTGGGCTCCATGAAGGACATCCTGAAGATGCTGCCCGGCATGGGCAGCCAGCTTGCCGGCATGGACATCCCGGACGACGGCGATGACGCCGCATGGAGGCGATCATCCACTCCATGACCGCCGCGGAACGGCGAGACCCCGAGATGATCGACGGCTCGCGCCGGCGGCGCATCGCCCGCGGCAGCGGCACCGCAGCCCGAGGATGTCTCCGGCCTGGTCAAAAGCTTCACCCAGATGCAGCGACATGATGAAGCAGATGGCCGGCATGGGCATGATGGACCGCATGCGCTTCGCCAAGCAGATGGGGCAGGCGGATATGTTCGGTGGAATGCCCAATTTCAAGAGCAAGCAGCGCTCCAAGCGCCTCAGCTCCAAGGAACGGTTGGAGCGGAAGAAGAAACGCCGCCGCAGGTAAAAAGACTTACCACAAAGACCACAAAGAAACACAAAGATCGCAAAGAAAGATCAGACAAAAAAGTTAGAAAGATTAAAAGGATTTCTTTGTGCCCTTTGTGGTCTTAGTGGTCTTTGTGGTTAGTAGTTTCTTCTCTTTTGTTTTCTGTTTCCTCTCGGTGGCAAACCTCACCGAAGAGTCACAAGAATCTGCAAAGTGACATACGGCTGGCCGACTTCCCACGGCCCCGCCTTGCGTGTAACGCCCTTCGCCGCGCCGGTGGGCAGCTTGGCCGCCTCTTTGATGAACTCCGCCACCTTCGCTGGCTGCCAAGCCTGCTGGGGTCCGCCGCCATCGGCCATGACATCCGTTCTGCCGGCCAGGACCGTCACCAATTTCCCGTCGGCCGTAAAGAGCGGCGAGGCTGAATCGCCCGGCGCAGCCCGCTATTCAGCGATAGCTTTCCATCCGCGACCGACCGCACCTTAAAAAGGAACTTGCGCGGCTGTCCGGGCTCCAGCTCCGCCGGCAGCGATTGCACCTGGGCCGTCAGTTCCTGACCATTCTTGATGGACGCAAAATCCGCCAGTTCCACAAGCTTGAACTTGCAATTCGGAGCCGCCAGCACGGCCAGGTGCAGCTCTTCGGCATCCTTATCCGCCTGGCCGCTTAGCTTGATTTGCGTGAGCGGGACATACTGCCCCTTGTCCACCTCCAGCAGTATCTCCGCCGCATCCTCCAAGGCGTCGTTGTCGGCGATCACCAAGCCGGCCGCGATGGGCACGGCCACCGTCTTGCGGGCGATAACGCTGTGGTACTGCGGCACGGTAATGTCGTTGGGGTCAGCCTTCCAGGCCCCGCCGGGCATGGACCAGAGCGTCTGGCCTCTTTGCGCGGCTGTACGATAGCCGGACGGCAACTCGTACTCATCCATCAGCTTTTTGGCCGTCTTGAAAGCCGGCGCCGACGATTGCTGGCCGGGGGCATTGTGATACGCGCTCTCCAGCGCCAGATAGGCCTCGCTGTCCGTCGTATCCAGATAAAACGCCTTCACGCGATCATCCAGCGCGTCCATCAGCCGGTTCTGGCCCCCGCGGGCCATGGCCCGGCCCTCATAGAACGCCGCCACCAGCGGCCCTTCGGCACTGCACGCCGAAAACTCCTGCTCGGCCGCGCTGTAGTTGCGGGCCAGCAGCGAGGCCTGCGCCAGCAGGAAGCGGCGGATCAGCGGATCCGGCCACAGCCGCGCGGCGGCGAGCAGCCGCTCCAGCGAATTCCGCATGAGCCCGTCTTTTTCCTGCGAGAGCTGCTGATTGGCGACCTGCCACTGCTGCAACATTGACTGGCGGTACTGGTAATTCCCCGTGAGCATGGGCCTGGGCTGCGGCCGCAGCGCGGCGGCCTGCTGCTGCATCTGCACGGCCTTATCGTGCTGCCGCGTGAATTCATCGCAGCGTTTTTTCAGTTCATCGCCCGATAGCCACCGATCATCCGCGCGAACGGCTTTATCATGGGCCAGCCCCTGGTACAGTTTCAGCCGGTCGCGCAGCTCCGCGCGACCAGTGGCCAGTGGATCCGCCAGGGCACGCATCGTGGTGTAGACGCTGATATACGGGTAATCGCTGCCGCTGGAGGTTGTGATTGATTCCGACAACTGCTGCGCCAGCGCGGCGGCGCAGACCGCAAAAGCCATCCCCACAATCGCGGCAAGGGCCGCCGGTATCCTACGATTGTTATTTGCTGGCATGGCCTATAACTCCTTAGGGTCGCTGCAGCGGCGTGAGCATCACCGCAAGCAAGGCACGCTTGACCGGGCCTGCATTACAGCCTACCATTGCGACCTCGCCAGAGAAAGTGCGTAGCATGGGCGTCTCGCCCATGAGTCCCACGGGCGTCCCGCCCGTGGTGGAATTGAATCTTAGCAAAAACATTATGGCCAGGACCTACAGGCTCAGTGAGATTAAGTACGATGAGTTCACCGTGGCACGGGCGTCTCGCCCGTGAGTCGCACGGCCATCTTGGCCGTGCTCCCGGAGTTTTGTTAGAAGTAAAACATCATGGCCAAGACCTACAGGCTCAGTGAGATTAAGTACGATGAGTTCACCATCGCCGGCTACAGCGTGGCCGGCGAGGAATCCATCATTTGCATCCCCGAGCTGGATGTGTGTTTTGACATCGGCCGCGCACCGCGGGATTGCCTGGCCATCAACCACGTGCTTTTGACGCACGGGCACATGGACCACGCGGCGGGCATCGCCTATTACTTCAGCCAGCGGGATTTCCAGGGCATCAAGAACGGCATGGCCGTCGTGCCGGTGGCGCTGGTTGCGCCCTAAAACACTTGATGGAGGCCTGGGCCAAGGTGGAAGGCCATCCCAGCCCCTATAAGTTCGTGGGGCTAAAACCCGGCGAGGATTATCAGATCCGCCGCAACCTCATCGCCCGCGCATTCGAGACTAAACACGTCGGGCCGACCTTGGGCTATACCGTGATCGATGTGCGGCAGAAGCTCCACGAGGAGTACCTGGGTCTCAATTCCACCCAGATCGTGACCTTAAAGAAGCAGGGCGTGGAGATCACCCGACGACTCGAAGTGCCGCTGGTGAGCTACTTCGGCGATACCGCCCGCAGCAACTACAGCGAAATCCCGTGCGTGCGCGATTCCAAGGTGCTCTTAATCGAGTGTACGTTTTTTGAGGATGACCACATCCGCCGCGCGCGGCTGGGCAAGCACCTGCACGTGCAGGACCTGCCCGAGGTTTTAGAGGGCATGAACAACGAGAAGATCATCCTCACCCACGTCACCCGCCGCACGTACATGAGCCACGCCCGCGCCAAGCTCAAGCAGTATTTGAAGAAAGAGCAACTCGAAAAGGTCACTTTCCTCATGGGCAAGAAGGAAGTCGAAGAGGAATAACTTTCTAGCCGAAGTTGACGTCGCCACCAGGGTGTTCACTCCTGAACACCTCTTTATATGCAGCATCAAATAAAGCAAGGAATTGCTTCGTAGAATCTGTTATCCCAGCGAATGCTTTTGCGCCGGCATTTAAGAGATCGATCATTGCATATTGAGGTTCGTCATTTTGTACGAAATAAGCTATTCGATCCGATGAGGTCACAATTTGGAAAAGTACGGGCACGGACGGTGGATTATCACGAACACTTTGCCAGATGTCCCGGCGTGCGCGCCGAACTTCACCCGCGATTATTGGCATTCCGCGATGGACCCATTGATCCCGATAATCGTTTATAATTTTCCAGTTCTGGTCGCACAGCAGGCTTTCAAGGATTGCATGGGAGGCTGGCGGCAGTTGGCTATTTCGCTGTCTCCAAGTTTGCATGGCCCGATTTGCTGTCTTGTAACCCCTCCCCAATGGGTGCACCTCTCGCTCCTCAAAATGCCACATAGCTGAGGCAAGGTGGTTTGAGGCGGCACAAAGGGCTATTGCCCCATAGTCAAAGAAGAACCTGCTATGATGAATGGCCCAGTTTTGGTCGGGGGTTTCGCTATAATCAGTTCGGCTGAGCCATTCATGCATCGCAGAGCGGAGTGCTCGATCAGCCCACTGCATGGTATCCGCTAGGTCGCGAAGGCAAACGGCAGACAAATGAAAATATTGCGACTCCTCGGAGAGAAAAAAACCGTAAGGATCCCTGTCGACTAGCTGTTTCCATAGAGGGTGAAACTCCGGCAGCCAATTACGAATCCTGTCGTTCATTTCATTCGTCATCTACCATTACCTCGAGTTGAGAGGCGACAAGATCTATTTTATCCGCGTTTCATCCTCTTTGAAGCGCAATAAGAAAGCCCAGGGCAGAGCGCAGCCGTGAGCGCAGTCCAGCCGCGACGCACCCCCCCTGGCAAAGCTCACCCCACCAACACCAGCTGTAGGGACGCAATAACATCACGTTGGCCATCTTGGCCATCTTGACCATCTTCCCCAAAAACCCCAATGAACTTCCGGGCAATCACAAGATGGCCAACATGCCGAGCGTTGGCCATCTTGACCATCTTCTCGGCAAGATAGGCAAGATGCGCAATCCGGAGAAGATTTCTACCTGACTGTGTGGCTGGCAATCTAGACAATCTAAACGTAAGTGCTTGAAAAATAAGAGCCTGTTTTAGATTGCCAGCGTCCCGGGCTGGCCATCTAATTGGCAATCTAGATAGTGTGTTGCGCACCTTGCGCATCTTGCGCACCTATGAAGAAACTGCCCATTTTTGGCCTGTTTTATAGATGCGCAATCAGGTGCGCAAACTCACTTACCTTGCGCACCTTCCCCCGATTTTTCCGACTTTATTGCGACAGATGTCCCTTCTGTCTAGGCACGGCTTATTCGTTCTGCTAAACTTCGGGTAGCACGTGTACTTACCCATCAGGCAATCGGGAGCTTTTGACGCATGAGCGACAGCGAGACCGTTCTTGTCGTCGGATCGATCAACATGGACCTGGTCGTGCGCTGTCCGCGCATGCCCGTGCCCGGTGAAACGCTGCTCGGCAGCGAGTTTTTTACCTCGCCCGGCGGCAAGGGCGCCAACCAGGCGGTGGCCGCCGCGCGGCTGGGGGCCAGGTGCCGCTTGATCGGCCGCGTGGGGGATGATGCCTTCGGCCAGACCTTGAAGGCCAATCTGGAGAAGGAAAAAATCGACTGCCGCAGCGTGCGTATCACCGAAGCTACATCCAGCGGCGTGGCGTTGATCATCATCGATTCCCGGGGCGAAAACTCCATCGTCGTGGCCAGCGGCGCCAACTACAACATCACGCCCGATGATGTTTTCGACGCCGAGGACGCCTTCGATGCGGCCGGCGTGGTGGTTTTGCAACTGGAGCTGCCGCTGCCCACCATTCGCGCGGCCATCGACCAGGCCCGCCGCCACGGCTGCAAGGTCGTGCTGGACCCGGCGCCGCGCCCAGGGCCATGCCGCCGGAACTATTTCGCGTAGATGTGATTACGCCCAACGCGGTGGAGGCCGAGTGCCTGCTGGATGCCAAGCCCACCGCCGACCGAATCGATAAGCAGGTCGCGGCGGATTTTCTAAACCGCGGCGCCAAGGCGGCGATCTTGAAGCTGGGCCGGCGGGGGGCCATGCTGGCCGCCGCGGATGGTCAATTCTGCCGCTACGGGCCGTATCGCGTGGGTGTGGTGGATACGACCGGCGCGGGCGATGCCTTCACCGCCGCGATCGCCGTGGCCATGGTCAGCGGCAAACACCTGTGCGAGGCGGTGAAATTCGCCAACGCCGCCGGCGCCCTGGCCTGCACCAAATTCGGCGCTCAGCAGGCCATGCCCACGCTGGATGAAGTGAAGGTGCTGATGGAGGATCAACCCAAGTAAGGCAAAACTACAAACTACAAACTACAAACTACAAACTACTAATCCTCCTTGGACCCCGCGTCTAAACGATCGAACTTGTGGCTGGATCCTGGAACTTGGAGTTCTTTTGTAGTTTGCAGTTTGTAGTTTGTAGTTTCGATCTCTGAACTGCCCGCCATGCCTTTGCAATCGCTTCTCTCAGAGACATTCTCCCTGTGAGGATGCGCCTAAGGGGGCTTGGGAAATTATTGCGATCCACCATGGCCTCGATGCGCGCGACGATCTGGCGGAATTGCCTGGGCGGGATGTTTTCGCAGAAGCAGTTTTCCGGGCTCTGGTGGTTGAAGCGGGCCGGATCGAAATCCGCGCCGATCAAACCGCGGCTACGGCAATACTCAAACGCCTCCGTGCCGGGGTAGGGTGTAAAAATGCTGAACAGCAGCATGCCGTGAATACGCTGCATCGCGGCCATCGTGTCGGCCAGGGTCTCGCGCGTCTCCTGCGGAAAGCCCACCATGAAAAACGCCTGCACTTCGATTCCCTGGCGGCGGATCATATCGGCCGCGGCCACCGCGCGGTCGATCGTAAAACCCTTGCGAATCCGGTGCAAAATCTCATCATTGCCGGATTCCACGCCGAGCTGAATCGACGTGCAGCCGGCTGCGGCCATGCGAGCGACGGTGTCCTCAGTCACGAGATTAACGTGCAGCTCGCAGCTCCATTTGAGCGTTGGGCGGCGTGCGCTGATCAGATCGCACAGCGCGCGGATATGGCTTTGCCGCACGCCGAAGGTGTCATCATCGAAGTGGATTCGCTCCGCGCCCGCAGCCTGTAGCAGCGCGAGTTCCTCCACCACATTTGCCGCCGAGCGGAACCGCACGCGGCGGCTCCACACGTTGCGCGAACCGCAGAAAAAGCAGTTATACGGACAGCCGCGCGTGGCGAAGATGTGGCTGAACGCCTCACGCGGATAGAGTTCGTACTCGTGCAGGCACGCCGCTGCCGAGTCGTGCGGAAAGGGCAGCGCATCCAGATTCCCCAGCAACGCCCGCGCGGCGGTTTCGATAATCTCGCCATTGCGCCGAAAGAAAATCCCTGCCACGCCAGATAAATCGTCCCCGGTTTGCACCGCCGGCAGCAGTTCGACCAGCGTCACTTCGCCTTCGCCGCGCACGGCGATGTCGATGTCGGGGCAATCCAGAATCGCCTTGCCCACCATGGCCGCGTGGGGGCCGCCAACCACAATCTTCGTGGCGGGGCTCGCGCGGCGGATCATCTTGGCCAGCATGCAGGCCGAGGCGAAGGTCTGGCTCTTGGCAGAAATTCCCACCACATCTGGCTTATACGAACAAATCACCGACATCGCCTGCCGCCAGATGGCCGCGCTATCATCGCCCAAAGCGGCGAGGTAATTCTTGAAGCCCGCGCCGCTCAAATGGCGGACCTGAAGCGGTTCGCTCTTGGGCGCAAAATCGGCGTTGTACACGACGATATTCCAGTCAGTCTCTCTGCGGGCGTGTGCGGCCAGATACCCCAGCGAAAGGGGGTAGCGAGGCAGGGAATACGTCTGTTTATACAGCCGGTAGTATGGCGGATCGACCAGTACCACGGTTGGCCGGCCGGGAATAATCTCGGGCATTGCACAAACTCCAGGCGCGGGACAACCGCCGCGCAGTTACTGGAGTTATCGGCGGTTAGGATTTCGCCGCTGGAATTTTTTGCCTCTTGGGCTGCGCAGGGTCGCAAATTGCGACCCTGCGCGACTCCGAAAGTTTCGGAGTCGTCCCGGCTGGTCCGGAACACCGAGTTTCTCAACCGGGACATTATCCCAGTTGTTCTTTCGACTCTGGGATTTCCGGGGTCGAAGCCTTCAAAAATCGCATTCCCATACCGAATTCGCTGCTGTTTTATCGCCTGTCATTTCCTTGACACACAACATCTTGTTACTATAGTTGCACAGTGGCCCAATATATGGGTTCCTATCTTGGGTGCGGAGACCGGTCATGCAGTGCCCGTTTTGCGGCAAGGACAACGACCAGGTTGTAGATTCCCGCTCCAGCGAGGGCGGACGTGTCGTGCGCCGGCGGAGGAAATGTCTCTCCTGTAAGCGCCGCTACACGACCTATGAGCGAATCGAAGATGCCATTCGCCTGTCGGTGATTAAAAAGGACGGCTCGCGGGTCCCTTATGATCGCAACAAGATTATCGGCGGTCTTCAGGCCGCCTGTTACAAGAGGCCGGTGAGCCAGGAAAAGCTGCTGGGCATCGTCGAGGCGACAGAGGATGAAATCTTCCGCAATTACAGCCGCGAAGTGCCTTCGAGTTTCATCGGCGACACGGTCTCCCGCCTTCTGCGCGCCGTGGATGAAGTGGCCTATGTCCGTTTCGCCAGCGTGTATCATGCCTTTGCCGATCTGGGTCAGTTGATCGATGAAGCGCGCGAAATAATCAGTGCCCCCGAAGATCACCCATCCCAGAAGCTGCTTTTTGCCGAAGAAGAAAAGGAGAAGCAGCCGAAGAAGTAGCCGCGCGATGTCTTTGCGCGGACCCAACAACCTCGAATGATGTTGGTGAACCGGCGGCGAGGATCGCCGCCGAGTGGAGGCCCGAAAATGGATGGATCACGGAAGATCCTGGTCCTGAAGCGCGGCGGCTGGACGGAAGATTTTCAACTCCCCAAGCTGCGCCGCTGTCTGTGGCTGGCGCTGGGCGCCCAGGTCGACATGTTCCAGTCGGCTCACTGCCTGGCGCAGGCGATTGAGCTGTATCTGCGCCGCGAGCGCGCTGGCGCATCTCCAGCCGCGCAATGCTGGAGATGGCCGTGCGGGCGCTCACGCAAACCGGCTATGGCAATGCCGCCCAATCTCTTGAATCCTGCCATCAGCACCGCACCGAAGCGCGGCGGCAGCTCCAGATCACCCGGCCCACCGGCGCCGGCGGCCCGGATGACCAGGAGTACTGGGCCATCCCCTGGGATCGCGACTGGGTCACGCGGCAGATCGAGCGGCGCTGGGACATCAGCGCGGCGGCGGCGGCGGCCCTCAGCGCGGATATCGAGCGCGATGTGCTCAATGGGCCACAAACCGTGGACCGGCACGCCCTGATCGACCTGATCGATGAGCGCGTGGACAATTTCGGCCTGGCGCCGTGGTGCCTCTTGGCGACAATGCCGAGCAAGCAGAAAGGCGTCGATTAGTCAATTTGTCGCCCCGGCCATCTCATGATGGCACACGTAGCGGTTCTTGCCGCCGTCCTTGGCCGCGTACAAGGCGCGATCGGCCATGGCGACTAAAACATCGGCCGAGGGCGGATCATCCAGCTTCAGGTTCGAAAGCCCGATGGATGCCGTGACGGACTTGCCTACGTGGGTGTATTGCTGGCCAATGACTGCAATTTCGCGGCGGATGCGATCCACCACCGTCACCGCGAAATCCACCGAAGTATGCGGCAGCAGCAGCACGAATTCATCGCCGCCGTAACGGGCGGCGATGTCGCTGGCGCGAAGCGACTTGCGGATCGTCTCGGCTGTGGCCACGAGCACCTTATCGCCCATCTGGTGGCCCAGCGTGTCGTTGAGCGCCTTGTAGTGGTCCAGGTCGAGCATGACGCAGGTCAGGTCGAAATGGTAGCGTTTGGCCTCGCTGAAGTGCCGCTCCAGAAGTTCCACGAAGTGCCGGCGGTTGATCAGGCCGGTCAGGTAATCGGTCGAAGCCAGCCGTTCCTTCTCGTGCAGCGATTCCTGGAGCTGAAGATTCTTGACCCGCAGTTCCTCGGCCGTGGCCTGGAGCTGGGCCTGCAAACGCGTGTTGTCCATGCGGATGCGGTGCTGGTTGATGGCCTTTTCCACCATCAGGGGCACGGCGAAAAGATAATCGCCCGCCTTGACCACGTAATCCTGGGCGCCGCGGCGCAGGGCCTCGGCGGCCGTGGCGATGACGTTTTGGCCGGTCACAAAGATTATGGGCAGGTCCGCGCGGCTAAGGATGCTCTCCAGTGCGTCCAGGCCCGTGCCGTCGGGCAGGTTGTAGTCCAGCAGGACCACTTCCACATCCGTCAGATCCGCCTGGCGGCATTCCTCGACGCTGCCGACGCCGCGCACTCTGTCGGGGGTGGCCTGGGCGAAATACAGCAGCAGGGAATCAGCGATAAGCTCCCGCTGATCGGCATCATCATCGACAATTAAGATGCGAGGACACTGCGTGCCCTTGAGTACCTCGCTATTTTTTCCGGACCCGCTAATCATGCCAATTGAACCTTACGATGCCCAGGCTCCGACGGCTAACCGCCGGATTAAACATCCATGGCCGCTTCAAGGGGCAGCTCTTGCGGCGCGGCGGCAGGATTTTGCGTCGCGGACTCCACTGGGGCAGCACTGGCGGCGGGGGAGTTCGAACCCTCGCCCTCGCACGTGTCGAGGGCCTCCCCGCTCACCTGCGTCGCGGCCACGGGCAGAGCCACGTGGAACGTCGCGCCCTTGCCCAGCTCGCTGGTCACCCAGATGCGCCCGTCATAGCCCTGCACAATCGTCCGGACGGTCGTCAGCCCCACGCCCTTGCCGGGCACGCCGTTGTGGCCGCCGCCGCGGCGAAAGACGGTGAAAATCTTGCGCTGATCTTCGGGATCGATGCCCGGCCCGTTGTCCGTGACGAGGAAGATATGCTCTTCGCCCGCCAGCTTATATGTCACGGCGATGGAGGCATCCGGCCGCGCGGGCATATACTTGACGGCGTTGTCGATCAGGTTCATGAAGACCTGCCGCAGGCGATTGCGCTCCGCCATCAACGTGGGCAGGCCGTCCTGGACCGACAGCGTAATATCCTTGGTCTTCAGTTCAAATTCGAGTGAACTGCGGATCTGTTCAAAGAGTTTGCCGGTATCCACGGGCGTGCGGCGCTGCGGGCAGGAGCGGATGCGGGAGAGCTCCAGCAATTCGCTGATTAACTCCGTCTCGGATTCGGCGTTGGCGCGGATGCGCTGGAGTCGCGAAACCACCGCATCGGGCAGCTCGCCGCCCCATTTCATCGTCAGCATCGTGACCAGGCCGGCGATATTGCGCAGCGGCGCGTTCAAATCGTGGCTGACGGCGCGGACGAATTCCTCGTTATCTTCGATCTGCGTCCGCAAACGCTGGTTGACCAGGTGCAGTTCGGCCGTGCGGCGGGCGACTTCCACCTCCAGCCGCTCATTGGACTGTTTAAGCTGGACATGCTGGGCCTGGATCCGCTCGGCCATCTCGTTAAAGCTTCGAGCCAGAAGCCCGATTTCATCCGTGCGGTCGCAGGGCACGCGCACCGACAGATCGCCCTGGGCCAGGCGGCGCGTGGCCCTGGCCAGCCAGCGCGTGGGCCGCACCAGCAGCCGCCCGACCAGCACCTCCGCCAGCGGAATGGTCACCAGCACGAAAGCGCAGCCGAAGATGAGCATCGTAATATTCGCGCGGTGCAGACGGCTCAATGAGTCCTGCACATCCATGCCCAGCCGCACGCCGCCTAAGATCGCGCGGGGCTCCCCTTTGACGACCGGCCGGCTGACCAGCACGGCGCCGTCCAGCAGTTGTGTGCCGGATATTTCCACCGCGAATCTCAAGCCCGGCGGTGGAAGTGTTGGCGTGGATGAACGAATGCGGGAAACGGCGGCCAGTTCCTTGCCTCTGATATCGATGATGCCTACGTACGACAGCTTAGGGTGGCCCAGGAGTTTTTCGGCGATCATCTTGAGCGCTGCCGGGTCGGGATCTTCCAGGTGCGCCGCCGCGGCCAGGCAGACCAGATCCGTCAAATGCTCGGCCTCGGCCACCTGGGCATCGATGGTGTACTGGGTGATCAGGCGATTATAGACCCACCCGCTGATGGAGGCGATGGAGACGATCACCAGTGTCAGCACGACCAGGGCCTTGGTGTGCAGGCCTATGTGCACGGCGTTCTGTGGGTCTGATGGTTTCATGACAAAATGACACTCGCGCGTACCACACGCGCTGGCGTCTTGGGTGTGGTATCGACAAGCTAAGCAGGGGACTTTCGCAAGGACTCACATTTCTAAAGGGAGTTTCATGAACTACAAGCTCAAGAAAAACAAAGGCTTACGGTATGCACAATTCCACGCACCCCGCTGCATGAATAACGCGCTAAGGAAGCACGAAAATTTGATAATTCCTACTGTTTCCCGGGATTTTTTACCTTGTCAAAACTGGCATCTTAGGGTAAAACCTTAGCTAGGACGGATGGAGGAGCGCCTCGAGTTGTAACGTCAGGTTGGAGGAAACCTGCCGAAGCTCGCTCGATGGACCCAAGTCTCACCTGTGCGCTCAATTCTGGTCTGGTTAGTGGTTATGCTCAACACACTCTTAACCGACTGGTACGTGCTCTAATGAACCTTGACCCAGGGACGACACACGTGTCGGAAAACCGGGCCCAATTGGCCGAAGGAACGGCCTGGCCTAGCCTGGTTTGTCGCAGCCGGCTCTTCCGACAAGTTCTCGCGGCGGCCGATGCCGTATCCGGCAACGATTGCATAGTCCTGATCGAAGGCGAAAGCGGGACGGGCAAAGAGCTGCTGGCACGCCGAATTCACATGCAATCCGCTCGCAACAGCGGTCCCTTTATACCGCTGAACTGCGCGGGCGTATCAGACACCCTGTTTGAAAGCCAGTTCTTCGGCCACGTCAAGGGCGCGTTTACCGGCGCTGTCAACGAGACCTTAGGTGTCGTGCGGGCCGCCCAGGGCGGCACGCTGCTCCTGGACGAAGTGGGCGAAATTCCTATCCACTTGCAGCCAAAGCTGTTACGACTGATTCAGGAGCGCGAAGTGACCCCCGTTGGCGCTTCGAGGCCGGTGCACGTGGATACCCGCTTTATCGCCTCGACCAACCGAAATCTTCAGCAGATGATCAAGAGCGGCGACTTCCGCGCCGACCTGTACCATCGCCTCAATATCGTGCGGATAGAAATGCCGCCGCTGCGGGCAGCGCCCGAGGATATCGATCCCCTGATCGATTATTATCTCCAGTGGTACGCCCGCGAATACCGCCGGCCATCGATCCAGTTGGGCGAGCAGACCCGCCAGCAACTGCGCGAGTACGAGCTGGCCGGGCAACGTCCGCGAGCTGTGCGCGTACGTGGAACGGCTGTACGCCACCGAATCGGTCCCGCTGCCGCCGGGCGGTAGCTGGGGCATCTGGGAGAAGCGATGCGCCTATCCAGGGTCGCCAGCCCAAGCCGATCGAGGCGGCGCCTGGCCGCATTACCCATCGTGACGATACGCCCTGGGTCTATACGCTGGCCTATGTGGAGCAGCAGGCGATCCGCCGCGCACTGGAGTATTCGCACTGGAATCGCTCCACGGCCGCCAGGCTGCTGGACATCCACCGCAGCACGCTGATCCGCAAGATTCGCAACTACGGGATCCAGCGCGGCGGCGATGATCCAATGACCGACTAGAGTTTTCGCAACTCCTTTACATTCAGCCTGATATAAGCTCTTTCTTTTATTGCCGCACTCAGTTCACCGCCAGATTCTCCACCCAGGAATTTATCTTTCTTGCCTTGGCCAGCCGATAATTCCCCAGCACTTCAGGGTTGTCGTAAATTGCTACACTGTCGCAAGTTGCAACAGCATGTCTGTCGCATTCAGCGACAGAAAAGTGTCGCATCTTGCGGCGCGCCAAGGGTGGGCCAGGACCATCGGGAGAAAAGAAAAATGTATAACTCATTGTCACACAAGTAGATACAGCACAAATATCGTGGAGGTAAAAGAGCTCTGGCACGCCCGTTGTTATATATGAACATCGGAGAGGGATCATGAGTCAGAGAGCCCATAAGGGCGGCGGCCAAGGCGCCCTTGTGCGAGAGACTTTCGTGCTCATGGTCGGTAAGGACGATGAGGAGGTCCGCTTAGTCGCGGATCTACTTCAAGCCCGAGGAGCCAGTGTCCTTGCTGACTTACGAGAGCGCCGAGGAGCTCGTACAAAATGTTCCGACCGATGTGCCGGCGGTGGCCATTTTGGCCGAGCCGATGGCAGTCCGACAAGGTCGGAACGGCGCTGAGATGGTTAGGTCGCCGTTGGCCACGCTGTATCAGCGTGGTGGTCAGTGGAGCAGCCGACAGGCAGTTGGAGGTCCGTGTTCGTAGCTTCGGCGCGATGTATGTGGTTCGCCCGGTGAGCTATGAGGAGTGGCTCGCAATTCTCGACAGTGGCTTGAAGCGAAGGCAGCTGCCACCAGCTGGTCCGCCAGCAGAGGTAAACGATCCGACAACGATGGCCCGATGAGGGGCCTGAGAGATAGGTGTACGAGGTAGAGTGCGCGATTGACAAATTACACTCTTCAGTCAAGTAATCGACAGGATAAGGTCGAGGAGCCTCCTGAGCTTATTAAGACGTCGAAAGCTTGCTGAAACGACGAAGGTTTCCACGCAGAACACCGGCGGCCTGAGCAACCGCCGTCGCCCTCCTACCTACCTCCTAAGGGCGAATCATCTGCCGGAGACTTTCGTTGGTAGAGGGTCCTAAAGGGAGACCTCTTGCGATTCCTTATGTGGAGATGAGCGCCCACGACAAGGTCCTGGCTGCTATTCCTCCGGTGGCCAATTTCGCATGCGGAGCCCCCAGATAGCGAGGGGAACCTCTACCAAAGGCGAAGGGCGACTGCAATGCTTTGAGCGGGCATTGGGTCGCCCCTCTTTTTGCGCGGGGATCGCTCAGCAGAAACCGCCACAGAGGGCACAGAGACTCGAAAGAAGAGGACACGGAGGAAGAAAGAATGAAAGGCGGGAAAAGACTGACCGCAGAGGGCAGCAGAGGACGCAGAGAAGAAGAACATTATTCTTTTCTCCGCGGCCTCTGCGCCCTCTGCGGTTTACTCTTTAAAGGTCTTCCTAAGCGTGCGCCTGGACCGTCTTGATAAACGTTCCACGCTGCAGGTCTTCAAAAGCTGTCCGCAGCTCTTCCTGCGTGTTCATCACGATGGGGCCGTACCAGGCGATGGGCTCGTTGATGGGCTTGCCCGAGATCAGCAGAAAGCGCACGGGGTTATCCCGCGTGGATATGGTGACTTGGTCGCCATCGTCGAACAGGACCAGGTGTGCATCGCCGATCAGGTCGCCGCGCTGCCAGTCGAAATAATTGGCCCCCTCGGCCTCGTAGGTGAAAGGGTCTTCCTGGTTGCAGAAGACGCCCTCGCCGCCGATCACGTAGGCCATGACCGTATGTCCGCGCGGCGTGGACCGGGTGAACGTGGCTTGCCCGGCGGCACGTAGACATCCAGGTATTCCGGGTGCGTGACCACATCCTGCACAGGTCCCATCACGCCGCCCACCTTGCCGGCAATGACCTTGATGGTCGCGCCGCTGTCATCAGTTACGCTGGGAATCTCATCGGCGATCAGGCCGCGGTATCGCGGGTCCATCATCTTGTCTTTGGCCGGCAGATTGGCCCAGAGCTGGAAGCCGTGCATGGACCCGTTTTCGTCGCCCTTGGGCATCTCCTGGTGAATGATGCCGCTGCCGGCGGTCATCCACTGCACATCGCCGGCTCCGATGGCACCGCTGTTGCCCATGCTGTCGCCGTGCTCCACGCGGCCGCGCAGCACATAGGTGATCGTCTCGATGCCGCGGTGGGGGTGCCAGGGGAAGCCTTTGAGGTAATCCGCGGGCGTATCCGAGCGGAAATCGTCCAGCAGCAAGAACGGGTCGCACAGATGCGGGTCATCAAAGCCGATGGCCCTGCGCAAGTGCACGCCGGCGCCTTCGATGGTGGGTCTTGTGGCGATGACTTTGCGGATGTGCCGGTTCTGCGCCATGATCGGGCTCCTTCATCTGTTTTTCAAAACAACACGCTTTAATTTTATGCACCAGTGAATAGCTTGCAGAGAACAGGGGACAGGCGTTCAGAGCAGAAATTCTAAATCCGAAATCCGAAATCCGAAGGAATGGAAAGAAAATTCCGAATTAATCCAAATAAGAGCAAAACGGTTCCTTCTTATTTTCCAGTTTTTATTCTATTCCTTCGGATTTCGGATTTCGGATTTAGT
>CAWAWB010000003.1:0-227178 GCA_963785635.1 uncultured Phycisphaerales bacterium
TTAGAGTTTAGGATTTGCATTTTCTTGTTGTCGCTCGCGGCCGCGCGAGCCTGACCGCAACTGTGTGCGGCCAGAAACGATATTTGACAAGTGAATAGCGACCAAAGGCCGGAGCCTGGAGACCGAAGGCCGACGAAAAGGGCTGGAGGCCGGAGCAACCGCCGGAAAAGGCCGGAAAAGAAACTGCCGGAACAAGAGTGATAATGCTCTTAGTCCGGCCGTTCCTCCAGTCTCCAGCCTCCGGCCTACGCTCCGGCCGTTCCTCCAGTCTCCAGCCTCCGGCCTTGAGCCTGCCGCCTCCAGCCTCCACCCCTACGGTCTGTTCCACGTGCCGTCGCGGGTGGTCAGCTTTTTCAGACCATCCGGATCGGTGTCGGGGGGGCTGTACTTGGCCACATGCCCATCCCAATGGGAGGCCATGGGATTTTCATGGTAATAATCGACCTGGGCTACGGTGTTGTTGTCCCAGGCCTCTAAGGCAATGGCGCCGAAACACGTGATCAAGGCCATCCCGTGGTGGTAGTCGCCAAAATACTGCACGAAAGAGGCGTCGATGGGCGTAACTGCGCCGGAGCCGCCGTGATTCGGATCCGGTCCAATGGCGTGTTTCTGCTCGGCGGTAATATCGGTCAGGGCCACGGCGTCGCCCATAAACAACGTCTTGCTGGCATCGGCCAGTTCCTCGGACTTATACGGGCCCCAGCAATTGGTGCGATACAACGTCGTACCATAGTAATACGTGACCGGGTAGCTGGTCATCAACATGGAGTTGAAATATGTCTGGCGGACGCGGCCGGCCGTGTCAAAGCTCGGTTCTCGCCAGATGTGGCAATCGAGTGTGGGAAAGGCGTTGCGGGCCAGCGGACAGACGGACACCGGGGCTTCCGCCACGTTCTGCTTCTGCGCATTGCTTATGTATTCGGCCTGCCTGTAGTCCACGTCGATACTGACCGTCTTGGCCACCGCCCACGAATCCACCGGCGTCGGCAACGTCCATAGCGGCGTGCCGTTAGGCGCGGCCAGATTATAGTCATACGGAGCGCCGATCGAAAAATACGGCGGGGGTACGTACTTGTCGCGGGTTTGCGGGGGAACCGAAGGATTATCGCCGAACTGGGCGCAGGGATTGCACATCCAGCCCTTGTTCCCGGAGGCGTACATCGTGCCGGCCTGGTACAGGCCGTGCAGGTTCGAGCCGCATATAGAGGCCATCGTCAGCTTCCTGGCGGCCTGCAAGCTGGGCAGCAGGATGCTCACCAGCAGCGCGATGATCGCAATCACGACCAGCAGTTCGATCAGGGTAAAAGCCGACCTGGCGCCACGCTCGCGGGATGGTTTCCATCTCACAACATCCATACCGGGACCTCCTTATTGCCTCTGTAAAAAAAATTTGGCTGTCGCGGCCCTGAGAAATGTTTAACGGCCAGCACGGCCTACACAAATGCCGCCTACTGGAAAGCGATTTTACACCACCACGCCCGCGGCGGCTACCGCGTTCTTCGAAAATTGCCAATATCAATTGCGAATTATCAATTGTGAATTGCGGATTGCGAATTGCGGATTGAACGGCCCCGGCATTACACCCGACAGGACTCGAACCTGTAACCCTCGGTTCCGAAGACCGATGCTCTATCCAATTGAGCTACGGGTGCGCGAATAGCCAGTCCTCAGCATAACCGGCTGAAGCCCATTTTCAATCGCCTGTTGGCTGGCCGGCGCTGGCCGCCGCTGCATAGCCCGGTTCTACTTCTGACCCGCAAGCGATCTGGACATGGCCAAAAGCTCCTCGGCCATCTCGGCCGATTTGGCCACGCGCGGGACTTTGTGCTGGCCGCCCAGGGCGCCGCGGGATTTCATCCAGTGGTAAAACGTGCCGCGCGAGACGATCACCAGCTCCGGCGGCAGGATGCCGTAATCCTTGGTGCGATGAACATCGTAATCATCGCTTTCCTCACGCAGGTGCTGATCGACGGCCCGCATGAACGCGGCGGGATCGGCCGGGAGCTTTTCGAATTCGACGATCCAGCGATGATGGCCAACCGGATTACCCGGGCCCGGAAAGATTGGTTGAACCGTGTAATCCGCCACCTGGGCGGAAGTCTCCTGGCTGGCCAGCGTGATGGCCATCTCCATCTGGTTGAGGTCAATGTGCTCGCCGAAGGCGCTCAAGGAAAGTTGCGTCCTGCCCGCAAAAACCATGCGCGGCGGTGTGAGCGACACGAACCTCACCACATCGCCCAGCGGATAGGCCCAGATGCCGCCATTGGTAGAGACCACGACGGAGTAGTCTTTGCCGGTTTCGATCTCGCCGATGTGCAGCCGCGCAGGGTTTTCACTGGCGGCCTGGTCGGCGGGGATGAACTCGTAAAACACCCCGTTGTCCACGATCATCGTCATCGGACCATCCTCATCTTCCTGAACAGCGGTCATGCCCGCCTCGGAAGAGGAGTAGGTGTCGATGTAATGCACGGCTCGCCCGATGAACTGGTCAAGCAACCGCCGGTACGGCGCCAGGGCCATGCCGTAAGAAACGTAGTGTGTGAATTTTGGCCATAGTTCCCCGATAGTGCGCTGGGGCAGGCCGGCCTTCTCGGCGGCCGCCAGCAGCTTGCCGAACAGCACCGCCGCCCAGGAGGGCAGCGAGGCCAGGCAGGCGATATTCGAGGTCAAATATCGCTGGATGATGCGGCCAATCTTCTCTTCCCAATCCGTCAGCGATCCAATATCGGATGGCGGCAGGTGGCGGCGGCGCAGGTAAAAGGGAATGTGCCGGCTGGCAATGCCCGAGGCATCGCCCACCAGGGATTTTCCCTGGGGCTTCAAGTTGGTCGAGCCGCCCAGATAGAGGAACGGCTTGGACAGAATATTATTCGCATCGCCGCGGCGGGCCATGATGGCTATCAGTATCCTGGCCGCGCGTTTGTTGGAGCGGACGGCATCGATGGTGACCGGCAGCATCTTGCTGCGGCTGGTCGTGCCGGAGGACAGGGCGAAGTAGGGGACGTGGCCTGGCCAGGTGACATCGCGTGCGCCATCGAAGGCGCGGCGCCGAATCTTTGCAGGCCTGCTCGTAGGGCGTAATCGGAACGCGGCGGCGGAATTCCTCGGCATCACGAATTTCGCCGAATTTGAATTTTTTGCCCCAGTCTGTCTGGGCGGCACGAGCCAGCAGGTCTTTCAACACGGCCAGTTGGGAATCGGTGGCGGTGAGGCCGGAGCGGGCGAACGCCCGGTACTGGTGCTGAAAGTAGGATCTGCCAATTCTTGTGATTAAACCCATGGTTAATTCCGGCTATCAGACCCACCCGCCATCGGGCTTCGCCATTGCTACGCCCTGCAAATCAGCGTGAGGCATGGCACCTGCCGACTGCATCAACGATCTTGCAAAGAATAGAGGATTTCTAGCTTGCGTTTCGACCCAAAAAAAGGGAATTTTCTGTAACCGGTTTTGGCAGGCGGCAGGATGCGTGTTTTTCCGCCGGCCGGTTCTATGGCCGCGCAGGGGTCGCGCGGCGGTAATGAAGTGAGTTTGCCGAGGCTTCTGTGGCCTTGGGCAGATGAGAGTCGGGAGAAGCCACATCATGGCGGATATTTTCGATAAGTGTGCGAGATTCGCACAGGAGTCCCCCATAGCCGCGGGGATGGATCGCAAGATCGCCGAAGGGATCTTGTATCGCTCCAGCCCGCGCACTAATGCCGGCCCCTGGATTGAGGTGAATGGCCGGCGGATGCTCCAGTTCAGCACCAACGATTACCTGGGCTTGGCCAACCACCCGCGCATGCGCCAGGCGGCGCTGGAGATGGTGGAAAAATACGGCATTTCCTCGCCCATGGGCGCGCGCCCGCTGACCGGAACGATCGACCTGCACCTGGAGCTGGAGCGGCAGATCGCGCAGTTCAAGAAGACGGAAGCCGCGCTGATCTTTGCCAACGGCGCGCTGGCCATGATGGGGGCGGTTTCCGCCCTGGCGGGCCCGCGGGATTTGATCCTGCTGGACCGCCACGCGCATGCGTCGCTAGTGTGCGGGGCGAAGATTTCCGGGGCTCGGATGCGGTTCTTCCGCCATAACGATCTGGAGCACCTGGAGGCGATGCTGCTGGAGAATCCGCCCGCGCAGGCCAAGATGGTGGTGGTGGATGGGGTGTACTCCATGCAGGGTGATATCGCCCCCTTGGCCGAGATATGCGAGCTGTGCGAGAAGCACGGCGCGCGGCTGATCGTGGATGATGCCCACGGCACCGGCGTGTGCGGCAAGCACGGCCGCGGCACGGCCGAGATGCTGGATGTGGAGGATCGCATCGACCTGCACCTGGGCACGTTCTCCAAGGCCCTCGGCACCATCGGCGGCTTTGCCGCCGGCGATGCGCAGGTGATCAACTTCCTCAAGTTCTGCGCCCCGACGATCCTGTTCACCAAGGCCATGCCGGCCGCCGTGGCCGCGGCCACGCTGGCCTCGCTGGAGCTGGTGCGGCAGGGCGACGACCTGCGCAAGCGGCTGTGGGAAAACAAGCGGCTGCTCCAGGACGGCCTGCGCCAGCGCGGCTTTGACATCGGCGGCACGCAGACTCCCATCACGCCTATCCAGGGCGATGGCTGCGATGCGGTACACATGGGCGCGGCACTGTACGAAAAACACAATATCTGGGCCAGCGCGGTGCTGTACCCGGCCGTGCCGATCGGCACCTCCATTCTGCGCATCATCCCCACGGCCAACCACACCGCGCAGGATATCCAGCTTTTCCTGGATGCGATGATGCAGGTGGAGAAACAGCAGGCGCAGCGGCCGGCGGTGAGCGATCCGACGCAGTCGTCAACAACATGAGCGGGCAAATCCAAGTCTGCCGGGTTGATGGTTGGCGCGGATGCACGCGTTTCATCGACTACGCCTTCCAGCGTTATCGCGGCGATGGGTGCTGGGTTCCGCCGCTGCGCAGCGCCCTCAAAAAGGTGATTTCCGGCAAGACCGCCTTTTCCCAGCACGCCGAGATCGTGTTATTCCTGGCCAGGCGTGAAGGAAGCTCCCGCGCCTGCGGCCGCGTCGCCGCCATTCACAACCCTCGGCACAACGAGCAGCACGGCGACAAGATCGGTTTTTTCGGCTTTTTTGAGTGTGATCTAAACGATGCCGCCACGGCCCGCGCCCTGATCGGCGCGGCGGAAAAGTGGCTCGCTCAAAAAGGCCTGACGCGCCTGCGCGGGCCGGTCAGTCCCTCCATGAACGCCGAATGCGGTCTGCTGGTGGATGGATTTGATCGACCGCCGGTGGCCCTTATGCCGTATAACCCGCCGGACTACCCGGCACTCCTGGAGGCGGCGGGGCTTGCACGCTGCAAGGATCTGTACGCCTATTTCGTTGAGGAAGCGCACGTCCAGGAGGGCACGGACGAGCGGGCGCGGCTGCTCCGCGCGGCCGAGCTTTTGAACCGGCGCTACCCGCAGGTGAAGATCCGCCCCATCGACATGCGCAACTTTGAGCAGGAGGTTCTGCGGCTCACCGAAATCTTCGAACAGGCGCGGCGAAATAACTGGGGCTACGTGCCCGTAACAAAGGCCGAAGTGCTGGAAATGGCCCGGGATCTGCGCCGCATCATCAATCCGCAGCTCGTGCTGGTGGCCGAGGTGGATGGCCAGCCGGCCGGGGCCTCCATGGCCATTCCGGATATTAACGTGGGGCTGGCCGCCGCGCGGGGCAGGATGCTGCCCTTGGGGATGTTTCGCTTCCTGAGCGCCATGAAGCGCGTGGAGCTGATCCGCATCTTCGGCATCGCCACGCTGGAGCAATACCGGCACATGGGCATCACGGCGATGATGATGCTCCAGACGATTCTAAATGGCCTCGCCGAGGGCTACAATCAGGCTGAGGCGTCCTGGGTCCTGGAGGATAACGACATGTCCAACCGGACCATCCAGAACCTGGTTGCCCCGCGGCTGTATAAGACCTACCGCATTTACGAAAAGCCGATCAGCCCCATACCGATGTGAGCCGTATTTACTTCGGGCGCTTCAACCACAACCGTTCCCGTCATGCCAAACGATTCGTGCGGCAGGCAGAAGTACCGGTAGATGCCCGGCACGGTGAAGGTGTAATCAAACTTGCCGCCGGGGAGGATATTGCCGGAATTGAAGGGCTGTGCGCTATCGGGCAGCACCACGCTGTCGGGCCGCTTGGCCAGCTTGGGGTCGGCCGTGACCGTGTGAATCATGATGGAACTGTTCGACCAGCGCACGGTCTCGCCCGCGCCGATGGTTATGGTGGCCGGGCTGAACTTGAGCGAGGAGGTCATGTGGACGACGTTGGCATTTTTGTCGTCGCCGCGCCCGCATGCGCAGCCTGCCAGCAAAATCCCCAGCAAGAACAATTCTCCGGCAGCCGTGATGGTTTTCATTTGCTTGCTCCTTTTCTACGCGACCTGGACCCTGGGCTTGGACTTTGAGCTTTGGCAGATCGGAAACAGCCGGATCTCTGTTGATTCATGCCAAGGCCTAAAGTCCATTCTGCCCCTGTTAAGCTAACGTCCCTGAAGGCAGTTGTGCAAGGCCATCCCAGCGCATACACTGCCTTGTCTCATGGAACCGGCACGATTACAACTCCTGCCGCCACAGGCAGAAGGAGATGACCTGCTCCTGGCGGCGACGCTTCGGCACAGCGGCCAGGCGCCCTGCACTTGTGGTGGCGCATGTCCGCAAAATGGTCCTCCGCCCTGACCACCTGGGCCGACCCGTTTGTCACTGCTTTTCTCTTCCCCATGATGCAACTGGGGCAGGATGTCCTGGTCGAGGGAAAGGTTTCGCCCTCCTTGCTGGCCAGCCTGGAGGAGTTCATGGCGCTGTGGCACGCCTGGGCGCCTGGCCGATATCGGCCGGTGGATATAACGGCCGAGGAGGAAGTGGAATCGCCGCCCCCGGCTTTGCCCGGCCAGACGATCACGCCCTTTTCCTGCGGCGTGGATTCCAGCTGCCTGGTTTATTGCCACCATAAGCGCCTGGTTGGCCGGCGGACGCGGAATATTACGGCCGGCGTGGTTATGAACGGTTTTGACATCTGGCTGGACCAGCCAAACGGCGCGGCCGTCTATGACGCCCTCCTGCAAAATGCCCTGCGCACGCTAGCCAGCGTGAACATCGACTGCATCGCCCTGTCCTCCAACTTCCACGAACTGCCCAGTATCTGGGCACACAGTTACTGCACGCATCTTGTGGGCGGGTTAAGACTGCTGGCTGGCAGGTTCGATTCGTCGCTCGTCTCAGCTTGCGTCAATTATAACTCCCTGGGTTGCATCTGGGCTGGCCACCCCTTGTGTTACCGCCTGCTAGGCAGCAGGAACTTCCAGATCTTCGACGATGCCTCGGATGTCGCCCGTTACCGGAAGGTGGAGGTGATACCCCAGTGGCCAGAGGCGCTGGAGAATCTGCGGGTCTGCTTCTCTAACGGCGACAGCCACACCAACTGCTGCCGGTGCGAAAAGTGCATCCGCAACATTATGTGTTTTCGCGTGGCGGGAAAGCCCTTGCCGCCCGCCTTCGCCCATGATGCGACAGACCGTCAGATCCGCCGCATCAGGCTGAACAAGCCCCTTACCCTGCAGGCCTGGAAGGCCATTCTTAAAGGCGCAAAGGAATGTGGCCTGAGCGATGAAAGCTGGGTGAAGGCCTGCCGCGCGGCGGTACGGCGCGGCCAGCGGCGCATCTTTTTTGCCTCTATCAAGCAGCGATTCATCCCGCTGCGCAACCGCATCCGCGCGGTATTCAGGGGGTCGAGCCTGAGCCGAAGGGAACTGGCCGCCAGGGTCGCGCCATCCGCGTCGAGCCGGCAAGTGCAGGATGCTCCACGATGAGCATGCCGGCTCCCCCCGTTGCCCCGATCCCTGCCGACTCCTAAAATGGGGCATCAGGCTTCTAGAATGCATAGGGGGAAAAAGGGGCGGAGAAATATGGGGTCAATACAGCTTCTCTTGGATTCGCCGCGGGTTCGGGGTGAGGATTTGCTGCTGTCCGCCAGGCTCAGGCGAAATTCCGGAGATGAATTGCACCTGTGGTATCGCCTGCCCATCGCCTGGTCCTCCATGACCACTTCCTGGGCCGATCCGTTCGTGGTGGCCATGATCTTCCCCATGATGCAGTATGCCCAGGAGACGGTCGTGGAAGGCCGCGTCTCGCCGTCCCTGCTGGCCAACCTCGAAGAATTCATGGCCATCTGGCACGCCTGGGCACCCGATCGATATACGCCCATCAGCATCCGCGCTGGAAGAGGTGGAGGCGCCGCCGCCCGCGGCCACAGGCCGCACCGTGCTGCCGTTTTCCTGCGGCGTCGATTCCTGCTACACGGTCTATCGACATCACATGGGGCTTATGGGCCATCGCAACCATCACATCACTGCCGGCATCGTCATGCACGGCTTCGATATCCACCTGGACCAGGCCGGCTCTGCCGAAATGTACGGCGGCCTGCTGCGGCGGGCGCAGGCGGTACTTTCCAGTGTGGGCGTGGCGGCCATACCCATGGCCACGAATTTCTATGAACTGCCGACGGTCTGGGGACATAGCTTTGGCACGCAACTGGCGACCGGCGCCCGGCTGCTGTCGGGAGAATTTGATTCGATGCTTATCGGCTCGTGTACGCCGTACGTTGGGTTAGGGGCTGTCTGGGGCAGCCACCCTCTGACCAACTCGCTGCTGGGCAGCCGCAACTTCGACATCGCCGACGATGGGGGAGAGCACCTGCGCTACCAGAAGATTCAGCTTATTTCACAATGGCCCACGCCATGCGCAACCTGCCGCGTGTGCTTTGAAAACCCCGCCAGCCACGAAAACTGCTGCCGTTGCGAGAAGTGCGTGCGGACGATCCTCAATTTCCGCCTGGCCGGCGCGCCCTTGCCTGCGGCCTTCGCCACTGATGTAACCGATGATGAGATCCGCCGCATGAAAATCCACAAGCGAGACTCCTTTGCCACCTGGTCGCGCCTGGTGGAAAACGCGCGGCGACTTGGCAAGGGCCGTGCCGGCTGGGTGAAAGCCTGCCGCGCGGCCATCCGCCGCAGCCGCCGGCGATTATTCCTGGCCGATCTCAAGCGGCCGCTGATCCCTGTCCGCGATGCCATTCGTCTGCTTTTCCGTGGCTCCAGGTTGAGCAAGGCCCAGCTCGCCGCCGCGCAGGCGAAAAAACCTGCCCCAAGTGCGCCATTGCCGTCGCAGGGAACTGCCTCGCCGGCAAAAGGGGCAAGGGGGGTTCAGAACATTTAAACTCTCGGAGCGGATTGCTTACTTTCCGATGAGCCGCTCGTACAGCTCGCTCACCTTGCCAGACATGATGTTCAGGGAAAGCTGCTCCTGCACGCGCTGCCGCGCGGCGGCGGCCAGGCGGCTGCGGAGCTGGCTGTCCTGGAGGAGTTGCCAGAGGGCTTCTGTGGCAGGGGCTGCCTGGTCCGTGGTCACGCACCAGGCCGTCTGGTCGTGCAGCGTGTGCAGAGAGTGGCGGCCATCGGCTCGGATGGACAAAACGCATGCGCCGGCGGCCATGGCCTCAAACATCACCGAGCCGCCGGACATTGTCACCAGCACATCCAGGGCGGAAAGGACCTCCTTCATGTTGTCCTGGCGCCCCGTAAATATGACCTTGCCATCCAGGCCCTCGGCCCGCATGCGCTCCTGGAGAGTTTCGTAATATGCCGGCGAGCCGATCTTGCCCACGACCAGGAAATTAACCGGAACGGTCTGCTGACGTGCCAGGGCGCGATTACATCCACGAACTCCCGCACGCGTTTGAAAGCTTCCACCCGTCCGACAAGCCCCACGGTCAGGCCGCTGTCGAGGCCAAACCTGCGGCGAAACATTTCGCCTGCGGCCTCATCGCGTGTAAGGCGGCCGAGATCCACGGCGTCTTCAATCAGTTCGATCCGCCGCGGCGAAATACCGTGGGAAAGGAGGTCCTGCCTGTAGCGCTCGGCGATGGGGATGATGGCCGAGGCCTTTTTCATCCCATGTTTGGCGACGTCGTGGGCGGTTAAGGGCCCGCGGATGTGCAGCAGGCTGGGAATGTGCAGCAGCCTGGAGACAAAACGCATCTCGCCGCTGCGATACACGTCCGATGTGTGTACCAGCCTCACATTTTCCCGGCGGCCGATTTCGGCCACCTGCATGGCCGGCCAGTACCTAAGCAAACAGTCCGGGAAGCTGCGCCACTTGCGGAATTTCAGGATGCGGACATCCGCGCCGAGCCGTCGAAGTTCCTCGGCGCAGGGGCCTTCCTTGTCCAGCACGATCACAGGGTCAAAGCGCTGCCGGTCCAGGGCGGCTGCCAGGTAGCAAAGCTGCCGCTGCGCGCCATCCATGTCTCCGCCGCGCCCAGCAGCAGGATGCGGCGGCAACCCTGGTCCCCCGGTCGATTCAATTCATCAGTACGTTGGATATTCGCCTCTATCACCAGACTTGCCACGGGCTCCCCGGTCGTTCGGGGCTTTGCTTAATGATATGACCTTCAGCCTTGCGCGACGAGTGTACTTCTAAAAGACTCGCTGATGGCCGTTTTGCACGCGTGCCGATAGGAGAATAGTTCTGCCGGCTACATCAAAAGGAAAGAGAGCTCTTGAATATCCTGGCTAAGTCGCTTTCGGACAGGCAACTGCGCGAGATCGAGTACCACAAGTCTCACGCGGCATCGCTGCTGACTCGAGGTGTCAGCGTTTCCTACGATGTACTTACGCCCCGCCCGCGGCGATGGTGGAACGCATCGTGGGCGATGTATGACTTGCTGCTCAAGTCCGGCCTTCGCGGGCGGAAGGTGCTCGTGGCAGGTTGCGGCTTGGGGGAGGATGCCATCCGCCTGGCCCGACTTGGCGCTCAAACCTGGGCGTTCGATCTCAGCCCGGATATGCTGGCGGGCGCCAGGGAGCTTGCCCGACGGGAAAATGTGCCCGTCACTTTCGACCTGATGCCGGCAGAGCGTCTGGATTATCCGGATGGCACATTTGATTGCATCGTGCTGCGCGACATCCTGCACCACGTCGATCTCCCAAGGGCGATGGATGAACTGACCCGCGTAGCCGCCGAGGCAGCCTTGTTCGTCATCAATGAGGTATACACGCACACCTTCCTTGACCGCATTCGCCACACCGGTCTGGTGGCTCGCGGTTTGTATCCCCGCCTGGTCGGCCGAATCTACCAGGGCAACAAACCGTACATCACGCCCGATGAACGCAAGCTCAATCAGCACGATCTGCTGTACATTCGGGCCAGGTTGACCGACTGCCGATGCGAGTATTTCGGTTGCTTCACGAATCGGTTAATTGCTCCCACTTGGATGGCCGCCGCCAAAATCGACCGGTTGCTCCTCAAGGCGGTCGGTTCGGCCGGCAGCCTGCTGGCAGGAAGGCTTTTACTAAGCGGCGTGATTAAGAAATAGCTGATCCGCGCCCGCCTCCAGCTCGATTTCTTCCAAATTCGTCCAGCCCGCGTCGGCTTTACCATTTTCGGCCGTTTTTCTTTCGGTTACTATTCCCGGCATGGCTCGCACGTGGACACCAAGCAAGCGCCAGATGCTGATCGGACTGCTGCTGGCCTCGGCCGCATCGTCGCTGTTGTGGCCTCACGGCTGGGGCGATCTGCCGCGCAATTGGCTAAAGCCGCTCCTGGGGCCTGTGGAGGCCAGCCTGTCCATCATGTCGCTCAACGTCAAGCGCAACGCCATCATCTGGTGGAGCGGCGAGATCGATGATGACACCGCCTCGCAGTGGCTGGAGAAGAACCCGGCCCTTCAGCGGCAGCTTAGCCGGTATGTCGACAGACAACTCACCAATCAGGTGGTCGATTACGAGCAGAAGATCGCCGAATTGCAGCGCCAGCGCGACCAGATCGCCGGCTGGGCCGGCGGGCTGCGGGAATTTCCCTGCCTGCTGCTGCCGGCCAAGGTGATTGCCGCCGAGCCCACGCCGTACCAGCGGCTCCGCACGCTGCACCCGCGAAATGGCAGCGCCTCCCCGGGAGACTACGTCACCACGCGCGGCCTTATGACCGAACGCGCCACGGCCCTGCCCGGCACGCCCGCGGTTCTGGCCGCCTCATCCATGGTGGGCCGCATCATCTCCAGCGGCGCATGGACGGCCCAGCTTCAATTGGTGACGGATTCTGATTTTCGCATTAACGCCTTCGTGCTGCGCATGGTGGATGCGGCCCAGCCTCGGTATATCATCGACACCGTCGCCAACCAGGCCAAGCTCTTAAAGCCGGGAGATCCGGCCATCCTCGTGAATTTAAGAGGCTGCGGCGACGGGCTGATTTCGGCGGAGGTGCCCGCCGCGCATAACATCCTGCCCGGCGACCAGGTGATCACCACGGGCGATGATGGCCGGCTGCCCAAGCGCATCCTCATCGGCCGCGTGCGCCTGGTTGAGCCGGTAGCCCAGGCCCCCCAGCACGTGCTGCTGCACGTGGAGCCCGGGGCGCAGCTCGACATGCTGGAGGATGTTTATATCGTGCTGCCGCAGGCTAGGGAGGGTTCCTTATGAGGTGGCCCGCTTTTGCCATCGCGGGTCTTTTGGCCCTGGCCGTGCAGGACACGGTCGGCGCCGTCTTCCGCATCTCCCTGGGCGGCGGGCTCATGCTGGCCGTGGATTTTCTGGCCATCCTGGCCGTGCTGGTGGCCCTGCGCACACGCACTGGCTCCGATGCGCTCCTGGCGGGGTGGGTGCTGGGACTTTTAATTGACCTGGCCTCGCCCGGCCGGCCCATGGGCCTGTACGCGGTGATGTTTGGCCTGGCCGCCAGCCTCATCTACTACGTGCGCAGCACGGTTTTCACCGGCAACCCCATTACGCAGATGGTCATGACGTTCATCTTCTGCCTCACCGCCCACGGCCTCGCGCGGCTGTTCATTCACATTACCGCCCCGCCGGCCGGCACGAGCTTTTTTAAGGACTTGGGGCAGGCCGTGCTTTTGGCCGTGTGCACGGCGGCGGTGGCGCCGCTATTGATGAGCATCATGCACAAGTTCGACTGGCTGCTGATCAGCCAGCGCGGCCAGCGCCGCAGATAATGCCAAAGGAGTGGCGGTTTGGCAGCCTAAGCCGCACGTTGCATGTTCATAAGACGACTGGTCATCTTTCTGCTGCTGTTTGCCTTCGGGGTGACGGCGGTCATCATCCGCCTGGCGCACATGCAGCTTGGCAAGGGGCAGGAGTATGCCCGCGCCGCCGATGAGACGCTCAAAACCACGCGCTGGCTGGCCACGCACCGCGGGGAGATCCTCGACCGCAACGGAAAGATCCTGGCCATCGACCAGCCCTGTTTCGAGTTCACCATGGCCTACCCGGCGCTTTTGATCAGTTGGGCCTCGCGCCAGTCGGCCCACCTGATGGAAGAGCACGGGCTTAGCGATGACCAGGCGGATAACAGCGTCCGCAAGCAGCTGGTCGATGCGCACGAAGACCAGATCATGCAGAGCTGGGCCAAGCAGCAGGCCAAGGCCACCGTCCGCCGCCAGGGCCACGACCTGACGCCCCGCCAGCGCGACCATTTGCGGGCGCAAGTTTTGGAATCGTTGCCGGCGCGAATCGAGTGGACCTTAAATGCCGCGGCCGCCACCGCCGGCGTTTCGCGGCAGGAAGTGGATGAAGAGATCGACCGTATTGTGCAGCGCGTCTGGCGCGTGCGGGCCATGGTCAGGATGCAGGTGGAGGAAGAGAAGATAAACCACGGCATCATCCACGCCCTGGATGAAACCACGGCCGTGGCCCTGCGCGGGCAATTGGGGGATATGCTGGGGGCCGATGTTTCTCCCAGCAGCCGCCGCTGGTATCGCTACGGCGCGTCCGCCTGCCACGTGATCGGCCTTACCGGCCCCGTGGGGCCCGATGATGTCGGCTTACTCTGGGTTAAAGAAGGGCAGGAAGATCCCAATACCGCCGCGGCCTCCAGGAATAGGGCGGCTGCCACGCAGGATTTCGATCCTAACGACCTTAACGTCGCGCCGCAGCTTCCGCCCTGGCCCTGCGCCAAAGAGATTGCCTCCTACACAAAGGCGGATGTGCGGCCCGAAGGCACACCCGGCCACGAAGAAGATGTGCTGGGCGAGTATCTGCCCGATGAGCGGGCGGGGATCCTGGGCGCTGAGCGCATGGCCGAACCGGTCCTGCGCGGCACGCGCGGCCGCCAGGTCCGCCAGCGCTCCGGAAAGGTGCTCGAGCTTCTGCCCTCGATCGGTGGCCAAAACGTGCGGCTGACGCTGGACATCGATTTGCAGCAGGCGGTGGAGACGCAAATTCTCGACAGTCGCCCTGAAAACGGCGCGGCGGTGGTCATCGATATCCCCACCTCACAGATTCTCGTCCTGGCCTCCAAGCCGCGCTACGACCTGAACACCTACCGTGCGAAATTTGAATCGTTGTGGGATGACCAGACTAACCTGCCCCTGCTGGATCGTGCCGTTTCCTGTGCCTTTCCGCCGGGCTCTACCGTAAAACCCATCGTGGCGCTGACGGCGGCGCTGAATGGCACGCTGACGCCCGAATCGGTCATTGAATGCCGCGGCTATTTCAGCACGCCGGAGGCCAAGAACTTCCGCTGCTGGATCTACAAGGGCCGCAACGGCAAGCACGGCCTGCAAACTATGCAGGAGGCCCTCAAGAATAGCTGCAATATTTATTTTGAGACCGCCGCCGAGCGGCTGGGCGAAGGGCCGCTCTTGGATGGGATGCGCCTCTTTGGCCTGGGCCAGCGGCCGCTCACCCTGCTGCCGCAGGAGCACGCCGGCAACGTGCCCACGACCGACTGGATGTGGCGGCACGTCGGGCACGACTTCAACGTGGCCGATGTGCGGGTGATGGGCATCGGCCAGGGCAAGCTGCTGGCCACGCCCCTCCAGATCGCCAACGTCATGGCGACCATCGGGCGCGGCGGCATTTTTACCTCGCCGTTGCTGGTAATGGGGACCGAACATAACGGGGAGGAAGGGCCCCTGGTGCGGCGGGATCTGCATCTGCCGCTAGAGGCGCTGGCCGCGGTACAGGCGGGCATGTTCGATGTGGTGAACGATCCTTACGGCACGGCCCACAAGCACGCCTATGACCCGGCCGGGCCGGTGATCTGTGGAAAAACAGGGACGGCACAAACCACCGCGCGCCAGGTGGATCACAAAGACGTGCTCCAGGGCGATACCGCCTGGTTCGCCGGCTACGCGCCGCGCCAGGACCCGAAAATAGCCTTCGCCATCGTCATGGAATACACCAGCGGAGGGGGCGGCGGCGAGGTCTGCGGCCCGCTGGCCCGTGAACTTGTGCGTATGTGCCAGGAAAAAGGGTACCTGCACTGACATGAGCGATCAGCAGGGATATTTTCGCCAGTTCAGTTGGCCCATCGTCGTCTCGGCGATGATCCTGATGGCCATCGGCATCCTGTCCATCCACGCCGTGGAGAATGCGGATGAGGCCCTGGCCGGCTCGGGGCTGGCCTTCAAGCAGACCGTGTTCGCCCTCATCGGCATCGCCTGCTTTTTCGCCCTCACCTCGATCAACTATCAGAAGCTCGGGCCCATCAGCTATGCCCTGTACGCCGTGATGCTCGTGCTGCTGGTAGTGGTGCTCAAGATGCCCCAGACCAAGGGCTCCAAGCGCTGGATTCCACTGCCGGGAATTCAGTTTCAGCCCTCAGAACTGGCCAAGCTCACCTTCATCCTGGCCATGGCCTGGTATCTCCGCTATCGCAACAGCTATCGCCGGCTGTCCGGGCTTATCGCGCCTTTTGCCATGACGCTCGTGCCCGCAGGTTTGATCCTGCTGGAGCCGGACCTGGGCACCTCGCTGTTGTTGTTGCCTACGCTGCTGGTGATGCTGCTGATTGCGGGGGCTCGCTGGCACCACCTGCTGGTGATTCTGTTCGTGGGGCTGGCCGTGGTCTTTCTGCCCGTGCCGCGCAGGGTTGATCCGCAGCTCTTCGCCCGCCAGCAGGACAAATTCGAGGTGTGGCGGCTGGGGCCGCTGTACCGGTACGTGCCGAAGGATTTTCGCCGCCCCAACGGCGCCATTGATTGGGCCAAACGGCCCGTGATGCCGGTGACCTATTGCCGAATGAGCATCGGCGGCGGGGCGGTATTCGATCTCCAGCCCCTGTCCATGGCGGTGCTGTCGCACTCGGGCAAGAATTACCAGGCCAAGCGCGTGGAAAGCTGGCTGCGGCAGGATGATCCGCGCATCCGGGCGGATGTGGGCTTTCAGCAGTATTACTCCATGCTCATCCTGGGCGCCGGCGGTAGCTGTGGAAATGGGGACGCTGAGTCTCTCGATGAATACCTGCGCATGGTGCCCGAGGATCATAACGACTTCGTCTTCAGCGTCGTGGGCGCCCGGTGGGGGTTTGTCGGCAGCCTGTCCGTGATGCTGCTGTATTGCATCATCTTTCTGTTCGGCTTGGACATTGTGATCTCCAACGAGGACCCGTTCGGGCGGCTGCTGGCCGTGGGCGTGCTGGCGCTGCTGGCGGCGCAGATCTTCATCAACGTGGGCATGACCATGGGCATGCTGCCCATCACGGGCATGACGCTGCCCCTAGTCAGTTACGGCGGCTCGAGCCTGCTGATAAACTGCCTGGCGCTGGGATTGCTGGTCAATGTCGGCCGCCACCGCTCGATAAGCCTGGCGCCGCGGCCGTTCGAATTCGGCGGGGAAGGCGTATGAAGTTTTTGGGGACATTTGTTCTCTATAGCCGGCCAGAAAACTCGGCCACACCAGCGCGGCCAGAATAATATATACCCCGCACAGCAGCCAGCAGGCGATCTCCGCCGTCACGCTCCGGCGGCAGATGAACAGCACCGCCGTACCAAAGGCCAGCGCCCCCAGCTTAAACGTGAAAACCGCGTACGGTTCGTGCAGGACCAGCCGCGCGATCGGATTGGCGTCCACAAACAGGGGGGTGTGGTTCGGGGTGTACAACCCCTCGCTGGAAATTACGGTTAAGGTCAGATCGAATGCCCCAAGTATCCACAGGACCAGCAGCATGATGACCACGCGGCCGCCGCGCCGCTCGGCGGCTTTGTTCATGCACGACGCGTTCGATTGCGGCGCGGCCGGCGATCGATCCTGCACTTGCCGTGGAAATTCAAAATTCATGACCTTATTTATACCGTACAGGCCGTTACTGCGGTTCTCCAGATTGACCAGTGCATCCACGAGCCACCTCCGCCACAATGCCCGGCGCGACTCTTGCAATGCAAGAGTCGCGCGAGAGAAAATGGATCCACGATGGGGTTTAAGTGTTGCAACAGGTCCCAAAGTTTGGGTGTTTGTAACACTTAAGTCCAGCGACTGGGGAATTTCCCCAGTGGACCCCAATACAGCTTAAGATATGGCGGTTCGCGAGGCCCATATAGGAGCCGAAAATCTTCAGGTGGGATATTATCCCACCTGAGTTAGATGAAGAAAAACATGCTACCTGCGAGGCCACAGTCCATTTCAAGTTACCTGAGGTTCAAGCCGGACGTGGACCTGCGCCAGCCGGCCGATGTGGAGATGCTGAAGCTGGACGGCGGCAGGACTTTGCTGGTGCATCACAAGGGCGATGCGGGGGCTCCGCCGCGCGGCCGTGAGCCCGTGCTGGTTCTCCATGGCATCGAAAGCCACCCGTTGTGGTTTGTCGGTTCGTGCGATTACCTGGCGCGGCAGGGGCACGAGGTTTATCAGCTCCAGCGGCGCGGCAGTGGGCTCAGAATTGTACACGGCGGGGCAAAGGCCGACCGCGGCCATGCCGATTCGCCGCAACAACTTTTGGAGGATGTCCACACGGCGGTGGAATATGTCCTGCGCCAGACGGGCGCGGAGAAGCTGTATCTTCTGGGCATCAGTTGGGGCGGGAAACTGGCTGCCTGCTACGCCCTCGATCCTGCCCGGGCCCAGCGACTGGCTGGGCTGGTGCTCGTGGCGCCGGGAATAAGACCGCATGTGGATCTGCCCTGGCGGCAAAAGCTTTTGGTCGCTGTGTGCGCGGCGGTTCGGCCGCGGCACACGTTTGCCCTGCCGCTGGAAGAGCCGTCCCTGTTTACAGATAATCCTGCGTGGCAGGCATATATCCGCGATGATCCCTATCGGCTGCACCGCGTTACCGCATCGTTTCTCTTAACGAGCTGGCTGCTGGACCGGCGAATTTCCGCGGCGGCAAGAGGCAGCCTGAAGCTGCCGGTAAAGCTGATTTTGGCCGGCGAGGATCGGATCATCGATAACATCCGCACGCGCAGGAGCCTGGAAAAGCTGGCCGCGGGGAATCTGGGCGTTCAAGAACTGCCCGGCGCACACGCTGGAGTTTGAGCCGGAGATTCAAACCATTTTCGAAACAGTTGCTAAATGCGTTTCGTTTGAAGCTCATAAACCCTTCGACCGAACAGCCTATAAAGAAACACACGATCAAACTTAGATTCGAACGAGTGACTTCGAGTTTCATCAGGAATAAGGAAGAACGATGACATCCCTATGTCAGTAACCAAAACTAACCATGCACTTGAGCATCTTTCTCTATAAAAGGAACACCTTTTGTTCTTTCTGTCTATGATTTCTTGCAAAGAGAGTGACTGAAGTTCCTGCCCAATTTTTGCTCCTGATTCGGTCCAGGATATACTCTTTAGAAATGGGAATCGTGCGGCGTGCATGTTCGACAGGCATTCAGGAAAGTTTTCGAACGTTTCATCGTCTGAATCGATTACACATTGATCACCCGTCTCGGGAAGAAAAGGAGTAACAAAATCTAGAATCTCAGATGCTAGATTTGTTACGTCCTTTTCGCTAAATCGATAGGCTTTGTTGAAGGAAACATCTACCGTAATCGGTGCATCTCCCCTCAACTGATGTTGCCGACTTATCTCAGTTATGACCAAACGGTGAAGAGCTTCCTGTTCTTGGGACGGATTACGTGTATCCGGCGAATCATGATATATTTCTGTGAGCTCTATCCCCAAAATAGAATCGGCTAGTTCAATCACAAAGTCAGGATTCTCCGTTGCCTGAATCTTTCCCGTCGGAAACCAAGCGCAAGATTTCTTGAACGATTGAAGAATTGCCAGTTCCCTTTCCTTCTTTTTCACTGTGCTTCTCCGCTAAGAAATCTCAGTTCAGCCGCGCCCACACCACTTTAAGATACTGGCTCTCCGGCGTATCGGCGAAGAAGGGATGATCGGCCGCGGCGCCCGTTACATTAAAAATCTGCAAGCTGCGCCCGCCGATGCGGACGGCGCGGCCAACGGTGGCAATAAACGTGGCCTGGTCGACCAGGCCGCTGCACGAGCACGTCACCAATATTCCGCCGGGCGCCACTGCCGCCGCGGCCAGGCGGTTGAGGTCCGCGTATTTGCGCAGGCCCAGGTCCATCATGGAGCGGCGGGGGACGAACTTGGAAGGATCGACCACGACCACATCCCATTGGTTAGCCGCGGCGGTCGCCTGGCGGAGAAAATCGAAGGCATCGGCGTGCTCAAATTCTATAGTGACCCCATTCAGCTCGGCGTTCTGGCCGGCGATGGCCAGGGCCTTCTCATCCAGATCGACCGCCGTGACCGCGCCGGCCGCGCCCAGTTTGGCCGCATATATCGCAAAGCCGCCGCTGTAGCAGCACACATCGAGCACGCGCTTTCCCTGGGTGAGTTTGGAAAGCGCCAAGCGGTTATCCCGCTGATCGCAGAAAAAGCCGGTCTTGTGGCCCTTGGCGAGATCCACCTTGAAGCTCAGGCCGTTTTCCTGGATGGCCGCGCTACCTACCTTGGGGTCGCGCAGGCGGTGGGCAGGAATGCCTTCCTGCTCGGCGACGGTCTTATCGGCCCGCACGATGAACTGGTCGACGGAGAGCCCGGCATCGATGAACGCATCCTGGATTGCCCCCAGCCGCTGATACATGGCCAGGGAAAAAAGCTCGATCACGATGTGCGGCCCCAGGCGATCGGCAATGAGGCCGGAAAGGCCGTCGCCTTCGGCGTGCACCAGGCGGTATGCATCGGTTACCGCGTCCAATTTGAGGACATCCCGCCGCATTGAAACGGCGGCAACGATTCGCCGCGCAATTTCGCCATCATCGGGTTTTTCGGCGGCGCGGCTGAATATCCGCAGGCGCAGCGGCGCCTTGGAGTTGTAAAACCCCCAGCCAAAGAGCTTGCCGAGCTTATCTGCCACGGCCACAATTTCGCCATCGACGGGAGAGCCTTCCACGCGGCCGATCATTTTGTCGTAGAAGAACGTGCCGAAGTGGATGCTTTTGAGATGAACCACCGGCACGCCGGCGGGAACATCGGGGATCTGGCTTTGCCAGGAGGGTCTTTGCGGCCGCGCATCTTCGCTGTCATATGTGCGCCGAAGGGGTCGCTCTCGGCCTCCCTCGCGGCGAGGAAACCTCGACCCGGACCTATCTTCACCGGAACGGAATTCACGATTCTTGGACATGCCCCCATCCTACCTGCCGCCGGCCGCCTGCAAAAGCGATATGTCGGCGCGGAATTTTTATGCCAAGGACGCGGCGGCGCGGCAGGTCGCAGGCTTATTTCCCGACCAGTTGCAGATGCTCTTCCCGGCCGGCCGCCTCCACCTGGCGAATGGGCACCCGGCTGCGGGGCCAGATTCGCGTTCGCCGCACCCGGCCCGCCAGCAGCGACAGGCCCCAGCCCAGCGTTCGCCGGATCGTGTACGCCAGGCCCGCCATGCCCAGAAGCTGCGCGCCTGGCCCGGCGGGATACAAGGTGCTGCGTATGCGCGCGAAGGCCCGCAGCAATTGCAGCGGGTTGTAGAAATACAGGTACGCCAGCAGGATGTTCAACTGCTTGCGCCACGGTTTGGCATGCCGGGAGGCGATGACGAAATTACCGTCCAGCATGTGCGTCTGGACCTTGATCCTGCCGGCACTATAGAGCACGCGGCCGGAGGTAAAGGTGTCCTCGTACGAACGCGAACCCGGGGCGGGGGAAATCATCAGCACCTGAAGCGTGATGGCGCCGGCCTTAAGGAGCAGGCGGACCTGATTGAGCAGCCCGCGGGCATCGCGGAGGCTGACGACAGGCTGATCGTCGTGGTGCATCATCATGGGCATGGGCAGAATGCCCGCCGAGTGAAGCAGGCGGAAGGCATCCATCGTGCGCCGCACGCTCTGGCCCTTCTTGATCAGCGCGGCGGCCATATCTTCCACGCCCAGCCAGATCGCGCGCAGGCCGGCGTTTCTCACCAGAGGCAGGTGCTCGCGCAGCGCAGCGTGTCGTGTACCGTGGCCTCGGTGCCCCAGCGTATTCGCTTGTGCAGCGGACCGCCCGCAACTTGAGTACGGGCCAGCTTGTCCACGATCTCCAGCGTTCGCGCAGGGTCGTTGAAGAAGTTGTCGTCGGCGCCGAAGAAGAGCCTGAAGCCGTAAACGTCGTGCAAGCGGCGCATCTCCTCGGCGATGCGGTCGCCGCTCTTGAGCCGGTGCTGACGCTGGTTATACCCGGGAATCGGGCAATAGTGGCAGCCGAAGCGGCAGCCAAAAGTCAGCACCAGTGAGGCGGTGGGGCTGTGGCGGACCACCTGCGAGACCGGCAGGCTCTGGCGTGCCAGCCCCGCCTGCCGGCCTGGCCGTTCCAGCAGGGCAAAGCCATGCACGGGATCAGGCAATTCATCCAGGTCGCCCAGGAGGCGTTGTGGGCCGGTGTCGACGAGTTCCTGCACACGGCCGCGCGAGTCGGTGCGGGCGTACATCAGGCCCGGCACTTCATCCAGGCCGCCGCGATCGCGAACCCGTTGGAACACCTGGCGCAGCGGCTCATGGCCTGCCCGCTCCTCCAGCAGCACTTCCAGCAGGCCCAGCAGCACGAATTCCTCGCCGACCACGACGACATCCGCGGCCGCCCCGCCGCCTGCGCCAGCGAGGTCCCACGGTTCATAAATGGCTTTGGGCCCGCCCGCGATGATCAACGGCCGGCAAGAAGGGCTGATGCGAGCTGCATCGGCCAGCAGTTCCTTGCAGGGCCGGCCATGAATCTGCATGCTGGAAACCATGAATAGATCCGGCATCCGCCCATCCAGCCGCATGGCCGAGGGACGGAAGCGGCGGTTCCATTGCTGAAGGACGATGCGCGTCTTAACGAAACCCGCTTCGACCATGGCCGCGCCGATCGCGCGCACGCCGGCCGGGGCAATGCGGGTGTCGCTGAAGATAAAAGGCAGCATGCGGGTGCGGTAATCAAACGCATAGGCGATGACCGTGGCCAGATCGTGGCGCGCGGACAGCTTTCGCAGGCGGCGAAGCAAGTCCGTCAACTGGCCTGGAGGAACAAGGCGGTCGCCTTCAGGGCGGCAGGTGAGTTCCAAAGGAACACATCATTTCTTTAAAGAGGGCGGAGCGGATCGGACGCTGTAGCCACACTTATACCAGATTGCCCTGCCAGACCTGCGATAAATTTTTCGCACCTTATTGGCGGATGCCCGCGACAAACCGGGGTTTTTGTGTCGTTTATGCCAAGCCGTGCAGCTCCAGGAGGGGACGATCCGCCAGAATCCGGCCCGCGGGCCCATCGGCGATGATTTTTCCCCGCGACATCACGACGGCGCGTCCGCACAGCCGCGCGGCAAATTCCAAGTCGTGGGTGATGATGATCTGCGTGCCGCCGATCTGCCCCAGGAGCGTAAGCAATTCGCGGCAGCCGCGACCATCCAGCAGGCTGGTGGGCTCATCCAGGATCAGCGCCTCGGGCGTCATGGCCAGGACGGTGGCGATGGCCGCGCGGCGTTTTTCCCCCAGGCTCAGATGAAACGAGCTGCGCCGCCGGTAATTGGCCAGCCCCACGGCCGCCAGGGCCGACTCTGTGCGCTGGAGGACCTCGATCTCCGACAGCTTCATGTTCCGCGGCCCGAAGGCCACATCATCGAACACGGTTGGACAGAACAATTGGTCATCCGGGTTCTGAAAAATGATGCCCAGCTTCTTTCGAACCTGGGGCAGATTCTCGCGCATAAGCGGCAGGCCAAACAGTTCCGCGCGTCCGTGCAGGCGGCCCTCCAGAACCCCACACAGGGCCAGCAGCAGCGTGGATTTGCCCGCGCCATTTGGACCCAGCAGCGCCACTTTTTCTCCCCGCTCGATCGACAGCGATATACCCGCCAGGGCCTCCGTTCCATCTGGATAGGTGAAACAAAGATCTTCGGCATGGATGATTATGTCACTCATATGCTCGAAAGCCTCAGCGCCGCAAGGAGTGAACACCAGATGGCCAGCGTGGCCCAGTCGCACGCCCGCATGTGCATGGAATGCTCGGCGACGACGTTGCGGCCGTCAAATCCGCGGCAGAGCATGGCCGCGTGTACGCGCTCGCTACGTTCGTAACCGCGGAGGAACAAGGCGCCGACCATGTTGCCTAGCGTGCCGGCGTGCCAGACCCAGCGGGCTCCGTAGCCGCGCAGGGTGGCCGCGCGGTGCATGCGCCTGGCCTCATCGGCCAGGATGAATGTGTATCGCCAGGTCATGGCCGCTGTTGCCACCAGCGACAGCGGCGCTTTGAGTTTCCTCAAGCCTGAGAGCATGTCGCCCAGGTGCGTACTCCCTGTGAGGATGGTTAGGGCCATCATGGCCAGCGTGGCTTTTATGGCCACGCCCGAAAATACGATTAGTCCCGCGCGCGACAGGGAGAGCCCCAGTAGCGAGAAATCTTTTGGACCCAGCATCGGCAAAAACACCGCCGCGCAGATGAAGGGTACGATGATGAGCCATCGCCGCAGCGTGTAGCCCAGGGGCACGCGGCCGATGGCCAGACCCGCCGCCAGCATCGTCCCGTACGCGGCCATCTGCATCAGCGCCGTCGGCGGCGTGCTGACGGCGACGATCACGCCCGCCAGCATGCAGATCAGTTTTGTGCGGCCATCCAGGCGGTGCAGAGGGCTGTCGAAGGGCGGCTGATAGCCCGCGGAGTGAAAGGGATGTTCCACGGCTATGGCCTTTTGTCCGTTGAAATGCTGCGGCGCGCGGAAACGAATTTGGCCAATCCAATAGATAGCCCGAAGACGGCCAGTGTGCCCAAGATGGCAATCACCGTTTTTGAAAAGCCGGCGATCGAGCTTTGCTCGGGCGCGGCTGCATCACTTTCGGGGGCAACCGGTGCATGTTGATACGTGGCGGCGAGCTTTTCCAAACCGTCGGGACGCGAGGAGGCCAGGGGGGAAAGCGCCGCCATAATCAGCGCCGCGGCCAAGGCGAAAAGGCAAAAAGTCCAGGTGGAGCGTTTCATAGCACCACCTCCCGCGCGGCTGTTGCAATTTGAGGAATGCCCATCAGCAGGTCCGGCCGAACGCTCAGGATCAGCGACACGGCGGCCACTGTGATGATGGACTCGCCCACGCCGATGACCGCATAGGTTCCGGCCATCGCCGGCAGGCCGAGGTGCAGCGGGATTGTTCCAGCCGCGGCCAGCTCCGCCGCGCACGCGGAGGCGGAGAGGACGACCGATGCCCAGGCCGCCACGGCCACACAGGCCAGCAGGGGTTTTCGCCCCGCAGGCAGCAGACCCAGGCACAGACGGAGAATTCCGTAGCCGCCCACGCCGGCAATAATGCCCATGTTCAGAATGTTTGTACCCAGCGTGGTCACGCCGCCATCGGCCAGAAGGAGGCACTGGATCAGCAGCACGACTATCATCACTAGTAGTGCGCTGGCCGGACCCAGCAGGATGGCCGCCAGCAGGGCGCCTAAGAAATGGCCGCTGGTGCCCAGGCCGATGGGGAAGTTCAGCATCTGCGCGGCAAAGATAAAGGCCGCCGTCACCCCCAGCAGGGGGATGCGGTTATCGGTGAGCGCCTTTTTAACCCGTGCCATGGCCGCGCAGGCCGCGGCGAGGGAGATGGCCGCCGAGGCGGTATTCACCGCCGCGCCGTGGATCATCAGGCTGTCAGGTATGTGCATGGTCCGACTTCTCTTACTTTTAAACTGGTTTACCGCAGTCGCCGGCCTGTCGAACTGATGGACAGCGCCGCGTGCAGGACGCCCTTTTCCTTTTTCAGTTCATCCGCCACGTGTGCCAGCCGGCTGGCGCGGCCGCGCAGGACGATGATCTCCGCGCAGTGCTCCTCATCCAGGTGCACGTGGCTGGAGAACAGGATTTCCTTGTGATGGTGGTGCTGCATATCGGTCAGCTTATCGCACAGGCCGCGCTGGTCGTGCTTATACAGCAGTGTCACCGTGGCCAGGGCCTCGCGGTCCTCCTGCCAGTCGCGCTCGACGATCTGGTCGCGGACGATGTCGCGGATGAATTCGGACCGGTTTGTGTAGCCACCGGCCCGCATGATCTTTTCCAGCCGCGCCAGCAGCGGCTTATCGATGGCGATTGAGACTCTCTCCAGTTCGGGCATGGCCTCTCCAAAAGGGTATTACGAACTCAAAGAATCGTATTACCAAGAGCGGCTAATTTCAAGCCCGGTTTTTGAGAAGAAGAGTTAGAGGATGAGGGATCAATTCATTTTCGCCACCGGCGCGGTGGTTGTGGCGGGCGCAGTGGCTGTTGCGGCGGGATGCTCATGCAGATACTGCGTCCTGTATGTCAGCTTGCCATCCGTGTACTCATAGATGCGAAAACTGCCTTCGTTGTGAAGTATCCGATGGCTGGAAATCGGGGCGGAAATGAACAGCGGCACATGCCCTAGCCGGTGCTCTTCATCCCGGTGGAAATGGCCGGCGATGACGGCCTTGACGTTGTAACGATTGATCAGATCCAACCATTTTGACTCATTTTCCTTGGGCCAGCCGGGGTGATTGCGGTCCATCCAGTCGGGAACGGGCGGCGTGTGGATGAAGATGATGACTGGTTTGCCGCCGGCCGCCTTGAGCTGGTCCTCCACCCAGGCTAAGGGGTCGTGGCCCTCCAGCTTAATGTCCCTGGCCGGCAGCTCCACGCACACAAACAGCATGACAACGCCGTGGTACTCGGCCTTCTGGGCCAGCGGACCGACCCGGTCCTCAAATAGTTTCAGTTCCGATTGCAGCACCGAGGCATGCCACGGCCATGGCTCGTTCAGAACATCGTGATTGCCTGCAACAAAGTGGATGGGGGCCTTGAGCCGTTTGAAAATCGCCATACCTTTGCGAACAAGATTGGCATCTTTTGGGCCCTGATCAAATATGTCCCCCGTGTGGGCGACGAATTCGACCTTCATGGGCAGCGCGTTGATCTCGCGCACGGCCTCGGCCGTGCGCTCCAGGTGGTCATTCGCGCCCAGGTGCGTGTCCGTGAGCTGGACGAAATAGAAATGGACCTTCGGCTGCGTGGCTGGCTGGCTGGCGGGAGTCGAAGCGACCTGGCCGCAGCCGAGGAAGCACAGAGAGAAAGTGACTAGATACAGGAATATCAGCCGCAATGTGGCTGTTTGACTATTTGACTGTTTGGCTATTTGGGACATGGCTGAAGATTTTGTCCGACTCCGCAACCTCCACCAAGCTCAAGGTTCTTGCAGTTCCAAACAGCCAAAATGCCAAAACGCCAAACAGCCTACTTCCTCGCCGGCCTCGTCCGCACATACCGATCGATCTCCTGCGCCGCCTCTTTGCCATCGCCCATGGCCAGGATGACGGTGGCGCCGCCGCGCACGATGTCCCCGCCGGCAAAGACGCCCGGGATGGAGGTCATGTGCTGCTTGTCGGTCACGATGTTGCCCCATTGGTTGAGCTTGAGCTGCGGGCAAGTTTTGGTCAGCAGCGGGTTGGCCTTCGTGCCCACGGCTACGATGACGATTTCTGCGGGCAGCTCAAAGTCGCTGCCGGGGATGATCACGGGACGGCGGCGGCCGGAGGCATCCGGTTCACCCAGCTCCATCCGCTGGAGTTTGACCGCGCGCACCCAGCCCTTCTCATCGCCCAGGATTTCCACCGGCGCTACCAGGAACATGAATTCGATGCCCTCTTCTTCAGCGTGGCCGACTTCCTCGATGCGGGCCGGCATTTCCACGCGGCCGCGCCGGTAGGCCAGCACCGCCCGCTTTGAGCCCAGCCGCCGCGCGGTGCGGACGGAGTCCATGGCGGTGTTGCCGCCGCCGAAGATCACGGCGGTCTTGCCCTTGGCGACGGGCGTGGCGGAGTCGCTGCCCTTCCACGCGCCCATGAGGTTCACGCGGGTGAGGTACTCGTTGGCCGAATAAACGCCTTTCAAATTCTCGCCCGGCACGTTGAGGAACATGGGCAAGCCGGCGCCATTAGCGATAAAGCAGGCATCGAACTGCTGGACAATCTCCTCGATTGTGATGGTCTTGCCCACCACGACGTTGAATTCGATCTTTACCCCTAATCGGGTCAGCCCGGCGACCTCGGCATCGACGATCCCCTTGGGCAGGCGGAACTCCGGAATGCCGTAGCGCAGCACGCCGCCGGAATCGTGCAGGGCCTCAAAAATGGTGACGTCGTGGCCCTTCTTGGCCAGCTCGCCCGCGGCGGTCAGGCCGCCAGGCCCCGAACCGACCACGGCCACGTTGTAGCCGGTGGCCGGGGCGGGTTTTTCCGCCACTGCGCGGCCGTGGGAGCCGGCCCAGTCGGCCACATATCGCTCCAGCCAGCCGACGGCCACGCTCTTGCCCTTTACGCCGCGGACACAGACTTCCTCGCACTGCTTTTCCTGCGGGCAGACGCGGCCGGCGATGGCAGGCAGTGTGTTGTCGCCGTAGAGGATCACCGCCGCGGCGGCGAAATCGCCCTGGGCGACCTTTTCCAAAAACTCCGGAATGCGCACGCGGACGGGGCAGCCGCCCACGCACGGGCGGTTTTTGCACAGGAGGCACCGCCGCGCTTCCATGACGGCGGCCGATTCTTCCAGGCCCAGGTTCACCTCGCCAAAATTCTCGACTCGCGCGGCGGGGTTCTGCTGGGGCATCCCCACGCGGTCGATGGCCATGCGCTCCTTGGGAGTGAGCGTTTTGTTATCGGTGCGGGCGCCTATAGGCGTACTCATTTAGGAGCCTCTTTGGACGTTGAAGATAGCTGCTCATCGAGTCTGCAGCGTGGCTCGAGATAGGCGTTCTGGCGGCTGGAAAGCTCGGTGTAATCCACGGCATGGCCGTCGAATTCGGGGCCATCCACGCAGGCGAACTTGATCTGCCCGCCGACCGTCACGCGGCAGCCGCCGCACATGCCGGTGCCATCCACCATGATCGGGTTCAGGCTGACGATGGTTTTGATACCGGCCGTGCGGGTCTGCTCGGAGACGGCCCGCATCATGGGAACTGGACCCACGGCATATACGGCGGCGGGTTTTGCAGCCGGATCGGCGATCAACTCGGCCAGCGCGGCGGTGACAAAGCCCTTGATTCCCAGCGAGCCGTCTTCGGTCGTCACCAACACCCGGTGGCAGAACTCGGCCATTTCGTCGCGCAGGATCACGAACGGTGCGCTGCGGCCGCCGATGATGGTGGTCACCTTATTGCCCGCCTGGGCCAACCCCTTGGCCAGCGGGAAGAGCACCGCCGTGCCTACGCCGCCGCCGACGCAGGCGACGTCGCCGAAGTTTTCGATCTCGGTGGGCCGGCCCAAAGGTCCGGCCACATCCCGCAGGCCGCCCTGGGCCGCCTGGCTGACGATGTTGCGCGTGCCTTCGCCGACGGCCTGAATGATGAGTGTGATGGTACCGGCCGCCCCGTCGGCGTCGGCGATGGTCAGCGGGATGCGCTCAGCGCCCTGGCTGGCGCGGACGATCACGAACTGCCCGGGCTGCCGCGCGGCGGCGATGCGCGGGGCATCGATCACCAGCCGATGCACCGATGGTGCAAGCTCTTGCTGCTGGAGGACTTTGAACATTAATGGCTCGTCTCTTTGGTGTTGGGGTACCGCCCGGCTTTGCGCCTTCGGCGGAGCAACTATGGAAAAAAGCAGTATACAGGAACAAAGAGAGAGGACCAACGAGTTTTCCTCGCCCTGGAGGAGTGGCCTGGGGGGCGGGTTGTCCCTGTGTGGCGGGCCCGGTAAACTTGAAAGGCGACGGGCGGAGGACTTTCCATGAACTTTGGCAAAACGCATCTCCAGATTTTGCACTTTCCGATAGCGCTGACCTTGGCCGCCGCGCTGGCGGATGTTTGCTGGGCGATCTGGCGGCAGCATTTCTTTCGCCACGCCGGGTTTTATTGCCTGCTTTTCGCGGCGGTAATGGTCATTCCCACGGTGCTGGCGGGCGATAATCTCATGGACCAGGGGTCGCAGTCGCCCGGAGCGATTGGCGAAGTTCATCAGAATCTGGGGTTTACGACGCTGGGCGTGCTGCTGGCCGCTACGCTGGTCCGGTCCGTCGGCCGCAACAAACTTCGCGGCTGGATGTTGTGGGCCTATGTGCTGCTCATGGCGGCGTCGGCGGTGCTGATCGTGCTGACCGCACATTGGGGCGGCATGTTTGCCTTCGGCAAAGATTATCTCGGCGACATGTTTTGATAGCGCATATCTTTTTTCTTCACGGCAATTAAGCGGCGCCGGCGGGGAAGGTCTCGACACAGGTCTATAATGGATTTGAACCGGCGGTGACCGCGGGGCAAGGGGCGCACCTGGCGCGGGTGTCAGGGGAGATGCGGTAACAGGAAAGCAAGGTAAGCCTTCGGTCGTCTTGGCCGGACATAGGGAGATGCCAAATGACTCAAGAAAAAGAAGCGCAGGATCCTGTGTGCGGCATGACGGTTGACAAAGACGAAGCCTCCACCTTTGAGTACGAGGGCGAAACCTACTACTTCTGCTGCGATAGCTGCCGCGAAGAATTCGCCGCCGATCCAGATCAGTACGCACGCGCACAATAGCAACGATCAGGTGTAACCGCGGCAGGACGTCCAGTAAGTGCGGGCCTCCTGCCGCGGGTTTTTTGTCGAATTCCTGGTTGCGGAAATTTCGCGGCGACTGACACGATTACGCCTGCCTGGCGCGGTACTCCACCGGCGTGCAGCCGAAATGCTCCACGAAACAGCGGTGCAGGTGGCTGGCGTCCGTGAAGCCCCAATCGGCGGCGACCTTCTTGACAGAATCGTTGCTGCTGACCAGCTGCCGCGCGGCCTCCTGGAAGCGGTAACCCAGGGCGAAACGCGGGAAACTTGTTCCGGTCAGACCCGCAAATGTCTTGGCGAAGGTCTTGCGAGAAAGGCCGCAGGCCCTGGCTGCCTCGGCCACGGAGACAAATTCACGGCTGCCAAATACGAGTTGCAGGGCAGGTGCGATCGGGCTGGCGGGTGCGCCAAAGGGCTGCGGTGGAGGTGCAGGATATCCTGCCGGTTCGAATCGCTCATACAACAGCAGCAGACATTGCAGCAGGCAGGAACGCAACCATAACAACTTGCGCGGCCGATCACTTTCATAGATCTGCAACATTTGCTTGAGGATACGGACCATTGGCCCATGCCGGTCCACGTCCATCTGAGGCCGCTTGTCGGGTGGAGCGGTAAACAGGGCAATAGGAGAAAAGTCCGGCGCCTCCGCAAATTTCACTTCGGAAAGCATACCGGGCAAAAGCCCGATGTCGATCACCGTGCAGCGGCCGCGCTCGACGAACCAGCCGTGGGGTTCCCAAGGTCCTGTCATGAACACCTGTCCGGGACCACAATCCGTTCGGTAGTTCGGAAAATCGCGCCGGATCCTGCCCTTCAAAACGACGCCCAGTGTCAGGGGGTAGTGCATGTCGAAGGTGGATTCTTCTCGCCGAACGTAATCGCGGCGGACAACTCGCATTTGTGAAATTTGCAGCCGCACCGGCGGATGCGGGTAGAGTGGCCGCATGGGTTTTGGCCAAGTTCTTCTGCTCTCGTCGGGCGAACTGGGGCACATAAGTGGGGCCAATTATACAAGAGAAGCTGCCAGATATACATTTTATTCAATTGGCCTGGGGAGACTTCTGTTTTAAGATGCGAAAAGTCCTGATTAGAAGCTCGCCGCGTCGGGGGGCGCGGCGATTCTATTGAGAAACCGGCTGACCCCCCGCGGCGCTTTCAGCTCCTGTAAGTTTTGCGGATTTCCACAGGCGTTGCCGGCACGTCGTCGTAATGCCCCTGGCTCGTGGTGCGCACCTTGGCGATGGCCTCGACCACTTCCATGCCCCCGGTCACTTTTCCAAACGTGCAGTAACCAAAGCCGGCTGAGGTTTCATCGCGATGATCCAGAAAGTCATTATCCACCAGGTTGATGAAGAACTGGCTGGTAGCGCTGTGGATGTCGCTGGTGCGGGCCATGGCCAATGTGCCGCGGCTGTTGGGTCTGTCGGCAGAGGCCTCGTTCTTGATGGGCTTTAGTACCGGCTTGGATTTCAGGTCGGCCGTCATCCCGCCGCCCTGGATCATGAACCCGGCGATCACGCGGTGGAAGACCAGGCCGTTGTAGTGGCCCGCATCCACGTACTTCAGAAAGTTCTCCACGGTGGCAGGGGCCTGGCCGGCCCACAGTTCGGTGGTGATATTCCCCATGGAAGTTTCTATCGTGACGGCAGGATTCGCGATCTTCTTGTCCATTGCTTTCTCCGTATACCGCGACGGCCGCGGCGCGTGCCCAGCAGAATTATCGCCGACCGAGCAGATTGCAACTATATTTCGCGGCAGCGGCGGCTGGACTAGACATCGCCGGCGCCAAGGAGACTACCGCGCAGGTTTGCTCTGCTGGCGCGCCGGACTCGTTACTGGGGCGACCTCGAGGGGGCGCTGGAACACGTAAATGGTCGAGCCTTTCGGTTTCTTGTCGCCTATTCTCGGAATGAATTGATGAAGCCCCAGCTCAGGCCTCGTGCCGTTGTCATAGCAGATTTCCAGCTCCTCCTTCAACTTGTACTCATAACGCACCGGGCCCGAAGACTCCTGAAGAACCCGAGTGAAGAAGTTCAGGGTGTCCATGAGTTCTCTGGTATATCCGTAACCAAAGATCCAATCTGGAAAGTTCTGCTGTATCATTAAAGGCGCCGGAAATTGCGCCATTCTTTCAGCCCCCAGGTGAGTATTCGGTCCCAGGCACGGCCCAAAACGCAGCCGATGGCCCTCATAAAACATCAGCACGTAATTGCGATACTCCGCCGCGCATTCCACAAGGGCATTGTCTTTTACGTTTTTCTTTAGGTATTCCACAGCCGTCCGATTTGATTCAGGGTGGGGATGGGAAACTTCAGTTATGTACGAAGGCATCAGGGTAATTCGCTGCCAATAGGGCAGCGTGGTTCCCAGATACGTAGTGCCCACCGCCATCAGAAGCAAAGCCGCCGCCGCCGCCGGCCCGAAATATCGATGCAGGCGATGAATCATGGCCAGGGCCGCGCCACAGAAGGCCAGCGCAGAATGGCGCCGCGGGGATCAGGTAGCGAGTGCTGGGCCCGACGTATTCTTCCAGAGGCTGGTTGGAAAACGCGGACAGAAACAAGGTAAACAGCACCCCCAGGCTCACCAGGTGCAGCGCCGGCCTGGTGGCCACGTCCTTGCCGCGGCGCAGCACCATCAGGACCAGCGCCGCAAAGACCAGTATCCAGGGCAGATAATTCTGCGAGTTGAGGCCCAGGAGGTTCCAGTAAAACAGAGTCCAGTGCGAAACCAGCCAGGATTGCCGTGGCGGCGGCACATCCAGACGCTGCCAGACACGATAAACAATGGCATAGGGAATCGTGGCGGCGACGGCCAGCACCAGGCAAACTGCGGCTTTCCACCAGTCCTGCCTTGTCAACGCGCGGCGGTGGAATAGCAGGTGATGCGTCGCCAAGGCCAGCACAAACGCTGCGGCCAGCAGGTAGCTGGCGAAAAAAAGCAGGGCAAACCAGCAGGCCAGGGCCGCAAAGTGCCAAAGCCGCTTTGTGGCGATGCAATTGCTGTACGACCAGAACATCAGTATGGATAGCAGGGCCGCCGGCGCGTAATAGCAGCACTGGCGCATGGTCAAAATGAATTCCACTGAAAATGCCAGCATCGCCAGCGCGTACAGGCGACTGGCATTATCGCTGAATAGCTTCTTGGCGATCACCCACATTCCCGCCAGCGCGGCAAGGCCAATCAGCACAAACGGCAGCCGCGCGGCGAAAGTCAATTGCTCATCGGTGAGTTTCGTTTTGTCCAATGGGGCAAACGAACCGGTGGCGATACGGTTGACGACGGCAAAAGACGCGGCGGTGATGTAGAAGTCCAGCGGGGGGTTGATCGGCCGCAGGTTCTTATCCAGGATCGTGCCATTTCGGTAACCCAGCAGGCTGCGCCCATCCCAGCCGGTAAGGTGGCCGGTGTTGAGGAGGTTCTTGGCCACAATACCCACCAGCGCCTCATCATCCCAGAGATAGCGGTCGCTGAGACGGGCAAACGCCAGCACTCCCGAGGCAGCAATCATCAGCGCCGCGAGAACGGATGGCCAGTGCCGTAAGACGTTGCGGGCCGCCGATGCAGGCGGCGCGACAGTCGCGGCCGGCTGCACCTTCGTAACTGATTCTCCCTTTGGCATGCGGACCATTATCACAATCGCCGCCGTTCCAAATAAAGATAAACCTTACTGAAAAAAACCTATTAAGAACTAACGAGAGGGAGTGCCGAATGATATTACTGCAATTATTAACAAACACCAAACTCAAGACCCCCAAGCATCTCCGGGTTGGCGGTCTTGAATTGTTGTCATAAGATGTTGAAAATGAACATCTTATGAGACAATAAGAACAGTTCTTAGACCGCCAACCATCCTCAAAGTCAGTCAAAATGCCTTAATTTGGAGAGAATAAATAAACTAGGTAATATGACCGAGAATTCAGAGATTAGTCCTATTGCCGCTAGTTTTAGTTAATTTGCACAGTGCCAGTTTTCTCATGGCCAATCCTTATCTCTTCCCGCGCTTTCAAGATCCTTCCCCCCCGCCGGCGGATGTTCCTAAAGTCCTGCCGTGCAAAGTCGATACGAAAGACAAGCCGGCACGGCGCACGCGCGCGCCGTGCGCGCTTTGCAGCCATTGTGTCGCCGCAAGGAGTCTTGGCGCCAGACATGAAGATCGTGCAGCAACAAGTTGGCCATTCAAGCGTGCTGAGACCGCAAGGCCCCATTGTGGGCGAGGATTCTCAGCAGCTCTCGGCCGCCCTGTCTCAGGTGCCTGGCGCGCCCCTGGAGCTCGTCGTGCTCGACCTCACCGATGTGCCTTTTGTCGATGGGCGCGGCCTGGAGACCCTGATGGAGGCCGCCGAGGCTCGCATGCGCGGCGGCCACATGCTGCACCTGGCCGGCGTGAATGAGACGCTGCGCGAGGTACTCCGGCTGACGGGCCTGGATTCCCTGTTTGAATTCGAATCATCCCATGGCCAGGCGGAGGGGGCAGCATGACAGCCGTTCAAACCCGCCTGCGCCTGGGAGAAATGCTCATCGAGGAAGGGCTCCTCAGCCAGGAACTGCTCAATGACGCCCTCACGCGCCAGAAGGACTCCGGCAAGCCCCTGGGCGAGTTGCTGGTGGAAATGGGCGCCTGCTCGCCGGAAAAAATGATCGAAATCCTTTCTCACCGCCTGGGCGTGAATGGCGCCCGCCTGCGGCCTGGAATGGTCGATCCCGAGGCCATGTCCCTGATCGACCGCGAAGAATCCGCCCGCCTGAAGGTGCTGCCGCTCTTCAAAGTCCGCGATACGCTCACCGTCGCCATGAGCGAGCCGCAGTCGCTGCCCACCATCGACCGCCTGCGTGAAATAACCGGGCTGAACATTCGCCCCATGCTGGCGCTGGAGGCGGATATCCGCCGTTTCCTCCGCGATGATGGCAAGGCCGCCGGCGACCTCGATAGCGCCCTGGCCGCGATTACCGAATCCCAGCTCGAAACGCAGGCGGATGAAAACGAGGATGATATTCCCGCCGCGGACCTGGAGGCCCAGAGCGAGGGCGGGCCCGTCATCAACCTGGTTAACGCCGTGCTGCTACGGGCCGTGGCCCAGCAGGCCTCCGATGTGCACATCGAGCCGGGCAGGGACTACACGCTCATCCGCTATCGCATCGATGGCCGGCTGTCTGATGTGATGCGCCCGCCGGCGGCCATGCACGCAGCCATCGTTTCGCGCATTAAGGTCGTGGGCCGCATGAACATCGCCGAGCGGCGGCTTGCCGCAGGAAGGCCGCGTGCGGCTGGTGTCCAGGGGACGCGAAACCGACCTGCGCATTTCCACCATGCCCACCGTGCAGGGCGAAAAAGTCGTCATCCGCATCCTGGATAAGAGCAACCTGCGCATCCGCCTGGAAGACCTGGGCATGCGCCCCCAGCAGATCGATTCCCTCTTGGCCATGCTCCAGCGGCCCTACGGCCTGGTCCTGGTCACCGGTCCCACCGGCAGCGGCAAGACCACCACGCTCTACTCCGCGCTTGCCCTCATCAACAACGCCGAGCGCAACGTGCTCACCGTGGAGGATCCTGTCGAGTACCGCCTGGAGCGCATCAACCAGATCCAGGTCCAGGAAGCCATCGGCATGACCTTCGCCCGCGCCTTGCGCTCCATCCTGCGCCAGGACCCCGACATCATCATGATCGGCGAAGTGCGCGACGATGAAACGGCCCACGTGGCCGTCCAGGCCTCGCTTACCGGCCACCTGGTACTGGCCACCCTGCACACCAACGACGCCCCCGGCGCCATCGCGCGCCTCACGGATATGGGCGTCGAGCCCTACCTCGTTTCGGGCTGTCTCAATGGCGGCGTCGCGCAGCGGCTGTTGCGCATGGTCTGTCCCCGCTGCGCCGAGGTCTACACCCCCGCGGACCAGCTCCTGGCGCGGGCGGGTTTAACCGGCCGTCCGGGTCTCACCTTCAAGCGCGGCAGTGGCTGCACCCAATGTCGCGGCTCCGGCTTCGCCGGCCGAATCGGCATCTTTGAGGTGATGGAAATAACCCCGCAACTGCGCCGCCTGATCCACGCCGGCAAAGGCACGGTCGAGCTGCGCGATGCCTGGCTCGCCGCCGGCGGCGTTCCGCTGCGGCAGGAAGGAATTCGACTGGCCCTGGAGGGCAAAACAACGTTGGAAGAAGTGCTCTTTGAAACGTTCAGCGAGGACGATGTGATCTGCCCGAGCGCCGCGTCTGCCGCGCCGGGCCAGGGAAACCAATAGATGCAGCTTACCTATCACGCTTACGACAAGACCGGTCGCGCGGTGGTCCAAACCATCGACGCCCCAAACCAGGCCCAGGCCATGGAGCGCCTGCGTGACCAGGGTCTTTTCGTCGCCTCGCTGGCCGCCGCGCCGGCCAGGGAGCAGTCCGATAGCCAGCCCACCACCGCCGCCCGCAAACGCCGCCTGGGTCGCACAAAGCGTCTGCGCCACCTGGCCATGTTCTCGCGGCAGATGACCGTGCTGCTTCGCTCCGGCATGACCGTGGCTGACGCGCTTTACGCCGTCCAGAAGCAATCCGACAACGCCAAATGGCGCACCGTTATGGCCGATATCCGCCAGCGCGTTGAAGGAGGCGCATCGCTCTCTGAAGCCATGATTCAAAACAGCGGCTGCTTTGATGGCGTCTACAGCGGCATGGTCAGGGCGGGCGAGGCCACGGGCGACTTGCCCGACATGCTGGAGCGCCTCTCGGCCCTCACCACCAGGCACTTTCAGGCCCGCACCGCCGCCCTGGGCGCCATGGTCTACCCGGCGCTGTTAATCTGCGTGGCCACCGTGGTCTTCGGCGTGATCACCCTGGGTGTCGTGCCGCGTTTCGGCCTGCTCTTTAAGTCGCTGGATGTGCCCTTGCCCCCGACCACCCACGCGCTTCTAAACTTCAGCGCCATGCTGCGATCCTGCGGCCTTTATATCGCCGGCGGCCTCACCGCCCTGGCCATCATCGCCTGGTCCTGGATCAAAAGCGCGCCGGGCAAGCGTGCGCTGGATGGCCTGGTCCTCAACCTGCCGCTTTTGGGCAAGCTGGTAAAAGGCCTGCTGACCGCACGAATCCTGCGGCTCCTGGGCGTGCTGATGGATGCTCGCCTTCCCGCTCTGGATGCCCTGCACCTGGCCAGGGGCGCCCTGTCAAATTCGCTGTACATCAATCTGCTGGACCGTACCAGCGACGGCGTCGCCGACGGCAAAACCATCGCCGCGGGCCTTACCAATACCGATCTGATTTCCCCCGCCGCCGTCGAGGCCCTGCACAGCGCCGAAACCAGCGGCCGCATGGGCGAAATGCTCACCAGCTTCTCCGACTTCATGGATGAGGAAAATGGCCTGCGCCTCAAGCTGCTCACCAGCATCATCGAGCCGGCCATTTTGCTCTTCATGGGGCTCATCGTCGCCCTGCTGGCGATAAGCCTGTTCCTGCCGCTGTTCGATCTGACCGCCATGGCCGGAGGGCCGCAATGATCTTCGCGTTGAAATCCTCCCTCGCGCCCATCGGCCTGGATGCCAGCCGCCGGCCCATTTGCGCCGCCCAGTGGCATCGCTCCGCCGGCCAGCGCCGCCTGGAGCGACTGGCCCGGATCGGCCCTGCCGATCCCGCCGGGCCGCTGGACCAACAGTCCGCGCGCCAATTGCGCAAGGACCTCCTGTCCGCCGGTTTTACAGGCAGCGACGTGGTCGTCGCCGCGCCGGATGCCATGCTCATGAGCTCCATCATGGAATTGCCCTCGGCGGCCAGCGGCGCGCCCACCGCCCAGCTCGCCCGCATGGAAATGAGCCGCCTGCACAATTGCGCGGCGGATAACTTCGAAATGTTCTGGCAGACGCTGCCGCGCGGGGCCCGTGCGGCCAATACCGACCTGGTCATGGCCACCGCCTGCCTGCACGAGTCGGCCGATGCGCTGCTGGATGGACTGGAAGCGGCTGGCTTTCGCGTGCGCACACTCACCAGCCGCATCTGCGGCCTGCTCCAGGCGTGCTGCGGCCTGCTGGAGCCCGTAAATGGCCTGGCGGGGCTCCTTGATTTCACCGACCAAAACGCGCGGCTGTCCCTCCTGTACCAGGGTACGATCGTCTATGAACGCATCATCGCCGCAGATTCTACGGCGTTCGCCCAAAGCCAGACAGCCCACACGCAGGCATTCATCGAAGGCGTGCGTCTGCCTGTGTCATATGTGTCCAACCAGTACCCCAATGTGCCCCTTGAGAAAATCTTCGTTACGGGATCATTTGATGCGGCCGCCGGCGCGCTGGAAGCCCTGGCGGAGGCGATTCGCTGCCCGGTGCAGCCCCTGCTGCCGCGCGATGTGCTGGGCGGGCAGGAATGCGCCTGCGATCCAGACCTGCTCGCGCAGGACCACATGCTGGCCGCCATCGGACTGGGGGCGTGGGATGAACGTTAAGGCCCTCACCTCCATGAACCTCACGCCCGCGCAGGCTCGCTGCAAAGTCCCGCCGTCAAAGTTACCTGCGTTGGGGACTGTGGCTCACCACCTATAGCCTTGTGCTGCTGGCCATCTTCAGCGTGCTGGAAATCTGGATCAAAAGCTCTCAATCGGCCCTGGGCCGGCAGCGCGGCCATGTGGATCGCCAGCTCACTCTGCTGAAAAAGGATCTCAGCGGCCTGCGCGGCAACCTCAGCGCGCTGAATATGGAAATGGCCGACTTCCGCCTCGTTCACGATCAGCCCGACTGGTCGGTCTTGGCCAGGGCGCTGGCCAAGACCTTGGGCAATGATGTGATGCTGGAGGAATGCGCGGTCGCATCCACGGCCGATCCAAACCGGCCGGCCGATCCAAACGCCGGGTTTACCCTCTCGCTGGTGGGGCAGGCGAAAGATCAGGGCTCTGTCTGGGCCTATGCCATGCGTTTGGAGAAGACCGGCCTCTTTCGCCAGGTCCGCCCGCCTCAAACGGAAGATAAGCCGTTCATGGAGTCCCGGGCCGTCGAATTCCGCATGCAATGCGCGCTGGATGGGAAGGTCGCCAGGCGATGAACAATCTGAGCAAAATGCCGGCCTTGTCTAACCGGGCGAATCTGTTCGGCCTGCTCGGCCTCTTCCTGCTCACTGTCGGCGCGGGCTTCTTCCTTTTTGCCCCGCTCACAAAAACCCGCAGCGCCGTGGCCGCCCAGCGCATGGAACTCACACAGGATGTGCAGACCGTGCAGGACCAGATGGAGCAGGCCCGCAAGCTTCGTCATGCTCTCGCCTCGGCCAAAGATCAGCTCCAGGCCCAGCGCATCTCGCTGCTCGACCCTTCGCGGATAAACGAGCGCATCGCCGACCTCGGGGAACTGGCCCAGGAGGCCAAACTCACCGTGCAGCGCGTCCAGCCCGGTTGGCCCATGACCGTGGGCCGTTACGATTGTGTGCCCATTCGCATGCTGGTCCGCGGCAGTTACCCCACGTGTACCTCCTTTATGCACAGTCTGCACCAGCGGCTGGTGGATATTTCGATCGAGTCGTTCCAACTGCGGCGCATCGATGAGGATGGGCCGGCGGTAGCCGAGCTTCAAGTGGATCTAATCTGGTTCGCCGCGGCGCAAGGCGATGAGCCTGCGCCGGCGGCCATCAAGCAAAAGTAGCATGGGCATCTTGCCCATGAGTTGCACGGGCGTCTCGCCCGTGCGGAAACGATAAAGATGAACCTGCGACTTGCGGCGAGTCTTTCAGACAGAAGGTCCGGATTTTGGAGAAACACATGGCTTACACAAAAAGGCAGTACGGCTTGATGGCGGTCCTGGGGTTATCCATCGTGGCCTTCGCCGTCGATAGGCTGTTTTTGAACGATCCCAATCTCACCCCGCGCGGCTACCGCTCAGGGTACCCCCCAGCCGGTGGATTCCATCGCCGTGGTAAAGCCCGCCGGCGTGTCCAGTGGTGCGACACCCGAGCCGCCGCGCTACGCCGTCTCACAGTCCTTGCGCGAGTATGCGCAAGACCAGGACAGTCCCTCCGCCAAAACCCCGGATGCCTTCATGCCCTCCGATGACTGGATGGCCTCCCTGCGCCACAAACCTGTGGAGGTGGATACCTCTCAGGCCCTGGCCAGTGGCTTCATGGAGCATCATCGGCTGTCCTCGGTAATATGCTTTTCCGGGCAATCCACGGCCATTGTGGATGAAAAAGTGATTCGTGTGGGGGATGTGCTGGATGGCTTTAAGTTATTGTCAATACAGCCAGATAGCGTCGTTTTTGCCGCTCAGGGCGTCAACGTGGTGCTCAAGGTGAGCCATCAAGTATCCGACAAATAAAGACCAACCCAGCGTGGGTTTTACGACGCCCATGACTGGAAAGTCTCATTAAGGAGGTTGGTATGGCGTCAATGCACAAAAGAACCGCCTTTACGTTGCTGGAGCTGGTGATCGTGGTGGTGCTGATCGGCATCATCGCGGCCATCGCCGTGCCCCGCATGAGCCGTGCCTCTTCCAGCGCCGCGGATAAGGCCCTGGCGGGCGACCTGGCCGTGCTGCGCAACGCCATCGATCTGTATGCCGTCGAGCACACCAATACGTTTCCCGCGGTCGCTACGATCGCGACCCAGTTGACGTTGTACAGCGACAACAACGGCGCAACCAACGCCACGCCGGATGCGACCCATATTTTCGGTCCGTATCTGCGCACCCCTCCTCCCCTGCCCGTAGGCGTGAGGAAGGGCGGCACGCTCATCGCCGCGGCGGATGCGGCGGACGTCGGCTGGATCTACACCGCCGCCACCGGCACGATCTCGGCTAACACCACCACCGAGACGGATACGGCGGGCGTGCTGTACAGCAGCTACTAACAAAACGTGGCATCGGCGTCTCGTAAGCCGTAAGCCGCGAGCCGTAAGCCGTTGGGTGGGCATCCAGTGCACAACCTGATAAAAGTCCGCCGCGCCTATTCCCTGCTGGAACTGGCCCTCGTAATAGCCATCATCGCCGTCATATCCGCCATGGCGCTGCCACGCATGTCCAATTCTTATGCCCGTTGGCGCGTGGATATGGCCGCCCGCCGCGCGGCGGCCGATTTCCAGTGGATCCGCTCCAGGGCCCGCGCCGCCGGCCATAGCAAAACCGTTGTTTTCAATACCGCGCTGGGGCAATACAGCGTGGCGGCCCTGGGCGATAGCAACGATCCCAACGCAAATTATCTGCTGGATGTGGGCAAGAATTTTAATGCCTCCATCTCTTCCGCCAATTTTGGCGGCACAAATTCCCTGACCTTCGACGGCTACGGCCAGCCCCAAGCCTCCGGCAGCGTCGTCTTCAGCCTGGGTAGCTGCCAGCGCCTGTTTTTCAGGATGCCGGCGGCGCCATAGCGAGGCTCCAGTAATGACCATGCGCGCCAAAAACGTGAAACAAAGCGCGGCTTTTACGCTGGTCGAACTTCTTGCCAGCCTGGCCATCGTCTCGCTGATCATGGTGGCCTGTGTGGGCGTAATGGTCTTGGCCGCACGCTCGCAGGGGCGCTCTGCACCGCCGCCGCGGCGACGGCCGATGGCGATGGGCTGATGCTCCAGGTCAGTGCCGACCTGGCCACGGCCGTATCCGTTACCGAGGCCAACGCCCATTCCATCACGATGGTCGTGCCCGCCCGCAACGGTGATCCCAATCTGGAAACGATCCGCTATTACTGGTCTGGCGTGGCCGGCAGCGATGTTACTCGCCAGTACAACGGCGCTGCGCCCTCCGCCGTCGCGCACAACGTGTACAAGTTCGATTTGCTGTATGCCTCCGGTCCCTTTGCTCCTTGGCCGTAAGGGAGAGCTGTGATTTTCCGCAAACGTACATCTTCCGGCATGACGCTCATCGAGGCGACCATCGCCATGCTTGTGGCTTCGGGCCTCATGGTCGCCGCCGCCACGACTATTAGTTCAGCCGGCCGCGCGCGCACCGTTCAGTCCGCCTATGCCCGAGGCAATATGCTGGCCCAGGCGCTGCTGGAGGAGGTTGTCAGCGCCGCTACGCCGAACCCACCAGTCCCACGCATTTTGGGCTGGAAGCCGGCGAGGATCCCAACTGCCGCGCGAACTGGGATGATGTGGATGATTACGACGGCTGGTCCGCCAGTCCGCCCCAGGATAAATGGGGCAATGTCCTGCCGGGCCTGACCGGTTGGCGGCAGCAGGTCAGCGTTGTTTATTCCGACCCCAACACTCCCTCATCCACCGCGGCCAGCGATCTGGGCCTCAAGCGCATCACCATCACCATTACCGACCCGCGCGGCCGTCAGACCACCGCCACCGCCCTGCGCAGCCACGAAAGCCTGTTGGACAATATTCCCGCCACCGCCGCGCCCTGCATTCAGTGGGTTGGCCTGTCCGTGCAGGTGGGTAGCGACTCCTCGGCCCAGGTTTCCGCCGGCAGCGCAACCCTGAATCGCCCGGCGCACCCATAGATCACCCCTCTCCCTTGGGAGAGGGTGGCCCGAAGGGCCGGGCTTGCCCTGCGTAGCCTTTGGCGAAGCGGGGTGAGGGTTCTTCGCTCGTGCCCGGCAAGACTTGCCAGTGCGAATTTGGGATTTGGTGCTTGGGATTTGTTTGGGATTTGGGATTTGGAATTTGGGATTTGATGTAGAGACTAAAACATTGAACCAGTCATTTAAAAAGGGCAGCGCGCTCATGATCGTGCTGTTTGCGTCGCTGGTGGTGGTGTCCATCGGCATCGGCGCAATCGCCCTGGCGCGCACCCAGGTTCACCAGGCTGCCGATATTCGCGATGAGGAGGCCGCCAGGGCACTCGCCCTGGATGCGGCGGATCAGTCGCTGCTGGCCATCTCCAATCACAGCACCTGGCGCACGCTGTATAAAAACCAGACCATCCAATCCAGCTTCGCCTCCGGCACATTCAGTTGGCAGCTTACCGATCCCAACGATGGCAACCTGGACAACAATACCTCGGATTCCGTCCTTCTGACCGCCACAGGCTGGAAGGGTCTGTCCAAATATATTTTGGTCTTTCTATTGGTCTCCGATGGGAGCTGCGGCCCGCTGCCCGCCGGCGCGCGCACGTTGAACTTTGGCACTGTGCTGGTGGATCCCAGCGGAAATTTGAACCTGAATGGCGGCGATCTCGATTCCACCCAGGCCGTCACCAACAAGGGCACGATTTCGGGCAATGTCCAGGCGCCATCGGTCAGCGGCAACGGCACAGTTACGGGCTCGGTGAGCAATAATCCAATTGGCGACAACGCGCCCGGCCAGCGCGTGCTCAATCTGTACATGGCGAGGGCGACGTCTATTCCCAGCGGGAACATGAATAATGTGGTGCTGGCGCCGGGCTATAACCCCTATGGGCAGATGAACACGGATGGCGTGTACTTCATGGATGCCGGCAGCACCGCCGTGAATATTCAAAACGTCCGCGTGAACGGCACGCTCATTATTCGCACCACAGGCGGCGTGACCATCGGCGGGCCGGTTCTCCTGGAGCACTCCCGTGCCGATTTTCCCGCGCTGATCGTCATTGGCGATCTGACGGTGAACTACAACAGCGGCCCGAACAATCTGTCCGAAAGCGGCCACAACTTTAATCCGCCGGGCGCCCTTATAACGGCGTTAGCAACGCCACTACCACTGATACATACCCCGCCCTCATTCGCGGCATGGTGCACGTCACGGGCGCGGCCCTGTTCAAGAAGAATTCGGATATCTATGGCGTGCTCATGACCGAAGGCACGCTGGAAATCAAGAACACGCTGAACATCTACGATGATCCCGTCACCGATGCCAATCCGCCCAAGGATTATTTCTCCGCCTTCCCCAAGGTCGTCCCCATTAGCTGCTCCCGGGTGGTGAATTAATCTGTCAGGGCGTTTCTCTGTATCCTCTTCCGGCTGTTCTCCGTGCGTCGCCCGCTGCCGTCCTGAAAAAAACTCAGTTTGAGCTTGCAAATTTCCTCAAATCTCGGAAACAATGAAAAGCTTGGCCTGCGGCGGTCGCATGGTCAAGCCGATATAGGAAATTCCGGTTTTAGAACCACTGCAAGGAACACCTGATCCGGCCCGCTCATCACAGGCCGCTTTGGGCCTGCGCGGCTGTCACGCCTGGCTAGCCGACTTGCGATCTGGAAAAAGAAGCTACGAATGTCTGATCTGCTCAGGACGGTACTTTACGACAGGCATGTCTCCGCCGGGGCGAAGATGGTTGAATTCGGCGGCTGGGAAATGCCCGTCCAATATCCCGGCGGCATTCTGGAGGAACACCTCCAGACCCGCCGGTCGGTCGGCCTGTTTGACGTCTCCCACATGGGGCGGTACATCTTCACCGGCGGGGGCGCGCTGAGATTCCTTCAGCATGTTCTGACCAACAATGCCGCGGCCCTGGAGGTCGGCCAGGCCCAGTACACCATGATCGCCAATCCCTCCGGTGGGGCCGTCGATGATGCCTACCTCTACCGCTTCGTCGCCGATGAATACCTGCTGGTGGTCAACGCCGGCAACCGCGCCAAGGACTGGCAGCACTTTCAGGGCCTCATCGGGAACTTCCCCGACGTCCGGATGGTCGATCGTTCCGCCGAGTTGGCCATGATTTCGCTCCAGGGCCCGCAGTCCCGCCAGATCTTCCTGGAGCTGATCGGCGCGCACGATTTGTCCATGGACCCCAGGCGCAACGCCCTGACCATTGTGACTGTGGGCAAAACGCGCGTGCTGGTGGGCCGGACCGGCTATACCGGTGAGCCGATCTGCTTTGAACTGTTCGTTCCCGGCGACCAGGCGTGCGCGATATGGGACAGGCTCCTTGGCTTGGGCGCCAAGCCCGTCGGCCTGGGCGCCCGCGACACGCTGCGCCTGGAGGCAGGTTTGCCTCTGTACGGCCACGAGCTGGGTACCGACCCCTTAGGCAAAGAGATCCCCATCTTCGCCTGCCCCCTGGCTAAGTTTGCGGTGAGCTTCTCGCCGAACAAGGGCGACTTTATCGGGCGATCGGCCCTGCTGCGACAGCATGAGGCCCTGTCCCGTTTCGCCTTCGGCGATTATTCCCGCCTGGCGGACTTGCCGCGCAGGGTCAAGCCTATGGCGCTGCTGGACAAGGCCATCGCCAGGCAGGGCGCCATGGTGTATGACGGCCAGCGGCCGGTGGGCGTCGTCACCAGTGGGACGAGCGTACCACTGTGGCGCGTTGAGGGCGAGGGACTGCTCAGCCGCTTCAGCGATGAGAAGACACTGCGGCCGATCTGCCTGGCGCTGCTGGACAGCGACCGCCACAGCGGCGCACTGCTGAGCATCGAAGTGCGCGGCGGCCGCCACCGCGCAGATCGTGCCGTATCACATGCGTACAGAAGCGCTCCCTATGCGCGGCCCGTTTTGGCCGAGGCCCTCAGCCAGGCAAGGCAGGCGCGGCGAAAGGCTCCTACCGCCGGCAGTTCCCACACCGCCCAGGCCAGGCAACTGCTGGAGCAGGCCGTGGCCAATACGCTCTGGAGGCAGCAGGAGTGCATCAATCTGATTCCTTCGGAGATGACGGCCTCGCCGATGGTCCGCCTGCTGTCCATCAGCGATCCGGCCTTCCGCTACGCCGAACACAAGCCGGTGAAGGCCTTCAACGACGCCGACATCTTCTACTACCAGGGCGTCGAGTTCATCTCCCACGTTGAGACGATGCTGACCGAGGAGCTCAAGAGCTACCTGCATTGCCGCGATGTGGAAAGCCGCGTGATCAGCGGGCAGATGGCCAACGCCGTGGTCTTTAGCGCCATGGTGGACTACCTCAATCATGCCGACCGCCGCGCGGAACCCAGGCGGATCGGCTGCGTGATGAACAATGGAATCTTCCAGGGCGGGCACCTGAGCGCCCAACCCATGGGCGCCCTGAAGGATTATGTCGCCCGTGACAGCCGGACGGAAAGGCCCGCGGTGATCAACTTTCCCGTTGAGAGCGGAAACCCCTACCGCATCGACGTCGCCGCCAGCGCCGAGCTTATCGAGCTCCATCGACCCGAGCTGATTATCCTGGGCAAGAGCCTGGTGCTGCACCCCGAGCCGGTGCGGGAGATTCGCGCAATAGTTGACCGCCTGGGATTGACGACGGTCATCATGTACGACATGGCCCACGTGCTGGGGCTGGCCGGTCCATATTTTCAGGAGCCCTTCGCCGAGGGCGCGGACATCGTCACCGGTTCGACGCACAAGACCTTCTTCGGCACGCAGAGAGGCATCGTGGCGGGCAACTTCGCCCACGATGACCCCCGGCGGGAGCTGTGGGAGGCCATCGCGCGGCGGACATTCCCCGGGTCGGTGAGCAACCATCACCTGGGCACGCTGCTGGGGCTGCTGATGGCCACCCTGGAGATGAACGCCTTCAAGGAACAGTACCAGCCGGCTGTGCTGGCCAACGCCAAGGCCCTGGCCCAGGCCTTAGCCGACTGCGGCATGGATGTGGCCGGCGATAAGTCGGTCGGCTATACCCAGACCCACCAGGTTGTCGTCAACGTCGGCTACGGCAAGGGACCGGAGGCGGCCCAGCGCCTGGAGGAGAGCAACATCATCGTCAACTACCAGGCGGGTCCGAGCACTGAGGGCTTTTCAGCGGCTGAGGCCCTGCGCCTGGGGGTCGCCGAGATGACGCGATTCGGCATTCTACCAGCGGACATGCGCACCATCGCCGAGCTGATCCGCGATGTCCTCGTCGGCGGCCTGAACGTGGGCGAGCAGGTCAAGATGTTCCGCCGTGGCTTTACGCAGTTGCAATACTGCTTTACCGGGGCGGAATTTGATGATGTGATGCACAGGCTTGCCCGCCTGGTTTAGAATACGGCGTGCAAATTGCAGCGGCCCGTGGGCCGCCGCGCACCGCCGCGCGGGCTTGGTGCAGGATCATAGGAGAGGCACGTGATTCCCAGCGATTTAAAGTTCACCCGCACCCACGAATGGGCGCGCATTGAAGGCGATGTCGTCACCATCGGAATTACCTCCTACGCGGCCGAGCAGATTGGCGACATCGTGTTCCTCGAGCTGCCCCCGTGCGGTAAGAAGCTCACCGCCGACAGCTCATTCGGCGTGGTGGAGTCGGTGAAGGCCGCCGCGGATCTGAACTCGCCCGTGGATGGTGAGGTGATCGAGCGCAACGGGGCGATTATCGGCAACTTTCAGCCCATCAGCCAGGACCCTTACGGCAAGGGGTGGATGATCAAAATCCGCTTGACCAACCCCGCGCAGATTCAGGGTATGATGAGCCCGGCCCAGTACCGGACCTTCCTCCAGGGCGAACAAGGCAAGCATTGATCGTCCGCAACGTTCGATAGGGTTGCCGACAAGAGCCCCTGTGGTGGGTTTGCTCCATCGATCTTTGCGAGTATTTCTGGCAAGTAGGGTGTGCAGCTTTGCTGCACACCATCTTGAGAAAAGGGAATTGGTGTGCAACAAGTTGCACACCCTACGCACTGGTGAAAGTTCTCTTGAAACCCCTTTCCCTCTTATGGGAGAGGGGAAGGGGTGAGGGTTCATAAAGACGTGGCTGCACAAGAATGCAAAAGCCGCAGCCAGGGCACCCGGCCAGGCTCATTCGCTGCGGCACCCGTCTTTTCTTCTTTGAAGTTCACTATCATCCAATTCCCCTTCCAGCTGCGACCGACTTAACGTCTGAATGCGTGACGGCAATCGCTTCGCATACAACCTGTGCAGGTTGCGCAAATATGCCACGTATACCCGCTCTTCCTCCGGCTCCGCATCGCAGCCATAGAGCTGGGGCCACAAACGTTCCAGCATATCTGTTACTTCGGCCTTAGGCACTCTTGTCGGGATGGGGTCGGGGGAGGTGAGCCAAAGCAGCCCAGGAGTTTCACCCCCCGGTTGCAGATCGCTCGGGGCCCGCGTCAATGGGATCACGTAGGGAATGTCCAGGCAGCGGAGATCCCATTTCGCCGCATGCCTGGTCGCTAGTTCATAAAGACGAATGTTAGCCCTGGCCTTTGCGCGCTCTTTTTTGCCGCCTGATCGAGGACTCTCCGTCTCTATGAACAAATATCGGTAGTCTGATAGACGCTTATCAGCCTTGATCATCCGATACAGATGGTCGGCCAGAATTTGAGTCACAAATCGTCCATCCCCCCGGTCCACGACCCGGGAGGAGGCGGCGGCGAAGCCGATAAGCCCTGTTCTGGCCTGGCGGTGATAGGCCAGAACCATGGTGCCGATGACATACTCGTCTTCCTTGGCCACCAGGAGCAGATAAACACGAGGGGCCTGTGGGCCGCGAGATAACGTTAACAGGCGTTGGAACTGTGCCTCCGCTAGCAGTTCGCGCGGCGGAAAGCTCTTTTGGAAGAGGTAGATTGCCTGGCTGAATTCAGGGGTTGCCGAGTCCGTAACATTTTCGACGACAACGCGCGAGGTTCGGTCTGAAGTGCGCGGTGCACCCATGGAAACAGTCTTGGATAGAGACATCAGGCGTTGCCGAAGCTTCTTCAGATAATCAGCCACGGCTTCAGTATGGTCCAGGGATGATTGTGCCATGAAAGTGAGCAACCACGTGTTCAGCTCCTTAATGGCGGCAGGCTCTTCCGTTCGTTCGATGCTGCCTCGGGGATTGCGGACGAGCGCCATTTGCCTGGACTCATCCTTGCCGGTGGCGATCATGATCGAGTCGTAGTGAGGGTTCTTCCAGAAAGCTTTTGCACGTAGCCGATGCTCATCATCCTCAGTAGCAATGATCAATCTAGCTTTCCACACGTCCTGTTCAACCACATCAATTAAACGCTTGAGGCATTTAATTCGATCTCCCAGGGGGCACTCCCGATATTCCTGGGCCTTCAGATCAATGATTTGTTTCAGATCCGACTCATACATCATGTGAATGAATCGCCAAGGGCGTCTGGGACAATCCTCACTCAAAGCGGCTTTTCGCTTGTCGCCATCTATGCTGAAAGCTGCTCGTTGCACTGCTCCGATCTTGTCATAGGCTTTGCAAAGCTCTTCCCAGCCCTCTTCGTATTGTCGACGGTAGATAGAAGCGTGGTGATAATGCGTGAAGCCGGCAGTTTCCAGCGAGCAGGGCAGGAAGCGGGCCCAGCCGATCAGTTCTTTCGCCGTGGAAAGAAACTCCTTCAGCTTCACACGAGCCTGTTGAATCGCTTCCTGATTCTCCCGCTGCATCGCCATCCAGGACGGAGCTTGGAAGGGTGTGTCTGGCGATGCAATTGCCTGTCCCACTGCGACAGAAGATTTAAGCTTTAGGAGCTGAGGATCATCTTCAACGGAGGCTTCGTTCTCTTTTTGATCGAAGGGGATGAGATCGTTTTCCGCCATCCTTAAATGTTTACGTAGGATTTCGGCACAATCTATACGGATTGGCTTACCCGCCTCTGCGCGTTTTATCGTTGATGCAGAAACGCTTTCGTTAGTTCCTTTACGTCGGATTTCTGCGGCCAAACGGCTCCGTGAACGACGGCCCCGTTCTTTTATCCACAGCAAAGGCTCCCTCAAACGAACCGTTGTATGGTTCACTTTGGACCTCCTTTAGTGGTGGTCCTGTCTGACCCCCACTGACCAAAACCCTGCTGATAGCTTTCTTCTCAATGTCGCGTTGCGGTCGGGATTGTCCCAAAGCTCGCGACGGGATTCTAACCGCCTCGGCGGTCTTTTAGAAAGGGCTGATTATGCAGGAAAACCCACCCAGACAGGTCGTGATCGAGAACCGCAGTTTCAACTACGCCGGCAATGGCCGCCCACCCGGAGCCCAGGCATACGTGTGTCCGAACACCTCTTACCCATGTGTCCGGTCCATTCACAGCTTCGCTGCACACCAGATTCTTTTTTTGGATCGACCGCACAAACACAGATGGTGTGCAACAAAGTTGCACACCCTACAAACTGACAAGAACTGCGAGGGCCGAGAAAAAAAGAAGGAATCCATCACGCATTTGTGAATTGAAGAGTGGGACGTCATTTTCCCTCCGGCTATGTCGGCTATAGGGAGAGTTCCAATTTTTAGTTCCCTTTGAATAAGGAAGATTCCTCCATGATGTATTTGCCTTTAGAAATCTTGTTACATGTGATTGGCCACCTTATCGGCGAGTTGTTTATCCGGGTTTGCACATGGATCTGGCATTTGTGTAGGTGACATCAATTGCATCAGAGGGTGCCGTTTCAGGGCGCTCTCTGAATGGCGCACATAATCTCTAGTCGCACTATGACGCCTCCTGAAGCAGAAGGGGCGCGAAAGGACGGGATAGGTCACTTACAGCAAAAGCATCCTGGGAAGGCGAGGGGGTAGTAATTGCAGAGGCACTGCCCAGCAATCACAGCAGGCTGACAGCCAGCCTCGCCAACCGTTCCCGGATCCGTTGTAGAGAAAGATCTATATGGATGCCGCTTTGTCATCCCCCCGTAAGTTTTTAGAAAAACACTAACCATGGCTGAAATTATGTGTCTTGACATAATACGGCTCTTTCCGTATAACTAATGTCGCTATACCCGCGCTATGCGCGGCCGTCCGGCAGCTTTGACAAGTTCATAGGGTGTAAACCGGCCTTCCGGTCCCCCTGCGGGGCCTAGGGAGGACCATTCCATTGCCGCCTTTGATTGCCTGAGGTTATCTTGCGGTGTTAAGATGGGTAAGATAGAAATGGCCAATTATTCACCTCTGCATAAGCCCCCTCAGTAGAATAAGGACTTACGTTATTCAATATTCAGTATTGAATAATGAATAAAGGCCATTCGTGATTGCAAAGGCAATCAGTTCTGGGTCAAGGAATCAGTTTTTCTCACATGATTTGCATTTCCCTTTTGATGTCCTCGCCGCAAAATAGCGGGTGGTGTGGCTGGATTCTTCTCCAGCCACGTCTCTTGATATGAAAAAGTCCGGCTTCAAGACTCTTTGCGGCCACACCACCCGGCGACCCTGCCAGGAACTGATGCATGCTTAAAAGAAGTACGGCAATTCTGATAACCCTGGCGGCCTGGGGGGCCATCTATCTACCGTTCCTGGCAACCGAAGAGTTGGCCGACATGGAGCCGCTGCGCATCGCGGTGGCCATGAACATGGTTCATGGCGGCAGCCTGATCGTGCCGCACCTGGGTGATGCGGCCTACTACAATAAGCCGCCCGGCCAGAACTGGCCGATGGCCGCCGCTTTCTACCTCGCCGGAAAACACACGGAATTCCTGGCCCGCCTGCCCTCCGCCCTGGCGGTTTTGATCGTGGCGCTCATGTTCCTGGTGATGAAGAGCGGCTGGATGGACGACCAAGGTGCGCCAACATCCCCGTCAGATTCGGAGGCAAAAAAGCCGCTGGTACAACAGCAGCCAGACATGCGCCTGCGGCTGATCCTGGCGTTGGTCTTCATGTCGTGCATTGGCATCGTATGTGTGGGCCGCCGCGCGGAGATTGACGGCCTGTATTCCTGCATCAGCGCCATGGCCATGCTCTGGTGGCTCAACATCTGGTCGCGCGGCGGTAATCGCTGGTGGCTGTGGATTCCCGCCGGCCTGCTGCTGGCGTATGGGCGCTGGTCAAGGCGCCGATCCACGGGATGATCTTCTACTGCACGATTCTCGCGGTGCTGCTGTATGCCCGAAAAATAAGGGACATATTCTGCTGGCCGCACCTGGCGGCCATCGTGCTGATCCTGGTGATCTGTCTGGGCTGGGCCTACCTGGCTTACAAACATAGTGAGCAAAGCGACCAAAGGATATTGAGCGTGTGGGTGCGGGAGTGGATGCTTCGTGCCGACCCCGCAGCCAACGAGGGAAACCCGCTGCTTTATTGGCTCAACAGCCGCGCGAAAACCTTGGGCAAGCTGCTACCCTGGGTGGCATTTGTGCCGCTGCTGTGGACCAAAAAGTTCGTGGCGGCCATTCCTGGCCGGCAGATGCCCGTTTTCAAAGGCTGTCGCCTGGCCTTCATCATCACGTTCATCTTGATCAATCTGCCGGCGCACTCGCTGCCGCGCTATTCACTGCCGCTGTTCCCGCTGCCATTGCTTTTGGTGGGTTGGCTTTTGGCCCGGCCTACGGCAAGAAAAACGGTGACAGGTCTCTGGCGGGCAGGGATTTTCATCTGCGCGGCCATCGCCTGCTTTGGCGCTGCCGCCGCGTTGCTGTGGATCGATAGATCGATCGGCACGTGCGCGGCCGCGGCGGCGACGGCGGCGGTGCTGGTAGTGCTGATCGTCCAGCATACGCGGCTGACAGAACCATTAAAGCTGACCGCCGCCACCGCCGCATTCATGGCTGCCTTCACCGTGCAATATGCAGCGGGGACCTTAACGCTTGTGCTCAAGGCCACTCGATCGGCCGTCCAGACCGCAACGTTTTTGCCCAATGAGCCGCTCATCAGGCCTAGGCAGCGGGTTCGGCCGCTGGCGGCGGGTCTGACCGCCGCGCTGCCTCCCAACAGCACGCTGTACGTATACCAGGTAGGCAACCCCGCAGTGCTGTTCTATATGAAGTGCCCGATCGAATACCTGTCAGACCCCGCGCAGATTGGTCCGCAGGTTCGCTGCCTGCTGATTCGCCAGGTGGCATTGGAGCAGCCTGAAATCCAACACCTGCTGGAGCAGCGGCCCTCATCCTTGCTGCACCAATTCGATTTTGAGCTGGATGGACGGTATAAGCTGTTGGAGCTCTCCCGGCAGCCTGCGGCCGCGGCGGCACAATAATGAAATGGGGCGATCTGTGTATCGTCAACCCGCAGGCGGGTAAAATACGTACTCGTTACTGTCTCTGTATTTGGTTTCATAGACTGCCAAGAGGTGATACAGGCCGATGTCGTGGTTTTTGATCGTGTATCTTCTGGTGTACGGCGGGGGAAATTTCTACATCTTCTGGAAATTGCGCCAGGCTGTGGGCGCAATGGGTTGGTGGATAATCCTGCCCGTGGTTTTTCTGGTGGCGATGGTCGCCGGCCCCATCGTGGTACGGCTGATCGACCGGCCGCCCACATATCGCCTGGCGTCGGCGCTCTCGCTGGTGGTACACGTGTGGATGGGCCTGTGCCTGTGGCTGGTATGCCTGCTGCTTCTGGGGGATCTGTGGAACCTGCTCACGCGTTTTACCGCCATCTGGTGGGCGCCGGCGACGCGGGCCTTGCTTTTGCCCAAGGCGCACATGATCACGGCCGCGGCGATTACGGCATTGCTCGCGGTTGTCAGCGTAGCTGAGGCTTGGAACATACGGCCGCGCGAACTGGTCTTTAAGACAGCGGCGCTCTCGCCCGGCAGCAAGCCCATTACCATCGTTCAACTGACGGATTTGCACGTGGGCGTGTACACTGGCCCGGGTCGATTGTCGCGCATTCTCCAGATTGCGCGGCAGGCGCATCCGGACGTGCTTGTCAGCACGGGGGACATGGTGGATTCCCCCAGCCATGCGCTTTGACGGCCTGGCGGGCATGCTGGCGGATGTGCAGGCGCCGCTGGGAAAATTCGCGGTACTGGGAAACCATGAGTTCTACGCGGGACTTTCTCAGAGCCTGGCGTTTCACGCCGCGGCCGGTTTTACCATGCTCCGCCAGGAGCACGTGGCGGTCACGCCGCAACTTATTCTGGCCGGCGTGGACGACCCCGCCGGGACGCATTTATCGGGCTCCCAGGAGCCTGATGAATCAAACGCGCTGCCTGCCTTGGAACGCAGAAGCGCTACGCAGGCCGCCGCGGCGGCGGATCCCCGACCATTCGTGATTCTGCTGAAGCATCGGCCGGATGTGCATCCTTCATCTCTTGGCCGCTTTGATCTTCAGCTTTCGGGACACACGCACGGCGGGCAGATCTTTCCATTTCACATCGTGCACCGGCTGATCTACAAGTACCATCCCGGCCTGACGGACCTTGGCGGCGGGTCGAAACTTTATCTCTCCCGCGGCGCCGGCACGTGGGGACCGCCCATGCGCCTGTTTGCGCCGCCGGAAGTCACGATCATCAAGCTCCTGCCGCAGGAGCCGTTGCCAAGGGAGTAAGTGTATGGGATATACCATACACTTAAACGGTACCCGGCCGCGTTTTCTTCCTGACGTTGCCTTGTCCATTCGCCGATGAATCCTAAGCCGTGGTGGCGTGCTCCCTGCGCTTTTTAAGGGTTAGGTGTGGCAGAGGTTGTACAAACGAATCGGCCGGTCCAGGTTGGCCAGGAGCAGTTGTACGGCTGGGGGGCCGTCAGCAAGGCCTTGGCGCGGCGCTGGCCATTTATCGCGGCCAGTGGGAAAAACGCCGTCAGCAGGAATTTGCCGCCCACGGGCTGGATGCCGCCGCGCAGTTCGGCGACCTGGTGCAAACCGCCGAATCGATGGTCCGCGGCGCCGGCGAGCTTGCCTCCGGCACGGCCTTACCGCTGCACGAAGCCGTCGCACATTTGAAGGATGGGAATGATCCTCAGCACACCGCCGCGCCGGCCGTCGTGGCGCTGGGCGAGGCGTTGCAATACTGCCTGGGGCGTGATGCGGTGGACATGGCGGCCGCCGCGGAAAAGCGCATCTGGCGGCTGCTGCTTTTGACCCAGCAATTTCAGCCTTCCAAACTGCGCGGCGGAATTCCTGCGGCGCGTCAGCCGCTGCTACATCTATGGGTTTGACCCGGAATGTGCGGTGATGTGTCGCAGCGTGCTCCAGGCAGCTTTTGATGCGGAGATTTCTGATGAGCAGTGCCGGCAGGTTCTTGGCCGCGCTGAAGGCGCAAAACGCACCTCATCATCGCCTTTCGATCTGGCCGACCGAATAGCGGTGGCGAAAAGATCAGGTCGCATCAGCGGGTCGGCTGCCGCCAAGGCCGCGGCCATTCGCGCGGCGGGCAACGTGGTAATCCACGAGCACCCGCGGCCCAGTGAAGACACTTTTTTCATTATTTCAGACATGATGGATGTTATTTCGGAGCTGATGGTGGCGACAGAAAACGAGGTTCTTTCTGGGCAACAAGGGTAGAAACAGGGCAGATGATTAACGGCCGCGTTCTCTATAAACTCTTAAATATTAGTTGCTTACGAATAAACATCCCGCCCCTGCCGCCAAGGCTGCAAATCTCAGATGCCAAATCGCCGGCGCAGCCGATAAAGTCTTCGTAGATTCACAAAAATATTCGTGACAGTCTAGCGAGAACCTCACTTGACAGGTTTTCACTTTTGACTTATAGTCTATGTCGCTCATAGAAGTACGCTCAGTCTCCGAACGCTTGGGAATGCTCATTAATCAATGTCTGGCTTGGCGCCAGCTTGGAGGAATTAAGATCGCGCTGCGTGCGCATATCGCTCGTTAACCTGTGACTCAGCTCGCCCCTCATTGCTCATGGGGAAGGCTAACGCGCCTCGGGAAATTTCGGAGGAACGCTCATGAAGTACGCTCGAATCGCGCTGTTTCTATGCACAATTGGATTGTGCGCATGGACGGCGCAAGCAGTATCCATCGCAACGTTCTCTTTCCCCGACGTCGGCTGGAAGGTAATGGGACCGGCGACAGCCAACCTGGATGTCAAGGAGGATGGCGCCGGGGTTGGCACAGATGGTCAGAAGTGGGTGGCCTTCGAAATCACGAAGGATTTCCGCCAGGGACCTGATCCCCTGACCGGCATTGTGCCGTCCATCGTAATGAGCTTCGTCCAGACCGCCTCGGATGCCGATACGGCCACGCGTATATTCGTAACGGATGAGGCCATCAACGACATGACGGGCTTCGACTGGTGCGGCTACAAGTGGTTCGTGACCGGTGCGGCCGCCAGCTTTAATGAGCAGTTGACAAACGTAAACGGGGCAAACGGTTTTAACGTCGATCCCTTTGAAGATGCCGATTGGATCGGTACGCAGCAATTAAGCGCCTATACCGGCACGGTGCCCTCGGGCGGGCTGTTTGAGCCGGGATTCGGCATAGGAGACCTGGTTATAGATGTGTCGCCCCAGCTGGCGGCGGCACGGCCCATCAGCTTTATGTTTAAGCAGTTGCCGCTGGTGGATACTGCTCCCGAGCCGGCAACTGTGCTGCTGGTTTTGGCCGGATCAGCCATGCTGCGGCGCCGCCGGGCGTAGCCGTTAGAATTGCGGAAAAACAAAAACGGAGCCCATTACAAGGGCTTCCGTTTTTTTATTGCCTTAAGCGCCAAATCCGAGGCATATCACCGAGCTTTAGCTGATCAGTTAAACACCGTCTCCAGGCTGAAATCCGCGGCGGAAAGCTGGATCGGCCGATATTCGGTGAAATCGTAGCAACCCAGCAACTGATCGTTCCAATCCAGTTGCTGCACGCGCAGCGGCCGCAGGTCCTGCGCCAGAAGCACGTACATCGTGCGGATATCGGAACTGCGGTCGCTGCTGGTCATCTTCAGGGCGATGGCCGGCTGCCCCAGCTCTTCGTAGTTGACTATGCCCAGGCTCTGGCAGCAGACCGTGCTTTTCTGGCGGGCGGCCCGATACCCATTGAGCACGTTTTGCAGCGTCTGGACCAGACCGAAATCTGTAACATCCCGCCGGGATGAGTTGCGGACCCGCTCACTATTGGGATCCACCCGCACGTGATCGACTAGCTTGCCGGCGATGCCGGTGGGATGAACCAGCAGCTCTTTGCCGTATTCGGAGGGCATCCACAGAAGCCGGTCGATCGCCCCCGCATTGCATTGCCAGCGAAGGCTCACCGCGTAAGGGGAGGCCATGACCGTGGCCTCGATAATCGACTGGGACGTGAGCCGGCCGGCCAACCGCTCCTGGGAACGGAGCTTTAGTCGGTAACCATCCGCCGCCTGCCACTTCTGTATCGCAAGGGCCAGGAGTTTCTCCGGGTCGGATTGTGCCAGGGAAAGATACTGCTGTACGGGGGTCTCGGCGGGTTCGTTCATTGATGCTTCCTGCACCTGGCATAGATCAGGGCAGGAGCTATTGCCCGTCTGCGCTGGAGGCTGAGGCTCCGCGACATTGTCATCTACGATTGTTAGTTTGGCCGCCGTAGCCAGAGGCGCCGCGGTCGTCAAACAAGCGGCTTGGCGCGATCAGCGCCGGCAGCGTGCACTGCGTGCACATTCCCGCACAGCCAAGCACCAGCGCGGTTAATCGCCGCCAGGGGACATCGGTCGGCATTCTCATAAGCCGGCTCCTGCATTTCCCACAAATCAATCATTGCCTTGCTCCATCACTTCGGCGGCCGACACAAATCAACCGACACACCCGCGCCTGATGTCCTACATGTAACGTAAGACATGTTTTCACGGTTGGCAAAGGGAGCAAAGTACACGCACTTTACAGATTTTTCAGAGTTCGATCTAGGCTTCTTGCCCATATCCTTCGTTTTATTCTTTTTCTTGCTGATAAGACCATCGGGCCGCTACAGTTACTGTTTGCATGAATACCACAATGCAAATGGCTGGCCTCTTTGCGCACAGTCATTACCTCATACGGCGCAAGGTGTTGCAGCTTTTTGGAGCCTCTTTTCACCTGTTTGATCCTGCCGGGCAGGTTATTGGCTATTCGAAGCAAAAGGCCTTTAAGCTGCGGGAGGATATTCGCCTGTATAGCGACCCGGAATGCACCAGCGAACTGCTGGTGATCCTGGCGCGGCAAGTGCTGGATTTCTGGGCATCCTACGACGTCATAGATGCCCAGGCGCAGGAGCCTGTGGGCACGCTGAAACGACACGGCCTGCGGAGCATGATCCGAGATAAATGGACGATTTTGGATGCCTCGGGGTTGGAAGTGGGGGAGATTCGTGAGGATTCGCTTATCCTTGCGCTCATCCGCCGGCAGATTACGAACCTGCTGCCTCAGACCTTCACCGCCACGAGTAGCGGCATGGAAGTGGCCAGATACACGCAAAACTTCAACCCCTTCGTCCGTAAGCTGGACGTCCACATCTACCCCGGCATCCCCGAACGCATCGACCGTAGATTGCTTGTCGCCGGCGGCATCCTTCTGGCGGCCATCGAAGGCCGCCAGCGATAATTCTTTTCTGTCACCCTCAAAATTCTGCTACTGCCCCTTGGCCGGCTGAGTTGATGGCGGCTGCACCATGATGGGTCCAGCCTCCCGCGGCCGGCCGATAACCTCCTGGAAGAACAGTTGCATTGCCGCCCAGGACCGCGTCGCGGCGGCGGCGTTATAAGCCACGCCCTTGGATGGATCATTCCCCGAGGCCGGGTTCGTAAATGAGTGTACCGCACCGCCGTAGATGTTCATCTGCCAGTCGACGTGCGCATCGCGCATTTCCTTCTGGAAGGCCGCCACCTCGGCCGGCCCCACGTGCGGGTCATCGCTGCCTGTCAGCACCAGCACGTGCGCCTTTATGTTCTTCGCATCGTTGGGATCGCCCGTGGCCAGCCCGCCATGAAAGCTCGCCACGGCCTGAACATCCGCTCCGCCGCGCGCCAGTTCCAGCACGGCCGTGCCCCCGAAGCAAAAGCCGATTGCCGCCAGTTTGTCCTTCTGAACATTGCTATTTGACCGCAACTGCTCCAGTGCCAGCGCCGTCCGCTGCCGCAGCATGGCCACATCCTTGCGGAACGGCCCCGCCAGCGCGGCGGCCTGCTCACCCGTCGTAGCACGCTTACCCTTGCCGTAAATGTCGGCGGCGAAGGCGATATAGCCCATCTGGGCCAATTGTTTGGCACGCGTCTGGATGTACTCGTTGAGGCCATACCACTCATGGACCACCAGCACGCCCGGCCGCTTGCCGCTGAAGGAATCGTCGTAGGCGAGGAAACCTTCCAGAACCGTATCCCCATCCCGGTATTCCACCATTTGCGTCCGAACCGCCCCGGCGGCCAGCGCGACATCCACCAGCAGCGCGGCGGCGGCAACGCACCCAATCAGCACTGCACGTTCCATGACTTGGTTTGCTCCCGCACCAGCGAGGAGATATTCGGCCCGAAAATATGTCTGTTTCATCCGATTAGGGGCCGTTGACTGTATTATATGCGGGTGCGAGGAATCGCTTTTGCAGGCAATAGCCGCGTGCGATAAGCGTTAAACCTGATGAGCATGCTGCCCGGACAGGTTGAGGAAATGATTCGGCTGGCCAAACTTGGCCGCCCTGAGGCCTTCGCCGCGTTACTGGCATCGTACGGGCCGCGGCTGCACGGATATTTCTTTCGCATAACCGCTTCCCCCCAGGATGCCGAAGACCTGCTGTCCGAAACGATGCTGCGACTGGTCGCCACGATCGGCCGGTACGACGAGCGCGGGCGATTCGAGGCCTGGCTGTTTCGAATTGCGGCAAATCTCGTGCGCGACCGCCTGCGCCGCCGGCGCACCAGCTTGCCGGCCATGCTGCCGCCGGCGACGGCGATGATCCTGTGGATGCTTTGAGCGGGCGCGAGCAGGCCCCGGACGAAGGATTGGCTGCACATGAAGATCGCTGTCGCCTTATGGCGGCCCTGGAGTCGCTGGATGAGGCGACCAGGCACGCCATTGTGCTGCGGCATTTTTCTGGCTTGAGCTTCATCGAAATTGCCGACATCATGAACTGTCCCATAGGCACGGTGCTGGCCCGCGTGCACCGCGGGCTCAAAACACTGCGGTCGATGCTCGATAGGCAAACGCCGAGCGCAGTCGATGAACTGGAGCGAGCTGATAAACATGAAAAAGTCAGAAGATAAATCGGATGGAGTTTCCAAAGAGCTGGAGCGAGTCGCCGCGCAGCTTGATGGCGAGGGGCAGAATCTGGATCCAGAGCAGCTTGCCCTGGCCCGTCAAATCCGCCAGAACCTCACCTGGCTCGGTAGCCAGCTTGATGTGAACGTGGATGATGAGATGCTCCTGCGCATCAACAGCCGCCTGTGCGAGGCGCTTGCTGCGGCGGCAGAGGCGGCGGCTGTGGCGACGTCTGGCCATACCGGCCTCTATTGCCGCTGCACTCGTGGCCGGCATGATTACCTGGACAGTCCTTGATTTTCATTCGGCCAGAAATGCCGAGCGAGCTGCTACAGCGCAGATGGCCGCGCATGATGCCCGCGCGGAACTGGATGAGCAGCTCGATGATGATACGCTGAACCTCATTGCCCGGCTGGCCACCGCCAGCCCCGATGAGCTGGAGCTCCAGATGCTATTGGCGGAGGGGGATGAGGATTCCGCCGCCACGGGGATAGATGCGACGCAGATTTATGAATGAGGCTTGCGGCTTAAGGCTTGCTGCTTGAGGCTTGAGAACAGCAAGACCTCGGCCCACGCCCCTACAGCCTACAGTCTACAGCCTGAAGTCTGGCATTTTCTTCCCGTCCGCCCCGCCCCTCACTATAATTGTTGACGCCTTCGATGCGGGGTGTGCCATGCCGATCGAGCCTGCCGACAAGACCGGTGAGTTTGCAGCCATCATCAAAGCGGTCAAGCTGCGCATGGCCGCGGCGGATCTGCTGACGGCCTGGCTGCTCCTGGCGGCGTTGCTCCTGCTGGAATCGATTACCCTGGTTGTGGCGGACCACACACTGCGCGGCGGTCTGACTGCACCAATGCTTGCGCTGGGCCGGTACGTGCTGGCCGCCACGGCCGCCGTAATCCTGCTGCTGATGGCCCTTCTGCCGGCGCTGCGGAGAATCAGCGACCTGCACATTGCCCGCCTACTGGAGCGGGTCCACCCGGAATTCAAAAACGACCTCACCTCGGCCGTCGAGTTGGCCCGTGATCAAAACGCCCATGTGGGCATTCTGGCAGCCCTGCGGTCCAGGGCCGACAGGCATGTGGCCGGCCTGGACCTCGCCGGTCTGAACTTTATGCGCCCTGCCGCGGCGGCAGCGCTGGCCGTGGCGGGCGTGGCGGCCATATGGCTGGCGGTGGCGATTTTTTCGCCCAAGAGCATCGCCATCAGCCTGGCCCGCATCGCCGGTAAAAGTCTGCCGCCGCCCACGGCCACAACGATTGAATCGTTTTCTCCCCAGCAGGATGTGTCGCAGTTGCTGGGTAAGCCCGTGGATTTTCAGGCCCGCGTCCATCATGCCAGGGGGCCTGTGCGCGTCGCGTTGACCGGTTCGCCGGATCCCGCCGCGCCGCCCGTGGAGTGGATCGAACTGCCGCGGGTCAATGACGGCGCGGGTCGCGACCGGTATGGCCGCGCGTGGGATACCCGCTCCGCCAGTCCCGGCGTGCGCTGGTTTCATCTGGTGGCGGGCGATACCGCCACGGCCGCGCGCAAGCTGGAGCTCGTAAACGTTCCTCTGGTAATGCAGGCGGAAATATCGGTCACCTGGCCGCCGTACACCGGCCGCGGTGTGATGGCCGTGCAGGGGCAGCGCATCGATGCGCTGGCGGGGTCCAGAATTGCTGTCTCGGCAAGAACCAACGTGCCGGCGAAGAAGGCGCATTTGAGCTTTGAGTCGGGCAGCACAATTGCAGCCCAGATAGATGAGGCCGATCCCGAGGAAATCACCGCGGCCTTTGACATCGCCGAGAGCGGCAATTTCAGCATCAGTTTTGAAGATGATTCAGGAAACCCTAACACCGTGGTGTACCAGGTACACGTGTTGGAAGATGCACCGCCGCGCGTGCTGCGCGAGGATGAATCGCCGACCATCAGCGTGCCGGCCGATGGGCAGCTCGATCTGAAGGCCCAGGCGCAGGATGACTTCGGCCTGGCCAATGTGGAGCTGGAAACCCGCAAAGCCTTGGAGCACAACGAACAGCCGCTGGCCCAGTTTGCTCCGCCCGGCAGGACGATAGCGCCCGTTTCGCAAGCGATTGCCGCCAGTCAGTTGGGCAAAAGCGGCGACAGGCTCCTGTGCAGGCTCATCGCCCGCGATCTGAAGCCGCCGGAAGGCCAGGTCGGCGCTACCGATTGGTTTACGGTGATAATTTCCGATCCGGTTTCGGCCCAGCCGCCGCCGATGGCCAAAAACGCCGCCGATTTAGCAGGCAATAAACATTTGTTGCCGGGTGCGAACATCGCCGCGACTGGCCCAGCGACAGCGCCATCCGCGGAGGCAAAAAATCTCGACAAGGCGGACGATGGGATTGCAAGTAAGCCTTCTTCGGAGGCGCGACAAGGACAGAGTCCGCAGAATAAATTGGCCAAATCGCAGTCTCAGAAAACCCCAGAAGCGCCCCTGGCTTCCGCCGCGCCTTCAGGTGAGCGACAAACCGGCAGAAAAGATAAATCTGCCAGCGCGGCTGAGAATAGTCCCGCCACGTCCGGCCCGCAGGGCAATAGGCAAACGTCCATCACTGCCGCGGCTGATGCTGACCAGGACTCGCAGAACGCAAAGCCCAGTTCAACCCAATCCATTGCCGCTCAATCGTCTGACAGGTCTGATAACGGACAGGCCGGCGGCGGGAATGCTGCCACTGCCGAACAGGTTCAACAGGCGACGCAGGAACTGGCGTCGATGGCCCGGCAGGACCAAGCGACCCTGAGGAAATTGCAGGCGTATTTCCAGCAGAATAAAGAGCAGTCTCAGCACGATCAGTCGGCCCAGGCACAGGCCCAGCAGGGTGATGCCCACCAGAACCAGTCCCAGCAAGGACAGCCGCAGAAAGACCAAGAGCAGCAGGATCAGCAACACCAAGCTCAGCAGCCGCAAGATCAGGCTCGACAAGGACAGTCCCAGCAGGGTCAGCCTCAAAAAGATCAAGAGCAACCTGGGCGGCAGCAGCAAGCTCAGCAGCCGCAAGATCAAGCTCAACAAGGACAGCCTCAGCAGGGGCAGTCTGGGCAGGGACAAGACAACCCCAAGCCCAATGGCAAGGACAGCGATTCCAATGATGTAAATCAAAAACAGCAGGAGCCCCAGCAAAAGCCTAAGCCCCCGCAGACAGCGCCCGCTCCGGCGCGGCCGGAAAAATCCGACAAGGGCTCTCCTTCAATGGGACCGTCGCAATTGAACCTTCCGCCCGCGCGGCGGCCGCAGGATGGGCCTCCGGTGGATGATCAATCGCAAGCACAGGAGAGCCAGTCCGGCAAGGCGCAATCGCCGCCTCAGCAGTCACAAGAACAGCCTGAGCAGTCTCAGTCAGAGCAGCAGTCACAAAAAGACGGGGGAGGAGGAACCCAGGGCTCCCCGGGCCGGGGCTCAGACCAGAACCTCAAGCCCAGCGATGCAGGGCAGGGTAATTCACCGGGGAGGCAAGGTCAGGGAGCACACAATGCGCCTGGTTCATCGCGCGGTGGCTCTAATCAGGATCAGTCAGGTTCGCAGTCAGATTCGCAGCAGGGCCGGCAGGAGCAGCAGTCGCAAGAAGCTTCGCCGGGAGGAGGAGGAAACCAAGGCCAAGGAGGAAATCCAGACCACGACCCTGGTCTGCAGGGGCAGTCCGGACCAGGTCAACAGGGATCAGGCCAGAAGGCAGAACCCGGCGACTCCACCCAGCCGCCCAATGGCGATCAACACCAACAGGGCCGGCCCTCGCAAGACCGCGGCGCACCCTCCGGGAGCGATTCTCAAAGCGGCGGGGGCAGCCTCGAAGGCAGCGGCCCGGAAGTCCTGCCGCTAAAAGTGGATTCGCCGCCGGCAAACAAGGAGCAAAAAGAATTTGAAGGCCCCGGCTCGCCGCCCGCCCCCACGCCCAGCCTGGAAACGGTGGGAAGGATCATCGATGAGGCCCAGCACCGCCTGCGCCGAGGCGGCGCCGGATGAATCCATGCTGAAAGAGGCGGACATGAGTCCCCAGCAGTTCCAGGCCTTCGTCACCAAGTATTCGCGGCGGCTGGAAAAGCTGCGGGAATTCGCCGCCACGCACGAAAAGGCCGAGCTGGTGGAACTGCCCGCGAGGCCCGCCGCGCCGGAGCTTCTGCGCGGCAGTCCCGAGCACCAGGCCATCACCGGCTTCGCCGCCACGCGGCCACAGGACATGACCCACCTGGCCGCCCCACCTCGCCAGAGCGTCTCAGAGGACTACCGCCAGTACGTGGAAGATTATTTCCGCGCCGTCGCCCAGACCCGACCCGCCCCGGAAAAACAGCCATAAGTGGCACTTTTTCAAAGCACCAGAATTGACGTAAGTGCCATTTTTGCGTGCTCAAAGAGCTTATCGAAAGCACGGGTTTTGCACCCAAAAACCTGCGGCAAGAAGCTATGGATCCTACTCGTCCTCTTGGAGCCGGAGCCTGCCAAACGTTGGCGGCAACGAGGATAAAAGGCCTCCAAGCGTCTCCAATTGGCGGTGTTGGCGGTCTAGATGGCTGTGATATAGCTCCTTGGAAACGAAAGATTTAGATCATAATGCGAACAATTCTTAGACCGCCAACTCCGATCAAAAATCGGCAAAATTGACTTAATCTGGCAAAAATATAGAAGATAGGTAAGATAACGGAGATTTAAGAGATTTGATAGGCGGATCAGGTGCTTGCACCATATTCCGGAGTACCTGTTATACGCAGTGCCACTTTCGCGTACGTATATATAGGGAGAGAGACTTTTTCTTCGCGAAATACTTACGGCAATTCTTGCACAGGCAGGTTTACTCCCGCTGTTCAATCCGCAATCCGTAATCGATCTCACGCCGGCCATTTCAACATCCGCATGAGCACGGGCGCCGCGGCGGCAAGCAGGGAAAACAGGATCACCAGGATCATCATCACAAACAGCCGCCGCCGCGTGCGGCGCTGACTGTTGTGAAGGTCGGTCACTTCAGTCGTCAGGTCCGTCAGCCGGCGGTTGAGCCCCAGTTCCTGCGTCCCCAGCCGGTCGTCGATGTGGTCCAGGCGGACGTTCAGATCCCTGGCCCGCTCCACCGCCTCAACCGTGCGGGCAAAGATCGGTTCGAGTCGCCGCATCAGTTGCTCATCCGAAAGCCCGCGGCGGCTTAGCGCCTGCTGCGTCTCTTGGATTGCCTGCGACAGATCGGACATGCGGTCCACCTGCGAGCGAATCAGGTCCGGCAGGTCCGTCGTGCTGTCGATCATCATCTGCGTGCGCTTCACGCACGAGACAATCATCTGGCTGGCCCGGTCCATCGCGGCGACGGCGTCGCGCACGTACTCTTCCGTGCCCAGCACGCCGCCCGCCGGTCAGTTCGCCCAGCGAGATGTCGTTGGTGGAGGTGGTGCGAATCAGCCCGTCGGCGATGCCCACAGGCGTGGCCGTCGCGCTTACCGGCCCGCTCAGGCCGTACGCCGTCGCCGCCTCGTTGATGCCCGCCGAGGCGGCCGGTGAGGACAGTGCCGCGGCGTGATAGTCCGCGGCATGTTCTTCCAGGCTCTTGCGCCAGTCGGCATTACTGGGGACATAATCGACCGCGCCTGCCGCGCCGCCAACATCCGCGGCCCGGCGGCTAAACCAGCGCCGCCAGAAGGCGAGGCGATTCCATACGGCGGCCAGCCATTTAAGAACGTGCAGTCGCATGATGGGCACTCCTGGTTGGTGGGGCGGCTTAAAAAAAATGTCGCAAGCCGCATCGGCCACCGACAGGCAGAAAGCCTGTGCTACTAAAGCGTTCTATGGTAACCTTGACCGGTTGATTTCGTCAAACCGGATTGGTGCATGAAAAAACTGGCGCTTGTTCATCTTGTGCTCATAGCCTTAGCGGCCGCCTGGATCATCGGCTGTAGCTCTACCAAGGCCCCGCCGGCCAAAAGTCCGCGCATCATCACCTTCGCGCCGCACATCACGCAAATCGCACTGGCCCTTGGGCTTAAGGATCACATCGTGGGCGTGACCAGCCATTGCCAGTTGCCTGATGGCATGAAGGCGGCGGTGCTGGGGGATGGTTTTCATCTCTCCGCGGAGGCCGCCTCCGTCGTCAAGCCGGACATTTTGTTCCACAATACCGATGACACCGATTTTCGCCGCACGTTAGCCGGCGTGAAACTGGTCCGTCTGGAGAACGGCTCGCTGGCCAAACTCTTCGACTCCATCCAGCGCATGGGGGACGCGATGAACTGCAAATCCGCCGCGGATGACCTGATCGAGCGCATCCAGGGCGACCTGGCGGACATAAAGCAGTCGGTAATCTACCTGCCGCGGCCGCGCGTGCTGTTTATCCTGGGCACGGAAAAACCCACCACCGTCGGCGCGGGCTGGACCCTCAGCGAACTGATCGAAATCGCCGGCGGCACAAACGCCGCCGCCGAGGCCGGCATAAGGAACTGGTCCACGATTAACCTGGAGACGGTGCAATCCCTTTCGCCCGATGTCCTCATCTGCCAGGTCGATCCGGGAGCGGGCAACGTGGAGGCCGCCAGGAAATACTGGCAGCGCTGGACCGCCATCAAGGCCGTGAGGACCAATCACTTAATAGTGACGGATGATGCCTCGCTGACCATCGAGGATAGCCGCGTGGCCATAATCGCCCGCAAACTGGCGGCCTGGATTCACCCGGACATCTCGGCGGTGCAGGCGGCCACGGCCCCGGCGGAGGCCGCGCCATGACCGTAGCCGAAACGATGCGCCCGGTATTGCCAGGCTACCAGGTCAGCGGCAAATCGCTGCTGCGGCTGTGTGCCATTCTCGCCGCGGTGCTCGTGATCGTGGCGGCCGTGTGTACCAGCGTGGGCCAGCTCGGCTGGCAGTGGCCTTGGAACAACGCGTTTCGACTCTCGCGCGTCTCCTGCGCCGCGACTGTGGGCGCGGCCCTGGCCGTGGCCGGCGCGGTCCTGCAAAGCCTCCTGCGCAATGGCCTGGCCGATCCGTACGTCCTGGGTGTCTCCGGCGGGGCGGGCGTGGGTGTGCTGGGGGCCATGGTCGTGCTGGGCCAGGCGGCCTGGGCCGGCTGGACAGCCGCGGCGGCCATCGGCGCGTTTTTAGCCATGACCATCGTCTACCTCATCGCCCAGCGGCGCGGCCGGCTGGATGCATATTCGCTCCTCTTATCCGGCGTTATCGTCAACGCCTTTTCGGCGGCCGTCATGGCCACGCTGTACCTGTTCGCGCCAGCCGCGCGAACTGAAGCTGTATATCAACTGGTCGCTCGGCTCTATCCCCGATGCGGCCGAGCCGGGCCTTCTCATGCTCTGCGCGGCGGTGACCCTGGCCGCCTGGCTTCTCCTGGCACGCCGCGGCGCGGCCCTCAACGTCCAAAGCCTGGGCGATGATGTCGCCGCCTCCAGCGGCGTCAATGTGAATCTGCTGCACCTGGAGGCCTTCTGCTGGGCCAGCCTGCTGACCGCGGCGGCGGTGGCCCTGGCCGGCCCGGTGGGTTTTGTCGGCCTGATCGTGCCGCACATCTGCCGGTTTATATTGGGGTCAGATCATCGAAAGCTGATCCTGGCCTCCGGTTTTATCGGCGCTACGCTGCTCATCGCCACCGACACCTTCTGCCGCTCCACCGTGCTGTGGTTCAAGCAGGAGCTGCCCGTGGGCGTGGTGACGGCCTTTGCCGGCGCGCCGTTCTTTCTGGTCCTGCTGCGGCGCAGGCTGCGCGAGGGCCAGCAATGACCGCCGCGCAGATACCACCTTCGCAGCCGCCCATCCTGGCCGTGAGCGATCTTCACTTCGCCTACGCCGCCGGCGCCCCAGTGCTCAGCGGTGTGGACCTGGCAGCTACACAAGGCCAGCTCGTTTGCATCCTCGGACCCAACGGTTGCGGCAAGACCACGCTTTTAAAGTGCCTGCTGGGCCTGTTGGACCCCGCCAAAGGCCGCATCGAGCTGGCGGGAAAACTTCGCCGCCGTTACCGCGCCATGGAACTGGCGCGCCTGGTGAGCTACGTCCCGCAGGCTGCGCGCGCCGCCTTCTCCTTCACCGTCGAACAGATCGTCATGATGGGCCGCACGCCGCACATGGGCAGCCTGGGCCTGCCCGGCGATCTCGATCGCCGCGTGGCCGCCGCGGCCATGGACATGACCGGCGTGAAAGATTTCGCCCACCGCCTTCTGGAGTCGCTCTCCGGCGGCGAGCAGCAGACCGTCATGATCACCCGCGCCCTGGCCCAGCAGCCGCGGCTGATGCTTCTGGATGAGCCCACCAGCCACCTGGACATCCATCATCAACTCGACATTTACGACCTGATGGCCAAGCTGGCTCACGAGTGGGGCATGGCGGTCGTGTGCGTCAGCCACGATGTGAATCTGGCCGCGCGTTTTGCCGACCGCCTGGTGCTGCTCTCCTCGGGCCGCGTCGCGGCCGCCGGCAATCCCGCCGAGGTGGTCCAGGCGGATGTGCTTTCTAATATTTACCGCGTGCCTATTCGCCTGGTGGATGTGGGACTGAAGGTGCCGATGGTCGTGGCTGAAACGACGGCGGCTTTGAATGGCTGATGAAAAAACAGTACGGGTTGTGCGCGGCCTGGCCGCCTACGGCGTCAGCGCCTCGCCCTGCGTGGTCACCGTGGGCAATTTTGATGGCGTCCACCTCGGCCATCAGGAGATTCTCACGCAGGCCCGCCTGATCGCTTCGCGGCTGTCCCTGCCGGTCGTGGCCCTCACCTTTGAGCCGCCGCCCGTGCGCTGCTCGCGCCCGAAAGGCGCCCCAGCCGCTCATGCACCTCGACCAGCGCTGTGCAGCGCTGGGCCAGGCCGGCGCCGACACCGTCATCGTGCTCGAGACGACGCACGACTTCCTGCAAATGACCCCCGAGGCTTTTGTCCGCCACGTGCTCCTGGAAAAACTCAAGGCCGCGGCCGTGGTCGAGGGCGACAATTTCTTCTTCGGCCACAACCGCGCAGGCAATGTGCAGATCCTGGCGCAAATGGGCAAAGAGCTGGGCTTCCAGGTCGAGATCGCCAAACCAGTAATGGTTGAATTCGAGGGCAAAAACGTCCGCATTTCCAGCTCGTTGATTCGCCAGTTGGTCACCCAGGGCCAGGTGGAGCACGCGGCACTGGGGCTCGGCCGCCCCTACACCATGCGCGGCCGCGTCTTTCGCGACCGCGGGCGCGGCCGCGCCATCGGCTTTCCCACGGCCAACCTGGATTGCGGCCTGCAGCTTATGCCGGCCGATGGCGTCTACGCGGGCCGCGGCCTCGTGGGCCATACGGAATTTCTCGCCGCCATCAGCGTGGGCACACGTCCCTCATTCGGCCAACTCGGCAGGGCGCTCGAAGCGTACCTGCTCGATTTCACCGGCCAGGATTTATACGACGCTGCGATGGATGTGCAGTTTGCCCAGCGCCTCCGCGGGCAACTGAAGTTTGATTCGATTGATGCCCTCAAAACCCAGATGGTCCAGGATATTCAGCATGTCAGAGAATTGCTCCAGTAACAATTCATCAATGCAGCAGACAGCCGCGCGCTTGGCCGAGGCTAAAAGCCTCGTCATCTGCACGCATGACCGGCCCGATGGCGATGCCATCGGTTCGATCCTCGCCTTAGCTGCGGCGGCCCGTGCCGCGGGAAAAACCGCGCACGTGGTGCTCGCCGATCCGCTTCCGCGCAGGTACGCCTTTCTGGCTGAGGGCGAAGAGCTGCACCCAGGTGCGGAATTTCCGCACCTGGCCGCCGCCAGCGACTGCGCCGTCATCGTCGACACCTGCACCGTGCAGCAGCTTCGCGGCCTGGGGCCGCAGCTCGATTCTATTCGTGCCAAGCTGGTCGTCATCGACCACCACCAGACCTGGGAAGACATCGCCGCCATCCGCTGGTCTGATCCTTCGGCCGCCGCGGCGGGGGTCCTCCTTGTGGAGCTGCTCGACCTTCTCAAATGGCCACTGACCAAGCCCGTGGCCACCGCCCTCCTGACCGCCATCACCGCCGACACCGGCTGGCTCCAGTACGCCAACACGGATGCCCGCGCACTCCGCGCCGCGGCCCTTTGCCAGCAGGCCGGCGTGGCCGTGGATGAGCTGTACCAGACGCTCTTCCAGAACGACCGTCCGCAGCGGCTGGCGCTCCTGGGGCGAATGCTCTCGGGCATGGAGCTTCATGCCAATGGCCGCGCGGCCGTAATGACCCTTAGCCGCCGCGACTTTGCCGAAACCGGCGCGGGCTACGATGAAACCGAAAACCTTGTGAACGAAGCCATGCGCATCGGCTCTGTGGCCGTGGCCCTGGTCTTGGTGGAGCAGGAAAAAGAAATTCGCGGCAGCCTGCGCAGCAAGCGCCCGCCGGCGCCGCGCTGATGAGCCCGTCGTGGATGTGGCCAAGGTCGCCCAATCACTGGGCGGCGGCGGCCACGCCCGCGCCGCGGGCTTCCGACAGACCGGCACGCTCGATGAGGTGAAAAAGGCGGCCATCGCCGCCATCGAAGGGGCCTTGGCGTGAAATCCTCGCGTTGGGCGACGGCCGCGGGTCTGGCCACCATCGCCATCTGGTCATCCTGGTACGCCCTGTCGCGGCACGTGATGGAGTTCTGGGGCCCGCCCGCTTCCGGCGCGGCCACGAACCTGGTGGCCGGAATAATAGGGACGCTATGGCTTGTGCGCAGCGGCCGCTCGCGCGGCGTCCTGGCCCACCTGCCCAAAAAATACCTGTGGGGCTGCGGCGCCGTGTTCATGGCGTACACGTTTTTTATCACGTACGCTATCGCCCTGGCCGCCGATCATCGCCAGGTGCTCGTGGTCATGCTGATTCATTACCTCTGGCCGCCGGCGACGTTGGTGCTGTCGATCCCTTTATTGAAGGCCCGCCCCCGACCCGCCTTCGCTTTGGGCCTCGTGCTCACGCTGGCAGGCCTGGCCTTTCTGTTCGTCGGTCGAAGCGGCCTGGATTGGCACGCTTTTGCCGATAGCCTGCGCCAAGGTCTCCTGCCATACTGCCTGGCCCTGGCCGCGGCCTTGTCCTGGGCGCTGTATTCGAACCTCACGAGATTGTGGGGCGGCGCATCGGCCGGCGGGGCCGCGCCCCTGTTCTTATTGGCGACGGGCATCGCCATGGCCTGCGCTGCGGCGGCGACCGGCTCTTTCACCTCCGCGGTAATGCCGAACGTAACCTGGCAGTCGTGCTGATCGTGATTTACCTGGCGCTGGTGGTAAACCTGCTGGGCTATGTGCTGTGGGACACCGCCGCGCGGCGAGGCAACATCACACTCGTGGCCACCGCGGCGTATTTCATTCCGCTGTTTTCCACGCTGATCAACGCCTGGCTCCTGCGCGTCTGGCCGACTGTGGAGCTGTGGACCGCCTGCGGACTCATCATCGCCGGCGCATTCATTTGCAAATTGTTCCTGCGCGAGCCGGAAGTGTCGGGGACGGAGCGCGAAATTCCTTGAATCACTTTCGTAATTCCTGGAAGTCATGGTCCCTGAATTTAGTGCTCCGTCCCCGAAACTGGGGGATTTTCTCCCCATTGACAACCTCCCGCCGCCGGATTAGATTCAGCCTCCGTTGCAGGTGCCCCTCGGGGCCCAAAAGGGAAGGCCGTGAAAATCGGCCGCGGACGCGCCGCTGTAACCGGCGACGACCGCCGCAACAAGCCACTGCGTGGGTGTGTAGCCCGCATGGGAAGGCGCGGCGGAAGGCAGGGCGGCAGGCACATAAAGCCTGCTCCCGAAAACCGGTAGCCAGAAGACCTGCCTGCAATCAACCTGGTCGAACCTTCGCGGGCCTTTTGTAAGGCCAAGGCAATCGATCGATGCTGATCGTCCTTGGCCGCGGCCCACAAAGGCGCCGGGGCCGTTTTTATTGGTGGCCGCGCGCGACTCGCGGCGGATTTTTTGTCTCCGCACGTTTCGTGTTCAGTGTGGCCACCCCCAAACGCCCCCAGGTTGCGGTCCTTCGTGGCCTTGCGCATGGTTTTTTGCCTCCATCTCTCTGCAAAGCTGAGTGGGCGAAAAAAATCCGGGCCGCGGCGGCGAGATCACGGCCAGCGCTACAGAAAGGAGCGGCCCTTCATCAGCCAGTTACATATCCGCAGTTCATCGTGATCTTATGTGTAAAGTTCATTTTCTGCCGGCGAGCCTGCCGGCGCAAATGGAGAGGGACGGACATGAAACGCAGCAGCCTTTTAGCAGGAATGTTTTTGATGATAGCTGGAACAGTGGTGATATTGGACACACCCGCCGCGCAGGCCGGTTCGTTTGCCCAGGCGGTTATCGCGTATGATCCCGGCACGACCTACGCGACCAAGTGGCCCAACTGGGACCCCTACACAAACTCCTCCGCGGCCATCGGCTGTCCCGACGCCATCACCGAGGGGTTTGGCAGCGACAACATCGTCAGCCCGTTTAACCCGGCCGTAAAACTGAACCAGATCGTCTCCATCGGCGAGGGCGGCCAGCTTACGCTTCAACTGGCCAATTACTTGCAGGTGTCCGGTGGACCCTCGCTGGGCATCTTTTCCAACGCGGGCGTGGCCGAGGCGGACTATATGAATCCCATTGGCACGACCGGTTCTCCCCTCACCACCTTCGGCGTTAACCACGTGAACATCGATGTGAGCGCCAACGGCCAACAATGGGTCTCTCTGGGCGATCAACTGATCGACAAGCCCACGAACGCCTATCTGGATGCATCGAATCCATATCTGGCCAGCGGCGCCGGCCTGACCTCGGCGGATTTCTCCAAGCCGTTTACCGCCACGCTGAACGATCTGGCCGGGAAGACCTGGCCGCAGATACTTTCCATCTATAACGGTTCTGCCGGCGGAACCTGGCTGGATCTTTCGGCAACTGGATTGTCGCAGGTCGGCTATATCCGCTTCAGCGTGCCAGACGATAACAACACCTCCACCAGCAACCATTTTGAGCTGGATGGCGTCTCCATCGCCACGGGCAACATCGGTGCGCCTGTGCCTGAACCGGCAACAATGCTGCTTCTGGTGCTCGGGCTAGTGGGATTGCGCCGGCGGAGATCATAAAAGAGCCTCAACCCAAACCCCCTCTCCCTCCTACGGGAGAGGGGCAGGGGTGAGGGTCGTATTCAGAAAAGGTGAGGAATCATGAGAAATTCGGCACTAATACTGGCCTTAGCCCTGGTCGCCGCGCCGGCAATGGCCTTGGACATCGTTCCCCGTTCCGTGGGCACAGGCGCGCATCAGGCCTATCTGGACATCCAGTTCCAGGACAGCAACATCTACGTCTTCAACGTCCACTTCGATACCACCTCGGCCACCACGCGGCAGATGATGGATATCGTCGCGGCCCAACTGCCCCTGACCTACACGACCATGTTTGGCGGCGCCACCCTCTACGGCATTACCTACGACGGTCACACCTACCAGGACTGGAATAACGGCTTCTGGTCCCTGTGGTCCGCCCCGCCGGCCGGTTCCCCCTGGACCTACTCGCAGGTCGGCTGGATGAGCCTCTCCGCCGCCGATACGCAGTGGCAGGGTCTGGTGGCCGACCCCGGTTTCACCTTCAAAGCCTCGCCGTCGCCCATCAATCTCGTCACCGAGTCGGGCGACTTTAACGGCGATGGCCATGTCGACGGGACTGACTTCTTGATCTGGCAAAGGAGTTACGTCCTTCGCAGCACCACCGGCACGCAATGGCGCGGCGATGGCAACGGCGACGGCCGCGTCGACGGGACGGACTTCCTGATCTGGCAGCGGCAATACATGGATCAACATCGATGGGTTAACGTGGCAGCGACGCCGGAGCCTTCCTGCCTGGCGATCCTGGTCCTTGGCGCTGGCCCTGCGCAAATCGAGGCGGCGGTAAACAATTGATGCAAACGTTGCAGGCACATTTTTGCCTTCAGGTGGAACAGGCTTTCCAGCCTGTTTCTCCACAGGCAAATGGGCACAGGTCGCAGGACGGAGGTTCTTTCCCGCACCCTGTACCCTGTACCCTGTCCCCTCTGGTGAAACAGGCTTTCCAGCCTGTTTTGCCACAGCCTAAAAGGCTGTGCCACCAAGCTTTCACGCTGATCGAGCTGCTGGTGGTCATCGCCATCATGAGCCTGCTTGTCTCCATCGTGCTGCCCAGCCTGGCCGTCGCGCGGCAGTGCGCCCAGGCCTCCAAATGCCTGACCAATCTGCACAGCCTGGGCATTGCCATGGGCATGTACCACAACGACAACAACGGCAGCTTCTGGCGGTGCACCCAGCTCAACTACCCCAAGCCCGGCATCACGACCTATTTCTGGGGCACAAACACGGACCCCGTCGATGCCACCGCCAGTCCGCTGTATCAATACGCCGCCAGCAGCCTGGAGCTCTTCTGGTGCCCGGACATGGTCTGGGGCGATTACGTGCCGCAAGGCGATGTCAGCGAGCCGACCACCACCTATAGCTATAACTCCTGGTATCTGGACCCGGCCTCCTACATGTGGGATTTCAAGCTGCCGCCCCGAGAAATATCGAAAATTCCCAATCCCTCGCTGCTCTTCGTCTTCAACGATGGGGCCACGCTGGATACCTGGGGCGCCGGCGGCGTCTTCAAGAATTCGACGCACATGGAGCCTCCCGAAGGCACCTACGTGCAGACGCCGACCACGCATTTTCGCCACATCGGCCGCGCCAACGCCCTGTGCGCCGATGGCCACGCCGCCGGCTTTGAGCTGGAAGGCGCGAAAATGACCCTGCCGGATTACGACCTGGGTTTTGTAGGCAGTCACAATGCGCCGCACTATGAACAGAATTAAACATGTATTCTTGCTGGCCCTGCTGCTGGCCTGCGCCGCCGGCTGCTCCGGCCAGTACCAGCACAAGCGGCTGGCCAAGGACTCCCCCGAACAGAACCGCATCGTCCAGTTGCTCTCGGCCCTGCAATCGGCGGCCCCGGGCGACCTGGAATCCACAGTGACGCGCGATCAGCGCCACCGGCCTGGATGACAACTCCCGCCGCCGCCTCGCCGCGTCGCTATCCACCATCGCGCAGGCGGATAAGGTGGACCTGGTCAAGGCGGAGCGATTCGGCAAGGAGATCTGCCGCGCAACGTTCGAGGTAAAACAGGCCAATTCCAGCCGCAGCATTTCCATCCTCCTGGCGGACCAGGCGGGCCAGTTGAGGTGGTTGCAGCCGAATTGAACCCCAAGTCCCCAGCCATGTTGTTTCTCCTGTCCCAAAAACCTATCATGGTTGGATTGCACCGTCCCTGAGTGCGACATCAGTTAGAGGAGATCCGAATGCGCGTGGCTTTTATCGGCCCGCCCTATAGCGGCAAGACGACTTTATTCGCGGCCATCGCGGAGGCGGGGGGCTCCAAGGTGGATGTGAGCCGGCCCGACCAGCCTCACCTGGCCGTGGTCAAAGTGCCCGATGAGCGGCTCACCTGGCTCACCGGCATCTATAAACCCCAGAAGGAAGTCCCGGCTGAGATCGAACTGTTGGATATGCCGGGTGTTGACCTGGCCGATGCCGTCGCGCGAGCACTGGCGCAAGCACTGGGCACAGGTTCGCGACAGCGGCCTGGTGGTGATGGTGGTGCGCGAATTCGAAGGCGCATCCGTGCCCGCCTATCGCAGCCGCATCGCCCCCGCGGATGATGCCGCCGAGCTCCGCGCCGAAATGCTTTTCTCCGACCTGGAGCAGGTGCTGGCCCGCGTGGAACGGCTGGAGGCGCAGCTCAAAAAGCCGGCCAATCACGATGCCACGCAGCGCGAGCTGGAGCTCATGCAGCGGCTGCGCGAGGCGCTGGAGCAGGAAAAGCCCATCAACGAGGCTGTGCACAACGAGGCCGAGGCCAAGCTGCTCAAGTCATTCGCGTTCCTGAGCGGCCGCAACCACCTGGTGGTCTTGAACTGCGATGAATCCAAGGCCGGCCAGGCGGCCGATGTCGTGGCGTCCATGGAGGCCCTGCGCCTCTCCGCCAAGATCGAAGAGGAAATCGCCACGCTCGATGCCGCCGATCGCCCGGCCTTCCTGGCCGACCTGGGCCTTGCAGAGCCCGCCCGCGACCGCCTGCTGCGGGCCTGCTACAACAAGTTGGGCCTCATCACCATGTTCACCGTGGGCGAAGATGAGTGCCGCGCGTGGACACTGCCGGCCGGCACCGATGCGGTGAACGCCGCTGGGACGATTCACAGCGATATCGCCCGCGGCTTCATCCGTGCCGAGACCATGGCTTATGCCGATTTGAAGGCCGCCAACGGCGACGAAAAAGCCGTCAAGGCCGCGGGGAAGTTGCGCCTGGAGGGCAAGCAATACGTAGTTAAAGATGGCGATATTGTGCACTTTAGGTTCAACGTTTAACGACCGTGCGCCCGGCCGCGGCGGCGAGGTTTCATGAAGATCAGATTTGAAAAGTTTCGCCTTCGCCGCCGCTGGTGGCAGTACCTGTTGCGTCTTGGAACCGCGGGCGCGCTGACCCTGGCCGCCGTCGTCGTGACCGTGCCCTGGTGGCTGCCGCGCGGGTATGTGGCCCGCCAGGTCGAGAAGAATCTTTCCGCCGAACTGGGCGTGCCCGTACACGTGGGCGATTTGTCCATCGGGTGGGGGCAGGGAATCGTCCTGCACGATTTCACCGTGGCCAACCCGCCAACCTTCGGCGCCGAGCCCTTGCTGACCGCGCCGTTGGTGCGCGTGTCGCTCAATCCCTTCAGCCTGCTCATCAGCAAGCGGTTGGATTGGGTGGTGGTCGAGCATCCCGCCCTGCGCATCGTCACCGATCATCAGGGCCGCGTAAACCTGCTCAAGCTGGGCCATCCTAAGATGGACATCGAGGCCGACCGCACCTCCATCCGCGGCGCCACCGTCACCATGTTGGCCGCCGATGGCCAGATGTTCCATCTCAGCGCGGCCGATGCGCAGATCGATTCACCCAAGTTCAATCCGGCCGGCCGCCTTACCCTTACCGCCCGGCTCGACCAACCCGGCGCAGCGGGTACAATCTTCGCCGACATCATCGGCAACGATGATGATGCCCTGGTGGAACTGGGTTTCTACAACGTCGATCTGGCGCATTTCAGCCCCGCCGAGCCCAATCAATCCCCGCTGAAGCGGTTGGCCGGTAACGCCCAGGGTCGCCTCAAGCTGCCCGTACACCAGGGCACCATTCGCGGCGGCCGGCTGGAGATCGAAGTCGCCAATCTGGATGTCCAGCCCGCCTCTGGTATAAAGCTTCCTGCGCTGCCCAAGGCGCACCTGTATGTCGAAGGCGATGCCGACCTGGCCGCCCAGGTCGTCGATCTGCGCCATCTCACCGTGGCCGCCCCGGGCGTGGAGCTCGCCGGCGCGGCTCAGTTAACCTCCGCCCTCTTGCAGGGCAGCCTTTTCGGCGCGCACAACGTACACCTGGCGGGTCGGATCGAGCCGCAGGTCCTGGCCGCGCTGATGAATCATCTCGCCGCCGATGGCCGCGCCGCCGACGTGATTTCCGGCCCGGTGTCCATCGATCTGACTTACGGGGATCAGGACCAGGCCATCCAGGCCCGCCTGATGATCGACGCCACGGATGCCACCGTCGCCCTCAATCATCAGTCGGTAAAGCCCGCCGGCGAGATCCTCCAGTGCCTCGTGCAGGCCAACTGCCAGCCCAAAACCTGGAAGTTCGGCGTGGACCAGGCCGAGCTGCGCTGGGCCAAAACCGCTTCATCACGACCGGCGCGCTGGAGAACATCCGCCGCCTGGCCGCGCTCTGGCAAAGCCGCCAGCATGAATGGACTCTCCAGGATGTCTACACTGACATCGTCGTCCAGCCTTGGTCGGGCCAGATGGAACTGGCTGACCTGGCCGCCATCGGCAATCTTCATCCCGTGCTGCGGCGAGGGCTTTCCCCCGTGCGGATGGAGGGCCCGCTCTTGGGTTCCTGGAGTTTCAGCAAGGAAGGCCCCGGTCGTTTTCAGGCCCGCCTGGCTTCCTCGCCGGACAGCGATCTTCGCGTCGATACCGGCCTGGGCGTTGCTTGGGATATCCCTCTGGAAGCCCACCTGGAAGCCCAACTAGACTCCAACCAGCCCGCCTTGACCGATGGCCGCGCCGATCTCACCCTGGGCAAGGGCCATCTGGATGTCCGCGTGGCGGATGCCGTCCTCGACGCCAACGCTCCCTCCCTTCGCGCCTCGCTGCGCGGCAGTTTCACCGCCGGCAGCCTCGCCGAGCCGGCAAGCTACGTTGAAGGGCCGCTTAGCCTGGCCAAGCCGACGACGAGGCCCCTGGGCGACTCGCTCTCGGGTAAATTCGATGCGGAATTTGCCGAGGGAGCTCTGACGTTCCGTGCCTGGGGCGCCGCGGCTTCCTCCAATCGCCCCGCCAATGAAAGACCGGACGCCGAGCCGGGGAGTTTTACTACGAAATGGACCTGGTATCGTTCCAGCGGCCAGCTCGTCGGCGCTGCCGCTGCGCATAATCCCGCAGGCAGTGCCAGTTTCACCTTGCAAGCCGGCGACCAACCGTTGGCCGCCAAACTCGCTATTGGGGTCGATGATGCCAACTGGTTCAACCGCAACGTGGTGTCGGCCATCAGCGGGCATAAGCTGAACCTCGATGGCCGCTGCTGGCTTAGAGCCAGTCTGCACCAGGATGCTGACAATGCGCTGCTCAAAATCGATCTCGACGCTAAAGACCTGGCCTTCTCCGCTTCCGGCCTGCCCTTTGCCAAGCCGCGCGGCGACAAGCTTTCTTTCACCGCCACCGGCAAACTCACCGATACCGCCCGCGGCCCCTCCGTTTCCTTCGATTCCGTCGAGGCCGCCCTCGGCCCAATAAATTGGCGCGGCCGTGTCGTCTTCGATCCCGCCGCCGCGCCGAAGGCGCAGGGCTCGGGCGTGCTTGGCCTGGTGATAGGGCCGGAGTTAACTCGCCTTCTGCCGGCCATGCAGCCGATGGTCCTGGCCGCGGGCCTGTCCGGCCCTGTGGAGATGGGCCTTTCCGCCGGCTGGGATGGCCAGCGCTTCACGGGCAAGCTCGAATTGGATGCCACGAGCCTGGCCCTGCATCCCTTGGCCACAAACGCGGTCCAGAAGAACGCCGGCACACCCGCCACGCTCAAGGCGGATCTCGACTTCAACCCCGCTTTGCACGTGCTCGAGCTGGATGATCTGGGCGCCATCCTGGGTCCGATCGCAACGCAGGCCAACGCCGTCGTCCATATGCCGCAAGCCACCGGCGCCAATGGCTCCGTGATGCCCTGTGCAACCGGGCGCTTTACAGTAAGCATCGACGATGCCGCCAAACTGCCCGATCTCTCGCCGCTGCTGGCTCAGTTTTCCCCCTCCGGCCGTCTGGCCGCTGGCGGCAGCTTCAGCGGCGATCCGACGGGCCTGCGCCTCGAAACGCTCTCCCTGAATCTGGACTATTTGGCCGCTAAATCCTGCGGCCAGGACGTGGAGGCCAGCGGCGCAATCGAAATCAAAGATATCGCCGCCAAGCTGCGGCCCCTGCGCCCCGCACTATTGCCCCTGCCGTGTTTTCCTGCGCCCAAGGGCCTGCCGCAACTGGTGAATATTGGCCAGGTCCGCTGCCACGGCCTGCAACTCACCGCCGCCGGCCAGCAGGCCACGGTGCTCTTCGATCTGCACGATCTGCTGCAAAAGCCCACCGGCCGGGGCACGCTCCTGGCCGACCGCATCGACTACAAGGCCCTGGAGTCCCTCCGCATCTGCACGCCTCCTCCGCCTGTGGATGAACACTACCACCAGCGCATGCTGGACCAGGTCCGCTGCCTCCTCGCTTCGGCGGTCGCGCCTCTGGCCCACGCCGACCTCGACTTCACCACGCAGATCGCTTTCCTGGGCGACTGGCTGGACCCGCGCACCAACCTCCGCAGCGATGTGCAGGAGGTTGCCTCCCACACCCGCATTGCCGATGGCAAGGTCGCTTTCGACCTCACCTGCGGCGCCAACGGCGGCACGTTCATCTTAAAAGCCTCCTCCGATGTCACGCGGCCGCATCCTTCTGTGCTCGTGCAAAACCACGTGCGCGATATGACGGGCACCGAAGCCCTGAACGGCGAAGTGGCCGAGCTCTTCCCGGACTGCTACGTCACCGGCACGCTCTGGCGCGATGAGCAGTTCATCGTGCCCCTGGATGAAATCGTCGTCGAGCTGCTCGACCCGCGGCTCCCGAGCCACCCGGTCGGCGCCGGCTATGCCCACATGCACCAGGGCGTCGTGCGCGGCCGCGCCGCTCCGATGTGGATCGCCAACCTCATCCCCGCCTTCAAGGATATGCCGTATTACTACGATGACATGCACATCTTCAGCCAGTACCTCGCCGACGGCACAGCCGTGAATGACATGGTCTTCCGCGGCTCCGGCTACGACATATACATCGAAGGCAAGACCAGCCCCAATTGCGCCGGCCAGTACGAGATCGGCACGATCGCCATGGGCGACAGCCAGAGCCCCCAGTACAACCATCGCTACCACCAGGGGCGCTGGCCGCTCCTGCGCTTCAAAGCCTGCCTGGAGCACGGGCACAAAGTGGGCGAGGAAGTCTCCTACCTCTGGCCGCACCAGACCCTCTACCAGGTCTTGGTGAAGAACAACCTCTTCTACCGTATGTGGCTCCAGAAGCACGAGAAGTGAACCCCTCCCCCTTTTACGGGGGAGGGCCTGCCCTGCGAAGCTTTGGACCCTGCGTAGCTTTAGCGGAGCGGGGAGCGAAGATGTTCTCTTGCTTCGCAAGGTTATTTTTCGAGAAGTTTTCAACAGATGTCTCCTTGGGGCAGTCGCATGATCCATGAGCCGTGCTTGACTTGATTGCGGGTGTGCAAGGCTTCATCGTAGCACGTGCCCGTCTGCCACATCTTCCACAGGATCTTCGTCCAGCGTTGAGCCAGGCAGCGCAGGGCTGCCGCGTGCGACTGGCCCTGCTCTCGCTTATGCAGATAGTACGCTTGAGCCCAGACACATTTTTCGCGGCTCTTATCGGCCTGAAGGTGCAGGGTGTAGCGCAGCATTTTATTACAGGCACGTCGGAAGGATACCCAGCGATTCTTGCCGGATTGCTTGGTCACCGGCGCTGATCCGCCATAGCACTGCAGGCTTTGGGCCGTGCTGAAGCGGGCCGGATCGCTGCCCAGCTCCCCCAACAGCCGCGGCGCGATTTTGGGGCCGGCCCCCGGCAGAGACCCGAAAATGTCGTGGTCGGGATGTTCGGCAAACAGCGATTCGATGGCCTGGCGGTACTGCACCAACTGGGCCTCCAGGTGGCGAAGCTGACCGGCCAACGTGATGGCTAGGCGACTCTTGGCCCGAGTGACCGCGGGGGTGCCGCAGAATTGATCCGCGCGCGCAAAGATCTCCAGTCGTTTTGCAAACGTCTCAGGGCGATACCAGCGGTGCGTGTGCAGGAACTTCTCCCAGCGGCGCTTGCCGGCGCGCACCAGATCCTGGGGCGTGGGAAAGGCCTGAATAAAAGCCCACGGACCCGCACTCAGCCAGTCATCAAACGCCTCCAGGGCGGCCGGATAATATTCGCGCAGGGCCGCGCGGAGCTGGTTGACCAGCGCCGTCCGCTGGGCGATAAGCTGCACCTCATCACGACACAGCAGCCGCAGTTCCTGCGTGGTCGGATCATCCGCCTTGAGGGGTCGCCAGCCGTGGCCATCCGTGCGCAGGGCATCGGCGAAGCTTAAGGCGTCCAAATGATCATCCTTGCACCCGGCATTATTCTTCCGCTCTCGGTACCGCTGGGCCGCTTTTGGGTTGAGGGGGTAGACCACCAGTCCCAACGCCAGCAATCGCTCCACGGCGGGTCCGTTGTTGGTCTCGACCGCCAGGGCGAGGCGATTAAATTCCGGTCCCACGTGTTTACTTAACTGCTGGCTCAAGTGTTGCCATCCTGCAGCATCATCGTCAAAGGTCAGTTCCAGCAGAGTCGCGCCTCGAGGATCGAGCATCACAATGTCGTGGTGGTCGCTGGCCCAGTCAAAGCCGGCGAAGGCGATGAATCGTTCTTGGAATGGCGCCTCCTGTGTGTTGTCGGGTTCCATAGGATCTCCTTGACAGACCCTCCGCCGACCTGTGACCGATCGACCTGATACGGAGCCCTCGTGGGGCAGTGTTCTCTTAGATCTCTGCACAGGTGCCGCGGCCGGGACCGGTGATCTTCGCTGGATTCTCTGGGAATCGCAGGGCGAGGACCGTGAAACGGCCGTGGCGTTGGGACTGCAAGTGGACATATTACTCACAGGCTTCAAATCTGTCGCCGCCGAGTTATCCACAAGCCTGCTGCGCCGGCTCCGCTTGGGCCGCTCCGCAAGCTTATGGATAACGTCGGAAGTGGTATCAGCAGGGCCTGCCCTGCGTAGCCTTCGGCGAAGCAGGGTGAGGGTTCTTTTTCGCTGTGCGAGAGGTAAAAGCCATCCAGCACAAATCTTCTAGACACCCCTCGCCGATGCTGTATGCTGTTCGGCGGGTTAATCCAAAATCGTCTCGAATCGGGAAGGGAGGCCAAAATGCTGGCCGTCGTCATCGTCCTGGGCATAATCGGACTGCTGCTGCTGTTCTTCATCGGCCTGTACAACAGCCTGGTGCGCAAGCGCATCGGCACTCAGGAGGCCTTTAGCCAGATCAACGTGCAGCTCAAGCGCCGCTACGACCTCATCCCCAACTTGGTGGAAACGGTCAAAGGTTACGCCGCGCACGAGAAGAGCACGCTGGAGAACGTGATCGCCGCGCGCAACGCCGCCGCCTCCGCCCATGGGATTCCCCAACAGGCCCAGGCGGAGAACATGCTCACCGGCGCATTGCGGCAGCTTTTCGCCGTCGCCGAGGCCTATCCCAACCTCAAGGCCAATGAGAACTTTAAGCAGTTGCAGGAGGAACTGGCCTCCACAGAGAACAAGATCTCCTTCGCCCGCCAGTACTACAACGATTCGGCCGCCATCTATAACTCCGCCGTGCAGACCTTCCCCAGCGTGATCGTGGCGTCCATGTTCAATTTCCAGAAGCAGGATTACTTCGAGCTCGCCGCCCCGGCCGAAGGCCAAGCGCCCCAGGTGAAGTTTTAGCGTGCCTCTTACCCCTCTCCCTTGGGAGAGGGTGGCCCGCAGGGCCGGGTGAGGGTGTTTTAACCCCTACCCCTCTTACGGGGGAGGGTGGCCCGAAGGGCCGGGTGAGGGTTCTTAGTAAACAAATGCGGAACACACAGGAGCGAATATGAACAGGCATACATTTAGAGTCTACGGTCTAGTTGTATCCATATGTGTGTCTGTAATAGCTGTTTTTTGCATTCATCAGTATTCGAAGGCGGCTTGTGGCAGTAGTGTCAGCGGGCGCCGGAGCCAGGTAGAGAATCGAACAAACCGAAAGCTGAAGTTGCGCCGGGTTTTGACGAGGTCGCCAGCTTGTGGCAGAAGCTGAGCCGGCGACCGTCAATTAACCTCGGAATGGGGTTAGTAGCAACTATTGACGAATTTGGCTTAAGTTACACGGATGATGAGGAATCCTTGCTTCGGCGGGCAATGCAAGACATTTTGCCCAGACCATCGTGGATGGGCTCAAAGCCACGGGCTACCTCTTATCCAGCCATGGCGACAATCGATGAGCTTGCTGTAGCAAATCGATATCAATTAGGCTTTCAGGTCTTTGTAGGTCCTGCAAAAGTCATTGCCAAAGGTGATGGTCGGTATATCTTGATTTTCAGATCCAATGGAGGCCGCAGAGATGCCTCCGGGGAATTTGTCAGCATGGGTGTCTGCGGAAATCAGTTGATTTGGCTTCAGCGGTGGGAAACGCCGAAAGGATACATTTTTGCAGGCAAATGCGAGACAGCAGATAACAAACTTTCGGTGGAAATGATCAACCTTGATGGATCGAGTATCACCAAGCTCTATCCCTTGGAGCCGGATTCGCGGTGGCTTGAACCGAATAAGAAATCACACAAGAGCGAGTAGAGCATCACTCATTTTCTAACTTATGGCCTTTGAAACCTTTCACACACTGATCGCCCGGAACAAGCGGAACACCTGGATCCTGGTGTTCTTTTTCACGCTGTTCTTCATCGGCTTGGGCCTCCTTATCGGCTACTTCTGGGGCGGCGACTGGCCCTTCGCCATCATCGTCGCCGCCGGCGCGGCCATCATCGCCTTCTTCCTCATGCTGGGCAGCTATTTCGGCGGCTCTTCCATCCTGTTGTCCATGTCGCAGGCGCACGAGATCCGCAAGGAGGATGATCCGCAATTATTCAACGTGGTGGAGGAGCTGTGCATCGCGGGCCACACGCCCATGCCGCGGATCTACGTGATCGATGAACCCGTGATGAACGCCTTCGCCACGGGCCGCGGTCCCAAGTATGCCTGCCTGGCCATCACCCGCGGCCTGCGCGAAAAACTCAACCGCGATGAGCTCCAGGGCGTCATCGGGCACGAACTTTCCCACGTTCGCCACGACGATATCCTCTTCGCCACGCTCGTGGCCGTGATGGTGGGTACGCTGGTCATGCTGTGCGACATCTTTCTCCGCAGCCTGTGGTGGGGCGGCTCCGCGCGCGGCCGTTCCCGCTCGCGCGACCGTGAAGGCGGCGGCGGCGGTGCGCAAATCATCCTGATGATCCTGGCCTTGGTCCTGGCCATCCTTGCGCCCATCCTGGCCAAGATCATCCAGATGGCAATTTCGCGGCAGCGCGAGTACCTGGCCGATGCCGGCAGCGTGGAACTGACCCGCAACCCCGAGGGCCTGGCGCACGCCCTGGCCAAGATCGCCGGTGATGATGAAGTGCTCCAGGCCGCCACGCGCGCCACCGCGCCGCTCTACATCGTGCACCCCATTTTGAAGGCCCAGGAAGACCAGCAGGATGATAAAGCTAGCATCTTCGACACCCACCCGCCCATCCGCGAGCGCATCAAGCGACTGCTGTCCCTGGAACGGTGAAAAGGGGTTAATCGGTTAACTGGCTAATTGGGAAAGGCAAGAGTCCCATTCCCCCTGGCTACCCGGGGGCGAAAAGCTGGGCCGATGGGCAGGAAATTCAAGTCCGCATATTGCGGCGGTCCTAGCTTTTTAGCCCTCTGGCTTACATGGCAAAGCACGGATGGCTGGAGCGACACTGATTTTCGGCGTCGACGGCGTGTTATCCAGCTGCGCCGCCCGGTCCAATTGACCATTGATTATCGCGGCATCAGGATTCCGTATCGGGTCGAATGAATATGGTGGCCACTATCTTGCAGAGCCAAAAGATCAAGCCGCCGATTAATGCAATGGCGCATCCTACCTCGATGAGACGGATGATTGCGCCGAGCGCCACGATGCCTTTGGTGTACAACCAGGCGCTTATGAACCCAGCGACCATCACGCCAATGCAGCCGGGTATCCACCCCAGAGTGCCTTTAAAGAAAACCATCAGCACATTACGGAAGCGGCCGCTCCATGAAAAAGGCAGGGCAAATAAGCATATAACCCAAATAACAAGTGTGATTGCGCATCCCGCGGCCAGTTCCCAGACTGCAAATTTCAGCCAGGACGCTCCGACAATGCCCTTTCCTTCCAGCCAGCTCACCACCGCCGCAAATATGAAGCAGGCAAGCGCCCCGGAGACGGCTACCAGGACGCCGAACCCCAGATGCTTGAGCGCCCTTTTTAGAAAGTCCTGCGCGTGTTCGTCACCTGATGGCGTCGGCAAGGGTACGCCGCCGACCGGTTGTGCGCCGCTATCCATGGCCACATCACCCCTTTCTGGGAATTCTATGGAGGGAGAACAAGGGGTCACGAACCTTCTCCTGACAGGCGATGAAGTCCTTGCCTTTGGATGAATCCAGCTTGAGGAAAAGGTTCCTGAATTCTGGGGACACCATACTTAATTCATCTCCCCCGGTCTCGGCTTCTATCCCCCCGCCACCAATCCCAACCGCTCACCATAGGCCTGCTGCACCAACTGGCGAAGCATCTGGTTGTGGGGATTGGCCAGGTGGGGGTCCTGCTGCACGATCTCGAAGGCATCGCGCCGGGCCAGGCGCAGCAGTTCGAAATCCTCGATCAGGTCCGCCACTTTCAGTTCCGGCATGCCGTGCTGGCGGGCCCCGAAGATTTCCCCGGGCCCGCGCAGGCGCAGGTCCTCCTCGGCGATCTTAAAGCCGTCGCTGGTCTTGCACAGGACATCCAACCGCTGCCGCGCGATGTCGTTATTGGCCGCGCCGACCAGGATGCACCAGGCATCATCCTTGCCGCGGCCGATGCGCCCGCGAAGCTGGTGAAGCTGCGCCAACCCGAAGCGGTCGGCGTGGTGTATCACCATGACGTTGGCGCTGGCCACATCGATGCCGACCTCCACCACCACGCTGGCGATGAGCGCGCGGATCTTGCCCTGCGTAAATCCGCGCATGACCCGGTCCTTCTCATCTCCGCTCATCTGGCCGTGAATCAGGGCGATGGGCCAGTCGGCCAGCTCGGAATCCTTCAGTTCCTCGTACGCCTCCACCGCGGCGGTCAGTTCCGCATTGTCCGAGGGATTGACCAGCGGATAGATGAAATACGCCTGCTGGCCCTCAGCGAGCCGCTGGCGCACGAACTGATACACCTGGGCCATCTCTTTGGGATCGACGAGCTTGGTGCGCGTTGTGCCGCGCCCCGGCGGCGGCTGATCGATGACGGATACATCCAAATCGCCAAAGACCGTCATCGCCAGCGTGCGCGGGATGGGCGTGGCCGTCATCACCAGGTAGTGCGGGGCAAAACCCTTGCCGCGAATCCCGGCCCGCTGCTCGACGCCGAACTTGTGCTGCTCGTCGATGATCACCAGGGCCAGTTCCTTGAAGCGCACGTTCTCGCCTAACAGCGCGTGCGTGCCGACCACCAGGTCCAGCTCGCCACTGGCCAGTTGCGCCACCACAAACTCCCGCTGCTTGGTGGCTTGTCCGCCGACCAGCGTGGCCAGCCGCACGCGCGAGCCGGACAGATAGCCGGTGATCTTGTTGTAATGCTGCGCGGCCAGGATCTCCGTCGGCGCCATGATCGCCACCTGCTTGTGCTTGGCGATGGCCGTGAGCGCCGCGTACAGCGCCACCACGGTCTTGCCGCAGCCCACATCGCCCTGGAGCAGCCGGTTCATGGGCAGCGGGCGGGCCAGGTCGGCGGAGATTTCGGCCACCGCGCGGTCCTGCGCCTCGGTGAGCGAAAAAGGCAAACGGGCGCGAATCCGCCGGTCGATTTCCGGCGTTACGGGTAGCGCATGCGCGGGCCTTTGGATGTGCCGCGCCCGCTGGAGGGCCAGCGCGGTTTGCATCAGCAGGCACTCATCATAGGCCAGGCGCCGCCGCGCCTCGCCCCATTGCTCGCTGTCTTCAGGCCGGTGCATGGCGGCCACGGCGCTGCGGCGATCCATCAAGGCACGCTTGCTCAGGAACGCCGGCTCGTGCCATTCATCCACCAGGGGCAGCAAGCCGCGGCAGTGCCTTCTTTATAATCAGCGCGATCTGTGCACTGGATAGGCCGCTGCCGGCCGGGTACACCGGCAGCAATTCATCCGTGCTCAGGTCCGTGCCTTCCACATCGTAAATGATCTGGAGGCGCGGGTTGACCAGTTGCACGGTGCCCTTGTAGGTATCCGCCGCGCCGCTGACGGCGATGGTCATGCCCACCTTGATGCGGCTGATCAGGTACGCGCCATGGAACCATTTGATGGCAAGCCATGTAGTCCCATCGTCGATGCAGCATTCAAAGAAGGGTTTGCGGCCCCGGCCGACCCAACGCGTGTCCGTGACCTTGCCCGCGACCGTGATCGATTCTTCATCGCCGCGCACGGAGCTGATGGGCTGGACCTGGCGGCGCAGGTCGAAGCGCCGCGGGTAATACGTCAGCAAATCGCCCGCGGTGGAGATGCCCAGCTCCGCAAGCTGCTTGGCCCGCACCGGCCCCACGCCGGGGACATATTGCACGGGCATGGCCGAATCGAAACGAGGTTCCATGGACTAAAGCATAATCGCGTGTGACAGAATTCCTATGGGCAATTTGATAGCGGATAAAGAGAGAGGCGGCAAATACGGATCGGGTCACCTGCGCGCATAGGGAGACAGACGCGCCGTCAGGAATAAAGAAACCTCAAGCGGCGGCAGTTTTTGGGCTGCCGCCGCTATGCGAGGTTAATTCGACTACTGCGGAATGACCAGCTTCTGGCCGGCCTTAATGGCGTTGGCATTGGTCAGGTTGGGATTGGCCTTGAGAATCTTGTTCACGCCGCCCGTGCTGGGTTTGCCGTAATACTGGCCCGAGATCTTCCACAGGCTCTCGCCCGCCTTGACCACGTGCGTGCGCTGGCCGGCGGCGGGCGCCACAGCAGCGGCAGCCGGAGCGGGCGCGGCCACGGGCGTGGCGGCCGGCGGCGGGCTGTACGCGGGCATGGGCGCTGACCGGCGGCGGGGGCGGCAGCTCAGGCACATTCGTCATGGAAGCGCCCATGGCCGGTGCGCTGGCGGGGGCCATGGCCGGTCCCGCATCCACCACGACGCCCGCATGGTTGTTCTTAGCGCAGCCGGAAACCACCAGAGCCACAACACCCAGGGCAATCACCAATGCAGTTTTCATTTTTGCTTCACCTTTAAGAAAGGCCCGGATTCGATCCATCGCTGGCAAAGCATACCGGCCGCGCGGCGGACGTCAAGTCTGGTTATCGGACGTTGTGAAATTTCCTGAGATTTTTGGAAAGCCGCAAACCGGGCCCCAAAGGCAGGTTTTGACGAGCCGGCAAGCCAACTGAAAAAATTTTTCAGTTGGGCAACTGGGATATTATCCCTGTTGGTTGGTCTTGAAGGGCAACGGTGGGACTTAAGCGTTTCAAACCGTCGAAATTGGACACTTTGTAACGCTTACGCAGCATGAGTGTTGGGCAAATTGCCCAACACTGCCGTCCAGGTCTCACCGCGCGGCCGCGGCGGTTGCGCGTTGCCGCGCGCCAGCGCCGAGCGCATAAGATGGATTAGACATGACGGACAAAGGGACAACCGATGAACCACGGACAGTTCTACAAATCCGCTGAACTGGTGGCAGCCCTTCACCGCGATTCCGGAGGGAAGTTTCCGGGCTGCCGGGCGGTCCATGCTGTTGGGCGAATCTACGCCGGCATCTTTATTCCCACGGCTCAGGCCCGGGGGCTGTCGCGGGCGGCGCATTTCCGCGAGCCGACGCCGGTCACCGCGCGTTTCTCTGGCGACAGCGGCGATCCGAACCAGAAACCTTCAAACGTAGCCGGCATGGCGGTGAGGTTCTATCTGCCCGACGACACGATCACCGACCTGGTGACCATTACGCTGCCGGCCTTCCCGGCGCGCAATCCGGACGAATTCATCGAGTTCCTGGGAGCCAGGGCGCCCGATCCGGCTACAGGCAAACCGGACTTGGCTAGACTCGGCGCGTTTCTGGCTGCTCATCCCCATATAGGGCGGGTCGTTCAGCAGATTCTCGCCCAGCCCGCGCTGGCTAGTTTTGCCCAGGTTAATTACCGGGCCTTGCACGCCTTCTATTTCCTCAACGAGTCGGGCCAAGGCCGCTGGGCGCGCTACCACTTTTTACCTGAGGCCGGCGTTGCCGCGCAGCCGCCGGAAGAGTTGGCCAAAAAGCCCCAGGATTATCTCTTCGAGGAGCTCGAAGAACGTCTGCAACGAGGCCCTGTGGCCTTCGGGCTGGACTTGGAGCTGGCGGGAGAGGGCGACAGCCTGGATGATCCATCCGCCTTCTGGCCGGAGGACCGTCCGCATGTGGCGGCCGGCCGGCTTGAGCTGATCGGTCGGATCACCGAGGACCAGATCGGCGATGCGGTCATGATGCACGACCCGACGCGCGTGACGGACGGGATCGAGGTTGCTTCCGAGGACCAGATCGTGGCCGCGCGCCGGGCGCCGATCTGCAGTCGGTCGCCGAGCGGGTGGGCAATTGGAAGTCCAAGTCGCTGGCCCTTGCGCACGCCGCGTTGGGGGAGTGGGCCCTGGCCCACTAATTGTAGGCTGTGCAGCCAAGGTCCTGCGAAGCCTTGGCGAAGCAGGAAGCTGCACACCTGCCACTACCCGCTAGAATGGAGAAGCCACCAAGGAATGGCGGCATGGGCCGTCGATGACATGTGTTTGTGATGGATTGCCAATCTTTTGTGTACGATCCCGACGGTCCCAACAGCTTAGCCATCCCGGGCGGTTTCACCCCCGCCAATGGCAGGAGGTATCTATGGCTTCCAGATTATCGATTCTCGGCTTTGCCGGAAGTCTTCGCCAGGGCTCCTACAACAAGGCCATCTTGAGGGCCGCGCAGGAGATGCTCGGGGAGGAGGCCCAATTGGAGATCTTCGACCTTGAGGGCCTTCCGCTGTTCAACCAGGACTTTGAGAATCAGCCGACCGAGAAAGTCAAAGCGTTTAAGGCGGCGATTTGCGCCGCGGACGCCTTGTTGATCGCGACCCCCGAGTACAACTACTCAATGCCCGGCGTCCTCAAAAACGCCTTGGACGTGGCCTCTCGGCCCTATGGCGACAACCCTTTCGATGGCAAACCCGTGGCGATCATGGGCGCCTCCCCAGGTCTGTTCGGCGGCGCCAGGGCCCAGTACCATCTGCGGCAAAGCTGCATCTTCCTGAATATGTATCCCTTGAATCGCCCGGAGGTGATGGTCCCCGTGGCACACGAAAAGTTCGACAGCGCCGGCCGCCTGACAGATCCCAAGACCCGGGACAAGATCGCCATGCTGGTCAAGTCGCTGGTTGTCTGGACACGCCAATTGCCGACACAGACCCAGGAGTTTACTCCGCCCTGAACACGGGTGCGGGAGTAAGTAAGGTGTGCAACTTGCCGAAGGCCCGGCGTAGCTTTAGCGAAGCCGGGTTGCACACGAATAGACTCTTAGCGAATTTGAGAAGCAAGAAACACGTGTGCAGCAAGGGTGCACACCCTACATTTGCTAACCTCGATGCACTGGCTTTTTTGCGAATTTCAGCAATTCATCGACGAGAGGGTGCTCCTTGGAAAGAAAAAACCATGCGGATTCCGCAATAAAGACTATGCGCTTACCCATAGGCGAAGCATTGCGCAGATGAATAGTGATCGTTGACGGTTGCCAGAGAATGTCTTGCGTAACATTCGCTATTTCAGTCAGCGGTATACGAACCTCTGTGCGATAGTTAGAAACAAGAAGGGAATCACCATCTAGACGGACCCACTTTAAGCGGCCACCAAACCAGCTTAAAAAAACACTACCACCAATCCAAAACGCCAAGAAAAACCGTCTGTCATGAGAGGTCCATGCTCCGGATTGCACACCAAAAAGGGCGACACAAGCGCCCAAGCCCATGCCGGTAATCCAAGCGAAGGGCATTATGTATTTCCAGAAGAAGGTTAAGCTGGAGGAAATGGTTCGCGGACTCATCCAGCGGCCTCCTTTTTTGCTTGTATTCGAGTTGTGTTTACCGCGCGGCGGCGGCCGCCGCTGAACTCTCCACCTTCAGGAGCTTGCACACCAAGTCAAAGACCTGGTCCGTGGAAATCCGCTCCAGGCAAAAATTCCGCTTACACGGGCTCAGGCGATTGTTGTACACGCTGACGCAGGGGCTACAGGGCAGCTCGGACGTGAGCGCGTGGCCGCGGCTGTTGCGCAGGCCGAAGAGGCGCGGCGTCTCGGGCCCAAACAGGGCGATCACGTGAATGGGCGTGAGCGCCGAAAAATGCGCCGGGCCGCTGTCGTTGGTCACCAGCACCTGCGCCAGATGGTACAGAACCAAAAGCTCGCGCAGCGTGGTTTTGCCCGCCATGGAGAAGCAGCGCGGCTGGTCGATCCGCTTTAAAAGCAGTCTCCACGCCGGGCGCTTCCTCGGCGCGCCGGTGAAGGCGATGTGCAGGTCCTCGTACTTATCCAGCAGCCGCCGCGCAAGATCGATGTACCGCTCATCCGGCCAGCGCCGCAGCGGCAGCAGGTCGCTACAGTTGGCATTGAGCAGGATCAGCGGTTTTGCCTGGGACCAACTGGAGGAGGATGCCTGCTCCACTTTCCGGGCCACCGTCTCCAGCTCGCCATCCCTCAATTTCAAGCGCGGCAGTTCCCCGATGGCCGGCGGCGTGGGGAAATCCAACGCGGGCAAGCGCTGGGGGTCCGCATCCACCGCCGCCACCTGCACCTGGAAGAACTGGCTGATGTGCATGTGCGGATTAAAGTGCAGCTTGTGGGTCATCAAATCGCCGCGATAGGGGGCCTCATCGGCGAAGGCGTGCAGGCCCACACGGATCTTCGCGCCGCTCAAATACGTCAAAATGGCCGAGGCCCGGGCGTAAAACTCGAAATCGACGGCCGCATCCAGGTGCAGCCGGCGCATCTTCCACAACGTTGAAAAGGCCCCGCGAATCAAATTGAAAATGCCCTTGGTGGAGATCGTCAGCACGTTTTCCGGCGGGATCACCTCCAGCGCATCGAGGATGAACCGGTTCTCCTGAAACACGAGGAAGTAAACGTTCTCGCGCCGACGCGCTGGATGGCCTGCTGGATCGCCGGGTAGGCCAGCACCGTAGCGCCTTGCTCGGCGGGTTTGACGATAAGGATGCTTTTGACCGGCCCTGGGGCCTTACGGCCGCGCAGGGGCGCGGTCGCCTTGCGCCACAATGTCAGCAGGCAGCAGACCGGCAGGCCCACCCACTGATCCACCTTGCGCATCGTTGAGACTTTCATCGCTTGCTGGCCTCCTGGCCGCCGGAAGCGGCGCCGGCTGCTTGTGCAGCCTTTATCGCCTCAAGCCTTTGTTCGATCATTATATACGTCTCTTGGTCATTGTGGGTTTTGAGTCCTTCCAGCCCGCGGCGGTACAGTTTTAAGGCATCATCCAGACAGTGCTGGGACTCCAGGACCATCCCCAGATGATAATAATAGATCGGCTCGACCGCCCGCTGGATGGCCGCGTAAAGGTACTTCTGGGCGGGGGCCATGTCCCCTGCCAGAAAATATGTCCAGCCCAGTGTATCCAGATATTTTGGCTCGCTGGGAGCCAGCCGGACCGCCTCCGTGGCGTACTTCAGGGCCTCTTGCGGTTGGTGGAGCTGCTCGGAAAGCACATACGCCAGGTTGTTGAGCCTGCCGGCCCTTTCCACTGGAAATTCTTTCTCCTGTATGGACTTTAATAGTTCATCCCGGGCCCCTGCATAATCCCCTGACAGCAGGTAGACCGTCCCCAATTCACCGTGAGCCAGCGCGGCGTCTTCATCGGTGGCGAGCTCCCAGGCGCTTCTTTCCAGCACATCCCTGGCCTCGTTGAGCCGATTCATCCGGACCAGGATTATGGCCAGGTTGAAGCGATAGCGGACGGCGTGACCAGGCGGGGCGTAAGCGATGGCTTTTTGATAATGGGAGATCGCTGGTGCATAGTCGCCGCCAAAAAAGCACGCAGCCGCTAGATGATCCTGGGCCACGTAGGCGGTCGGATTCTTCGCCTCCACATCCAACCAGAGCCGCTGGCTGTTGGCGAAAATGGCCGCGCGGGAGGAAGTGGCCAGCGCAAAGAGCGCCAACATCGCCGCCGCCGCGCCCGCGGAAAGGATTCGAAAGCCTCTTCCCTGCCGCCACAGCATGGCTAGCGCGAAGGCCATAGCCGCCGTCACGACGGGCAGAGCCAGGTAACACAGGTGATCCGAGAAGTAGGAAAAGAGCATGAAAATAAAATCCACCAGTCCCAGCACGGGGGCCAGCGAGATTACAAAGCAGCCGCCGATGGCCGCGGCGGCCTTTGCCCAGGCCCGGCGGCGAAAGAGCAACAACGCGATCCCGAGCGCGACAAGAACCGGAATGGTCAGGGCAAGTGCATCCAGGCCAGTGGGTTCGGCCCTTGAATAGATCATGTTCAGCCGGATCGGCACAACCGCCTTCGCAAAATAAAAGCCGATCGCCTTGGCGGCCAGCATAACCCGCGCGGCGGCGCCTGCGGGGGCTATCCATTCCTTGGGTGTGATAGAGCGGCTGTGAAAGTGCAGCACGAGGAAGGCGGCCGCCGCGGCCATAACGAACAGCGTTGCCAGCGGAACAAGGCAACGGAAGGACCATCTCAGCCGACCTCGATAAAGCAGAATAATTGCCAGCACCGCGGGCAAGACAACTGTCGTTTGCTTGGCGAGTAAAGCCGCCGCGAAGCCCAGCGCGCTGATGGCAAAATTCCACCAGCGGCCGCCGCGGTCAAACCGCAAATAGGCCAGGATCGCCAGGGCGTAAAAAATAAGGGACAGCGTGTTCTTCTGCTCGGCCACCCAGCCCACGGAGGCCGCCGTTACGGGATGGACGGCAAATAGTGCCGCCCCAAGCCATGCCCCGGGCATGCCTACTGCCACCAGCACCCGCCAGATGAGCAGGCAGGCCGCGGCGTGGAAGGCCACGTTGACGGCTCGATACGGTCAGCGCCCAGGGTCGCCATCCTGGGCACGAACTACGGTCTTGCTGGATGAGGGCGCCTGCGGCCCTCGCGCGGCCGCGCGGGGCAGGCCGAAAAGTTGAGATTGAATGTAAAAAAAGGTGGAGGTCACGGGCAGATAATCCAGCGTCTTGTCCGTCCACCAATAACCCCACGGAGCCTGGCCCTGCTCGATGACCGGATTCATGCAGATCCAGTAATTGTCATCCCACAGAAACTGACCGTTAATGGATGGCCAGTACGCCACCAGCACCAGCAGCACAATCGCCGCCGCCTGAAGCCATTTCCTCACCGGCGTGTTTAGCCAGTTAACGGCGGCTTCTGCGATCTCCACTCTTGCTTTCGAAGGGCGTGATGGCGAATGCCCGCGGGCCTTATCGGCGTGCCCGTGAGTTTTTGTGGAGAGAGCCAGGAGCGGCCCAACTGTACAAGCCTGTCCGTTCATGCAGGAACAATCTTAGCATCGAAGCCACAAGCCGAGAACGCCTAATTTCGCGGGATCCTCGACGGAATGTGACCACTTACGCAGCCCTAGTCACATTCGGCATTTTTTAGTGCTTTTATAAATATAACCCCTTGCAAATAAAGGAGCGGCCGAATGTGACCACTTTGGTGGTCACATTCAGTGAATGTGGCCGCCTGTTGGCGTGAATATGACCAGAATCCCGAGGGGCTGAATTCGCCTAATCAGGGTAGATGGTTACTTCAAGATACTTCACTCCCCACTCTCTAGCCTGCTGGTGCGAAGGGAAGAAAACATCGAGCCGATGGCCGTACACCAGCTTTCCCCGGTCCAGAACCGGCACAATCTGCCCATGGTAATAGCCGGCTATACTGATACGCGTCCCAAAGGGCAGCAGATCCGTGTCGGCCGCGACAAACCGGCCGCCGTTGGTGGTAACCCTCTGGCCGCTGGCCGTTACGCCCTGCGCATTTGGACCGCAGCAAATAGGGCAAGGACAGTAGGCGGTAACCCGCATGCTCATTTTGTATGGCCGCGAAATTCTTTCGGAAGTTTTTTGGAAATTCCCGGTCTGGACAGGCAAAACGACCGCCGACGGGGCGTCATTGGGGGCTACCTGGGCTGCCTCGACCGGCTCTTCAGGGGCGGAATTACCGACCCTGACCAAGCCTTCCTGACCCATTTGTACCGCCTCCAAGGGCGAAAGGGAACGAGGGCGGGCGATACCGTACATGGCAGCGATGAAAACCAGGCCAGCAAGCGCAAGTATTGAAATAACAGTCAGTAACCTCACATCTTGTGTGCCAAATTCGGCCATTGTGCTGGCCTCCATCGGCTTTGGGCCGCGTATGTGCAGGATAGTGCCCGGACCAGTCAGTGTACTTGGCTGTGGTCAGGGGCTGCGTTACGGAATGCATCCTCACTTTTGCGTACCCGTATTGTGGTTAATTCTATGCCTGACAGGGGGCGCGGCGGAGCCGGAGCCGCATCAAGGCAGACAGTCAACACCCCCGCCCGGGCAACCGATAAGTGTGCAGATGGGACGAATCTGGAAGGAATTTGTCCCAAAAGTGTGGTACAATAGTTCGCCATTTGGTCCTCGCTAATACTGGGTTCAAGGGCCAGCAAGACGGAGTTAAAAGGCGGAGATAAATGGAAGGTCGGTCGCCCATACCAGGACCGCTGATCGCAGTGGCGCTATTTTCATGGCTGCTGTGTTCTGCCGCCGCGGCGGATGGGGTTGCCTCGGTTGATTCCTCCGGCCCCGCTGCCGCTGCCTCGCCGGCCGGTACGGCGGACAATGCGCAGGCACCGGCGGATCCCAAGGCGCTCGCCGAGCAGCAGTTTGAGCAGCGATTAAGCACGCTTGCCACCAGCGATATTGCAGGCTTGCTCGATCTTGCTTCATGGGCGGCCAAGAACGGCTTGGAGCGGCAGGCGAATGAGCTGTACTGGGAAGTGGTTGCTCAGGACAGTGATAATCAAACCGCCCGCGCTGCCCTGCGCCAGGTGAAGATCGGCTCGCAGTGGTATTCCATTGGGCAGGCCGTGGCGGTGTTAGCGCCGCAGGCCACGGTGGCAGGGTTTGATCCTAACTCAACGGCGATCATCAATCGCCTCGTCGCCCTGATGGTAACGTCCGAAGAAAGGGCGGCCGTGGGTTCCCTCGGGGCTTACGTACAGCTTTGCCAGGGCGGCTTCTTCCCGGCTTCAGCAACATTTTCCCGCCTGGCCTCCGGATCGCCGGCCAATTCGCTCACGCGCGGCCGGCTGTACATCCTGGCCGACATTATCGCCCAGAACGGCGGCATGTACGTTTTGACTGAGGCTTATCCCCCGCAGGCGGCGCTACTGGGTAAGGCCGATCAGGTCGTGCCCGCCGGGCCGGCATCTCTGGCGGATCCGCGGGTGCTGGCGGCCGCACTGCATGATCGCGCACGAGGCTTGATGAACGATGCGGCCGGCCAGCTCGATCGAGTGAAGGCCAATCCGCCTGGCGATTCGCAGGCGGCGGATGAGGCATACGCCCAGATCATGGGCCAGTTCGACCAGGCCGATGCGCTCGTGCCGGATATCTCCCACAGCTATCGCGTGGAGGTCTCGCGGCTGCGCGTCGAGGCACTGCGGCGACGCGCGGAGGCGGCCGCGGTTAACTTCGATGCCGACATGGCCGCGCTGGGCCGCGAGGATCTGACGCGCAGGATTACCAAGCCAGGCTTTCCAGCATGCTGACCCAGACGACGCAGATCTGCCAGGACCTGGCGACCATACTGAAAATCGCGCGGCCATACCCGCGCGAGCTGGTCTTGGAGACCCGCTGGGCGCAGGATGACCGTCAAAAGATGCTGAGGATCCAGGACACGCTGCGGCAAGAACTGAATGAGATGCAGTAGGCACAAACTGGCGGCAGCAGCCTTTGTTGCGCTGGCGATGGTGTACATCGCGGCGAGCGGCAGTGCTGCGCTGGCGGCGGATGCCGGCGATGGCGCCGCGGCTGCCTCCACAGCCTTAACGCCGATGCAGCAGGTTCTGGCGCTGTACAGCCGGGGTCAGTGGCAGCAGGCGGCCGATGGCGCCAAGGCCCTGGCCCTTGATTCAAATGCGGCCGATCCTCGCGCCTGGATCATCGCCGGCGCTTCCGATGCCCAGCTGGGGCAGATGGATGCGGCCGTGCAGGCGTACCAAGCTTACCTGGGGGTCTGCCAGGATGCTTCTATCAAGACTTACGTGCAGGCGGAGATTGCCCGCTGCCGCGCGATGCCCTCTCCAGCAGGTTTGATTTCAACGCCCAGCGCATCGTTGAGCCAACAGCAGTTGGATGAACTGGGCGCGGTCGAGCCAGGACTGGCCGTGCAGTCCAGCGAGCATTTCCAGGCGATCGCGCCGAATGCGGCGCTGGCGAATCTGCTGGTGAATCTGGCCGAGCAGGCCGCGAAGCGCGTGATGGCGAGTTTCCCACAGGATGTGCAGTGCCCCGCGGCCGTGCAGATCCAGGTATTCCGCACACAGCAGGAGTACGCGGCGCAGGTGAAGGGCGCCGAGTCCTGGAGCGGCGGTGAGTTCCAGTACTCCGTCGACAGCCAGGGCCTGGCCCATCGCACGATCTATCTTGTGCAGCTTGATTCGGCGGGCAAGTTCAATACGCCCACCCTGGATCGCGTGCTGCCGCACGAGCTTTGCCACCTGCTTTTGACCGAGTGGTTCGGCAGCCAGGCCGCCCCCCTGTATCTCCAGGAAGGCCTGGCCCTCGGCAGCGAATTTGCAAGCCAGGACGACCGCACCATCCTGGCCGCCTCGAGCATGGCCAGCGGCCAGGGGATTTCCATCGAGTCCCTGACGACGTGCCAGCAGTACGACAGCAACTGCGTCGATACCTTCTATGCCCGCAGCTACAGCCTGGTCTCCTACCTGCGCGAGCGGCTCACCGCGGCCCAATTCCGTCAGGTGCTGGCGCAGATGCGCTGCGGCTGCACCTTGGATGAGGCCTTGCAGCGGGCGCTGGCCATTCCGCCGGCCGATGATTTCATGGAGCAGCTTGTGGGGGCCTGGCAGGATCGTGCTACCGCACACGCCCAGTTCCTGATCGCCCTGCGCGGGTTGGCGAATAATACGACCTCCGCCGCGCAAAGTGCGGTTGTAGCGCAGAATCCTGCGCAGCGCCTAAGGAGTAATCGCTGACATGGATGTCAGTCTGGACGGCAAAACAATCGCTCCCGCGGCATCTCCCGGCGCAACCGTTAAGGATATGCTGGCCGCCGTCTGCGCAGGATCAGGACCGGATGATCGTCGAGATTCGCGCCGATGGCCGGACGGTCGGCGATGATGAAATGGCCGGTTTACTCAACCGACCGGCAAATGCGGCGGGGCGGCTGGAGATTGTGACGGATTCGATCTGCTCGCTGGCCGCGGCGGCGTTGGGGCAGACGGTAGAGGCCCTGGAGCAAAGCCGCCAGCACCATGTAGCCATTGCCGAGCACCTCACTTGCCGCGGCAGCAGCAGGCGATGGAGCTTTTAAGCCAGTGTTTGTCGGCCTGGGAATCGGCCGACAAGGCGACGTTGCACGCGTGGCAACTGGCGGATAAATTCCTGCCGGGCGGCCGCGAAAAGTTCCAGGATGTCGAGGTCTTGATCGGTCGGTGCCGGGACATGCTGGAGCGAATTCAGCAGGGTCTACAGGCTCGAGATTACGTGCGCACGGCGGATATTGTCGAGCACGAACTTCCCGCTTTGACGGATCAGTGGCAGGAAATGCTGGTGCGGTTCCAGGAGGCCTTTCTGGCCCAGGGGCGAGGGGCAAAGGGCCAAAAAGGGCAAAAGAGCCAAAAGCCTTGAACCGGCGGCCCCAGAATGGTAAACAGTGAGACCCATCCCTTGCGGGATGGACTTGCCGATGTAGCTCAATGGTAGAGCACGGCTTTCGTAAAGCCGGGGTTATGGGTTCAAGTCCCGTCATCGGCTGTGTGATAACTCTTGCCAGGAATTGACAAGAGTTGCCTTTGTTACGCGGGGGCAAAGGCTTACGGCACTTCTATTCGGGTGCGATTTTGCCACCAATTGCCAACGCTTGCCACCTGCGGACTGCTGTCCGGCACCGTTTCGAGCACCGGTGGGCACTGATACGGTCACTGGTCACCGGCCGTCCGTGCCGGTGGCGAGTAGCTATTTAATACATCCAGAAATCAGTTGCAGAAATCAGTCATCGCCGTGTGGCAAGGGGTATAAGAACAAATGTAAAAGTACTAACGGCTGTGGATGCACGGCGACCGCCAATTGTACAATTACTTGGTATATAAAAAAGCATTATAGATTCCTTAGGAATGCCCAAGATCTTCGAAAGGACGGACCTGGTAGCGTAATTGCAAATGACGTGTTGGGTGCATTAGTTGGGCCGGGTCTTGGTTTCTGGATTCAAGATACATGGGACGAGAATGCCACGGCTTCTGCTATAAGATGTTGCAAGCAATAATAGAGCCAAGGATAGATCTCACAAGGCGAGCAAGATGTCAAATGTAAATCAACAGAATATAGTCTTTACATACGTCGCTAAATATATACGTGTAAAACGATGGCTACGGTTAGACGTGCGTTGGCGTATGGCTGTCATCGGTGCCACATTCGTGATGCTCGGCGTATGCGAAGTATCTGTTGCGGCCCACACGCACTACCGTTTGCCGCTCAAGGATGATTACGAAATTTGGGGGTACTGGTCGGGACGATTTGCTTGGCTGGTGCGGCACGATGCGAACGCCCCTTTTGGACGCACCATTGATGTGTTAGGGAAACGGTTCGTTTGGAAGGGCGACTTCTTCCCTCCTAACCAGCAGATTACGCTGATCGATACCTTCGCAATGCGAGACAATATCATTTTTGGTCGGAGCGAAGAAGACTTTTTCGTGGTCGAGCTTCCTTCGAATGACAAGCTTGTAGAAGCGGCCAAGGTATGGCACCTGCCGGATGAAGAATCATGGAGGACGAAGCTGGCTGAATTCGGTGTGTGGGCGGATACTCCACTTGCCAATCCGCGGGAGATTGCTGCGAAGATGCCTTACCAGGAGGTGGCGCCATGGGATTATGTGGTTATGCACGGCTTCCTCGGCCAAAAAGACGAAGATATCGCTGATTGGATAGTGCTGACGACTGTAGTCATTTCCTTTGCGCTTGCCTTGATCTGTGGTCCACGATTATCGCTTGGCATAACGTGCACGGTGCTATGCGCGGCTGCGGGATTTTTCGCTGGAATGTTCACAGACATTATGTTGATGGGTGGATGGCTCGTGGGGGGGATATTCGGTTACGGCGGGTATCGCCTGGGGGCAGCCATCCGCCACCGGCTAAAACCAACTAAAGACGATAGATCGTAGACGGTGTACTTGGCGACTGTGGATTATGGCTGAGCAGGAGCAACGGTGAAACTGCAGCAATTACTCATGCTTCATTGCTTTCTTGCGTGCTGGAGTTTGTCCATGGGAACCACTGCTACGGCCGATATGGTGGCGGTTGCCCCCGACCAAACAATGCAGCCTTTGCTGGTGATTTATTTTGACGTCGCCACCTGCCCCGAATGCAAGAAAGTCCGAGATGTTTTGCCCCAACTTAGCCAAAAGTGGGGCCAGCGAATCTCCCTGGAGGTCAGAGACGTCGCCCAGATGGAGGCGTTGGATGATCTTTTTGTCTATGCTGACCATTATGGCAAGGATGTGGAGGCGCCCCCCGCGATCTTTGTGGGTAATGTGGCCATTGTAGATGCGAAGAGAATCCGAGAACGGCTTGATGCGGCCATTCAGCAAAGCGTTGCGGCCAGGGCCGTTACGTGGGTTTCCGAGCAAAAAGATGTTTCACCCGAAATCCACCGCCGCGCGGCCATGAGCCGGATCATTCAGCAGTTCAGGGGCTTTCGCGTAGGGGCCATTGCAACGACTGGTCTGGTGGATGGCGTCAATCCCTGTGCCTTTACCACGATAGTCTTTCTCCTGTCAATGCTGACTTATCTTGGCCGCTCCAGAACAGAACTGGCGATAGTGGGAACCTCTTTCACGTCGGCCGTATTCTTTACCCGCCTCCTGCTGGGGCTGGGAATGCTAACGGCCGTGAAGCAGTTTTCCATGCAATCCGGCCTGGCCAGAGGTTTGGCCTATTTTGTGGGCATTTCGGCCTTGGTGCTGGCCGTGTGGAGCCTTGTCGACTGCATTCGTTACTGGCGAACGCGAGATGCCAAAACCGTGACCTTGGGACTGCCCAGGGCGGTCAAAGAACGTATCCACGCCGTCATCCGCAACGGTATGAAAAGCCGCAACCTGCTGATCGGCGCTCTAGGCGTTGGATGCTTGGTTGCATTGCTTGAGTTCATGTGTACGGGGCAGTTGTACCTGCCCACTATTGTCTTTGTCGCTCGCACTCCGGGAATGAGAGCCAGCGCGGCTGCATACCTCTTAACGTATAACTTCATGTCAAGCCTCCCGCTGATGGCGATCATTGCGGTTGCGTACTTTGGGGTTAAATCTGATGTCCTCGGTCGCTTGCTTCGCAAGCACCTGGCTGTTGTTAAACTGGCATTGGCCGTTGTATTTGCCGGTCTGGGAATTCTTGTGATAGCGACGGTGTAGTCTTGAATATGCCGGGTGAACCTACAAAAGATCCATCTGCCCCACGAAGGCCTTTGTGGATAATGGCTGGCCTGCTGGCCTTGGGGTTTCTTGTCGCCATTGTGGCTGTCATAGTGCTGGCGCCATACGATCCGGGAATAACGGCTGCGGATGTCAAGCTTGCACAAGCTGGTGCGAAAGCTTCCGCCTCCATGCCAATAGCTGCTTTGGACAAAGAACGAGCAGCGTCAATGCCAGTGGAGCCCAATGCACTTTCCGCAAATGAGCATGATTTTGGATACGTGGAGCCCGGCAGCAGACATTCCACTATTTTTACTGTAATGAACCCTTACGACCAGGCACTCACGATCACTCGCGTATTCAGCGAATGCAAGTGCATGCACGTTTTCCAGCCGCCAAAGATGATCCCGCCCAAAGGGTCTGTTGACGTTGAAGTCGTGCTGGTGGCACCTAAGGAATCCATGCACTACGATCAGAAAGTCATTTTGAGGACGAAGGACAGCCGGTTGCCCAAAATATTGCTGCGCGTGAAGGCGGATATCGGTCTGGCTGTGAAGGTTGAGCCAGCGGTACTCGACCTGGGCGCCCTCGCGGCCGGTCAAGAGACTGTCGCCAGCGTGAAGGTTTCCAACCGGGACTCTAAGCCGCTCCACGTGGTCTACAGCAAATCTGATTCACCGGCCTGCTTTGCCACAATGCCCGCGACGCCATTCCAGGCGGCGGCTCGATAACGTTGCCCATTATAGTGCGTGCCGCCAATCAAACGGGCTCAGGCCATAGTGCTTCACCTGCACACAGATCATCCCCAGCAGCCCAGCGTGGATTTGCGCCTGAAATATTCCGTCGGACCCAAAGAGGCAGCCGCCCCGGTCGCTACGCCGCCCGGTAAAAGTGTTTGAGCAGTCCTATCAAGTCCCTGCGAATGCATGACTTGCAGACATTCGTGCGGGTGAGCACCGATTCGGGCACCGGAGCGGTACGCGCCTACACAAGTCTTTGTAAAATAGACCCTTACAGGGCCGGTAGTCCGCTTTCGTAAAGCCGGGGTTATGGGTTCAAGTCCCGTCATCGGCTGTGTGACAACTCTTGCCACCGATTGACAGCGGTTGCCTTTGTTGCGGCGGGTCAAAGAATCGGGGCAATTCTGAAGGGCGTGGTTTTGCCAACAATTGGCAGCGATTGCTGTTGGCGGGCTACCGTCCGGCACCGTTTCGGGCACCGGTCGGCAGTGGTTCGAGCACTGTTCGACGGAGCTTTGGGCTAACAGCCTAAACGCAAACAGCCTGCCGTCCAGGCCGTTCCTTAAACCCCAAGCCTGTAGCTTGAATACGGCAGCCGCCTCGGTTATCGTGCAGCGCTCGTTTCGATACCTCTTTTGGATAACCAGGCATGAACATCTTGATCACCGGTGGGGCGGGCTTCATTGGTAGCCACTTGGCCGATCGATTGCTGCGCGACGGCAGCGGCCATAACATCATCTCCGTGGACGACTTGTCGACGGGCAGCCTGGATAACATCCACCACCTGCTCGAGCGCCCGGACTTCCGCTTCGTCCGCGACACCGTGCGCAACATCGGTACGATGACCTCCCTGGTGGACCGCTGCGACATGATCTTTCACCTGGCCGCGGCCGTGGGCGTCAAGCTCATCGTGGATGAGCCCGTCAGGACCATTGAGACCAACATCCACGGCAGCGAGGTGATGCTGGAACTGGCCTGCAAGTTCGGCCGCAAGATCCTCATCGCCTCCTCCAGCGAGGTGTACGGCAAGGGCGAGCGCATACCATTCAGCGAGGACGATGACATCGTCCTGGGTTCCACGCGGTACAGCCGCTGGTGCTACGCGTGCAGCAAGATGGTGGATGAGTTTCTGGCCCTGGCCTATAACCGCCAGTTCGGCTTGCCTGCCGTCGTCTGCCGTTTCTTTAACACGGTAGGTCCGCGGCAGACCGGCATGTACGGCATGGTCATCCCCCGTTTTGTGCGCTGGGCCATTCGCGGCGAGCCCGTGCAGGTGTACGGACAGGGGGGGCAGGTTCGCAGCTTCTGCAACGTCGCCGATGTGACGGGGGCGATGGAGAGGCTGATGGCTTGCCCCGCCGCGGTGGGGCAGGTCATCAACATCGGAACGGAGGAAAGCATCACGATCGACGCCCTGGCCGATCTCGTAATTCAGATGACCGGTTCTACGGCCGGCAAGAAATACGTAACGTATGAACAGGCCTATGGGCAGCCGTTCGATGATCTGCCGCGCAGGGTGCCGAATTTAGCGCGCATCCGCGGTTTGATCGGCTACGAGCCTAAGGTAAAACTCGCGACGACTTTGCAGCAGGTGATTGATTACGAAAGAAAGCGCCTTTAAGACCCCTCTCCCTTGGGAGAGGGCGGGGTGAGGGTTCTCAGACAACAGGAGTCTCAGCATGGCGAAGTATCTCGTGACGGGTGGCGCAGGCTTCATCGGCTCGAATCTCGTGAAGTTCATCCTCGATAAGCGCCACCAGGTGGTCGTGGTGGATAACTACGCCACCGGCAAAAAAGAAAACCTCGCCGATGTCGCCGGCCGCATTACCATGATCGAGGGCGATATCCGCGATAAAGAGGTCATGAAGCGCTCCGTCAGCGGCGTCTCTGCGATCTTTCACGAGGCGGCCTTGGGCTCCGTCCCCCGCAGCGTCGCCGAACCGGTGTTAAGCCACGATGTCAACGTCAACGGCACGATTAACGTGCTGGAGACGGCCCGCGCCGCCGGCGTAAAGCGCGTCGTCTTCGCCGCCAGCTCCAGCGCCTACGGCGACCAGCCCGATTCGCCCAAGCACGAGGGCATGGTTCCGCGGCCCATGAGCCCCTACGCCGCCGGCAAGCTCGCCTGCGAAGCCTACATGCAGTCCTACGCGGCCGTGTACGGCATGGAAACGCTGTGCCTGCGGTACTTCAACGTCTTCGGCCCGCACCAGGACCCCTACGGCGCCTACGCGGCCGTGATTCCCGCCTTCGTCTCAGCCATCCTGCACAACCAGCAGCCGGTGGTCTTCGGCAATGGCGAGCAGTCGCGCGACTTCTGCTACATCGACAACGTCTGCCAGGCCAACTGGCTTGCGGCCAATGCCCCGGCCAACGTGTGCAAGGGCCAGGCCATGAACATCGCCTGCCAGAAGGCCACAAGCCTCAACCAGATCCTGGCCATGCTGAATAAGCTGCTGTCCACCGCCGTCCAGCCGATCTATAAGGAAATGCGGGCCGGCGACGTAATGCACAGCCTGGCCGATACCTCCCTGGCCGCCAAAACCATCGGCTACAAGCCGCAGGTTTATTTCGAAGATGGCCTGACTAAGGCCATCGATTGGTATAAAGCCAACTTATAATAGCCGGCCGACGTATAACAGCATGGCCAGGCTCCGGGCGATGAATCGCTCGGGCGAAAGCCTTTTTTGCGCCCCCAAGGACCCGCTGAATGATCAAACGTCTTTTCGACATCTTTCTGACCCTGCTGGGCCTGGTACTCGTCTACTCGGTGATGATCCTCATCGCCATGGCCGTCCGCCTGGACTCACCCGGTGGGGCGATCTTCCGCCAGCGGCGTGCTGGAAAGGGTGGCAAGCCCTTTTATATGTTGAAATTCCGCTCCATGCGCGCCGATATTGATCCATATGGCGCCTCGCCCTCTGCGGCCAACGATGCGCGGCTGACGCGCATCGGCCGTTTTCTGCGCGAGACCAGCCTGGACGAATTGCCGCAGCTTTTTAACGTGCTGGCGGGTTCGATGTCTTTGGTGGGCCCGCGGCCGCTGTATGAGCGGCAGGCGGCCCTGTGGAACCAGCGGCAAAAACGCCGCCTGGAAGTTCTGCCGGGCATGACCGGCTGGGCGCAGATTAATGGCCGCGCGGAATTGACGCACGAGGACAAGCTGGAGCTGGATGTGTGGTACGTCGACCACCGCTCCTTGCTGCTGGATATCAGGATTCTGTGGCTGACCGTCTGGAGCGCCTTGGCCGCAAAAGAAGTCACCTACGAACGGCAGTACAGTCGCACGCAGGTGCGGGAGCAGATACAAAGTGAGCGAGCCGTTTAACATCCTGCTGACCGGAACGGGCGCAGCTTTCGCTGGTGCGCGCGTTCAAGCGCGCCCTGGAAGGCCTGAAGCTCAAGGGCCAGATAATCGCCACGGATTTCACGCCGACCACCGCGGCCGGCCAGGCGGCGGACCATTTCTGCGTGGCGCCGGCCGCCAACACGCTCCATTACATTCCCTTCCTCCAGCAACTGGCCGCCGAGCGCTCGATCAAGCTGATCGTGCCCCTGTCGGAGGTGGACCTGCGCTCACTTTCCCGCCATTCGGAAAAGTTTGTCAAGGCGGGCTGCCAGGTGATGGTCGGCCCCGAAAACATCGTCACGCTGGTCAAGGACAAGCTGGCCTTCAGCGAGATCGTCAAGAAGGCCGGCCTGCCCGTCATCCGCAGCGTGGAGCTGCGGGAATTTCGCAAAAAACCGTTCTACCCCTGCTTTTTAAAGCCGATCCACGCCTCCGAGTTGGGGGCGGGGCGGGTATCCAACGACCGCGAACTGGGGGCGCACGTGGCGACCTTCGGCGCGCGCCTCCTGGCCCAGGATTATGTGCAGGGACCGGAATACACGATCGACATCTTCTGCCGGCGCGACGGCGTTGTGTGCGCCGTGGTGCCGCGCCAGCGGCTGATCGTGCGGGCTGCCGAGGTCGAGCAGAGCCTGACCGTCAATGATCGCCAGCTTATCGACGCGGCGGTCAAGCTGACCGCACAGATGCCCGGCATCTGGGGCGTGTTCAACGCCCAGTGCCGCCGTCCCCCGGGCGGCCAGCCCTATTTTTTTGAAATCAACCCGCGTTTTGCCGGCGGCGCCCCGCTGTCCATCGAGGCCGGCGTGGATCTGCCGCGCATGGTCATCATGGAGGCGCTGGGGCAGAAGGTCGAGCCGCAGCTCGGCAAATTTACCGATAAGCTGCTCATGATGCGGTATGATGAGGCCATGTTCACGCAGGTTGCCCAGCCCTCCACACTGCCCGGTTTTGCCGAGCCGGTGAAGATGTCATGAAGTCTCAGCTCGATTTACGGCCGGCCGCCGCAGTCGTCTTTGACCTGGACGACACGCTCTACCTGGAGCGGGAATACATCCACAGCGGCTACGCGGCCGCAGGCTCGCAAAATGGCCGCGGGCTCCGACAGTTTTTCCCCCCAGCAGCTCGCCGAGTGGATGTGGCAGCGTTTCCTCTCCGGCAGCAGCGAAAAGATGTTCGATGTCGCCAACGAGTTCTTCCACCTGGGCCTCAATAGCGATCAATTGACCGAGCTGATCGATGTGTACCGCGGCCATGAGCCGGAGATCCAGGTGGAGCAGGAGGCGGGGGCGGCACTGAAAAAACTTCAGGGCCGCGCGGCACTGGGCCTGCTTTCGGATGGTTTCCTGCCCGCCCAGGAGCTCAAGCTGGAGGCCCTGAAAATACGGGACATCTTTGGCTGCGTGGTCTTTACCGAGACATTAGGGCGAAAATTCTGGAAGCCTGACCCCGCGGGTTTTCGCCTGATCACCCAGAAACTGGGCGTGGAACCCGAAGGCTGCGCCTACGTGGCAGATAATCTCGCCAAGGATTTCGTGGCCCCCAACGCACTGGGCTGGCGCTTCGATTCTATGGCGCCGGCCGGGTCAGATTCACGCCCACAAGCTGGCGGCTGCGGGCGGCCAGCCGCAGATAACCGTTAACGAGCACAAACAGTTGTTGAAGGCGCTGGGGTTTTGAAGGCGCCGGGAGAAATTGCATGAAAGACAGATCGCGTCCATCACTTGGCTATGTTTCTGGAATGATATTGGTCGCCGTTATGGGATCATTGCTGTTTCAGTTTTTTAAACACTGTGCTTTTGCAGATTTGCAGTCTATTAGGGCTAACGTGGCCAGGTACGCCGGAGAGAGCGCCGGCGAGCTAGTCATAGGTGATATGAGTTTTCACATGATTCCTGCAGGCCAAGTAGTTGGTGTATTAGTTGGTATCCTTAGCCTGGACGTTCCTGTCCTGATTGCTTTGAGCCAACGCCGCTCTATATGGAGCTGCTTTGTTCCCCAGATGGCTGGTTTAATTGCCTTGGCGGGCTCCTCTTATGCGGGAACTATTCACGCGTTCGCTTCTGAGAACTATTCTCAACGTGGCATGTGGGCGGATTTTCTTCCATGGGCGCTTGGATTTGTTGTGACTTTCTGTGCGGCAGTTATTTTTAAAATAGCGGTAAACACAGTGTCTCCACTAAAGAATGGTGCTGTCGTGCCTATCAAAGACTCTACGGGCGGGTCGGCAATGGAATAGGCGAAAGCCCCGGCAGTCGAGCCAAGAAGAACACGGAGCTCCGTAGGGGCGGCACATTCCCAACATTTTGTGCCGCCCCTGCCGGGGCTCGCATTTTAAACGCGATAATGCCGGGGCTTCCGCCCCGGCCTGGAATGGTCCACCGCTACGCGGCTCAAGACTGCAAACGGGCTTTATCGCAGGCGCCAGTGCTATGTGCGTGAAGGTGCTTTGGAATTTGGAGCTTGGAATTTGTTTGGGATTTGGAGTTTGGGATTTGGGATTTTTCACATCGGCAGTTCGTTCAAAGGCTAAGGGCAGTTGACCCAGGAACACAACGGAAGATATCCTAAAGTAGTGAACACGCGGCACCGTGTTTTCGCCCCCGATCTTTCGCCGCCGACGGTAGTCCTCGGCGAGATGGAAGCCCACCACGCACTCCACGTCCTGCGCTTAAAGACCGGCTATATTATCCAGCTGTTTGATGGCCGCGGTGGCTCGGCGACGGGGCGGATTACTTCCACCACGCGGCGGGATGTGCAGGTGGCCATTGAAGATACGCAAGGCTCTCAGCCTCGGCCACATGGACGGATTCACCTGGCCTTCGCCCCTCCCAAGGGCAAGCGGCTGGACTGGCTGCTGGAAAAGACCTCCGAGCTCGGGGTGGCCAGTCTTCAGATGCTGGTGTGCGAAAGATCGGTCGTGCAGCCGGAAGCCAACGAGGCGGCGCTGCGGCGCTACCAGGCCATCTGCGTTTCGGCCATTCGCCAGAGCCGCCAGCTTTTCCTGCCGGCGTTTGCCGCGCCGGTGAATTTTGCACAGTTCATCGGTTCAGAATTTGCCGGCCTGGGCATCCTGGCCAATGGCGGCGAGCAGACGCCCTTGCTGGCCCATCTGGAAATACCCGCGGCCGTCGCGGATGTTACATTATTAGTAGGCCCCGAAGGCGGCTGGACGCCGGCGGAGTATTCGCAGGCCCTCGAGGCGGGTTTTGCTCCCGCGCGGCTGGGGCAATCCACGCTTCGCGTGGAAACCGCGGCCGTGGCCATGGCTGCCGCGCTGCGGCTGCTGCTGGATATGGCGCACGAATCGGTGTGGTTGGCTGGACGTGGGAAGAAGAGCTAGTTCATAGGGTTATTTGTCACTCGTACTTTGTAATAATTGAAGTACAAAGTACAAGTTACAAATTACAAGTTAACGGCCGGAATGGAGCAAAGATTCTTTCTTGTCGTTAATTTGTCACTAGAACTTTGTAATTTGTACTTAGCTTTAAAAGGGAGATTGAGCATGCATGTGGATACGCAATTTTCCGTGTTTCTCGTGAATAAGCCGGGGGTTTTAGCCCAGGTGACCAAGTCGATCGCCAAGGCCCACGTGAACATCGTGGCCATGACGCTGGTGGATTCCAGCGAGCATGGTGTGCTGCGCTTCGTGTGCGACCAGCCGGAAAAGACCCGCGAGGTGCTCAAGACCAAGAATGATTACTGGACCGAGACGGAAGTGCTCGTGCTGAATTTGCAGAACCGGCCCGGCGTGCTGGCCTCGGTGGCCGGCGACCTGGCCGATGTCCACGTCAACATCTCCTACGCCTACACCTCCGGCGGCGGCCCGGGCGGCAAGACCACCTGCGTCTTTAAAGTGGCCGACACGAAGAAGGCCATGAAACTGCTGGGCACCTACAACGGCACGGACAAGGACGGCAAGGGACAGCAGGCGAATCTGCGGCCTTCACCGGGACGGCGGTAGAACTTAGGCTGTAGACTGTAGGCTGTAGGAGCCAATCAAAAAGGCTGTAGGCTGTAGACTGTAGGCTGTTGCAGCCGATCAAAGTATCTTGTAGGCCAAAGCCCAAAGCCCAAAGCCTAAAGCCTGAAGCCCTATTTTTGGCTGGAGCCTCAACAATGCCCTTGGATCTGGCCTGGCATCACGTGGGTCCGGATTTTCTGCGCCTCGTCGCGGCGGTGATTCTCGGCGGCTTTATCGGCCTGGAGCGCAGCGTACACGGCCAGTCCGCCGGCCTGCGCACGCAGATGCTGGTGGCCGCCGGCTCCGCCCTGGCCATGATCGTCTCCTTGGCCTTTGGCGATGTCTATGGCAGCACTTCGTCGGCGCACATCAGTGTGGATCCCGCCCGCGTGGCCTACGGCGTGATGGGCGGTATCGGATTTTTAGGCGCCGGCGTGATTCTGCGTTACGGCACCGATGTCCGCGGGCTAACCACCGCGGCCAGCCTGTGGTGCACCGCGGCTATCGGCCTGGCCTGCGGCTTCGGCATGTATATTGTCGCGATTTTTGCCACGGCGCTGATCCTGGTCGTCCTGTGGGGGCTGAAGATCCTGGACTTCCATCTGCCGCGGTCGCAGGAGCGGACGCTGATAATCACTTCAACCAGCGAGGCGCTGCCCTCCGTTCGCCAGGTGATTGATGAAGGCGCGGCGGAGGTGAGGGACTTTTCCATGCTCAACCACGTGGAGAAGGATGAGGCCCGCACCACGTTCCACGTGCGGATGAAAAACGAAATCCTGTTGAAGGAACTGGCCGAAAAGGTGGGCAAGGTTCCCGGCGTGCGGCAGGTGATATTGCGATAGAAAACATTTGTAACACACCGGGTTCTGCTGCGTCATAAGATGCATGGAACCGACTCGGGGAAATTCGTTGGAAGCAGCAATCAATAAGAACCAAGCTGACACGCCGGCAACACCGATCATTTCGCTTCCCGAAGATGCACGCTGCCATCGGTGCGGGTATCTCTTGCGAGGGCTTACAATTGCCCGATGCCCCGAGTGCGGCAAATCATTTGAGCCAGATGCCTATCATCGTTATTACCTCCCCAAGTGGCCGGTGCTGTTGGGGTTTTACCTGCTTAGTCGCGTGGTGGTGACGGCGGCGCAGGTGACGCGCGATATCTGGCAAGTGTGGACACTTCCACTATCCCCCTGGACTTTGGGCGTCTGCGCACAAATCGGTTTTTTGCCTATCTGTACCGCCACGGCATTGGGCCTTATGCGCCGGAAGAAATGGGCTCGCATGGGCGTGATGGTTGTTGCGCTGCTCGTCGCGATCATTCCACGCTGGGGCGTTTACGGGATAGCGAGCAAATCCCTGCCAATCGCCGGAACCGATGCCAGAATTGATATAAGCGATTGGTTCCAGTTGCAGTCTGTCCTGCTGAATGCGGTCTTTCCCGCCTGTCTAATTGCTTTCCCGTTATTCACAAGACAGCACCGTCAGTCGATGTCCGACAGGTCGCAGGGAACCCGCCTGCCGGTGTTCTGCAATTATGCGGTCGCTCGACGGGATTGGATGATGTTTCCCATAGTTGTGTTCCTGCTTGAGGTGGCGTCTCAGGCGGACTCTGCGGTTTATGCCGTACAGACTCTGGTGAGTCAGCCAAAAGTTTCCAGCGCCACAATTCTACAGGAGGTGATTCGTTGGGTTGGACTGCTCAAAGGCTGTGTCATGCCCGCACTTTCTCTTGTGGGGGCGCTGGTATTGTGGCGGCAGCCCGGGCATCTCTCGAAATTTGCGGGCGCGATGATCATTATCTGGTTTTCCACCCTTCCCCTGTCTTGGGTCTCCTGCATCATTACGCCAGGCGCTTCCACCTTTAGGCAATTCATTGTTACCTTGGATGTAATGGGTTTGGCCTCTCCCTTCCTGGCACTTTATCTCTTTGCTCGTTACGCGCGAAATCGGCAGCTAGAGGAGCCGCAGATTGACCCTTTCTGAAGTAATCTGATGCAGGTGCGCGCGGGATTGGTACATTTTTCCCATGCCTGACGATATGTTGAATTTTGGACTCCCCGGCTCCAACGGCCAGCCGATCATCGGCCACCTGCACCTGCCGGCCGGCGCAGGCAAAGCGCCTGTGGTTCTGTTGGCGCACGGGTTTACGGCCTGGTGCGACTGGGGCTTTCTGCCGCAACTGGCGGAGGAGCTGGCCGCCGCGGGAATAGGCGTGATCCGCTTCTCCTTCAGCCATTGCGGCATAACCGGCGATGGCAAACTCTACGACCGGCCGGACCTGTTCGAGCAGGACACCTTTAGTTACCAGGTCAACGACACGCTGGCCATAATCGCGGCCGTGCGGGATGGCAAGCTGCCCCAGGCCGACCGGCTTGATCCAACGCGCATCGGCATGATCGGCCACAGCCGCGGCGGCGACACGGCCATCCTCGCCAGCGGCCAGACCGATGCCTTAAAGGCGATCATCACGCTCGGCTCGCCGAAGCAGCCGATGCACGATGAGGAAATGCGCGGCCGGCTCCGCCAGGAGGGGCGCGTGGCCATCCACAGTGACCGCACGGGCCAGGATTTGTACGTCGGCCGCGCGATTATTGACGATATTGACGCCGCCGGCTCGCGCTACGACCTGCTGGAGCTGCTGCGCCGCTACCGCGGCGCGTACATGGCCGTGCATTGCCAGGGCGACAAGACGATTCCCGTTCAGGATGCCAGGGATCTAGCCGCCGCGCATGTTGAAGGCGTGACCGAACTGGTGATTTTCCCCAGGGGCAGCCACACGTTCAATTTCCGCGCGGGCCAGCGGGGTAAGAACCGGCTGCTGGTCAAGGTGACTGATAAGGTGAAGCCGTTTCTGCTTTCGCAGTTGTGACCGCAGAACGGACGGAGACACGGAGATATGGAGACACCGAGACGCGGGGACGTCATAGTCTCCGTGTCTCCGTGTCTCCGCGTCCCCGTGACCTGGACCTTGAACTTGCGGAACATTCATGGCCTAATGGAGTTGAGTGCCGTGGCTGGATTCTTATCCAGCCACGTTTCTCTCGGAAGGAGACGTGGGTGCACACCCTCACCCGGCCCTTCGGGCCACCCTCTCCCAAGGGAGAGGGGTTGCAGCCACGGTACCCGGTTCGTGACGCTCGATGCGGTGGGCAAGGAGAGCAATAGATGGGTAAATTCACGCACTTGCACCTGGCAGCCATCCTCTGCGCGGCCATTTTTTTAACCGCCGGGTGCAGCCACAGAACCCCCATGGAGTGGGTGGCCACGCCCGTCGCCAGCACGGGCGGCTTCAACCTGCCTTTTGCGGCCTTGCCCGACAGGGATGGAACCGTGTACGTCTCCAATATAGAAGGCAGCCCGGACAGCGGGTACTGGGAGGTGGATGCCGCGGCCTTCATCTCCAAACTTGAGGCCGGCGGGCGGCTTTTAGAGCTGCGCTGGATAAATTCCAACCCGGCCATTTTCCTCAACGCCCCCAAGGGCATGTGCATACTGGAAGGCTGGCTGTACACGGCCGACATCAACCGCCTGGTCCGCTACCAGATCGCCGATCCGAATCAGGGACAGGAAATTTTGATCGCCCAGGGCCATAAGCTGGTGGGCGTGGCCACCGATGGCCGGTACATTTACGTCTCCGACGGCAACGATGCCCGCATTTATCGCGTCGATCCCCGGACGTTCGAGATCACGGCCATCGCCGCGCCCGTGGGCGTGGCCGGCATTGTGTATCACGGCGGGGCGATCTACGCCGCGTCGGCCTCCATGCGGCATCCGGAGGTGTACAAGGTCGATCCGGACGGCAAAGTTCCGCCCATCCCGCAGGGGCTGGGCAACTACCTCCAGCAGCCGTGCAGCCTGGCGTTCTTGCCGGATGAGACGCTGATCGTGGCCGATTTCAAAACCGGGAAGGTGCTGTCCGTTTCCCCCGACCGCCTGCGCGTAAATGAGCTGGCCACGGTCGAGATGCCGGGCATCCTGGGTTTTGATGACAAGCGCAGTTTTCTGTACGTTCCCCAGCTCAGCAATAACACGGTACACGTGCTTCAGCTTTCTTCCCGCCCGGCCACGGAAGCTTCAACGGGCGAGGCGGCGGCCATGCCTGCTCCGTCCATGCAGCCTGCGACGCCCGCGCCATCGCCTGCACCCACACCCGCTCCGGGATCAGCCATGCCTGCGCCAACTCCCATGCCCGCGCCATCAATGGCGCCGTCTCCTTCGGCTGCGCCGGCGCCGGCGGTATCCGTGCCCCCGCCGCCCTCCGCGCCGGCGGGATATGCTCAGCCTTCTTCATCCAGTGAATCCAGGCTGGAATTCAGGCCGGCCCCGGAGACGCAGCCGAGCTTGCCCTCTCCGCCAGTTACGGTGCGACCGCTGCCCTCGTTCCAGACCGTTCCGCCATCGGATGAGACGTACCGGCAAAGCGGGCGGTGAGAAGAATTGCGGATTGCGGATTTCGGATTGCGGATTTAAGACCTTGGAAGACACGGAGACACGGGGACGCGGGGCGGGAGGGACGCTTCTTATTCACGGCTGGCTCTTCAATCTGATAATGATTCAAGCGTCTTTATTTGGTTGCTACTCAAGCATGCTTTTGCGCTGCGACTACCGCAGCTACGGCATTCGCGCCGCGAGGCATCACTCGCTTGCCAAGAGGGGCAAGAGAAACACTTGCCAAGCGGAGATGAGCGACTGCCCATGCAGGCGCACCAAAAAAAATCGGCAAGATAAAAACACATGACACAAGCCAGCACAGGGCCAAGACCAGATGGTTGATTGCAAGCCACAGGCCCGCCAAGCAGAACCATAGCACGTTTGCCAGAAGTGTGCCTGGAATTCTTTTTTGGCCCAGCAGACGAGCATCCACAAGTTCCTTACCAAAGGGGCAGGCAGCAAATCTGGCGATGCGAAATGCTGCATAGGCGAACGGGAGGCCAATTACGGTTGCTGCCATGAGAACCCCGCCTACAAGCCAGATCAGTGCCGAAAGCCACCCACCGAAGATGAACCAGAGAAAGTTCCCCAATGTTGCCATGTGTCAGTACCTTTAAAAGGAGATCGCGTATGAGTGACAGGTTTGCACGTACGGGACGGCAAGTCAAGGATTGCGGACTTCGGATTGAAGAATAATTTGTTCCGATTATGCAAATCCGCAACCCCAAATCCGTAATCCGCAATTGCAAATCTTAAATAAAGGGACTGAAAAGCCCTAAATGTCCTATTGCCGCCTTTTGGTACAATTATTCTGGAATGGAGAATATTTTGCAGTTCATCTTGCGTACGGCCGGGGAAATGTGGTCCATCCTGGTGGCGATGGCTCCATACCTGATGTTCGGCTTCATCATGGCGGGCATCATGTCCGTTCTGATCTCGCCGCGGATGGTGGAGCGCCATCTGGGCGGTGAGGGATTCGGGCCGATATTGAAGGGCGCGGCGTTCGGCATACCGCTGCCGTTGTGTTCGTGCGGCGTGATTCCGGTGGCTGCCTCGCTACGGCGGCACGGCGCCAGCCGCGGTGCAACCACGGCGTTTTTGATCTCCACGCCGCAGACCGGCGCGGATTCCATCGCCGCCACATACAGCCTTTTGGGCGGCCTGTTTGCCATCCTGCGGCCGATCATGGCCGTCATCAGCGGCGTCCTGGGCGGACTGGCGGTGAAGTTTTTCGTGCCTCAGGAAAAGGCCGAGCCCTCGGAAGTGAACGCCGCCGCGCAGAAGCATTCATCAAACGAGCCTAAGCCGCATTGGCTGGTGCGGATTTTCCGCTACGGCTTTTATACACTGCCGGCCGACATCGGACGCAGCCTTTTGGCCGGCCTGCTGGCGGCGGCGCTGATTATGGCGCTCCTGCCGGCCCAAACGCTGGCGGGCCTGTTCAGCAATCACCTGGTGGGCATGCTGGTGATGTTTGTCGCCTCCATCCCGGGGTATGTGTGCGCAACCGCCTCGGTGCCCGTGGTGATGGTGCTGATGGCCACGCAGGGCCTCTCGCCCGGGGCGGCCCTGGTATTCCTGATCACCGGCCCGGCCACCAACGCGGCCACCATAGGCACAATCTGGAAGGTCATGGGCCGCCGCACGGCGGTGGTGTACGTCATCGCCGTGGCCATTATGGCCATTGCCGCGGGGTTGGCCATGGATGCGGCATACTCCGCGCTGCACATCACCTGGCAGCCCACGCATGACATGAACCCCATGAACATGCAAACGAACTGGCTGGGCGTGATATGTGCGGTGGTGCTGCTGGTCATGTTGCTGCCGTCGCTGGTGGTTCCATTAATCACCAGGCTGCGCGGCCGGATTGCTTCGCCCGTAGCCATCCCCCAGGCCTCGCAAATGACCCTGGCGGTCGAAGGGATGACCTGCACGCACTGCCAGGCCACGGTCACCAGAATATTGAAGGAAGTTCCCGGCGTCCGCGCGGCGGTGGTGGACCTGAAGGGCCGCCAGGCCTTTGTCGAGGGCGAGGGGCTTTCCGCGGAAAAACTTTGCGCGGCCATAAATGAGTTGGGGACCTATACGGCAAGACCACAGGAAAAGAGGCTGTAGACTGTAGGCTGTAGTAACAGCAGGATCTCCGGCTATGTCCCTACAGCCCACAGCCTACGGCCTACAGTCTTAATACCCACCCCACCTTGAAAGTGGCTACTGCGCCCCTCTAGCATGTACGTTGAGACTTTACTTCAGGACAGGAACTGGCTTAAGCCGGTTCCAGCTAAAGGAGCGCAGCGATGGCGATGATCGGCAAGAACATGCAGAAGGCGATTGGCGAGCAAATCAACCGGGAGCTGTACTCGGCCTATTTGTACCTGGCCATGGCGGGGGACCTGGAAAGGAAGAACCTACCGGGAATGGCCGCCTGGATGCGCGTGCAGTGGCAGGAGGAAATCGGCCACGGGATGAAATTCCTGAAGTTCATTACCGAACGCGGCGGACACGTGAAGCTCCAGGCCATTGCGGAGCCGCCGGAGGAATGGGCCTCGCCCCTGGCGGCCTTCGAGGCGGCCTACGAGCACGAGCAGATGGTGACCGCGCACATTCATGACCTAGCCAATCTGGCCACGAAGGAAAAAGACCTGGCCAGTCTGAATTTTCTGCAATGGTACATTAATGAGCAGGTCGAAGAAGAATCGCAGACTAACCAGATCGTCCAGGTGCTGCGCATGGCGGCCAAAGCGCCGGGCGCGTTGATGATGCTGGACCACAAACTGGGTGAAAGAAAGGCTTGAGGTGGGCAATGAGTGACATCGGCATAAACCTGACGGCCAACGAGGTGCTGGAGATCGCCGCGCAGATCGAGCGCAACGGCGTGCTCTTTTACAAAGAGGCCGCGCGGGCGGCCCAATCGCGCGAGGTTCGCCAGCTTTTGGATAGTCTGGCGGAGATGGAGATGGATCACGAAAAGACCTTCCTGGAGATGCAGGCGGCGCTGACGCCCGAAGAGCGGGCCGGCTCGGAGCTTGATGCCGACGCCGAGGCCGGCCAGTACCTCCAGGCCATCGCCGGCGGACACGTGTTCGACTTGCAGGGCGGGCCGGAAGAAATCCTCACCGGCCAGGAGACGCCGCAGGAAATCCTCTCGACGGCCATCGGCCTGGAAAAAGAATCTATTGTGTATTACTCGGCCCTGCGCGAGATTATTACCAGCCCCGCCAGCCAGGCGAAGGTGGAGCAGATAATCCGCGAGGAGCTGCGGCACGTGGCGCAGCTCTCCCGCCAGCGCGCGGCCATGGGCAAGGGCAAGCAGGAGTGAGAGCCTCTAAAAGAACTACGAGGGCCGCGACGGTGCAGATTCTGACGCAGATTGAGAAGCGAGGGCGACGGCATATCGCAATTGATATGTCGAGCCCGAGCGACGAAAAGATGCGGCAGAAGATGCACCGTCCCGAAGGGTTGCGACGAAAACCGCCCATCTGCGGCGTCGTGCCTCCTCGACAACCTGACTTAGGTTGTCGTCGTCGGCCCTCCTTGCATCTGAACGGTTTTGGTCGCAACGCGGCTCCTTGTAGTTCTTTTAGAGGCTTAAAATGAGTCCGTCATTTAGTGCGATTCCCATCAGTGAACATGTGCACTGGGTAGGAGCGATCGACTGGGACCTGCGGGATTTTCACGGCTACGCCACATCCCGCGGCACTTCATATAACGCCTATCTGATCTCGGGCAACGAGCCGGTGCTGATCGACACGGTAAAGGCGCCGTTCCGGGATGAGATGCTCGCGCGCATCGCCTCCGTGATGGATCCGGCCAGGATTCGCACGATCATCTCCAACCACGCGGAGATGGACCACTCGGCGCGCTGCCCGCGGTGATGGAGATCATCAAGCCGCAGCGCGTCTTCGCCTCGGCGCTGGGTGTGCAGGCTTTGTATGATCATTTTGGCCTGAGCGGCATAACGCCCGTGAAGGATGGGCAGTCCATCGATCTGGGCGGGGCAGCCATGACGTTCTATGAAACCCGCATGATCCACTGGCCCGAAAGCATGTTCAGTTGGTTTGCGGGCGATGGGATTTTGTTCACCAACGATGCCTTCGGAATGCACCTGGCCTCCTCGCAGCGATTCACGGACGAAATGGATTGGCCGCTGATTGAAGAGGAAACGGCCAAATATTACGCCAACATCCTGATGCCACTGTCCAAGCTCATCACCAAGCTGACCACGCGGCTGAAGGAGCTGGCGCTGCCGATCAAACTCATCGCCACTGACCATGGGCCCATCTGGCGAAAAGACATCGACAAGATAATTGAGCTGTACAATAAGTGGGCCGCTCCCACCCGCACCCGTAAGTGCGTGGTTATGTACGACACGATGTGGGGCTCCACGGCCAAAATGGCCCGCGCGATCGTCGATGGCCTGCGCGAAGGCGGCTCGCCGGTGCGGCTCATGCCGCTATCCGGCAGCCATCGGAGCGATATCGCCACCGAGGTGCTGGATGCGGGAGCGCTGCTGGTGGGCTCGCCCACGCTCAATCGCAACATTTTCCCGTCGCTGGCGGATGTGCTGACGTATTTGAAGGGCCTGGCCCCGCGCGGGCTGATCGGCGCGGCCTTCGGCTCCTACGGCTGGTCCACACAGGCCGTGGGCCAGTTGACCGACCTGCTGCGGCAGATGGATGTCGAAGTGATTGATGAGGGCGTGGCCGCCCTGTACGTGCCCAATGATGAGGCACTCGCCCGCTGCCGCGCACTGGGGCGGCGCGTGGCCGATCACCTGGCGCAGAAGTATTCACGATAATTCGAGGGAAACGCCCGCTATCACGGGGGTATGTTTTTTTCATGGAAACGCACGATTTAATAAGTGAACACGGGCCGCGCGGGCCCATTGGCGCGGCTGTGTGTAAAATTGTCGTGAACGGCGGGGCCAAAGTGGTCACCGCCGCGCAGGGGGACAGCCTGCTCAATGGACTCACCGCGGCAAATATCTTCCTGCCCTCGGCCTGCGGGGGCCGCGGCATCTGCCGACAGTGCAGGGTGAGAATTGTTTCCGGCGGCGGTGCACTGAACGGGCAGGAAGGGGCGAAACTTTCGCCCCTGGAGATCGAGCAGGGCGTACGCCTGGCCTGCCAGGTGAGGATCAGCCAGGATGTGGCCGTCGAAGTGCCGGCGGACCTTCTGGCGATAAAGGAGTACACGGCCCAGGTCGAGGAGATGGCGGAACTTACCTACGACATCCGCCGTTTTACCTTGCGTCTGCTGGAGCCGCGGCAGCTTCGCTTCAACCCGGGTCAATACGTGCAGATGCAGGTGCCGCCGTACCTGCCAAATAGTGAAGAGATCAGCCGCGCGTATTCCATCGCCTCCGATCCGGCTAAGGGCAATCGCGTAGACCTGATCATGCGGCGGGTGCTGAGCGGCATCAGCACGACTTATTTCTTCGATCATTTGAGCAAGGGCGACGAGGTCCGCTTCAGCGGGCCCAATGGCGAATTTCGCCTCAGCTCCAGCCAGTCGCAGATCATCTTCATCGCCGGCGGGTCGGGCATGGCGCCGATCGCATCCATGCTGCACCAACTGCGCAATATCCGCAGTTGCCGCAAGGCCGCGTTCTTCTTCGGCGGCAACACGGTGCGTGATATTTTCATGCAGGACCAGATGCGGCAATTTGAGCAGGACCTGCCGGATTTCAAATTCATCCCGGTGGTGGCCAATGTCGCCAAAGATGAGCAGTGGCCCGGCCAGCGCGGCCTGGTGACCGAGGCGGTCGAGCGCTATGCATGCGATGCCTCCACCGCGGAGGCCTATCTGTGCGGCAGCCCCGGCATGATCGACGCGGCCATCGCCATGCTGGTCAAAAAGGGCCTTACCGGCGACCGCATCTTCTTTGATAAGTTCTCTTAAAGGCTGCCGCCATGAACGATAAACCGCAGCTTGCGCAAATTGAGCAACTGATGCGGGGCGACCGCATTGTGGCCGGCGGCTTCTTCGGCCAGGATTCGCGCTCGCTTGGGGAGATCATCGAGGCCGATGCCCAGCAGCTTAAGAGACTGAACGTGACCGTCGAGCAACTGGCCATCGAAATGGAGGCATTGCGCGATCTGGCGGCGCCCAGGCAGGGCAATCCGGCGCTTTCCGAGAGCAATCTTCGCGTCCGTTGCGAGGAAAACCGCGGCAGGCTCATCTGCCCCTTTGGCGACGGCACACAGCATTTAAAGACGGTCACACACGCTCACAGGACAGACAGCGGCAAGAGCCTGCGCTGGAGCGATCTGAATATTCACCTGATCGCCGCGCACGGCTTTTTCGAGGGCGCCGGCAGCGCCTTTCGCCTGGAACCCGCCGAACTGGTCGAGATGCTGCTGCGATAAGGCTCGCCAGAGATTACAATAGGCCGCCAATGGACGGCAGCGCACCAGTATCTTCACAGCGATGGGTTTGCCGCATCTGCGGGTATATTTACGACCCGCATCTGCACGGCGGCATGGCTTTTGACGACCTGCCCGCCGTGTGGCGCTGCCCCGGCTGCGGCTTCGGCAAGGCGGCGTTTGTGCCCTTTGAAAAGGGCCGGCAGTACTTGCGGGATGTGAAACCAAAGGATGGACAATGACCAAATATGTCTGCGACGTTTGCGGCTACGTGTACGACGGCGAAGTCGGCGACCCCACGCAGAACATCCCGCCGGGCACGGCCTTCGAAGATTTGCCCGATGAGTGGCTGTGCCCCGAGTGCCAGGTGGGGAAGGATATGTTTTCCCGGCTGAAGTGAATTTACAATTTACGAATGACAATTGACAATTTACTGCCAGAACGACCGTCCCTAAAAATAATAAATTGTCAATTGTAAATTGTAAATCTTCACAGCAAGACTCGACTCGGCTGGCCAGTCGCAATTCACTGCTTAGCATTCACAAGCAACTGGAACCGGAGCCCGCGTTCGATGTAGTTGGTGAACTGGCCGTAGCTGGCGCAGGCGGGGCTTAGAAGAACCACATCGCCACTTGAGGCCAGGCGAATCGCCGCGGCCACGGCCTCATCAAACTGCTCGGCCAGAATGACCGAGGCCTGGCGGCCGGCCGGCAGATTGGCGCGAACGCCATCATAGAGCTGCCGGCCCACCTGGCCCGTGGCCACGACGGCCTTGCACTTTTTAGCGAGTTGGCGGTACAGCTCATCCAGCGGCACGCGCTTATCGTACCCGCCGACCAGGGCGATCACCTTGCCATCCTCGAAACTGCGCAGGGCCACCATCGCGCTATCCGGCGTTGTACCTTTGGAGTCGTCGAAGTAGCGCACGCCGCCGCGCTCGCAGACCAATGCCAGCCTGTGCGGCAGGCCTTTGAATTCCTTAAGCGCCCCGGCGGCCTGCTCGCGGCTGATGCCGAACTCCTGGCCGACCGCCCAGGCGGCCTGGGCATCGCTCTGGTTGTGCTCGCCGGGCAAAAGTAGCTCAAAAGGCTGCCCGCGCAGGCTGTACGTTGCCTTGCGGGCAGGCGCCTCGGCGGCCCATGTCGCCACCGCCGGGTCGTCCGCGTTGACGATCAGCAGGTCATGCGGCCTTTGAAAGCGAAAGATGTTCTTCTTGGCCGCGCCGTAGGAATCCAGCGTGCCGTGGCGGTCCAAGTGGTTGGGTCGCAGGTTTGTGACCACCGCCACGCAGGGCGACATTTTGATGTACGCCAGCCGTTCGAGCTGAAAACTGGACAGCTCCAGCACCACGAGGTGCTCGCTGGTGATCTTGCCGTCGGCCAGGTCCTCCAGCAGGCTGCGGCCGATATTGCCGCCGAGGTGCGTCGTGTACTTCGTCGCCAGCACCTCGGCCATCATGGCGGTGGTGGTGGACTTGCCCACGCTGCCGGTAATGCCGATGATCTGGGCGGGGCAGCGCTGGCAAAAAAGGTTTATCTCCGTGGTGATCTCGATCCCGCGCCGCCGCGCGGCGGCCAGGAATTCCGCCTCATCGCCCACCGCCGGGTTGACCACGAACAGGTCGCAATTATCCAGATCCGCCTCATCGTGGCCGCCGAGCGTCAGCTTTACATCGAGGCCATCAAGCTGGGCGATGCTTTCGGTGAGTTTTTCGGCGCGGGCCAGATCGGTGACGGTGACTTTGGCGCCCTGACCGCATAGCCAGCGGGTTACGCCCACGCCGCCCCCGAAGCGGCCCAAGCCCATGACCAGTACGCGCTTACCCTCCATGGTTTGCATAAGTTACGCTTTAAAGATTTCTGTCGGTCCAAGCGAGACAATGGTCGATTCGTTCAGGTTGTATTGCCGCGCGACGGTGAGAATTTCATCCGCGGTCGTGGCCATCATCTCTTCGATCTGCTTATCCAGTGGAGCGTACGTGTGGCGATACAGCCAATCAAACCCCACGGCCGTCAGGCGGCCCATGGGCAGCTCGCCGCGCAGGACCGACGCCGAGGCGATCTTATTCTTCGCGGCGGAAAGTTCCTCCGCCGTAATGCCGTCGCGCATCAACCGGTCGAATTCGCGGTGCACGATCTCCAGCGCCTCTCCTGATCGCTGCGGGTCGGCGGTGATCATGGTGATCATCGCCCCCAGCCCGTCCATGGGGTCGTAGCTTACCGAGGCATCCTCAACGATGGCCGGCTCAACCAGGGCATAATACAGGCGGCTGCCCGTGTCATCGCCGAGGATCGAACCTAACAGCCGCGCGGCGTAGCGCTGGGTCGACTGCGCCTCCGGGCCGCCGCTCATCAGGCCAAGCTGGAGGCGGGTGAGCTTTTCGTCGATTACGGAAAAGCGGGCCTGCATTTTCGGCGCGGGGCTGTAGGCGCGTTTGGCGGCGAAGGATTTCCAGCCGCCGCAGGCCTGTCTGACCTGCGCCGCCAGCAGATCCCAATCCAGTTTGCCCGCGGCCACGACCACCATATTGGTGGGGCTGTAGCGGCGCTCGAAATATTCGCGCATATCCTGGGACCGCAGGTTTTTGATGCTGTCCGGCGTGCCCAAAACACTTCGCCCCATGGGATGACTGCCGAAGTGCTCCTTCATCAGCCGTTCGTACAGGCGAAAGTCCGGCCGGTCCTCGTACAGGGCGATTTCTTCGAGGATGACGTTCTTCTCCACGTCGAAATCCTCCTGCCGCAGCGAAGGGCGGAGGATGTCCCCTAAAAGGTCCACCAGCCGCGCCTGGAATTCCGGCAGCACGGCCCCGTAGTACACCGTGGCCTCTTCGGAGGTGAAGGCATTGTACGCCGCGCCCATGTCGTCAAAGTCGCGGTTGACATCCAGGGCCGTCCGCCGCGGCGTGCCCTTGAACATCATGTGCTCGAGAAAATGGCTGACGCCGTGAACTTCATTCCATTCGTCGCGGCTACCTGTGCGGGCGAAAAAGCCCACGGCCATGGAGGCCGCCGCCGGCGCAAGCTCAGCGATCACCGTCAGGCCATTGTCGAGTTCTATATGTTTGAACTCCATTTCTCTTCTTTCAGAAATTACAAATCACAAGTTACAAATTACTGCAAGAAGTACCCTTCCCTTAAATTTGTAACTTGTACTTTGTAATTTTCACAGCCCCGATACATCCAGCGGCGCCGGGCCCAGAAAACTGCCCGTCAGATTCTTCGCCGGGAATTTTTTGACTGCATCCATCACTCGCTCCAGCGTCACCGCATCTATGGCCGCGGAGAGTTCCTCCAGGCCGCGCAGGCGCCCAGGAGGTGCCAATCTCCCACCAAACCATTAGCCCGCGCGGCGGTGCTTTCGCCCTGCATCACCAGCGCCGACTTGAGCTGCGTCTTGGCCCGCACCAGCTCTTCCGCGCTGATGCCTTCTTCCAGCCGCCGCAGCTCGCCCACGGTTACGCCAAGCGTTTCCTGCGCCTTTTCCGGCGTCGTCCCGGCATAGATGAACATGCCCGCGGCATCTTTCATGCCGTGGTAGCGGGCGCCGACGGAATACACCAGGCCGCGCTTCTCGCGCACCTCGGTAAATAGCCGCCCGCTCATGCCGCCCGAAAGCACCATCTCCGCGATGCGCATGGGATAGTAAACATCTTCCTGTTGGGGTCGCGGGGCATCATAGCCCAGGCAGATCTGCACCTGGGAGGTCGGCTTTTGCTCCTGGCCGATCCCGCGCGGCGGCGGGCCAAGCGAAAGCTCCGCCGGCCTTGGCCCCTGCCATTTGCCAAAGAGTTTGCTCACGTGCTCACACAGGCGCGGCCATTGGAAGCGGCCGGCCACGGCCAGCATGGCGCCGTGCGGCACAAGCGTTTTGCCCATGTGCGTGCGCAGCGCATCGGCCGTCATGGCCTGGAGAGATTCGGCCGAGCCCAGCGCCGGCGCCCCTAAGGGCGGCGGGTAAAACCGCTCGCGCAGGGCCAGGTTGCACTTTTGGGCCGGGTCATCTTCCAGGCCCAGCAGACTCCTGGTGTACCAGGTTGCGGCAGGGGTCGAAGGTGGAGTCTTCCAGGGATGGCCGCGAGACGATATCAGCGTACAGTTCCAGCACCTTGTCCAGGCTCTGGTGCGTCTGCGCGGCCTGGAGGTGCATGAACAGGCTGCGCACGGTTTCTTCGTGGTGGCAGCCCAGGGAATCGAGCGCATCATTGAGTTGGCGGCTATTGCGGCCGCCGGCGCCGCGGAACATCCACTCCGCCAGCACACTGGAGGCCCCGGCCAGCGTCTTCCCGTCGCGGCTGCACCCGGCCGGCACGGCCAGCACCACCGCCGCGGAAATCACGTAATCGAACTCTTCGCCCAGGAGCGTCAGCCCGTTGTCGAACTGCTCGATGAAGAATTTTTCCGTAGCCATTCCTCTTCCAGTGTTTTATGCACGAAGACGGCCTTCCCGCCGGCTTTTGGCCGTCGGCAGCAAAGAGGGGTGATTGTATGTTCCCCGCAACAGATGCGAAATCGCAATCCTCGCTGAGGCCAAGATAAAAGCAAAAATAGCACGGATGCAGAGGGTAAAGGTGGTCGAGATTAACCGATGGTTTGGAATTTGGTGCTTGGAGCTTATTTGGGATTTGTAGTTTGGAATTTGGAGTTTGCGGGCGATAGCCCGTGACGGCGGCTGCGCACAATTATCAGCAGCCCCAGACCCAGCAGGCTTACCGTCATCGGCTCAGGCACGATGTTGTAGCCCAGGACGTTCATCACCGTCAGATCGACGCTGGATAAAGGCTCTGCCACGCCGGTGGCGGCGAAGGCGTTGAAGGAGTCGTTGGTAGCGCCCGCCCAGTCATCCAGGTCTCCGGAGATGTTGGAGTTATAAGTATTCAGGCTCGTGGTTCCATTATTGATGGAGAAATACACGCCGGTATCGGTGCCGTTTATGCTCCGCACGCCCGGGGCAGTGAAGCGGAAGAGATCATTGGGAAAATAAGCGGGATGGCCTCCTAGATTTGTCCCTAGGCCGGGGATGCGGCCCATGATCTCCGACATCTCGTGCATGGCCAGGCCGACGAAGTCGAAGGCTCCCGAAACCGCGCGGCTGTTCGGATCGAATGTGTACGTCCAGCCCGTGCCGAAGTCGAATGAGCCGTCGGAGGCCGGAAGACTGGCCGAAAGGCCCAGTGCTTTCACCTCGGCGCTAGGGATCCAGAACGCTGCACCGCCGGTAGGGTCGGCCACCGGAAGCGTGCCCGCGGCCTGCGCGGCCTGCGCGCTCGTGTCGGCATTGATCAGCGCACTCTTGACCTGGGCATAATTGAACCCGCTGATCAGACTGGTACTGCTCTGGCCCAGAGTGCCCGTCCCGGCAACTGCTCCGACGCCGATGTCCAGGGTAATGGGGTTGTTGAAACTGTTGGTGAATTGCAGGACCGCATATTGGCAGGCCGCCTCGACCGAGTTGGCGTCCGCCAACGAAGTGACCGAAGATTGGAAGGTCAGATTGATGTTCATCCCTGCGGCCATCGGAGCCACGAGCCCCAGCAACATCGCACCAATACAGATCAGGCGCATGATTTTCCTCCTGTCACAAATTAGCGAGCTTGAATCGAGCTAAAATCAATCTAGCTCTCTACGGCGCGACCTGCAAGGCCCCCCCCGACGTGACTGCCTCTTGGTGCAGCCAAGTCATGGGCGTTAGACGCAAATTCCAAGAAAAGTCGATGCGAACAGTGAACGGCATGAGCGTCATTCTCTAGCAGGATTTGGAGCTTGTTTGGGATTTGGGTTTTGGTGCTTGGTGCTTGTTCGTTACTGTTCCCTGTACGTGTTGGGATCCGCGAAGAATGGCGGCAGGCCGTGTCCCCCAAAGCCAACGGGGGGACTCGAACTGGAAAGATTGACCTGGAGGTCCGTGTTGTTCTTGAAGTCCAAGCCGCCCGGGCCGTAGATCAGCAGGCTGCCGTTGAATGTGGAGTCCAGGTTGTTTTTGGCCGTTAATTGCTTTAAAGCGATAATGCCGGAGCCGGCAGTCAGGTTATTCTTGAACTCCATGGTGAAATCCGGGGCCAGGATGGACACGCCGTCCAACTGCTTCACCGCATCAAATTGTGCGCCGCTGGGTAAGTTATTGGCATCATTAAAGCTCATGTTGTTTTTGAAATAGATGTAGTTGTTGGCGTCGCCGGTGCCCGCGGCCTGGTCATCGGCGACGATGATCCCGGTAAAATTGCAATCGTTGTTGAAGTAGACCTTGTTCGGTGACTGGATGTACATGACTCCCTGGATCGTTACGGAATTGCCGAACGTGGGGTTGGTGTTGGGCGGAATCACGATATTCGTGTATGTCCCGCCGGGCGGATTGGCCAAACTCATCGGAGTCTTGGCCAGGGCCTTATAGGCCGAACGATCAATGGTCGGCATGGCCACCTTGGGCGCGTGGTAGATGACGCCGCCATCAACTGTTGTCCCGCCCATGGATACGGTCGCGTTGGGATCGCTGACGCTGACATCGCCGCTGATGTGCCCGCTGCCGCAACTGATGGCCAGGCCGTTGGCCTCCGAATAGACTGAACCGTCGCCCGCATCATACAAGCCGACAATGGTAGTGTTATTTCCGAATTGGACCGGACCGATCGAACAAAGTCCGTAACCCAGCGCCACGTCCCACTGCGGATGGATGTCAATGGACACCTTCCGCTGGAGGTTTTTGGCCGAAGCACCTGTGCCTGTCGCGTACTGCCCCGTCACCGTCAGGTGCAGCGTATTGGCATCCGTCAACCCGTTGGCATCCTTCCCCAAGGCAATCGTCGCGGAAAAACTTTGGCCGGTGTTGTTCGGGTCTATGCTGATGGATGGAATGTTTACGGTATTGGCGTCGGGGTAAAAGGTGACCTTTTTGGTCCCCAGGCTGGTATTGTTGGCATCAAAACTGCTCTCCAGGGTGTTCAGCAGTACCTGCCCGCGCAGGGAGCCCGAGACCATCAGGTTATTCTCTATGGTGTTGATCAGGTAAGACATTCCGCCCTCGGCCGCCAGTCTGGCGGACTGGTCCATGGAACAGTTTTTGGCCTGCGCAAGACTTACACCGGTCATTTCGTACATCGTCAGTGCCAACGTGCCAAACAGCACCAGTAAAGATCATGACCATGACCAGTACGCTGCCGGATCGCGACGGGCGTGCGCTGCCTTGATATGGTTTTCGCGGTGCCATTTCGATTCCTCGGTACATTTTGTCCTGCTTAACAGCCCTCTGCGAACCTAAACTCGGCGCACAGCCCGAGCGGATAAGGCATCCGCCACGGAAACAGTACTATTCAAGCGCGGCCCGTGCGCAAAAGACCTGAACTCTTCTCGACGAATTGCCCCCGCCACTTTAAGCCGGATAGACCAAAATGTGCTTGGCTTTGTAAGCCTTTAATGTGTAGTTACTTATGAAATAATTATTTTCACGAAGGCCCGGCCTCCCCGCGCACTTCACGACAATTTATTCATGCTCTTCCTGCAAGTCTACCGTAAGGCTTGGCTTATTGTTCCGCGTACGTCTTTGGATCAGCCACTAAGGGCGGCAGCCCGTGGCCGGCAAAACCTGCCGGCGGGCTGGAGCTGGAAAGGTTGACGCTAAGGTCCGTGTTGTTCTTGAAGTCCAATCCGCCCGGACCGTAGATCAGCAGGCTGCCGTAGAATGTCGAATCCAGGTTGTTCTTAACGGTCAAGGCCCTTAGCGCCATGATGCCTGAAGCGGATGACAGGTTATTCTTGAAATCCATGCTGAAACCTGGCGCCAGAACCGACACTCCGTCCAACTGCTTGACCGCGTCAAAGTCCGACCCTGAAGGCAACGTATTGGGGTCGTTGAAGCTCATGCTCGCGTTGTTCTTGAAGGAGATGATGTTGTTGGCATCTCCGGAACCGGCGGCCTGATCGTCGCCCACCAGAATTCCCGTGAAAGTACAGTTGTTGGCAAACGTGACCACATTCGGCGACTGCACATACATAACCCCCTGGATAGTCACATTATTATTGAATGTGGGGTTTACGCCGGGCGGAATAATGATGTTCTTGTAGGTTCCAGCGGGTGGATTATTTGAATCCATGATGTTCTTGGCCAAAGCCTTGTAAGGTGAACGATCAATCGTCGGCATGGTCACCTTGGGCGCATGGTAGATGACGCCGCCATCTACTTGCGTGGAGCCAATGGATACGGTGGCGTTAGGATCGCTGACGCTCACGTCGCCGCTGATATGTCCGCTGCCGCACGTGACGGCTACGCCGTTAGCTTCTGAATAGACTGAACCATCGCTGGCATCGAATACCCCGATAACATCTGTGTTCATCCCGAATTGCACCGGACCAATGGAGCAAAGTCCATAGCCCAGCGTCATGTCCCAGTCCGGGTGCATGTCCATCGCCAGCCGCCGCTGTAGCGTTCTTTGGGCATCTCCCGTGCCGGTGCTGTATTGCCCTGTCACCGTCAGGTGCAGCGTATTGGGGTCCCCTAGCGTGATCGTAGCGCTGAAACTTTCGCCGTTTCCCATGCTGATGGAGGGAATGCTTATCGTGTTGCCGTCGAAGCTAACATGCTTGGCCCCCAGGCTAAGATGATTGGCGTCGAGATTGTCCGCTACACAATTCAACAGGATCTGGCCGCGCAGGGAGCCTGAGACGCCCAGGTTTTGCAGAGTATTGATGAGGTAAGACAGCCCGCCTTCGGCAGCCAGCCTGGCCGACTGGTCCATGAAGCAATTCCTGCTCTGCCCCAGGCTCGTGCCGGTACTCGCGTAGAGTGCCAACGCCAGCGAGCCAAACAGCACCAGGAAGATCATCACCGTCACCAGCACGCTGCCGGAGCGCAGCGGGCCATAGCCGCGGCTGGAATATGACCGACTTGTTCTTGTCCGCGCCATCGTCCTTCCTCGCAATTTGGGTGCAGTTACGCAGGCAACGTGATTGCCCGAAAAAACTGCTGCTCCAGAAGAACATTACAATTTGGACTTGGCCAAGGCCCTAAAGCCACTTCCAGCTTTAACCGTGGGAAAATGCAAGTGTCTGGTCGACATGACAAACGGCCATGGTAATCTGGCAATCTTGGCAATCTTGTTGAAAAACGCCCATATTGCGCGGCAGTCTGGGTAATCTAGGCAAAATAGATAACCTGATTAGCCGGGCTATCGCCCCCAAGCGTATGCGCGTTGGCGGTGTTGGCGGCCTAGATGTGTTCATTACAAGATTTGCTAAAATAAGTACTTATAAGCTAATAGGAACGATTACAAGACCGCCAATTGGCGGTCATGCATTTGATGGCTGGATTTGAAGCCTGCCAAAATGTTCGGTTGCGTCGGCGCTCTTGGTCCCCTTGTATTAAGTTATTTACGGAAAAAGAGTTAAACGAGGGGGCCAGCTTGGCTCCCTTGTTGGCCTCTTTGTTCCATTACTGGGTAGTTTGGGCAAGAACTAGGTTCATTTTATCCGAGGGCCGTATTCGGCGAAATATTCATGCTTTTTCGCCCCTCCATCCGATACGGGTGTAACAGCATGGATGCGCGTGCGCCGCACGAGGCGGCGCCCTTGAGGGAGACTGTTCATGGCGGATGTACTTGAACAGAAAGAAGTTGATGCATTGCTGGCCGCTGTCGAGGCCGGTCAGCTCGCCGCCGCGCAGGAATCGCCGGGGCGAAAGAAGGACAGTAAAGTCTCAGATTATGACTTTCAGCGCCCCGAGCGCGTCTCCAAGGAGCAGATGCGGAGCCTGTCCTCTCTGCACGAGACCTTCGCCCGCAGCTTCGGCGCCGCCATGAGCGGCTTTCTGCGGACCATCGTTGAGATCAAGGTGGGCAGTATCGAGCAGCTCACCTACGGCGAGTTCATTCAGAGCCTGCCGAATCCGACCTGCTTCAACCTGATCTCGCCGCACCCGCTGGAAGGGCAGCTCTGCCTGGAGCTTTCCCCGATGATCATCTATCCGATCATCGATCGGCTCCTGGGCGGCGCCTCGGGTGAGATGTTCATCCCCCACGCCCGCTGACGCAGATCGAGATGCGCCTGATTCGCCGGATCATCGACCTGGCCTTATCCTCTCTCCGCGAATCGTGGTCGAATATCCAGGAGCTGGAATTCAAACTGGACGACACGGAAAGTAATCCCCAGCTCGTGCAGATCGTGCCGCCCAATGAAGTAGTCGTGGTGGTGGGGTTTGAGCTCAAAATCGGCGGCCGCGCGGGCACCATGGCCCTGTGCGTGCCGTTTAACGTGATCGAGCCCTTGGCGCCCAAGCTCTCCAACCAGAGCTGGCTGAACTATCGCAAGCGGGCCACCCAGGGCGATTCGACCGCGCTGGTGGGCCGCCGCGTGGCCAAGGCCACGCTGGGCCTGCGGGCTTTTCTGGCGTATACGAAGATTTGCGTGAGCGAATTGGCCGATCTCTCACCCGGCGACATCCTGACCACCGACCGACCGGCCAACGCCGAAATCATCGTGCAGGTGGAAGGCATCAACAAATTTGCCGCGCGGCTGGGACAGCACAAGGGCAAGAAAGCGCTGAAGATTTGCCGCCGCCTCAAACCTGGCGAGCGGATTTGACTCGTAGCATGGGCATCCTGCCCATGAGTCGCACGGGAGTCTTGCCCGTGCCTGTATAGAAAGAGAAATTGGCTTTGCCAACGAGCCTGGACATGCGGATGTTTCAGCCCGAGAACCTCTCGCTCCTGGTTCCCATGCTGACCTTATGGTGGGGCCTGGCGACGTGCCTCCTGGGTTACCTGATCCTGCGCGTGAATCTGGTCATCGCAGGCATCTACTTCGGCGCGTACATCGGCACGATCGTGGCCATGTGGCGGTGCAAACGCACGGCCTGACGGCGCCTTCCGGGGCCGACCTGTTCGTCCTGTGCGGCAGCCTGTCTATCATGGGCGCCGTCTTCTCCTGGTACGCCTACCGCATCGTGCTGGGCGTGCTGACGGCCGCCGCCGTGTGCGCGGCCATCATCTTCTTCTATTTCGGCTTCCCCGCTCCGCCCCACGCTCTCTTAGTCGGCGGCGTGCCCGGGCTGATCGTGGGCCTGGCCGTGCTCATCTGGACGCGCCGGCTGGTGGTCGTCTTCTCCGCCATCTTCGGCGCGGCCGTAACCGTCATCTCCGCGGCATTGGTGCTCACCGCGGGCCAGCAGGGCCTCCAAAACTGGATAGGCGCTCCCAAGACGGATATGACCCCCGTTGTCGTGCTAGTCGGGGCGATCATCGCCCTGGCGGCCGGCGGCATTGCGCCTCCAATTCCGCCTACCCAAGCTGGCTGCCCGCTGGTTCAAGCCGGCCGAGGAAAAGCCCAAGGACGACAAGAAACCCGCCGCCACAGCAGGCGGTGCCGGCAAACCCGCGCCGGCGGCATGAAAACGGCAGGTAACCAGTTTCGGGGACGGAGCACTTAATTCAAAGCAGCCTCCACGGACCTATGATTTCGCTTTTTTGTGGAATTTAATGTTCCGTCCCCGAAACTCCCGGACAATCAACCTCGGCTCCTTCATCAACCCGCACGGCACGAGTTGATAACCATCAACCCACTCATCGCCCTGGCTTATAAATGTGTCCGGTGTGGTCCAGGCGGGCCATTTTTCGAAATAGTGCAGCGGGCCGTGGCTGTTGCGCCTTTGGCCGAGAATCTCGATCGCCAGCGTGGCCGCGCCGCCGGATTCGATAAAAGGGGTAATATCCAATTCATTCGGCGGCCAGGCAATAACACCGGCCTCTTTACTATCGACCCAAATCCGCGCCGCAGGGCCACGAAACTCCGGCAATTGGATAAACAGCCGCTGGCCCTTTGAAAGCCGCGGCCTAATCTGTCGCACATAGCTGAGCGAGCCGCTGTAAAACGGCAACCCCTGCGTGCACCAATCGCCGATGCTTAGCGCTTCAGGAAGTTTGGCAATCGAAACTCGTGTGCCTTTTACATCCGCCCCGAAAGAGCCAAGCAGATACACCATCTCCAGGCCTGAGAAGTTCTGATCGTATTGACAAGAAAGGACCAGTTCATTTCTTCCCGGCCTCAGCAGTGCCGGATCGAGCGAGAGCGCCTTTAACGACTTGTCTACCCACCAGCCATCTTTGGAATCGGTATCCACAGCGCGCCCATTGAGGTGAATCTCAAATCGCCGGGGATCTTCGATGGCCAATTGCAGTGCGCCCAATGGCAAAACTTGAACATCAAACTGGTACGACAGTTCTACGGGCATCTGCGGCGGGTTTTTGCGCTTCTTCTGCGCCGAGGGCTGGACCATGTAACCGCCGCGCGGCCGCAGGTGCAGAGCCTTGCGGACCTGGATATCGACGCGGAGGATGTCTTGCGGCTTTTGCCAACCCCTTGAACCGATGCGAAAGCGCGGCCGATCCAGGACGAGCACGTTGGGTTCGGCCAGAGAGAACTGCCAACCCTTCTGGCCGAGCGCTTGCGACCTTACATGTTTTAATCGCGGCCTGCGCGGCAGACGCGATTTTTCGCGCTGCTTGGGAATCACAAACAGGCGGCTGCCCAGCGCGGGCAGGCTGGTCTGAATCTCCCATCGGCCAGACATTTTCTCAGCAAAAGCCTCGAAAATCTCACCGTTTTGCAGGTCAAATTCGATTGGCCTGCCGGCACACTCGCCAAAGCCGATGATGCGGACGTTATCGAAGGCGAGCGTGCGGTCGCGGGCACGCGGATCGTAGCGCGTATCTTCGGATTTCAGGAAATCATGACCCAGATTACACACAAAAAGGTAAAACGCTCCGCCATCCTCGCGCAGGAGATACAGTGCGGGCACGATCTGTTCGCCCCGTCCATCAACAATCGATATGCGCCGGCACGTCGGCTCGACCGCCGCCACCAGCGCGGCGCCCTGATCCGGCGCGGCGGCGCAGGTGCGGAATTCCGCAACTGAGGAAGAAGGCGAACCATCGAGAAATTCAGCCGGCTTGCCCGCGAAGACGACCGTTCCGCCCGCGGCACCAAATTGCTTGAGTAGCTTCAGCGTTGTCGCCCGCATCGTTAGCATGGGTGGCACGAGAACGGCCTTGTACGCGGCCTTACCCACTTTAAACTGCGGGTGCTTTGCTTTGTGGCCGCCGCGGCTCACGCGTCCATGGCGCGCGATGATATCCTCATCGCCGTAATCAAAATCGATATTCGCCCCCAGCAGCGTGTCGCGCAGCCGCTCGATATTATGCTCCAGTTCGCGCACTTCCTTATCCGAGGTCCAACCCATGCGGCAGCGGGCCCATGCGCTTTCCAGTGGCTGGATCACCAACAGGTCGCGGACCTCGCGGCCGCGCGTCATAACGGTATGGATGCGGGCAAAATAATCCTCCACCGCACCATACGCCTCCCACCAGGGCGACTGATACGAAATGGAAGCGGGGTAGTCCCGCTTGGCCTGCCCCAGCATCGTGTAGAAGGACAGGTGCGGGCACCGCAGATTGATGCCGCAGGCCGCCTGCCAGTCGCCCAGGGCCTTGTGGGCCAGGAAGGGAAAATCCCAGCCGGTGCAGCCGTACGTCTCGGTCAGCCGCCACTTCTTGCCGAACTGCCGCCCGGCGGAGGCGACCTGCTTGGCGGTATCGATGTGCCGATTCCGCTCGGTCAACAGGTCCATGCCCGGCGCCTGCTTGTACTCGTAAAACCGCATGGCGCTGCCCACCATGGCGGTCTGGCTGGAGAGGCTATCCTCAAACAGCACGTGCCCCGTGTGCAGGAGGCCATGTTTGTCGCACCACTGGCCGATCTGACGGCTGTAACCATCCACGAACATCTCCGTCACGCAATCGTGGTAGTGCAGGCGCGCGGGCGAGGTGGGCCGGCCATCCACGTCGAAGAACACCTCGACGAGATGGTCGAGCAGGTCATAACCATAACGGCGACGAAACGCCGCCGGCAGCTCATCCGTCCAGGGCACATCCCGATCCGAAGGCGAAATGAAGGCCCAGAACTTGCCGCCGTGGTTAGGTTCATCGGTAAAAATGCCCGGAATTCGCCGGCCAAAGTGTTTGCCGAACCGGCGGCGATAGGCCTCGTGCGTTACGCGCAGAAACTCGGCGATGGCCCGCTTATTCAGCGTGTCCACATACGTAAAGCCGTTGTAGTAGTCGCTGGGCTCATCGATGACCACACGAAACGCCAGAATCTTCTGCCCTTTCTCCAGCCCGCGCGGCCGCGAATTCCTGCCGATCCGCCGCACCTGGGATGCTGCCTGGCCATCCAGCTTGCCTGCAAAGGCCGCCACGAGGTCCTTATTCCACTTAAGCTTGGAAGGACTATCCAGAACCTCCAGGGCCAGCGTGCGCTTGCGAAATTCTTTCTTGCGTGTGACCAATCCGCCGGCAAATCCCGAGGGCCAGCGGTCCTCATCGTACAGCCAGGCCTGCATACCCAGCCGCTCGGCCTCATCCACGCAGGCCCCAACGCAGTCCATGAATTCATCAGAAAGGTAAGGCGTCTCCAGCCCCACGCGGGCGTGCATGAAGAAGCCGCCGAGCCCCATCCGCTGCATGATGCGGATCTGCCGGCGCAGTTCCGGCTCTTCCAGATGCCCGTTCCAGGCCCAGAAGGGCGCCCCACGATACTGGTTCGGCGGCGATTTAAAGTCGCGTAACAGGGACTTGTTCACAGCATCTCCTTGGCCATCATCGACCGCACAAGACTATACCGCCGGCCGGCAAACCTGCAAACCGCCAAGGGAACCGCGCGGCCGCCTATCGGCCGCCTCCAAGGGCGACTTTAACTTGCACCACCCATCTTAGGGTGGAGACCTTATGCAGCTTTGTACTTAAGGTCGCCGACCTATAACCACGCACGCGGCTGCGTGTGCAGCCGATTCGAGTGCCTTCGCAAGCACCTGCCCACAGGAGAACAGCGGACACGGGCTTGGCTGAACCTTTCGAGCGGATGGAATTCCGGCTCGCACGTCGTATCAACCTGGCAGCGCACCTAAGAGAAGACCGGTAGCACGCGGAGCTGCAACCGACTTCCTCGCTGCCCCGAACGATTAACCCTGAAGTGACAAGCAGCGCATATCGCGGCAACGAGCTAAGCCCTCGCCCGCAGCCGGAGTGGCCGACGGATCGGCCTCCGGTCAGTTTCGGTCGCACGGATGCGATCGACTGGTAAGGAAATTTTTCCGGCCGCCGAGCCGGGCACGTGAGCAATCACGGAGGATACGACAATGTCGATGATCAACACCAATGTGGCGTCCTTGCGAGCGATTAACAGCTTAAACGCCTCCCAGGCGAGCATGAACCAGGCCCTCCAGCGCCTCTCCACGGGCCTCCGCATCAACACGGCCAAGGATGATCCGGCCGGCCTGATTGCCAGCGAGACCCTCCGCAGCGAGATCGCCGGCATCAATCAGGCGGTCTCCAATTCGCAGCGCGCCGATTCAGTCATCGGCACGGGCGAAGGCGCTGAACGAGGTGAGCTCGCTGCTGCTGGATTTGAAAGGCCTGATCAACAACTCCTCCAACACCGGCGCCATCAGCCCCGAGGAGCTCAAGGCCAACCAGGCGCAGATCGACTCCTCCATCGCCTCCATCGACCGCATCGCCAACACCACGATGTTTGAAGGCGTTAAACTGCTGAACGGCCAGCTCGATTTCGTCACCAGCGGCGTTGCCAACAGCGCCATCTCCGACCTGCGTCTCGACCAGGTGCAATTCGGCACCGCCAATGCGGTCAATGTGAACATCACCCAGGTCGCCTCCGCACAGCGCGGCCAGCTCTTTTGGACCGCCGCCGCCCTGGCCTCAACCACCAGCATCGCCCTGACCGGCGATAAGGGCACACAGGTGCTGACCTTTGCCTCCACGGCCACCTTGTCCAACATCACGGATTCCATCAACGCCGCCACCGCCGTCACGGGCGTCTGCGCGGTAGCCAGCACCACCGGCATCCAGCTGGTAAGCGCCGACTATGGCTCCAACCAGTTCGTCAAGGTGGGTGTGCTAAGCGGCACCTTCGACACGTTAACTGCCGCGGGCGGCTCAGCCGCTACAGACGGCGCGGGCAAGGATATTCAGGTGGCCGTCAACGGCGTGATGGCCCAGGGCCAGGGGCTTGAGGTTAAGACCAATGGTCCGATCGTGTCCATGGACATGACCTTGAACAAGGCCTTCAATACTACCGGCGCCTCCACCTCCTTTGCCATCACCGGCGGCGGCGCCCAGTTCCAGCTTGGGCCGCAGATCAACGCCCAGCAGATGAACATCCTGGGCATCCAGTCCGTTGCCTCCTACAGTCTTGGCAATTCCTCCGTCGGCTACCTCCGCGACCTGATGACCGGCAACAAGTACGACGTCAGCCAGAATCAGCAGAACTGTACCAACGCCGATAGCATTGTTGACGCCGCCACACAACAGGTCGCCGAGCTCCGTGCCCGCCTGGGCGCCTTCCAGAAGGACACGCTCGAGACCAATATGGACAGCCTCAATGTCACCCTGGAGAACGTTACTTCCAGTGAGTCGGCCATCCGCGATGCGGACTTCGCCCAGGAAACCGCCAACATGACCCGCAGTCAGATCCTGGTGCAGGCCGGCACAAAAGTGCTGGCCATGGCCAACTCGGCGCCGCAGAGCGTGCTGACGCTGCTGGGTTAATCCGGGGCTGATCCGTCTTCCGACGGATTCCCTTCCGGGTGCTGCCAGCTTTGAATAAGGCCACGGGCTTGGCTAGGAGCCCGTGGCCTCTTTTTTCCTCAGAATAGGGCGAGCAACTAGTTGCTCACACAACCCGGCTGTTTCTTTACACGCCACGAGCCCATCAGTGGCACGAGACGCACCAAGAGCACCAAGCACACCAAGAGCACCAAGAGGATCAAATTCCGTTTTTCTTGGTGCTCTTTGTGCTCTTCGGTCAGCTGTTTTCTCCTGCTGGGCCTGCCGTTTCCTAAAATCAAAATCCGAAATCCGAAGGAAATTCAAAACAGCAAAAATCGAAAGGGGAGCCAAAGCTTCTTTTGTTCGCGGTTTAGTTTTTTGAAATTCTCTCTCATTCCTTCGGATTTCGTGCTTCGGATTTCGAGTTTCTGAAGACCCATCGCTGGCACGAGAATCACCAAGAGCATCATATAGAAAAACTCAATCGTGTTTTATTGGTGCTCTTTGTGTTCTTGGTGGTCTTGGTGTTAAGCTGTTTTTCTTTCGCCGGACCTGCCCTTTGTGGTCTTTGTGTTGCTCTTTGTCCCGGTAGAATAGCTGCCGCATGTTTCGCCAGCTTATGATCACAGTGGAAGAATCCGTCGCCTCTTTGCGGCTGGACCACTTCATCGCCGCACAAACCCGCTGCCCGCGCCGGCTCGTGCTGGAGGCCATCGAGCAGGGCCTCGTCCGCGTAAATCACCGCCGCGCGGCCAAGGGAACAAAGCTCGCGGCGGGGGACCTAGTGCAGATCGAAGAAGCTGCCCCAACTCGACGACCTGAAGGTGCAGCCCGATTCAACCGTTCCCCTGCACATCATTTACCAGGATGAGGACCTCTTGGTCCTCGATAAGCCGGCGGGCTTGCCGGTTCATCCCCTGCGCTATGATGAAACCGGAACGCTCGCCAACGGCCTGGTGGCCCAGTTTCCGCAGCAGGAGTCGTTAGGCGACCGTCCCCTGATGGCCGGCCTGGTGCACCGGCTGGATACCGATACCTCGGGCCTCATCCTGGCGGCCCGGTCCCAGGAGGTTTTTGAAAACCTCGCCGGCAGTTTCGCGGCCATCAGGTCCGCAAGACCTATCTGGCGCTGGTGCAGGGCGTGGTGGATTCGCATGGAACAATCCGCTCCCACCTGGCCCACGACAGCGCAGATCACCGGCGCATGATCGTGCTCGAAAAGCCGCCAAAGGACCCCCGCGCGGCGGCGCACCAAAAAGTTTTGCTGGCCCTGACGGCCTATTCGCCCCTGCACAAATTCAAAGCCTGCACGCTTCTGGAAGTGACGATCTTTACCGGCGTCATGCACCAGATCCGCTGCCAGCTCGCCCACATTGCCCATCCCGTGGTCGGCGACAAGATTTATGGGCGCCCGGACGAGTCTCCAGCGAATATGGGATTGCGCGAGCCCTTGGGCCCTGTCAGGGCCCCCAGCGGAGTCGAAGGGCCACAAGCTGCTCGCCCTGACTTATTGGATCACCGCCTCGGCCGTCATTTCCTGCACGCCGCCGCCATCGCCTTCACCCATCCGCGCACATCCGCTCCCCTGCGCTTCGAATCGCCCCTTCCGCCGGAACTGAAGGTTTTTCTCGACCAATTGCCGAGGTAGAGGGGCCGGGCGAGCCTAAAATCGAAGGTCCAACGGAACAAAACAACTTAACACCAAGATCACCAAGATCACAAAGAGCACCAGGAAAAACGACATTGGAATTTGCCTTGCTTAGTGCTCTTGGTGCGTCTCGTGCCACATATACTTTTTCTCTGCGTCCTGCGTGGTTGATTTCTTTACGGTCTTTCAAATTCCTAAGGTCTTTCTTCGTGTCCTTCGTGACCTTTGCGGTCTTTGAGTTGCTCTTCGTCTTTCCACCATTACGAAAATCCCTCAGGCACCTTCCGGTCAAATCGCCCACGCCACTTTAGGTGAATCGAAAGACGCAGGATTTTTCATCACCGGCTACACTTCAGTTAGTGCAAGACGATCTCCTCCCAGGACCGATGAGTCTGTTTTAGAGTGCCTACGGTAGTTAGTGTGAGTGAAATCAGTGGCCGTAGTGAGTGGTAGGCCCCGGCGCTGGCTTTATGGCGGCGCCGGGGCATGTTTTTTGAAATGACAAATTACAAAGGACAAATTACGAATTCATAGGAGCTCGGCTCTTGGCGTAATTTGTAACTTGTACTTTGTAACTTGTAATTCCTAATTCATTTTCTCCGCACGATATTGATCACGACCCTCCCCGTCGCCGCCCCTTCAACCGCCTTCGCCTGCGGCGCGTCCACCATCAGCCTCTGCTCCAGTTCCGGAACCTGGGCGCTGGTGAGCGTGGACTTCACCTCATCCAGCCGCTGCCGCGCGATTTGTAATGCCGCAGCGCGGGTGCGCCGCTCGGCCTGGCGGGCGGCCCCGGGTCTAAACAGGTCGGATGTCAGGTCTAACGCCTCTTCCGTCTGGGCGATCTCGTTATCGATCAGCCGCACCCGTGCGAGCAGTCCGTTATTGGCGTTGGCATCTCCACCAGCCGCCAGCGCGGCCCGGAACTGTCCGGCCACCTGCACCCGCAGGTTCAAGAGGTCAGTCCGCTTGCGGCGCAGGGCCGCGATGATGGAATGGGCCGCCGCGCGATCGGGATTGGCGCAAACCGGCCCGCTCCAGGTCCGCCGGCGATAGCTCGTGGCGTATCTCCAGTGCCAGCCGCGTATCCTGCTGGAGCCGCCCGGCCAGATCCCTCAGTCGCTGTGCCGAAGGCGCATCCAGACTCGGTCGTGCCGGGCGCGAAGGTCAGCGCGATGGAGCCCAGATTCCTCTGCGTATCCGACTTCAGCGCCGAAGAGGCCGCCCGCCAGTTTTAAAGGTGTGGAGGCGATGCCCAGTGTCACCGCCTGCGTGATCGCCGCCATCGCCGGCGCGGCCACATCCCCCGGCCCGAACGCATAATCTTTCAGCCCCACATCCACGGGCAGCGTGATCGACCCATCGGGCGCCTGGATGGCCGCAATGGCCACATTCAGCGGCGTGGGGAAGCCGAAGAACTCGGCGATCGGGCCTTTGGGCGGCTCGGAAATCGACAGGTCCGTGATGGCCGTGCGCGTGTGCAGCGAGCCCGTGCCATCGGCGCGGAAGCGGGCCTCCAGACTCTCATCGAACAGGCCATTGGCCAGCGTGATGCCGTGCGCCGCCGCCAGCCCGCGCAAACTGGTCAGGTCAAAGCCGGTGATGGAACCGCTTACGTAGCCGCTGGGACGCGGCCCTAGCGCCAACCGGCCGGTGCTGGCGATCTCCGCGAACAGTTCGCGCTCGCTGGGCTGCGTTGTACCACGGCCTGCCAGCGGCACCTTCCCGGCCGAGAGCAGCAGGTTATAGCGGACCAATCGCTCCTGCGTCAGCATGTCCGACGCCAGGCCGTGGGCCTCAAACTCCAGCCCCGTCAGCGGCACGAGCAGCGCCGGCTCCGCCGAGCGGTCTTCATACACTGCATCAATCCCGCTGATGGAGAATTTGCGAACTTTCGCGACCATCGCCTTACTCGCGCCCTCTGCCTTCTTGGCCGACGGCCTGGGCTCCATCACCTGCGCGGCTGTCTTTTCACTCGCACTATGGTCGGCCGGCTGCGTGGCAGCCGCCGGAAGCTTGACCCAAAGGCCGAGCGCATGAATGCCCTCGCCATCGCGCCAAATGCGCGCAATGGGCTTGGTCAGCTCCACGTTTTTCACGTCGATGGCGGCCTCATCGCGGTCGATGCGGGCGTTCTCCACGCGCAGCTCATCCAGCCCCAGCAGCGTTTCGCCGTTGGGATCGCCCTGGAACCGCACATCGCGCAGCACCAGGTCCAGCTCGGCCGGATTGGCCAGCGAAAAGTCCAGGGGCGAGCGGCGGTCTAGCCTGCCGTTGGCGGAGAACTTCGCGCTGAAGGCGCCATCCTTAAGGCGCGAGCCATCGATCTTCTCGGCCAGGTCCGGCCTGATCGCCGTCAGCCCCGCCCCCTTAATGCCGGCAATGGCCAGGTCGATGGAGGCGCGGGGACTGTGGATGGAGAAGGGACTGGCCTTTATGTCGACCGTGACCTGCTCGGCCACTAGGGCGATTTCGGTTGTAAGCTGCAAGTGAATGGGGGGATGGGCATCAGGCTGCTGCCCTAAACAGGCGATGGGCTCGAGATTGTGGAGGCGCAGGTCGCGCAGCTCCAGCGGCGCCGCCGCGGGATGGGCCGCATCGCGCAAGGAGATGTCCGCCGCCCGCAGATCCACGTTGCGGATATTCACGGTCGGGAATTTGGGCGGCGCGGTATAGGCGCGTCAGCGTTTTATTTGCCGAGCTCTGCGTCTGCGGCCCCGCCGCCTCTGGCGCTTCATCGGCCCCGGCGGGCTTTGCGCCGCCCGAATCGTATGCGGAACTGACAAATAATCCGGCAGTCTCGATAGTGTCGATGTCGATGGCCTTGCTCGCCTCCAGGCGAGACACGGCCACCACGGCTCGATCCAGATGCACTTGCGCCGCCTGCGCGGCAGGGGCGGTCTTTCGGTAATTTACGCCGCTCACCGTCAGATGGCCGCCCTGGTCGCCGCCGCCGCGCAAGGTCCACATTGCATCCAGGCTGTCCAAAGAACCGCGCTGCGGCCCAGCTTCAAATTTGGCCTCTTCGATGGCAAAGGCCGCGCGTAAAACATCCGCCGTCGTGGCCAGATTCACCGCGAAGTTGGCGTCGAATGTGCCGTTGTGTCCTATGCCCTGTGCCCTGTCCCCTGTACCCTTCGCCATGTAGGGCGCCAGGGCGGTGTCGCTTAAACCCTCCCCGTGCACCGACCACTCGGCCTTGAGCCCATCGCCGCGCGGCGAGATAAAACCTCTCGCCGTGACCTTCTCGGCCAGACCCGGGGCCATCAGGAATCCATCAAAAACCGCCTCGCGCGGCTGTGCCGCACGCGGATCGACCACAAAATTGCTGAGCGTAAAGCCTGCCTGGGAGATGCCGATATGGTTTTCCGGCGTGACGGCCCGGTCATTCAGCATCACGCTGACATCCTTCCACACAAAGCGATCTATCTCCATCGGCGAGAGTGAAAACTTCGGCGCACGGCGGGCCTTGGCTTGGCCGCCACGGTCAGGGCGCAGGCGCAGGCGTAGACGCCGATTTGGCGCTTCCGCCTCGTCTGACTTCTGCGCGGCCATTTCAGCCGCCGCCGCTGCGGCCTTGGCATCTGTCGCGATGCCCAGCACCTCCACGCTGCCATCACTCTGCCGCGTGGCCGTTACGGCAGGGCCCGTGATCTCCAGGAGGTCCAGATGCGGGATAGCTCCGGGCGAACCTAATGCAGCCCCACCAGGCGAATCGAGGGAATGTTTAGCAGCTCGCGCTCGCCATCCGCCAGGCGGATGGTTTTTACGGCCGCATCGCCGGTCAGCGCACCGCCGGCAGTGGAGAACGTGCCGTTGATGTCGGCCGTGAGCTGACCATCGTTGTACTGCGACCGCAGGCCCGAAGCCGCCAGGTACGGCGCCAACGCGTCCAGCTTGATCCCCTCGACCGCCAAATGAACAGCAAGGTCTTGCTTGTTCCCATCCTGTTTCGTCTGTCCCTTTAATGTGACAGAATGGGCGATGCCCGGGGCGCGGCCAAAACCGGCGATGGTGATGGGTGTGTCGGCCGAAAGCGGTCTGCCCGTCAGGTTGCGGCTGGTCAGCTCATCCAGATCGAATTCCAGGTGTCCCGCCGGCTTGATCGCATCATCATCGAACGTGGCTGCAAACCGCCGCAGGATGAACTCCTCCAGCGAGCAATGATACGCCGTCGCCGTCGGCGCGGCGGGAGCGGCTTTTGCCGCTACCGCCTGCGGTGCAGCCGCGGGTAAAACTGGCTCCTCAATCGGTGCACTGGTGGAGGCCGCGCCGGTCAACGCCAACCCGGCTAGCGCAAAAGCCCCGAACCGTTGCGCGAACCGTGAAAACGCAGACCTTCAATAGTCAGGCCCGAGAAATCCGCGCTGTTGCGGTCGATGGACCGCCCATCCAGTATCAGATGGTCCAGGCCAAAGCTTTCGCGACTGTCATCGGTCAGTTCCACATTATCAAGGGTCAGTTTGGCGCTCACGCCCGCAGCCGGCTTGGGCAAGGGCTCTGTGTGCAGCGTCATGCCCAGGTGGCCGGAGATCTCCCGCGCATCGGGCGAAAAGCCCCGCGCGGCCAGATGGCCGGGAAAGCCGCCGGGCCGCAGGCCCTGGAGATCCACCCGCACCGTCGCATCCAAATTGCGCTGCCGGCTGGTGCCTTCAATCAGAACCGCCAGCCGGTCGACCAGCGGATCCGACTGGGCCGTAAACTCCAGCCGCGCCGCGCGGCTGCGGCTGCCCAGATCGTTTATCCGCAGCTCCATGCCGATCTGGGCCTCCAGATTCGGCACGACCGCCTGGTCCCGCACGCGCATGCGCAGGTGCTCCACGCGCAGGGCATCCAGGCGCAGCGGCGAAGTCAGATCAATTGTCCCGGTTTTATTGGCCGCCTTGGCCGGCGCCGCTGCCGCCGAGGTAAAGTGGTCCAACAGGGGGATCCGCCCGTCCGCCAGCCGCTCCAGCAGCATCTCCGCCCCGTCGCACTCCACCCGGAAAATGTGCAGCCGCCCGATGAATAGCGCCAGCGGCGAAATGCGGACCCGTACATACTCGGATTTAATCAGCGGCTCCGCCGCCGCCGTCGGCGGGGCCGTGCCCGTCCCCGCCGCCTTGCGATGCTCCAGAGGTGCAAGCTGCACCCCCCAGATCCCCGCATCCCCGCCCAGCAGGCTCAGGTCGATCCGCTCGCAGCTCAGCCGCAGGTCGTAGGCCGCCGCCGTCTTTTTCAGCACCACCGGCAGCAGAACCGCCATCGCTATGCGCAGCGCCACCAGCCCGATTATCAGCCCTAATCCTATACGCCGCAATCGATTGCGCCACAAACTGTTATGGGCTCCACCCACGTTCATTGCCCACCTCCCGTTCCGGCGGAATTCTGGGCCTTTTCCAGTGCCTCCCTCCGCTCGCGGGGGGCGGCCAGGGGGTCGTACCCTGGGGGCGCCTTTTGCCGGGCCATCAGCCAGTCGTAGGCCCGGATGCGGGCGGCGGGGGAGCTATCCTCCAGGTACTGCATGTTCTCGGCCGCCAGGCGGCTGTGCAGTTCGTCGCGGCCGCTCAGGCCGCTGAGGATCTCGGTCATGGAGGACGCGTTGCGGCCGGCCTGGCCGGTGTGGGCCAGGAGGACGGCATTCAGTTCGCGGGGGAAGCGGGGATTGGACTGCATGTCCCGCAGCAGCTCGAGGGCGGCCAAGTCCAGCCGCCAGCCAAGGGCCTGGCGGTCGGGGATCGTAGAAGGCGTCCCCAATTGTTGCACCAGGCGTGCCAGGACGGCATCATCCGCCGCCAGGGCCAAGTCCGGGAGGATTTCGGCGCCCGTCTGGTCGCCCAGGAACACGAGGGAGGCGCGGCGGGTGGAGGGGCCGGCGAGTCCCTTGAGGGCGGCGGCGATGGCCGGCGGGCTCCAATCAAAGGTTTGCGCCGCCGCCAGCGTGATGGCGGCGGGATTGGCCAGGTCTTTTTTGCAGGCCTCAAGCGCCTGGGCGTATTCCTCGCCTGTATTGGGGACAATATCTATGACGACGGCGACGGCCGCGGTTTTTGAAGCGCTGAAGGCAAAGGGGGCGATCAGCACCAGGTGAGGGCCTTGGGGCGGGTCCAGCAGGGCGGTTTCGCGCTGGAGCACCTGGTGGGCGCTGAGCTGCCGGCGGGAGGGGCGCTGCGGCTGCCCGGGCATCTGGCGATTGGGGTCAGCCGCGGGGGGCGGCGGGGCCATGTCCTCGAGGCTGAGGGCTACTTGAATGGCGGCGGGGCCATCCGCCGCGCGATACAAATCCACGCACAGATTTCGCCGCCGGGGGTCGGGGAAAAGCGGGTCCGAGACCATCTGCCGGTCCACGAGCCTGAAGGATGCCGTGATGCCGGGGGCCACGACGCCGCGCAATTCGGCTAACGTTCGCACGCGGCCGGCCGCGGCGGGCGACAGGGCGGGCAGGTCGGCCGGCGCGGCCGCGAATTGGCCGTAGCGGGCCTGGTGAGTCAATTTGGCCATCGAGAGGATGGGCTCCGTACCATCGGCAGCGGTGATGAGGCGGGCGTGGGCGCTTAAAGGTTCGAGGGCATCGGCGGGCATCTTCTCCAGGGCGATGAGGCTGACCTTTACGCCCACCAGGCCGTTGGGGTCCAGGGAAAGCGGCGCGGAGCCGGCCGGCGAGGGGGTGGGCCCGGAAAGGGGCGTACCCATAAAGTACACCACGCCGACATCGGCCGGCGGGGGCGGCACTCGCCTGGATCTGCGCATCTGGCAGCCCGCCAGGACTAGCGCGGCCAGGGCGGATGCGGTGAGAACGTATTTCATCATGCACCTCCTATTACAAAGGAGCAGGCAAAGGGAACATTGTACTAAGGGGCGGCGGGCGATTTGAAACAGAACTCTCTGGGAATTGCGGATTGCGGATTTCGGATTGCGGATTGGCAGAAATTGCGGATCCAGCCTTCGCAGCCGAAGCGGCTGCTTCGGCGGAGTAGGCTTGCGGATTTCGGATTGCGGATTGAAAGGCCGGAGCCAAACAGGGCCAGACACCTAACAGCCCGCTTGACTGCGCCCATGGCTAACTGGCATCATCGAGCATCTGCGGGGACATTAGCCCCGAGCAGTGTGTACTGTGAGCGGTGTACTGTGACCGGTGTGGAGAGCTGTGATGCTGGCAACCTTGCTGATTTTTCTAAAGACGTGTGCCCTGGCGTTCGTGCCGATGTTTTTTGCGATGGATGCCATCGGCGTGCTGCCCGCGTATTTGTCGCTGACCGATGGGATGGAGAGGGGCGAGCGCCACCGCGTGCTGTGGGAATCGCTGGCCACGGCCATGGCGGTATCAGTCGGCTTCATCCTGTTTGGCCGATCCGTGTTCAACCTCATGGGGGTCACGGTCAACGACTTCATGGTGGCCGGCGGCGGGCTTCTGTTCCTGCTGGCCACGCTGGACATGGTGAGCGCCCAAAAACCCGCCCGCCAGGGCCTGTCCGGCGTGGGGGCCGTGCCGCTGGGGACGCCGCTGATCGCCGGGCCGGCGGTGCTGGCCATGAGCCTGATCCTGCTGGGCCAGTACGGCTGGGCGGCGACGATTATCGCCGTGGCGGCCAACGTGCTCTTAACCGGGGTGATCCTGAGCGGCGCCGACTCGCTGGCCTTGCGGTTGGGCAAGACCGGCGTGCGCGTGGCGTCCAAGGTGGCCAGCCTGCTCCTGTTGGCGTTCGCCGTGATGATGGTGCGCAAGGGAATTACGGAGATCATTGCGCAGGTGGGGGGGAAGTAGGCTATTAGCCGTTTAGGCTTTTAGGCTGTTAGGCGCCCTCACCCGGCCCTTCGGGCCACCCTCTCCCGGAGGGAGAGGAGTTGCCGGAAAAGAAACAGCCGGATTAAGAGAAAGTTCGCTCCTAATCCGGCCGTTTCCGGTCGTACCTAAATGGCTAAAAAGCTAAATGCCTAATAGCCTGCTTTTCTCATTCCCAGATGACCTTCTCATCCGCTAGCGGCAGGCTCACCGGCTTTTCGGTCTTGGCCGACTGGTACATGGCCAGGGCGATTTCCAGCGTCTTGCGGGCGCTGTCGGCGGTGATGATCGGCTGCCCCTGCCCCCGCGCGATTAGCCATGGCCTCGATGACGATGCGGTGGTCGGCGAAATCGAAGTCGGCCGGCCCGCCCGCGGCGGTGCCCACACTGCCGCGCCCGAGGTTGCGGATCTCCTCATCCTCGGGTCGTTCCTCGCGGAACTTCCAGGTGGTCATCTTTTCGCCCGTCATGATGGCCGTGCCGTTCTCACCGTTGAGTCTCGATGCGGATGTCCGTTCCCGGCCACAGGGCGGTCGATGCCACGACCACGCCCTTGGCCCCGTTGCCGTAATCGAGGAACGCCTGGAGCGAGTCCTCCAGCTTGACCTGCGGGTGGGCCAGATTGGTCATGCGGGCCTGCACGGAAGCGACAGGACCCATCAGGTACTGCAACAGGTCGATGTAGTGGAACGCGTGCTGAATGGTCACGCCCGCGCCGCTCTGGCGGCTGGAACGCCAGGGGTCGGAGAAGTAATACTCCGTGGAGCGGAACCACTTCATGTAGGCATCGGCCTGCAAGAGGCGGCCGAAGCGGCCCTGCTCGATGGCCTGCTTCATGGCCTGGATGGGTTTGCGGACGCGGCACTGGAGCACCACACCCAATGAAACCTTGGCGGCCCTGGCCGCGGCGATCATCGCATCGGTGTCGGCAAGGCTCATGGCCGAGGGCTTTTCCGTGAGAATGTGTTTGCCGGCCTTGGCCGCGGCGATGGTGGCATCGCGGTGCAGGTGATTGGGCGTCAGCACGCAGATTACGCTGACCGCCTTGTCGGCCAGCAGCTCCTCGAGGCTGTGATACGCCTTGCAGCCAAATTGCGCGGCGGTCTTGTCCGCCCGCTCGGCACTCACATCCGCCACGGCGACCAGTTCGGCGCCTTCAAGGGACTTGATGCTCTTGGCGTGGAAAGGAGCAATAAGGCCGGCTCCCAACAGTCCAAAACCTACAGTCTTTGCGGCCATGACAGGTTTCCTTATGGCTGAAATTCTGCTGCTATGATGCGGGAAACTTCAAACCACGAACTTCAAACTACAAACTACAAACTACAGGGAAGCTCCAAAAGCCAAACGCGGCAGGTTCTGTTCCAACCTGATCCCTTGCTCCCCTTTGGAATTTGGAGCTTGGATTTTTTTTTGTAGTTTGTAGTTTGAAGTTTGGAGTTTTTCCTAAGGTATCAGCACGGCCTTCAAGGCTCTCTGATGATCGATATCCGCAAAGACCGATTCCCACTCGGCCAGCGGTTTGCGGTGCGTGATCAAGGCCGCGAGGTCCATCTTGCCGCCGGCCACCAGGTGGATGGTTTTGTCCCAGCAGGTGTAGCTGGTGGAGAGGCAGAAATACATGTCCAGCACCTTGAACGACGCGGCGAAATAGGGGAACGAGATCGGCTCGCGGCGGGTCAGGCCGATGGCGCAGAAGCGGCCTTTCTTGCGGGCCAGATCGATGCCCAGCGCAATGCCGCCGGCCGAGCCGGAGCATTCGACAATCAGGTCCGCCCCGCGGCCGCCGGAAAGCTCCAGCACGATCTCCTGCGGGTTTCGCTGCTGGCCGTTAATTACGTGGGCAAAGCCAAGCTCTCTCGCCTTGGGCATCCGCAGCGGCTCATCCACATCGCGGCCGATGATGACCACCTCGCGGGCCCCACCTGCCCGCGCGGCCATCGCCGCCATCAGGCCGATCGGGCCCGGGCCGATCACGGCCACCAGGTCGCCCGCCTCCACCTTGGCACGCTCTAAAACATCGTGCACGGCGTTGGCGGCCGGCTCGATCACGGAGGCCACATCATCGCTGATGGAATCGGGCACCTTGTGCAACAGCCGCTCGGGCATGACGAGGTATTCAGTCATCGCGCCATCAATGCCCCAGCCGGGGCTGCGCTTGGCGGCACAAATCTGGATGTTGCCCGTGCGGCACAGGTAGCAGTGGCCGCAGGCCTTGGTGTGTGGCTCGCCCACGACACGCTCGCCGACTTTGACCAGCGAGACATCGGGGCCGACCTTTTCCACGCGGCCGCAGAATTCGTGACCCAGCACCACCGGCGGCCAGTAGGGGAACTGGTCATCCCGCACGTGCAGATCGGTGCCGCACACGCCCGCGGCCAGGATTTTCAGCAGCACCTCGCCGGGCCCGGGTTTGGGCACTGGCACATCGCGAAGCTCGAGAAAACCGACACCTTTTTGTGTTTTTACCAATGCTTTCATATGGAGGTTCTTATTTGCACCAATTAATGGCCAGGTTGGCCAGCGTTTCGGCGGCCCTGGCCAGGCCGCTGATGGGCATGTGCTCATTTTTCGAGTGAGCCACGCTCAGGCTACCGCCGCCGAAAACAACCGTGGGAATCGACAGCGGGGGATTGCTGTAATAGCACGCATCGCACGAGGCACACATGGCATCGATCTTACTGGATTGGCCCGCCACGGTAGCCGCCGACAAAAGCGACTTCACCAAAGCGTGGTCGGTCGGGCAGACGGAGCAGTCATGCCTGTACGTGTGCTCGAACTTGAAATTGTTGGCGATTTCCGCACCGCCCTGCGTGGCGATCGCATCCGTGATTTCGGCGATCACCTGCCGCGCGGTTCGGTTGGGCAGAAGGCCGATGATGCCTTCGAGCTTGGCCTGGGCGGGCACGGTGGCCGGCCAGGAGCCCGCCGTGCAGCGCCCCACGACGAGCGGCATTGGGTTTTCGTACTTATCGAAAAGCGGCTGCGTGCGGGACTGGGCCAGGAGATCGGCGTGATACTTTTTCAAAACCTCGACGCCGCGAATCGCCATATCCAGCGCGCTGCGCGGCTTGAGCCCGCTGCCCGGATGCGCGGCGGCGCCCTCAAAAACGATCCTGAACCAGATGGCCCCGCGAATAGAGGTTTTTAAAGTCAGATCGGTGGGTTCCAAGACCACGCAGCCATCGGCCTTCTCGAGCGTGCGGGCCATGGCCAGCGTGCCGTTGCCGCCAACCTCTTCCTCGACCACCAAATGCGAGACCAGATCGCCCGCCAGCGGCACGTTCAAATCCTTGAGGGCTGCCATGGCCAGCCAGATCGTCGCCGCCTGGCCCTTGGCATCGCAGGAGCCGCGGCCGTAGATCGCGCCATCGCGAATCACCGGCGTGAAGGGATTGGGCTGATCTTCACTGGGCGGCACGGTGTCGATGTGCGTGTTTAAGAGCAGCTTTTTGCCCGCGCCTTTGCCGGCCAGTTTGGCGCGGAGATTCCAGCGGCCTGTGTAATCGATGCCTTCGACTGGGTCGGAGAAGTTCGGGTCCTGCTTGATCGCGTTGGAAAGTTCCACATGCTCGGTGGCGGCGATCTTCTGGAATGCCCGCTCGACGCATTCCATTGCCTGCTGTTCCTGGCCTGAGAGCGAGGGAATGGCGACCAAGTCTGAAAGAAACTTGGTGGCGTCGTCGAGCCGAGCGGCGATGGCCTTCTTGATGTCAGCGGGCGTTGTCATCGGAAATTCCAAACTACAAACTGTGAAACTACAAACTTCAAACTACAAACTACAAAGAAGCACCATACTCCAAACCACGATTGCTCCGGCCATCCTTGCTAGCCTTCCGCACCTGGTTTGAAACGTGGTCCTTGAGGTCCCATTTGTAGTTTGAAGTTTGTCTCTTAAGCCTTCAGGCTTGAGAGCGATTTTTCCATGATGTCGCAGCTTTCCATCGCCTCTGCCTCGGTGATGCACAGCGGCGGGGCCACGCGGACGACCGAACCCCAGATGCCCACCGACCCGATCAACAGGCCGTTCTGGGCACAGGTGTCGATCAGTTGCTTCATCAGCTTCGTGCCGGGCTCCTTGGTCTTCTTATCCAGGACCAGTTCCATGCCCATGACCAGGCCGCGGCCGCGCACATCGCCCAGGTAGGGCGACTTTTCCTGCATGGCCTTGAGGCGTTTCATGATGGTCTGGCCCATGCGGGCGGAATTTTCCACCAGCTTGTCCTCATCCATCGCATCCAGGATGGCCGAGACGGCGGCCGAGCACAACGGGTTGCCGCCGACGGTGGAGCTCATCTCCCCGCGGGCGAGGCAACTGATCACATCGCCGCGCGCGGCCACGGCCGCGGTGGGGACGCCGTTGCCGATGCCCTTGCCAATGGAAACCACGTCCGGCGTGATATTTTCATGATCCATGGCCCACATTTTGCCCGTGCGGCCGTAGGAACTTTGCACCTCATCCAGGCCGAACAGGATCTTCTTCGCGCGGCACCACTTTTCCAGCTCGGTGAGGTAGCCCTCGGGCGGGAAGATGAAGCCCGCGGCACCCTGGTAAGGCTCGATGAAGATGCCCGCGATGGCCCCGGTGGAGCCGTAGCGGACGGCATCATCCAACCGCGTCATGCAGTAGTCGATCAAGCCCTTGTCGCCACCGCCCACGGGGCTGCGGTAGGGATAGGGGAAGGGGGCCCGAATAACGCCCGGCATGGTGGGGCCGTACATCTTCTTGGGGCCCGTCAATCCGCCGATACTCGCCGCGGCGTACGTGCGGCCGTGGAAGCCGCCTTCAAAGCCGATGATTTCGAAATTGCCCGTCTTGCGTTTCATGATGCGCAGGCAGGATTCCACCGCCTCTGAACCGGTCGTCAGGAAGAACACCTTATCGAGGTGTTTGGGCAGATGGGCGACCATCTTTTCGGCCGCGGTAACGCGGGCCTCTGTGGGGCACTCATAGTTGTTGATGAGCTTGGCCGCGGCCTGCTGCACGGCGGCCACGAGTTTGGGATGCGAGTGGCCCAGGTTAGTTACCAAAACGCCGCTGGTCCAGTCGATGAAGGTGTTGCCATCCACATCGGTCACGGCCACGCCCTTGCCGGACTCCCACACGACGGGGGCCTGGTAGCCGGTGGTCGCGGCCTCATACTTGTTCCACTTGGCCAAAAGTTCTGCGGACTTCTTGCCGGGCAGCGGCCCATTTACATTGGCGAGCTTGCCCGCCGACTTAGGCGCGGCTTTACTGCCATTCTTTCCACACTTGCAACCGGATTTCATCGTAGTCATCGCTTTGCCACCTCCAGCGCTTCAGGATTGATGGGGATACGCGGACCAGTCCCGGCGCTGAACATATCGATATCCTGAACGATCTTCTCACGGATGGACCGCTCAGCATCTTTGGAGTACCAGCTTAAATGCGGCGTCAGAATCACATTGTCGAGGCCCAGCAGCGGGTAGTTCTTAGCCGGGGGTTCCTTGGTGAACACGTCGATGCCGGCGCCGGCGATGACGTGATTCTTCAGGGCGACCGCCAGGGCGTCGATATCGACCACGCCGCCGCGCGAGGTATTGACCAGGTAGGCGGACTTCTTCATCCAGCCGATGGTTTCACCGTTCATCAAGCCGCGGGTTTCGTTATTGAGCGGCGGGTGCAGCGTGACAAAATCGCTGGCCTGACATACTTCCTTGAGGCTCAGGCACTTAACGCCGAGTTCCTGCTGCCGCGCCTTGGGGAGGTAGGGATCGCAGACGAGAAATTTTGCCCCCAGTCCGCTCAGCTTCGATAAGACCAGGCTGCCGATACGGCCGCAGCCGATGATACCGATGGTGGCATCGGCCATGCGATATATGGGCACGATGGGCGTAAAATCCCACTCTCCGCGGGCCACGGATTCATCCAGCACCTTTCGGCTCCAGACGACCTTGCGGGCGCAGGCGAACATCAGGGCGATGGCCTGCTCGGCCACCTCATCGGAGCAGTAATCGGGAACGTACTCGCACACGATGCCGCGCTCGGTCAGGGCCGCTACGTCAATATTGTCGTAACCGGCGCCGTGGCGGATGACCAGCTTGCACTTCTTCCAGCCGTCGAGCACCTCGGGCGTGACCTTAACCATATTAACGACAACGACATCCGCATCAGAGCCAGCGGCGATCACTTCGCTGATGGGGGCCTGCTTGAGCTGGTAGGTGTTGAACTGGTGGCCGCGCTTGGCCATCTCGGAGGCTTCCCAGTCCAAGTCAGCCTCGATGTAATCCGTAACGACAATCTTCAACTTCTTGGCCATGGGAACCAGACCTCCGCTGCCTGAACCGGGCAGTGAAAAAAGCAACCGCTGGTTGGAGGTTGTTACCTGCGGCACAGGCTTTCAGCCTGTGGCTCCTAACCTCTCACAGCCTGGAAAGGCTGTGCCACCTGTTTACCTCCACCGGCGGCAAGGGATCGGTACACTTGCGGTTGACAATAAGTAACCCGAAGGTACGCTTAGTGTCAAGTTTTGATTTGGTCATTGGGGCGGCAGGAGAAGTGCGTTGGCTGATACGTTAAAAGAGAACAACGGAGAGAAAAAGCGCGATCCCATCCAGAGCCGCCAGCGTTTGATCGCCGCGGCGGTGGAGGTCTTTGCCGAGCATGGGCCGGTGGCCGCCACGGTGGATGAGATCTGCCGCAAGGCGGACCTTACTAAGCGCATGGCATATCACTACTTCGGTTCAAAGCGCGGCCTGTACGCCCAGGCCCTCCAGCACGTGTACGACCAGTTCTTCTCGCTGGAGATCTCGCTTTCGACCATGATGATGCCGGCAGAAGAACTCTTAAGCCAGCTCATCAAGCGGTACTACGACTTTCTGGACACCAACCCGGAATTCGTGCGGCTGCTCTGCTTTGAGAACCTCAACCAGGGCCACGTGGCCTCCACCCTGCACCTGCACGGCAAGAAATCGTCGATCATCCTGGCGCTGCAACTGGCCCTGGAGAAGGGCCAGCAGGAAGGCCGCTTCCGCAAGGGGATCGATGTGACGGAACTGTTGACCTCGATCTTCGGCCTGTGCTTCTTCTACTTCGCCAATAAGTACACCATGGAGCAGCTTTGCCCGGAGGCCCCACCCACGCGCGAGCGGCTGGAGGCCCGCGTCAAACACGTCGTGGGCTTGCTGCTGCACGGCATACGGGACGGGCAGAATTCGTTTTGAGAAAAAGCAAGAGAACCACAAAGACCACAAAGATCACGAAGGACACAAAGGAAGAAATGAAATAAGAGAGGTACAAGACCAAAGACGCTTCGCCAGCGTTTATTAATCTTACTTCTTGTCGCCTTTACACTTCTTTCTCTTGTCTTTCTTTGTGTTCTTTGTGACCTTTGTGATCTTTGTGGTTATGCCTTTTGAATCCAACAGGAATGCGAAACCATCAAGACCGCAAAGGGACATAAAGACTTTCTCCAGGAGCGACGGGACTTCCTGTCGTTAACGGCGAAGTCGTGTCTTTCTTTGATCTCTCTGAAAACTTTAGCATCCACAACAACACTTAGCTCTTTGCTGTCTGGGAGAACTGAAAAGATGAAACCGCTGGGACTGGGAATGATCGGCCTGCACCATCAGCATCCGCGCTGGTATTTTCCGCAGTGGGCCAACCTGCCGCAATATAAGCCCGTGGCCGTCGCCGAGAGCGATGAGGCCTTTTTAAAGAGCGAGAACGAGTCGTTCTTCCACCTGGCGGCCTACGCCGATTACAAGAAGCTCTTGGAGCGGGAGGATATTGATGCGGTCATTATCTGGCTGCCGCACAGCCAGATGCCGCAGTGCGTGGCCGATTCCGCCGCGGCGAGCAAGCACATCATCGTGGAAAAGCCCTGCTGCAGCGATGTGGCCGGGGCGCAAAAGATCGCCGATGTGGCCAAAAAGCACCCCAAACTGAAGATCTCATCGCCCTATTGCTGGCGTTACCACCAGGTGAGCCCGCGGATTCGCCAGGCGGTCAAAGAGGGCAAGCTGGGGGATATCCGCGCCATGGAAGGCCGCCTGAACGGCGGCGGCGCACACCGCTATATCCGCGACCACTGCCCCTGGATGCTCTTAAACAGCGAGCGCGGCGGTCCCATGTGGAACCTGGGCGTACACTGGATCGATTACATCCGCTGGATGACCGGCCATGAGGTGGTCAAGGTCTCCGGCCAGGTCACCAGGATCGAGGGCGGCCCCCAGCGCGAGATCGAGGATGTGGCCCAGGGCCTCTTCACCTTCGATAACGGCGCCGTGGCCATCGTCGAAGCCAGCTACTCCATCCCCGACAGTTTCCCCGGCAAACGGGATATCTATGTCTCCCTGCGCGGCCACCTCGGCGATGCCATGTGGCAGCCCGCCTGGACAGGCGTTAAAGACAGGTTGCTACTGGTGAGCGAGGCCGCGGGCGTACCCGAGGCCGAGCGCAGCAAGACCCTCGAGGTCACCAGCAAGGAATTCCCCGGCTACGCGGGGCAGATGGGCCACGATTTCCTGACGGAATTCGCCGAGGATATCGCGCAGGATCGCCAGCCCCTGATCGGCGTGGAGGATATCGTCGCGGCCGTGGCCGCGGCGGATGCGTTCTACCGGTCGGTGAAGAGCGGCAAGGTTGAGAAGGTGGCGGCAAACTAACGGGAATTACAAAGCACAAGTTACAAATTACAGATTATGGCAAGGACAGCGTCCTGTTCCCTCCAGCCGTAATTTGTCACTTGTAATTTGTACTTTGTAATTCAGATGGCCAACGTATCGTACTGCCTCACCCCCGCCAGCATCCACCACTGCTTAACGGCGTTGACGCCGGCGACATCTCGGGTGAAAGGCTCGCCCACGATCTTGCCCACGGCCGCGGCGGCGGCGGCGCGGAGGTCATCGTTGGTGACCTCGCTCTCGCCCGATAGTTGCACCTGGGTCACCAGGTAATACACCGCGCGGCGGTCGCCAAGCTGCGCCAACGCATCCACGATCAAAATCTTCAGCTCCAGCGCATCAGGGGCGCCATCGGGTGTGCGGTAGCTTTCGAGCATGCGGAGGAGGTGGGTCACGGCCGCGCGGCCGTAATTGATAAGCTCGGCAAAGCATTTTTGCCGCTCGGCCTGGTCCCACTTGGCAAAGCCGAGGTACATCGCTTCAACCTTGTCCTCGAGTTGCCGCTCATCCACGCCCGTGGCCTCATCCAGCATGGAATCCAGCGCGGCGGTGGACAAATGCATGTGCTCGGCGATCTTGTCGAGGGCCTTGCGCTCGGGCACATCGAGCTTGCCATCGGCCAGGCAGGCGCCGATCATATCCCGCAGGACCTCCTCGGACTCGATGGGGGAGGCGGGCAAGATGATTTGCCGCGAGCCATCCTGCACTTCCTTGACCAGCTTGCGGAACTGGTCGGCGGAGATGGACAGCCGGTCCCGCACGGCCTCGATATACTGCTTTTCCTGGTCGGTCACCTTGCCGTCGATGAGCACCATCACTAAGACGTCATGCATCCGCGTCAGCTTCGTATCGGCCATGATCTCTCCCCAAGAAAAGCCTAACCACAAAGACCACAAAGATCACAAAGGGCACAAAGAAAAGATTAAGAATGAAAAGGCAAGAAGAGAAGTAAGGCTGCAAAAAAGCCGTGCTGGTCTCTGATTCTTGCTGTTGCCTCTTAAAGTTTTATCTCTTGCCGTTCTTTGTGTTCTTCGAGGTCTTTGTGATCTTTGTGGTTCTCTTGCTTTTTCTTAAGCCAACACAATCCAGCCAGCGTCGCTCGCCCAGCGGCGGCTCAGGACCATTTTACCCTTCTTATCGTGGCTGATATGCGTGAGGTTAAAGCCTAACGCGCTGCCGCGTGCGCCGGGTGGGCAGCTTAAAAATTCCCAGGGCAGGGCGATGTCCAGGCGGCAACCGCCGCGCAGTTTGTGGGGTGTGATGGAGATGGATTCTTCCGGGAACCAGTCCGGTCGCCAGAAGCCCACGCGGCACTTGTTGGTGGAGGGCGTGGGCAGGCCGATCAGGATCTTCCAGTACAGTTTGGCGGCCTCCTGGCCGACGGGCTGGGCCAAGCCCGGCAGGGCCAGTTCCAACTCGATGCGGTCGCCCATATCGACCCAGCGGCCGATGTCGTAATCGGGCGGAAAGGCCGCATCATCCTTGATGTTCACGCGGATGTAGAGGTTTTTGGCATCGTAGGCCGCGGTGATGGCCGCGCCGTGGCTGCGTGCCGCGGCGGTGGCCTTTTTTGCCTCTCCATTCGCGATGAGGGCATGGGCCTTCAAACCCTTGGCGAGCGATTTCTCGCCGCCTTTGAGGGCCGGCAGGATTTGAAGCTGCTGCGGCAGTTTGGAATACTTCGCCAGCGAATTCTTGGCATTTTCGACCGCGACGCCCAGGTCCAGCGGCTTATCCGGCTTAACCGCGCCGGCCAGTTTGAGCCCCAGCGCGCCGAAGCCGAAGGAGCCCAGTTCGCCCACGGTCTTGCCGCCGGTGATTTCCAGGCCGCGGCCCGGCTTTAGCTCGATGCTTGGCCGCGCGGGCTGGTCGGAGATGTTGTAGCAGTCCAGCCGCGCGGTCATCTCTATGTATGCGCGGCCGTTGGCGACCGTGCAGCGACCCAGCTTGCCGGGGGTCAGCCGCACAAACAGCTTCCCATAGTCTTCATCCAGCGTGCGGACGGTCTCGTGAAGTTGCGAGATGATGTTGATCTTCTGCGGGCACTTGGTGATGCACTTGCCGCAGCCGATGCACAGGGCGGCGCGGTTGTCGCGGTTGGCATACTCGCGCTTGGCCCGGTCCTTCAGCTCGTACACGCGGTACTCGTTGAGACTGTCGAAGTTGGCGGGAATTTTTACGCCCTGCGGGCAGGGCATGCAGTACTTGCAGCCCGTGCAGTACAGGTCGGCCAGCTTCTTGTAGCGGGCCAGCACGGTCTCCACCTTGCGTTTCTCCGCGGCGGAAAGCGATGTTTTGGCCGCGATGCGGCAATTCTCCTCGACCTGCTTTACCTCCGTCATTCCGGATATCGCAACGCTGACATAAGGGTTCGCGAAGACGAACCGCAGGGCCACCTCGGGCACGCTGGCAGCGCCGGGGATGATCTTCATCAGTGCGTCGCTGGGGGCCCCTAAGCGGCCGCCGCCCACAGGCCCCATCACCACGATGCCCATGCCCAGCTTGCGGATGATGGGGAAGATGGGCTCGTTGATGCGGTCCAGGATGTTGTACTGGCAGGTCACCACGTCGAAGAGGCCCGAGCGGCAGATCCGCTCCAGTTCCTTGGGCCAGTCGTGGAAGGAGAAGCAGATGTGCTTGATCAGCCCCTGCTCCTTGGCCTTGACAAGCGACTTGTAGCTGCCGCCCTTGCAGTTGACGTGGTTGTCAAAGCCCTTGCCATCCAGCGAGTGCAGGCAGTACAGGTCGATCTGGTTGATGTCGAGTTTCTTGAGCGACCCCTCCAGGCTGCGCCAAAAGCCGTCATCGTTGCCCTTGGACCAGCTTGGGTTTTTGGTGGAGACGATAATCTTGTCGCGCCAGCCCTTTAACGCCTTGCCGATGGCGGTCTCGCTGTCGGAGCCGCAGTAGCCGGCGGCCGAGTCGATGTAATTGACGCCCAGCTCGAAGGCCCACTGCATCATGGGCACGGCCAGGTCGTAATCGACCTTGGCGCCCTTCATGGGCAGCCGCATGGCGCCAAAACCCAGCACGGAAACCTTCAGATCGCCTGTCCGCTTACCCAGCGTCGTGTACTGCATGGAGCCTCTCCACAAATGGCGCCTCAGCGCGCGTTTGCACAATCTATCGGGTAAAGGGCGTCGTGGCTAGTTTTTTGGCGTTTTGGCTTTGTGACTATTTGGCTGTTTGGCTATTTGGCGCTTCGTACGCGGAGATCTTTCCGGCAGTTCCAAACAGTCAAACAGCCAGTCCTTTCCTCCAGCCCACAATTCAGCGATACTCTCACCAATGACAAAGGCTGCGAATCAGGACGAACCGCCCCCCGCGCGGCTGCGCTGGACCAAATGGCTGCTGCTGGGTTATCTCGCGCTGGCCGCCGCGCTGGTGGTCAGCCATATCACGTGGCAGAAAATCGCGGACAGGCGGCTGGCGGAGGCGATAGCCCCCTTCAAGGCCCTGGGCGTTAACCTCGATTGGCAAACCAATGGGCCTCCGGATATCCCTGCCAGCGAGAACGGGGCGGCGCTGTACACACAGGCTTTCAAGGCAATCAAGCTGACGGGCAAGCAAAAGGCGCTGGTGGACTATGCGGTGAACGATCCAAACCTGTGTGGCAGATACGGCGGCGATGTCGAGGAACTTCTAAGGGCAAATCAGCCCGTCTTTGACCTGTGCCACCGGGCGCGCGGCTTGGAAGTGAATTGGGGCATCCAACATATCTCGCCGGCCATTTCGACCTTATTGCCATATCTCGGTCAGAATCGCCAGTTGATGCGGCTCTTGTGTATGCAGGCGCAGCAACTGGCGACCAACGGCGACTCTGCCGGCGCAGTCGACACCTGCCTTGACGGCATGGCCCTGGCCAGGGCCACCGGCCATGACATGTTTATCATAGGGTATCTGGTCCGCATAGCCGTGATGCAGTTGCTCGATGAAGCCGTCAATGATATCTCGCCTCAGTTAGGCGACGTGCCGGGGGGCAAGATCAAAGAAATGACCGGCATTTCGCCAAAACAGGCCCTCGATTCGCAGCAATTGATCTCCCAGTTGCTGGATGAGGACGCCAACGAACTCAGGAACGCGTGGTGCATGGAACTGTCAATGTTTATGGACGCGGCGGACTCATTCCTGGATAAAAACAACCCTGTGGGCGCTGGAACCTTCGGCTGTTGTCCCTGGCTCTTTCGGCCCGCATTTACCGCGGACAAGGCTGTGGCCGCCAGAGAGTACTCTGTGTGGATGGAGATGTCCTTGCACCGAGGGCTGAAGAAGAATCAGCTCCCAAATGCGTATCAAGGTGGTACAACGCCAATAATCGCTCAATTGTCGCGAAACCGACTGGCCGGGGCAGTGCACTATCTACTCCTGGTTCTGTATCCCTCTTTCGAACGGGTAGGGGATCTTTTGGCTTCATCCGTAGCGCATAACCGCATGGCCGCGGTGCGTCTGGCCTTGCGGCTTTTTGAGCTGGAGCATGGCCGCGCGGCCACGTCGCTGAAAGAGCTTGTGCCGGATTATCTGCCCGCCGTGCCCGTAGATCCTTGGGATCCCAACGGCGGGCCACTCAAGGCGCTTTTAACGGAGCCCCACGCATACATATATTCCACTGGTGAGAGCTCCCCAGCCGGTGATCTCTGTGTTTCTCAACCCCGCTGATGGACCGCTGCAGGATTCGACTGAGGCCGTGAAGGAAATCGAGGATGCGGCCAAACAGGAGGCCCAGCAGGCGGCTACGGCGAGCGCACCGGCGGAAACAACTAGGTAGGGCGAGCAACTTGTTGCTCGCGCAATCTTTTCTTGAGCACAGCCGAGGGCGGCTGTGCCACATCAAATGCTCAGGCTGTAATACATGATCAGCCAATAGAAGATGGCCGCCAGGGGCAGGCCGACGGCGATGAGGGAGAGCAGCGGGGAGGCCGTGGCCAGGCACAGGCCAATGAAGAATTTGCCCGTGGGGCTGCGATCCGTCAATGCGCCGATAAGCCAGAGGGAATATAGCCACCACATCAACATGATCGCGATTGCCAGCAGCGCGGCCGCCGCGCCCACAAATCCATTCCCAATCGGGGATATTCCGCTGGCATACAGTCCCAACAGCGCCACGGCCGCTATAAACGCGGGGATCGGCAGGAAGATGGCCGGGGCGATGGTGTATTCCAGAATTGCCGCCGCGCGGCGGCGACGGGATTCCTCCAGCCGTTTGGGCATAGCGAACCAGCAGGCGGTGCCGGTCCAGATTGCTACCAGCAAAGTGATGGCCGGCGGCGCGGCCACAAGATAAGGCCAGACTTGCGGCAAAGGCCGCTGACTGGTCTTAAAGCTGTCCAGGATCCCAGCCGTTAGGAAGGCGATAACGGAAAGGCCAATGAATAGGAATAGCAAGATCCACCAGCGGAACCGCCGCGCATCGCGGAACGTGCCGGCATAGGTGCCTTCGCCCAGGAGCGTTTTGCGCGGCCGTATGCTGGCCTGCCAGGCGGTCTTGAAAAATGCCCGCACGCGGCCAATCTGTTTTCTATTCACCCAAGGGATGAGGCTGGTGTGGAGATTGGCGGGGTCAAACGGGCGGCCGCATTCCGGGCAGCGCGGCTCGGTGAGGCCGCGCAGGTTGTACTGGCAGTGCGTGCAGAAGGCATCCTGATCCGCTGGAACCGCCGGCAATGGCCGCGATGGCAAATCCCCGTTTGTCATGGAAACATGTTACGCGGCGGCTGGCGAAATGGGAAGATGGTGAAGTAAGCGGTCGTTTTTCAAGTCCGATTTGGCACTTTAGGAATGATTCAAAGGAGACTCAAGGTGCTCAACTTGAGCTCCTTCGACTTGATCCATAAGTTCTTAATTAACAGCCACTTGTGTGAAGGTGCTCAAGGTGCTCAAGGAGTTTACGCCAAGGGAGCAAAAGCTTAGTATTATTAAGTACAGATTTAATAAAATTCATAATAATGTCGCTTTACTAAGTCTGAACAAATTCGGCTTCCTTCAAATGGCGCCGATTTTGGCACTGGGGTCAGGCAGCCGGCAAACAAGGGCCAGGCAAAGAATTTCCCCAATTCGTCCATGCCCCCGCCGGGCTTTGGGTGTAGAATAGTCGCCTTAAATGAATAGAGATGAAGGGTTTGAACGGTAAGCGATGCAGCAAGTAACAGAGATTGCGCAGAATTTCAAAGAGTTGGGTTTATCACAGCCGCTGCTCGAGGCGGTGGCCAAGTTAGGGTGGGAGCGGCCCACGGAGGTGCAGGCGTGCCTGATTCCCCACGCCCTGGCCCGCCGCGATGTGTTAGGCCAGGCCCGCACGGGCACGGGCAAGACAGGCGCCTTCGCGCTGCCTATTCTCCAGCCTGCTCGGGGATGCGCACGAAACCCAGGGTGTGCGCTGTTTGGTGCTCACGCCCACGCGGGAACTGGCGGCGCAGGTGGCGGATGATTTCCGCGAGCTGGCCAAATTCACCGATCATGACGTCGCCGTGGCCTACGGCGGCAAGCGATTAAAGGGACAGGCCCAGCATCTGCGGCACAATCCGGCCGTTGTGGTTGGCACGCCCGGCCGCGTGATGGACCTGATGGAGCGCAAGGTCCTGAAACTGGACCACATCCAGTTCGCGGTCCTGGATGAAGTGGACCGCATGCTGGACATCGGTTTTCGCGACGACATCCGCAGGATCCTGGGGCAGATCAAGACGCAGCACCAGACGCTGTTCGTTTCGGCCACCATCGAAAGCCAGATCAACCAGCTCGCCCGCCAGTATATGCACGATCCGGTGGAGGTGTTTTTGGCGCCGGACAGGCCCATGGTGGACAAGCTGGAGATGCGCTACATCAACGTGGATCGCTGGGACAAGCGGCGGATGCTCGCGCACTTTATCGCCCAGACGGAGGCGCAGCTCACTATCGTCTTTACCGCCACGCGGCGCGAGGCGATCCGCGTGGCCAAGTACCTCAAGGACAAGGGCCTCAACGCCCGCGAGATCCACGGCGACCTGATGCAGGAGCGGCGCGAGAAGATCATGCGGCAGTTCCGCGAGGGGCACATCAAGGTGCTGGTGGCCACGGACCTGGCCAGCCGAGGCCTCGATATCGAGGACATCTCGCACATCATCAACTATGATGTGCCGGAGGATCCCGAGGGGTTCGTACACCGCGTCGGCCGCACGGCCCGCGCGGGCGAAAGCGGCTGGGCCATCACGTTTATCACGCCGGAAGAAGGCAAGCAACTCACCGAAATCGAAAAACTCATCAACAAGCAGATCACCCCCATGAAGGTGCCGGGCTTTGAGCCGTCCGAGCCGCCTGAGCGCGAAAAAGCCGCCCAGGCTGAACCCGCCGCGCCGCCGCCGGTGGCCCGCGCCCTGCGGCCGCTGTATGAACAGGAGGGTGAAGGCGTGGTCGTCAAGCGCACGCTGGGCAGCAAGTTTCCGCCGCGCAGGCGGCGCAGGCTGTAGGGAAGGCTGGAGGCCGGAGGCTGGAGACCCTTCGACAGGCTCAGGGCAAGGAAAGGCCGATAGCAGTCTGTTCTGGTAGCAATTATTCTATAAGGCGCGATTCGGGGTATCCGCCTGCGCAGTCTAAAAGGAACCCGCGGTATAAGGATTATTTGATGCTGCCGAGCCAAGTGAAGATTGTTTCGCAACCGCAGCTAGCGCGGCCGCGCATGGTCATAGGCATGTCGGGCTGGATGGACGGCGGTGAAGTCTCCACCGGCACGATCAATCGGCTGGTACACGCGCTGGGGGCCAAAGTGCTGGCGCAGCATCGAGCCGCGCGATTTCTACCTGTACAGTTTTCCCGGCTCGATGGAAGTGGCGGCCATGTTCCGCCCGCACGTGAAGGTGGAGGAGGGGCTGGTGGTGGAGTACCAGCCGCCGGCCGCCACGTTCTACTATTCCGCGGAAAACCAACTCATTCTTTTTGAGGGCAAGGAGCCGCACCTGCGCTGGGAGGATTTCGGCCAGTGCGTCTTTTCCGTCGTCGAGCAGTTCGACGTGCAACTGACTTATTTCGTGGGCTCTGTGGCCGGGCTTGTGCCGCACACGCGCGAGCCGCGGCTGTACAGTTCGGTCTCGCAGTCGGCCTTAAAGCCGATGCTGGAACGCCTCGGCGTGCGCTGGAGCAGCTACGACGGGCCCGGCAGCATGGCCTCGTATTTGACGATGGAGGCCGCGCGGCGCGGCCGCGCATTTGCGACGCTGGTGGCGGAGATTCCCGCGTACATCCAGGGGCCAAACCCGCGGTGCATCGAATCGATGGTGCGGACCATTTCAGGCCTCCTGGCGCTGCCCGTGCAGATGGAGCACTTGCGGCAACTGAGCGATGTGTTCGAGAAGAAACTCAACGCCGCATTGCACAAGCGGACGGAGCTTTCCGAGTTGATCTCCAAACTGGAAGAAGACTACGACAACGAGGTCTTCGACACGCAGATGGGGGATCTGCGAAGCTGGCTGGAGCAGCGGGGAATCCGTCTTGACTGAAACAAGAAGGCTAGCAGGGATGCAGGGGATTCAGGGGATAAGACGAATTAAACTTCAAGAGCACTATAAGTTTGTTTTTTATCCCTTGCATCCCCTGCATCCCTGCTCAATTCTTGAGGTTTTGGGGAAGATCATCCTTCTGTCGGGTCCGCGGCTGGTCGTGCGTCGGTCGTGATATCTGCGGCGGTCCAGAATGTTCCATATCAACGCGAAGAGCAGCGCACCGGCGACCGCCGCCATGGCATGCTCAAGAAAATGCGAAATGCTGCCGCCGCGCGGCGCGGCGATGGATTTCACGATTTCCAGCGCTGCGGCGCAAAAGGATGCGGCGCACATGCCGAAGACCATGCGGTAGCGCATCTGCGCGGAGCTTTTCAGGCTGGCGTAAAACGCGAGCATTACGCTTAAGGCCGCCATGAGCGCCCAGCGGCGCAGGCAGGAGTAGTAGGCCCAGGCGTACTCGTGACTATAAAGCCCCCACAGCGGCCAGGGCGTGCTCTCGCTGCTGTCCCATGAGAGACAGCCGAAGATTACAAATAGCCCGGCGGCGCAGAGGAGCACGCCTTCGCGAAGCGTGATGGACCGGCGATGCAGGACCGGCGCGGCCATGGCCGCGCATATGGAGGCGGCCGCGGCAACAATTACGGCGCCCAGATTCACCCGCTCGCCTGGAATCAGCAGGTGCAGCACCTCCAGCACGGCCGCGAGATTTGTGGCGATGGCGGCGGCGGCCAGTCCATGAATGGGACGGATCTTTCTGCGCGCCAATCCCGCCGCCAGGAGCAGCGTGAGCGCGGCGAAGCTGCCGCCTTGGCGCAGCAGCCAGGTATACAGGGAATGCTGGGGGGGTGGGCTGAACGTGAACCAGGCGGCGCTGTGGGCGACGGGCCCGGCGTGGATCCTGATCCGCCAGGCAACGCTAGCCAGCAAGACCAGCGCTAATGACACAGCCGCCAGCATGGCATGGCGGTTATGCAGGCGCGGGGCAATGCGCAGGGCCATCGATTGGAATGGTTTTATGGCCACGCCCGCCGCCAGGGCCCCGATGAGACCGCCCAGCGTATTCATGGCCAGGTCGCGCGTGTCGCAGACGCGATCAATAACAACCAGTTGTCCCGCCTCGATCATCGCGCTTATCGCCATGGCCAGGGCCGCAGCCAGCAGGATAATAATCGCGCGGCGGCCGCGAAAGGCGGCGACGAAAAGTCCACCCAGCGGCATGAAGAGCAGCAGATTCTTCTGCCCATCGTGCGTGTGGAAGTTTTGAAGCATTTCCTGCGGCGAGTGGGAAATGGCCGCGTGAAATTCATGGCTGATATGGGCGGCGCTTAAGTTCAGGTGCAGGGGCATCCACCCCGCATAGAGCAGGACCGCCGCGTAAGCGATCAAGGCCAGTTTGAACGTTGTTCGGTTCATCGCACAAAACACCGCTAACATACCACGTTTTTCGTAAGCCTTGCATTGCAAGGCACTTAGTAAGGTAAAACTGCGCAGTATGGACTCCGGAAGTCTATTAGAATAATAAGTTTAAAAGCTTTGATTGGCAAAAATTGCTATTGCAACCACAAAAAGTTCGGGCCAAAGGCGCCGAGGGAACATTAGTTTGATGTTGCCAGACCTGTTGCGCTGCGACAAAATGTCTCCGAATGGCCGATGTCGTCCGGCCGTAGCTGCTGAGGAAGACAATGCATCTTCAACAAACGAAAGCTGAAAGCCGCAAGTCCGGTGGACCGCAATATTTTTTTCATGACCTGACTTCGCCTGTGCGAGATCATTTGCGTAAGTATCACGCATGCGAGCTACTGCTTCAAACCCCCTATGGAATAGCAAAGAGCCCATTCAAGGCGGTTGATAAGGACCACAAGATAGACAAGAATGGAAGAATTGTTGAAGGTCGAGTAGGCCACGATCGTATTCAAGCGGGTCAAGTGGCTAGGTCTATTGGCGAGGAAATACGTTACTGGTACGGCCTCAAGATAGGGAATGATTTTGAAAGAATAGACGTCCAGGCTGCCATTGGCGATGACGGTCACTTTATTCTCATACCTACCGGCGTGAAGATGCGGGGAGGCAAGCGAACGATCCAGCTCAGGAAGATGCACTTCCCGCTTTCATTTCACCGCGATTACCAAAGCGACTTTGTGGCGAGAACAAATAGAAGCAAAGCGGGCCCAATCAGCTAAAGACGTAAGATTCGCGGCGACAATGCTCGAGGAACTGGCTCATGATCATTCTACTAAACAGAAGCAAGGCATTAGCGAAGCAGACATCTTGAGGGCTTATGGCGCTCTTGATTTTTTGGGAATGAAGCTGGGGCCTTACCTCCTGGAAGGCTATGACTGTTTAAACAGCCATTTTCAGTTCAGAAACCTGCCTATTTATACTTGTCCTGTTGAAATCAAAAAACGATCCAAAGGATTCGAGTATCAGATTATGGAATATGCCGACCTTCCGCGAGTCTGTTGTTCTCTGCATGAGCCATGATCTAATAAACATGCCGGAACAAATTGACGTTATAGAAATTCCTATTTTAGCCCAATATTTAGCACAATGACAAATAGAAGTAAAATTGAACCGATTACAAATGCTATTCCGGCTCTACGGCAAAATGACGCCCGACATTATGGAGTTCATCCATACTTCACACGCCGCCCGTCGAATGTAGTTAGAAGCTATATTGAGCGATTTTCCGATGTTGGAGACACTGTTTTAGATCCTTTTGGAGGCACTGGCGTAACAGCTATTGAAGCCATGCTTCTCGGACGAAAAGCGATTCATAATGATTTGAATCCTTTTGCTAATTTCATTGCACGTACGATTGCTGATACCTCTTTGCCGACAATTGGTCACCTTCAGCGTGGGTTCGAGAGGGTCCAGGCAGCCTGCGAGAGTCCCTTAAAAGAAATTGAGTTGAAGGATTCGGCCGCGGAACAATGGCTTTCGCGGTTACCTTTGCCAAAAAATATAAAACTTCCACGAAACTCAGATGCTAAATATTTTTATGACCTGTTCACTGTCCGCCAGCTTGCGGGTCTGGCCGTCATAAAGCAGGCTATTTATCGTCAAACGAAAGGTTGCGTGAGAGATCTTCTGCTGCTTGCTTGGTCTGCGTCTGTGGCTAAATTGAATAAGACGTTTTTATCCGCAAAAGGTAGAGCTGCAAGCCGTGGTGGCTCGAGTATCTTCAGCATTTATAGGTATAAACTCGCTTCAAACTGCGTGGAGTGCCTATATGGCAGACGTTTGTTGGCCGATATGAAAATGTAGTCTCAGCTAAAGATGAAATTATAAAGATTTGCAAGCTGTCGTGTTTGCGACAAAAAGATGCGCGAGTCATAGATAGTAAGAAACTTCTTCGTGTGCTTTCCGAAGACGCTGCCCAATTAGATAAATATATTAAACCCGGAACGGTGGATTATATATTTACGGATCCGCCGTACGGCGGCTTTATAACTTATCTGGACCTGTCGATTCTCTGGAATCATTGGCTAGATTATGAAATTTCCGATGAAAAGCGGAAGGCAGAGACGATCGTAGGTGGGGAAGGCAATTTAACTGAAGAACAGTACATAAACAGTTTGGCTGGCAGCATTAAAACATGCTTTAGATTACTTAGACCTGACAGATGGTTTTCGATCGTTTTTCAGCACTGGAATGTTAGCTATTTCAAGACGATCTTAGATACAGCTAGCTCCTGCGGTGGTATTCTAAAAGCGGCAATCACGCAAACTGGGGATGTCATTTGGTCAATGCACAAGAAGAAGAATTCCGAAAGTGTGCTTTCTGGTGAGATGATTATTACGTTTTATAAACCATCGGGGTCGGCGATTGATAGGTCGGTTCGGAAAAAGAATTCAGATCTGGATCCAAAGGAATTGCTGTCTAAAATTATAGACGACAGTCTGAATAGCGGCATTACTTCCTTCTCAAGCGAACTTCTTTTCAACAAGATCGTGATAGAAATGTGGAAAAGGCATTCTTTAGACTGCCTTAGCGTTGACCGGCATGAGTTTGCTATGGCACTCGCTGCGCGCGGTTGGAAATATGATCAGCGGACGCACCGATGGTCGAAGTCAACTGAAGAGGCCAAGGAAACACTTTTTGTGGAGCGATGATTGCGGGTTGAATATTAGCAGCTACGGGACACTTCGATAATAGAACAATTTATCCGGCTACACGCGGAGGTAGTTTCTTGATTACACTCCACATTGTCGAACAGACGTTGCCGGCAGCCTGGGAGGCCGCGGTCATCGGCTGCTGGGAAAAGGGCGAAGCGTTTCGCACGGAATATGACCGCGCAGGCGATCCGCCCAGCAAGGACGTCACCGCGATGATCCACGTGAGGGAGCCCTTTGCCGAGCCGCGGATTCATCGCGCCTTTCCCGGCGGGCTGGATGACCTGGAGAAGTACCGCAGCGAGGTGCTTTTCGGCGTACACGATCACTGGGTAAACCCTGATGCGGGCAAGTGGGAGTACACGTATCACCAGCGGCTCTTCGCGTACGATGTGCCGGGCGTGGGCGTATTTGATCAGATCGCCGGGGCGGTGGCTAAGCTGAAGACGACGGGCCACACCCGCCGCGCACAGGCGGTGACCTGGCAGGTGTGGAACGACATGAACATTCACGATCCCTCCTGCCTGCAGCGGATGTGGTTCCGCATCTCAGGCGGCAAGCTGCACATGAACGTACACATGCGCTCCAATGACGCCTATAAGGCGGCGTTCATGAACATGTATGCCTTCACGGAGCTACAGCGCGATGTGGCCCGCCAGGTCGGCGTGGAGGCAGGCGAATATGTCCACATCGCCGACTCATTCCACATCTACGGCAGCTACTTCAAAGACTTTGAAGGTTTCCTCAAAACCGTGAAAACCCGGGGGCCGCAGGAGCGGGTTTTTACAAGCGAATTTGCCCGGGATTACTTCATCGAAGGCTGCGATGCGTTATTATCAGAAAGTGATATGCCGGCGGATAAGAAGGCCCACGTCGCCCAGCGGCGGGCGGAATTAGAGGGCAAGGTCCACTAGAGAAAGAAAGGGGAATTACGATGAAAACATTGGCAGGTATGGGACTATCGCAGGTGCAGGCGGTGTACGACGGCGCGGAGGGCAAGCTCTGGGAATTGATCATGGGGGAACAGATCCACATCGGCGGCTTCGCTTCCTCCATGGACCTGGCCGAGAAGGCCGGTATCGCCGCGGGTTCTAAAGGGGTGGATCTGTGTTGCTGCCTCGGCGCGGGCATGCGCTTTCTGGTGCGCTTCCGTAAAGTCGCGGCCATGCGGGGCGTGGATGCCACAGAGAATATGGTGACCGTGGGTCGCCAGCGCTGCCAGGCCGAGGGTTTTACATCCGAACGTATCAACTTCGTGCATTCTGATGCGTGCCGGACAGGGCTGCCTGCGGGTGGCGCCGATTTCGTCTGGGGCGAGGATGCCTGGTGCTACGTGGTGGATAAGCCCGGCTTGATCGCAGAGGCCGCGCGGCTGGTTAAGCCTGGTGGTAAAATCGCCTTTACCGACTGGGTTCTTGGCTCGACGCCCATGAGCGACGCCGAGGCCAAACGCTATCTGACATTCATGAAATTCCCGAACGTCCTATCCATCCAGGAATACAGCGACCTGTTGAGCCGCAACGGCTGCAAGGTTATCCAGGCCTGTGATACAGGCCGTTTTGCGCCGGCGGTCGATCTGTACATGAGCATGCTGCAAAACCAGATCGCTTATGATGCACTAAAGATCATCGGCTTTGATACCAACCTCATGCAGATGATGGGAGGGGAGATGCAGTTCATGCGGCAGCTTGCCGGGGAGGGCAAGATTGTCCAAGGCCTGTTTGTCGCACAAAAGAGCAAATGAAGAGGCAGAGGCTTTCAGGCCTGTGCCTTATGGCAAAAGACAAGAATCACACAGGCTGAAAGCCTGTGCCACCAGCGCCACCAATGAAAACCGTCGCCTACAGTTGTCCGTACGTTCCGGCGGAGTGGATTGCCGCGCACAACCTGCGGCCGTACTTGGTCGTGCCGACAGCCGCGCAGGCGATCAGTGTTGCCGCCGATAATTCAGCCGCATCGCTGGCGGGAGCATGCCCTTTCGCCCGCGCGGCGGCGACTGAGGCCCTGGTCTCCTCCCAAATCGACGCCTATGTGTGTACTTCCATCTGCGATCAGCGCCGGCGCGAAACGGAATTGGCCGGCCGCCGATCCGAAAAGCCGGTTTTCATGATGCACGTGCCGGCGACGTGGCAGCGAGAGTCGTCCGCAAAGCTCTATGAAAGCGAGTTGGAGCGGCTGGGGCGATTTCTGAAGAAGCTGGGCGGCCGCGCGCCGGAAGCGTCGCGTTTGGCTGATAGCCTGTGCCAATACGACATGGCCCGCGCGAAATTGTCAGTCGCCGGCGCCAATCTGCCTGCATCGGATGTCACGAAACGGTTGTGGAAGCTGTACCAGGATGGGCCGCAGACGCTGGATTTTCCTGATGAGGTGGAAAGAAGCCCAAAGAAGAACGGCGTGCCTCTGGCCGTCGTGGGCGGGCCGCTCATGCGGGAGGCCCTGGCGATCCTGGATGCGCTGGAAAATGGCGGCGCACGCGTGGCGGTGAATTTCACGGAAAACGGCGCGGATTTTGGCCCGGCAAAGTTCAATCGTCGCTATGTGCACGGGCGGCCCATGCGGGAACTGGTGCGGGCCTACTTCGACCACATCTGCCATCCCTTTAAGCGGCCCAACGATGGTTTTTATCATCGGCTCTCCGAGCTGGTGGCCAATCGCGGGGTGCGTGGGATTCTGTTTGTCAGGTATGTGTGGTGCGATATTTGGCACGCCGAGCTGGCGGTAATCAAAGCACGTTTGTCCGTGCCCGTGGTGGATGTGGATTTTGGGGGCGATGATTCTTGGGCCGCGCGAGTTCGCAGTCGCGTGGAGGCTTTGTTGGAGATTGTGTAGTGAAGCCGCCGCGCCAGATCACTCTGGATCAGTGGCAGACGCGCTACGAGGAGCTGCGCTTCGGGCCTGAAAGAAACCTCTTACGGCGGGCCCATGGCGCGCCATCTGGCGGCGGGGGATCGGCGACTGTCCTGCCTGAAGTTCGATGATTCACCGGCGGCGCTGCGGCTGTGGAACTTCTTACTGAGCGAGGAAGAGCGGCTTTTTGCCGCCAGGAAGCAGGGCAAGTCCATCATCGGCACGATGAAGGATCTTGGCACCGTGCCCATTCTGGCGTACGCCTTGCCGAATACGATTGCCTTCTATCCGGATGGCGCCTGGTGGCAGCCGTGTTTCATGGAGCATACGGATGGACTTTTGGCCCAGGCCGATGCGCTGGGCATCGATGAATCTTTCTGTCCCGTGCGGGCCATGCTGGGGGCGTTTATTACGGTTGAGCATTTTCCCGAGCCGGACCTTCTGGTCTGCAGCGTGGGCGCCACGTGCGATGATTTTTCCTCTATCGCCCAGCGGCTGGAACGGCTGAACCACTCCGTCTTCTGGTGGGAAATCCCGCCGCGGCGGGAGTGCGAGCGCGGCGAGGCGGGGGTAGTTCTGCCCAACGGTATTAAGGCGCCCCAGGCGCAGGTGGAATTCGTGCGCGGCCAGTTGTACCAGATCACCCGGGCCCTGGAGCGAAAGACGGGCAGGCGGCTTTCCAAAGCCCGTCTGAGCCGCGCCATCGGCCAGGCCAATCGCGTGCGAAGGTTGCTCCGGGAGCTGCGCGGGCTGGCGTATGGTTCGACCCCCGTCCCGATTGGCGCTCTGGAGATGCTCGTCGCCGAGATGCTGGCCATACACTATTGCAGTGATAGAGATGAGACACTGGCGGTTTTAGGCGAGCTGCTGGATGAAGTGAAATGCCGCGTGGCCGCGGGTGTTGGTGTGTTGGAGAAAAGCGCCGCCAAAATCTTCTGGGTAAACCCGGTGGCGGATCTGCGTGTGATGAATCTCCTGGAAGCGTGCGGCGGCTGCGTGTGCGGCAGCGACTATATGTTTGGCCACGCGTTGGCAGAAATTCCGGAGAATCTGGAGCCGCTGAAGGCGCTGGCGCAGATGGCCCTGGCCGATCCGATGGTGGGTCCGGCCACGCAGCGGGCGCGGCTGATTTGCGATGAAATGCTTTCCTGCGGCGCCCAGGCGGCTATAGTTTCACGTATCCCTGGCGCCAGTCACTGCGCCACGGAAGGGACGGTTATCGCGGCGGAGATTCGCCAGCGGCTGGATGTGCCGGTCGTGGAAATTGAAGTCGCGCCGGTGATGGATTCGATGGCGCCCACACTGGCCACGCGCCTAAGTGCCCTGGTGGAATCGGTGAAGGAGAGAAGTTCTCGATGATTACTGCTGGAGTTGATGCCGGCTCGCGGGCCATCAAGATAATCCTGCTGGCGGATGGGCAAAAAGTGCTCACCCGCGGCCAGGCGGACCAGTCCATCCACCAGGCGCAGTCCGCGGAGGCGTTGTACGACCGCCTTTTGACAGAGACCGGCGTAAACCGTCGTGATGTCGGGTGCATCGTGGCCACGGGCTATGGCCGCCAAAGCGTCAGTTTTGCCAATCGAACGATCACCGAGATAACCTGCCACGCCCGCGGCGTACACCAGCTCGTCCATGGCGCCAGGACCGTGGTGGAGGTGGGCGGCCAGGATTCCAAGATTCTGCACCTGGAGCCGAATGGCCGGGTGCGAGATTTCGCCATGAACGATCGCTGCGCGGCGGGGACGGGCCGTTTTCTCGAGGTGCTGGCGACCCGGCTGGAGATAGAGTTGCCGCGGCTAGGGGAACTGGCGGCCGCGAGCAAAGAGCCGGCACCCATCAGCAGCATGTGCATCGTTTTCGCGGAGACGGAAATCATCGGCCTCCTCGCCTCCGGCAGGAGCAGCGAGGATATCGTGGCGGGTGTACAGAACTCGATCGCCGCGCGCGTGGCCTCCATGGCGGCGGGGCAGCTTCTGGCCCCGGTCGTATTCACCGGCGGCGTGGCTCTGGTGGGCGGAATGGAAAGCGCCATGTCCATGGCGTTGAGATGTCCGCTACAGATCGCGCCCGACCCGCAATACACCGGCGCACTGGCGCGGCCCTGCTGGCGGCATCCGGCGCTGGCGGCAGCGGGGGCACGTTGTGAGTTTACCTTCCAGTCCGATTAAAGCCGTGGTCTTCGACTTGGGCGGCGTGCTCATTTACATCCACCCGGAGCGGGCCTTCGACATCTGGGGTAAGGCCAGCGGGGCCAGCCGCCAGGAGATGCTGGACCTATACAGGCGGGACAAGCTCTATTGCCAGATGGAATGCGGCAAGATTTCCCTCGAGGACTATCATCGTTACGTCGTCGAGCAGTTGGGGCGGCCGATGGAGCTGGCGACCTTCATCCGCGGCTGGAACAGCATGATCGGCGACATCATGCCGGGCGTGGAGGCCCTGCTGGACAAGCTGGCCGGAAAAGTGCGGCTGGTTTGCCTGAGCAATACTAATGCCGCGCACGCAGAATGTTTCAAGCGATCATTGACAGGGCTGTTAGGCCGTTTTGAAAAAGTTTTCTGCTCGCATGAGATGGCCGGCAGAAAGCCTGAGCCGCAAATCTATCTCGATGTCTTGAGCTACCTGAAGCTGCCCGCATCACAAGTGGCCTTCATCGATGATCGCGAGGAGAACGTGGCCGGCGCCGCGGCCGTGGGCATGCGGGGCGTACTGAGCAGATCGGTCGAAGAGACTTTTAAGTCATTGGAAATGCTAGGGATAACTCTGCAAGCGTAAAGTTGAAGCCTAATCGCATTCAAGGCCGCCAATTGGCGGTCTTGTAATCTTTCCTATTAGCTTATAAGTACTTATTTAAGCATGGCTTGTAATCGACAAACCTAGGCCGCCAACACCGCCAACGCGGATACGCTTGGGGGTGATAGCGCGGTTAATCACGTTATCTATTTTGCCTAGATTACCCAGACTGCCGCGCTAATGTGATTTTTTCGGCAGCCAAGCAGGTGAGGATTGAAGCCCCTGCTCTTTGCCTGGCGGATCTCGAAGATGGCCTTTGACTGGTTTTCAGAGGACACGCCCTGTGCCCTATTTCTTGCCGCCTCAGCCACCGCCTGGTTTGGTGGCGGGCTTGGCGGTCTGGGCCGCGGATGCTCCGGCCGCTTTATATTCAAACGCGCCGATGTCCGCGGCCTTGCCTTGCGGACGCGAGACACCGTCGAAATCCACGGGCACTTCTTTCAGATCCGCACCGGCATCAATGGCGGGCGAACCCGGCTGAAGGTGGAAGTTGTGAGCCTTCATATCCACAAACTTCGGATCCATGCCGACCAGGTTATGGTCCTCCGTGGTCTCCAGCCCCGTCGGCACGAGCAAGGGATTGGACTCAACGTTGAAGACGATGTTGTCGCAGATGGTGTTGTTCCTGGAGCGATCCTTCTCGCCTCGCTGAAGCAGGATTCCTTTCTTGCCGCCGACGATGGTGTTGTTGGCGACGACCGAATCGGTGGTCTCTACGCTGATGGCGATGGCGTTATCATACAGGATATTATTGCGAATGATGTTGTGGCCGCCCTCGGCCCAGAGCAGAATGGCCGCGCCGTCCTGGTGGACGGTCTGGCTGGCGTTGTGGAAGAACATCTTTCCCGTGTTGTGGATGATGTTGTTCTCCACCATCGCGTTGGAGATCGGCCCGCCGTACAGGTGGAAGCCGTACGAGCAGTCATGGATGCGGTTGCCGCGGAAGGTCATATTGTCGCCGCTGACGTACCAGCCGTAGCCCGAGCGCGGGTAGCCCAGGTCGTACACCTCGTTATCAATGAACTCCAGGTTGTTTCCCTTGCCCAAAAAGCCCAGGCCCATCAGGTGGTGGATCACCAACCGGCGGAAGATGATGTTGCTGTGCGCCTGCTCCTTGGAGGGCTCGGACACGACCGGGTTTAGCCGCACGCCATCGCGGTAATGGCGGATGTCCACCTTCTTGAGTTCCTCGGCGTACTGCTTGTACGTCTCCAGGTCTTCCGGCTTGTTGATGTCCAGTTTGCGCAGCTCGTCGATCTTGGGGTCCGAGTCCGTCAGTTCCAGGTTCTCGAAAATGAGGTACCGGCACGTGCCTTTGAGGTGGATCGTGAAGATGCCGCCATCGGGCCAGCGGTCGATGATGGCTCGCTCACCGGCGGGCGCCTTGATGGTGATAGGGGCCTTTTCCGTGCCCTGGAGGTTATGGACGGTAAAGGTGCCGTACTTGCCCTTATGGATGAGCAGCGTGTCGCCGGGTTTAAGTACGGAAACGCCTTTATCGATTGTTTTGAACGGCTTTTTCTCCGTACCGGAGTTGTCATCCTTGCCGGATGGCGATACATGATAGTCCGCGGCTGTTGCCGACGCGGCCGCCAGCATCACACCGGCAATAACTGCACAAATCGTTTTCATTTTTGCCGCTCCTTTTCGAACCCTGTCCTAGATCGATCAGGTCACTTTTCGGCACAATGAATGATATGTCCCAAGGAAATCCTGGGGGTGAGCTTCCAGGTGGTATCTTAATGGAGGGGCAAGCGGGCGATTGAGTCACAATAATTGTGAGTCGCGCCGCCGCGGGTTTTCTAGAATGCACGGGGAATCACGGAATTCTTAACACAAATCCCGGATCCATGGTAGCATGGCTGTCGTCGCCGGTGAAAATCCGGCGCAACCCTTTCAAGTGCAAGTTGTTAATGGACTGGGAGGCTCCTTAGCTCCGGCCGGAATCCCTCGCCCGGCCGCCTTATGCGGGAAATTTTTGATTCGAGTTGCAACGATTTGTGCTGTAAGCAATTATCGCACACTGATCCAAATTGGCGAACTCCAGGCGAAATGATCGCCCTGCTGATACACCCGCACCGTGTAAAAATGTTCCCCCGCAGCGACAGGCAACTTGCGTCGAAGGTGCGCCGACGCGCCATTCTTGAAGTTGCCGAATGTTTCAATCACGCGTCCATCGCACAACAGCTCGATCTTCTCCAGCGCCGCCGCGCCCTGACAGGAAATCTCAAACTGCACCTTCGCCGCTTGCGTGTCGTGGGTAACCGCAAATCGCTCCCCCATCATGTGGCCATCGGCTGTAAAAATCAGACGGATGCGATTTGTCGCCGCATAGCACCGCCGCGCGCGCAAGGCTTCAATAATATCCGCGCGGCTATTGCCGTACGCCCACACGCCCGCCAGCGCCCCACCTGTGGAGAGGTGATCGCTCGAGGCTACCACGCCCAAGTGAAGCCCTTCCCGCCAGGCATCCAGCAGCGTATGACCGGGCACGGCCTTGCCGCCCGCCGCGGCCCAGGCGGTGGAGGGGGCGGGGCCGTCAATACTTTCAAAGCTGGTCCTGTACGGCTGATATAGCTCGGCTACGGGCGCCAGCGTTTCAGCATGGCCGCGCCAGGGATACAGCGCTTTGGGATCGCCCATGTGGTGCGGTATCACCAGGTGGTGATCCGGGTTTATCCGGCGGTACAGCGATGCGCGGCTGCGCGCGTGCGGCACATCCAGACGATCGCGGTCCGTCAGAACGATCATATGTCCCTGATTGGTCGTGTTGATCTCGCAAGCGACCAAAGCCGTGAAGATTCCGGGCAGGTTGTAGCCGTTCGCCAGCAACTCCTCCTCGGCGGCGGCCTCGGGGGCCTGTAATACGCCGCGATGATCCGTCAGGGCCAGAAAGTCCAGATTCGCAACCGCCAGCGCGTAGCGATAGGCATCCTGACCGGAGCCATCCAGCCCCACCCAACAGGGCGAAGTTGTGCTGTGGCGGTGCAGGTCGCCCCACAGCAGGATGGGCGATTGATGGTTTGAGTCCAAGCCGCCCCTGTGCCTGCTGCTTGCCTCGGCAAAACTCGCCACACGCACTGCGCCTTGAAAGGGCCGGCAGGAGAAATCGGTTGTGGCCGCGCGCTCGACGAAGATTTGCAAACAATCGAAGCCACATGTGCGCGGCGGCGGCCTGCCACATTCTGCACGTAGGCCGCCAGCATCTCGTCCTGGCCCACAGGAACGAGCACCGCGGGCGAATCGCCCGTCGCGCCGCTATCGGGCATTTCCGCCGGCCGCTGCCAGCATCCGCCTTCAAACACGGAAACGAATTGCCTGAAGGCCTGCCGTCCATCCTGCCGCTCATCCTCATAAAGCTGCTGCCAGGCAAGGTAAACTCTCCCCATGCCGTCCCTGGCCGCTATGGGCTGCAGCCTGCCGGCCTGTCCCGCCAGTGAGCCAAGCGCCTTATCGAGGTCCTGTTTGAGCGGGGCCACGCCTTCAGGCCCGACGATCGCTGCGGCCAGCCGCCGCCGAGCGCCCAGCACGTTTTCGCTGAGCATTTTTTTGAGAGGATTTCGCGGCACAAAATTGCGCCTGCCCCAGCCGCGCTGGCCGCGCTCCCAGACGATCAGGCTGCTGTCATCATTTAGTTTGATGATGGTCGCGTTGGCAACGAATTCCTCGCCCTCTGTCACAACCACCTGCGGATAATGCAGCTTCACCACGGGCTCGACCGAAACATCCCGCATGTAAATGCCAAAACGGCCATCCACGCAGCTATCCCACACCACGCGCACACCATCGCCAAATACACACAGCGCCGGGGCGAAACAGTGGCCGTCCCCATCGCTGATCCGCAGCGGTGCGGACCATTGGCCGCCCTCGTGCCAGCACACAAAGATGTGCTGCTTGCCCACTCCGTTGCTGCCAAACGCGCACCAGATGCGGCCGCTCCTGTCAGTGGTCACCGCCGGCGCCAGAGCGCTGCCGGCCATCGTACACACGGATTTTGGGCCAGTCGAAGAACCGTCATCGGTCAGTGAGCAGAAGTGCAGTTGCACTCCCTTGCCGGGGCAGTATTCGTTCCAGATGATGCACAGTTTTCCCTTGCCGTCGCAGGCCAGGGCTACATCCCCAATGAGGCTCGAAGAGGAAACGATGTGTTTTTTGTCCTTGGTCAAAAAGCGGCCGCCGCGCATAGGCAGCAGCTCCAGCCTGCTGCCACCATTGCTGGTTCGGACAGCCGCGCACCAGACGCGGTTATCATTATCCATCGCCAAAGCCAGTCGGCGGGCGCGGCCACTATACACAGAACGAACTTTAACCATCGAAATCCAAACCTTTGCGTTTTTGCAGCTAGACCACGATATTGTAAGAGACTTAATCACACTTTCGGTGCAACTGCAAGCCCATATGCCAGAGGAGCTTAACCGTGCCTAATGTGCAACTCTTAAGGTAAACGCCTTGACGCCGGTTTTTGGTGTCACTACAGTATGTGTGGGAGGGCCAGCCGCCTAAGCCCGTAGTGGCTTGGTCAGGGAGCCTGCGGCACGGATCGGTGTTGTGCAATGGAGTGCCGATATCGCCAATTTCATGAACGGTCGGTTCGGGGTTGCTTTTCCGAGAGCCGGCCGGAGATTACATGCGTCGCGGCGGCGGCCCGTTGACAGCGGAAGTCCCGGGGCTCTCTGAGCGAGAAAGGGCACGGTTATGAAAGTCAGCATACGCATCACCAAGAGTTCCAGCGGAGATTTCGTCGCCACGTGTCCATCATTGCCAGGCTGCACCACGCGCGGAGTGACCCAGGATCAGGCGCGGCAGCACATGGGTGAAGCGATCAAAGGCTACCTGGCCAGCATCAACGATTTTGTCTGCGAAACCAAGACTGAGGACATAATCGTTGAGGTGTGAGAGGCGGCCGCTGGCCGCGGGCTCTCTGTATCGCCTGAGCATTTCCATAAAAAATGCCCAAGGCAGTCACAGCGACTGCCTTGGGCGCTTTTGTTTTCTCTGAGGACGTCGCCGCTATTTCGTCTTTATGGACCGATACGCCGGTCCGGAAGTCACGGGGGCCGGCGAGCCGGCCGGAGCCCCCCGCAGCATCGGCGGCGGCAGCCCCGCGGCTGACAGCACATCTTCCATGGTGCTTGTCTGGAGCTGCACCACGTGCTTGCTGTCCGTCAGCACCATGCTGGGCAGATTGTACATATTCCATTTCCGCATGAGCTGACGGCCCGCGCGGGAGTCCGTCGAAACAGGCAGGTAGCCCGTAGTGATGGAGATCCGATTTTGCCTCAGCCATTTCTCGGCCTCGGACGGATTTTCGCCGGAGGTCAAAACCGCCAGGACTTTCACATTCTGCGCCGCCAGATCATTGGTGTAATCATTCAATTGACGCAGGGAATCCACCGCCCCGGAATGCTTGAGCGACCAGAAGAGCACCAATATGCGTTTATTCTCCAGCGGTTTGCCGGGGATATCGATGCCCACTTCCGACAGACTGGGCAGCGGTTTTCCGATCAGCGCGTTGGCATCGCTCTTGAAGGCGGAGGCCCTGTCCAGCGGGACTTCCACATCCTGCTGGCCGCCCCTGGCTTCAACGCGTCCGCCCAGCATCTGGCCGTTCACCTGCGCATCGGCCGACACGATGACCGGCCCGGCGGTGACTTTCTCAAAGACAAAGTGGCCCTTGCTGTCAGCCTTCGTCTGGCGCATGCCGATGTATTGCCCGACGATGGTCATATTGGCGTCGCCCACAATCTCGCCGTCGGCGTCCATCACGATGCCGGCCACAGTCAGATTCGCCGGCGGCATCGTTATGGTCGTAATCTCCGCCGCCCCGGTCGGCGCCGCCGTCAGGGACAGGCTGCCGGCGGCATTGCCATAATCTTCGCGCGTCGCCGCCATGCGATACTGCAGCCCCACAGGCAGATGGGCCATCTGGTATTTGCCATTGGCGTCTGAAACCGCCTTACGCTCCAGCGGGAAATTCCATTGTCCGCCAAAGGCCGTAACCTCGATCTTGGCGCCGGCCACCGGTTTGGCACTGGGGTCTCTGACCAATCCCGTCGCGGTCACTCCCGGCGACAGCTTCAGGTCGATGGGCGAATTATCCTTGTCCAGCAACATCCTGGCCGCCACCAGATCGCCCACCTGCACGAATACCGCACGCTGATCCTTGTAAGATTCATCCAGCGCCGAGGCCGGGAATGTGAACTCGAAATGGCCGTTCGCATCCGTTTTGGCCAGCACGCCAAGGTGCAGGCCGTGCACGATTGCCCCCTCCACGCCCTTGCCCTTCTCATCCACCACCGTGCCGGTGATCTGGGGGCGGCGGACCAGGGCTACAACCAGCTTCACGGTTTCATCTGGCTTAGCCTGCACGGCGGCGGGCTGTTCGGCGAACTTGTATTCCGGCAGCAGCACATCCCACACGCGCCAGGGCCCCGGCTCGGCGCGCAGGCTGATATGGCCTTGCTTGTCCGTCAGGAGCATGCAGGGCACAACCGCGCCCGCGCCGGCGATGCGCACCAGCGTTTCGGGCGAGACCTCGCCCTCACGCGTCAGATCGATATCCAGCAAACCTCCCTTGGAAGCAGTCAGATCGAAATTCTCCGTAGTCTTGCCCGCCTCGGAATCAAGCGAAACGGGTTTGACGGCCCACTGGGCCGTGCCGCTGATGGGAGGAATCGCTCCTATACGATAATTCGCCGTGCGCAGACCCTCCAGGCGATACTGGCCGTCCGGCCCCGTTACGGTCGCCAAAGTCTCCAGGCGCCGCCGCCCGTATTCGGGGCGGCGATAAGAAGCTGGCCGGCAATGCCATTGCCTTGCTCATCGGCCAGTTTACCCATCACAACGCCGCCCGCCGGCAGGACCAGGTTTATATCCATCACGCCGGCCTTGTAGGGGGGACGGTTCTCATCGCGGCTGACAAACATGCTGGTCATGCGTGCGCGGCCCGGCCCTGACAGCACAAACTCGGCGGAAGCGGTGGCCGGCAAGTCAGGGAATTCAAAGCGCCCGTTGCTGTCGGTCTGTTGATCGGTGAAGTTCATGTCCGGCAGCGCCAGCAGTTGCTTCTGGATATTGGCCACAACCGCGCGCAGCAGCGGCCGCACCGTTACGCTGGCTAAAGGCTTGCCTTCCTCATCCACAACCGTGCCGGCCAGCTTGGCCGGTTCGCCCAGGTGCAGGGGCACTTCCAGCGGCCGCGAATTCCGCACGGCGATGGCATTCCAATCGAACGCCAGCCCTTGCTTATGCGCAACCACGACGCTCTCGGCCAGCGGGGCGACGCCCTGCCTGGCCGTGATGGCGTATTTGCCCTCGGAATCGGTCGTGGCCGAGCCTATCTTGCGATAATGCTGGAAGGTTATCGGGTCAAATTGCCCTTCGTACAGGTCCACCGCCGCCTTGCTCAAAGGCTTATTGTTGGCATCGAAAACCGTGCCATAAAGTTTCAGCTCTACCTGCTCGATGGGCGGCAGGAAGGGCTGAAGAATCTCCTGCGGGATCATCTGTCCCGTTGAAACAGGCTTGGCCTGCACCGTCGGGCTCACCGCGGCAGGCTTGGCCTCCTGCTCGCCGGCCTGCTGCGCGGCGGCGAGCTGCATCGGCTCGCCGGCCCGCTGCGCGGCTGGGAGCTGCGTCCGCTGGCTCTTTAGTGTCGAGCCCTTGGACCCAACTGGAGTTTGTTCATTCGCGCGGCCACAGGCACAGATCAGCAGCGCCACAGAGCTGAACAGCACGGCACATCTTACCGTTCGCATCGTCGGTTCCTTCCTGGACAGAATCAGCCCGGATATAAGTTTTAATCGCCTCGAAGAAGATACCTATATTGACGGCGCCGGCGGACATTATGTTCGCTCGCAGCCGCAATTTCCAGCGCCGGCCGCGGGGGCTTTTGTGAAAACTTCCGCCACAGAGGCCACAGAGACAAGACAGAGAGGCCACAGAGCAGGCAATGGATTAAGGCGGAGGTCACTCGCTTCATCATTCATTCTGCCGCGGGCCAAATCCCAAATCGCAAATCGAAAATCGCAAATCGAAAATCGCCGGCACCGCCGGCACTAGCGAATCATCCCCAACAGCTCTCGCGTGGCCGCTTCATCCACCAGGTACTCCCAATACTCCTGCTGGGCCGCCTGATAGACGCACTGCACCCACTCCCGGCTGCCTTGTTGGGCGGACACCAGGCCGATCAATCGGCCGCTGCCGCCGGCCACGGCCACGCCCATCCTGTCCAGCGCGCCCGCCGTAACGCCGATGCACATGTGCTGGCCCCCCAGCCGCGCATCGTATGAACTTGAGGTCACCGCCCCGTTGGATATCAAAAAGCTGCCGTCGCAGGGCCGCCCGTACAACATCACCGGCTCAGAGCCGCGAAACTGGGATGGCTGCACCATAGGCGCGGCAAAACGCTGCGGCGATACGGCATCGATCCGCAGCAGCGCCAGATCCATTGCATTCATGTAAACAGCGACCAGCCTGCCATGAAGGAACTGGCCCGCCTGGCCCGGGTAGTACACCCCAAAGGCGATTTCGCGGGCGTTGCGCGGCCCCTGCGGATCATACGGCGGATCCACCAGCCTTCGACAAGTCAGCACCAATGCCCGCCCGCCGTCGTTGGCCAGTATGACACCGGGTCCTTCGATCTGTCTGCGGCCGCGCCCGCCAAGCAGACTGGTTTCCGCCCAGCTCGTGCGAACCGCCACGATCTGACACGGGCAATTACGGCCGCTGGATCCCGCCCCCCCGGCCGGATTGGCCGAAGCGCGGCGAGGGCCGGTCTCATCGCAGGAAATTAATATGGCCGCGCACAGCGGACTGATCGTCATCAGTGCGCACCATCTCCGCAGTTGGCAGGCGCGAGTCTCGATAGACCGCCCGCCTTCGATAATTCATCTGCGACGATGCGTGTGCGCATATCTCTAGAATCGACAATCACTCGCACAAGCCTTGAGCCAATGGAGGGATGGGAAAGTCGGTCAGGCGGTGAAAAAATGCCTCCGACACACGCAGTGAAGCATGCATCGGAGGCCGCCACGGCGTTTTCAGCCGCTATTCGTGACCCCGGCTCGGGGTGATTCTCCAGCAATCAAGTATAACGGCCGCAAAAAGCGTGTCAAGATTTCGCCATGAGCGCTGTGATGGGTGCCTGACCGCAGGCGCGATAAACGCTCTAGTACTCTGTAACAGCTAAATCACCGGGTATAGTTTCTTCAGTTTGATCCGGGCGTCGGCGGTGGTGAATCGCCAGTCGATGCCCTTCTTCTTTTCATTTCGTGAACGTTCCCACGGCGCGATGCTCGCCGCCAGTTGTTCGCGGCTTTCAAAGTAGTCATCCATGCACTGGCGGCTCAACACGCTCAACTCGATCTCGGCCATATTCAGCCAACTGCCATGCTTGGGCGTGTGGTGAATCTCCAGCTTCTCCGCCAAACGCCGAGCCTCAGCCGGTTCAAATGCCTCGTACAGGCTGGCGATGTTGTGCGTGTTGAGTTGGTCCATCACCAGCACGATCTTCTCGGCCTGGGCGTACAGCACATCGCACAGTTCCCGTATCACGTGGGCGAAGTCGATTCGCGTTCGCTGCTGACGCACACGCACGTGCCGCTTGCCCTTCAGCGGTTCGGACACCAGGAACACGCTGGCCGTGCCGCAACGGCGGTATTCCGGATCAACCCGCTTGATTCGGCCGGATCGACCGGGAATCGAGGGGCGCGTCTGGGCCACCAACTGCTTGCTGGCTTCATCCAAGCATACCAGGGGTCGCAACGAGTCGAACGGCCGGTGGTATACCTCCAGCACGTCTTCCATCGCCGCGACAAATTCGCCGTTTTGCTTGGGCGGAATACACCAGTACTTGCTCAGGTGAGGCTTAAGCTCATTTTTTTAAGCGTCCGCTGCACCGCCATGTGACTGCAAGACTCGACGTATCCTTGCGCCACCATCTGGTCAGCCAGCAGACGCACGCCCCAGCGGCTGCGCCCCTCCGGCGGCTCCATGCGAGTCAGGGCAATCAAGTGCGCTTCGGCCTTGCCGTCGAGCTTGCGTACCCGATAGCTGCCACGGTTGCCGTGCTCCAAGGCCGCCTCCAGCCCTTGCTCCACCAGACGACGACGCAAGTTCTCAACCGTCGTGGGATGACAGTCAAAAGCCTCGGCAATGTGAGCGTCTTTCCACCCCGGACCTTCGGGGCCTTGGTCAGCCTTGAGCAACATCTGAGCATGCCTGCGTTGATGCGGCTTGCCTTTATCCAGCAGTGTCTGGAGTTGGGAACGCTCTTCGGTTGTCAATTCGACGATGTACTTTTTCATGACGGCCTCCTTGCCGATCAAAAGGGTTCTATCAACCCATCGGCAAAAAGAACCGCTACCCAGAAGTCTCTCCGTTACGGAGTACTAGACCGCCGGCGTTAAGTTGGCGGTCTGACGGATGTAAACATAAGTATCTGTAAATAAATAACTTACGCAAAGGATCCTTTGGCCTGCATGTATCGTGCGCGTTGGCGGTCTGGAAAAACGAGCATTATTCATAACTATTTGAAAATACATGAGATAAGTTGCTAGACATTTCTTCTACACCGCTAGCGCCGTAAGTGTCAGAAAAATATGCACTTACAAACATCATCAGGTGTCGATCTAAGCTTGCCCATCTCGTCTTCTTGCCTTTTTGCCCCGCCCTTCCCACAATGTGCCACCTATGTCGTCCGCGGTAAGCCGGCTCATTCTGATTTACAGCTTCGTGGCTGGTAGTATGGCCGCGGGTTTCCTTGCGCGGCGGATTCTGCACGTCTCCCAGGCCCTGGCGAACAAATGCATGTGGTTCGTCGTGGTGATCGGTTATTCGCTGGTGGGCATGCTGGCGATCTGGAAAATCCAGCTCGAATGGGCGAATGCCCTTGCTGCCCGCGCTGGGTTTTTTCTTCCTGGCCGCCTGCACGGCCGCCGCCCTGGTGATCGGTAAATTGACCCGCCAAAGGAGCGAAGATGTAGCGCTGACAGCCCTGTCCGGCGGGATGGGTAATGCCTCAACCACCATGGGCGGGCTGCTGGCGTTCCTGTTTTTCGGCGCTGAGGGGCTATCTCTTTGCATGCTCTATTGCCTGATGTGGTACCCGTTCATGGTGCTGGTGGCCTATCCCATAGCGCACCATTACACGGCGGGCCAGGCGAAAAGAATCCGTCTCCCTCGCCTGATGTGGCAGAGCATCTGGGATGTCCGCAGCGTGGGGCTGCCGCTCACGATTGCCGGCACGGTCTTGAGCGGTTTGCGCGTTCCTCGTCCGATGGTGATTGACCATCTGTACATCACCGAATCAGCTACGATCATCACCACGGTGCTGGCCTTCTTTGCCATCGGCCTGCGCATCAGCGGACAGGAACTTTTACCCGCCCTGCGGCCGTCGATAATCGTGGGCGTTATTCGGTTCATTCTGTGCCCGCTGCTGGGCGTAGCTATTTTTTTCATTTTTAAACCCTGGCCGATGAACAGTCCGACCGCCCGGGTCTTTCTGCTGGAGAGTTGCCTGCCTGTGGCCATTACCGTGGTGGGGATTGCCAATATCTTCGATATCGCCCCTCGACGGGCTACGGCCATCTTCATTATCAATACGCTGTCTTACCTGGCCATCTGCGTGCCGGTGCTGGCGTGGATATTCGCGCGTTGAAGTGAGAATCCGCCGCGCAGGCGCTATAGGCGGTAGCGCTGGCCGGCATAATCGCCGGGTGCTGCGCCGCCCCGGGCCTGCTGGACTCCGCCATGCGGGGCCGTGACATCCACATCCTCCTGCTCTGTGGCGGGCGCATCTTTGTTCATCGGTGAAGTGAAGTCCGGCGGCGCGGGGATGGCCGCTCTATCCATCTTCATCAGTTGGGACTCCACCAGGGGCTGTTTTTGGCAGCCGCAGGTCAAGGCGATGCTGATAGACAGCAGCATCAGCCCCAAAGAATAATGGAAACGGTTCATTCCCTGCTCCTTCGTACGTAAGTCCGCCGGTGCCGCCGCGCCGGCAGTCAAGGAATTGTAGATGCGCGCCGGCCGTCCCGCGGGCTCCAGCGGAAGAGCGTGAATTGGTTTTTGCGGCTCAGCGGGCAATTTTCAATGGACGTAAATGCCAAATCCGCTTAGAATCGGAAGTAAGCGCACGGGCATAGTCATTTTCTTTGGATGGTACTTGCGCTATATCCGCAGTTTTTGAAGTACCTGCCTTCAAGAGAGGATTGGAGTTCGTCTTTACCGGCACGAAAACGCCTGCTTCAGACTTATTTCCGCCGTTTCCAGCAGTTGGATGCCAATGTTTTTTGCCCGGCTCGGTGCCGGCCGGAATGGGAGCGATGGCAAAGACCCTCTGTCGGTTTGACGTGCGAGTTGGTAAGTGTTACAAACAGAGGAATTTCCGCACCTGTAGGTATTTATGTAACATCTTTGTAGAAAATAAGTTATAAGTTAAACTGCGGGAACAGCTTTGGCTTGGAGTGTCTGCTGTTTTTGCCGCACTTTTTAGCGTTTGCCTGTATACTAAAGATCACTTGGCCACAAGGCCTGCCACTGAACATTCCGCTGGTACTCTAAAAGGGAGAAGAGCATGTGGAGGAATTGGAGCAGGACATCTCGTTCTTTATCACTCTTCGCGCTGGCCTTGTTGTTGCTGACTGGCCAGGCCGCCGTGGCGAGTGAGCTTTTGTACAACGGCATCACCTTGCCGGACGCCTTCCCGCCGTCGGACCCGGCCATTACCAACGCCATTCTCATGGTTCAGCCTATTCCGGTTCCCTCGTGGCTGAACACCCGGCCGGGGGTGATCCCGATCGATATCGGCCGCCAGTTTTTCATCCCGATTTCCACGAACTCACCGCCCAACCCCGACAGCATCAATCGCGAGTTCCTGGTGGACAACATGACCAATGTCACCCGGAACTGGCATTACGGCACGTATCACGACACGACGACAGGCCTGCTGAATCCGATCACGGATCCATCGCTCACGTTCAGCGATGGCGTCTGGTATGACCCGTCCATCCGGAAGTACGTGCTGTTTACCCACCATTACGATGGCTCGGACAACCAGGTATCCATCGCCAAGTACATCTCCGACGATGGCATCACCTGGTCCAGGTCCGTCATGGACACCCAGTCTGTACGGCTTTTACGGCAATCCCACATCCATCGCCGGCTGCGACAGCGACGCCATGTGGCTGGACCAGGAAGACCCCAACCCGGCCAAGCGCTGGAAGGCCTTCTTCATGTGGAAGGGCCAGAGCGTGACGCTGGATTGCGCTTCACCCGATGGCAACTCCTGGAACTTCGCCCGCAACCTGGGCAACTGGAGCCAACAGGACCGCTCCACCATCTTCTTCAATCCCTTCCGGCAGAAAATGGTCTACTCCATGCGCGGCGGAATCGGCACCTCCGGCATGACGGACCGCATGCGCATTTACGGCGAAACCACCCGCACCCTGTGGGGCACCAGCTCGGAGCCGGGGCTGGATTCGCTGATCAACGGCCATAACTGGTACAACGCCGACAGCCTGGACCCCGTAGCCATGAACTGGCTGGGCGGTACGTACCCCTGCGGTCTGTATAACCTGGACTGCACGCCCTATGAAAGTCTGATGCTGGGCATGTTCTCCATCTGGTCGGAGCCGGGCAGCGACCCCAACACCGGCGACGGCCGCTGGGACAAGATCAACCAGGTGTACCTGGGCTTCAGCTATGACGGCTTCTATTTCCACCGGCCTACCGATGCCAACGGCAAGCGCACACCCACCTGCCCGGTGTATCCGGCCGATACGTCGGGCGGCACCGGCGGCCACTGGTGCTGGTGCAATGTGCAGTCCATTGTCGGCAGCCCGCTGATTGTCGGCCCGGCCGACAATGAGCAACTTTACTTCTACGCCTCCGGCCGCGGCTATGCCGCCTATGGCAATGACTGCGTGGGCATGCGGTACATGCGCCGCGACGGCTTCTGCTCCATCGATGCGGGCAGCACCGAAGGCACACTGCTGACACACCCGGTGAGGTTTGTCGGCAAGTATATGTTCGTGAACGTGGCGGACCTGGGCGGCAGCCTGAAGGTCGAAGCCATCGACCCCAACACGGGCCTGCCGATTGCGCCGTTCACCAAGGCCAACTGCAATGCCGTCGCCCTGGATAAGACCGCCACGCAGGTGACCTGGACCGGCGCGGCTGATCTTTCCGCCCTGTCCAACACGCCCGTGCAGTTCAAGTTCTACCTGACCAACGGCTCGCTATATTCATTCTGGGTGACCCAGTCCTTCAACGGCGCCAGCAATGGTTATGTCGGCGGCGGCGGCGCACACTACACCAATGACAAGGACACGGTCGGCCTGGGCGGCAACAGCACGCCGGTGGTTTACGCCGGGGCGGATCAGACCATTATGCTGCCGGCCAATACCGTCTCGCTGGCCGGCACGGTCAGCGACGATGGCCAGCCGAATCCTCCTGCTGCCATCACGGCGACCTGGAGCGAGACCTCCGGCCCGGGCATGGTGACATTTGGCAGCGCCAACTCACTTGCCACGACCGCCACCTTCTCCACGAGCGGGACGTACATCCTGCGCCTGACGGCCAGCGATTCGAACCTCTCGGCGTACGATGAAATGACCATCACCGTGAATCCCCTGGGGGGCGCCAACACCGCCCCGACCGTCAGCGCCGGGTCCAATCAAACCGTTACATTCCCTGGCACGGTCTCTCTGGTCGGCACGGTCAGCGATGATGGACAGCCTGTGGGTTCCACCGTCACACAAACCTGGAGCACGACATCCGGCGGCGGAACGGTCACCTTCGGCAACGTCAATGCCGTGGCCACGACCGCCACGTTCTCCACCACCGGCGTTTACGTTCTGCGTCTGACCGCCACTGATGGCAGCTTGTCCAATTTTGCCGAGTGCACCATCACGGTGAATTCCTCCGGTGTCGGCGGCTTGCCCTTTGGCGGCACGCCCTGGCCCATTCCCGGCCGGATCGAGGCGGAGAATTACGACCTGGGCGGCCAGAACGTCGGCTACAACGATACCACCTCTGGCAATTCCGGCGGCGCGTACCGGACGGATGATGTGGATATTCGCACCACCACCGATATCGGCGGGGGCACTTACCTGGTCAAGGATATCGTCGTCGGCGAATGGCTGAATTACACCATTAATGCCGCCCTGACCGGCAGTTACATCATCTCCATCCGCACCGCCACCGCCAATAGCGGCCTGTACGTCCACTTCAACGTGGACGGTTCGAATGTGACCGGCCAGATGGGCCTTCCCAACAATGGCAATTGGGATAATGGCGTGATGACCGCCGCGCCGGCCTGCACGATTTCTGCCGGAACACACGTTTTGCGGCTGTGTTTTGATTCATCCGAGTTCAACTGTAACTGGATCGACATCACGGCCGTGAATCTGGCGCCGGCCGTCAATGCCGGTCCGGATCAATCCATTACGACTGCTTCCGTCTCCCTGGCCGGCACGGTCAGCGATGATGGCAAGCCGACGACGGCCACCACGGCCACTTGGAGCAAGGTGTCCGGGTCCGGCACGGTGACTTTTGCCAATCCCAGCGCAGCCGCCACAACAGCCACCTTCTCCACCTCCGGCACGTACGTGCTGCGGCTGACCGGAAATGACTCGGTCTTCAGCAGCACGGATGACTGCCAGATCGTTGTGACAACTTCCAGCGGCAATCAGGCCCCGGTGGTCAGCATGCCGGCCAACGTGACTGCGGCCATGCCCGGCGCGGCCGGCGGCGGCGCGGTGGCGCTGAATGCTACCGTCTCTGATGATGGCCAGGTCAACTTGGCCGTGGTCACCTGGAGCGTGCTGTCGGCCCCGGCCAATGGTGTGGTGAGCTTTACCAACGCCAATGCGGCCTCCACGACGGCCAGCTTCAATCGGATCGGCACGTACACACTCCAGTTAGATGCCAATGATGGAAACCTGCACACGGCCAAGACCATGACGGTCACGGTGCAGGAAGATCCTCGGGCGGACTTTGACAAGAACGGCGTGGTTGACGGGTTGGATTTCCTCACCTGGCAGCGCAACTACAACCACGGCACGGCCGCCAGCGGCGCGCCGATCCTGGATGCCAACTTCAACGATCCCAACTATGCCAAGGCCAACGGCGACGCCAACGGCGACGGCAAGGTGGATGGTCAGGACTTCCTGATCTGGCAGCAGGATTACGTGTATGGGCATTAATGAGATAGTAGAAAGTGGAGAATAGAGAGTAGATAACGGCCAGACCATCGGCCGTCTACTCTCTACTTTCTACTCTCCTGTTTTAGAGGAGAGCGTGGAACGTGGAGAGTAGAAACAGCGATATCTTCGGCTGTCTATTCTCTACTTTTGAGATGAGAGTGGAGAGTGGCGAGTAGAAACAGCAAGACCATCGGCCGTCTACTGAACAAAGGCCCTCGCCTTTGTTAGAGAGTGAAATGAAATTACAAATTACAAAGTACAAGTGACAAATTAACGGCCGGAAAAGGCTTTCCTCCGGCAGTAATTTGTCATTTGTAATTTGCACTTTGTAATTCTTTCGAGAGCAGAGAGTAGAAAACAGCAAGACCATCAGCCGTCTACATCGGCAGAATAAGGAGCGGAAGATGAAATCGGGCATAGGAATCGGGATCACGACACTAGTCGCGCTGTTTCTGGTCTGTCCGGCCCTGGCCACGACCTGGTATTGCTCGCCCAACGGCAGCAGCAGCAATGCCGGTACCCAGCAATCGCCCTGGGATATAAAATCCGCCCTGCTGGGGAATAATGGTCAGGTGCAGGCCGGCGACACCATCTATCTGATGGACGGCGTGTATTACTACACGGCTGACCCCAGCTCCTGGGCGCTGACCTGATGGTCAAGCTGCATGGCACGGCCACGCAGCGCATCACAGTCTGCCCGGCTCCCGGGGCACATCCGCGCATCAACGGCGGCTTTAACATCGGCGAGATGGAAGACTACGGCGGCGGACCGGTGCTGTATCCCTCGGACTACACCGACTTCCACGATATCGAAATCGCGGTCGACGGCTGGATGGGCAACGTGGTTTCCAGCCAGACGGGCCCCTGGCCCAGCGATGTTCCCAGTCCTATGGGCGGCATGTGCTTTCGCGTCGGCACGGGCAATCGCATGTACAACTGCGTGGTCCACGCCAACTCCGAGGGGTGCAGCAGCGAGATCCAGTCTATCGGCGACGTTATCTACGGAAATACCTTCTACGCCAATGGCTGGAACGCCCCCGACCGCGGCCACGGCCACTGCGCCTATCTTCAGAACCAGGAACCTAACAAGGTTTTCAGCTTCAATTACCTGGCCACGCGTTATGCGGGCCAGCTCGCCTGCCAGGCCTACGGCACCGGCGGCACCTACATCGATCACTTCTACATCGAAGATAATGTCGGGGTTTCGGGCGATGAAATCCTGCTGGGCGGCGGCGCGGCGGTGAATGACGGCCACATGAATCGCAACATCTCCAATGGCGTGCCCATCAGTGTCGGTTATGAGTTGAACCAGGTTGCCACCAACGACAACTGCGAAATCACGAATAATTATCTGGTCGGCGCTAAGCTGCTGCTGTGGTGGATCCAGGATTACACTTTGAGCGGCAATACGCTGGTCAACGGCCAGACCTGGATTTACGCCCCGCACGGCGATCCCTGCCACCCGACCGTTACCAACGGCATCTCCACGCCTTCCACGCCGGCGGTGTTCGTCAAGCAGAATCAGTTCGATGCGGCCCGCGGGTGGCTGGTGATCTTTGATTACAACCTCGCCTCCAACGTCTCCGTCAACCTTTCACCAATTGTCGGGCCCGGCGGCAGCTTCAAGCTGATTACGCCGACGAACTACTATGGCACGCCGTATTTCCAAGGCACGACCGATTCCTCGAACAATGTCAGCATTCCGATTGGGCTCGATCCCAACACCGGCCAGCGGCCGGTGTTCAACGTCTGGCTGATCAAGGGGAACGACCCCAACTCCAACATGCCGCCGCAGGTCAGCGCGGGCAACAATTTAACCACCAATTCCAGTTCCATCACGCTGACCGGCACGGCCAGCGATGATGGCAAGCCGAATCCTCCGGGTTCTCTGACATATTCCTGGACGCAGCTTTCCGGCCCCTCGGCCGCCATTAATAGCCCGGCCGCGCTGTCCACGACGGTGAGCCTGACCGGCGGGCTGGGGGTTTACCAGTTCCAGCTCACCGCCAGCGACTCCAACCTGAGCTCCCTGGCCACGGTGCAGGTGAGCCTGGTCGGCAACCTCGCTCCGCTGGTGAGTGCCGGCAGCAACCAGAGCCTCACCGGCGGGGCGATGTCGACCACGCTGGCCGGCAGCGTCAGTGATGATGGTTTGCCCCTCGGCGCTACGGTGACCCAGACCTGGACGATGACGTCCGGTTCCGGCAGCGTGATGTTCAGCAATCCGGCCGGCTCGAGCACGAATGCCACGTTCTCGACGTTCGGCTCGTATGTTCTGCGTTTGACCGCCTCCGATACGGCGCTGTCGGCGTATTCGGAGATGCAGGTTCTGGTCAGCAGTTCATCCTTCGGCAACTTGACCTATCCCAATGGCGCGCCGTGGCAATTGCCTTGCCAGATCGAGGCCGAGAACTACGACCAGGGCGGCCAAGGCGTGGCCTATAACGACACCACCCCAACGGCCAACACCGGCGGCGCCTATCGTCCCAATGAAGGCGTGGACATTCGCACCACCACCGATGCCAATGGCGGCTACCTGGTGAAGGACATCTTCCCCGGCGAGTGGCTGGACTACACGGTCAGCGTGCCGCAGACCGGCAGCTACAAACTCAGCATTCGCGTCGCGGGAACCTACACCAACAACCACGTACACTGGGAAGTGGATGGAACGAACGCCACCGGCCAGGTCGCCCTGCCCGCCTCGGGCGACTGGGATGCCGGCACGACCTTCGCCCTGCCTGCCTTCACGATGTCTTCCGGCGTACACGTGCTGAAGGTTGTGATCGAGGATGGCTCGGGCTTCAACTTCAACTGGTTTAAGGTGGATGCCAACTTCACCATCGTTACAAATCAGCCGCCTGTGGTCACTATGCCCGCCAACGTGATTACGGCCATGCCCGGCGCGGCCAATGCCGGCGCGGCGGCCTTAAATGCCACGGCGACGGATGATGGACAGGTCAATCCGCTGGTCGTGGCCTGGAGCGTTGTGTCCGCTCCGGCCAATGGCGTAGTAACGTTTACCAACGCCAGCGCGGCGGCCACGACGGCCAGCTTCACCAGGTGCGGCGCCTATACACTCCAATTGGACGCCTATGACGGCGCCACGCATACGACCAAGACCATGACGGTCACCGTGCAGGAAGATCCTCGCGCAGATTTCGACAGGAACGGCGTCGTCGATGGGCTGGACTTCCTCACCTGGCAGCGCAATTACAACCACGGCACGGCCGCCAGCGGCGCGCCCATTGTGGATGCGAATTTCAACGATCCCAACTATGCCAAGGCCAACGGCGACGCCAACGGTGATGGCAAGGCGGATGGTCAGGACTTCCTGATCTGGCAGCAGGATTACGTGTACGGACACTGAGCAAAGGCCCGTGGCCTTTGAGAAGTGGAAAATAGAAAGTGGAGAGTAGATAAAGGCAAGACCGTCGGCAGTCTACTCTCTACTTTCTACTCTCTGGTTTTGAGAAGAAAGTGGAGAGTAGAGAGTAGAAACAGCAAGACCATCGGCCGGCTACTCTCTACTTTCTACTCGCTATTTGGTTTTTGGAGATTGTGTAGAGTAACTGGAAGGAATGATATGTTGCCACTGCCCACCAGACTCGTCCTTGTTACCGTTGTTTACCTTACAGCTCTTGCCAGTACGTCCATGGCGGCAACGGCTAACACCATCGTTGATGATAGTCCTTCACCGCCCATTCTCCTTAGCGGCGACCCGGAACAAAACCCAATCGTTCATCTGGGCAGCGTCGACCGTACCATCACGGTCAGAACTACGCCGTTATGTCCGTACGATGTGCACCTGGATGGCCAGTGGCAGGGCAGCATCGCCGCCTCCGATGGCAAGGTTTACTTCGGCACCTCCAGCCATGCCCCGCACACCAGTGCGCTGTTCATGCAGTATGATCCCGCCACAGGCTTGGTGCACCGGCTCTCCTCGCTCAACGAAATCACGCACGAAGACCCCGGTTACTACCGGCCGCAGGGCAAGCTGCACAGCGCGGTTATCGAGTACAACGGCTATCTTTACTTCAGCACCTATTATGGGTACGAAGGCGGCGGTTATCCCGGCGGACACGGCATCCGCTACAAGCTGGGCAGCTTTGAAGCCAACGGCGTGGCCAAATTCGACGATATGGGCATCCCGCGCAACGGCGGCACGATCTACACGGCCACGACCATCGATCCCCTCAACGGCGTGATGTACGTCAACAGCGATAACTATATTTACAGTTGTCCCACCAACGGTGTGCCCGATAACGGAACTTTCACCTGGACCAATCGCGGCTATTCCACCGGCACCTGCTTCTACCACTTCACCGATGGTCTGAGCAACCTGTGGACGGCTCCCTTTTACACCAATGGGCAGCTATGCAAAGTCCCGGCGGTCGGCTCGCTGGTGGCCTACCCGGCCGCTATGCCGATCAGCCGGAGGCCGGACAACCTGGCCCAGGATCCGATGTGGTGCTACCAGGGCTTCAGTTGGATCGGCCGCATTGACCAGGATCACTGGGTCTTCTGGATGATGTACGACTGTTTCTTCTGGATGTTTGACTGCAACGAGGCGCGGCAGGGCCACTTCGCCGAGGGGCAGGCGTATAAGAAGATTTGCCGCATCGGCGTCACCGGCCTGGACACCTGCATGTATGGCCACACCATCTACTGGCTCACCTCCGCCCGGCGCTGGTACTCCCGCTGCCAGTATCTCGGTCCGAATGATCCGGATACCACCTGGTACAATTACACTGGCGATGACAAGGCCAAGGACCATCGCCTGATGAGCCTGAACCTGGATGATCCGCGCCTGACGGCGCCGGGGTTTGACCCCAACTACCCCGATCCCAACATCTTTACCGATTGGGGCCGCCTGGTGGACCAGGACGGCCGCACACCGTACCGCGCGGAGAACGGGTGCTGCGACGGCAAGCACATCTACATTGTGGGCGACTGGCGAAACCTGCCCACTGACCCCAACAACTGGCACACGCTCAAGGCGCTGTATGCCGACATTGACGGCGGCTATCAGCAGATCTGGCGGGGCCAGTTCTTTGGCGTGATCAATCTGCCTAATCAGCCGCCGCAGGTCAGCCTGCCGGCCAACATTACTGCCGCCATGCCCAGCGCGGCCAATCCGGGCGCCGTGGCGTTAAGCGCCGCGGTCTCTGATGATGGCCAGGTCAGCCCGCTGGCGTGCACGTGGAGCGTTCTGTCCGCGCCCGCCAACGGCACGGTGGCATTCACTAACGCCAATCAAGCCTCCACGACGGCCAGCTTCGACCGGAGCGGCGCTTACCAGTTGCAATTAGATGCCAATGACGGGGCCCTGCACACCGCGGCGACGATGACGGTCACCGTGCAGCTGGATCCGCGAGGAGATTTTGATAGCAGCGGCATGACCGATGGCAGCGACTTTCTCACCTGGCAGCGCAACTATAACCACGGCACGGCCGCCAGCGGGGCGCCGATCGTGGATGCCAATTTCGGCGACCCCAACTATGCCAAGGCCAACGGCGACGCCAACGGCGACGGCAAGGTGGATGGCCAGGACTTCCTGATCTGGCAGCAGGATTACATGTATGGACATTAATGAGATAGTAGAAAGTAGATAGTAGAGAGTAGAAACAGCAAGACCGTCCGCCGTCTACTCTCTACTTTCTACTCTCTGATTTTTGAGAAGAAAGTGGAGAGTGGAGAGTAGAAACAGCAAGACCGTCCGCCGTCTACTCTCTGCTTTCTACTCTCTGATTTCTACTCTCTGATTTTTGACGTGAAAGTGGAGAGTAGAGAGTAGAAACGGAAGGATCTTTGCCAGTCTACTCTCTACTTTCTACTCTCTGATTGTTGAATTACCTTCCGCACAAACCTGGCCGATGTGACCACCCAAACTCGCGGCTTGTATTGATCGACAAAAAGGAGCGGCAAATGAAATCGGGATTCTTGGTCCTGCTGTCCGTGCTGTGCATTCTCTTCCTTGCAGCTTGTCCTGTGTCGGCCACGAACTGGTATGTCTCGCCCACGGGCGTTTCAAGCAACGCCGGCACACTGGCCTCGCCTTGGGATTTAGGCACGGCACTATCAGGCCACTCTAACCAGGTCCAGCCGGGCGACAACCTCTACCTGATGGATGGCAATTATCCCGAATCGTTCACGACGTCGACCTACAACGGCAACCCGTACGTCTTCCTGGTTGGCACTCCCAAGGCGCGGATCACCGTGCAGCCGGCCCCCGGCGCTGCACACGTGCGCATCTGCGGTTTTGCCGCCGGCGATGTGGAAAACTATGGCAGCGGCAATGTGTACACCTGGTGCAAGAACGTCGACTTTTTGAATCTGGAGCTGGCTTCCAGCCGCTGGTTTGGAAGCGTTTCCTCCGCCCAGACTGGCCCCTGGGCCAGCGATATTCCCCATCCCCTGGCCGGGGCAAAATTCTTCTGCGGCGTGGGCAATCGCCTCATCAACTGCATTATTCACGCCAGCGATGAAGGCATCGACAGCTGGGCCGAGGACCAGGAACTGATTGCCTACGGCAACAGCGTGTACGGCTGCGGCTGGCAGGGCGCCGACCACGGCTGGGGCCATTGCGTGTACACGCAGAACGGCGATCCCAACGGCAAGTTTTACACCAACAATATCTTTACCAACCGCTACACCCCCGGCCAGTTGACATTGCAGGCCTACGGCAGCGGCGAAGCCAACATCGCTCACTTCTGGATCCAGAAGAACATCGCGCACGATGGCGGGGAGTTCCTGGTGGGCGGCGGGGCGGCCGGCGATGATGAGCACATGCTCAACAACGTGTGCTATCGGGCGGACTTCTGGGCGGGCTACTCGCTGGGCTCCTGGCAGAATCTGCATTACGAGGTGAAGAACAACTACGTGGTGGACGCCACGTTGAACTACTTCAGCATCCAGTACCTGGATGCGAACAATAACACAGCCGTGGGCAGCGGCCAGACCAGGATGTGGCCTTATCCGCAGTCAGGCACAATCTACTACAACGGCACTCCGGCTTCGCCCACACCCGGCTCGCCCACCGTGTTCCTTTTCCCCAACACGTACCAGGCGGGCAGGGGGCACCTGGCGGTCTTCAACTGGAACTATTCCAGCTCGCCCAATGTGCAGGTGAATCTTGCCGGAGTGGTGGGCGCCAACGGCCAGTTCAAACTCATGGATCCCTGCAACTTCTATGGCACGCCCGTGTATCAAGGCAGCACGGATGCCGGAGATGTGGCCACGATTCCGGTCAACGCCAGGTTCGGCGTGTATATCGTGCTGGCCACCGATCCCAACCAGAACATGGCACCGCTGGTCAACGCGGGCGCCGATCAGATCGTGCGCCTGCCTGCTACTTCCACTACTTTGGCGGGATCAGCAAGCGATGATGCCAAGATTAATCCGCTGGTGTATACCTGGACGCAGCTTTCCGGTCCCTCCGCCGCCATCGTCAGCCCCAGTTCGCTCACTACCACCATCAACCTGACGGGCGGCTTGGGTACCTATGTGTTCCACCTGGATGCCAATGACGGTCAGTTGAACGCAGGCGATGATGTGCAGGTGATGCTGCTGGACAATCAGGCGCCCGTGGTCAATGCGGGGGCCAATCAGACAATCACCTCGCCGGCCAATACAGTGAGTCTGTCCGGTTCCATCAGCGATGATGGCCTGCCCGTGGGCGGCACCCTCACCTATACCTGGAGCAAGACCTCCGGGCCGGGGACGGTTACTTTCGGCACGGACAGCGCCAGCCACGACGGCCACATTCTCCACGTTCGGCACCTATATCCTGCGTTTGACGGTTAGCGATTCATCCCTCAGCGGGTACGGTGAGTGTACGATTGCCTATAACAACTGCCTGGCCTATCCCAGCGGCGTTCCGACGGCTGTGCCCGGCACGATCTTGGCGGTCAACTATGATCTGGGCGGACAGGGCGTCAGCTACAACGACACCACGCCGACCCAGAACACCGGCGGGGCGTTTCGTCCCAGTGAAGGCGTGGACATTCGCGCCATCAACAACGATCCCAACCAGGGGTACCTGGTCAAGGACATCTTCGCCGGCGAATGGCTGAATTTCACGGTGAATATCGCCCAGGGCGGCAGCTACACGATCGGCGTGCTCGAAGCGGGCACCAACGCCGGCAAGTATCTGCATTTCCAGCTCGATGGCACGGACATCGCCAACAGCCAAATCAATCTGCCGGCCACCGCCAACTTTGACACCGGCGTATTGACCACCTCAGCGACGGTTACGCTGCCTGCGGGAGTGCACGTGCTGAAGGCCTTCTTCGACACGGGCGACTTTAATCTGATCAGCTTCATCCTGACCTCGTTGGCGCCAGTCAACCAGGCGCCGATCATCACGATGCCGAGTAACGTGATTGCCGCTATGCCCTCTGCCGCCAGCGCGGGGCGGTGGCCCTGAATGCTACGGTGAGCGATGATGGGCTGCCCGCCGGCTCTGCCGTGGTCGTGAGCTGGAGTGTCCTTACAGCGCCGACGAATGGCATGGTCAGCTTCACCAACGCCAACGCGGCCGCCACGACGGCGAGCTTCACCAGGATCGGCACGTACACGCTGCAACTGGATGCCAACGACAACTCTATGCACACGGCACTGACTATGACGGTTACTGTGCAGGAAGATCCGCGGGCGGACTTTGACAAGAACGGCGTGGTTGACGGCCTGGATTTCCTGGCCTGGCAGCGCAATTACAACCACGGCACGGCCGCCAGCGGCGCACCGATCCTCGATGCCAATTTCAACGATCCCAACTATGCCAAGGCCAACGGCGATGCCAATGGCGATGGCAAGGCAGATGGCCAGGACTTCCTGATCTGGCAGCAGGATTACGTGTACGGCCATTAGAGATTTGATGTGACAAGCGAAGAGCCCCGGTCTGGTCGAAAGGCCAACCGGGTTTTTTTGATTTTCGATTTGCGATTTACGATTTAAGAAAGACTCAGGCGGCCAAGTAGAATCTTGTAATATCAGGAAATACGGCGTATTTTCGGGGTCTGGTAAAAACGTGCGCTCGTAGCTCAGTTGGATAGAGCAGCGGTCTTCTAAACCGCAGGTCGCAGGTTCGAATCCTGCCGGGCGCGATAACCGCCGCGCTAGCTTATCTGATCCTTCGCAGCTTCGGGCTCCTCAAAAGCGGGCTGTTCTTCCAGGTGTTTCAGCCTGGCGATCAGGCTGCCCGGAAAGCCCCGCAGCGTGCGATTATAGTCGGCGGCGAATTCGTTGTATTGCCGGCGGGCGAAGGCCAGGCGGTTGTCGGTGCTGATCATTTCTTCCTTGATCTCCTCGATTTCCTTGTCCCTCGCCGTCGGCATGGCCAGCGCCTGCTGGAGCGTTCTGGTCAGTTGGGACTGGGCCTGCGCGTGCTGCTCTACAGGTCCGGCCGTAAGCGCGGCGGCGTGCGCCTTTACCAGTTCGTCCAGAATCGGCGGCGGCACATGGCCGGCGGTTTTGAATCGGGCTAAAAGAACGGCGATCAGATCGTTTCGCCGGTGCAGGAGCACGAGAATCTGCCGCCAGGTCTCCTGACAACGGAGCTGTTTGTGGGTGAGGTTGTTATACAGCGCGGCGGCCAGGCCGATGGAGATCGCCACGATGGCCGATATGGTCCAAGGGCCCATCGCCAGAACATATGCCCCCGGATTGTTCATGGTCACCTTCTCGGCGGCGGAGTCAGGAGCAGAGTGTCAATACTACTCGCATTGATTTTACACGAATCTGTTCTGGTTTACATCCGCGGGGCGACAGTCAATCAAGCTCCAAAAGAAAACCCCGCCGCGAGGGGCGGTGGGGTCCAGGTAAAAATCGGGAGTCTCGTTCCACTAGAGCGCCCGGGGCAGATCCGGGAAGGTCTCGGCGACGGCGCGGCTGGTGATCTTGCCGCCGCGCGTGTTGAGGGCTTCGCGGCGCCCGTGGTCGATGGCGATAAAGCCGTCCACGCCCAGCCGCGCCAGTTCGCGGGCATAGGGCAGTGTGGCATTGCACAGGGCCTGGCTGGAGGTCCGGCTGACTGCGCCGGGCATATTGGCCACGCAGTAATGCACCACGTCGTCCACGATATAGGTGGGATCGCCGTGCGTAGTGGGACGGCTGGTCTCGGCGCAGCCGCCCTGGTCGATGGCCACATCCACCAGCACGGAGCCGGGCCTCATCCTGCTGACCAGTTTTTTGGAAATCAGCCGCGGCGCACGGCGGCCGGGGATGAGCACCGCGCCAATGACCAGATCGGCCTTAGCCACGTAGTCGTTGACGGCGTAGGGGTCGCTGTAGATGGTGGTGACGTTGTCCGGCATGACCTCATCCAGGTAGCGCATGCGGTCCAGATTAATATCCATGATGGTGACGTTGGCCCCGAGGCCCGCGGCGACCATGGCCGCGTTAGAGCCCACGACGCCGCCGCCGATGACCACGACATCGGCCGGGGCCACGCCGGATACGCCGCCCAGGAGGATGCCGCGGCCCTTCATCGGCCGCTCCAACGTTTTGGCGCCTTCCTGCACGGACATCTTGCCGGCCACCTCGCTCATGGGGGTGAGCAGCGGCAGGCGGTTCTCGCGGTCGTACAGCGTCTCGTAGGCCACGGCGCAAATCTTCGCGTCCAGGCAGCCCTTCATCAGTTCCGGCGCGGCGGCGAAGTGGAAGTAGGTGAACACGATCTGGTCGGCCCGCATCTCCGCGATTTCCCGCGGCTGGGGCTCCTTGACCTTGATCACCATATCCGACTTGGACCAGACCTCCTTGGCGGTATCGACGATCCTGGCGCCGGCACTCACATATGCCTGGTCCTCAAAACCGCTGGCCACGCCGGCGCCCTTCTGCACCAGCACCGTGTGCGAATCCCGCACTAAGAGTTCGGCGCCCACAGGCAGCAGGCCCACGCGATACTCATCCGACTTCACTTCGCGAACCACGCCGACGATCATTTTCTCATCTCATTTCTTGAAAAGACTGGTGGTAAAGCAACCTGACCTAGGGGAAAGTATCTTGATTAACCTTTTTACCTCCGCGTGGCAAGAGGCTGTGTGTCGCGCGGGATGGCGCTTTCATCCAACTCTTTTTGCCCCCAGCCGGCGATCTGGTATCTTTGGAGCCCTGACGGCGATGAAAGTCTACCTGGAAACCATGGGCTGCCAGATGAACAAGCTCGACAGCGAGCTGGTGTTAGGGCACCTGCGCGCGGCGGGGCATGAAATCGTTGAGAGTGATCGTGCGGCCGATGCGGTGCTGTACAACACGTGCAGCGTGCGGCGGCACGCGGAGGAGAAGGTTTTTTCGCGGCTGGGGGAGCAGTGCAAACGTAAGCGCAAGGGCGGCGGGCCCATCGTCGCCGTTCTGGGCTGCATGGCCCAGCGCATGGCGGGGGAGCTGGCCGACCAGTTTCCCGGGGTGGATATCATCTGCGGGCCCAGCGAGATTGACCATCTCGCTGAACTGCTGGAGCGCGCCGCGGCGGGCAGGCAGATCGAGGTGGCGCCGCCCCGTTCCCAGCGGCCGCGCGAGGTGGATGATCAGGCCAACCGGCGGCTGGAGGCGTTCGATCTTTCCCGGCCGCTGCCCTCGGGCGGCGTGCAGGCCTTCGTTCGCATTCAGCGTGGCTGCGACAACTTCTGCACATACTGCATCGTCCCCTATGTGCGCGGCAGCGAGCAAAGCCGCGATCCCTCGGCGATCTTGCAGGAAGTGCGGCGGCTGGCAGAGGGCGGCGTTAAAGAGATTACGCTGCTGGGCCAGGCGGTGAATCAATATATTTGGCGTGACGGCGGCGTCAGCCTCGGCCTGGCGGACCTGCTGGCCAAGCTTGAACCAGTCGAGGGCATCGAACGGATTCGCTTCGTCACCAACTATCCGGGCAATTTCGACCGCGCGATTCTTGCGGCCATGCGCGATCTGCCCAAGGTGTGTTCATACTTGCATGTGCCGGCGCAATCCGGCAGCGATCGCATCTTAAAGGCTATGAATCGGCGATACACGATGGCGGAGTACCTGGATTTGGTCGATGCCGCGCAGGCCACCGTGCGGGGGATTGCCATTGCCGGCGATTTCATTGTGGGCTTTCCGGGCGAAACGGAAGAGGATTTTCAGGCCTCGTGCGATCTGGTCCGCCGCGCGGCGTATAAGAACAGTTTTATTTTCCGCTATAGCCCGCGCGAAGGCACGGTGGCGGCGACCAAACTGGCCGATGATGTGCCCGCCGCGGTCAAGGCGCAGCGAAACACGCGGCTCTTAACCGTGCAGAACGAAGTGAGCCTGGCGCACCATAAGGCCATGATGGGCACGGTGCAGCGCGTGCTGGTGGAGGGAAAGAGTGTCCGTAGCAAGAAGCAGCCTCGCGTGCTTGCGCCGGGGATGGAACAACTTACCGGCCGGACCGGCGGCGATCACATTGTGGTCTTCGATGGGCCGCCGGCGCTGGTCGGCAGCTTTGCCGACATTCGCATTACATCCGGCACGCCGCTGGCGATGGTGGGCATGTTTTCGCAAGAAGAAGAGCAACACAAAGACCACAAAGGTCACAAAGAACACGAAGAAAAGCTAGGGAAGTAAAAGCCGGAAAAAGGAAGGCGTCCGTTTTTTAGTTTTTCTCATCTTGCCTTTACCCCCATTGTCGTTCTTTGTGTCCTTTGTGCTCCTTGTGAACTTCGTGTTCCTCTTTGTTTTTACTGACCCAACCAACGCCGGAGCAAATCCGTCTGGGGTATCGGGGCGAAGATCAGATAGGCGATGTTCAACCCGGTGATGATGTCATACGGCAGTGTCATGCGCGGCCAGCGCCAGGGCTGAATGCGGTCCAGCCAGGCGCCCTCGCGCGGGTCCACGATGACCTTGCGGCCGTTGGCCACATCCCACGTGCAGCGAATTCTCCGCCAGGCAGTAAACCCGCCGCTGATGGCCTGCTGCCACAGCATGGCCGGAACATTGAAGGCCATCACGGAAATCAGCACCGCCGCTATTCGCTCGCCGCGCTGCCAGTAGCCCGCCTTAAAATTTGGCAGCAGCGTTTCGGCGCGGGAGCGTGCATAGCTGATGAGGTATGCGTTGGACAGGGCCAGCATCGCCAGCAGCGTGTACGTGATATTGGCCTGGCGCGAATAGTACAAGGCGATGCCGGCGAATATGGCGCAGTCGCTCACGCGGTCCAGTGTGCTATCGAGAAAGGCCCCGAAGACCGTGCCGGAGCTGGACAGCCGCGCAACGGCGCCATCCAGCATGTCCGTGGCTGAAGAGAGAACGATGCACAGCGCGGCCAGCAGATTCCAGCAGGAACAGCCCACGGCCGTATCCCAGCGGGCCAGAAAGCCGCTCCACAGTCCGTTGCGGTTGAAGTGGTCGCCCGCGCCGACCGCCAGGAAGACGCCCGCGCCGACGGTAAAAACCGTGCCTAAAACCGTGAGCGAGTTTGGGCTGATATGGATGGCGACCAGCCCGCGCGCTACCCAATCGCGGGCGGCCATGAAACCGTGGCCGACACTCCTGCCAACTCCCATGCGGTAACTCCCCGAATAAAGTGAAAATCCTAAGACAGCCCGTGCCGAAGCGTCAAGGTTCGTTTTTCGGCGATCACTCCTGAAGGCGAATGTGCAGTATAAACTCCGCATTGCCGCCTGTGCCTAAAATGGGGGACGTGATAACGGCGCGGATGTCCCAGCCATCGGCGGCAAGCTGCCGGCAGGTCAGCAAACACTGGCGGTGCGATTGCTCCAGATCCAGCACGTGTTTGGTTCTGGGCCGGCCCTCGGCTTGCCGCGTGGATTGATCGGCGGCCTCATAATGCGGTTTTAAAAGCGAGAGGATCTGCCCGTCGGCCTTCAGCCAGTTTTTGGCCGCCGGGAGGATCAGCCGCTGAGGCGTCCAGCCCACATCGATCACGGCCAGGTCCACCTTCTCGGGCGCCTGGCGGTACAGGGCGTTGGTGCGCTCCATGACGACCACGCGCGGGTCGCGCCGCAGCTTCCAGGCCAGCGTGCCGTAACTGGTGTCGACCGCAAAAACTTTCGCGGCCCCGCGCTGGAGCAGGCAGTCCGTAAAGCCGCCAACATTAGCGCCAAAATCGACACAGGCAAACCCTGCCACATCCATCTCCAGCGCATCCAGCGCGGCGGCCAATTTCATCCCCGCGCGGCTGACATAAGTGGTCTGAGGCTGAAACATGCTTTCAGCATATTCAAAGATGAAACGCAGGGCAAAGGGCGGAGATAAGTGCTACGGAGGAATTTGACCACTTTGCGCCCGAATATGACCACTTCGGAAACCCTGGTCACATTCGAGAAAATGGGCCATTTTTGAAGGTTCTGCCGAATGTGACCACCTATTTCGTGCGTGGTCACATTCGGTGCCTGAAAATCCCCCAGATTACCTATCTTGCCTAATTTCTCACGACCAAGATAGCCAAGATTGCCAAGCTTGCTCAGTTGGCAATCTTCGAGCGGCCCTTTTATTACCAAGCACTTACGCGCAAACAGCACCCCGAAGGTTGCCAAGCTTTTCGATGTTGGCAATCTTCGAGCGGCCCCTTTATTATCAAGCACTTACGCGCCAAGGCACCGGAAGGTTGCCAGCTTGTCCACCCCGCAAAGCAAATTTATATCATATAGCTTAAATATAATTATACGATAGATTAATATTATTAAGCAATGCCTACAATGTTTTACAGCACCCTTAGATGAGATTCGTGAGTATCTTATCGTAATTTCTTACTGGAAAAAGAGATGTAAGATCTCACGGCAGTGATTCCGTGATAATCTTATGATAACTTATTGATATTCAGGGAGATGCAATCTCCTTAACGCTCCTCGGCCGAAGTGCCGGCAATTGGGCCCATCGGTTCAAACCGGCCGCCCAGGTGTTTAGCCAGGAATTCTTCGCTGGCGGCGAAGAAGTGCAGGCGGTTGGGCGGCCGCGCAAAGCCGTGCCCCTCATCGGTGTAAACAATGTAGCGCACTTCCTTGCCGCGCTGGCGCATGGACTGGACGATCTGGTCGCTCTGGCACTGCTTGACGCGCGGGTCGTTGGCGCCCTGAGCGATCAGGAGCGGGCGCACGATCTGGTCTGCCCGGTTTAAAGGCGAGTGGGCCTCCAGGAACGCTTTCTCGGTTTCCAGGTTCCCGACGCGATGCCGGAAGAGATTCATCGCCGGCTTCCAATAGGGCGGCATGGTCTCAATGAGCGTCACCAGGCTGCTTGGCCCCACCAGGTCTACGCCGCAGGCAAATGCCTTGGGGGTGAAGCTCAGGCCTACCAGCGTCTCGTAGCCGCCGTAGCTGCCGCCCATGATGGCGATGCGCGACGGATCGGCGATACCTTGGGTTTTGAGCCACTCGCTGGCATCCAGAACATCGTCGTGCATGGCCGCGCCCCATTGGCGGTTCCCGGCGTTGAGGAACGCCTTGCCGTAGCCGCTGGAGCCGCGGTAGTTCACCTGCAGCACGGCGTAGCCGCGATTGGCCAGCCACTGCACCCAGGGATGAAAGCCCCACCTCTCACGCTCCCAGGGCCCGCCATGAACCAGCAGCACGGCCGGAAGGTTTTCAGGCTCCAATCCTGGAGGCAGCGTCAAATAGCCGTGAATCTTCAGGCCGTCGCGCGCGGTGAAGGAGATCGGCTCCATCTTGGCGAGCTTGCGGCCCTCGAGCGCGGGGCGATTGGAGAAGAGCAGCGTGGCCGTCCTGGCCGGACGGTCGTAGGAATAGTAGTAAACGGGTCCATCGTCGGTGACATACTGGACCAGCCAGGTGCGATCGGCCAGGTCGCGGCTGATGACTGAGAAATCGCCCGGCCGTACCTTCGCCAGCGCATCGAAATCCGCCTGGATGGATTCATCCAGCACCTTCCACTGGAGGCGGTCTCTATAAAAACCTACCGCCTGAACGACCTTAGTGACCGGGTGGATCATCAGGTTGGTGACATCGTACTGCTCGTCCTCGGCCAGGACGGTCTGTTTGAGACTGCCCAGGTCCACAGCGATGAGCCGCTTGGCATTGGCGGCGCGATTGGACACCAGGTAGAGTTTTCTGCCGTCGGCCGAAAAATCCACCGCATCGCCTTCCTCATCGGGCATCCAATGGTAAACCGTCTTCCAATCCGCCTTCGCGGTGCGGCGGATGCGCAGATCGAAGCCGTCGTCCTCGGCCGGCGCCTTGGCCGCCCTGACTTTCAGCCGCGCATCGCAGGCCCAGTTGGTGACATTGCCGGGGTTGGCCGTGTCCAATTCAACCGCGCCGTTTTTCAGGTTGACTCGGTAAATGTCGAACAGCCGCGCATCGCGGATGTTCATGGCCACGAGCATCTGGTCGGGGAGATTCGGTTCAAGGCCCGCCACCTCCGCCCTCACGCCCTGGAAGGGCGTCAGATCGCGAACCACGTTGGTCGAAATATTCACGCCGTAGAGATGGAAGTTCTCGTCGCCGTCGCTGTCCTGCTGGTAGAGAAGCTGACTGCCATCGTAGGTCCACTGAAAGGAGCGGATGCCGCGCTTTTTGTCGGAGGTGATCTTGCGATCATCGCCCTTGCCGACGGTTCGCACGTAAACCTGGAGAACATCCTTCTCATCGGGGGCCAGGTAGGCCAGGTGTTGGCCATCGGGCGATAAGGCCGGCGATGACTTCCGCGGGTTGCCAAAGAGGACTTCCCGCGGGATCAAGGGCGGCATGGTTGCCGGCGAGGCGGCGCTGGCGGGACTATTCATTGAGGAACTCTCCTGACTGGAAGCGGGCGTATTGCCTTCTTCGGCGGCCAGCGTCGCCGGCACGAGACTCAGACACGCCAGCGCCGCGATCCATAGAACCGAGGGGTGTTTGTCGTTCATACCTGTTAATACGCGCTTTCGGGCTGATTGTTTCAAGAGTGCGTGGGAAATTTCACCCCCAACACCGCCAACGGCGCATTGAAGAACCCGTCGGCGGACGAGGTCTGCCGGCGGGTTCGCTTGTTATTGCGCGAATTACTTGGCGGCTTTGGCCGCGCCGGCGTTGAGCTGGCGGGCGAGCAGGCTCTTGCGGCGCGCGGCGGTTTTCTTGTGTACCGTGCCCTTGGCAGAGACCTGGTCGATCTTCTTATACGCTTCGCTCAAGGCCTTGCTGGCGGCGGTCTTATCGCCGGAAGCCAGGGCCGTGCGGAACTGCCGCACCGTGTCCTTCAGGTCCTCTTTGCGCCGGCGATTAGCGAGCCGGTGCTTGGCATTCTGGCGTACTCGTTTCTTCGCCGAGAGACTATGTGCCACAAAACTCTCCTTGCTCTTAATAGTCGCGGAATACCCCGCGCTCGAAACGCCGAATTATACCGGATGGGTGCCATGCTGCAAGGGACAAAGATGGCGCCGGCCCCGTTATTTCTGGGCCTCTCTACACAGCGGCCGGTAAGGGCAGCAGGTGCAGTGATCGCCGCGGCAGGCTGACCATTGCCCGGCCGCCTGGCAGCCCTGGAACTTTTGTACCAGGCCCTTCAGCCGCGCCGCGAGGTCGGCGGAGGAATCTGCGGCCAGCGTGATTTTCTCTTCGACCGCCGGATACAGGAAATACAACATCGATTCTATTTCGCCAGTTTGACCACGCTGACTGAGCAGGTTCCTCGCTGCCTCCCGGCCGATCTCCATCTCCAGCTTGCCGGGCGCCAGGCAAGCTTTGACTTCCTCATTGGCGACCTTATCCGCACAGAATTTCACTTGTTGCCAACCACCGTGGCTCGATTGCAGAACCGCATCGATCGTGCCCGCAATCACCACGCCGCCTATCGGCAAAGCATATTCCACCTGTGGCCAATACGTTTGGGCGGAGGTTATAGCCTGCCACAGGGGCTGGCCGCGCAGGTTCTTCAAAACCTCCTCGACCAGTTTGGCCGATTCCTCGACATCCAGCCTGATCGACTGCTCCTGCACCACATATTGGACCAAGTGCGGCAAGGGTTGCGGCTTGTGCCTATCGAGGAGCTGGAGGCAGCGGGCGAGGAATTTTTCCTCCCGCGGGCCATCCAACCGCGCGAGCGCATCGGCGGCCGACGGATTGGTCAGCATCCGCCGCGGCACTGCCAGCTCATATTGCCAGCGGTATCGGGCGGGGCATTGGGCGAACACAGCCAGCGCCGCCGCGCTGATTCTGGCCAGCTTGATCGTTGCGGGCTCGCCTAAAAGCGGCATCGCCAGGCCATCCGCCGGCGATTCGGCCAGCCTTGCCAGGTTCTTGCCCAGGTCTTCAGGTCCATCGCTCTGGCGGCACAGTTTTTCCAGTGTGGATAAACGCTTCTGTCTAGGCCGCTGTTGCGGCTTAACCACGCCGACAGTCGCCGCCGCGCCATCGCCGAGGTCAACTATCGGACTGCCCAGTCCCAGCGCACCATCCAGCAGACGCAGCATCGAGCCCGCGGTGCCGTAACGGCCATCGGCGGTCTGCTCATTGGCGCCGACAAACGCGATGTAATCGCGGTGCCGCGTGATGGCGACATAGAAGGTCCGCAAATCCTCGGCCCCCTCGGCTTGGTGCTCCAGTGTTTTGGCGGCGATCCAGCTTTGCGGGTCTTCGCGTTCTTCCTCGCCATCGGGGCTGGGCCGCAGCGTCAGCCCCAGAGGGCCGCGGACGCTGAGGCTGTCAAAGCGGCTCAGCGGCCGGTAGTTGATATCCGCCAGGAAGACCACGGGGAACTCCAGCCCCTTGGCCTTGTGGATCGTCATGAGCCGCACGACATCGCCGCTTTCACCTTCGGTGGCCGCCTGTTCGGCGCGGACCTCCTGCACGGTCAATTGGGCGATGAAGTCGATGAACGCCCGCAGCGTGCTCGCCGCCGGCCCGCTGGCCGCCGCGTGGGCGAGAACGCGGCGGATATTGCCCACCTTGCGCCTGCCCTGGTGCTGGGCCAGCAGGACGGCCTCAAAACCGGTCAGCTCCAGCAGGCGGCGGATGAGCGATTCTGGCCCGAGCGCATCTTTGGCGCAGGCGAGGTCTTCGACAAGTTGAATTGCCCACGACAGCCGCGCGGCCGCGGCGGGGGAAAGCCGCTGAATCAGCGCCTCCGGCAATCGGTTTGTGCCGTCCGCGAAGTTGCGGCCGAGATTCTGCCTGTACGGCGGACTGCCGGCCATCGCCACGTGCGCCAGGATGTTGTCATCCAGGCCGACAATGCCGCCGCGCAGGAAGCCCATGAAGGCGATGTCGTCCAAGGGGTTGTCGATGGTTCGCAGTCCGTTGAGCAGGTCCTGCACCTCCTGCTGGCGGAAGAGTCCCGTGCCGGAGATGACGTAATAGGGGATCTGGTAATCGGCCAGCGCCTCCTCGAACGGACCCGTGTTGACCAGGCGCGGCAGCAGAATCGCGATATCGCCCGCGCGCACGGGCCGCCACTGGCCGGCTTTCTGGTCCCACACCAGCCGCTCGCGATTGGCAATCATTTCGGCTATGCGCTGCGCGGTGAGAGTGGCGGACAATCGATAGTGCGTATGGGCAAGTGCAGCGGGCGGGCACTCGGCCAGCAAGACCTCGGCCGCTGGTTTGGGCGGCAGCTCTGTCCGCGAGGCCACCAGCGGCTCGTAATTCCTGCCCATCAAGTTGCTGAAGATGTGATTGACCAGGGCCACGCCGGCGCAATGCGTGCGGAAGTTCAGGTCCAGATTCTGCCGCGCCGCCGGGTCGATGGCCGCGCGTGCCTGCTCGAAAACTTCTACCTCGGCGCCGCGGAAGCGGTAGATGGACTGCTTGGCATCGCCCACAAAGAACAGCCGGCCGGGGGGCGGCGTCTGCCCGCGTCCATCGACGGCCAGGTACAGCAGCTCGCGCTGAAGAGAATCCGTATCCTGAAATTCATCCACGAGCAGGTGGGTAATCGATTGCGCCACCTGGCGGCGAACCGCCTCGTTTCGGCGCAGCAGGTTTCGCGCGGCCAATTGGAGATCGACGAAATCCAACAGGCCCGCCCGCCGTTTGGCCAGGCTGTAGCGGCGGATGGCATCCTGCGCGGTTTTTGTGAGCGCGGCCAGCAGCCTGGCGGAAAATTCATCCGCACCGTTCAGCGGTTCATAGAGTGGCGCGACATCGCTGAATAGATCGTACAGCTTTCGCAGGCGCCCTCGAATTTCCTTAAGAAACTCCATGGAGCCCCACGCCTTGGGCGAGCCAATGTTGCCGGCGGACTCGAGCATCGAAAACGTCTGCGCGGTGCGGCTTTCAGGCACATCCAGCAGTGACTTCATGGTCGATAGCTGCTGGCAGAGGTGGTCCGAAAATTTGTCTCCCTCGGGGCAGGCCAGGCGGGAAAGTTCCTCGATTTCGGCCCGGGCCGCTGCGAATTCCGCCGACTGCCAGACGGCCTCGACCGCCTTTTGCCTCGCCAGACGCCAATGCTCCACCGTTTTTGCCACATCCGCATATTGCGCGGCGGACCAGCGCCATCGCTCATCCAGCAAAAAGGCCAGCATCTCCAGCACGCGGCTGTAGCCCATGGTGGCGATCAACTCCGCCAGGCCGTCCGACGGGCGGGCAAGTGCCGCGCAGCCCATCCTCACAGGCCGTTTCGCGCAAGTTCACCCGCCGGAATTCATCCGCCAGCACGCCAAAGCTGGGATCGACGCCGGCCTCGATGGGAAAGGCCCGCAACAGGCTGCTGGCAAAGCCGTGGATGGTGCTGATACGGGCCTCGGCCATCCGCGCTCGCCAGGCGGCGGCGAGCTTATCCCCGCGTGCAGAAAGTTCGCCGGCGATGCGCTGGCGCATTTCCAGCGCGGCCTTCTCCGTGAAGGTGACGGCAACAACATGCGCCGGTGCATCATTCGTGCCGTCCTGCTCCAGCAAGCGAAGATATCTCTGCGTCAGCACAAATGTTTTGCCGCAGCCGGCGCCGCTGGTGACGGCCATCGAGAGGTCGGTCCGCTCGATGCTGGCCTTTTGCGCGGCCGTCAGTTGCAGCAGCTTTCCCTCGTTTTTTTCAGGCATGGCCATCCTCCCTTTCCTGCTCGTCGGGAGGCGACTTGAAGAGACCGCGGGATTCGCTGTGGCCGCAGATGCGGCGATACGGACAACCAGTCTGCTGACAGCGGCGGTCGGCAAAGACGTCGAAATTGCCCTGGGCAATGGACGTCACCGCCTTGTGTACCAGTTCCAGCCCGGCGGCAAGCTGCTCATCGTATTGCTCGTTAGGCTGGCACTTGCCGGCCTTCATGCGGAACTCGGCCAGGTATTGCTCATCCATTTCCCTCGACCACACGCCGTGATAAGCCCCGCCGGCTGCCGGCATGCCCAGAAGCTGGCTTGCCGCGGCGATGTACACCGGCAACTGCGAATCCTTCTGCGGATTGGGCAGCGACCCGGTCTTGTAATCGACGACGAAGAGGCGCTGAACATCATCCGGCCCGGTCAGCACGTCCAGCCTGTCGATCTTGCCGCGCAGGAGTATCCTGCCGCCGTCTGGTCCCTCCAGAACAAAGGGTCGCAGTATCGAGGCGGAATCCGTATTGGGCGCGTGATCCATGCCGAAAGACAGCTCGGCATGGCGGATTTGGCCGGGAGGTAAAGGCAGTTGGCTCTGCCGCGCCAGATAGCGGAGCAGGATTTTGCGAATCTGCTCGAGCTCTATCTGCCAAAGCAGCTTGCCCGCGGCCCCCATGACGCGAGCCGATTGGGCCTGTTGGCCCAGGGCCGCATCCAGCGCCTCGGCGGCTTTTTGCCCTGCCCAGCAGGAGCGGTCGCAATCCGGCGTCCTGGCCAGCGTCTCCATAACCTTGCGCAGGATCGCGTGTACCAGCAGCCCGCGCTGGCGCGGCAGCAGGATTTCCTCAGGTTCGGGAAGCTCCATCAGCTTCAGCACGCGCTGGGCGAAGTACCGCCAGGGGCAGGCCAGATAGGTATTGATCTGGCTGGTGGAGAAGACGGCTTCAGGTCCGGCGCTGCCGGCAAGCTCCTGTAGTAATTCGGGATCATCCAGGACGCCGTCGAAGGAATCGCTGCGGCCGCGCAGCCATCGCCGCCGCGCTGCCCAGAGCGGCCAGGCGAGGCTTTCCAGGTCGCATCCGGCCGCGCGGTCCTCATGGCCCAGCATGGATGCGCCAAGGTTTTGGGAATCCCGTTCGCTCAGCACTTGCTGGGGAGGCGGGGCGTATTGTGCCGGCTCCATTTTCACAACTCGGCCGTCGCTGCCGCCGCCAGGCAAAAAATTCAGCAGCTCTTCCACAAACAGGCTGGGTAAGATTTCGCGGCCCTGCCCATCATCGCAGAGCCAACTGATCGAAAGGCTTTCTCTGGCGTGGCCAATCATCAGGTAAAACAGCAACAATTCGCGGCCGGCTAGGTCCTCCTGGAACTGCCGCTGATCGTTTGGAACCGTCGAAAAAATCTCCCGGCCCACAGGGGCGGGAAAAACGCCATCATTAAGTCCCGCCAGCCAAACATGCGCGGCCGCTACGGCTCGCATCGTCATTACCGGGACTACGCGCACGCCGCCGGCGGCGTGCTGTGTGGGACAGGGCGCCTGCTCCAATGCGGCTTCCAGCAAGTCCACGAAGCGGAGTGTTGTCACAGGGTTTGAAGCATCCGGCACGGCCGCCAAGTCGTCCAAAAGATCGTCGATGGCCGAGAGGGCCCGCAAATCCGCGGCGATGGCAAAATCGGCGCCTGGGCCGAAGGACCGATGATGGCCCTCGCCCGCGATGTGTCGGGGCAGATCAAGGTTCGACAATAAGGCCCGCAGGGAACCGGCCATTTCGGCCAGCGTGCCGCCGCGGCCCAGGGGTTCCAGCAGTCCAAACAGCCTCTCCAGCAGCTCGCCCGCCCGCCGAATTCCTGTAATACCCAGGCGGCGGAGCTGATTGTCCATGGGCGAGGCGAATTCATCATCATCGTTCAGCTTTTCCAGCGATGAGAGGCGTTCGGCCAGCCATTCCGCCGCGCGGGCATATTGCTCGCGGCCTTCCAGCACGTTGCCGTGCCGCACGACCAGTTCGGCCCCTTGGCGATCATCCTCGCTGAAGCTCCCCAGCCGCGAGGGTTGCAGATAGCTGTTGGCCAGAACGGCCAGCACATCGGCGTATTTGAGACCGTCAGCCGCGCGGATGAGGGTCATCAGGAATCTGGCCGGGGGTGCATCCAGGAGCGTCTGGGTGAGGCTTGGAGGCCGCAACGATGTCTCGGCGAAAACCCTTCCCAGAACCGCGCGATAAGGAGCGAGATTGCGCGCGACGATGGTTAGGTCTTGGACCTTGTGGCCTGCATGAAGATGCGTCTTTACCCAGGCGGCAATCGCACGGCACTCACTTTCGACGCCGGAGGCCGCGATCAGCGATAGGGCATCGGCACAATCTGAAGAGGTCGAATTGCCGGCAAAAATATGTTCTGCCAGTTGAGCCGGCATGTTGCAGCGGCCATCTGCCGGCGGCAATGAAATCTCGGTCAATTGGTCGCCAAAACGTTTGCGCAGGCGCGCCAACTGGCGATTTGGCCACTGCCACAGGTCCTGGCGACCGTCGTTTTGCAGGGTCAGCGTAAGGACTGTCTTTTCCACTCGCTGCGACAGCAGATGGAGGATCTCCAGTTGCTGGTGAGAGAATTCGGTGAAACCATCCGCGGCGACCACTTGGATGTTCGGCAGGATGGGCAGATCATTCCTGGACAACCACTGCCGCGCGAGGAGGTATCTATCATATTCATCGCAGAACTGATGCTTATCAAGATACGCCTGGTAGTGTTGATAAATGATTCGAATATCACCGTGCCATCTGCCGGCGGGATTCTCCTGAGGCTCATCGGCGGACGGCGAGGTTTTGATCTCCTCGATTGAGTTCTCTATGGCGGCGACAAGCCCCGGCGACTCCGCCAGATGAATCAGGTTGGGCAGTTTTCCGGCCTTGGCCAGTTCGGCGATAATCTGCGAGAGTGCCGCTCGCTTCGCGGCCACGGATAGCAGGCGGTGCGGAAGCTTGCCCGCCAGCAGGATTTGGCCGATCAGCTCGGAGAAAGTCATGATCTGCGGCGAGAAGCTTGCATGGGCAGGGCTTTGTTCCACGAGATGGGCACGAAGTTCATCGGCCGCCAATGAACTTGGAGCCAGAAGGAGGCAGTTGCCCTGGTTGGCAGGTTGAGCACAGGCAGCGTAAAGAGCAAGTGCCGCCCAAGTCTTGCCGCTGCCGGAGGGACCGGTGAGCACGATCACGCTGCCGCGCGGGCGGTGCAGGATCGCGTCGATCAGTCCCTCTCTGTCCTGGGTGATGCCCATGGTGCTGATTGTCGGCGCCAGGGGCCGTTCACTCAAGAGTCATTCAGTCGCCGGCGCTGAAGCGGCTCGACCTGCACATCCCAGCCGGGTCCGGGTTTGGGCAGCTCAAACATCTTGTCATCGAGTTTGACGTTCTTCTGCACCTTGCTGAACGTGGCGGTCTTGGCTACAGCGCCTTCGGGGTCCTCCGTGCGGATGCGGACGGGCAGGCCGTCAGGGCCGATCCACATCTCCACCTTGCTGACGTTCAGATCTTTCTTGGTCTCGGGGCTGGGGATCAGCAGCAGGTAGCGCGTGTCCTTCGGGTCATCGGCCGTTGGCGGGCGTGTCGTTACATTGAACAGCCGCAGCACTTCGGCCTTGTCCTGCCCGAATGGGACGGGGAAAGGACCCTTGCCCAGCTTGAGGGGGTCGAAGTCTTCGTTCGGCCGCGCGACCTGGTACTTGTGCCACTGCTTGACGTCGCCATCGCGCGAGATGAGCCAGCGGCCCTCGCGGTCGGCGAAGAAGGAGACATCGCGATCCGCCTTCACCTTGGCGGTGTCTTTCACGAAATCGAAGTGAATGCGGAAGCGGGCATCCTTGGCGCCGACGGGCTTGTCGTAGGCGATCGTGCCGTAGAACGTCTTCAGCTCGGCGAACAGGGTCTGCTCTTCGACGAACTCCACATCCGCTTTTATCGTGTGGACCTCGCTGCCGGCCTTCTGCGTGTCGTCAAGTATGGTCTCCACGGCCGGATCAACTTTGGCCGCTGCGGAGGCCGCCTGCGAAGTCGGCATGGAAGCGGCGGGTTTTGAAGCTGGCTGTGATGTGGCCGGCTCAGCCGTTGCCAAGGAATTCGTTATCAAAAGCAAAAAGGCGAAGACCGTTATAGCTGCCGCAAGTTTTTTGACCATTGCTTCTTACCCTTCATCCATTCCAATTCCGCGAATTCCTTCACCCTCCCCATTGTACAGAACCTTCAGCCTTGCAAAAGATGGGTCCAACCAAAGCGGCGATAAAATTCCCCAGAATTAAAAATAATTGGCCACTATAATTCCCTTGTCCGGCCGCTGCTGAGCCCGCAAATCGGCCGACATGGGGGGCGACAACGTTTATGGGGAATGTGCCGCAGGTTTGGCAGCCGTCAAATCTTTCAGGTATGTCATCTTCTTCCTCCGCCGCAACCGAGAAGCAGATAGTGCATCGGTTCCTGATCACCGCCGCGCTGGCGGCCATGGCGGCGGTGATTGGCTTGTCGCGGCTACACACCTATCACGAACCCATGGAGCGGGATATCACCACTTATGCCGTCACCGCCCATGAGATGGTGCACGGCCGCCAGCTTTACTCGCAGGTTTGGGAAAACAAGCCGCCGGGGATTCATCTGACCTATGCGCTTGCAGAACTGGTGACAGGATACGGCTACGCGGAGATATATCTGCTGGGGGTGGCGGCGGCAATTGCCACCTTGATCGCCGTCTTCGTGGCGGCCCGGAGCCTGGGCGGCAATGCCTGTGGCCTGTGGGCCGGCGCCATCTGGACGGTCCTGTCCGGTGACATGATCCTTCAGGCCAACCAGCCCAACACCGAGGTCTTCATCAATGTCTGCGTCATCTGGGCCATAATTTTCCTGCTGGGCGCCAGGTGCGGAATTCCGCACCTGCGGGCAGTGCTGGTGGGCTTCCTTTTGGCCTTAGCGTCTGTTTACAAGCAGGTCATCATTCCCTGTGCGGCCCTGTTGGCCCTGGCACATGTCTTGTTCCCGCCGGCGGGTAGTCGGCGGAGCCGGTGCCTGGTCCAGGCGGCCGTTATGGCGGCGGCGATTCTTCTCGCCTGGGGGGTCGTGGTGGCGGTGTTCGGCGGGGGAGGAAAATTCTCGGCATTTTATGAGGCACTGGTTGTATTCAATCAGTATAGGGCAGGTGACCTGAATACAAGTTTTTGGTCCGCCTTTACGGCAAAGAGACTGATACTGCCTCTTACCGCCATGGTGCTGCTGGCGGGGGCGATGGCGCTTTGGCGCGGCAGAATTTCTCGGCGCGGCTGGGGCCTCCTGGCCGCTTGGTGGCTGGGCACGTTTATAGCCGTGGCGCTGCCGGGTAAATTCTATCCTCATTACTTTCAGCTTTGGTTGCCCTTCCTTGCTCTTGCAGGCGGCCTGGCGATAACAGGGATGAAATGTTTGCCGCTGCCGCACTCTCGCGTGGCTTCTTTCATGGCAGGCGTGGTGGTTCTAGCCGCACTGGCGGGCTTTGAAATACCAACCTACCGACTGACGCCAGAGCAATGGTCCGTTAACAAATACGGACATAATCTTTTTGTCGAATCCCAGAAGCTGGGCCGCCAGCTTGCGGGGTTGCTCAAAAGTAACGAGAGCTTCTTCAACTGGGGTGCTGAATCCGGTTTGTATTTTGACAGCGGCCGCAGGCCGCCGGCTGGAATTTTTTTCAATTTTCCGCTTAAGAATCCGGAAATGGCCGCCTCTTCCGCCGCGCGGCTGCTGGAGGATTTGAAGGCAAACCCGCCGGAACTGGTGGTGATGTCCACGAATTATCTGGACGATTATCTGGCGGGGAAAAATATCGCCACACAATGGCTGCTGGAGGGATATGATCCCGTAGACATACCCGGCTGTTGCGACCAGTTCTACTTCTTCGCGGGCGCGGCGGCTGCTTTGCCTGCCGCCATTCCACACCGGCGCAGCGGCCACCTGAAAAACCCAAAGGGCCGCCCGTGCGTTATTGCTTGAGCAATTTATGTAATTCGCGTTTGGCCTTGGCGCGAACGTTGCCGCCCTGGCCCGTGGATCTCTCACGGATGAGCTTGCTGATGACTGCTTCGATTTCCTTCGCATCCACGGGCAGCTCCACGGTCTTGTGCTTGTAGCCGGCGATATAGGCCGCGTTGGAAATCTCCAGCTCGTTGATGCACTCGCTGCCGGGCGTCAACAGCGGCGTGCCGTCAATCAGGTGGTCCGCGAAATTACGCAAAATCACGATGTGCTTGCCATCATCCGGTTTGCCATTAACCGGCACATCTTCCCAGCGCGAGGCAGGCGGGTCCCACCAGCTCGTCGTGGTGCGCAGGTGTTCATCCAGCGGCGTCTCCAGGCGGCAAAAGCGCAGTTTATTCTCAGATACGAGCGTGCCGCGCGTGCCCGCCACCGAGAGCTGTTCCGCGCCGGGCGACTCGCCGGTCGTGGCATAGATATAGCCGGTCTTGCCGTCGCCGTAGTCCAGGATGATCTGCGCGCTGGTTTCCACTTCGACCTTGTGCATGGGCGTCTGCAAGATGGCGCTAAGGCTCTTGGGCATGCCGCCGATCCACTGGAACAGGTCCAGGCTGTGCGGCGCCTGGTTGATCAAGACGCCGCCGCCCTCGCCGTCCCAGGTGCCGCGCCAGGCGCCGCTGTCGTAGTAGGCCTGCGAGCGGAACCAGTTGGAGGCGATCAGCGATATGCGGTAGATCTTGCCCAACTGGCCGCTATCCACCATGTTTTTCATCGCGGCCATCACCGGCCGCGTGCGCATCATGAACATTACCCCCAGCGCCACCTTGTGCTTGCGGCACTGCTGGATCATGATGCGCGCATCGCCCACATCGCTGGCCATGGGTTTTTCCGCCATGACATGAATCCCGCGCTGCGCGGCGGCCACCGCGTGCGGTGCGTGCCAGTAATGCGGCGAGGCCAGGATCAAGGCATCGATCAGGCCCGAATCCAGCATCTTATAAACGTTGCTGAAGTGCGGCACCTTGTATTGGCTGCCGGCCTGCGCTGGCCCTGTCCTTATCCACATCCTGCACGGCGGCGAGCGAAAACCGCGGACTCTTGTCCTGCGTGATATAGGTGGCGTGTCCCCGACCCATGCTGCCCATGCCGGCGATGCCGAAACGTACATGATCCATGATGTGCTCCTTGTCTGGCTACAAACGCAACTATAGCCCATAGATCGGCCGCGTGAAAGGCCGGCCGAAACGAGCCGCGAAATTGGCCGCCAACGGCATTTGCCGGTTCATTTCCCCAACTGCCGGCTGCGCGCGGCGGCGGCCCGCACGGCCTTCACAAGACTCTCGCGCACGCCCGCGTTGTCCATCACCTCGATAGCCGCCTGCGTCGTTCCGCCGGGGCTGGTGACCTTGGCGCGAAGGTCGGCGGGGGATTGGCCGCTCTGGGCTAAGAGCGCCGCCGCGCCGCGCAGGTCTGGCAGGCAAGCTTCAGGGCTCCTTCCCCTGGCAGGCCTTCAGCGATGCCGGCCTCCATCATCGCCTCGATCAAATAAAAGAAATAGGCCGGTCCGCTGCCGGAGACGGCCGTGACCGCATCCATGGCGGCTTCATCCACTAGCTGCGTCGCACCGCCGGCGGCAAACAGACGCTGGGCGAAGTTTAAATCCTGCTCGGTAGCGCCAGGCCCGGCGGCGATGGCCGTGCAGCCCGCGCCGACCAGAATGGGCGTGTTGGGCATCGCGCGAATGATCCTGGCGGACTTGCCCAGCGCGTTGGCCAGGTAAGCCGTTGAAATCCCCGCCGCGATGGAAATGACCAGGGCCGAATCCGGCAGTGCCGCGCGGAGGTTGCGGCAGGCCGCCTCCATCTGCTGCGGTTTGACGGCCAGCACAAACCGCTCGGCTCCCGCGGCGGCGGCCACTTCGGCCGCGGCCGCGATGCCCAGTTCCCTGGACAGCAGATCACGCCGACGTTCAACCGGCTCCGCCAGCATGACCGCGGCGGGCGGCAGAACCTTGGCCCGCACCACGCCCTTAAGCAGGGCTTCCCCCATATTTCCGCCGCCGATCACGACCAGTTCCATCCCCGGCATGTCCGTTCTCCTGAGTTTCACCACCATGGAAACAAAGGTTGGTACGGGACACAACGATTGATTTGGAAAATCGGGAGGCAAAAAGAAAGTACGAAAATGAATGGAGGGCACTTCTGGCACCCCAAGCCCCAAGCCGTGGTTGCGTTTTTTGCAACCACGCATCTTCCGGCAGATCAAAAGACGTGGCTGCGAACAAATGCAGCCACGGCACCCGCCTATCGCCGGTCGGCTGGAACGTCAACGAGGTGTCTCGCACAGAAATAGGTGACTGTCCCGCATTTCCCCCCAGCAGCAGCGACTGGGTGATGTCCTCGTGCCAGGCGTCATCGTGCTCCAAGTCGAACTTGGCCAGACACTTCCGCGCCGTCGCCTTGGCGTACCGCTCCAGCCGTTTGATAACCTCTTCGTTCTCCACGGTGCCTCCCGCGGACCGACACGGCCCTCTACTGGCTTATCCACCCGCCGAGCCAACTACCGGACAGACAAAGCGCAAAAAAAAGCCGGGCATCGCGACCCGGAAGGATCACGATGCCCGGCAAAGATAACAGGAAGACATTAGGTCACTTCTCCCCGGCCTCCTGCGCACCTGGCCCGGGGGGAGAGGTTTCGGAAGGAACGACAAGCTCAACCGGTTCGAGGCGCAATCCCTTCCATGCGTTGTTCATGTAGAGATTCGCAAACGCCGACGATGCCAGGACAAGCTTGACAGCGAGATGTCCTGAACCGAACCATTGAGCCGTTTGGACAAAGTCTGGACAGCCTGTGAGAGCATCAGCACGGAACCTGTAGATCTCTCTTGATGCACCTATGTATTTGACGTGGCCACAAGAAGGACTCTCTCTCTCCAGGTTATCATCTAAGAGGCCACAAGCGGTTTCTTCCGCAAAGCGAAGCTGTAGGACCGTCTGCAAAGGCCCAGCACTCTTGTGCTCCAGGATCGGAGCAGCCTCAAAGCCAGACAGCCCCTGCTTTCGCATGCTATCGACGACATCAGGGCGCGCACAGATGTCGAGTATCCAGTTTATCCCCAAGAAGGCCCTGCCTCGCCAAGACGGCTCTCCTTTCAGACGGAGCTGCGCCGTTTGTCTTCGTCCAGCGCCGCACACCGGACATTCGCTGGCGCGATCGAACGACAGACTCTTGTAGCCCATGTCTTGATCTGGCATGGGATACCCCCAAATGTAATCGGGGCGTACAAAGACCCACTTTGAGGAACGAATTTCCGCTTCTGTAAATCGCTTGTCCGTTATGAATGGCAAATTCGAATCAGTAACGATCTTCTTGATCTTGCACCAGCTCGGATTTGTCTCGCTGACGTCACACCCTGTGATTATAGGACCATGTTCTAATGGAATCCCCAAGTCCGTTAATTGCCTAACTGCATTAGCGTTCCGCTTCGAGTTGAAGGATATCCTATGTACTATTTCCATCGAGTTTACCTCACTGACCAAGTTCCGCTTTTGCTGCAGCCTGCAAAGCGGGGTAGTCAGCGTATATTTGTTGCGCGTATATCCACAGTTGATTCGTGGTAATTACAGTATAGTTGCTTCCGTATGGGATAACGTATCGCCACGCATTCGTAAACACTTGGTGCTCGGCTGGAAAATGCGGGACAGTCACCTATTTTCACTGTTCCTTTGTTTTCTTTTTCGGCCGCCCGACGGGCAGCGGGCGAAGCCGGCGTCCCACACTCACCTCCAGCTTGGCCAGCCACGCATCGCCGCCCAGCGGCCGGCCACAACTGAGTCCCTGGCGCACGACTCGCAAGAGCTGCTCATCCTGCCCTTCCAGCAGGATCGCCTGCCACTGCTCGGCGGTTCGCCATTTTCGCCAGGCGATCATGTCCAGCAAGCCGGAGTTGTCAGCCTCGCCGCAATGGGCGGCCGCGCTGCTCCAGGGCCACCGCCAGGGCCGCCGCGCAAGGCCGGCTCGAACGGGATTTTGTTCTGCATAGGCCATCGCCCGAAGGTAGTGGTCTTCATCCAGCGCGCAGGAATAAAACCGGTTCTGCCAGAGGTGGCCCGCGCGGCCGTGCAGGCGGTTGATGTATTGCGCGTACAGCCAGTGCGTGCGGCCCACGGCCTGGGCCAGGGAGGATTCCTTTTGCGGCACGGCCACGAGGTGCACGTGATTGTTCATCAAGCAATAGGCGTGAATGCGCAGCCCAAACTGCGGGGCTTGTTCACGCAGCATGGCCAGGTATCTGCGCCGATCTTCATCGACGAAAAAGACATCCTGCCGGTTGTTCCCGCGCTGCGTGATGTGGTGTGGGCACCCCGGCACTACGATTCGTGCGGCTCGAGGCATGCACAGAGCCTATCGCCGGTCGGCTGGATCGTCAATGAGGTTTCTCGCGCAGAAATAGGTGACTGTGCCGCATTTGGCGGCTGTGCCACACTGTCATTCCGGCAGCCACACGTGGAAGATCGCCCCCTTGCCCTGAACGGAGTCGCACCAGATCTTCCCGCCCATCGCGCCCATGATCTCCCGGCACAGGGGCAGTCCCAGGCCGTTGCCGCGATCCTGCCCATCCTGGCCGGTCTTGGTGGTAAAGAGCGGCTCCCAGATCAGGGCCATATGATCGGGGGCGATGCCCACGCCGCTGTCCTCGATGCTGATCTTTATGCCGCCGTCGCTGCGCGAGCCGGTGATGATGACCGTGCCGCCCATGCCCTTGGCGCGCACGGCGTGCCGCGCGTTTAAGAGCAGGTTCACAAGCACCTGCTTGAACTCCGATGGCCGCACTTTTACCGACAGCTCCTCCGGCACGATGATCTTCAGCGTAATGCCATCCTTGGCCAGGTTCCTGCCCGTGGCCAGCATGGATTGCTGCACTAGCTCCGAAACGGACTGCTTGACCGGCTCGGCCTCATCCTCGTGGAGCAGGCCCAGCAGGGCCTTGCAGATATCCACCGCGCGCTGTCCGCCCTCCGATGCGCGGCTGATCGCCTTGCGCACCATCTCCTCATCGCCGCCGGCGGCCAGGTGGGCGTAGTTGATGATGGGCGTGAGAATATTGTTGAACTCATGTACGATCATGCCGGTGACGGTGCCCACCGTCGCCAGCGATTGGGCGCGGCGACTGCAGGCGCAGGGCCTCGTTTTCCTGGGTTAGACGGTCCAGCTCGCTCTTTACTTCGGCCGGCATTTCTGCGGTAAGACTGGTCACCCGCGCACCTCTTTGCTATACAAGATAATGAAACTGGCGGCCGGTTCTGGATAAGCGCGCGGCCGCGCATGTGCATACGCTATTACAATTATCGGTAATGGCAGCAAATACCTTGAGGTCCGGGAGGTCAGCGTGGAAAGCCATGAGCAGTTGGACAGTCTTTTGGAACTGGCTGTCCAGCTTGGCATTACGATTCGCCGATTGCCCGGCCTCACCGCCGGCAGCGAATATCCCGGCGGTGCATTGACCCGTCTTAAAGGCAAAGAGGTGCTGTTTCTCGATTCCACTTCGGCCGTGACGGACCAACTGGCCGTCGCCGCCGCGGCCCTGGCGAGCAAGAACCAACTGAATGACCGGTTCATCCCGCCGCAGCTTCGCCAGTTGATCGAAGAATACGCCGCCAGGACCAGGGGGCCTCAATGAACGTAATCGCGCATGGGGTGGATTTCGTGGAGATAAAGAGGATTTCCGAGCTGGTAGACCGCTATGGCGAGGATTTTTTGAATCGCGTCTTTACGCCCGGCGAGCAGACCTATTCGCGCGGCCGCAAACGCGAGCTGGAACACCTGGCCGGCCGTTTTGCCGCCAAGGAGGCCGTGCTGAAGGTGATCGGCACCGGCTGGCGCAACGGCATCGCCTGGACGGATGTGGAGGTGGTCAACGCGCCCTCCGGCCAGCCCTCGATAATACTCGCCGGCCGCTGCGCCGAGATCGCCGCCGAACTGGGCATCGAAAAGGTGCTGATTTCCATCAGCCACACGGACACGCACGCGATGGCCTCGGCCGTGGGCCTGGCGGCCGAGCAGCATCCTGGAACGATAGAACCTGAACAATAGAGCCAGAAGAAAAGGCAACCACAAAGATCACAAAGAAGCACAAAGAACACGAAGGAAATAAAGGTCAGAAACGGCCGGAACAACAGGAATTGACCGCAGAGGACGCAAAGGACGCAGAGAAAAAAGACACGAAGGAAGAAGGGAGCAAAGGCCGGAAGAAGAAATCAACAGTCTTGTATTCCTCTGCGCTCTCTGCGACCTCTGCGGTTTAACTTCTTCGTCTTGCTTTTGATTTAGTGAGTTTTCTTTCTTTGTGTCCTTCGTGGTCTTGGTGATCTTTGTGGTTATCTTCGGGAGCAAAATGTGGCGAGAGAGGACGCAGAGGACGTAGAGAAAAAGAATGAAGAGTCTTGTATTCCTCTGTGCCTCTGCTCTCTGCGACCTCTGCGGTTTAACTTCTTCGTCTTGCTTTTGATTTTGTGGATGCGTCTTTCTTTGTGCCCTTTGTGGTCTTTGTGATCTTTGTGGTTATCTTCGGGAGAAGCATATGGCGGCCAAGCGAATGAAACGCGTCGAAGAAATCCCCACGCTGTCACCTCGCCCGCGAGACGGCCACAAGGGCCTCTTTGGCCATATTCTGATCATCGGCGGCTCGCGCGGCATGATCGGCGCGCCGGCCTTGGCCGGCACGGCGGCCTTAAGGGCAGGCGCTGGACTGGTCACGCTGGCGCTGCCCCAGTCCGTGCAGCTTGCCTCGGCTTCCATCTGCCCCTGCGCCACCTCCATCCCGCTGCCTTGCGATGAGGGCGGCGAACTGGCCAACGAGGCCATCGCCGCGGCCTTCAAGGCCGCCGAATCCTGCAACGTCCTGGCCGTCGGCCCGGGCATGGCGCAGGGCCAGGTGCAGCGCATGCTCATCCAGGCGGTGCTGGAGCAGGAAAAACCCGCCGTTATCGATGCCGATGGGCTCAATAACCTCGCCCAGATCGATGACTGGCCCGCCCGCCGCCGCTGCCCGCTGATTCTGACGCCGCACCCGGGCGAAATGGCGCGGCTGACCGGCAAACCCACAAAACAAATTCAGGACGATAGGGAGATCGCCGCCGCGCTGGCCATTGCCGGCTGGACTGCCGCTGCCGAAGTGACGGAGGCAAAAAATCCGCCGCCCCTGGTCCTGGTTTTAAAAGGCGAGGGCACGATCGTCACCGATGGCTCGCAGATTTACATCAACGACACAGGCAATCCCGGCATGGCCACGGGCGGCACGGGCGACGTGCTGACGGGAATTATTTCCGCGCTCCTTGGGCAAAAGCTTTCCCCCTTTGATGCCGCGGTGTTAGGCGTGTACCTGCACGGGCTGGCCGGCGATATCGCCGCCTCGGATATCGGCGAGGTCTGCCTGATCGCCTCTGACCTTTCTGACTACCTTCCGGACGCTTTTGCAGAAACCATGGGAGAGGAATGATGAAGAATTGCCGGGTGCCGCAACTTCAAAGACACGGAGATGTTGGGACAAAGTGACGCGGCGACACGATGACATGCTCACATCTCGCTGCTTCTCCGCGTCTCCGCGTCCATTTTTGCCGTAAGTGCCATTTTTGCAGCTCTCCAGCGCCCTCTCAAAAGACCGCTCTGAAGGCCCAAAAACCTGTTAAGCTGGGTAATCTGTAACGTCTGTAACGGGGCAGTGTAACACTTAAGCAAATTCTTTTATTTTTATGAATACCGACCCCCACTTTCGCGTCCGTATATAAGGGAGGGACATTTTTTTTCGCCGAACCACTTACAGCAATTCTCGGCTATCAATTTGCGGGCATCTTGTGGAGCCGACCAAGAGCTGGGTGCCGTGGCTGCATTTTTGTGCAGCCACGTTTCTTCACGCCGTGGATCACGAAAGAACCTTCACCCGGACCGACCGGCGGCATAACGACCAACTTGATCTGACTGATTTGGTGCCCTGGCTGCGGCGTTTGCAGCCCCATCATTCTGAAAATGCACAGCCGAGGGCCCTTCTTCGCTCCGCTTCGCCGTGACAAGCTGGCTATGCCACATCTCGATCCGTAGCCCTTTTCTTGAGGTCCCCTAGGGACCGTTAGTGCGCAGCCCAGCACTTTCAGTGCTGGGTAAGGCGACCCCGCTCCCATGGAGTGCCGTAGGCACGGCACAAAACCCTCGGGAGGCAGGCTGCCTATCGAATTATGTGCCGTGCCTACGGCACTCCCCATTCATCCCGCGGCGGACCCCGCCTTGAAAGGCTTGTCCTTACCCACATTTTTCTTTGTTGGCCATGTCATAACCATGGGCGGTCCAGATCAGTTTGCGTAAACCACGCCAGATGGTCTGCCAGCCCGGATTGCCATCGCCTTTGCGGCCCGGGAATCCGCCAAAGCGGGCCACGGCGATCAGCGCCGTAGCGTTCGTCCAGCCCCCGGCGGGCCGGCCGTACTCGGCCTCCAGGATCGCCAACGCCTCTGGGCCGATCGCCTCTGCGCTCACCGGCTCAGCCGCGCAGGTCCCGGCCAGCAGTTTCATATTCAGCAGCCGCACCGCCACCACCGCCAGAATGCCCAGCAGGGAGGTGATCCGCTGCGCCGTGGTCAGTTGACTGTGTTCAATACCCGTGCCGGTCTTGAGCGCCTTGTGATACTCTTCGATCAGCCAGCGCCGCGTGTACGCCTTGATCACGCGCATGGCCTGCTCGAAAGTCTCGACCGGCCAATCCGTCAGCAGCACCCAGTGAATCGGCTGCAGTCCCTCCGGCGGGTTTATTTCGCACGCCTCCACCACGTTGACAGTGCGCGGCGGCCGCCAGCCGCCGGGGCGATACGGGCCACGCAAGCTGATCGCGCAGGCGCGCACGGACAGCTGCGCCCGCCGCGCCGCCTGCCCTGGCCGGGCGCGTAAATCTATGAAAAACCTGCCCAATTCCGCACTTTCGGCCACGGCCGTGAATACCGAGCCGGCCTCATCGGCCAGGGCCCGCGCCTGGTTGCGCGCAGGATAAAGTGCCAGTGATTATCCTGGCAGCGCTCGAATGTCTCATAAATGTCGGATTCGCGGTCGGCCACAAAGGTCCAGCGCACCTCCGGCGGCGGAGCGTCCACTTGTTCCACCACCGCCGCCCAGCGCTGCGACTCCCGCGGCCGATTCCAGCGGCCGCGTTTTTTATTTTTGACGCCAAGGGCGGGCTTGGTCCGGGCCCACCAGCGCTGATCGAACAGCCCCTCGACAATCACCTGCGGCTCGTGTTCCTCGTTCCAACGCTCGATGACCAAGGCCAAAGTGGAGTGCACAAATAAGCCGCGGCCGCCATCATCGCCGATGCGCCCCAGATCCTGCGCGGCCACGTGCGCAGTGAAATCCAGAGTCGTGGTGTCCTCGACCAGCAGATACTCGCCCGCCTGACGGCAACTGGCGCGCACACGCTCCAAATGCGGGGCGATGACGCCGTCATAGGTGACGTCCGGCTGCTCCAGCAACCGGTACGCGGCCTTGGCCTGCGCCCAGCGCGTGAAGGATTCTGGCAAGGTGCCGTGAGGATCTGAGGCCATGCTGGCTGCCGTACGAATCAATCGAGACTGGCGTCTCCGATCGCCCAACTGGGCGCCATCAAACTCCACCGCCGCCCACTCCGAGACGGACATAAGTGTGGTTGCCATCAGCGATTCTCCTTAATCGCGCCTGACATTGCCATCGGCAAAACCACACTGGGAAAATGTGGGTAAGGACAAGCCTTGAAAGGCGGGGCTGCATTCTGTCGTGCCTACGGCACTATAAATATTGCCCGCCTGCCGGGTGCCATGGCTGGATTCTTTTCCGAGGGTGTCCGATAATTCCCGCCTCTTCCTTGAAAATAGCCACGGGCGCGCGCCGTGGTGGTTTGTCGCGCCGGATGAAGAGCCCCGGCGGGGCGACTGAAACGAGTGCAGTCAATCGCCCCGAAGGGCCTTTGGCCCTGGGGAAAACCGCCGCGCGGCGGGCAAAACATTCGCAATTGCGAATTTGCGCGGCTGTCATTTTCAAAAAATCTTTAAAACCGGTTTTGCGGACCCCCTCCGCCGCGTACGTACTTAATGGGGGGAGATTCTTTGCCTGATTCGTTCTTACCCAGATTGCCTAGCTTGCCCAAACCGCCGCGCACCTTTACCCCTCCCCCTTTTACGGGGGAGGGCCTGCCCTGCGAAGCTTCAGCGAAGCAGGGTGAGGGTTCTTATTTCCTCATCTTGCCCACCTTACCTAAACCGCCGCGAGGGACTGTACTAATAGAGGCCCAAAAAAATCTTTAAAAAACAGCTTTTTTGATGATAGTAAAGTCCCGTTTTTTGGAACTGTACTAATAGAGGGAGAGTTGGGGGACGGAGCACTATTCCAAATTATGCCGCGAAGGACAAGCCCGTGACACTGCCGTGAATTAAGTGCTCCGTCCCCGAAACTCATCAACAACAACCGCACTCGAACAGGCGTCAGCGATCCGGCCGTCATCACGCGACCAGCGCTGGAAGGCCCTCGGGTGTGCTCAAATCCCGCGAGGGGTTTAATACATCGTGTGGGAGAAATTCTCGTTCGCCCTGCGAACGAAAGAACCACAACCTGACTCCCAACCAGTACGCATCATAAGCATGGGGTTTAGCAGTGAAGAAGGAGACTCATTTGAAAGTCGGTGATCCTGTTCGTGAAAACGTCTTAACACCAAGCTCACCAAGGCCACAAAGAGCGCCAAATTAAAGAAAAGACACGTTTAGTCTTGTCTTCCTGGTGCTCTTGGTGCACTTGGTGCTCTTGGTGATTCCCGTGCCATAGGCCAATTTGGCTCTTTAATCGCAAATCAAAAATCGAAAATCCCCTCGTGCGCCGGCCCCAAGCCGGGATTGAGAAAAACCGTGAGCGCTTCACCATTCTGGCCGGAACGACTGGCAGCCCAAAAAGCCAGGCCAGCCCGCCAGTACACGGCCTGAAGAACTCCGGCCGGCGTTTGACTAGAGCGGCCTCCGGAAAACCCGGCGGCCATAACCCCTAAACCCCATGCGAACCCTACAGATGAAATTCGAAATCCTAAACTCTAAATCCTAAACAAATTCCAATTTCAAAATCTCAAACAAAGAGCAAACGGCTCAATTGCGCGTTTAACGCCAACGCGGATTGATGTTTGCTCCGATTCGAGTTTTGGATTTGTTTAGGATTTCG
>CAWAWB010000004.1:0-678160 GCA_963785635.1 uncultured Phycisphaerales bacterium
TTTTGATTTACGATTTGCGATTTGCGATTGGGGCGGTTCGCAGGATCTTAATCCCCCCTCCTTTTACGGGGGCGGGCGGCCAACCCCTCTCCCTTGGGAGAGGGTGCCCCAAGGGGCGGGTGATGGCAGGCCGGGTGAGGGTGTCCTGGTGTCATAGTCGAGGCGTGGCTGCACAAAAATGCAGCCACGGCACCCGGCTCAGGACGAGCGCCCGTGGCTGATAGTCCTTCGTTGTCGCGCGGCTCAAAGGCCGGGTGAAGATCTTTCATTCATCAAACTTGGCCATCCTCATTTTGCCTTTCCGGAATCGCCTCCGACCTCAGGCAGTACGACCGTCTGGAGTGCGACGTTGTGGTAAGCGGGCCGGAAAGGCTGGGGTTTGGAATCAACAGAATCTTTAAGTTGTTGCAAATACATCGAAGACTGCCGAAGCGTGTTCTGCAGTCCATTGATGGAAGGAGACAGCCTAAGGGCCTCGATGATTTCCCCCAGCCGCGCCTGCCTGGCGGAGCAGCCGGCCATGTCAATTTCCGTACTCACCAGCGAGGACTCTGCCGCGGCCCGCGCGGCGGTGGATTTTTCAGGAAGCTCCGCCATGAACTTTCTTGCTGCTTCCAGCTTGGCCTTCAGCCCTACGACCTCGGTATTCAGCAAAACCGCCTCCTTGGCCAATTCATTGGGATAATTCGGGTCGTGCTGCAAACTCGGCTGAATTTTTTCAAGGATCGTCTTGGCCGCGGCAAGTGCGGCCTCTTTCTCCTTCAATTGCGCCTGGATCTCATCCTGCTTATTCAACTCTTTGTCAATGGCCTCATGGAGGATCTGCATGCGCCTACTTGCCCACGCGTTATCCCAAGCCTCGAAGAAGTAATTGATCTTCCTGGTTAAATCCTCCTGGTCTGCGCCGCTCAAGTGAAAAAATAGATCGTAACGTTGATATTCCACTCTTACGGATCTTGAAAGATTGGAGTCCGCCGCAATCGCCTCTCGCAGTGCTGAAGCGAAGAGCTCAAAGTTATTGCTGTCCAGAAGCGATTTGTACACGCTGTCGTCACTGTCCCACCAGAAACTCCCAAGTACTCTGTTCTCACCCAGCGAGGACAGGACATTCGCTTCACTGCGGCCCCAGAATTTGGTGAATTGTTCCAGCGAAATTGTTGGGGCCGCTCCTGACGCAAAAGGAACCCCGGGTTGGTTCGGGGGAGCAGGATTATGAAGCGTGCCGCCCACTACGAATGTGAAGGCTGGAGGTTTCCATGCCGGCTGGGTCTGGGAATCGGCATAAGCCGAAGTGGCGCTCAGCGCGGCCAGCACGATCATGATCCAGGGGAGTGATTTCCTCATTGAATATCTCCTTGTTGCCGAGATTGTCGGTGCATTTGAAATTCTTTGACCACGGTTGTGTCGGCGTATTGGCGAATGGCGTAATCTCGAACCTGATCCATTTCCTCGCGCATCGCCGGATTGTCCTGGAGGGCACTTGCAGTCGCCAGGAGCCGCGCGGCGCGGGCCTCGTTCTCAATTGCCTGCTGGACCTGCGCGGCGGTCTGTTCCTCCATCTGCCCTCCAGTTTCCTGTGCGCTGCGAAGGCAGTGGACCAACAAGATGGTGACGACGATACACGCGGCCGCGGCGGCCGCCGCGCCGCCGAGCACAAATGGATGGCGGCGGAAGAAGGATGGCCGCGCGGGGACATGCGCCAGGAGTCTGGCCTTCAGGTCGCCGGGGATTGGAGGTTCGGCGAACCGCCCCAGTGTCCGCGCAACTTTGGCTCTCGACCATTTATTCTCTTGATTCATCCGCGTAATCCTTGTGGGAGTTCAGACGGTCGCGCATCTGTGCCAGGGCCTTGCTGATTCGCCATTTCACCGTGCCCAAAGGCTGCTCCAGCAGGTCCGCTACTTCCTGCAAACTCATGCCGTGCAGATAGTGCAGGGTGACTGCGTGGCGGCCAGCATCATCCAGCTCATCCAGCGCACGCGCCACCTGGCGGGCCTGCTCATCCGCCTCGAGTCTGGCGGCGGGGGAGGCATCCATCGGGAAAGTCGTCTCGATCAGGTTTTCCGTAATCGACTCGCGCCGCTGCGCGGCCGTGCGGCGATGCCAATCGATGAAACTGTGATAGGCGATCTGCCGCAGCCAAGTCCCTAAAGATGCCTGTGCGGAATAGGCGCCGATCGAGGTCCAACATTTAGCAAAAGTTTCCTGCACCAGATCCTCGGCATCGTGAACATTGCGGCATAGCCGCAGCACCAGGCGATAGATGTCTTCATAGCACCGTTCAATCAGTTCCGCACATGCGCGGCGGTCGCCGGCAGCGATTCTGCCGGCCAGCCGTTTGTCTCTCGCGTGCGGATCAGCCATGAAATCGCGCCTTTATAAGATTTGACGCAGATGGACCGGCATCTGTTGGCGCTTTATTGGAAAGAATTTTTCTTTGTGGGGAAATGAAAAAAGCCCCGGCAGGGGGGATTGAAGTTTTTGCGCCCTTCAATCGCCCCCGCGGGGCTCTCGCACAGCCGAGCCTGCTCCGCCGAAGCAGCCGCTTCGGCTTCGAAGGCCGGAGGGCGGCTGTGCCGTTACCCCTCTCCCTTTTACGGGAGAGGGTGGCCCTGCGTAGCTTCAGCGAAGCAGGGCCGGGTGAGGGTTCTTTTACCTCAAGACCATGCCCACCCGCCTGCGGCGTGAGGGCATGCCACCCGTCCTGCGCTATTCCTTCGCCTGCTCGCCTTCGGCGCTCTGCGGCGCCTCGGCGGGCGCGGGTTCGCCGCTGCCGGCGGCGGGCACGACCCAGACGTTGATCGTCGCCTTGACGTCCTGGGCGAACTTCAGCGCCACCTGGTACTTATCCAGCGTGCGGATGGCTTCGGGAAGGACGACGTTCTCTTCCTCGATGTTGAGGTTCTCGCGGGCCAGGGCCTCCACGATCTGGGCCGGACCCACCGAGCCATAGAGATGGCCCTCGGGATTGGCTAAGGCGGCAATGGTCACTTCCTTGCCATCCACCAGCTTGGCGCGGGCCTCGATCTCGGCCTTCTTCTTGGCCAGCTCGGCCAGGTACACGGCCTTCTCGGCCTCCACGCGCTTTAAATTGCCGGTGGTGGGCTCGATGCCCAGACCCTGGGGCACCAGGTAATTCCTGGCATAGCCGTCCTTCACATTGACCACTTCGCCTATCTGCCCTAAGTTGGGCACGTTGGCCCGAAGTAAAATCTTCATATTCATTTTCCTTGATGCGGCTGCGGCATAATATGCCGATTCTTTGCATTCTCCAGACCAGAAAGTTGAGAGTAGAAAGTAGACCGCAGGAGAGCACCAACCTCTTTGCAAGGTACCGCGTCATCGACGGGTCTTGCTGTTTTTCTACTCTCTACTATCTACTCTCTCCTGCTCTTGAGCGGCGTTTACGCCGCTCAACCCGTGTACGGCATCAGCGCCATGAACCGCGCCAGCTTGATCGCGCGGCGGCTGCTCCGCTGGTGCTTGGCGCAGTTGCCGCTGCGCTTGCGCGAAAACAGCTTGCCCTGTTCCGTAGAGAGCTTCTGCAACGTCGGGATATCCTTGTAGTCGATCTCGGCGACCTTGTCCCGGCAGAAGCGGCACTTGTTCTGCTCGCGAAAACGTTTCTTGCGACGAGGGGCGCCGCCGGCAGGACTCTTACGCTTCATGAACTTTCCCATACTTCTATAACCTTTCCTGACTATAAGACTGTTGTTTTGTGGCTGTTTGGCCTTTTGACTATTTGGCTGTTAGGGACTGTAACCGAAATCATTCCATCTCTTGTCCGGTCGTTTCAAACAGCCAAACAGCCCAAACACCAAAAAGCCAAAAACTTCACTGCTTAGAACGGAATATCCTCTCCGCCTGTCTCCCCGGGATATTCTTCACCTGGGTAATTCTCCTGCGCTCCCTGCGCGGCGGGGGCGGGAGCGGGCGCGGGGGCTGCGCGCTGGCGGCGGGTGCGCCATGCGGCGCGGCGGCCTGGCGCTGCGCGCCGGGGCGCCGCCCTGGCGGCCCTGGCCGCTATCCATGAACTGGAAGCTCATCACCCGCACGCGGTGCTTGGACCGCTTCTGGCCCTCGGGGGACTCCCACTGGTCGAACTGGAGCTGGCCTTCCACCAGGAGCTGCCGGCCCTTGCTCATGTACTGGTTGAGCGTCTCGGCCTGCTTGCCGAAGGCGTTGCAGTCGATGAAGCACACATCCTCGCGCTGCTGGCCGTCGCGGTCGCGCCAGCGGCGGTTTACGGCGATGCCGAACTCGCACACGGGCGTCTGGTTGGGCAGGTACGACAACTGAGGATCCCGCGTCAGGTTGCCTATCAGGATTACCTTGTTGTAGCTGGCCATGTTTTTCTCCTAAGCCTGATATTCACGTCACGGCCGATGGCCGTTCGACTACGCTCACGGCAGGCGGCTGTGCCACCATATCTCTATCTATGCACGGCAGGCGGCTGTGCCACGCTGTCACACTATTCCTTGGACTCTTCGCTGCCTTCTTCGGCCTGTTCCTTGTCCGCTTCCGCTTTGCTGGCGGTGGGGGCCGCAGCCGCTTCACGGTTGTCGCGGCTTTCGCGGCTGTCACGCCTGTCGCGGCTGTCGCGGCCATCTTCGCGCCGGCGGGGACGCCACTCGCGGTCCTCATCGCCCTCACGGCCTTCGCCTTCGCTGCGCATGCCGTGCGTCTCGACGGGAGTCTTGGCCGCCATGGTCTCGGCGCTGACTTCCTCAGCCAGGAGAATCAGGCTGCGCAGGACGTGCTCATTCAGCTTGGCGTCGCGCTCGAGCTCGGTGATCTTCAGCGGGTCGCACTTGAAGTAGGTCAGCACGTACAGGCCGCGCCGCTGGCCGCGGATATCGAACGTCAGCCGCCGCTCATCCCACTTCTTGATGTGCAGGACTTCGCACTGGTTGCGCTGAAAGATGGTGTGGATGGGGGCCACCGCTTCTTCGAAGTTGGCCTGTCCGGGTTCCAGGAGAAACATTGCTTCGTACGTTTTCAATTCCTTGTCCTCCGCCGCGGGGGGAATCAGGGCCACTATGGCCTTACCTGCCCCGGGGCAGCATCTGGTTTCACTACGTTATTCAGACTCTTCCGAACTTCTATTGTGTTTGCTCATCGCGGCATCCATGCCGATGGTCAGCCAGTCTTCCACCGCCTGGCACGCCTGATCCACAGCCATACGCGCGGCGGCCAGTTCATCTTCGCTCATCTGCCCTAAGACGTAATCCGCGCCGTCCATCATGGGCGGCGGCGATCCGATGCCCAGCCGCAGCCGCGGCACATGCGTGCTGGCCAGCTTCGCCTGCACATCGATCAATCCCTTGTGCCCGCCGGCCGAACCTTCCGGCCGCAGCCGGATTCGTCCCGGCGGCAGGGCCATGTCATCCAGCACGATCAAAACCTGCCGCGCATCGAGCTGGTAGAATCGCGCCAGCTCTACCGTCGCCTGCCCGGACCGGTTCATGAAGGCCATCGGCTCCAGCAGCCAGATCCGCCTTCCGCCAAAGCGGGCTTCCCAGACCGCGCCGCCGAAGGCGTTCTTCGGCCCGGAGGCCTGCCAGCGCTGGGCCAGGGCCTCGACGACCATGAAGCCCAGGTTGTGCCGCGTGCGGCTGTACTGGCGGCCCGGGTTTCCCAGGCCGACGATGGCAACCGCCTCGGCTGTGGGGCCAGTGTCCATAGCCGGCGACTACTTCTTCTCTTTCTTCTCTTCCTTCTCCGGCGCGGCGGCTGCGCCTTCCTCGCCTTCGCCCTCTTCCTCGACCTTGCGGCCGATCACTTCCGGCTCGGCGACCTCTTCGCCCGGGACCGGCGCGGCGACCTCGGCTTCCGTAATGACGGAGCAACTGGCCACCACCACCTCCGGGTTCGTCAGTATTTTGCCGCCGGGAATCGGCGGCAGGTCATGCACGCGGAGAATGCCGTTGATGTCCAGCTCGCGGACATCCACGCGGATTTCATCGGGAATGTTGGTCACCACGCACTCGATGGACAGGCTCTGCACGCCCGGCGTCAAGACGCCGCCCTGGGCCTCGCCCTTGGGCACGCCGCGCAGCACCACCGGCACGGTCACCTGCACCGTTTCATTCAGGTCCACGCGCGTGAGGTCCACGTGTACCACCTGGTGGCCAAAGGCATCCCGCTGGACGGCCTTGATCAGGCAGGTTTCCTTCTTGCCCGAAAGCTCGAGCTCAACGAGGCGCTCGCCGCGCTTCAGGACGATGTCCAGATCGTGCTTGTCGATCGAGAAGAAGGCGTTGGCCTCGCCGTGGCCGTAAATGACGCCGGGGATCATGCCCGAGTCGCGCAGGCGGCGCGTTACACGCGTTCCCAGCTTTTCGCGGGTGACCGATTTAATCAGTTCCATACGTCTTGCCTCCCAACTTGCTGTTGGTTTTGCCGGCCGCCGGCGGCTTTTCTATGCCGGCGTGCCGAGTTATTCCTAGTGTCTACTGCCGTTCAAAAACAGACTACTCACCGATTCGTTATTGTGGATGCGACGGATCGCCTCGCCCATGAGTTGGGCGACGCTGAGAACCTTCAGATTTTTCAGGGCGCTGGTCTTCTCCGGGGGAAGTGGAATCGTGTCCGTGACGACGATATCCTCGATGGGGGCCGCGCTGAGCCGTTCGATGGCCGGCCCGCACAGCACCGGGTGCGTCGAGCCGACGACGATCTTCTTGGCCCCGCTTTCCTTCACCAGCTTGGCGGCCGAGGCCATGGTGCCAGCGGTGGAGATCATGTCATCCACCATCAGCACGTTGCGGCCTTCCACAGTGCCGATGATGCGGCTCATCTCGGTGTCGGTGCCGCTGATGCGGCGCTTGTCGATGATGGCCAGCTCGGCGTTTAACCGCTGGGCGTATTTGCGGGCGCGCTTCACGTTGCCCACATCCGGGCTGACCACCGTAAGATTGTCCAGCTTCATGGAAATAAAGTGCTTGGACAGCACCGGCTCAGAGAGCAGGTTATCCACCGGCAGATCGAAGAAGCCCTGCACCTGCGCGGCGTGCAGATCCATCACCAGCACGCGGTCGGCGCCGGCGGTGGTAATCAGGTTGGCCGCCAGCTTGGCGGTGATGGGCACGCGGCCCTCATCCTTGCGGTCCTGGCGGGCGTAGCCGAAGTAGGGGATCACCGCCGTGACCCGCTCCGCCGATGCGCGGCGGCAACAGTCCAGGAATATCAGCAGCTCCATCAGGTTTTCATTGACCGGCTGGCAGGTGGACTGGATGAAGAACACATCCCGCCCGCGGACATCCTCATCCAGCTTGACTAAAAGCTCGCCATCCGGGAATGGACTGATCTTCACGTGCCCAAGCGGAATGTTCAGATAATCGCTGATCCGCTTGGCCAGCGTCGGGTTGCTACGCCCGCTGAAGATCTTGATGTTGTCCATTGCTTTTGCCTTTTTTCCTGTTTGGCTATTTGGCTGTTTGGAACGGCAAGAAGAGTGCCAAACATTTGAAAGCGCCAAACAGTCAAATAGTCAAAACACCAAACAGCCAAGCAAACAGCCAAAACACCTAACAGCCTTCTTGACGCCTACGGCGTCAAGAACTACCCGGCCTGGACTCGAACCAGGAATGGAGGTACCAAAAACCTCAGTGTTACCATTACACCACCGGGTAAGAACCTGCTTTTTTGACTGTTGGCTATTTGGCTGTTTGAAACGGAAAGAATCGCGATCAATGTCCCAAACAGTCAAACAGTCAAAACACCAAACAGCCACTTTAGCCGCCGGGCGATAATGGGCCGTGTTTTTCACACGTTGGCATCACCGGCGCTCGGCGATGCCTGCTCGTTCCAGACCGCGGCAGAAGGTTTCGTCCCCAAGCTCCAACGCACCTCCGCGACCTGGTGCGCCGGCTCCCGGATGCCGTTAAGGCAAAATCCCGGGACGCTCTAGTGGACGAAAAAGCGCCTGACAAAGCGTCATATCGTAGGCAGGCAGGCAGGGGATGTCAACATCAAAAAAGGCATGTCTTTAAGCCGAACCAGATCGTCATGCCGCGTCATATTGCACCTGGGCCTCCGCCAGGACCTGCCGGCGAAAATGTTCGCTTAAAAAGCCGATCGTGTTGAGGTCGACCTTACGGCCGAGAATCTCGCTCAGTTCTCTTTCCAAGGCGAAAAAGCGCAAGCCCAGATGGGTTTCGGGCTCAAATTCCACGAGCACATCCACATCGCTTTGGGGCCCAAAATCTTCCCGCAGAACCGAACCGAAAAGGGACAGGCGGCGGATCCGGTTTCGCCTGCAAAAACTGGCGATGGACTCCTTTGGAATTTCTATGCGCGGAATGACCATGGTTGGAGAAATTATGCCACAAGCCGGCCTGATTGACAACCGTTGAAACATCAGACTGATCTGGCAAATGCTTGCGATGGGTCCCGGGGGTCAGACAGACGATGACTCCCGCCGCGCAGGCGCCTGGGACAGCAAAACCTCGGCGGCGTTTGCAACCACGCAGTTTGTGGCACAGCCCTGCTTCGACAGGCTCAGGGTTGCTCGCCTTAAAAGCGAAGGGCGTTCGTCCGGTCTTCAATCCGCAACCCAAAATCCGCAATCCGCAATCATCCGATTTGAGTCATCGGTTCGCGCGCGCGGCAACGATCTGTCGAATGGTGGCGATCAGCGATTCAGAGCCGCCACTCTTGGTCAGGTAGGCGCTGGCCCCGGCCGAGAGCATGGCCTCGGCGCGGTCGGCCTCGACGTACATGGACAGGCCGATGATGAGAATGTCCGGACACTCCGCGTGGATGATTCGTGTTGCCTCCACGCCGTCCATGCCCGGCATGCTGGAGTCCATCAGGATCACGTCAGGGTGCAGGAGGCGTGCCTGATCGACGGCCTCCTGTCCATCGGCAGCCTGGCCCAAAATGGCCATATCCTCCTCGGCCTGGAGCAGTTGCGAAAGCCCTTCACGCACGACCGCGTGGTCGTCGACCAGCAGGATGCAGATCTTGTGGCCGGCGGCGCGCAGCGCGGCAGCCTCCTGTACCCCGGGCACTCTGCCCGCCGCCCCAACTTTGGCGGGGGCCCTGGCCGCGACAGGTTCCGGGCCGCGGGGAATAATCAGCGTAATGCAGGCGCCCTGTCCGGGGGCGGAGTCGATATCCATCGTACCGCCCAGCAGATTCAACCGTTCGCGAATGCCCAGCAGTCCCAGGCCGCCGGTCATCGCCTGGGCAGCGTCTGAATCCAGCGCGGGCGGGCTGAATCCTGCGCCTTGGTCGCGGACGATCAGCTGGAGGTGTCCTTCATCCCGGCGCGCCAGCTCCACTTGGGCGCTGGTCACGCCGGCGTGCTTGACCACGTTGAACAGAAGCTCGCGCGCCGACTGAAACAGCAGCACGCGCAGGTCCTCCCGTGACGGCTCAGCGCCCGGGTCGATCTCCAGATCCACGGTGAGCCCGTGCTTCTCGGCCATCCAGCGCGAAAGCCACTGGAGGCCCGCGCCCAGCCCGGCCGCGTAGAGGATCGGCGGCGACAACTCCGTTGTCATGATTCGGCAGGCTTCGATGGCCTCATCCAGCAGGTTTCCGACGCGCCGGGCAGGCGCCTGCTGACCAGGAGGCGCGCCTCGAAGGACCGTCTCCAGGCCGAACTTGGCTCCGACCAGGATTTGCTGGAGGTGTTCGTGCAGCCACTCGGAGAGGCGCTGGCGCTCGGTCCGCTCGGTCAGCGTCAGCGCGGAGGTCAGCCGCGTCAACTGCCGGGCGCGGTGCTCCAGCTCACTGGTGCGTTCCTTTACCCGCTGCTCCAGCTCATCGCGGCTGCGGCGAACCTCATCCTGCGCCCGCTTTCGTTCGGTGATATCTGTCAAGAAAGCCATGTAAGCCGGGCCATCGGGGAGTTCCACCGTATCCACGACGAGATGCACAGGGAAGTGGGAGCCGTCCTCTCGCTGTGCAGTCCCTTCGTATTCCGGCGGCACCGGCTCGCCGCGCGAACGTCTCTGTGAGCGTTCCCAAACTTGCTCTCGTGATTCCGGCGCCCACTGATCGAAGATAGACTGCCCGACAAGTTCGTCGACGCTTCGGAAGCCATACAACTGAAGATACTTGTGGTTGATATAGATGGTCTTTCCGCCTCGGCTGATGCTGATGGCCACCGGGGCCTTCTCTATGAGCCGGCGAAATCGCAACTCGCTTTCCCTGAGTGCCTCCTCCGCCTGCTTGCGGTCGGTGATATCGTGGAACGCCGTGAACCTCAGGCGGGTGCCCGAATCGAGGAACGACTTGCCGTGCACCTCCACAAAAACCCTGCTCCCGTCCTTGCGCAGAATCTGTTGTTCCAGGGTAGTTTCCAACCCTTCGGTAATGTTCCTCACCACCCACTCGCGATCTTCCGGCAGAAGAAGCGATGTGACCGGCATTCCGATCATCTCGTCGCGCCGGTAGCCGAGCATGTCCGCCAGTTGCTCGTTGACGTCGATGAATCGCGCACCCTCGCTGATGCCGATTCCCTCGAAGGTGGCCGCGGCCAGCCGGCGGAACCGCTCTTCGCTGTAGCGCAGGGCCTCCTGCGCCTGCTTGCGCTCGGTGATATCGGTCGCAATGCTGATGAGGCAACGTTGCCCGCTCACCTCCACCGGCACTATCGAGAGCAGAGCCGGAAAAAGCTCGCCAGACTTGCGTCGGAATACCACCTCTTCGATGTGCGCAGCTCCCCCCTTCTTGAGGCGTTCGTGTACGCGCACCCGATCTTCGGGCGTTTCCCATATGCCCAGTTCAACGGTGGTATGCCCGAGAACCTCTTCTGCACGATAGCCCGTCAATCGCTCGTGCGCGGCATTCACTGCCAGGTAGCGGCCCTCTTCTTCCGTGGTGAGCAGGATGGCCGCGGGGCTGTTCTGGAAGAGACTCTCGTAGAGTTGGTGGGCCTCATTCAGGGCCTCTTCGGCCGCTTTGGCTCCGGTGATGTCCAGCACCGCCCCTATGGTGCGAACGGGGTGCCGCGCCTGCCCCTCGCCCTGGAAGAAGGTCTGCGACCGCACGCTGATCCAACGACACGAACCATTGCGTCGCAGCACGCGATGCTCCACGTGGTAGATGCCGCTTCCGGCCGGGTCGTGAGCCTCCTGGATCGCCTCGGCAATTCTGGCCCGGTCGTCGGGATGAACGCACTGGATCCAGCCCGATAATCCGACCTCTTCCTCGGGCTTAAACCCTAATATTCTCCGCAGTTTGCTTGACCATTGGATCTTGTCAGTCACGTGGTCGTGGTCAAAAATGCCCAGTCCCGCGACGCGCACCGCCTGGCCGAGGCGTTCCTCGCTTACGCGCAGCGAATCCTCCATCGCCCTGCGCTCGGTGAGCTCCTGGGCCAACTGGTCCCGCCCCAATTGTGCCTGGCGGCGGGCCCGACGGGTCGCGTGGCCGAAAGAGACGATGGCCGCGCCCACAATGAAGTAGCCGATCGCCTCCACAACATCGCTGACCGCGAATTCATAGCGCGGCTGCACGAAGAGCAAATCCCCAGCCACAAACCCCAGGACAAGACACAGCAGGGACGGCCCCAGACCGCCAAACCAGGCTACGGCCGCCAAAGCCACGTAGAAGGTCACAAAGGGCAGGTCATCATGGAGAAGAGGGTCCAGCGCCAGGCGCAGCAGCGTCGCCAGCAGCACGCCCCCCAGGGCCAGCGCGTAACGTCTCAAAACAAAGTTCTTGTCCGCAGATCTGCTCATCCAGCGGTATCTCCTGGCCCGCAGGAGGTCCCAGAGTACTTGAATCACCGCTTTGCGGCGCAAGTCTCGAATGCATCATTATATACCGACCCCAACGGAATGGCGAAGGTCGGCGGACAATCGCAAACAGAAGAAGACGCTTCGTTGCCCCCCGGGGGGGGGCTTACGCGGGTCGCCCACCCGGCTCGAATGCCAACGCGATGTCTGGCGCTTCCCCTGCGCCAGGCGGTCGTTGCCCCGCGCCCTGGGGCCTGTTTTGAAAGCCCCCTGAGCGGAGATGCTGGAAGCTTTGCCCCCGCTCTTGACTACAATTCAGGGTCATTACTATCGGGGACAACTGCGGATGAGCAAGTCTGCGGACAAGAACTTTGTTTTGAGACGTTACGCGCTGGCCCTGGGGGCCGTGCTGCTGGCGACGCTGCTGCGCCTGGCGCTGGACCCTCTTCTCCATGATGCCCTGCCCTATGTGACTTTCTACGTGACATTGGCGGCCGTAGCCTGGTTTGGCGGTCTGGGGCCGTCCCTGCTGTGTCTTGTCCTGGGGTTTGTGGCTGGGGATTTGCTCTTCGTGCCGCCGCGCTATGAATTCGCGGTCGCCGATACTGTGCAGGCGATCGGCTACGTCATTGTGGGCGCGACCATCGTCTCGTTCGGCCTTGCGACCCGTCGGGCTCGCCGCCAGGCGCAATTGGGGCGGGACCAACTGGCCCAGGAGCTCACCGAGCGCGGGGCAATGGAGGATTCGCTGCGCATCAGCGAGGAACGCTACCGGTTGCTCTTTGAATCGCCACGTGATGCGATCTTCCTGGTGAAAGACGGCCGGTTTGTCGAGTGCAATCCCGCCGCGACCGCGATGTTCGGCTGCCCGAAGGAAGACATCGTCGGCCAGACGCCTCTGCGGTTTTCCCCCGCCCGCCAGCCCGATGGCGGCGATTCCGCCGAAAGGGCGCAGGAAGAAATGCACGCGGCCCTTTCCGGCCAGCCGCGTTTCTTCCAGTGGCGCCACCGCCGGCTCGATGGCACGGAATTCGACGGCGAGGTGAGTCTGATCCGTCTGTTTGAACGAGGAGCGCTCTTCCTGCAGGCGATTGTGCGCGACATTACCGATCGCAGACGGGCGGAGGAGGCGCTGCGAGAGAGCGAGGCATTCCGCAAACACGTTTTCGAGGCCTCACGAATTCCAATAGTGGTGATGGATGCGGCGACCTCCAAGTTCACAGACTGCAATATGGCGGCAGTGCAAATCTATGGTTTTCCCTCTCGTGAACATGTGTTAGGCAAGACCCCGGTAGACGTTTCGGCCCCCGTGCAGTACGACGGCACGCCTTCACCGGAAAAAGCCCGCTATTACATTGAATGTGCTAAGAGCCAAGGTTCGGTGGTTTTCGAGTGGCGCCACCAGCGGCCCGATGGAGAGATATGGGATGCGGAAGTGCACCTGGCGAGTTTCCGATCCGACCACCATCAACTGCTGCAGTTCACCTTGCACGATATCACCGAGCGCAAGCGGGCCAAGGAGGCGCTGCAGCAAGCCCATGATGAACTGGAACGGCGGGTCGCCGAGCGAACTGACGAGTTGTCGCAGACGGTCGAGGCACTGCAAAGCGAGGTGATGCGGCGCACAACGGCCGAGCAGGTGGTGCGCGAGCAGTTCGAGAAGATGCGGGCGATGGCGCTAGACCTGACCTTGGCCGAGGGTCGTGAGCGCGAGCGGCTGGCGCGGCTGCTCCATGACGGGCTCCAGCAGCTCCTGGTCGGGGCCAGGCTCCGCACGGCGAAGATCGAACAGGTCCATGACCCGGCCACGAGCAAAGTGGCCCGCGAGGTCAGCGAACTCCTGAACGATTCCATCGTGGCCTCTCGCCACCTGACGGCCGAACTGTCGCCGCCAGTCCTCCGCGAGGGCGGGCTGGTGGCGGCACTGGAGTGGTTGGTGCGGTGGATGCAAGACAAACATGAACTGACGGTGCATCTGGATGCGCAAGGCGAGATAGGCCGCATCGACGAGACTACGACGGTCCTGCTCTTCCAGGCCACGCGTGAGCTGTTGTTCAACGTCGTCAAGCACGCCGGAGTCAAGTCCGCTCACGTTCAGGTGACCCGGCTTGAGGGGAGCCTGCAGATCACGGTGGCTGACGAGGGCGCGGCTTTGATTCGGCGCATCTCCAGCCTGCCCGCAGCCTCGCCGGAGGGTTCGGACTGTTCAGCATCCGTGAACGCATCGTCTTGCTCGGCGGCCGGCTGGAGATCGACAGCACCCCCGGCCGGGGCAGCCGCTTCACGCTGGTAGCCCCGCTGGCCGCAATGGCCGCTGGGCAGGCCCAGGCCGACGGTTAGAAGAAGGTGTTGGTGGCCTTCCGGCCGTGGCAAGCAACTTCAAATCCTGCTATCCCACCGGCCCCGCCAACCTGAGCCGTATGTTATTCGACGTCAGCCGTCCGCTCTCCAGGCTGCGGTACGCCGCCAAGATCACGCGGCAGTCGCCTACGCAAATCTGGATCGTGTTCCGCATGCCTTTATATGGCCGCTGATTCACCCGCGGCTTGCAGCGCGCGATAGCCAGGATGAACGTCACCAGGGCGCAATGGCCCAGATCGGACAATGTGTGCGAGATCTCCACGTTGGACCGTTCATCATCGCAGGTGAACTGCCAGCCGCGCAGATCCTCGAGCACATCCAGGTTGTCGTAGGGGTGGGAGTGGAAATCGCCCACCACCTGGTACTGAGGGTAGAGCGTCCTGGCCGCGCGAGCAGGGCCCGCAGGCTCACCGGGTTGGGCTCGACAAAGCCATACGTGCCATCGGCCGATAGCTGCGGCTGCGCAGCGTCACAGAAACGATGCGCGTGGTCTTAAGTCCATCCCGGCCGTGCCGCTGAAACTGGCGGCTCATGCCGAAATTCACGCCGTACACCTCGTACCCCTTGCGCTTGGCCTTGCGCGGCGACAAGTATCCCTCCAGCGCCGGCAGGAGCATGCTCTCCAGGGCCAGCCCATCCAGCATGACCTCCACGCGGACGACCCGCTCTTCCAGCTCATCGTGCCAGCAGAATTTCTCGTAAGAGATCAGCGGGATGTGCAGGTCGGGCTCCCATTCGAGCTGCCGCGCAAGATCGTGGAAGCATGACCAGGTCCGCTGGCCGATGCCGTAGCGTTCGACGGTGCGCGTCTCAGGATGGTGGTACTTGTAGCGGGCACAAGGCCTCGGGGAGCTGCGAATTGTCCTGAAGGTGCCGCTCCAGCGCCGTCAGGTGCGTCCGCAGGCCGCGAATGGAGTGGCCGTTTGTGGCCAGCTCCGTCAAATCCGCCGGCGATTCGGCCGTAACTAGCAAATCCAGCAGGGAGTGCAACGCCTGCCGCAGGCGCGCGGGCTTGGTGTCGAGATTGCGCTGAAGGTCATTTCTAACCCGCTCCACCAGGATTTCGAGCGTGGCGTATCCCACGTTTTGAATCTCCTCCCTGAGCCGCGCGGCCATACATCTCACCGCCATGCTATTGTAGCATAAGATGATGAACTGTGGGGTAGACACTTGGAGAGCTGGCATCGAGTTTAATATGTAAGTAATTTTATTAAAACGATTTATATCTAGAGATAGGGTATTCACCCCTATCGAGGCCAAGGTTGCCAAGTCCGCCAAGATTGCCAAGTGTGGTACCGGACCAAATGACTAGACTGGTCGATGAGGGCGGAAGGAAAGCATCAACGCCATTCGCCGCGTACTGGCAAGGCCCAGGGAAGAGAACCGCGAATGGATTGCGGAGCTTACCTAAACTATGCATTTTTAAGACCGCCAAAGCCTCTTCAGACCCCAAGCCTGTTTAATTGGCGGTGTTGGCGGTCTGAAACTGCGTGACATAGTGTTTTGTGTATTCAGAAGTTATAGCTTAACGCGAAGAATTCTTAGACCGCCAACTCCGATCCAAAATCGCCCAAAACGCTTTAATTTGGCAAAGATAGGTAATATAGATAAACTGCCAGAGAATTCAGATATACAATGGCAACGATGGGCTCAGGATGATGTAACCCAAACAATTCAACCAGCTTTTTCGGATGAGAGCCTCATTTGGTCAGCATATGGTACGCGCGTTGGCACTCTGGAAATCTTGGCACTCTTGTTCAAGAACCCCAACAGAATCAACAAATCTCCAGAGTGCCAAAGATTTTGCCTTTGGCACTCTGGAAAGCCCGTTTGTAACACTTAAAAAATCTTTTAGCCTGAGCCGAGCAAACGCAGTGTAACGATTACTCGCCGTTGCTGTAGAATCTCCACCCGTGCCCCAGAAAGATGAAAAACCCGAGAGCGAGCTGACCGAGGCCCTGGAGAAATTCGAGACCGAGGCGGATGCGGCGGCGGAGCAATCCCTGCCGCTGGAAATCGCCTCTTCGGATGGCCAGGAGGTCGAGACCATCGAGCCGATGGAGGAAGATGGCCTCCAGCACGTGGTCATTTCCATCCGGCGGTCGCTGGTCAGCCGGCGGCTGGACAAGTACCTAGCCGGCCGGCTGGGCAAGATCATCAGCCGCACATCGCTCCAGCGGTTCATCAAGGAAGGGGCGGTCACGGTCAATGCCAAGGTTGTCAAGCCCAGCTACAACATCCAGGCGAACGACCGGATCGACCTCTTGCTGCCGCAGCCGGAAAAGAAGGTCATTCCCCCCGAACCGATCCCGCTGGAAGTGCTGTACGAGGATGATGACATCATCGCCATCAACAAGCAGCCCGGGCTGATCGTCCACCCCGCGCACGGCAATTGGTCGGGAACGCTGCTAAACGGACTGGCGTATTATTTTCAGCAGCATTCCGGCTCGATCGGCGATCTGCCCATGCGCGATGAGGCCTATCGCCCCGGCGTGATCCACCGCCTCGACCGCGACACGACCGGCGTGATCCTGCTCGCTAAGAGCGAGCTGGCCCTGTGGCGGCTGGGGCGGCAATTCGAGCTGCGCTTCGTCCACAAAACGTACCTGGCCATCACGCACGGGCACGTCGAGCTGGATGAGGATGTGATCGACCTGCCCATCGGCCAGCACCCGAAGATCAGGGAGCGGTACGCCGTGGACCGCCGCACGGGCAGGCAGTTTGGCGCCGTGGCCAAGGAGGCCGTAACCGAGTACAAGGTACTTGAGCGGCTGGGCGGGCGCAAGACCGGTAAGCCCGCCTTCACGCTGCTGGAACTGCGGCCGCACACGGGCCGCACGCACCAGCTCCGCGTACACACAAGTTATATAGGCCATCCCATCGTGGGCGATTCGGTGTACGGCGGCGGGCCCATCTACCGCAGCCAACTTGAAGGCCGGCCGGATGCGGCCGAAGGGCCGATCATCACGCGCCAGGCCCTGCACGCCTGGCGAATCGAATTCCAGCACCCGCGCTCGCTCCAGCAAATGACCCTCGAGGCCCCGCCTCCGGCGGATTTTGCTGAAACGCTGAGGATTCTGAGGGAAATGACGAAATAACAAAACTACAAACTACAAACTACAAACTACAAGAAAGCTCCAAATTCCAATCATCAATTTCAGCATTGATGGTTTCCATCCAATGCGACCGACATTTGCTCCCGTTGAGATTTGGAGCTTGGGATTTCTTTGTAGTTTGTAGTTTGCAGTTTGTAGTTTGAAGTTCTTGATTTGGAGTTTTGAAGCCTTTTGCACCAAAGCTCCTAAACTTGTAGAATGGTTATGGCACTTTTACGGAGCCGGATATGAATACCCTCGCTTTTGGTCTGGAATTTGGTTTCTGGCAGATGATAGTGATCGCCTTTTTGGCGGTGCTGATCTGGGGCCGCCGGCTGCCGGAGGTGGGACGCAATGTCGGCCGCAGCCTCTTCGAGTTCAAGCGCGGGCTAAAGGAGGCCAGCGACGAGTTCAATGAGGCCCAGCAGACCGCGAAGGATGTGGGCAATGAGATCAAGACGCCGCCTCCAGCCGGCCAGACCCCGCAAAACGCCGGCACGCAGAACGCTTCCAGCGATAAGAATGCCCCGCAAGCTTGACAGGAGCGCCACCAGCCGCTAAAAAGTCACAGTTCTTCGGGCGATTAGCTCAGTTGGCTAGAGCGTACGGATCACACCCGTAAGGTCACAGGTTCGAGCCCTGTATCGCCCAGTCTTCGTTCGCGGCTTTGTCGCGAACGAAGACTGCCACGGCGAAGCGGCTCTAGCCGCGAAGCCGGGCCTGTTTCGAAGCGGTAATTCGCCGCGAACTACGCCTCGCCAATCCAGCCCTTTCCAATCCAGCCCTCCTCAGTCAAGCCCGTTATCCCAAGCGCCTTCGCTCATACAATGGTACGTGGCGGGAAGTTCCATCAGTTATGCGTTGAGCCGCGTTATTGCGATGGTCGTTGCTTTTGTGGCGGTCATGTGCGGCGGTTGCGGCCGCGCGAATATGGACCCCGAGTTTGTCAACCACGGGCGGGCCGAGCAGGGCCTGGTAGTCATTTTGCCCGGAATCGAGGGCGAAAGTTCCTTGAACAGGGACATCCGCCGCGGCCTGCGCGACGGCGGGGTTCCCTATGCACTGATGATCTACCGCTGGGGCTCATACGTGCCCGGTTTTGGCATGTTGATCAACCAGATGGATGTGCCGGGCAACCGGCGCAGCGCGGCGGAGCTGGCCGGTGCAATCGTCGAATACCAAAAGAAATGGCCCGGCCGTCCGGTCTTCATCATCGGGCACAGCGCAGGCGGTGGAATTGCCGTCTTCGCACTGGAAGCCCTGGGCAACAATCCCCAGGCTGAGCCGATCGAAGGCGCTCTTCTGCTCTCGGCGAGCATCTCTGCGGACTATGACCTGACGGATGCCTTGCGAATGACTCGCCGCGGCGTGGCCAATGTGTGCAACCATGATGATCACATCCTGACCGAAGGGACCGCCATTTTCGGCAATGTGGATGGCGGCCGAGGTCCCTCGGCCGGGCGCACGGGTTTTACGCGTGAATATCCCAGGCTCTACCAGGCGCTGCATAACGGTCGAACAGATCAGACGCGATACGGGCGAAGGCGGCCTGCCGCATATGGCGACCGCCAATCCCGGGCTGATTGCCAAGTACGCCCCGGCCTGGATTATGAGCGCCCAATGGCCGCCGCCGGGAGCGGGCCCGGCCTTCCTGGCGAACCTGGGCCGATCCGCCGGCGCCATTTCCGGGGAACCAGGCTAGAGCCGCACGATCGGCCTGACCAGGCTGCCCAGGAGGTCCACGGGAATATTCTCATCGGCCGCGAACTCGGCGATGTGGCCGTGGGCATGGTCGGAGGCGATGATGAGCTGGCGGCCGTTTAACGCAAAGCCGTCATCCTGGTTCTGGTGCGCGTTGATGAACATGGTGCAGGATAAGATCATCGCCATCTCATCCAGTGTGTCCATATCCTGGCGGCGGCCCCAGGTCAGTTCGTATACCGAGCCGCCGGGGCGGAAGTCCTCATCGCGGTAGGGGCGGTGCAAAATTTCCGGGTCGAAGAACTTGCGCCGGTTGGGCGAAGGCAGCGAGTGCGACAGGAATATTCCGTTAGGGCAGCGTCCCGCCAGGGGCTGTGAGCGGAAGAACACATCCATGGCCGCGCCGATTTCCGTCGCATCGGTGCCATAGGCCTTGGCCAGGCCGATATCGAACGCCTTGCAGAAACCGCAGCCGTTCTTGGTGATCTCGTTATCCGTCAACTGGGCCAGGTCGTGATTGGACAGCAGGAAGTGTACCTGGTCGGGGTACTGGTTCTTCAGCCGCGCGGCCCTGACCACCAGCTCGAAGCTGCGGTCGCCGCCCTCGCTGTCGATCGCGCCGCCGTGGATGACTTCCTGGAGGATCAGCATCCGCGCAGGCGCCATGCCCAGCGCCGCGTACGAAATCACCTTGGACAGATTGTGCCGATGCCCGTGCAGATCGCCCACGACGATCAGCCGCTCGCCCTCTTTGAACTGGAGGAGGTTTCCCTGGCGGTGCGCATTATTGGCGTTATGTTTCGCCGCCTCCAGCAGTATTTGGGCCACGGGATGGGCCATGACGACCCCTTCTTGGCTCGAACACGAATCTTCACTTATCAGACGTTCAATTACCGAAATAGTTTCGCGCAAAAGTGCAAAATCCGCAAAAACTATTTGCCCGTTACCGCCGCGCTGCCGTCGCCTTTGCGTTCCAGGTGCTTGCGGATCAGTTCCAGTTTTACCTGCACGGGCTCCATGGAGGGCGGCCGCTGACCCGGCTGGAAGGAGACGCAATCGGCCACCAGGGACCCCAGGGCCGGCGGGGCCGCAGGGTTCAGATCCGTCACGGGCGTCAGTTCCAGCTCGCTTTTCAGCGTAATCACATCGGACCGCTTGGGAATGACCGTGGTGATGGCCTGGCCGGTGAGCGTCCAATACATGGCCGCGCCGAAATTGAAGACATCCGTGCGGGCATCCAGCGGCCTGCGGGCTACCTGCTCGGGGGCGATGAAATCCGGCGTGCCCTGTATGCGCTCCTTCACCGTGCCCACGCGGCAGGCATGGCCAAAGTCGATCACCTTTATCGATTCATCGGGGCCGACAATGATGTTATTGGGTTTCATGTCCGTGTGCAGGAATCCGCAGCGGTGCATGAAGTGCAGGGCCTCGGCGGTCTTCTGGAAGATGCGCACCGCCTTGAGCACATCCGTGGGCCGGTTCTGCTGCACCGACTCGCCCGGGCAGAGCTCCATGAACATCAGCAGCTCGCGCGTCTTGATCACCTTGCGCACGCGGCGGATGCGGTAACACTTGCGGATGGAGGGGTGATCGAGCTGCTGGGCGATGTCGAACTCGTTCTGGGCCTGCTCGAAAAAGCGCTCGTCCGAAGGCGAGTTCTTCACCACCCGCTTGAGCGCAAAGAGTCTCTCCCGTCCGCTGGTCGCGGACGCTCCAGATGGTGCTGTTGGCCCCGCTGCCCAGGTACTGCATGACCTGGTAGCCGGCCAGTTCCAGTGTGCGAGATACTGCCATAGCTCCTGTGCGGTATGTAGTTACAACTGAAACAAAACCGGGCCGCATTATAGCTCTTCGGGCAGGTCCTTTTCCAAGCTGAAGTTTCAGCCCAAAGAATTTAGCCGTAGAGGCTGGCTGTTTGCTGTTTTGGCTGTTTGGCTGTTTGAAAAGACCAGAGGGAAAGAAGCTGGATTTCCGATGAAGCGCCAAACAGTCAAATAGCCAAAAGGCCAAATAGTCAAAAAGCTTCTCTGTGGCTAAATCCCGTCTTGACTACCTGAGGGCGCTGCGGAAGGATTCGGTGGGAAAGGCCCGTCCCGGACAGGGCGTGCCGGTCAGGTCCCCGTGCAGGTACACGTGGTCGGCCGCGATTCCCAGCCGGCCCTGGATCGCCCGCACCAGCGAAACCAGCGCGGCCATCTGCGGACCCGTGGGGGCCGTCGCGGACATGTCGCCGGACAGGCAGATGCTGATCGCCCCGGCGTTGAACTTCTCATCCGCCACCGAGGCGAAAGAGCCGCTGGTCTGCTGGCTCCAGCGCACGGTGGGTAAGACGGGGCTGGACGTGGAGTCTTCGCTGGCGGCGTCGACTATAAAGTGGCAGCCGGCCGCGCACACGCCCGCGCCTTCGGAATTATCGTGGATGACGATGCTCGTCCACTTACCCTCCTGGAGGGGGATGTCCGTCTGGTCCACCGCCTGGCTGATCTGGCGGTCCAGCGGCGAGGTGATCTCCCGCGCTGCCAGCGCGGCGATCGGGCTGGGCTGGGCGGGGGAGGTTTCCAGGGCCAGCAGCGCAAAGGTTCCCACCGTCATCGCCGCCAGCAATGAACTTAAGGTGATGATCGTCCTTGATCTAGGCATTACGGGCATCGTCCTTGAAGCAAACATAGAGACAATAAGACTTCTAACGAACTTATCGGCCGCGGGCAAGAAATTTGTGGCAGGAAAAAAGCGCTTCTGGCACGATTTTGTGAAAAATTCCTATCTGAAAGTGGCGAGAGCCGCGTAGCGGCGGTAGATTCCAGACCGGGGCGGCAGCCCCGGTAATCGGGAGAATGTGGTGGGAGCCCCGTAGGGGCGGCACATTTTTGGGATGAACATCTGCGAGATCTAATGGAGAGCCCATGAAACCGACCGTCAAAAACATCCATTCCCAACCCTCCTGGATCCTCCAGACATCCAGCATCTCCCTGGCCCTGACGCAACTGGGAGGACACATGGCCCCCGTGACCTTCAAACTCCCCGGCGGAAAAAAGGTGCAGCCCTACTACATCAGCCCCTGGCAGGATGAGGGCCTCAAAAAGTTCGGCGCGCCGGTCCTGGCCCCTTTGCGCGGCGACTTTTTCTGCATGCCCTTCGGCGGCAGCGGCGAGCCCTTTAAAGGCCAAAAACACCCGCCACACGGGGAAACTTCCGGCTCCAAATGGTCATTCGTCCGCCTGGAACGGGAGGGAAACGTCGCCCGCCTCATTGTCCAGCTCAAACCCAAGTCCATAAAGGCCAAAGTCACCAAAACGCTGGAACTGGTGGAGGGACAGCAGGCAATCTACTGCCAACATTCTATTGAATACTTAGCTTCCGGCGCCATGCCCATGCCCGTGGCACATCACTGCACGCTGACCGTGCCGGACCAGGAGGGAGCAATCAAAGTTTCCACCAGCCCCATCCGCTTTGGCATGACTTATCCGGGGCTCTTCAGCGACCCGGCCAATGGCGAATATCAATCTTTGGCTATAGGCAAAAAGTTCAGCGATCTGGCGCGCGTTCCTTCCATCTGGAAGCAGCCCGCCTTCGTCGATTGCACCAGTTTTCCCAGCCGCAAGGGGTTTGCGGACATGCTGGCCGTGGCCAATGACCAAGGCGACATCGCCTGGACGGCCGCGGTGAACCTGGCGGAAGGTTTTATCTGGTATTCGCTGAAAGATCCGCGGCAATTGCCCCTGATGGTCATGTGGATCGAAAATCGCGGCCGTCACGGCGACCCCTGGAACGGCCGCAACACCTGCCTGGGTCTGGAGGATGGTTGCGGCTACTTCGCCGATGGCCTTTTTGCCTCCGCACATCCCAATGCCCTTAGCCGCCAAGGTATCCCGACGGCGCTGAAGCTGACCGCCGCGCGGCCGACCGTGATAAGGCACATCCAGGGCGTTGCGCCGCTTCTCCGCGGTTTTGAGCGTGTCGAGCGGGTGGAATTCGACAAGGGACGGGTGACGTTTATCGCGCGTGGTGGGAAGGCCGTCAGAGTCGATGCGGATCACGAATTCCTCGTAAAGGCCACGCATGCGTTCCTTCTTAACTCCCGCGTGAGTTCCTGCTTTAAGGTCCTGTAGGGACCGCTAGTATGTAGCCCCACACTTCAGTGCTTGTCCTTACCCACATTTTTCTTTGTTGGCCATGTCATAACCATGGGCGGTCCAGATCAGTTTGCGTAAACCACGCCAGATGGTCTGCCAGCCCGGATTGCCATCGCCTTTGCGGCCCGGGAATCCGCCAAAGCGGGCCACGGCGATCAGCGCCGTAGCGTTCGTCCAGCCCCCGGCGGGCCGGCCGTACTCGGCCTCCAGGATCGCCAACGCCTCTGGGCCGATCGCCTCTGCGCTCACCGGCTCAGCCGCGCAGGTCCCGGCCAGCAGTTTCATATTCAGCAGCCGCACCGCCACCACCGCCAGAATGCCCAGCAGGGAGGTGATCCGCTGCGCCGTGGTCAGTTGACTGTGTTCAATACCCGTGCCGGTCTTGAGCGCCTTGTGATACTCTTCGATCAGCCAGCGCCGCGTGTACGCCTTGATCACGCGCATGGCCTGCTCGAAAGTCTCGACCGGCCAATCCGTCAGCAGCACCCAGTGAATCGGCTGCAGTCCCTCCGGCGGGTTTATTTCGCACGCCTCCACCACGTTGACAGTGCGCGGCGGCCGCCAGCCGCCGGGGCGATACGGGCCACGCAAGCTGATCGCGCGGTGCGCACGGACAGCTGCGCCCGCCGCGCCGCCTGCCCTGGCCGGGCGCGTAAATCTATGAAAAACCTGCCCAATTCCGCACTTTCGGCCACGGCCGTGAATACCGAGCCGGCCTCATCGGCCAGGGCCCGCGCCTGGTTGCGCGCAGGATAAAGTGCCAGTGATTATCCTGGCAGCGCTCGAATGTCTCATAAATGTCGGATTCGCGGTCGGCCACAAAGGTCCAGCGCACCTCCGGCGGCGGAGCGTCCACTTGTTCCACCACCGCCGCCCAGCGCTGCGACTCCCGCGGCCGATTCCAGCGGCCGCGTTTTTTATTTTTGACGCCAAGGGCGGGCTTGGTCCGGGCCCACCAGCGCTGATCGAACAGCCCCTCGACAATCACCTGCGGCTCGTGTTCCTCGTTCCAACGCTCGATGACCAAGGCCAAAGTGGAGTGCACAAATAAGCCGCGGCCGCCATCATCGCCGATGCGCCCCAGATCCTGCGCGGCCACGTGCGCAGTGAAATCCAGAGTCGTGGTGTCCTCGACCAGCAGATACTCGCCCGCCTGACGGCAACTGGCGCGCACACGCTCCAAATGCGGGGCGATGACGCCGTCATAGGTGACGTCCGGCTGCTCCAGCAACCGGTACGCGGCCTTGGCCTGCGCCCAGCGCGTGAAGGATTCTGGCAAGGTGCCGTGAGGATCTGAGGCCATGCTGGCTGCCGTACGAATCAATCGAGACTGGCGTCTGCGATCGCCCAACTGGGCGCCATCAAACTCCACCGCCGCCCACTCCGAGACGGACATAAGTGTGGTTGCCATCAGCGATTCTCCTTAATCGCGCCTGACATTGCCATCGGCAAAACCACACTGGGAAAATGTGGGTAAGGACAAGCACTTCAGTGTGGGGTATGCTGTCCCTCACCGATTTTGGAGTCCCGTAGGGACGGCACAAATCGCGGGCGGCAAAAGGGAGAAACGTACGATGTCCCATACCTACATCAATTGCTACGCGCACATCATCTTCAGCACAAAAGGGCGGCGGAAACTTTTGGACCAGGATCTCCAGCCGCGATTGTGGGGCTACATGGCCGGAATCGTCCGCGAGCACGGCATGAAGACCATTTGCATCGGAGGCGTGGAGGATCACGCGCATCTATTGATCGGCCTCAACGGCGAGCTGGGGATTTCCAAGGCGGTGCAGGCGATAAAAGGAAATTCCTCGCGATGGATCAAAACCACTCCTGGAGGCAGCAAATCGTTCGCCTGGCAGCAGGGATTTGGCGCATTCAGCATTGGCAAATCAAATCTACAACAGGCCGTCGCCTATATACAGGGCCAGCCGCGCCATCATCGGCGAGTGAGCTTTGAGCAGGAATTCCTGGCATTTCTGAAAAAATACGATGTGGATTACGACCCCAAGTACGTCTTTGGCTGATTCTTGTGGCGTCCCTACGGGACTCCATTTGATATCGGACGGCCACCCCACACTTCAGAGGATTTTGCAAAATTGATGTAACCTATTGCGCAATAAGAAGTTCGCCTCCACAATGTCTCCCACTCATTACAGAAGGAGACTGGCCATGGAAGGCGAACTCTGGAAGCGAGTGTACGAACTGCTTGTGATTTCGGGCAAGAAGTATTCCCAAGCGAAGGTGCAGTATTCAACACGGCGCATTGTGGCGGTTTATCTCTGGGCCGTGCTGCATGATCGGCCGACCTGCTGGGCGTGTGATGAACGCAATTGGCCTGAGCCGAGCCTGGGCGATCTGCCCAGTCCTTCGTGCATGTCGCGGCGCTTGCGAACGGCACCGGTGCAAGCGTTGCTCGTGGACCTGGAAGAACACTATCGTCAGCACTTCGGTCAGAGCCTTTGGCGCTGCATCGACGCCATGCCCTTGGTGATCGGCAGTGCCTCGCATGACCGCCAGGCCGGCTTCGGCCGCGCGGCCACAGGGAAGGCCAAAGGCTATAAGTTTTATGCCATTTGCACTCCCGGCGGCGTCGCTGTCGCCTGGCGCGTGGGGCCCATGCACTGCAACGAACAACGCATGGCGCAGCGGCTGCTCCGCGACGTTAACGGAGAGGGTTATTTGCTCGGCGATGGGGAGTATGACAACAACAAACTCTTTGACCATGCTGGGGCCAAAGGAATTCAGCTGGTGGTTCCCAAAAGGAAAGGCGCTCGTTTGGGACATCGCCGACAAAGCCCGTATCGTCTGCGGTCGATTGACCTGTGCAGCCGGCCTTTTGGATACGGCTTACTTAAACAGCGCGCAGCATTGACCGATTCTTTGCGCACTGGAATAGCAGCGGTTGCGGGATTAAGCATCTGCCGCCCTGGGTACGGACACACTTTCGTGTTCGTCTTTGGGTGCAGGCAAAACTGATCTTTCATTATGTCCGCAGCGAAAGATAAACACTTATAGCCTAGTACTCCGTAACGGAGAGACTTCTGGGTAGCGGTTCTTTTTGCCGATGGGTTGATAGAACCCTTTTGATCGGCAAGGAGGCCGTCATGAAAAAGTACATCGTCGAATTGACAACCGAAGAGCGTTCCCAACTCCAGACACTGCTGGATAAAGGCAAGCCGCATCAACGCAGGCATGCTCAGATGTTGCTCAAGGCTGACCAAGGCCCCGAAGGTCCGGGGTGGAAAGACGCTCACATTGCCGAGGCTTTTGACTGTCATCCCACGACGGTTGAGAACTTGCGTCGTCGTCTGGTGGAGCAAGGGCTGGAGGCGGCCTTGGAGCACGGCAACCGTGGCAGCTATCGGGTACGCAAGCTCGACGGCAAGGCCGAAGCGCACTTGATTGCCCTGACTCGCATGGAGCCGCCGGAGGGGCGCAGCCGCTGGGGCGTGCGTCTGCTGGCTGACCAGATGGTGGCGCAAGGATACGTCGAGTCTTGCAGTCACATGGCGGTGCAGCGGACGCTTAAAAAAATGAGCTTAAGCCTCACCTGAGCAAGTACTGGTGTATTCCGCCCAAGCAAAACGGCGAATTTGTCGCGGCGATGGAAGACGTGCTGGAGGTATACCACCGGCCGTTCGACTCGTTGCGACCCCTGGTATGCTTGGATGAAGCCAGCAAGCAGTTGGTGGCCCAGACGCGCCCCTCGATTCCCGGTCGATCCGGCCGAATCAAGCGGGTTGATCCGGAATACCGCCGTTGCGGCACGGCCAGCGTGTTCCTGGTGTCCGAACCGCTGAAGGGCAAGCGGCACGTGCGTGTGCGTCAGCAGCGAACGCGAATCGACTTCGCCCACGTGATACGGGAACTGTGCGATGTGCTGTACGCCCAGGCCGAGAAGATCGTGCTGGTGATGGACCAACTCAACACGCACAACATCGCCAGCCTGTACGAGGCATTTGAACCGGCTGAGGCTCGGCGTTTGGCGGAGAAGCTGGAGATTCACCACACGCCCAAGCATGGCAGTTGGCTGAATATGGCCGAGATCGAGTTGAGCGTGTTGAGCCGCCAGTGCATGGATGACTACTTTGAAAGCCGCGAACAACTGGCGGCGAGCATCGCGCCGTGGGAACGTTCACGAAATGAAAAGAAGAAGGGCATCGACTGGCGATTCACCACCGCCGACGCCCGGATCAAACTGAAGAAACTATACCCGGTGATTTAGCTGTTACAGAGTACTAGATGCAATAACCTTTAAAGTGTGGGGCTGCAAACTATCGGTCCCTACGGGACCTCAAACGAAAAGAGTACAGGGTATAGGGCACAGGTTACAGATCAGCCTTATCATCTGTACCCCGTAACCTGTACCCTGTAACCTCAACTTAACACCGCACGGTATCTAACAATATCCCATCATCCGTCCACAACTGCACGGCGGTAATCTTGATGTGGTCAAACGGCTGTAAAGCCAGCTTGGGCACGCGCAGGATATACCCATCGTCGTACTGGATGGCCTGCGAGGTCATGGTCGGCAGGTTCAGCCAGCGGGCCGGGTGCCACAGGTCCGACCAGGAGGGCGCGGGCCAGGGGTCAACCACCGGCCAGTCGCCTTCGTACAGGCTCAGGTCGTTGCTGTCGGTATCCAGATCCACAAGCATGTCGCTGCGCTTGTCATTGGCATAGAGCTGGTGGTCCGTGCCATCTAGCGTATCCAGCAGGACCGCGATCCGCAGGTGCGAATACAGCGGCCGCGCGGCGGTGATGCCGATATAAACATCGTCCCCGATGGTCCGCATGTATACGCTGCGCAGATCCGTGTGCAGACTGGCGGTGTTGCCGCAGGGGCTGGTGCCGACTCTTTCTCCGCCGGCAAAGCTATTCAGGTCGCTGATGCCCAGACACATGGTCATATTCCCCTGCGAGTTGACCAACTGGTTTGCGCGGCCGGACCACGTCCAGTTGTTGCTCCTGTCGCGGTCGATATAGCGGATCGACCCGGCCGACCAGGCGGAAATGCCGAAGGGGTTGCCGTCGGAGGTGAAATCCGCGTACGACAGCACCGCATGATCGATGCGATACGCGGCGATGCTGGATGAGGCGAAGCTGTAGTACAAACCCTGATTGGCCATGCCGCGGATCGTGATCGAACGGATTTCGCACGCCTGGCCGCGGCCCGAATCGGGCAGATAGATGTCGCAGGAGGGATCAGGCAGCCGCCCGACCGTGTCGTCCACACCGGCGAAGATGCGGCTGTGATCCATCGCCCCGACGGTGATTTTGCCCAAATCGCCCACGGAGCGGATCTCGCTGCAGAACACCTGGCCGCCGATGGTCAGGCTGGAGATGGCGTCGAGGCCGCAGCCGGGGGTATGGGTGATCAGAATGCGGGAATTAATCATATCGCCCAGAATCGTTATGGATACGGCGCGGGCGGGCAACGTCCAGGTCGAGCAGAAAAGGTCGCCATGAATAAACGCCGTGTTCAGGGCGGGCTTATTGTTCTGCAGCCCCAGCCCCGACAGATCGATATCCGACTGGAAATCGCCCACCAGGTCCTTCCCGTTTCCGGTGATGCGCAGCGAGCCGATCCACGCGGCGGTGATTTCGGAACTGGCGCCGAAACCCACGGTCCAGTTCGTCGCCGTCAAACTCGCAATCGGCAGATCATGCGCTTCGACCGATAGCCCGCAGGCGCTATTGAGGCCGATCGTGATCGCATCGTTGCAGGCCACCGGGTTCAGGGCCGCGCCGATGTCGATCAGCGTGTTTGCCCCCGCATTGTGCAGGCGGATCGTTTTTACCTTTTCGGAAATCAGGATGCTGCCGGTGAGGTCTACGGGCGAACCGTTTATCGCTGATAGGCCGTGGTCATCCACGCTCTTGTCGATGATCTGGCCGATGGTGGTGGTGTTGCCGCCGGACACGGTAACGGTCAGGACGCTGCCGGCGCCCGTGCCGTCCAGCACCAGGGCCCCGAGGTTCGATATCGGCGTCGCCCATGAAATAGGCCTTCATGCTGCCGCCGCCGGTCAGCGTGATGCGGCACGTTGTTGTCATTGCTGTCCACGTAATCCAGGGCGCGCCCGCCGCGGGAGAAACCACTTTATCCCAGATGGACACGCACGTGGTTGTGGAGGTCACGCCGCCGTCGCCATCATCCACGGTCAGGCTCACCTGGTAGCTGCCGCAGCGCGGCGTAGGTGTGGACGGGGGCTGAAAGATCGACGCCCGTAACCGTCGGCGTGCCGTCGCCGAAGTCCCAGGTGTACGTGAGGCTGTCGTAGATGCCCGGATCGGTCACCGTGGCCAGGAAGCGGCCCTGATGGCCCATGAGGAACTGATCCTGCGGCACGAGGCTGACGATAGTGGGGGGAACATCATCCACCACCACGGAAAGCTGGTGCTGATCGTACTGGCCGGAGGGGACGGTGATCACGACCGTGACATCATACGTCCCGTCGTCGGCGAAGGCGTGCGTGATCGGTGGCCAGGTCGTGACCGGTGCGGATCGGCGTGCCGTCGCCGAAGTTCCAGCTATAGGTGATGGCGCCGTTGTCGGGATCGGCCGCCACGCAGGTAAACGTGTCGACCTGGCCTTCATCGCTCTCGCAGGGGCCCGTAACCTTGGAAATGCTGGCGGCGATCATCAGCTCATTGTGGGTGCCGTCGTGGCCTACGTTGCCCGCCAGGTCCGTGGCCGTGGCGGTGATGTCGTAGCTCCCGCCGGCCAGCGGCGGGCTGATGACGTTATCCGCCAACGTCCAGGCATGGGCGCCGTATTGACGGCCGGGTAATCGCGGCCGCCCACGTTGACCACCATCGTGGCGCTATCCTCATCCACCAGGCCCGACAGCGGGGGAGTGGTATCGGATGTCCGCTGCGGATCGACCGTCACAACCGGCGCCACCGTGTCGATGGTGATCAGGAGGGGCGAAGACATGCCCGTCTCATCGCCGGTGGTGTCATCGGTCTGGTTGGCCTGGATGCGGTGCACGCCATCCACAAGGTCGTATGTCCCGGACGTCGTGACGGCGGTAATGCCGTCCAGTCCCGCCTGCTGGCCGATGAGATGCCCATCGGCATAAATATTGACCGTCTTGCCGGCACTGGTGTCGGGCACGTAGAAGGTCAGCTTCTTAGTGCCTCGAGCTGTTGTCCAGATTCGTGAGTTTGTCATCATCGTACGTGCCGCTGTCGCTGTCGGCGGCCAGGTCGGGCCGGCCCACAGTCAGCGCGTTGCCGAAATCGATGTGCGTGACGGCCTGGCCGGGGCCGACGGTCACCGTGTACAGCGGCTGGGGCGGGTAGCTCTGGTAGAATTGGCCCTGCACGACTTCGCCGACGGCGTACGTGCCGGGATCCACGTTGCTGAATGTGTACATGCCGCTGTTATCGGTGATGGTGGAGGGGTCGCCGTGCAGAATACTGAGCGACCAGCCGGTCAGAAAGCCGGTGTCCCAGGGGTAGTCAGAGGTAATCTCCAACTGCCAGACGCCGTTGGGATCTTCTCCGTTGAGGTCGGATAGATACCCTTGCGGCCGATACGTGCCGACAAACGGCGGGACGCCCTGGCCGATGGGGACCGAGGCCTGGTCGTCGAAGGTGGTGTTGGCGAAATTGGATCCCCAATAAGACAAGTTCGAGAACAGCGGCACGCGCGTGCCTTGGGGGCTTATCAGCGTTGCCTCCAGGATGTAGTCGAGTGAGTACTGAATCGACAGCGTCAGGTTCACATCGAGAATCGAGCCGGCCATGCTGCTGATGGGCAGCGTCGAGTAGACGCTGGCGATGCTGTCTGGAATCATCGTCGGCACATCCGTGGAGGCAGCGATGCTGCGCATCGCCGGATCATAGTGGCCGTTGTTGTTGGCATCCAGGTACACGGTCCAGCCGGAAAGGCCGCTCTCGCCGGGGTCCCAACTGCCGTTGAGGTCCAGGTCGTTCCACACGCCGCCCTGGATTCTGCCCGGCTGAATGCCCTGGAACCAGAAGAGCAGGAACTCATCCCACTGCGTATTGGCCAGGAAACTCATGCCCGAGCGCAGATAGGTCACATCGGGCACGACGCCGCTCTTTTGCCAGTAGATGGACAGGCCCGTGGCGTCGGTGGCGTCCGAGGGATATTTGGACAGGATGACGCTGTTATAGGCCGTCAAGGCCGCCTGCGCGGCCGTGACGATGGTACTGGACATGTTCAGATCGCTCGCCACGCCGCCCAGGATGCTGCCTAGATCACGATAGTCTTCCAGATCGAAGGAGCGTGACTGCCGGTAATAGGAATTCAGCAGTTGGAGATCGGTGTTGGTGGCGTCGCGCATGACCGTCGTGACGAAGTTATCCAGCGCGCCCGCCAGGCCGACCGGGCCCATGCCGGTCAGATCGATGGCCGACAGCGTGACCGGATAAGGGATGCCTAAGGTCTGGGTATATGTGCCATATGACGTAACTATGGTATTGGCAAATGATGTGGCGGTGGTGCTGGCAGGATTGGCTTCCAGCGTCCGCATCATGGTCACGTAATCCTGGCCGGGAGAGTATTCGCTTTCCTCGCTGGCCACCATGACGCTGGCGTAGCTGCGCAATTGATAGGCCACTTCGGTCATGCCCATGACGCAGGCGTCCAGGTCGATGACCTCGAAGTGGGTGTTCACGGCCGCGAAGGCCTGCCCCAGGTCAGAAATGGACATGATATCGTAACTACCGTCAGCGCCGGTGCTGCTGTCATCCTCGAACATGCCCATCAGGGAGCCGCCGCCGTGATCCCAGAGTATCGCCGCGTAATGTTGCGCGGGATAGTTGGTGGTGCCCCAGCGGAGAAAATCGAGGAGCGTCGTCGGATTGGCCATATCCTTCTCGCCCACCGATAGCAGGGGAGAGGTGACCGTATTAGGATCGGCATCCTGAATGATGCGGCCGCGGCGCGTATCGGACCATGAGCTGTCCGCTGCGCGGTCCACTTCCACAATAATATTGACCTGCGCGTTGGAACCGACCTGTTCCAGCTCGTTGAGGTAATTCATCGCATCGGGGTCGATGTTGTTATCGCCATCCAGGTAGTACAAGACCGTCCAATCCGCCACGGCCAATAAGAGACGGTCCTCCAGCGGCTCGATAATCGCCCTGGCTGTACCCCGGCTTTTTTGGATGGATTGGCGCGGCCGCGTGAAGGCGCACTCATACACAGACTCCTTTCCCTGAGCGCACGAATTGCTCACGGTTACGACGGCACAGATATATGCCGACCGATGATTGAGGGACGGAGAATGCCCACCCCGCCTCCCACACAGATACCGGACGGGTAAAACCCCCGGAGCGATGGAACCCAACTGGCCCGGATCCATCTTCTCCGGAATACAACTCGGCCGATCAGCTTAAGCTGATCGGCCTCCGCCGACAATGGAAATCGCCCAGAGAAGTTCAGTGTAGCCGGGGCGGCTTTTTGAAGGTGCACGAGGCACGCGGCCGCATCACCTGGTCGAATTGACCACCTGGGGCGCGACTGCGGAAATTCCGCAGTCATTTGCCGATTTAGGAACGCCAATTCCGCAATCGCAGCAAAGGAAAAACGTTACGGATCATGGAACTGGGAAATTTCCCAGTTCCATGATCCGTAACGCGCTGGGGGGAGGACATAACGGGTCGGTGCAGGTGCGGAATTTCCGCACCTGCACGCCCCTCGGTTTGTAACACTTATGTCCTTATCAGCTATACCACCATTTCAGCATATCCGCCGTATCAATCGAGGGAGCAGGGGTCGAGTTCATCGGAAACTCGGAGGGTTCCAGATTAGCCGTACCTAATTGCGCCAGCTGAGTCATCATTACTGACAGGGGATAGTAGGACATCAGCGCCACACCCATATTGGAATCGTTCGGCGTGGCCGGGTTGTTGTCCGGGTCATCCCAAACCAGCGTATAGTTGGTGCGGCTGGTGGGCTGATGGTTGAAGCCCAGGGCGTGCCCCAGCTCGTGTGCGCCGACGTTGGCCAGGAAGTTAGTCGCTTCGTTGAGCTTGGCGCTGGTGGTCGTGGCCGCGGAATCGAAGGAGCCGGTCAGCAGGCAGTTCTGGAGGAAGACAACGCAGTTCTCCGCGTGTTGCTGGCCGGCGGTGCTGATGTCGCTGGTCAGGCCATAATCGTCGATGCCCAGCACGTTGTTATCCGTCTCGCCGAAGAACACCGTGATGTAATCGGTGTTGGCATCGAGTCCCCAGGTCTTGGGATCAACCGTGGTGAAGCACAGGCCCGAGGTCGCCGACTGCCACTGGGCCAGGCTGCTGATGCGCTGTACGTTCACGGAGCCCAGAGAGGCCGGCATGTTCTCGTAGATGGACATGATCTTGTCCACCACGCCGGTGACGCCATCCGCCGAGCTGCCGTTGGCGATCTCATCTTCCAGACCCGCAAAGCCGGCATCCAGTTGCGTGGGATCCATGGGCCGGACCGTTATCGCACTATTATTGTCGAACAGGGTGGCGATGCCGCCGCCGAAGTTCAGGTAGATCAGCTGCTTGTGGGAGTTGCTGCCCAGCACGTTGCTGTGCTGATCCAGCGTGCTGGAGACATAGGCTATCTTCTGGTTGTCGGGCGTGGCGTAGTACATGTTCGGAGAGCCATCCAGCATGTCGTCGCTGGAGGCCAGCACCACCTGGAGACGATAGGGCTCGCTGGTGACCAGCGGGGTCTCAACGGGCACGGCATTGAGGCTCTGGCTGGCCATAACCACCACGTAATACGTACCCGTGCTCGGCAGTTCGAATGCCTCGAACACATCCTTGGGGCTGGTGGTGGCCTTCCGGGTGGCAGGATCCATCACGACATTATCCTGCTCGCTCGCCAGCAGTTTATACACATCGTCGCTGGGATCCGGTGTGCCCTGGTCATCCAGATAGAACAGGCCCATCTCGGCGGAGGCCTGGGTGCTGAGGTCCAGGCTGACAAACTGATAGGCCTGGGCCGTGAACTTGTACACGTCGCAATCGCCGCTAAAGAGCGGCGTGCTTCCGATCAGGCTGTAGAGTGCCAGCGGCGCAAACGTGCCGTGGATATCGACCATGCCGGCATCCGCCGGGTCGGAGAAGGGGACGGCATCCGCAAAGCCGGTGGAGAGGTCGGCGTTACTACCAATGAAGGTGTAGTCGCCGCCTTCGATGCCGTCGCCGCCGCCGTCCAGGATCGTACCGGCCATATCCTCGCCGATGGACTTGACGCCGTCGCGGTTGAAGTCCCGCAGCAGCGACCTCGTGCCGGACCGGTCGGTCACGGCCGCGCCGGTCAGGCTGCCCGAGAGCGTTACCATCACGCCGTTGCTGAAGGGCGTCGGGCTGACCACCTTGAGTACGCCGCAGGAGACGCCGTTGATCACGGTATTGGCGTAACCCAGGTGGATGTTATTCAGTACGTTGCCTTGTGCATCCGTTACGGTAACCGTGCCGACGATATCGGAGAGGCTGGAGAGCTTGCCGTCGCCGTCCACATCCTGGCTGAGGATAAAGGATCCGCTGTCCATCTCTTCGCTGAAGGTAATGTCCACTTCCGTGGTCGCGACCAGGCGGGCATCCGTCACGGTGGGCGGACCGAAAGGATCGCTGTACGCACGATGCGTGATGGTGGCGCCGTGCTGGCGCTGATAGATCTTGCCGATCGTGCCGGCGGCCGCGACCACCGGTGCATGGCCGGCAACGAAATTCGTGCTGATGACATCCTGGAGGAAGTTCACCGTGCCCAGGTTGCTGGACAGCACAGAAACACCCTCGGCCGAATCGATGTAGGCGATGTTGAAGTTGTCGGGATCGCCGGTGTAGGCCAGCTTGTCGTCCGGTATGCCCGGCCCATTGATCAGATTCGGCAGCACGCCGGCCACGATCGCGCTGTCAATAAAATCGTTCTGGAATGTGGCCGTGGTAATCGAACCGCCGTAGATGACGTCATCATCGGTGTTATAGATGTGATCGTCGCCGATCCAGACGCCGCTGGAGAAGAGCGAATCCGTGACCAGGCCGGTAGCGGTGATGGACTTGATATTCGCCCCGGCCAGTACGATGCCATCGGTGGCGTCGTGTACGGTGATGGTGCCGATATTCCGCCGCGCGGCGATCAATCCTCTGTGAACCGTGCCCACGGTGACCGAGCCGATGTTATGGTCGTCAATAAGCTGGCTTTGTGCCGTGGTGCCGCCTAGCTTGATATTGCCGGCATCCTGCTCGATGCTGATCGAGGCAGTGTCGCTCAGCGAGCCGGCGATAGTCAAACTGTCGACGCTGCCAAGCTGCATCGTTCCGTCGAATCCGCCGGTAAAGGAAATCTGTTTGGCGTTGTTGGCGATGAGGATGGCCGAATGCCTGACGCCGGTGCCGTTGACCGTGATGGATCCGGCGCTGGAGGCCAGGATCACTCCGGCGAAATCGCCCTGGGCCACGGTGAAGCTGCCCAGGTTCCTGCCCGTCAGGATCGAAGCGCCGTGCGTGAAGTCGCCGCTGTTGACGGTGACTTTGCTGATATCCTTGGCGGCGTCGATAGCGCCGGAAAGATCGCCGTTCACCTGCGTGTACTGCGTGATGGCGCCCTGGGTGGTCAGGCTGCCGGAGAATTCGCCGTTGACCTTGACGGCCGTGAATGAATCGCCGGTGGCCACGATGCGGCCGTCGAAGCCATCGGAATTATCCTGGCCGATATTGAGCGAGTTCACCGCCTTGGCGGTGATTCCCGCCATGTCGTCGGCACGCGTGCCGCGGAAGGCCACGAACTTCTCATCACTGGAGCGTGCGCCGAGCATTTCATCGCGGGAGATGTCAAAGGTGACGGCCGTGACATCGTCCGGATTCACCGTGGCGGATTCCATCAGCGGCGTGGCCTGGGCGTTGGCCGTGCCGATGAGCACCAGGCGGTCGGCCAGACCATCCACTCCGTAGAGGTTGCCCGCGCCGTCGAATTCGATCTGCTTGACCTGGAGCACCAGACCTGTCTGCGAATCGATGATCGTGCCGGCCAGGCGGATGAAGGCGCCGGTATCCTGGTCGTACTCCAGCAGTTGGCTGTCGGAAGTGACGGCGTACACGTGGTTGGGGCCACAAGGATCCACCGCGATGTCGATGATGTTATTGGCGGGCGTGCCTTCGGTATCGAGGGTGAGTCCCTGGAACCGCGTGAACTTGCTGGTGGAAGTATCGATCTGCGCCGAGCGTAGGCGTCATGCCGGCGCCGGCGTAGAACGTGCCGCCGAACGTGTCGGTATCGAAGCCGTACGACGCGTAATGCGCGCCCGACCGGGCCAGGGCGAAACCGTCGATATCCGGCGAGAGCGTGCCGCTGGAATTAGAGATGCGCGTCGAGAGCTGCGGGTGAACCGTATCGATATGGATCAGGTCCGCCTGGCCGCCGCCGACGCTGTAGGCCACCAGTTGATGGCTTTCATTGAAACCGGCGCCGACGATTTGCGTATCCGCGCCGCCGGCCTTCACCGTGCCGATGAGGGTTACGGTTCCATTCAGTGAAACCGTGACCAATTCATCGTGCAGGCCGTCAGAGGTGCGGCGGATGGCCCAGAAGCCGCCGGTATTGTCCACGGCGAAAGCGGTGAAATCGTTGGTGACGCCGCCGCCGGCAAGCAGCGCCGGCGGGTCTGTCTGCTGCAAGGGGCCGCTTACGCGAACCGCTCCATCACCGCCGGCCACCTTGGCGATGGACACCAGGGAGGCGCCGTTGGGTTTGGCATTTTGGCCGCTGCCGATCTGCGTCATGCCGCCGACACCATCATAATCCGTGGTCAGGGCGTAGAGTTTTCCGGTGTCGTCGCTGGTCAGGCACATGACGCCGTTGAAATAGCCCAGACCGTTGTAGCTGAGCGGGCCGATGATCGTTCCCGTGCCCGTGACGGGGTCGATGCTGACCAGTTGATCGCGGCCGATATTGCTGTACATGTTGTTGGAGGAGCCCAGGGTGAAGAAATTGCCGCTGGCGTTGATGGTCATCACGTTTACGCCCGCCGGCACCGATCCAACCCTGTCCAGGGCCGTGGAGGCGCCGGGATCGCTGGTTGAAACGCGGATGGTCTGGCCGTTATGCGTATCCAGCGACATAAGGAAACCATCTGCGTCCGCTGCCAATCCCGCGAGAGTCACCGCCGCGCCGTTTACCAGAATCTGGCCGGTGTGGTTGTTCTGTGCATCCACGGCGCTGCCGATGATTTCCGTCAATTTGCCGCTAACGGCATCGAGCCTGTACAGGCGGGCTACGCCGTTAAGGATGCGCACCACATAAGGAGTGGCGGTATTTTGCGGCGAGGCGAGGCCCGCGATGCTGTCCGGGACGGCCGAGGAATGGCTCGAATCGTGCACCTTGAAGTAGATGGGGGCGTTGGAGGCATCCGTAAGCTGGTGAATGTACGTTGCTATGCCAGTGGCGGCATCTATGGAGATCAAAACCTGCGGCTGATTCTCCGGATCGCTGGGATCGGGGCTGAATGCCGGAACGTTGGCGATGGCCAGGATTTTGCCGGTGGCGGCATTACAGGTCATGCCTTGAACGTTGGTCACCGCCGCGGAAGAGCCCTGGAGGATGATGTTGGCGATGGTCGTGACGCCGGTCACCTGGCCCTGGCCATTGACGGAGATAGAGCACAGGGCGGTATGGTCGCCGAGGTCGTTGACGCCCAGCAGCTTGCCGCCGGCGGAGACTAACGCGCGGATGTGGTAGCTCGAACTGATCTGGCCCATCGGCACGTAGGCCGCTTCCTGGATGGTGTAGATCTGGCCGCTGGGGGTAACGGCCAGGCCGCGCATGTCCAACGGGGAGGAGGCGACCGAACCGACCGTGTGAGTGGGGCTTAAATCCCACAGCGTCGCCGTGGCCAACAGCAGGTCAGAGCCCGTGAAGTCCATTGACTTGATCACTACGCCTGAGCCGGAGAACGAATCGGTCACGGTGGCGGAGGAGATAACCGTTCCGGTTCTGGGATCGACCTTCGAGAGCTTGCCGGCGGCATCATCATATATCCAGGTGTTGCCCGCCGAATCCGCGGCCATGGAGCTGATGGTGGAACTGGCCGCCGCGCCCAGATCCTTCAGAAGCGGATTGCCGTTGCTGGCCGTAACATCGAAGGTGGATACCGTGCCGCCGATATAGAGCTGCGCGGCGGCCAGGTTGGTCACGTTCAGCGTGTTGACATCGCCGCCGATCTTGCCCGTAAAGTTGTCGCTGCCGAGCGTCCGCACGGAGAACAGCTTCACAGGCCCATCGATCCACAGATCGACATCATCGGTGTTGTCGCCGACGAGGTCGCCGTCGAACTGGAAGGAGCCGATGGTGGCATCATCCGTTTCAGGGGGATTGGGATTGGCAGCCGTGGGATCCTGGCGGTTTATGGTCAGGAGGCGGCCGATGGTAACGGCGCCGGGAACATCGGTCGTGATCTTGACGGATGTGCTGAGCGTGCCGTTGCGGACGACCGCCGCGTCGATCAATGTGTCGCCGGCGTTCTTGTCATACAGATCCACTTCGCCGCCGCCTGAAACGCTGATGGTGATCTGGTGGCCGCCATAATTAAGCTGTTTGGTCTGGCCCGACTGAACCGTGCTAACCGTTCCGGTCAAGGGATCGTTGGGCGTGATGTCGGCCAGGGTGTAATTGATAATCGTGCCGAACGTTCCGGCATCGGCCAGGAATTCGGAGTCCGCATCCAGGTTGCCGCTAACCGAGGAAGTAAAGCGGCTCTGGCCGCCGCTGACGGAGCGGGTGACGTTGGGCGAGAGGAAGTCGCCGGCATCGCCGGGATCCACACCGGCGGTGAGGAAGCTGTGCACCATAAACGGGTTGCCGATGCTGGTTTTACCAATGTTGCCCCAGATCAGCAATCTGTCGGAGGCGCCGCGGGCGCTGTTCAATTCGCCGAGATCCGCCAGCGGCGTGGCATCGCAGATGACGGCCTGAATGGCCGAGCCGCCCAGCACGAAACCGGAGGAAATGGAACTGTCGGTCATGACACCGGCGACGGTTATTCCATTGATGCTGCCGCCGGAGGCGATGATGCTGTGGGTATCCTTGCCGCCGATATTCAGGCTGCCCAGCGTGGCCAGGCGGCCGCCTTCTTCAGGATTGCCCGTGCCGAAGAGTTGGTTTGGATCGGCGGGGGCGCATCCCTCATTTTCCGGCAGGGGACTGCCGTGTGAGATACCCACCTGCACCAGCGAACTGGTGACGTCGTGGTCGACGCTCAGGTTCTGTAGATCGAAGGCCGTGGTGAGCACGGCCGAGTCCATGTTGCCAAAGTGGAACGTTCCGCCATGGCCGTCGACGACGGCGACGCCCTGGAAGTCTCCGACTACCGTGAAGGATGACACATCGCCGCTGATAAGGAGCGGCGTCTTGCTCCACACATCGCCGCGCACGGCGATGGCGGCGTTGCCGTCGATGGTGGTCTGGCCGCCCAGATCGCCGCCGACGGTGAGCGACGTGCCGACAAGGTTGAAGCCGATGCAAAGATTACCCAGCTCGTCGCCGGCGATCTTGATTGTCGGAATGGCCTGGGCGCTGATATTCGCGCCGCTGTGGATATCGCCGCCGACCTGGAGGCTGCCCAGCGTGCCGTCGATGTCGACGGCCGCGCCGCTGAGTATGGAACCAGTCAGCTTGAGGCTATTGAGAGACCTGGCGGCGATGAGGCTCTGGCCGCCCAGATCCGAGCCGGTGATCGAAATCGCATTGATGGATCCATCCGGCGCCCGGATGACGCCCAGGAGATCGCCGCCGGAGATGGTAACCGTACCAATGCTGCCCAGCGAACTGACCAGCGCGGCGGACTTCTTCATATCGCCGCCGGTGATGGAGACGTTGCCGATATCCAGGCCCGTCGTGATGTCGGCGCCGAAACTGCCGCCGATAATAGAGAGGCGGCGCAGATAGGCCAGCACGTCCACGTTGCCGGTCATCAGGTCCGTGCCGACCGTGGCCGCGTCGCTGCGAATGACGATGCTGTTGGCGCTGCCGCCGACATAGATATCGCCGGTGGAATGGCCGGTCACATCCAGCGAGTTGAGGTTGCCGGTGATGTGCAGGTTCAGGGCCATATCGGAGCCGTCGATGGCCGGATCGGCGCCGATGCGCAGGGACTGAATGTCGCCTTTGACCAGGAGCTCATCGCCCATGGCGCCCAGGTCCCCGGCGACGTCGATAGTGCCCACATCTCCGGAAATATTCAGGGAGCCCCGGGTGAGCGAGCCGCCGAGTTTTAAAAGGCCCAGCACGTTACGGGATTGATTGGTGCCGTCGATCGTGAGGTTGCCGGTGAGATTGCCGTCGATGATGATCGTGCCGACCTTGCCCACGGCGTGAATGTCGCCGGCCATGTTCCCGCCCACGTGCAGGAAGTTGATGTCGCCATTGGGGCCCTTGGCCAGAATGGACGAATCCGACAACAAGTCGCCCTTGATATCGATGCTGTTAATCCTGCCGGCGATGGACATCTGGAGCCCGTATACGTTGCCGCCGGGCTTGAAGGTCCCTAACCGGCCGGTGGTGATCTCCAGGCCGTCGCGGATGTCGTCGGCAACGATGAAGCCACCGATGTAGTCGGCGGCGATAAACGTATTGGCCGGTTGAGTGAAGTAGTCGGGAATGAAACCGACGAGATAGTTAAACAGATTGGGGATGCCCTGCATGCGGAACGCGCGCACGACGCCGATGCTCTTCTCAAATTCCGCGGTCACATTTTGAATAATGCCGCTCTCGCTGACGCCCTTGATAATCGGGTTACTGGGGGAGGTGCCCAGGTACAGGTGCAGGTCGTTCAAAGGACTTAAAGGCTGGTGGAAGAGCGGGTCGAAAATGCCGTCCTGGCTATAGCGCACCGTGGCGGAATAGTCCATCACATTGAGCAGGCGGCCATCGCCCGTGGCGGTGAGATTGCCCATGGACAGGCCGCCCCAGAAGTAGCAGTCTCGCACGCCGTAGCCATCGGCGGTGATGTTGCCGATGTAGCCGGTCTGAAGTCCGTAGCTGAAATCACTGTTCAATATGCCAAAACCGCCGCCGGTGACGGTGAGGCTGTTCAAATACCCGCCATCGAAGATCGTGCCGATGACGCCGCCCTTGCCGGTAAGGCGGATGCTTCCAGTCCCACCGCCTATAGTCACCACGTGTGAGTAGGGCACGGTGTCCTTCACGTCGGCGTTGGATATGCGGGTATCGATCAGGCAGCCGTCCTGCAGCGAAATGGAGCGGATGCCTTGATTCGCATCGATGAAGCCGCGAACATCGGAACCCAGTCCCTGGTTGGTCACGGAGAAGATGATGCCGTCGGAGTACAGGCCGGCAAGGGAGAACTGGCCGCTGCCCGTGGGGGCGATGCCTTCGCCGATCTGCACCGAGTCAATGTTCCCATGGGCGTAGACGGGCGCGGCAATGCCGCGGAAATCGTCGTCGTTATTGTCCACCGTGCCGCCAGCATCGGCCGTAATCGTACCAATGGCGCCGGTGACCAGGAAATTGCCGAGGCCGCGGCGAGCCGAAACGGAAACCACGCTGCCTGAGATCACGATGCCATTCTTTAGATGGAAGAAGGGCGCCGCATCGCCGCCCGGAACCACCGCAATGCCCTCGACGGCCGTGCCGGTGTGACTTTCGGCCAGGCCCAGAGTGCCGCGCGTAGTGATCTGGCCAACGGAGGCGACATTGATGTTGACAATTTCTCCGCCGGTGGTGTTGGTGATGGCGGTGAAGCTGCCGGCAGCGCCGGTGGTAGTGCCTCCCCCTCCTCCGCCTGTTCCGCCGCCGCCGGTACCACCCGCAGCAGCGCCCGCGTAGGTGATGGAGAACACATCCACCGGGTTATTGGATGAACCTGTGATGTTGCAGAAAAGGTTTTGATCCGTATCGGGGGCCAGGGCCACGACATCCGGGCCGGCCAGATTGGTTTTGGAATCGATCGGGCCCGGAACATCGGTAACAGCGCGGCCGAGGCCGTTCAGTATGATCGAGCCAATTTCGACGGGGGCGCCATTATTGAAGGTCTGCGAAGCGACTTGAAGGCCGGCGGTGGATGTGACATCCACAAGCACCTGGCCGCCGTGGCCTTCAATGGGGTAGGTGCGGTAGGTGAGCGTCACCGGCGGGGCGCCGATGGTCGCCAACGTCGGAAGGCCAAAGCCGTCGAGCTGATCGGTGAGCGGCGTGAGAACAATCTGGCCGCCCGAGTCATCGGTCAGGGTCATCAAGGGGTTGGCCATGGTGGCCGTGAAGGTCTGGGACTCACCTGAGACATCCCCGCCGCCAAAGGTGAAGTCCCTGTAAATAGTCCCGCCGACCCGCATGTAGCGGACATCGCCGCCGGGGCCGGTGGAGATATGCGGGCCGCCGGCATTCTGGCTGCCAAGATCGCCGGTGACATCGATCAGATCGATGATGCCGTCGTTGCCGATGCCGTCGTAGTTGACGTCGATGATGCTGTAGTTAAGCGGCATAAGGGGGGCCATGTCGCCGGCGCGCAGGACGCCCAGGCCGCCATTGATGTACAGATCGCCCTGGAAAGTTCCCGCCGCGTCGATTAACTGCACATCTCCGCCGACCTGCACGATATACAGTTCAAGCCATTCACTGGCATCGGTTTGACTCAGCAGGCCAATGCTCCCGCCGGTCTTCAGGCTGGGGGCCAGGCCGTGCACATGACTAGGGCTGAAGATTCCAAAACTGTTGGCCACGACCGATCGCAGATTGCCCGTATCGACCTGGACGTTGGGTGTGGCGGTCCCGGATAGGAAGGCATTGCCCACGGCGATGGCGCCCAGGTCCCCGTTGCGGACGCGGATATTCGCGCCGTACACGTTCGAGGCCACGGATTCTTCATCATCGGGGCTCTGGAAGGGCTGGGCGTAGATATTGTTGCCGGTTTCGATGCCGCCGAGGGCGATGTCGCCGGCGCCGTTGATGGTCAACGTATAGGGCAGCATGGTGCCTTCGCCCATATCGTACGGATTGATGAAGGGCACGTCAGTGGCGCCGTAATTGACGCCGCCCACGGCGAACTTGTACGCGCCGGGGCGGTCGGCGGTGAACTCGTAGAGCGAGCCCTGCACGGAGGTGCTGGTATCCGACAGGTCTGATACGATCATCCGACCATCCGGATCAAACACGCCAAAATACAGGATGTACATCGTGCTCAACTGCACGGTGATGGTCTGCCCGGCCATGAGCCCCACGGAGTACCAGTCAACCACGTCGCTGCCGCCGGCCACAGTGTCGGCGGCATTCGAGTAGGTGCCGCTGATGACGATGGTGTCCGGGTTGCCGGGGACATCCGGCCGCATGGAGGCGACGTACTGCGCAGTGGTAATACTGTCATTTGTGTAGTTGGAGCCGTTGTACAAGCCGAAATGCTGGAAGGCCCAGCTATCGTCGCTCTGAGTGTCGGGCTTGCCGGTGGTATCGCGATACTCCAGCTCGCTGTAATAGGTGATGCCGGAGTTGCTGTAGGCGGAGGCGGTCAGATTGGGTATGCCGTTGTTGTCCTCCACATCAGAGGCGCCGATAAAATCGGTCAGGGTCTGCATCTGCCCCAGCTTGCCCATGACGTGCAAATCAAAACCGGTCACGTAGGTCGGCGAGCCGGTGGCGGCATCGCTATCGGTGCCGATACCGCCGGCCACGATCAAATTGCGCAGGTCGCCGGCCACAAAGAAATTGTTGGGGACGACGGGCTGGCCAGTGTGGTTAATCCCGTCCACGGCCTGGCCAATGGTGTCACCGGTGATCAGCCAGCCGCAATAGAAGAGGTTGGCCGAGCCGCTCAGGCTCACCTTGCCGGTCACGGCGCCGGCGATCAGGATGTTATCCAGGTTCTGACCCACGGCCGAATTGCTGCTGGTGCCCAGCAGGGCCATCAGCATGGAGCTATTACCCTCGCCGGCTATGCCGCGCGTGGCGTTGAGGCCGGTGCTGTTATCGACAGCCAGGAAGCGGTCGTCGGGGAAGTCATAAGCAATCGCGCCGACAGTGGGACGCAACGAACCGACGGTGGTGGCGGTTTTTGTGCCGGCCCAGATGGTTCCTGAACCCAGGAAGCCCAGGTCCAGGTCGACCAGCCGGCCATAATACGGATCCTCCCCGTACAGATTGCCCATGTCGTCGAAGGCCATGGAAGTAATGTTCAACTGAACACTCTTGGCCGGGTTATACGGGTCGGCCGACATGATGACGTTGCCCGGCAGCCCCGTGTGCGGATCGATGTAAGGATTAACCAGGGCGCCCGTGAGCGGGTTAACTTCGTTCAGGCGGCCGGTAATGTCCACGACGTACAAGCCCTGCATGCCCGGCAGGGAGCCTTCACGGGGCGAAAAGGCCATGGCCGTGACGCCTGCTATGTCGCCATTGCCAACCCAGGCGATGGGGTTGAAGTTGGCGCGGCTGAGCTGCTGAGCCTGGTTATAAGTCAGCGTTATCGTGCCCAGCATCGGCACGGCGCCCGGGGTGACGAGAATCTGGTCATCGTGGTTCGGTCCGGCCATGTCAATGGTGTAGAAAAGATTGCCCAGATCGCACGTATAGCCGACGTGATCGGCGGCGATGCTGTCAGGCAGGCTTATGACCTGCGACATGCCGGGATCGGGCGATACGGGATCGATATTGATGCTGATCAGCCTGCCGGTTCCTGCATCCGGGCCGCGATCGACGGCGATGAGATTGCCGTCCGCGTCAAAATCCATTCCCTGGATCAACGTCGGATGGGAGCTGCCGGCCACGCGAATTTCGTTGGAACCCAGCGTTGCGCCGATCACCGGCGAAATCGTGCCGTTGGAAGTATCCACAGTATACAGCAGAGATGAGCCGCCGGCCGTACGCCTTACACCGTACAACTGCTCATTCACATTACCTTGTTTCTGGAAGGCCAGGGCTGTGAATGAATCGGTCACCGCCAGACCGTTAAGGGTCAACTCGGCGATTCTGGTGGCCTGCACCTGCTTTCCATTGCCTGCGAGCAGGCTGACGGGGTGGGGGTTCACTGTATACAGCGTCTGGTGGTTCTGATCATCCTTGCCGATGATATACAGTGTGCCGTCCAGCGTGCTGGCCTCGATCGACTGGATGTCTGTAACCGGCGAAGGCGTGCCGTTGGGCAGCACTTCGAACACCTGCATGGGCGCGCTTACGTTGATGGACCCATCCGCCGGGCGGTTGATCTGGAACAGATCGAAGTTTCCGCTGGGATCCGCGGCAATGGCGTACAGCACGCCGCCGGGGGTGACCGTCAGGGCCTGGGCGCTCTCGTTGAATACATCTCCCACCAGCGGTTGGCGCACCAACTGGTCGGGCACATACGAAGTCATGCTCACGACCGCATACAGATCCTGCTGCCCGTCGCCGTTGACATCGCCGTAGGCCAGGGCCTGTACGCCGTGTAGCGGCGTCATGCCTGAAAACAGGCCTGCCGCGGAAAGGGCCTTGCCCGTGACCGGATCGATCTGGACGATCTGATCCTGATTAATAGGCATGCCTGTCTGATCGAACTGGTCCGCGTCGACGGCGAAAATATTTCCATCGTGGCTGATGGCCATGGCCGTCACTTTGGAGACATTCATGCCCATCTCGTGGTTGACCAGGCCGGGCAGCCCGTCGATGAATGTCAGCAGGTTTTGTGAAACCACCAGGCCGGCGGACAGGTTGTTTGCCCCATCCGTGGGCCAGTCGTCAAAGCCGGCGGGGCGAACGCCGATCTGGCCGATGTTGCCGGCTATGATGGGCCACTTGTCATCGATGGGATCTTTGGGATCGATGTCCAGCGTGCGCTCGCCCAGGTACACGGTCCCGCTGCCGCTGGCGGAAACCAGAATCCAGGCGCCGCCTTGCGCCGAGTACACGCGAAGCTGCCCGGCATCTCCGCTATAGGGGTCGAAGTAGCGAGGGGCGGTGGGATTAGCGGGATCAAAATCCGGCACGCGGGATATGCAAATGGAGGCGTTCTCCGAGGCCTGCGCCACATAGATGGCGAAGATATCCGGGCCGGGGAATCGGGGACGGTCGTCTATGATCACCAGTTGATCCGCCGTCGCATCCGTCGCAATGAGCGCGCCGTACGCGCCCGTAAACGGATTATAGATCAGCGGGTTCCAGGCCAGGCCCTGGATGTTGGCGCCCGGTATCGGATCGCCCGGCAAGGGACTCGTCGTGGGCCCAAGCACATACACGCTGCCGTTGCTCTGCGAGATCCGCAGCAACTGATTGCCGGTGGTGGCGTAGATATACGGCTCCGCCGTCAGCGGGTTGTCGTTTACAAATTCAATGCCGGTCAGGGAGAAACCTGTCTGAGCCTGCCCCTTAACAACCCAATTCACTTTAAGGCTGTTTGTCAGTTGCGCCCGTTGGGCAGCAGGCTGATTACCGCAATGTTCGGGCCCGCCGTCGTATTTTGCGCGGCGTAAAGCGTGGCCGTGGTGGGGGAAGTCTGGTCCCAGGCGATGGAGTCGATCGTCGCCGTGCCTGTTTCCAGGTTTCCGCGAAAGATCAGGCTGTTCTGGGTGGCCGAACGATTGTTCGGCGTCGTATCTATTTCATAAAGAGAATCCGTCGTCCCCGCGCGCACGACGAAAAAGAGCATGCCATCATCCGGCGAGCCGATGCGCGGGGCGAAATCCGCCGCCGCTATCGCGTCCACCGCGGTAGCGCCGGAAGTGGGATCTACCGCCAGGCTTACCGCTGAACCGCGGATGAAATCACCCGTGCCGGCGTCGACGGCATACAGCAGCGGCCGCGTGTCGCCAGGCCTGGTATAGCTGGCCAGGTCATATACGGTGCGCACGCCGCCATCGGTGGATAAATCGGCGCCGGCGGCCGTGGCAGGATTTATCCGCAGCAGGCGGGCGGTGGGGGGCAGCGTAATATCCGTTGGTACGTTGACTTCCAGCCCTACAAGAATCGTATTGTCCGAGGCATCCTGGGCAAACGCCAAGCCTTCAACTCCACCGCCCGTTCCACCGCTAACGGCCCCTATGGAATTTGCGTTTGCATTCAAAGACGGCGCGGCGGTCACACCAATCTGATAGAGAGCTCGCCCAGAGACAGCATACAAACTGCTATCATTATCCGGATCAAAAGCCATGCCCGTAAAAAGCACAGAGTTGACGCCGCTCATCGGGGTAGGCGGAGTAGGCGGATTAGGCGGGACAGTTGGGACCACGGCCGTGAGGGCAGTTGCCTGGGCGTCCGAAAATTCACCGGTATTCTTATCCACCCTGCACAAACCCGTTATGCCCCCCAGTGTGGCTCCCGCGGTGTAATCAACGGCCAGGATGAACAGTTGGCCTGTGCTGTCAAACGTCATCGCGCTGATGCCGGTAACCGCGCCGCCGGAAGGCGTATTGAGATGACTGGTGTTTGTCAGCGGTCCGATTGTTGTGACCTGGCCGGAGGACGGATTAATTGAGTACAGCGTGCTGACAAAATTCGCATGCGCATTGAGCACGTCGCCCACGGCGTAGCCCATTCCCGTTGTCGGATCGATGGCAAACGCGTTGGCTTGCGGCAGGTTTGTCGACAAGTGGGAGATCACATCTTCATTCAGCGAGGCCTGCTGGAGCATGGCGCGCACCGTGCCGGCCCCGGTGTTGTTGTCGAGCTGGGCAAGTTGAACAACCTTTAAGCTGCTTTGAGCGGCGCTGGGCACACTTACCGTCGCCACATTGAACGCATAGGTTGCCCCGTTGCCGGCCGCATCCTGGCTGGCCAGGGCGTTCAGCGTGATCTGATCAGGAGCGTTGCCGGGCGCCCAGAGCAGGTCGGTCATTGATGTAAAGCCGATGAGCCGGATGCCGTCAGTGCCGCCGCGCCCGTCCAGAATTTCTGTCTGTCCCAGTCCGCCCGTGCTGGGGTCGCCGGCGGAATCCACGTACACGCCGGAGAGATCGCCCAGCAGCAACGTGTTGTTGGAAGGATCGATGTCCGCGGCGACCAGCTCGGCGATGATATCACCCGTCACGGAGACGCGCACAGTCTGTACGCCATTCAAGTCAGGGGAACGCGAGATATACTCAAACGTGTCTCCGCCGAATAACGTCGTCAGCAGAAGCCGCTCTTCCAGCAATTCAATCAGAGTCGACTCCGGGGTTCGGCGCGGGCGATCAGTGGCAGAAGACATCTTAACTTCTCCCTGGGTTTGGCAGGCGATACTGCATCTGCGGGCTAAATAAAGCGTGCGGCAATTGTCGGACTACTCCTAGCGGCCAAATATAGGCTTTCCCTGGGGCATGTCAAGCAGTAAGGCATCAATTCGGCTGAACATACGACAACATTTTTAGTTGCTCTTCAAACGCCTGAAAAGGATGCCGCCGCAGATAACACAGCGGCAAGTTCAGGCTTTCAACGTACAATGCGGGCTGCTGTCTTCCCGGGAGATCCTTCGAGCAGTTACGACGCCCTGGTATTGCAGTTTTATGGCCGCGCCGCCCGATGATTGCTCATAAGGATGATTGTGATAAGGTAGATGCCTGTGCAGGATGGCCGCGGAATTTCATCACCAGAAGTGTTGAAGTTTTTTTTGACATTTTCTCCTGAGCAAGAGCTTAGGATTGAAAGTTATATGAATTTGCTAAACATAAGTTCATATATTACGGTATGTTACGGCGGGTAACATGCTGCTCGATATTTTTGCGAAGATTTGGCCGGAAAGGGACTTGTCAAATAGCCAAAACGTGGTAGAATCGCCAGCGTCTCAAAAGCTCGTATTCTGAAGTATGAGGATGGCTCTTTGCTTTGAAGTCTCAGGTTTTACTCGCTGTTTTTTGATTGCTGTACGTTGCTCTTTGACCCAGTTCGTAAAGATGTGCTCGTTCCTGAACGCAAGTTGCCGTAGACGCGCGATGTGTCTTTTAAGGCGTTGCACAGGTGCCAAGTGACAGCCACATGGAGGAAGGAGGATCAAAACTTACGCTGGTCACATCGACCGAGATTTTCAGTCTTGCATTCGCGTAGGTGCTTCTGAGTGTACAAAGGAGGCCGCCCGGCCTGGTCTTCGTGGTGATGGCCCGACCGGCAGGCGAAAGAAAATAGCTTTTCGGTAATAGGAGAGAGACCAATGAAGCTTATGACTGCTATTGCTGTTGTAGTGTTCTGCCTGACTGGCGTCGCGATGGCCGACTATATGGTAGACGCCCATCTCTATTATCCGGATGCCACCAGTTGGCAGTTGTACGTGAAGGAAATTAATGTTGCCGATCCGGCTGCCCCCACGGCGGCCGAAATGTCCACTGCGGCTGGCCTCGGTATCGCGTCCGTGAATGTTACCGTCCGCGGCGCCCTTGTTGGCTCTGGCACCAGCTTTGTGGATGGCGACTGGTCCAACAAGCAGGATGTCAAGGCCGGCACAACGCTGAAGGGCAGCTTGGGCTTCGCCACGCTGGGCTCGTTTGATGGGTTTACCGACAGCAACGGCATGGGCTACGTCCAATGCCTGGGCAGCATTGACACATCCAACTGGGCCAACCTCCAGACGTACGGCTTCGGCGTCCAGGCCGGCCAGTACAAGCCCGGCACCGCCAACATTCCGGCCGGCGCTGGCTTCACTCCGACCTCCACGTGGAAGATTGGTGGCGTTTCTGGTGCGACGTGGTCCTACGCGGCTCCTTCGAACCTGGCTTGGGTTGATGATGATGGTGCCGCTGACGGCGCGGCCATGGGCTTCACCGGCGTGTGCGTGTGGGCTGGCGCGCGTCCCGCGGGCGGTCAGATGTATATCGACACTGATCCACAGTTCAGCTCGTGCAACGTATTCTCCGATTACGTGGGCACTTTGACCGGGGCTAACCTGGCTGTCCTGGCGCCTGAGCCGGCTACGATCGCGTTGGTGGTGCTGGGTGGCTTGGCCGCTCTGCGTCGCCGTCGCTAATCGCCTCTGAAGAGTTGATCCAATCTCCAGCCCCCGGCGGCGCAAGTCGCCGGGGGCCTTTTTCTGCGCTGGGGCGTGGGGGAGCGAAGATGTTCTCTTGCTTCGCAAGGTTATTTTTCGAGAAGTTTTCAACAGATGTCTCCTTGGGGCAGTCGCATGATCCATGAGCCGTGCTTGACTTGATTGCGGGTGTGCAAGGCTTCATCGTAGCACGTGCCCGTCTGCCACATCTTCCACAGGATCTTCGTCCAGCGTTGAGCCAGGCAGCGCAGGGCTGCCGCGTGCGACTGGCCCTGCTCTCGCTTATGCAGATAGTACGCTTGAGCCCAGACACATTTTTCGCGGCTCTTATCGGCCTGAAGGTGCAGGGTGTAGCGCAGCATTTTATTACAGGCACGTCGGAAGGATACCCAGCGATTCTTGCCGGATTGCTTGGTCACCGGCGCTGATCCGCCATAGCACTGCAGGCTTTGGGCCGTGCTGAAGCGGGCCGGATCGCTGCCCAGCTCCCCCAACAGCCGCGGCGCGATTTTGGGGCCGGCCCCCGGCAGAGACCCGAAAATGTCGTGGTCGGGATGTTCGGCAAACAGCGATTCGATGGCCTGGCGGTACTGCACCAACTGGGCCTCCAGGTGGCGAAGCTGACCGGCCAACGTGATGGCTAGGCGACTCTTGGCCCGAGTGACCGCGGGGGTGCCGCAGAATTGATCCGCGCGCGCAAAGATCTCCAGTCGTTTTGCAAACGTCTCAGGGCGATACCAGCGGTGCGTGTGCAGGAACTTCTCCCAGCGGCGCTTGCCAGCGCGCACCAGATCCTGGGGCGTGGGAAAGGCCTGAATAAAAGCCCACGGACCCGCGCTCAGCCAGTCATCAAACGCCTCCAGGGCGGCCGGATAATATTCGCGCAGGGCCGCGCGGAGCTGGTTGACCAGCGCCGTCCGCTGGGCGATAAGCTGCACCTCATCACGACACAGCAGCCGCAGTTCCTGCGTGGTCGGATCATCCGCCTTGAGGGGTCGCCAGCCGTGGCCATCCGTGCGCAGGGCATCGGCGAAGCTTAAGGCGTCCAAATGATCATCCTTGCACCCGGCATTATTCTTCCGCTCTCGGTACCGCTGGGCCGCTTTTGGGTTGAGGGGGTAGACCACCAGTCCCAACGCCAGCAATCGCTCCACGGCGGGTCCGTTGTTGGTCTCGACCGCCAGGGCGAGGCGATTAAATTCCGGTCCCACGTGTTTACTTAACTGCTGGCTCAAGTGTTGCCATCCTGCAGCATCATCGTCAAAGGTCAGTTCCAGCAGAGTCGCGCCTCGAGGATCGAGCATCACAATGTCGTGGTGGTCGCTGGCCCAGTCAAAGCCGGCGAAGGCGATGAATCGTTCTTGGAATGGCGCCTCCTGTGTGTTGTCGGGTTCCATAGGATCTCCTTGACAGACCCTCCGCCGACCTGTGACCGATCGACCTGATACGGAGCCCTCGTGGGGCAGTGTTCTCTTAGATCTCTGCACAGGTGCCGCGGCCGGGACCGGTGATCTTCGCTGGATTCTCTGGGAATCGCAGGGCGAGGACCGTGAAACGGCCGTGGCGTTGGGACTGCAAGTGGACATATTACTCACAGGCTTCAAATCTGTCGCCGCCGAGTTATCCACAAGCCTGCTGCGCCGGCTCCGCTTGGGCCGCTCCGCAAGCTTATGGATAACGTCGGAAGTGGTATCAGCAAGGTGACTACTCGCCGAAGCGTCTGCGATGATTGCGTATTGCCAATGAACGCCAATTGCGGATTGCCGGACCCAGCGGATCCCAATCCGCAATCCGAAATCCGCAATCCGCAATTGAGGGAGGAGTCTACAGCCTTCTTTAACCTTACCCCTACACCGCGCCCTTGACGTGATCCAGCACGCGCCGCACCGCCTGCGACAGCACTTCGGGGCTGAAGGGTTTAACCAGGAGCTGGGTTGCCGAATCCACCTGGCCGTGCCGAGTAACCGTGCTGGGGGCATAGCCGGTCATGTACAGCACGAGAATATCCGGCCGCAGCGCCTTGACCCGCTCCGTCAACTCGATGCCGGTCATCCCCGGCATGATTATGTCCGTCAGCAGCAGATCGATCGGCCTGTCCTGCTGTTGCAACACGTTTATCGCCTCAGCGGCATTGGCTGCCGAGAGCACCTTGTAGCCGCATTGCTTCAGTACCCGCTCGGCAAACTGGCGGACTGACTCCTCATCTTCCACCACCAGCACGCTTTCATCGCCACGGGCGAGCTGAATTGTCTCCTGGGGCGCCGCGAGGGCGCGCGCCTCGGCGGTGGCCGGGAAGTAAAGCCTGAACGTGGTGCCGTGGCCGACCTCACTGTACACGCTGATCGTCCCGCCGCTCTGCTGCACAAAGCCGTACACCATGGACAGTCCCAACCCGGTGCCCTTGCCGACTTCCTTGGTCGTGAAGAAGGGGTCGAACGCGTGCCGACGCGTTTCTTCATCCATGCCAATGCCGGTATCGCTGATGGAGATCACCGCATAATCGCCGGGCGCCGCCTCCGGGTGCAGGCTCGTGTAGCGGCGGGTGAGGTGTACGTTGTCCGCCTCGATCGTCAGCTTGCCGCCGTTGGGCATGGCATCGCGGGCGTTGATCACCATGTTCATCAGCGCCTGCTCGAACTGGCCACGGTCCAGCTTTACCGGATCCAGCTTGGTGGGAATATGGATCACCATATCCATGCGCTCCGAAACGATCCGTCCCAGCGGATTGGACATTTCCGCCAGCACCTGCCGCAGGTCCAGCACCTGCGGCCGCAGCACCTGCTTGCGGCTGAAGGCCAGTAGCTGGCTGGTCAGTTGCTTCGCCCGTTCGCCCGCGCGGCGAATCTCCTGTAGCGGTGTGTGCATGGAATCCTGCACCGCGACGCTCCGCAGCAGCAGATCGCAATAACCCTGTATGACTGTAAGCTGATTGTTGAAGTCGTGCGCCACGCCGCCGGCCAGTTGCCCGATAGCCTCCATCTTCTGGGCGTGGCGGAGCTGCTCCTCCAACCGCCTCCGCTCCGTGATGTCCTCCACGCTCGATAGAACAAACGTGTCACCCGTCCGCTCCAGGACCTGCCCGGACATGTGTACCGGCACCGCGCGGCCGTCCTTGTGCTTAAGCTCCACCTCTATGGGCCCAAAGCTGCCCGTGCGGGTGATGCTTTCCGCCTGGGCCAGAAGCACCTGGCGGATCTCCGGCGTGCCCCGGTCGGCGAGGTTCAGTTTGACCGTCTCTCCGGGCAGATACCCGATGATCCTGGCGAACGCGGCATTGGCATCAATAATCCGGCCATCCATGCGGCTGACAGCCAGCCCCATGGATGATTGATCGAACAGCATGCGGTTGTACTGCTGGCTGTCTCGAAGCGCCTCCTGGGCATGCTTCTGCTGCGATATGTCGACCGCGGTGAAAACGATGCTTGCCGGGCGCCTGCGCGGCTCAGTTGCGAGCAGCTCCACAACACATCCACATACCCCCCATCCTTGCGCTGTAGACGCGTTTCAATGGAGGTGCCGCTGCTTTTATCCAGGTCCGCGCACATCCGGCTGATGTGTTCATAAGCTTCATCTGTGGCAAACAATCGGCGCAGGGGCTGGCCCATCAGTTCGCCGCGGGCGTAGCCGGTCATGTTGGATAGCTGCTGGTTGGTCCAGCCCACCGTGTCCTCGGCGATCAAACCAATGCCGATAGGCGCCGTCATCAGCAGGCCCTGCAAGGCCGCCTCACTCTGTTTTAAGGCCTGCTCCGCCTGCTTCTGCTCCGTCAGATCCACGGAAACGGTAAACACCGCCGGAGGGCGCTTGGGCCCCTGGCGTGAGGGAATCTTCGTGGTAAGGAAAAATCGTTCCCTGCCGTCAGCGCCCACCAGAGTTTCGAGTTGTTCAACCGCCGGACGCCCGGTCTGAAATACCCGGCGCTCTTCCTCCAGCCCGCGCTGAAACGCTTGATCGGTGCGGCCAAGTTCCTCGGCCGTCTTGCCTGTCATAGCCTCAGGATCAAGGCCGAAGATCACGCCGGCCAATTTGTTGGCCAGAACGAATCTGCCGTCCTGGCCACGCGCGTAGATCAGGAGCGGCAGGGCGTTGATAACGGCCATCCTGTCCCTGGACAGCCGCCGCATGTACAGGTCTAGCCGCCAGTGAAAGATCAGCAGCAGGATGATGGCCGCTACGGCCGCGCCAAGCAGGGTTTGCAAGACGGCATTAAGCCAAAACGAACCTTGCCCGTGCGTCGGCGGCAGCCAGATGCCGGCGGCCATACCCAGCCGTTCCGCCCAGTCCCACATTGGAAGTGGAAGGAGGATCATACCTCCATCCTACCCAAATCCACCCGCGCACGTCGAGGCCGGCATCGTAGCATGGGCATCTTGCCCATGAGTCACACGGGCGTCTCGCCCGTGCATTTATATTGCCGTTTCTAAAAGAGCTTCGATGCGTGTCGAAAGCCGGCTGGAATCGGAGGGGGAATAGTCAGTTGTTATCTTCAGGTACCCCAGCCCAAATTCGTCCTGCACAACCTGGCGGACAAGGACCGACTCCACATCGTACGTCAAACAACCCTGCCAGATGACTTCGATCACGCAGGCCGGCCGATACTCGCGGATCAGCCGCCGCAGGAGGTCGAGCCGCCGCGTATTGGGCGTCATCACGGAGCAAGGGAGGTGGAAGTAAGTCTCCGCCAGCGCGGCCAGCGGATCGCCGCCGCCAACAGTAATCTCCTCCATCAGCGGCTTGAGGCCCGTGCAATTCTCCATCGCCACCACGAGGCCGCCGCATTCTTCTATCAAATCCAGTACGCGCTCTGCCCCATGTACCAGCGGCACGCCCGTCAGCAGCACGCGCGCTGCCTTTTTGCCTCGGTCAACCCCTCTCCCTCCTACGGGAGAGGGGCAGGGGTGAGGGTTCTTAACGCGTTTTCTGCCTCCGTCTGAGTCACTGGCCCAACCGCGGCTTATTTCGCCTAGCGCCCGCTCATACTGCTCCAGATCCGCGGGAATGCAGGAGACAATGCTCTTTAAATCCAGCAATTGCCTGCCGGTCAGCGGCGGTTCTTCGGCCTGCATCGTTTCGGCCAGCGCCGGCGAAGCCTGCGCTCGCGATTCATCAACTCAATCGCCTCGCGCAGCTTCGCATCGGTAATTCTGACTGCAAATCGGTGCTCCAGCACCTGGCGGAACTTTCGCAGCTCGGCAAACCAGTGCGCCTTGGCATCGGGATCATCCGCCTTCTGCGGCAATTCCAGCACGTGCATCGCGCGGCGGCGGCCCATCAGCTCAAACATCTTCTTCTTGCCGTCGCAGGTGGTCTCAGCGACCACCAGGTCCGCCATCTCCAGGAAGGGGTTGGAGCCTTGCACGTGATAGCCGTACGTGGATTTGATCAGCGGGCACAGCCCCGCGGGCAGCTCGCCCTCTGCCACCGCGGCCGTGGCCGCGGAACCGCCGCACAGGCACACGGGCACCCCCCCGGCGGCCATGATCAGCTCGCGCGGCGTGAATTCGCACATGATCCCCACGATCGGCCGCCCCTGCCCCTTGGCCGCCTTGGCGTATTCCAAAGCGTTGGGAATCATGCGGCCAAAATGCGCCTGTACCTGGCTAAGAACCTCGGTTGCCATTCCCATAAGCTACGCCATGCCGCCAGCCTGGTCAACCAGAGGTATGAGGGTGCTTTAGAAACTTGTGGGATGCTTAATAATCGAAAACTATTACTTAATAATCTTAAACTGCCATCAATTCTCTGAAATCTCCGCTATCTTATCTATCTTCCATATCTTTGCCAGATTAAGCCATTTTGCCGACTTTGGGCTGGAGTTGGCGGTCTAAGAATGGTTCGCATTAAGTTGTAACGCTTTCATTTGCAATTAGATATATCACGGCTGTCTAGACCGCCAACACCGCCAACTGGAGACGCTTGGAGGTCTTGATCTTTGTTACCGACAGCGTTTGGCATGCTCCGACTCCAAATCTTCATGTATCGTTGCGTCCTTGCGCTCTTGCGCTCATTCGAACGTAAGTCCTTATTTATCAAGGACCCGCCGAAGAAGCTCAAGGAGGCCATGTTGCGCTCCTTGTTGCGCTTCTTGATCCCCTTGGCAACGGGGAAGCCCAGGCCGAGAAATGGCCTGTCCGCCGTACACTTCCAAGAAGCGAGGTTTTGGAGCTTTGCGTGCCCGAGCGGGAAACATTGCGCGTGGAGGCCTTCAGCGACGGCGTCTTCGCTATCGCGATGACGCTCTTAATCCTGGAAATAAAGGTGCCGCCGGCCGCGCCTCCGGGGCAGGGCAACCGTTGGCTGGCGGTTGAGCTTGCGCGCTTGTGGCCGTCCTTCCTCGCCTATGCCCTGAGCTTCGGTACCGTGCTGATCATGTGGGTTAACCATCACGGGCTTTTCAGACACGCCCATCTTGCAAATAACCGGCTGCTTTTTGCCAATGGCTTTCTATTGCTTTCCGTGACGTTCGTGCCGTTTCCCACGGCCGTGCTGGCCGCGTATTTGAATAAACCCGCCTCCAACGCCGCGGCCGTGCTTTACTGCTCCACGTTTGTCGCTATCAGCATCGGTTATAACCTGCTGCTGTGGGCCGTCCGTCACAGCCGCGCGGCGGAGCACATCGGCTCCCCACCGCACGAGGCGGCGATGAGCCGAATTGCGCGTGCGTACCTTCTGGGCCTCTTCCTCTATCTCGCGGCCACGATTGTTTCCATCTTCAGCGCCCCAGCAGGCGTGGCCATTTGCTTCTTTTTGTGGGTGCTATGGGTGGTGCTGAATTACGCGCCTGGAAAAGCGCCGATAGCCGCGCCATGAGGGGATATTTCCCCTCGCGGCTAGAATTCTTATGGCTGGCCTGTACGTATGGCCGGCGCCTGCGTTCAGGGGCTGAACATGAACCTTCTGGCAAAAACTATGGCGCCTTATGAAACCGCACAAATTTGTTATCGAGTGGAGCGGGTTGATCATAGCGCTCACCTGCCTGATCCCCTTATCGGCCGCGACCGCCGCGCCGGCGGAAACGCCCAGTGAGTCTCAAGGCCAGGCCTGCAACGGGGCCTGCAAATCCTGTACACAACCGGCGGATGAGCCTCTGCTGGTGGTGTATTTCCACGTCTCCACCTGCGCCGAGTGCAGAAAATGCCAAGGCATTATCCAGCAGGTGGCCCAGGAATGGGGCGAGCGCATCCAACTGGAAGTACACGATGTGGGCCAGATGGAATCGCTGGAAGCCATGTTCCTGTATGCCGACCATTACGGCAAAGATGTCGAAGCGCCGCCCGCGGTTTTTCTCGGCGGCGTGGCCATCACGGAAACGGACGGCCTGGCCCAGCGGCTCAATGCCGCCATCCGTGACTGCCTGGCGGCGGGCCAGACGACCTGGTCGCCGCAGCAGCAGGATCTGTCCCCGGAAATTCGCCGCCGCGCGGCTCTGGCGCATGTTATCGACCAGTTCCGCGGTTTTCGCGTGGGGGCTGTGGCCCTGGCCGGGCTGGTGGATGGCGTCAATCCGTGCGCCTTTACGACCATCGTCTTCATGCTTTCGATGCTGGCCTATGTGGGCCGCAGCCGTAAGGACCTGCTCATCGTGGGCGTAACCTTTACACTTACATTTTTCTGCACGTACATGCTGCTGGGGCTGGGGCTGCTATCGGCGGTGAAAAGCTTCTCCGTCCGCTCGGGCGTGGCCAAAGGTCTGGCTTACGTGGTGGGCATTGGGGCCATCGGCCTGGCCGTGTGGAGCTTCGTCGATTTTGTCCGCTACCTGCGCACGCGCGACGTGAAAACGGTGACTTTAAGCCTCCCGCGTTCGATCAAGGAGCGCATCCACAGGGTCATCCGTAGCGGCATGAAGACGCGGAACCTGGCGCTGGGGGCGGTGAGCGTGGGCTTCGCGGTATCGCTGCTGGAGGCGCTGTGTACGGGTCAGTTGTACCTGCCGACGATTGTGTTTGTCGCCCGCGCCCCCGGCATGCGCGCCAGCGCGCTGGGGTATCTCCTGCTCTATAACGTGCTCTTCACGCTGCCGCTGGCCGTGATCATGGTCGTGGCGTATCTGGGCGTAAAATCGGAAACAATGGGGAATTTCCTGCATCGACATCTGGCGGCGGCGAAGTTGGCCCTGGCCGTCATCTTTGCGGTGCTGGGCCTTCTGGTTATCGCGACGGTGTAGCATGACAGAAGCCTTTAACAGTTGGCAAACGGGAGCACATGGCAAAATCAGCCGGCAGGCAGCCTGCCTTCTGGGGGGAATAGCCGCGGCGGTGCCGGCATTGGTCATGACCGTGGCGGCCGCGGGGATGGCGCATGAAGGCTCGGGCTCTTACGGAGCGCAGTGGTGGCGGATTGTTTTTGCGGTGCTTCTGCTGCTGTCGGCGTTGGCGATGCTCCTGGGGCTGTGCAGGCGGACGGCCTGGTGGGTTGGCACATCAGCCGCCGGCCTGATTATCGTGGTAAGCCTTATTTCCGCCACATGGAAGGACTGCCCGAGCATCTGCGGATCGTTGATGCCCCTGCCCGTGGGGATGATCTTTGGATCGCTTCTTCCCCTGGCCGTGCTCCTTCTGGTGCGAAGGCCGCTGTGCAGCAGTTGCCGGACAGCCGGAGACAAGTGGCGTCGGCTCGCATTTTTTGCCGTGGGTGTGCCCGCGGCGCTGGTCTTGACGGCGGTGCTGATGCCCTATAACCCCGAATTGGCCGTAGAAGACACTCAAGGCGCAGCGCGTGCCGGTATGTCCGCCAAAACGCCGGCAGCGCCGGCGGAAGGCCGGCAGGTGATCGATCTTGGTTCAATCAAGTCAGAGAGCACGCACGAAATGACCTTTACGGTGGCGAATGACTCGAAATTCCCCGTGTTCATCCGCGGCACGTTCAGCGAGTGTACATGCCTGAAGGTAATTTCTTATCCTCAGTCGATCGATCCCAAAGGCACGGCCGCCATCAAAGTCCAGCTTATCGCGCCCGCCGGTCCGGCACATTACAGTCAACACGTTTTCCTGCGGACTTCCGATCCTCAGCGGCCGCGCATTGGGCTGCTTGTGAAGGCGGAGATAAGTCCTTAAGGGTACAGGGTACAGGGGACAGGGGACAGGGGACAGGGACAGGGGACAGAACTTATCGACTGTAACCAGTACCCTGAACCCTGTACCCTCATTTTTTCCGCCGCCTTAGAGCATTTTACGTAAATCCTGTCGTAGAACAGCTTGTCATGTCGATGTTTTCTTCATGAGAATTCCATCGGCAGACACCAGACGACGTGCCCTGGCGGCATACGAGCGGGGCCAGAAGACCCAGTCGGAGATCGCCGGCCTCTTCGGCATTGCCTTACGGACCTTCCAGCGCTGGCTGAGCGTGTGGCGGAGGGAGCATCGGGACGCCCCTGGCCACAGCCCCGGACGCCCGGCGATCTTCGTCGGGCCTGTGGCCCAACGGTTGCGTCGTCAGGTGGCTCTATCGCCGGATGCCACGCTCAACGAGTTGGCCGAGCGCACAGGACGCATCGCCACGTATGTCACCGTGCATCGCGCCTTGGAGCGGATGCGGTTGCCATATAAAAAAAGACGCTCCGGGCCGCCGAACAAGACCGACCGGACGTGAAGCAGGCGCGCGATGAATGGCGGGCGGACACCAGGGAGATTGACCCGCACCGCTTCCGATTCATCGATGAAAGCGGGGCCAAGACGAACATGGTGCGCCTACATGGTCGTTGCGAGCAAGGCCAGCGCCTGCTGTCCAAGGCCCCGGCTGGGCATTGGCAAACGACCACCATGATGGCCGCCGTAGGACTGGGCGGCGTGGCGGCTCCCTTTGCCCTGGAGGGAGCCGTGGATGGCGAATCATTTGTTCTTTACGTTGAGCGGGTTCTTGTTCCGACTCTACGCGGCGGAGAGATTGTGGTGCTGGACAACCTGGCCTGTCACAAGCATCCCCGTGTTCGTGAGCTTATCGAATCGGTCGGCGCGGAAGTGTGGTACTTGCCGCCGTACAGTCCGGACTTCAACCCCATCGAGCAGATGTGGTCGAAGATCAAACAAATCCTTCGCTCCATAGCCGTGCGCAGCTTCGAGGGGCTGATAGAAGCCATCCGAATCGCCCTGTCACAGGTGTCGCTCGAAGACCTTCTGGGCTGGTTTACCCACAGCGGATATACGACATGATTTATGTAAAACGCTCTAGCAACTCGCACAGGTGTTTTTCCATCGCATCGAACGTGCACCAGGAGAAGCGCAAGGCGTACGGAAACTTGCCCGCGCGGCGAAACTGCTCGGCCCTGCGTTCACTAAACAGGCCGCGAGAATCGATAAATTGGCCCCAGAAGCCTGTGTGGCCTTCAACCTCCTCATCGGGTGGCCCCATATTCTGCACGTATTCCTGCGGGAAAAGTTCCTGCCAGCGTTTTACGGAATTGATCCAGCTATTGGTTGAAAGCTCGCGTGCGCCGTACTTGGCGCGGGTTTCGGCCATCATGCCTAGAAAGCAGTGGGGCAGGTGCGCCGGATCATCCAGCATGGACTTCGGCGCCAGGGCATTGGCGATGTGAAAGACGATCCGTTCCACCTTCGGCGTTTCCGGCACGTTATATTTCAAACTGCCAAACTGATACTCGCGCCGAAACTGCGGCTCTTCTTCATAATCGACCACCGTGCGCTTGCGAATGGTTTCCCCCAGCAGCTCCAGGCCTTTGCGCTCAAATTCGACCTCGTCGGCGGCCGCGCGGCAGCGCTCGTACAGCTCGCCCAAACCCCGCTCAATGGACAACCAACGCGGATCATCAAACAAATTGCGCGGCCGTTCGAAAAAATCCGTGTGGACTTCGCAATAGCGATAGATCAGGGTTCTCTTTCGCAGAATATCTTCGAAAGCTTCCGCAGGCCGGCGGTGCTGCCACACGCCTATGAACCACAGGTTCAGACCGACCATGCGCCGCATGTAGTCCAGGTGCTCATCAAAACTTTTCCAGGGCGTCCAAGTCATAAAAGCAGGCTATTTGGCATTTAGGCTGTTAGGTGTTTAGGTACTGCAAGAACAATGTCTCGGGTTCAGCAAGAACCAACCTCTCAGTATTGGCACCACCTCTTAACCTAACAGCCTAAAAGACTAACAGCCTATTCCAAATTCCCGCTCATCGATCGTTACCACTTTGCCGGACATCCTCGATTCATCCGCCTTTATCGCCACCAGCGTGGCGGCCAGGCCGTGGGAGATGCCCGAATCGGTCTTGCCGCCGGACTCGATGGCGTCCAGGAAACGGTCGATCATGCTCTGATCGGTCCCGCCGTGGCCGCCCATGCGGCGGGTGAACTGGTATTCGGTCACATCGCCCGTGCGGGCGCTGACGACGCGAACTACAGGTTCATCGTCGCTCAACACGGCACACCCCAACTCGCCCCAGACCCGATTCTGACGCAGACCCCGGTGCTGAAACAGTTGGAGGTTAAAGTTGCCGCGCACGCCGTTGTCCCACTCCAGGATGACCGTCTGGTTGTCGATGACGTCGTGGTCGTTGTTGTAGACGCACAGGTCGTTGCCGTACAGTCGGGTCTCCATGGTCTTATGAATGGGTTTTGTTGCATCCGTGGGGAACATGAAGCCCGCCACATCATGGTAAGGGCAGGTCGGCTCGATGGGGCACAGGTGGCAGTGCGTGGCGGGGGGCTGGCGATTGGAAAACACATTATTGCCGCCGAAGCTGGCCACGCGTTTTACCTTGTGCTCGTGGCCGATGAACCACTGAAGCATATCGAGGTCGTGGCAACACTTCGTGTTCAAAAAACCGCCCGTGTTCGCCTGGCGGCGATGCCAGCGGCGCATGTACGATGCCGAATGCGCCACGCCCATCTGCTCCAACCCCTCGATGTGCAGGATCTGGCCGAGCCCGCCCGACTGCACGATTTCCCGCAGCTTGATGTGTGGGGGGCTGGCCCGCATGTTAAAGCCCACAAAGGTGACGGTCTTGCTCTCCTTGACGGCCTCGACCATCTCGTAGCAACTGGCCAGCGAGTTGGCCAGCGGCTTTTCAAGATACACGTGTTTGCCCGCCTTCAGGGCCGCCACGAGCGCATCCTTATGGGCGAAGTCCGGCACGGTGATCATCACCGCATCCATCTGCTTTTGATCGAGAAACTCTGCCGGGTCTGTCCAGCGGGGAACTTGCTTGCCGATTCCCAGGTAGGCGCAGAACTTCTCCATGCGATCCATGTCCGGATCACACAGGCCGAACAGCTCCGCCCGATTCATGCCCTCGTTGAGCTGCTTGGCGAATCCGGCTCCCCGCGCCCCGCGCCGATCACGCCGATGCGGTACTTCCTCGACATTGCTCTTAACCTCCGCGATGGATTTACTAAATGTCTCTGCCGGCCGCCGCATTGTCAAAGCCGCCTCGAATTTAGCAATCCGCGGGCAAGTGGAAAAGGAATTTTGCGCAAGCTGGTGAAGTGTAATGAAGCCGCCCATGCGTTGAAGTTATGGATTCAGCTTTCTATTTCGACTGGCGCGGGTTCCAGCATGTGCAGGGCCCTGTACAGCTTGCGCATCAAAACCCCGTTGTTGCGATAGGACAGGTTGCTTACCATCAATAAGAGCGGCCTGCGCCTCCAAAGAATGCTGCGGGCCAGGCGCAGGAGGATGCTCCTTAGTGAATAGAAGCGAGTTTCGCAGGAGTTCATCTCTTTAACTATGGCCGGCCAGGAGAAGTGTTTGTAGTGTGCCGTAGGAAAGCTCAGGGTATACAGCCGCCAGTCTTCGGGAAAATTATTGGCCGCGATGCGCTTCTGTGACTCCATCTGATCCCACAGCCGCGTGCCGGGCAGGGGAGTCAGGAAGATGGCGTTAAGGATGTCCACCCCGTAGCTGCTGGCGGCGCTGGCGATGCGCCGGCCGATGCCCGGCTCGTCGGCATCCAGTCCCATGATGAACGAGCCGACCACGAGGATGTTATGCTTCTGTATGCGCCGCACGGAGTTCTTGAAATTGCGCCCGTTGAGCAGATTGAATTTCTTGCCCACCTCGGCCAGCCCCTGTGCCGTGGGAGATTCAAAACCGATAAACACGCCCCGGCAGCCGGCCTGGACGGCCAAGTCCAGCAGCTCCTCATCGTCGGCCATGTTGATGGTGACCTGGCCGATCCAGCTTTTACGCAACTTCGCCTCGATCATCGCCTGGAATAATTGCTTGGCCCGCGCGATATGCGACTGGCTCGTGCCGATGAGGTTGTCATCCACCACCAGGACCCACTTTTCGCGAATGGCCCGCATTTCCTGGATCACCTGGTCGATGGGCCTGTGCCGATATCGCCGGCCGTTAAAGGCCGAGACGCTGCAAAAGTTGCAGTCCAGGGGGCAGCCGCGCGTGGTTTGAATAGCGCCAAAGGCGTAGCCCTGGCTGAGCAGCTCATGGCGGGCCTGGGGCACCTGGGCCATATCGACGTGCCCACCGGTGTAAACGGATTGCAGATTGTGGCAACGGGCATCTTCCAGAACGGTAGCCCAGACGCTCTCCGCCTCGCCGGTCACCACGGAATCTACGTGGGCGAGGGCTTCCTGGCCGCGCACACTGGCATGAATGCCGCCCATGACCACCGGTATGCCCATGGCGCGGAATTGGTCCGCCACCTGGTAAGCGCGGTTGGCCTGAGAGGTGAACGCGGTGATGCCCACCAGGTCGGGGCGCTCCATGGCCGCGTAATCCTGCGGTCCAAGGTTTTCATCGATGATTGTGACTTGCCATTCCGCGGGCGTCAGCCCTGCTACCACGAGCAGCCCCAGCGGTTTCCAGACTCGGTAACGATTCCAGCGGCTGGCCTTCACGTTGGACAGGCTAACCAGCGGGTTACGAGGGTTAATCAGATAAAGACGCATAGCCCTCCGATGCTATGACTGCACCCAGATGAACTAACAGGTGGGGCTATCAGCGTTTGCTGGGAATTCTCATTATGTCCTGCTGGATTTTCTGCCGCCGCGCTTCGTTCCGTTCGGCGTGTACGCAAATGCAGTTCGCCGCAGCATATAGCGCATTATCCGAACCGACTTCCGGTTTGCCAAGGTCGGCGCTTTGTCCGAAAATCAACGGCTTATGCCGCATGGCGCCGGTAGCCGCCTTGATCCCTCGCTCGGTGATGACGTAGACGGCCGCGAAACCGTCTTTGAATACGGTGCCCAGGGGGTAGGCGAGGAACTTATAGCTCTCCCCCGACTTGCCCAGCAGCGTGATTGATCCGAAACCGGCCATGATACGACTCCCTGATCTGCCACGCATGAGTGGCGAAAAGGCAAAATGCAGACCCCCGGCTCACGGCCGGGGGTCTGTTTTGCGTTTGACTGGTTTGGCTTAGTAGCGACGTCCGCCGCCACCGCCACCGCCGCCGCCGCCGTAACCGCCGCGGCCCCGGCTGCCGCCTTCGGGACGAGGCTTGGCCTCGTTTACCGTCAGTTGCCGGCCGCCATGTTCGCGCCCGTTAAGGGCGGCGATGGCTGCCTGCGCCTCTTCATCCGTGGCCATCTCAACAAAGCCGAAGCCTTTGCTTCTGCCGGTGGCTTTGTCGGTGATCACGCTTACGCTGGCGACGGCTCCATGCTGACTGAACAACTGTTCCAGATCTGCATCAGTTACGTCGTACCCGAGATTGCCCACATACACTTTTTTGCCCATGAGAGTCTCCTGTCAAGGGGCGTCCTGATCCTGTTCATTCTTTCCGGATCTCGAAAGAGGCTATCTTCTTGCCTAAAGAGTAAGGAGCGTCAGGAGAGTTGATGGGAGATACTGATTCCCGCTCAAGCTTTCAAGAGACGGACCGAACGAGAATATTATAGCCCAAGCGAATATGAGATGCACGCAAATTACCGCCTTCAATTGAAAATTTGTCCCTCACGCCGCCGCCTTCTCATCCTTCACTTCAATCTGCTTGAATTTCACCGCGTGGCGGTTGGGCTCGATCGTGCGCCGCGGCGCTGGGCCACCACCTCCGTAATCTCTCCGCCGAAATAGAAAATGACGCTGGCAAAATAAATCCACACCAGCAGGGCGATCATGGAACCGGCGGCGCCGTAGCTCCTGGCGTAATTGGCGTGGGCGATGTACATGCTGATGACGTACTTGCCCGCGCTGAAAAGCGCGGCCGTGATGAGCGCGCCAATCCACACATCGCTCCAGGAAATCTTCACATCCGGCAGCACCTTGTACATCGTCCCAAACAGCAGCACGTACACGATACAGGGCACGATGATGGCGATAACCTTGGCGCCGACATACCGGGCGAAGGCGAAATCGATAATGGAGCTGATGACCAGCGAAACCAGCAGGATAAAGGCGATGGCCAGGATCATCAACATGGAGAGCAGCCGCTTGCGCAGCCAGCCCCAGACGCCTTGCCCCGGCGCGGATTTCACGCCCCAGATCATATTCAGCCCCGATTGCAGCGCCGACAGCACCCCGCTGGCCGAGAATACAAGCACGGCAATGCTCACGATCAGCGAACCGGTGGCGTGGGGAAGGTTCTTCTGGCCGCGCCGGATAATCGTGTCCATGAACTGCGCGGCGGGTTTTCCGGCGCTGCCCTCCACCAGATTGACCATCCGCGCCCGCTCGTCCTGCCCTAAATAACTGGTGATCGCGATAAACAGCAGCACCAGCGGCGGAATGGATAGCACGGCATAATACGCCACGCCGGCGGCCTGGGTTAACGCCTGATCGTCGCTGAAGCGGCTGAACACCTCCTCCACAAAGTCGATGGCGCGATTGGCCATGGCCGCTCCTGTGCTTACCTGGCGAATGGAAATAGTCTACTGAGACAACATCCGCCTCAACGAATTTTAGCCGTTTGGAGCGAGGGGGGCGGCCTGTGTCGCACAAGGCAACAGTCTACAATGCGGGCGAACCCGCGGGTTCGCCCGCATTACGTTAAATGATCACTTTATGGTGCCCGGCGGCACCCTGCTGTCACCGGTTCTTCCGTCCGCCCCGCAGCAAGCGCACGAGGCCCAGCCCCAAGGCGCCCAGAATCACGGACGCGGGCGCGGGAACAATCGGCGGCTGATCGGGGTTTGGCCCGGGGTCTGGATTCGGGTCCGGATTGGGATTCAGCTTAGAGTTGGGCTGCGTGTTGGAGTCGCCTGGTTCCGGATAGACAAATCCCTTCAGGAATGTGTCCGCCCCTAAAGCCCAGCCCTGCCTCCATTGATCATATACATTTGCCGAGGCGGCTCCCGTGAACGCCGGCGTACCCGTTGTATAGGTACCTTCAAAAAGTTCAACCGGCACATCCCAGCTTATATCGCCAAGGGAGCCCTTCTCCTGGCCGATGCCAAATACCTGTTGTGACGACATTGGGTTTTGTCCGGCAAAGGCCTCAAAGTAGCCCCCATATGCATAGTTGTTGAAAACGGTGAAACCGTAGGATCTTCCTTTAGGATCAGAAACGATAGGCGCCAGAGAAGTGCCTGTGCTTATGCCCTCCAGCCCGACACTAAACGCGGCCAGGCCGCCGTTGTCGCCCTGGGAGACGATCGCATCCAGCGTCCAGGTGTGATTGGCCGGATCGGTGGTCAGATCAAACGTCACCAGCGACGCCTGCGCCCAAGGCCCACACAAAAGAATAAGAGCAACAATCCGTTGTGCAGCTTTCATTCGCCTTCTCCTTTTCGCTATGCCCTCTGAGATGATTCCTGCTGAAATGAGCCTACGGGGATTATAGAGGGCACTTTGCCGAGGTCCATCGGTGTCGCTGTTTGCCGATGTAGAAAAACATCTCTTACGGTTGGGCCCGCGGCCTTGATGATCGGTACAAATTGCCGCATACTAGGCTGACCAAAGGAGTTAAAAGGTTGCCTATGTCCAGACCAAAAAAAGTTGTTTCTGCCGCCGCGCTGAAGCTGGTGAAGGAAGAAATCTGCCGCATCGGCCAGAGCATGTGCCAGAAGGGCTACGTCGGCGGGCGCGACGGCAATATCAGCGTGAGGATTTCGGCCGAGCGGATTCTCTGCACGCCCACGGAAATCTCAAAAGGGGACATGAAGGCCAGCGATATTGCCGTGTTGGATGGCCGGGGCAATCAGCTATCCGGCCGGTTAGCCGTCACATCTGAATTTCGCATGCACCTGCACATCTACCGTCGCTGCCCCGACATAAAGGCGATTGTGCACGCCCATCCGCCCTGCGCGACCGCCTTTGGAGTGGCGGCCAAAGTTCCGCCGGTGGGAATTCTGCCCGAGGTGGAACTTACGCTGGGGCAAATCGCCCTGGCCGAATATCACATGCCCGGCACGGATGATGTCGCCGCGGCCGTGGCCGCGCGCGTGGCGGCGGGTGCAAAAGCAGTGATCATGGCCAATCACGGCGCGGTCACCGTGGGCGAAAAACTGCTCCAGACCTGGTGGCGGATGGAAACCCTGGAGCGCTACTGCCAGGTGGTGCTCATGTCCGAGCACTTAGGCGGCCCGCGGCCCCTCTCCGCGCGGCAGCTTGAGGAACTGGCCGAATTCAAGAAAAAGACAAGGGATTAGGGCTTCTATAGAACGATTCGGCAGATTTAACTTAAACCAATTTAAGCACCAAGATCACCAAGCACACCAAGAAATACAAGAATGTGTTCTAAGAAATGATTCCGTTTGGTGCTCTTGGTGGCTGGCTGTTTATTATTAACCTCACACGCTCACCGGAGAGGACCTCTCTTGAGTTAGTCATGAATGTCCATCTTCGTGTGGTGTTTCCTGCGTACTGAGGCCTGCGGTCTGCAGCCTTTTTTTTCTCCATGCCATTCGCACGAGCCACCACGCCGTTTCCAGCACGCACAGGCTCACCAGCGTGCCCAGGCAGTCGAAGAGCCAGTCGTTAATGTCGGCCGTACGCTGGAAAGGCGGCTGAGACAACTCGTCGCACGCGCCATAAATCGAAAGAATAGCAAACACCACCAGCACGCGCGGCCACACGGGCCAGCGACGGAAAATCAGCACGATGCCCAGCAGCGCCGCCAGGCCCGCATAACCGACGCTGTGCAGAATCTTGTCCGAAACTTCAAGATTGGGCAGATCCGGTCCGGGAATATGCGTCGCCACGAAGGCCGCCAGCCACGCCGCGATCAGCACGCCCACGGCGATGCGGCCCCAGACAATCTCCCAGCGCGGGCGAGTCGCGTGCCAGGGTTTGGGTTTAAAGGGAAATCGCACACCAATCATGCCGGTGAATCCTGCTGTGCCATTGGAGCGGAAAGCTGCCTTGATTCACTCACAGCGGCGGGGGCCCCGGGCGGCGCGATAGTCGCATCCCCGCAGCCTGCTGTGGCGGCCGGCATTGTGATCGGCGGGACTTCACTTGTCGCCTGCGCACCTGTGGCCTGCGCGGCGGCCACCTTATGCAGCGCCAAAACTCATCCGCCAGCGCCTCATAGTCGGCAGCGCCGTGGCTCTGCGGGGCGTAGGCGTTTATCGTCTGGCCGAAACTGGGGCACTCGGCCAGCTTGACGTTGCGGCGGATGCGCGTCTCAAAGAGCTTTGCGCCGGCCCAGGGCGCGTTATTGTCCCGTCCCTGTTTCAGGAAGGACTGGATGTCTTCCGTCACCTCGGCGGCCAGCTTGGTGGCGCTTTCGAACATGCAGAGCAGCACGCCGCAGACGCGCAGACGGCGATTGATTCGCCGCTGCACCAGCGCCACGGTCTCCAGTAGCTTGCCGAATCCCTGGAGCGCCAGAAAGTGCGGCTGAAGCGGAATGAGCACCTCATCCGCCGCGGAAAGTGCGTTCAAGGTCAACAATCCCAGCGAGGGCGGGCAGTCGATCAGCGCGTAATCGTAGGGCAGATTCTCCGCGGCCAGCCGATCGGCCAGGAGCTGCTCGCGCCCACGATGCTGACCAGTTCGATCTCCGCCCCGGCCAGGTCGATGCTGCTGGCCACGACCGAAAGATTATCGGTCACCTTTCGCGCCGCGGCGGAGATGGCCGCGCCGCTGGTGAGCACGTCATACACGCCCGGCGAAACTTCAGTCCCTTCCAGCCCCAGGTGCATGGTGAGGTGGCTCTGGGGGTCCAGGTCGATGGCGAGTATGCGCTGCCCGCGGGCGGCCAAGGCCGCGGCCAGGTTGGCCACGGTGGTGGTCTTGCCCACGCCGCCTTTCTGATTGATCATCGCCACAACGCGCATGGGCGACATTATAGGGATGGGGGGTGGGTTTGGCTATTGTTCAGTCAGGTGGTCGAATCGACCACCTGAACCCGGCGGCGAAGATAGTGTTGCGGAAATCCCGCAACACTGGAGGCCGCCGCCTCACGACTCTTGCAATGCAAGAGTGGAAGGCTAATTCCTGGTTCCGGGGAATTACCGAGTTTCCGAAGTTTGGCCCTTGGCCCTCTTGGCCTTCTTGGCCCTCTTCGAACTTAACCACTTGCATTTGCGAGACTTAATAAAGATGGCCAAAGGGGCCATTGGTCCACTGCTTGGCCTCCTTGCCCTTCCAAACGACTCGATTGTGAAGCGTTGACAGTTCCAATCCCTGCCCTATAATGCCTGAGTCGAAGAATTTCAGGCACGAAAGTGCGGGAGAGATCGGTGCGGAAGGACCTTAATGGTCGAGCTGCGATGGATGGCCGCGCAGGTGCGCGGGCGTGCAGCCTCCGCGCCGCGATTATTGGCGTACCCGTACCTTGCGTGCCTTAGGTGTTTTTGCCTCCAGTTCCAACTGGTGACGGCCCTGAGGCTTTAACGCGAGCCCCCGGGCTTTTTTCATGCCTTAGGAATGCCTAAGAATCCTTGCCCAAACGCCCGAAGCTCGATACAAAAATCATCTGCCCCTAGTGGCATAACGGATTGGAATTAACCGTGGGCAACAAGAAACGCAAAATCGAGATCTACGACACCACGCTGCGGGATGGCACGCAGGGCGAGGGCGTGAGCCTCTCGCTGGAGGACAAACTGCGCATCGCCGAAAAGCTCGACACCTTGGGCGTGGACTTTATCGAGGGCGGCTACCCGCTCTCCAATCCCAAGGATGAGGCCTTCTTCCGCGAGATCACCCGTTGCCCGATCAAACACGCGAAAATCGCCGCGTTCGGCATGACCCGCCGGCGCGACTGCCGCGCCGATGAAGACACCGGCATGAAGGCCCTGCTGGATTCCAACGCCCCGGTGTGTACCATCGTGGGCAAAAGCTGGGACCTGCACGTCCGCGAAGTCCTGCGCGTCACGCCCGAAGAAAATCTTTCCATGATCGCCGACAGCGTGGCCATCTGCGCCAAGCGCGACCGCGAAACCATCTACGATGCCGAACACTTTTTCGACGGTTTTAAGGCCAACCCCGAGTACGCCCTTTCCACGCTGAAGGCCGCGGCCGAAGCCGGCGCAATGCGCCTGGTCCTGTGCGATACCAATGGCGGCTCGCTGCCGCGCGACATCGCCGAAGCCATCGCCAAGGTTCTGGCCGCCATGCCGGAGGCCAAGCTGGGAATTCATTGCCACAACGACAGCAATCTGGCGGTGGCCAATTCCCTCACCGCGGTCGATGCCGGCGCCGTGCAGGTGCAGGGCACGATCAACGGCCTGGGCGAGCGGACGGGCAACACCGACCTGACCAGCATCATCCCCAACCTGGTGTTAAAGTCCGGCTACGACTGCCTGACCGAACGGTCGCTGGCGCACCTGACCGAGGTCAGCCGCTTCGTGTACGATGTGGCCAACCTGAATTTCCGCAGCGACCAGCCGTTCGTCGGCCGCTCGGCCTTCACGCACAAGGGAGGCATGCACGTACACGCCGTGCAGCGCAACGTCACCACCTACGAGCACATCGACCCCGCCACCGTGGGCAATACGCGGCGGATCCTGGTGAGCGAACTTTCCGGCGCGAGCAACATCGCCGCCACCGCCGGTAAAAAGTTCGACATTCTGAATGACAAGGCCGCGCAAAAGAAGGTGCTCGATCGTGTAGTAGCCCTGGAGGCCGAGGGCTACCAGTTCGAGTCGGCCGAGGCCAGCTTCGAACTGCTGGTGCGAAAAACCCTGGGCGGCAAGTGGTGGAAGGGCCAGTTCTGGGAACTGGAGCACTTCCGCTGCAACATCTACCGCCCCAACGGCCACGCCGCCGAGACCGAGGGCGTGGTGTGCCTGGAGGTCAACGGCCATCGCGAGTACACCGTGGCCGATGGGGATGGTCCCGTTAATGCCCTGGATGGCGCGCTGCGCAAGGCCCTGCGGCCGCACTATGCCTGCGTGGACCAGATCCACCTGGATGACTACAAGGTCCGCGTGGTCAACGCCGTGGAAGAGACCGCCGCGAAGGTCCGCGTCTCGATCACCTTCCACGATCGAGAGCACAACTTCGGCACGGTCGGCGTCAGCACGAATATCATCGAAGCGTCCTGGCTGGCGCTGACGGACGCGTTTGAGTACGTGCTTGTAAGGGCTGGCGAAAAAGGCGAGTGACTGTCTTTGCCGCGTTAATCGGTTAATCGGTTAATCCGTTAATCGGATTCTTTTTGAAGATCTGTAAGCTGATTCGAATTGTTTGTTTTCAAGCGGGAACTGATAACGCTTTTCAACAGGACCTATGCTTAGGAATGGAGCAGCGAGTTAACCGATTAACCAGTTAACCGATCAACCAGTAAAGAACATGCCCACTCAACTAGATCCCATCTATGACCCAAAAAAGTTTGAAAAGGACGCCTACGCACTGTGGCAGGAGGCAAATAGTTTTCACGCCGAGCCGACGGAAAAGCCGGCGTATTCCATCGTGATTCCGCCGCCCAATGTGACGGCCGCGCTGCACTTGGGGCATGCGTTAAACAACACATTGCAGGATATTCTCATCCGCTACCATCGCATGGCGGGCCAGGAGACCTTGTGGATGCCCGGCACGGACCACGCGGGCATCGCCACGCAGACCGTGGTGGAAAAGCGCATCCTGGCGGAGGAGGGCAAGCGCCGCACCGATTTTGGCCGCGAGGAATTCATCGGCCGCGTGCAGGCGTGGAAGGATGAATACGAGGCCCGCATCCTGGGCCAATTGAAGGCCATGGGATGCTCCTGCGACTGGGAGCGCACGCGATTCACCATGGATGAGACCTGCGCCGCGCCGTCCGCGCGGCGTTCTTCAAACTCTTCGCCGATGGCCTGATCTACCGCGGCAAGCGGTTGGTGAACTGGGATCCGGCCACGCAGACCGTACTGGCCGATGATGAAGTCGAACACGAGACGATCAAGGGCCACTTCTGGTATTTGAAGTACCCACTGGTCGAGCCCGTGGTCTTACGTAGCACGGGCGTCTCGCCCGTGAGTCCCATGGGCGTCCCGCCCATGGAGTCTTCTATTGATAAGCGACATGGCGCGCATTTGCCGCACTGGACTCAGGCTGGGGCGACATACGCGGTGACCTTTCGCCTGGCCGATTCGGTCCCGTCAGAAGTACTGGAAGGCTGGGTGGCCCACGCAAGGAAATCGTGGAGCGTGCCCAGCAGCAAAAGCGGGATTTGACATATCACGAGCGGATCGAAGCTGCACCAACTCTATTCTGCGCGCGTTCAATCCTTCCTGGATGCCGGGCGGGGCGAGTGCCTTTTGAAGGATGAGCGAATTGCGGAAATGGTGCAGAATGCATTGATGCACTTCGATGGTGATCGATATGAGATCGTCGCCTGGTGCATCATGCCGAATCACGTCCACGTTATCGTGCGGCCGCTGGGGGAAAACCAGCTAAGCGAGATTCTGCACTCCTGGAAATCGTTCACGGCCAAAGAAGCAAACCGAATACTGAGGAGAACCGGTCAGTTCTGGCAGGAGGAATACTACGACCATCTAATTCGGGATGAGGAAGAGTTCAACGCTGAGGTCCAATATGTTCTGGATAATCCTCTCAAGGCCGGTTTAAAGGATTGGCCCTGGAGGGGAATGAAACGGCCGGAGCAGGGGCAAGATGCCCCTGCGACTCACGGGCGAGACGCCCGTGCTACGGGGGATGCCGGTGAGGTCGTGATCACCCATATCACCGTCGCCACCACGCGCCCCGAAACCATGCTGGGCGATACGGCCGTGGCCATCAACCCGCGCGATCCCCGCGCGGCGGCGCTCCGCGGCAAAAAGGTCAAACTCCCCATCGTCGGCCGCGTAATCCCTATCATCGAAGATGAGTACGTTGTCCTCCCCGACCCCACCAGCGAAGATGCCAAGGCCCGCTTCGCCACCGGCTTTTTGAAGGTGACGCCCGCCCACGACCCCAACGACTGGGAGATCGGCCGCCGCCACAACCTGCCCGTGGTGAACGTGATGGCGCCGGATGGCTCGATTTCCGATAAGCACGGCTGGCAGGATGCCTCCGAGCCCGAGGCCCAGCAGCTCTTGGCCTGGACCGTTTTGAGGCCCGCGCGGCCATCGTCGAGTGGTTCCGCGAAGAGGGCCTCCTCGAAGATGTCCGTGACTACGAGCACGAGGTGGGCCACAGCTATCGCAGCCATGTGCCCATAGAGCCATACCTGTCGGACCAGTGGTACATCGCAGTCAAAAAGCCGATTGCGGATTGCGGATTGCCGATTGCGGATTGGGCCAAAGAGCATGCCGATCTCGTTGAAAAACAAGGTCAGACCTTGCTGCTCAAAGGCACGGATGTACCGCTGAACTCTCTGGCCGGTATGGCCTTGATGCCGCTTTTGGATGGTCGTCTGAAATTTGTGCCAGATCGTTACGCCAATACCTATCGCGCCTGGCTGGAGAACCTCCGCGACTGGCCCATCAGCCGCCAATTGTGGTGGGGGCACCGCATCCCCGTATGGTATGTAATGCCCGCGCTACCCAGTCGCGATCAGCAGTTTCCAAATGCATGGGATCAGCCAGAGGAGTATGCCCAAGAGCTTCAAAAACGCTTGGATGCGTACACAGAGGCTATTCAACTTGGGCCTAAGGCCCTGCTTGTAATGGCTAATGCGCAGGAGTTTAAGTTCTTTCTCTGCGCAAAAACAGAAGACGCAACAAAAGCGTTATCCAAGGTTTTGGAGTTTATAATCGAGGCCGTTCCTCATACGCCCGGCGAACCTTTGCCTGCCCAGCCATATCCATCTTTTTCCAACGATGAAATACATAACTTGGCTGCGAATGTTCGATGGATGTTTGAGAAGGTCAACCAGGACACTGATGTTCTTGACACCTGGTTCTCCTCAGGCCTGTGGCCGATCTCCACTATGGGCTGGCCCGAAGAAACCCCGCTACTCAAAACCTTCTATCCTACGAGCGTGCTCTGCACCGCCCGCGAGATCATCACGCTTTGGGTCAGCCGCATGGTCATGTTTGGCCAGTATTTTCGCGCGACATTCCCTTCGCCGATGTGTACATCCACGCCATGATCCAGGATGGCGAGGGCCGCAAGATGTCCAAGAGCCTGGGTAACGGCATCGACCCCCTGGACATCATCGACAGCCACGGCGCGGATGCCATGCGCTTCACGCTGGCCTCCATGACCACCGAGACGCAGGATGTCCGCATGCCGGTGGAGCATGTGAAATTGCCCGATGGTCGAGCGATGAACACCTCGCCCAAGTTCGACATCGGCCGCAATTTCTGCAACAAGCTGTGGAACGCCTCGCGTTTTGCCATGATGAACCTGGAGGCGTTGCCCGCCTGGGCCGCCATCGATCCGCGCCAGAACCTGGCCGACCGGTGGATCTTAAGCCGCCTGCACACGACCATCCGCGATACGACTAATGCACTGGCCGCCTACCGCTTCAACGAACTGGCCAGCGCCATCTACCGCTTCATGTGGGATGATTTCTGCGACTGGTACCTGGAGATTGCCAAGGGCCGCATCAATTCCGGCGAGGGTGCCCCCAAGGCCATCATCGCCTATGTGCTGGATGGCCTGCTGCGGCATGCTGCACCCGATCGCGCCCTTCGTGACCGAGACGATCTGGCAGCATCTCAATGAGATCGCCCCCAAACGCGGGCCTGAGGGTGCGGCCGCCGAACCTTCTGAGCGTAGCACGGGCGTCTCGCCCGTGAGTCCCATGGGCGTCTCGCCCATGGAGCCCAACCTCATCAAGGCCGCCTGGCCTAAGGCCAACCCGGATTGGATTGAAGCGACTACGGAAACGCAGTTCGCCCTGCTCCAGGACCTCATCCGCGGCATACGTCAGGTCCGCATGCTGCATAACGTGCCGCCCTCGCGGGATCTTTCCGTACTGGTTCGCGCCGCAGGCCAGCCCGCCGCGCTGGTCCAGGCCAACTCTGCCCTGATCCGCTCCCAAGCGCGGCTGTCCGACCTCTCCATCCATCCCGATGCCGCGCGGCCAGACTCCAAGGCCGCCACCGTCGTGGCCGCTGGGCTGACCGCCTTCATCGCCGATGTGGTGGATGTCGTGGCCGAGCGGTTGCGCCTGACCAAGGAGCGCCAAACGGTGGCCAAGGGCATCGCCTCTGTTGAAGGCAAACTGGGCAACGAAAAGTTCATCGCCAAGGCGCCGGCCGAAGTGGTGGCATCGGAGAAGCAGCGATTAGCCGAAATGAAGGCGCGATTAGAGCAGATCGAGAAAGCACTGGGTGATTTGGTCTGATTTGGGAAGTCCCTTCTTAATTGACTGTGGGATAGTATTTGAAATTCTGCTGCGCTCAAAAATCCCAAATCCCAAGCTCCAAATCCCAAACAAATTCCAAGCACCAAATTCCAAACTCAGAGTAAACGTTTTGTTCTTCTTTGGGATTTGGTGCTTGTTTGGAGTTTAGGATTTGTAGTTTGGAATTTTGAAGTCGGATAGAATCTTCTCAAGTGACTTGATTCTCCCACCAAAAAATCGCCCCATTCAGCTTGAGCCAAATGGGGCATCCCTCCCTCCGCCAAGGAAGGACCCTCGGCGGAACGGAATAGTCGTTCTCCGGCCGTGCCCCAAGCCCACAGCCTGAAGCCTGTTGCTCTGTCCCCTGTTCCCTCTTCTCCCGCCGTATCTGTCCCCTGTACCCTGTGCCCTGTAACCTTTTTTTGCTAGCGTGAGGCGGCCGTGCGAACCTGCCGCTCCTCAGTTTCCTCTTCAACCGGCGCCGGCCGCGTGGACATCAGCAGCATCATAGGCACAAGCGCCATCAGCATGATGTACACCCACATTGAGAGGCCGATGGATGGGGCATCCGGTCCGGCCCGCCAGATGGGTATCGCTCCGCTGGTCAGTTGCCAGCCGATCACCAGGGCCAGCAGCGACACCATACACAGGGAGAAGGGGACGACCAGGCCGCGGCTGCCGCGCTTGATGGCCGCCGCCGCGAAGAACAGCACGCCCACCAGCCCCAGCCCATACAGCGCCGGCGCGAACATCAGCAGTGCCGTTCCCGCTGCCACGTTGGGATCGGCGGGCAACTCATTGAGCCCAGTCAGGCGGCGGAACGTCTCGGCCAGACCGTCGCGCGAGTCGGCGATGGTTGCCGCCGCGGTGTCCGCACTGGATAGCACCATCTTCCAGCCGGGGAGGCTCATGGCGCCGACCGGCCCGGATGAATCGATGGACTGCGGGCAGACAAACCACGGCGCCCATAGGAAGGCCGCGCTCGCCGCCCACAGCACGCCGCGAATGATCAGCCACGCGCGGCCGGGCCTTGCGGGCCTGTCCCTTTTCTCAAGGTCGCCTTTCGACCACGCCTGCGGCCAGTGCGTTATACCGTCTTTGTCGTCGTCCGCTTCTTCCTGACCGGCATGGGCCTGGGCCACCCCCGCGTTGTAAAACGCCTTGGACATTCCCGACGTCGCCGGTGCGGGCCGCTGGTCTTGATGGGCGCCCTCGGCGCTGCGAGTAAGGCCGTCATGCGCAATGACCACCGGGGGTATCTCGTCGCGGTTCACGCCGCGCGGCGAACCTTTAGGCACAACCAATTCCGCGCGGCAGACCTTGCAGATAAAAATGATTCCGGATCTGTCATCACCCAGCCGATACTCGCTGCCGCAGTTGCACTTGATTTCTATGCTCATCGCGCTCTCCACCTGTCTAAAGGGCGCATGATCGGCGCACGAACCGACCATCTGGTGAGTTCATCGGCGGCTCTGACGCGCGACTTTTGCAAGAATCAGGCTAAGAAAGCTCCGTAGCACAGGCATCTTGCCCGTGTTCCTCGCCATGGCGCATTTTCTTCTCTGCGTCCTCTGCGACCTCTGCGGTTAAGGCCTTTTCCCGCCGTTTCCGGCCTTTACCTTTTCTTTTCCCCTTCGTGTCCTTTGTGATCTTCGTGGTCTTTGTGTTCCTCTTTGTTCGCAGGCTAAGAAGGCGCGTAAGAATCTGGTCACGCGCAGTAAACGCTTGCAGGCAAGCAACTACAGCCGTATTATGCAGTGGAGTCGGCCGCTGTCAGGCCGGCAGATAAGTGGTCCTGCTTTGATTGGAGGGCCTCGTGACCGTCGCCGTCAGTGGCCTGGATGCCAGCGTTCTGGTACTGAACAAGTACTACGCCGCCATTCGCGTAGTCAGTGTGCGGCGCGCGCTTTCCATGCTATATCGCGACCTGGCCGAGGTCGTACACGTCGAGGATGGGGTTTTCACCGGACACGATTTTGAATCCTGGATGGAAGTCAGCCAGGCCCGCGCCCGCTTTGAGAAGGCCCGCCACGACTGGATCCGCTGCGTGCGCTTTGAGATCGCCGTGCCGCGGATCATCCGCCTAGTCGTGTACGATCGGCTGCCGCGCCAGAGCGTGAAGTTCAACCGCCGCAATATCTACGCCCGCGACAACAACCGCTGCCAATACTGCGGCAAGAAGCTGCCCACCAGCGAGCTCTCCCTGGACCACGTGGTTCCCCGCAGCCTGGGCGGCAAGTCCACCTGGGAAAACATCGTCTGCTGCTGCATCCACTGCAACGTCCGCAAGGGCGGGCGGCGTCCCGATGAAGCGCACATGAAGCTGGTGACGTTGCCCGTCAAACCCAAGCGCTCCCCGGCCATCATGGTCCGCCTGACCAGCGAGAAATACGCCTCCTGGAAGCAGTTCCTCGACAACGCGTACTGGTCGGTGGAACTGAAGGAGTAGGCGGGAGTTTCGGGGACGGAGCACTAAATTCACAGCGCGGCCATCCGCAAAAAATGTTAATGCAATTGAAGAATTTAGTGCTCCGTCCCCGAAACTCAGTAACTCACCGCATACAACAGCAACGTCAACCCAATCCTCGCCGCATCTTCATCCTCATACCCGCGGCAGCCAAAGGCATTGTCGTGCTCCAGGCCACAGGTCCAGTCGTAGGGACTGTATAGGATGATGGGGCGGCCGTGGGCCGTGGCGGCCAGAATCAGCGGGCGGTCCAGCGTTGGGCGGCCAAGTTCATCCGCCAGGATCTTCCGCAAATGCACTTCACCCAGCGGCTGGGCCACCTTGCCCGTAAAGAGCGGATCATCCGCCGGTAGTGGCGCCAGATCTTTGCCGCCATCGATCTGGGCCACCAATTGCGACGCAAGCTTGCGAAAACTCTCATCGAAGGCCTTGCGCCGCAGCAGCAATCGGCTATGAGGATGCCGCCGCGCGTAAATGTTTGGCGAGGTTGGCGACCTGCTTATCCGTCAGCGTGAAGGCGAAGTGGCCCGTCATGAAGAGCACGGGGTGCTTGAATATCTCCTCATCGCCCGGGTCGATGGGCTTGTCATCACTGACTATGTCCATCGCCGATGTTTTCACGGCCAGTCGGGCCAGGTTCGTCAGTGCCTTGGGATCGGCCATGCAGTCGCCGTTGTGGATCAACCGCGCCAGGTGTACCGCCGACCTTCGCGCGGCTGTTTTGTCTCCGGCCGGCTGCGATTCAGCATTAGCCAGCTTCACCCGCGTCAACCGATTCCCCAGCGGCTGATCGCCCGTGGCGTAGGCCACAAGATTCAGCCCGAAATCGAAGGCGAATGCGCACAGCGCCTTTTGCGTCGGCACTTCGCGCTGCTCCCACAGGCAGGCTCACATCGTTGGGCAGGAAGAACACGCTGGTCCTGCACGCGGCGTCGATGCCCATGACGCCGTGTGTGCGGTCCAGGTCCACCACCGCGTGGAAAACCGGGTGGTCCGGTGACAGCTCGCGCAGGGGATATTCCTTAAAAGCCGTGGCGGCGAATTTCCTGAACCCCGCGGCAAACGCAGGCTTGGAGCAGCAGGCTTCGGCCACCAGCACGCCGCCGTTATCGACAAAGTTGCGCAGCTTCTCCACATCCCTATCGGTGAACTTCGGGAAATCATGTCCCTGAAAATACAGGATCGGCGCGGTCAGCCAGTCCTCCACATCCGCCGAAATGGGGACAATTTGCCAGGTGAAAATCTGCCCGCGCTTCAGGCTCACATATTCCGTGAGATGGGCCAGATCGTACCGGTCCGGGTTCCACAGCCCGTTCCACTGGAGCTTCTGGATGATCACCGGCCGCAGCCCCTTGGCCAGAAAGAGCAGCGAAAAACAGGTGTCCACGAGCGAGTTGTTCCACATGCCCCCGCGCTGCGTAGATAAAAGCTCACGCGCCCCCAGGCGATACCAGTCGTGCTCGCCGATGTAGCGCAGGCCGCCGGTCATGCCCACGCGCTCCAGGGCGTACAGGTAGTAATACTGCCAGTTGCCGTGGCCCGGGTTGCTCTGGACGGTGAAGTGGCGGGCCAGCCAGCCCAGGCCGCCGGCGATGTGCACGTTTTCAGCGTACCGGCCGCACTGATACGCGCCGCCCTCGAAATAGCCTTTCTCCCGGCCGGCCATCAGTTGCTCGCCGGTGATGAAGAGGCTGGCCACGCCCGCGCAGGTCATGGAGCCGTAGGAGGAAGGGCCGTTGTCGAGAGACCGAAACTTGTAGCACCAGCCGCCATCAGCGTTCTGGGTATCGTTGAAATGGGCCTGGCTGCGGCCCCAGACGATCTGGTCCACGTTCACGCCCGCCTTGGCCGCCTCGTGCAGGCCCAGCAGGGCAAACTGCGTGTTGCTGTTGTCGCGGCCGGGGCTGGTGGGTGAGTAATCCCACGTGCCATCGGAAAGTTGATGGCTGGTCAGCCACTGCGTGGCGGAGATGAGCTCTCCGTTTGTGCTCTCCGCGCCCGCGGCCACGAGCACCATGCAGCGCAGGGACACCACATAAGTGGATTCATTGGGGATGCCGTGCAGATAGGCCAGGCCCTTGCGGATGGGTGAGGTGTTGCGGTCCACGCCGGCGTTCAGCAGGGCCAGGAGCGACAGGGCGGTTTGGCCGCCGCGCCATTGGCTTTGATCCGGCCAGCCGCCGGAAGGCTGCTGGGCGGCCTCGATCACATCGACCGCCTGCTGGATGGCCTTGGCCACATCCTGGGAAGTGACATCCGCCGGCTGGGCGAAGGCTGTGGCGGCCAGCAGAAGAATCGTGAACAAGCAGCAGGTGGTGAATTTCACCACGTGGCCGCCGCCGGATGGTTTGATCCCGGCGGGAAACAGCCCCCGACTGATGCTCCAAGCAGTCATTGTTCTACCGCAGTTATCTGTCCAAGAGGCCGATCTTTCCCGAAAACTCCACGACTGCCGGATTCTTCAGCACTTCATCCAACACGGCCAGGGCGCCTTGGTCCGTGGCGACGATGGGGCGAATGGGCATGCCGGCGCGGCTGCCGATAATCGATCCTTCCCACGGGGCGATGATGCGGAACGCCGGATGCGCCAGCGGCCGCGCACTGATTGCCAGAGACAAGCGGCAATGGCCGCCGACGGCCTGGGCAACATAGCAGCCCTGGGAGCGGTCAAAAATGTCGGCATCGCCAGCAGACACTATATTAGTAGTCCCCGATAAAACCGTCGCGCGCGGCGGATGGGCGTAAGCCTCCAGAATATCCTGTGCGGAATCCCCATTTGCGCAGGTCAGCCAGCACCATTGGCCGCCCTGGCCGTTCAAGTTGGTGATGTGGAGGGTTTTGCCAATCGTGCCATCGGACCAGGCGGCCATCTGCGGTTCTACCAGGCGCACCTGGTATACATCCACGCCGCCGGCATTGACCAGGCGCAGGCACGTTACGCAGCGCCCATCGCCGTAGAAGGTGTACTCCCAGCGGAGTTGCCGCACATCCATGTGCCGCCACAGGCCAAGCTCCGGCGGGAAATACCAGGTGCTGGCCAGGCGAATCCGCACCGGATTGGCCTCCAGCAGTTGGGCATCGCCCGCGTGGCGGTCTCCCAGAATACCGATGTTCTCCTTCTGTCCATCGAGCGAATCTGATGGCGTCCCCAATTGCAGGATGGCGGGCGAATCGCCCAGCCGCCACAGGCCATCTTTGCCCTGGGCCAGTCGGATGGGCCTGAGCTGATTGGCGCAGGTGAGCTCGTAATCCAGGCCCACGCGCCGCAGCGTGGTGCCTGCGGGCGTGTTGGGAATGACGCGCGTATTGTCGATGAGCAGCAGGTCATCCAGATTAAAACTCACCGGGCGGTGTTGCTCGCTAAAGCTGAAACTGATCTCGCGGATGTCGGAGGGATCCAGTCCGCCCGTGGCCTGGAGGTGGGCCAGGTCCACCATGACCGTGTTCCAGCCTGCCCTCAGCAGCGTGTCGTGCCACTGCCAGCGGCCTTTTGCTCCCACCAGCGTGACGACCATGTCGTCGCGGGGTGCAGACACATACACCGCCGCCGACAGCAGCGTGTACAGGCTGAAATTCCGCTGGCTGGAGGTCTTGAAAACAAGCCGCGCACCGGGCGGTAGTTCCACCGCCAATGCGCCTGAGCCCGTGCGGGTCTGGGTTACGGTGATGGCGAGCTTGCCCCCCGGTGAGCCGATGATGGATATGGGGCCTTGCGGATCCAGCGGCCCGGGCGGGCCTTCAAAATCCGCCAGAGAGATGAACTTGCCCGTCGCCGCCTCTTCGTACGCCTGTTTCTGAAGGACCGGCACGGGCCGCATGTCGGAAAACAGGGCTTGCGACTGCGCCGCCGGCAGCGGGGCGGGCGGCGGGGACGTCGGCAGGTCCATAGACGAATCAAACAAACCCGGGGCCGCGGATGGCGCTGCCGCCGATGCCGGCGGGCGCGAGGCGGTGATAAATTGCGCGGCGGGGGGAGCCACTGTGGCCGAATGGGCAGATGAGACCGCCGTCGTTGCGGGCAGCGAAACCGGGGCCTGCATTGGCCGAGTCTGGGCAGGCCGTGAGGCCGCCGTATTAAGGGAATCGGTCGGTCCGGCCGCGCAGGCAGTCAAGATTATCGCCGCGGCGATAATCAGCGCCGAATCAGCAAGTGGGTTTATCCGCAAGCGTTGCATGATTCTCCGCAGACAGTTTAACCGGTTTGACATAACTACAAATCTTAAATCCGAAATCCTAAACGAGAGGCAAAAAGACAAAACAGACAAACATGGAACATCGTCACCTCCTGATCCAGTTTTCCTTCTGATTAGGATTTGGCCGTTTGTTTAGAGCTTAGGATTTAGTATTTAGGATTTCATCTCGCGCAGGTTCCTCCTGTATCGTGTGCAGTTTTGAGCAGAACCTTGACCTGCGACCCACAGCCAAGTAGAGTTGCCAAACTTGCTAAATATGGAAAGACCATACGAAAAACTGACGGTCGGGCAACTGGCCGAACTGGTGCAGGGTGAACTAATCGGTGACGGCGCGGCGGTGATTACGGGTTTTGCCCCCATCGAGGCTGCCGGACCGACCGAGGCCGCCTTTGTCGCTAACCCTCGCTACGAAAAGCATTTGGCTACGACCAAGGCTGCGGCTGTCATTGTTCCTAAGGACTTTGACCAGCAGGCGCCGGCATCACTCATCCGGTGCGAAGATCCGTACTTCGCCTTCCGCCAGGCGATGGTGGCCGTGTACGGTTTTCGCAAGCGGCCGTTCGTCGGGATTCACCGCTGGGCGTACATCGATCAGCGGGCCACGCTGGGGGAGGATGTGTCGGTGGCGCAGTTCGCCACCCTCAGCGAGGGCGTACAGGTGGGGGCCGGCACGATTATCTACCCCGGCGTTTTCATCGGTCCACACGCCCGGATCGGCCGCGAGTGCATCCTGTTTCCCAACGTGGTGATCTACGATCACTGCGTGCTGGGCGACCGCGTGACGCTGCACGCCAATTGCGTCATCGGACAGGATGGCTTCGGCTATGCGACCAAGGATGGCCGCCATCACAAGATTCCGCAGGCGGGCTGGGTGGAGATCGGCGACGATGTGGAAATGGGCGCGGGCTGCACGATTGACCGCGCGGCCATCGGCACCACGCGCATCGCCGAAGGCACCAAATTCTCCGACCAGGTGACGATCGGCCACGGTACACAAGTGGGCAGGCACAACCTGATGGTGGCACAGGTGGGCGTGGCCGGCTCGACCAAGATCGGCGATTATTGCGTCTTCGGCGGCCAGGCGGGCGTTGTGGGCCATATCACGTTGGGCGACGGCGTTCAGGTGGGGGCGCAGGCGGGCGTGACGCATGATTTCCCCGCTGGTTCCAAGGTTATCGGCTCGCCCGCGGCGGATATGGCCGAAGCCAAGCGGCAGGTTACCTCGCTGCGGAAGCTGCCCGAGATTCGCCAGCGCATCGGCGCTGGAAAAGGAACTGGCCCTGCTCAAACAGCAGTTGGAAGGGCGGCAGGAACAGGGTTAAGATCGTCAACGGAGGCACGTGATGGCGGAGACTGAAAACGACAAAAGTCGTCCCATCGGCCTCCTGGCCGGCGGCGGCCGCCTGCCCTTCCTGGTGGCCGAGGGCGTGAAGCGCGCGGGCAGGCAACTGGCGGTAGTCGGCTTTCGCGGCAGTGTCGATCCGGAGCTAAAGTCTATGGCCGATCGTTTCAGCACCGCCTCCATCGCCCGCTGGTCCACGATCATCCGGCTTTTGCAGCGCTGGGGCGTGCGGCGCAGTGATGGTGGGGCACGTGGCCAAAGACAACATGTATACCCCGGCCAAGCTGCTCCAGTTCATCCCCGATCTGCGCACGGCTAAGCTGTGGTATTTCAAGCTTCGCAAAGACCGCCGCGACGCCAAGGTCCTGGCGGTGGTGGCCGATGAGCTTTCGGCCAACGGCATAGAACTCATTTCCTCCGTGCATTACTGCCAGGAGCATCTGGCGCATGAGGGCGTGATGACCAAATCAGCGCCCTCCGCGCGGTGCCTGGCGGATGCGCAATTCGGCTGGAATATCGCCCGCCAATGCGCGGAAATGGATATCGGCCAGGCCATCGCCGTGAAGGACCGCGACATCATTTCGGTCGAGGCCATGGAAGGCACGGATCGTATGATCGAGCGGACCGGCCACATCTGCCGCGGCGGCGGCTGGACACTCATCAAGGTGGCCCGCCCCAACCAGGACATGCGCATGGATGTGCCCACGGTGGGCGTCGGCACCCTCAAGCGTTTGCGGGCGGCCGGCGCGGCGTGCCTGGCGGTCGAGGCGGAAAGAACGATCATTGTCGATAAGCCCAAGATGTTGGAACTGGCGGATCAGTTGGGCATTCCGATTCTGGGGATGAAATGAAGGTGATTCTTCACCCCTCTCCCTTTTACGGGAGAGGGGAAGGGGTGAGGGTCGCGGCATGGGCAAGAAGATCAGGCGCGACAAAATCGAGCGAAGAACAGAACCTGCCTCGGCGCATATGGTGAGCAGGGCCAAAGATCTGCGGCGTGAATCAAGTTTTCCCGAGCGGCTCCTCTGGAGCCGCCTGCGCAATCGTCTTTGCGGCGGGCTCAAGTTCAGAAGGCAACAGCCCATCGGACCTTATGTGTGGTGGATTTTATATGCGACGAGAAGCGCATCATCATCGAGCTGGATGGCCGCAGCCATGAGGGACAGGAGAGCGAGGACGTCCAGAGGCAGGCTTATCTTGAGGCCCAGGGATTTAAGGTGATTCGATTTTCAAACGACCGACTACTGAGGGACTTGGCGGGGGTGGCGAATGATATAGCATTCGAGGCTGGGCTGGATTGCCGGAAGAACCCTCTATTTTGACCGCTTCACATACAGCCGCGCGGCCAGGAGTATGTGCTTGAGCCGCTCTTCGGTGCACTCGTCCAGGAAGGCCTTGGAAAAATCCATGGGAAAGCCGGTAGAGATGTGGCCGATCGCCTCGAGCACCTCGCTACGGCCCATGGCCTGAACCTGCCGAGCCAGCTCCTCCAACGTCTCTTGGGACATATTACATCTGCCTCTACTGCGAGCACATGTGTTTAGGAACAACGTTGATAATCGTATCGGCATGGAGCTCGATACCGATTGCCAATATTCTAGCTTTTGAGTCAGTTCTTTTGAAAGGGCCACGGGGTCATGGGCCGCCCGACGAGCCTGTGCAAAACCTGTGGATAACTTGGATGTCACCCTCTTAATACGAATATTTATCAACACTTGCTATCGCCGGCCCATTTTAGGTATTTGTGAGTAGCGTACGTTGTCAAGAGTTTGCGCGGCGGAATTTTTTGCTATGACTAAACCTTTTGGGCCTCAGGATTTTACCTACGAACTGCCCTCGGGGCTGATTGCCCAGCAGCCGCCTGACCGCCGCGCGGCAAGCCGCTTGCTGCACGTGGTTCGAGGCCAAGGCTCACTTCAAGGCTCACTTGTGGATCGAACATTCGGCGATCTGCCCGCGTTACTTCGTAGCGGCGACCTTTTGGTGCTCAACGATACACGCGTTCTGCCCGCCCGCTTTTTCGCCACCAAACCCAGCGGCGGAAAGCTGGACGGTTTGTTCATCCGCCAGGAAGCCGACGGCGCCTGGCTGGTTATGTTACGTGGCGCCGGCCGCTGCAAGGAGGGGCAGCGGCTGGCGTTGAATGAGCAGTATGGCCTGGAGATCGTGCGCAAACTGGAAGGGGGCCAGTGGCTCGTGCGGCCGGAGCCATTCGATACACCGCGGGAGGTTCTGAGCCATGTAGGCCACACGCCCTTGCCTCCATATATCCACCGGGCAACCCCTCTCCCTCTGGGAGAGGGTGCCCCGAAGGGGCGGGTGAGGCTCGATCAGGAATCAACGGATATCGAACGCTACCAGACGGTCTATGCCCGCGTCGATGGCGCTGTAGCCGCGCCGACGGCGGGGCTGCATTTCACGCGGGAGATGCTGAGCGATCTGGCGGGGCGAGGCGTGGGACAGGCGTTTGTCACGCTGCACGTGGGGCCGGGCACATTTCAGCCGGTGAAGGCGGAAACACTTGCTGAGCACGTGATGCACAGTGAGTGGTACGAGCTGCCCGCGCGCACAGTGGATTTAATTGCGCAGACCAAGCAGCGCGGCGGTCGGGTCGTGGCCGTGGGCACAACCGTTGTGCGCGTGCTGGAATCCGCCGCGCGAAAGTGCTTTGGGGACATTGGGGACAGACCCCTTTCTGGAGGGGGTCTGTCCCCAATGTCCCCCATGTCCGGTTGGACGGACCTGTTTCTTTACCCGCCCGCCGATTTCGCGGTCATCGATGCCTTGATCACCAACTTTCATCTGCCGGCCAGCACGCTGCTGATGCTGGTGGCGGCCTTCTGCTCCCCCGGCAAGGTGGATGGCCGCGAAAGAATCCTCGCCACATACCGGCACGCCATTGCTAAGGGCTATCGCTTCTATTCCTATGGCGATGCGATGTTCATCGAGTGAGGAAGAAATAGCAGGGGTGCATCGCCTAGGAAAACAAACTACAGGGAAGAACCCTCACCCGGCAACCCTCTCCCCAAAAAATGACCAAATGACCCATCTGGTCATTTGGTCAGTGGTATAGTTGGCCACCTTGGCAACCTTCGGGCCGGTTTTAGATGTAACTCCTTGAAAACAAAGGAGCGGCTCGAAGATTGCCAACATAGGGAAATTTGGCAACCTTCTTGGCAATCTTCGACCCGCCGCGCGGCGGTTTGGGCAAACTGGGTAAGCTGCGCAAAGACTATTCTTCTGCCGATTCCGCCGACTCAAACAGCGCGCTATCCGTCGGCGGGACGGATTTGATGCCCAGGTGGTCGTACGCGCGGATGGTGACCCCGCGCCGCGCCGCGTGCGGGCGACCATGCCGATCTGGAGCAGGTAGGGCTCGACCACATCCACCAGCGTATCGGTCTCTTCGCCCAGCGTGGCGGCCACGGCCTCGATGCCCACGGGCCCGCCGCGATAGATGTCGATGATGGTCCGCAAAAACGCCCGGTCGAGTTCATCCAGCCCCAGGTGGTCGATCCCCTCTAATGCCAGCGCCGCCTCCACGCTATCCACCGTCAGCTTGCCGTTATTTTTCACCTGCGCGTAATCGCGGCAGCGGCGCAGCAGCCGATTGGCGATGCGCGGCGTGCCCCTCGCGCGGCGAGCGATTTTCTCCACCGCCTCCTCGTCGTACTCGATATTGAGCATGCGGGCGGACATCTTCACCCGGCGGGCCAAATCCTCCGGCGACCAGAAATTCAGGTGGTGCTGAATGCCGAATCGCGTCCGTAGCGGGGGGCTTAAAAGCCCCGCGCGCGTGGTGGCGCCCAATAGCGTGAACGGTTTCAGCGGCAGGTTGATCGTCCGGCTGTGCATGCCGGAATCGACCACGAAGTCCACCTTGAACTCCTCCATGGCCGGGTAGATGTATTCCTCCACGGCCGGTGTGAGGCGGTGGATCTCGTCGATGAACAGCACGTCGCCCGCCTGGAGATTGGTCAGGATGCCGATCAGGTCGCTGGGCCGCGAGAGCGCCGGCCCGGAAGTGACCTTTATGGCGGCGCCCATCTCGTTGGCGATCACGTACGCCATGGTGGTTTTGCCCAGGCCCGGCGGGCCGTGCAGCATGACGTGTTCCATGGGCTCGCCGCGCTCGCGGGCCGCCTGGATGGCGATGCGCAGCTTCTGCACCAGCTCCTGCGAGCCGATACACTCATCCAGCGTGATCGGCCGCAGCGTGATGTTGAGCTGCTCTTCTTCAGGCCCGGCCGATTGGCTGGAGATGACTTTCTGTCTGGCCATATTCAAAAACCCCGAAACATGCCTCGGACCTTACTTGGCCGCGCCGCTGGCCCGCAGGCGGTATACCTGCTGGATGATGGCCTCCGGCGTTTTTGCCTCCGGCGCTGCCGCCATCGCACGTTGAACCATCGTGGCGGCATCGGCGCGTTTTTCGCCGAGCTGAACCAGAATGGTCATGGCCTGCGCGGCCGGTTCGGATGGCGCTGATGGGATTGCCGCCGCGCCCGCGGCCGCGCCGCCGGTGATGAATCCATCCACCTTCTTGCGCAGCTCGGTGATGATCTGCTCGGCGGTGCGTTTGCCGATCTCCGGCAGATCGGTCAGAAAATCCACATCCCCGCGGGCGATGGCCGTGGCGATCTCCCCGACTTCGCGGGCCAGGGCTTTTAGGGCCTTGCGGTTGCCCAGGCCCTTCACCTTGGTCAAAAGCCGGAAGAATTCGCGGTCCTTGGGACTGGCAAAGCCCACCAGGCGCGGCGTCTGGGCGCCGCGGGAGGGGTCGCCCTCGATGTAATGAATGGTGTGCAGGACGATTTGCTGCTGGAGACTTTTGGCCAGCCGCTGGGCATCCACCGCCGGCACGAGCACCTCGTACCACACGCCGCCGCCCATATCGAGCAGCGCGCTGGTCTGGTCGACTTGCTCCAAGGTGCCGGTGATTCTGTTGATCATGCGGCTAACATTAGCCGAACAGCGAAAAGTCGTCCAGAGTTTTCAGCCAGCCCAAGGAAAATTTAATGATGGCCGGCTTCCTGCGGAAAAACAGCAGTTGAGAAGCCAGGATAAAGAGCAAGAATCCCAGGTGGGGTTTACGGCTGCTGCGCGAACAATCTTTTGCTGACTTCATTTCGTCCTTCTTTTGCTACGGAGAGCCTTCCTGTCATGCGGGAACGATGAAATGTTTTACCAAAAACGGCAGGGGCAAAACAAACCACGCGGAAAAAATCCCAAATCCTAAACTCTAAATCCTAAACAAATCCCAAAGCACCAAATCTCAAATTACCGGCCGGAGGTCTTATTTGGAGTTTTGGTAATTTGGAGCTTGTTTAGGATTTAGAATTGGGACCTCTGAATAACGTAGCATGGGCATCTTGCCCATGAGTCGCACGGGCGTCTCGCCCGTGCATAAGCTGTTGCAGAATAAGAGGCAGGAGCAAGATGCTCCTGCGACTCACGGGCGGGACGCCCGTGCTACGATAGGTTATTCAGAGGTCTCAAGTTAGAATTTAGGATTTTTCAATGCGTGACTTGGCCACTCTTGTCCAGTCCCAGCAAAATGCGTCCCCCCGCGCACAGACCCCGGTGCCGTGGCTGCGGTGGATCCTACTCGTCCTCTTGGATCTGGAGCCTGCCAAACGCCGGCGGCAATGAGGACAAAGACCTCCAAGCGTCTCAAGTTGGCGGTGTTGGCGGTCTAGACTGTCGTGATATATCTCCTTTGAAATAAAGTAGTTAGAAACTAATGCGAACAATTCTTAGACCGCCAACTCAGATGCAAAGTCGGCCAAAATGGCTTAATCTGGCAAAGATATAGAAGATAGGCAAGATACCGGAGATTTAAGAGATTTGATAGGCTGATCAGGGTGCTTGGTGCCACGGGCAGCAACCCTCTCCCCTGGGAGAGGGTGCTCCGAAGGGGCGGGCTTGCCACGGCGAAGCTTCAGCGAAGCCGGGTGAGGGCAGGCCGGGGGAGGGCTCCGTCGCCCCTGCGGGCTCCGGGATTTAGGATTTAGAATTCGGGATTTTCAACGGGTGACTTGGCCACTCTTGTCCAGTCCCAGCAATATCCTTCTCCCCGCACACAGAGCAATCGCAATAGCATCCGCCACATCCGGCGGTTCGGGCGGGGCGGGGAGCTGGCAAAAAGTTTGAATCGCCCGCTGCATCTGGAGCTTGGAGGCGTGGCCGTTGCCGGTGAGGCTTTTTTTGACGTTCGTGGCCGGCATGTGGCGGACTTCCAGTCCGGCCTGGTGCGCCGCTAAAAGCAGCACGCCCCGGGCATGGGCCATCAGGATGGCCGTGCGGGGGTGCTTGTAGTGGGCGTAAAGCTGCTCGATGGCCACGCAATCGGGCTTAAGTTCCGCCAGTAGTTCACTGAGGTCGCTGTACAGGGAACTGATCCGCTCGGCCAAATCGGCATGGCGGGCTGTCTTCAGCGTGCCGGCCTCCACGATGGCCTGGCGCCGCACGGACATCTCCACCAGTCCATAACCCGTGATGAACAGGCCCGGATCTACGCCGAGGATACGGATGGTTCCTTGCGGCACGAGTATGCCCTTCAATAAATCAGGATTTGCGGCAGCCGGTACTGCGAGTCTTATACAAGGCTGTAGACTATAGGCTGTAGACTGTAGGCAAGGCCGGAAGTCCGGCAGTTCTTATCCTGGAAAGAATTCCGGCGGTACATGCAACCTACGTCTTGCGACCTTCTCCCTACAGCCCACAGCCTACAGTCTAAAAGCCTACTCCCTCCGCCAGATCGTTCCGCCGGGCGTATCTTCCAGCGTGATACCCATCTGCGCCAGGCCATTACGGATGTGATCGGCCGTGGCGAAGTCGCGTTTCTTGCGGGCCTGCGCGCGCAGCTCGATCAACAGCTCCATCAGCTTCGCATCCAGGCCGCCGGCCCGCGTGGGGGCCTGCGGTGGGGATTCAAACAGGCCTAAAATCTGCCCGCCGCCCACCAGCGAGCGGCCCGCCGCGGCCAGCAGGCCCTTATCCGCCTGGCCGGCATCGGCTTCCAGGCGCTGCGTATCGATGTACCGGTTGATGATGCCCGCCAGGTCGTGCAGCGCGGCGATCGCGCCGGCGGTATTAAAATCATCATCCATGGACTTGTAGATTTCCACGCGATAACCCAGCACATCGTTCACGAAGGCCTTCTGCGCATCCGTCTTGGCCTCGTTGTGCAGCCGCTGGAGCGTATCGCCCGGGGCATATACGTTCTGGCCGGTGATCCGCTCGATCCGCTCGAAGAGCCGGTAAAAACCGCTCAGCGCCTTCTCGGTGTTGGTGAGCTGCTCATCCGAAAAATCCAGCGGCCGCCGGTAGTGCGTGGAGAGCACGAACGCGCGAATGGTCTCGCCGGAATAGTTTTCCAGCAGCTCGGCGATGGGGCGGATGTTGCCCAGGCTCTTGGACATCTTCTCATCGTGCCACTGGCCCGAGGCGGCCTTGGTGCGGATGCGCGTCAGGCCGTTGTGCATCCAGAACCGCGCGAACGTCTTGCCCGTGGCGGTCTCGCTCTGGGCAATCTCGTTCTCGTGGTGGGGGAAGATCAGATCCATGCCGCCGCCGTGGATGTCGAACGTCTCGCCCAGGATGGCCATGCTCATGGCCGAGCACTCGATGTGCCAGCCGGGACGGCCTTCGCCCCAGGGGCTGTTCCACGAGGGCTCGCCGCTCTTGGAGCTCTTCCACAGGGCAAAATCGGCGGGATGGCGGGCCTTGCCGGCCAGGTCGCGCGTGCCGGCCAGGGCCTCTTCTACCGCGCGGCCGGAAAGCTTGCCGTAGTCCCTGGCCTTGGTGTGATCGAAGTACACATCGCCCTCGACCACGTACGCCGCGCCTCGTTCCAGCAGCCGCGCGATCAGGTCGATGATGCGCCCGATGTTCTGCGTGGCCCGCGGAAATTCATCCACCGTCCGCACGCCCAGGGCATCGAGGCTGTGGAAATAGCTCTGCGTGATCCGCTCGGCCAGTTCGCCCATGGGCACGTTCTGCTCGACGGATTCCTTGATGAGCTTGTCATCCACATCCGTGATGTTGATGACCAGCTTGACGCGGAACCCCTTGTGTACCAGGTAGCGCTTGATGGTGTCGAAGATGATCGGCCCGACCGCATGCCCGATGTGGCTGGGCTTGTATACCGTGGGCCCGCACAGGTAGATGCCCACCTGCCCGGCCGTCAGCGGCTCGAAGGGTTCCTTCTCTTTCGTCAGCGTGTTGTAGACCTGTAAAGACATTGATTCCTGCCCAAAAAGCAACGTCAACCTGTTCCAATTTTCGATTTTAGATTTGCGATTTGCGATTTAACAGCAGGAACAGCGATTTATCTTTCTCGGACGTTCCACTGCTGAATCAACCGCACTTCCCGCCTCTAAATCGAAAATCGCAAATCGAACATCGCAAATTCAATCCCTTGCCAGCAGGACGACCGCTATCGCAGCCATTCCTTCGCCTTTGCCGATCGCGCCCATGCCCTCGTTCGTCTTGGCCTTCACGGCTACAGCGTCGGTTTTCAGCCCCAGCAGCCTGGCAATACTTTCTTTCATGGCCGGCTTGAAGCGTGAGAGCTTGGGCTTTTCCGCCAGGATAGTCACATCGCAATTCACCGGCCGCATCTTCGCCGCGGCCACGCGAACCATCACCTGGTTCAAAAGCGTTCCCGAATTTGCGCCTTTCCACGCCGGATTGGTGTCGGGAAACACTTCGCCGATATCTTCCATCCCCGCCGCGCCCAAAACGGCATCGGTGATGGCGTGTAAAACTACATCGGCATCGCTGTGGCCCGAAAGACCGGAAAAATCCGGTATCTTCACGCCGCCCAGAATCAGCGGGCGCGACGGATCAAAACGATGGCTGTCATATCCCAGGCCGACTCGGATCATGGCAGGCAAAGTAAACGATGGCCCGGCAAGTGGCAAGCGCCCAGACCCGCCGCCAGGTAATTTCTCATGCTGTCAGAATGTGTTCTCCGTGTTTCTTCTCCACTTTCTACTCTCTACTTTCTGCTATCCGTAACCGATATACTGCCCTGACAATGATCGCTCCGATTTTCATCAAACGCGCGGCCGTGGCTTTAACCTTCACCGGTATGTTAATTGCCGGCTGCAACACGCCCCCCGCGCCGCCCAAAACACAGGCCCCCTCGCCCGCCAGCGTGCAGGAAATGCAAAAAGCCTTGGCTGCCTACCACAGAGGGGATGATGCCGCGGCCATAGAGTTGGCCACAAAGATTATCGCCTCCAAACCGAAATCCGAGGCCGCGGGCGAGGCCTATTATTTGCGGGCGCTAGCCGAATTTCGCCAGTCCAGGACCGATGCGGCCGCGCAGGATTTGCAGCGGGCCATGAAGCTTACTGGCAGAGAGGATCTGGCCGCCGAGGCGCATTTTGCCCTGGGGCTCGTGGCCGAAAAGGCCGGCGATGAACCGGCGGCGCAGAAGGAATACGCCGCGGCCGTTGACCTATTCAATTCCGCCCAGACCAAAGGCGCGGCCCACCAGGAGGCCCTGTACCGACTGGGTGTGCTTCTGGCGCGGCAGGGGGAATTCCTGGAAGCGGATCGCTACTTCGACCGCCTGCTGTTCTTGTATCCCGATGGTCAATGGGCCTCCGCCGCGCGGCTGTTGACCCGCGGCAAGAACTGGACCATTCTGGCCGGCAGTTTTGCCTCGCAGGATGATGCCCGCAAAAAGTGCGATGAACTGACCGCAGCCGGCGAGCCTGCCCGCGTGGTGCCGGTGCGAAATGAAAAGCTGGAATTCCAGGTCCACGTGGGCAGGTACATGAAGGTCAGCCAGGCCGCCGCGGCCGCCGAGGCCCTGGCGGGCAAAACCCCCGCGGCGCAGATAATCGTGGAGAGGTAGCCGTTTTCAAAACACAGGAAACATTAGCAGAGATACAGCGGATGCAAGGGATGGGAAAAAACAAGATAACCACAAAGATCACAAAGAAACACAAAGGGCACAAAGAGCCAAGAAGTTGTTTTATCCTTTCTTTGTGTTCTTCGTGCTTCTTTGTGTCCTTTGTGGTTCTCTTGCCGTTTCTTCGTTATCCCCTGAATCCCCTGCATCCCTGCTAATTCTCTTGACGATCTCTAAAAGATGGCCAGATTCAGCTTATTCGAAATCCGTCCGCTTTCCTCCAGCCTCGGCGTGTATGTGCCGGCGGTGGTGGTGCAGCGGGCACTCAATCTCGCGCGGCTGCTCTTTTTCGCCTGGCTGATGCAGGTCGAGCAGTTCGGCCTGCTGGGCCTGGCCACCCTGGTTTTCGCCCTGGCCGGTACGCTGGTCACCTTCGGCAGTTTCGGCGGCATCTCGCGCTATATCAGTTATTACGAGGCGAAGGGCGAGCTTGCGGAATTCTTCCGCACAATTTCGCGCCAGGTAACGCTCCTGGCCGCGCTGGTGACAGCCGTGCTGCTGATCTTCTCGCGTCCGCTGGCCTCTTGGCTGATGGGCACCAGCGCCCAGACGGCCATCGGTCCCCAGGAGCGGTGGGCGATTTTTGCCGCCGCGCTGGTGAACGGGTTTTTGTCGGCCCTGTATCTGAACATGGGCGCGTGGATGCGTGGGCTGCGGCTCTATCGCCTGCTCAGCGTGGCCGAGGTGGTCTACGCGGTGCTCTTCTTTGGTCTGGGCATTGCCGTCCTGAAGGTGCGCCCCACGGCGCTCATGGCGCTGACAGCCCACGCCATCAGCCTGGGCCTGGTTTTGGCCGCCGGCACCTGGGCCATCGGCTACGCACTCATCAAACGCGCCATGGAGCGTGTGGCACAGCCGCCCTCGGCTGTGCAGGGTGAGGGTTTTTTACCCCTCTCCCTTTTACGGGAGAGGGGCAGGGGTGAGGGTTCTTCTGATGTGGCACAGCCGCCCTCGGCTGTGCAGGGTGAGGGTTCTGCTGATGTGGCACAGCCGCCCTCGGCTGTGCAGGATAAGACTACCCGCTTCTCAATGCTCCGCGCCGTGCTCAAATTCTCTATCCCCGCCATGCTGGCGGGCCTGGCCATGATGCTCTTGGGCTCGATCAGCCTGTGGTTCGTGCAGCGGTTTTCCGGCGAGAAGGAGACGGGGCTTTTCCAGGCCTATTTCCAGCTTTGTCAACCGATCCCCGTGCTGGCGACGACCATCTGGGGCGTCCTCTTCACCTACGCGGCAGTCCACTGGGAGCGGCAGGAAAAGGATCTGGCCCGCCGCCAGCTTGAGGTCGTTTACAAGCTGTCCGTGCTGGGTCTGGCGGTGCTGGCCGTCGCCATCAACGCAACCTCCAACCTGTGGATCACCATCCTGCCCCAGCCATACCGCGCGGCCATAAACGTCCTGCCCTGGCTGCTCATCTACGTTCTTGCCGTCGCGAACATGGGCTATGCCTATGTGATCAGCCAGCTTCGCGAAAGACCCGCCGTGATGATCTACATAACACTTGCCGCTGTGGCCGTAAACGCGGCCCTCGCATGGATTCTCGTGCCCCGGTACGGCGCTACAGGCGGCGCCATGGCCGCCGCGGTCGGCGCGGCTATCGGCCTCCTCGCCGCCACGCTCTACGTCTTTAAAAGCGATTTCCCCGCCAGCGCCGCGCGATCCTCCTGGCCTTTTCCCCGGCGATTCTCCTCCTGCCCCGCGGGGGACAGGTGCTAGTTGTGGCGGTGGGGGTGGTGCTGGCTATTGCCACGAACATTATCTTTCCCGCGCAGGAGAGGCAGTTGGTTTGGGGGCAAATCAAGTCGCGGCTGAAGTGTTCGCGCCCCGAAGGGGCTAAATAAAATAGCCCAGGGCAGAGCGCAGCCGTGAGCAGAGTCGAACGGCGCAGCGCCGCCCTGGGAAAATGGCTCCATTGTGATTCAGCCCTGTAAGGGCGAAATAACAAAAAGACCATACCAAGGGGACGATATGAAAAAATTACCCATCTTGCCCATTTTGTCCCCAGACTGCCGCGCACAGCGGATGTCTTGGCCTCCTTGGCCCTCTTGGCCCCCTTTACAGAGTTTCCTAGGAAATTCAGCGATTTTTAAAGGGGGCCAAGCTGAAAAGGCTTGGCCTCCTTGGCCCCCTTTAAAACTACCCATTTTGCCTAGTTTGCCCAGACTGCCGCGCAGTTGCGATGTTTTGCGCACCTCACCAAAAACGCCCAGGTTTTTGAGGGTTTTTGAAGATGCGCAAGCTGCGCAAACTCAGCCTGCTTGCGCACCTTCGCCAAAAACGCCCAGTTTTTGAAGGTTTTTGAAAATGCTCTTGCGCACCTTCACGAAGAATGCCCAGTTCTTGAGGAATTTCGAAGGGGAGGGCGTTGCTGCAAAACCCTCACCCGGCCCCGCTTCGCTAAAGCTACGCAGGGCCACCCTCTCCCAAGGGAGAGGGGTTCCAGCCGCGGCGCTATTTTCGGCAAAGGCACAGCCGAGGGCGGCTGTGCCACATAGGGCTGCACTTTTTTAAGGCCTTCGCCCGATAAGGATACTGTCCCGTGGGCGTTGCGCCCGCGGGTCGGGAGATTTTCAGCCATGACTGATGGAGAGGCCTTTCGCCAGGGCGTGAGTCTATTCCGCCAGGGCCAATGGGAAGATGCCGCCGCAACGCTCGCCGAGCCCGCCAGGCAAAAAACCTTGCTCGGCAAGTTGAGCCATCACTACCTTGGCCGCGCACATTACCAGGCCGGTTTAGCCCTGCGCGCGCGGCGGCCGCCTGTACGACGGCATTATGCGCATTAAACGGGCCCGCGATGTGCTGGGGGATAGCTCCAGCGTGGCGCTCCTGCTGGCCAGTCTCTGCCGCGCGGCGGGGAATGCCGATCGCGCCGAGGCGCATCTTCAATCGGCCGGCGGCGGCGGTGAGGGGCCGGCCAAGGTCGAGCTCGATCTGGCGGATTTGCAGATCCGCACCGGCCGCTCGCAGCAGGCCATGCTCACGCTTTGTGACGCCCTTCGCCGACATTGGAGAGAGCCCATCCTGCACCTGCGGATGGGGCTCTTGTACGCTCGCCAGGAGGATTACAGCCAGGCCCGCAAGCACCTCTCGTTTTGCGTGCAGTTCGCCCCCAAAAACGCGGACGGCCACTACTGGCTGGGCATGTGCCACGCCGTGATAAATGATCCGGCCCAGGCGGCGATGAGCCTGGCCAGGGCGCACGAGCTGCGGCCCGATCGCGTGGTGTGGGCCTACCAGCTTGCCCAGGTCACCCGTGCGGCGGCGGATCGCGGCATCCAAGTCGATCTGCCGATTGTGCCGGCAGCCGCGCCGGCGGATAAGTCCTCGCTGGCCGGGCTGGTCGAAACGATCTGCCGCGACAGCGAGATCGTTTTAGCCATGCTGGCCGTGCCCGAAAGCGATGCGGATGAGGAATTATTTGGCTCGCTCTGCGGCCTCCTGGAATTGGCCTTGGAGCAGCACCCCAATCGCGCCGATCTGCACCATCGTCAATCGCTGGTGCTGGACCGCATGGGGCAGTTGGATGAGGCGATCAAGCATGCCCGCCGCGCCGTGGCGATCAATCCACAATACGTGCAGGCGCACATCCTGCTGGGCAGTCTGCTGGCCGAAAGCGAGCCGGCCATCGCCCAGGAGCATCTGAAGTGCGCCATCGCCGCCGGCGGCGATTACGCCGATGTGCACGTCCGCCTGGCGGAAATCGCCAAACAGGCCGGCAAGGTCGAACAGGCCCGCGCCGAGTTGGAACGGGCGCTGGAAATTAATTCCGATTACGAGCAGGCCCGCGAGGCCCTGGAAGCTTTAGCCGCTGCCTGATGGAGATAAACGAGTGAGCCACCTGCTGGAGATGCTGGGCAAAGGTCTGGAAGGGAATCTTTCCGATCGGCTGGCGGATTATTTTCACGCGCCTGGCCCACTGGGCGTGGAGGAGCTTGCCGCCAGGGCCAAGGCCGAGCCAAACCGCAACGACCTCCAGGTCCGCCTGGGGCTGGCGTATCTACGCGCAGGACAGACCGCCGAGGCCCTTGAACATCTGGAAGTCGCCTGCAAGAACCCGCCGGATGACCTGGTCTGCCGGCTGGGCCTGGCCGCGGCCTTGGATGAGTCCGGCCGCGCGGCCGAGGCCTTCGAGCAGCTCCGGCAGGCCGAACTGATTCAGGCCAACGAGCCGGCGGTTTTGTTCGGCATGGGATACGTGCTGGAGAAGATGTCCCGCGCGGATGATGCCGCCGCGGCGTACCGGCGCGCGATCGAGGCCGACGACAGCCTGGTGGCGGCGCGGCAGCGGCTGGCGGCGATCTCCCTGGTGAATCACGATCTGGATGAAGCGATCAAGCAATATGAGTGGATGGTCGCCGCCGATCCCGGCGACACCTCCGTGCGGGCCACGCTGGGGCAATTGCACTATCGTGCGGGCGATCATGCCGCCGCCGCGCGGCAGTTCGAAGATGCCATCGCCATGGAGCCGGAGAACTGGGCCCTGGCCGATGAGCACGTGGAGGCGATGATCGCGGCGGGGCAGTTTGCCGAGGCCATCGACCGGCTGGAGGAAATGCTGGAACTCCAGGGCGATTTCCCCGACCTGCACCTGCGCCTGGCGGACCTGTTCGACCGCCTGGGCCAGGATGAGCAGGCGTACAAGCATTACGTCGCCGCGCTGGACCGCCAGCCCAATTATCTGGAGGCCATGGTCCGGCTGGGCACGCATCATCTCATGCACGGCCGCTGGACTGAGTCCAGCGAGTGCTTCGCCGGCGCTGTGGAACTCAATGACCGTCTGCTGACGGCGTACGTGGGATTAGGCGTCGCGCAGGCCGCGCAGGGCGATGAGCCGGCGGCGCTGAGCAGCTTCGATTTGGCCGCGGCACTCGAACCCAACAGCTCGCTGCTGATGCGCGAAATGGCGCGGCTGCAATTGAAGAGCGCCCTGAGCAGCCAGTCCTCCATCGCCGATGATGAGACGGCGCACACGGGTTTGCCCGGCCCGCTGGATCCCAAGTCGGCCGCCTGCCCGGAAGGCCGCGAGCTGCTGGCGCTCCAGATGGAGCGGCATGCGGAGCATGTGCGGCGCGAACCGAATCACGCGGATGTACGCTATCGCTATGGCGTGCTTCTGCGGGCCGAAGGCCGCTGCCAGGAGGCGCTGGAGCAGTTTGACGCGGCCATCGCGCTGAATCCTTCGTACACGCAGGCGATCATCAAGAAGGGCGTAACGCTGCTGGAACTCAAGCGTCCGCAGGACGCTATCGCGGCCTTCTCGACGGCCATGGAATTGCAGCCGCAGTATGTGGACTTGCATTACCGCCTGGCCCTGCTCTATACGGATGGCCGGCATTTCGAGGAGGCGGTGCGCCAGGTGGAGGCGGCCTTCGCCTCGACCGAGGGGCACGAAACGCGGGCGCGCCTGGCCCTGGCCCTCCAGCAAATGGGTCTTTTGGACAAGGCCGCCGCGACCTGGCGCAGCCTCCAGCGAACGTACAACATCGCCGGGGCCAGAACGGCCTGATCTTAACTCCTCCCCCTTCTATGGGGGAGGGTGGCCCAACCCCTCTCCCCTGGGAGAGGGTGCCCCGAAGGGGCGGGTGAGGGTAGGCCGGGCTTGCCCTGCGAAGCTTTGGACCCTGCGTAGCTTTAGCGGAGCGGGGAGCGAAGATGTTCTCTTGCTTCGCAAGGTTATTTTTCGAGAAGTTTTCAACAGATGTCTCCTTGGGGCAGTCGCATGATCCATGAGCCGTGCTTGACTTGATTGCGGGTGTGCAAGGCTTCATCGTAGCACGTGCCCGTCTGCCACATCTTCCACAGGATCTTCGTCCAGCGTTGAGCCAGGCAGCGCAGGGCTGCCGCGTGCGACTGGCCCTGCTCTCGCTTATGCAGATAGTACGCTTGAGCCCAGACACATTTTTCGCGGCTCTTATCGGCCTGAAGGTGCAGGGTGTAGCGCAGCATTTTATTACAGGCACGTCGGAAGGATACCCAGCGATTCTTGCCGGATTGCTTGGTCACCGGCGCTGATCCGCCATAGCACTGCAGGCTTTGGGCCGTGCTGAAGCGGGCCGGATCGCTGCCCAGCTCCCCCAACAGCCGCGGCGCGATTTTGGGGCCGGCCCCCGGCAGAGACCCGAAAATGTCGTGGTCGGGATGTTCGGCAAACAGCGATTCGATGGCCTGGCGGTACTGCACCAACTGGGCCTCCAGGTGGCGAAGCTGACCGGCCAACGTGATGGCTAGGCGACTCTTGGCCCGAGTGACCGCGGGGGTGCCGCAGAATTGATCCGCGCGCAAAGATCTCCAGTCGTTTTGCAAACGTCTCAGGGCGATACCAGCGGTGCGTGTGCAGGAACTTCTCCCAGCGGCGCTTGCCGGCGCGCACCAGATCCTGGGGCGTGGGAAAGGCCTGAATAAAAGCCCACGGACCCGCGCTCAGCCAGTCATCAAACGCCTCCAGGGCGGCCGGATAATATTCGCGCAGGGCCGCGCGGAGCTGGTTGACCAGCGCCGTCCGCTGGGCGATAAGCTGCACCTCATCACGACACAGCAGCCGCAGTTCCTGCGTGGTCGGATCATCCGCCTTGAGGGGTCGCCAGCCGTGGCCATCCGTGCGCAGGGCATCGGCGAAGCTTAAGGCGTCCAAATGATCATCCTTGCACCCGGCATTATTCTTCCGCTCTCGGTACCGCTGGGCCGCTTTTGGGTTGAGGGGGTAGACCACCAGTCCCAACGCCAGCAATCGCTCCACGGCGGGTCCGTTGTTGGTCTCGACCGCCAGGGCGAGGCGATTAAATTCCGGTCCCACGTGTTTACTTAACTGCTGGCTCAAGTGTTGCCATCCTGCAGCATCATCGTCAAAGGTCAGTTCCAGCAGAGTCGCGCCTCGAGGATCGAGCATCACAATGTCGTGGTGGTCGCTGGCCCAGTCAAAGCCGGCGAAGGCGATGAATCGTTCTTGGAATGGCGCCTCCTGTGTGTTGTCGGGTTCCATAGGATCTCCTTGACAGACCCTCCGCCGACCTGTGACCGATCGACCTGATACGGAGCCCTCGTGGGGCAGTGTTCTCTTAGATCTCTGCACAGGTGCCGCGGCCGGGACCGGTGATCTTCGCTGGATTCTCTGGGAATCGCAGGGCGAGGACCGTGAAACGGCCGTGGCGTTGGGACTGCAAGTGGACATATTACTCACAGGCTTCAAATCTGTCGCCGCCGAGTTATCCACAAGCCTGCTGCGCCGGCTCCGCTTGGGCCGCTCCGCAAGCTTATGGATAACGTCGGAAGTGGTATCAGCAGGGCGGGGGTTTCTTAAACCCTCTCCCTTCAACGCAAGAGCCTGGGTGCCGTGGCTGCGTTTTTTTGCAGCCACGTCCTTCTTGCCAAATAGATGCACCATCGATAGTTTTACTCCATGCTTGATGAACCCCGAGTTCACCGCAAGAGCTATGACGAGGATTGGCAAGCGCATTGTCTCACCTTCTCCTGCTACAATCGCCGTCCCTTTTTCCTGGGCCGGAAATCTCCGCAATGGTTCCTCGAAGTCGTTGATGAAGCTCGTTCTCACGTGCCGTTTGATTTGTGGGCCTTTGTAATTATGCCGGAACATATCCACTTGGTGCTCTTGCCGGCAGCCCAGGTTCGCATTCGCGATATTCTGTGGTACATCAAGCGTCCCATGACTGATCGCGTCGTGAAATGGGTTCGGGTGAATTGTCCTTCATTTCTCAAGGAAATGGCTGATGTTCAGCCGAATGGCAAGGCCCAATATCGCTTCTGGCAGCGCGGCGGAGGGTATGACCGAAACTTACGCAGCGTGAAAGACATATATGAAAAAATCAATTATGTTCATGACAACCCCGTCCGGCGCAACTGGTTCAGGCAGCCCACCAATATCGGTGGTCAAGTGCACGAGCGTGGATGGAAGGGATCGAGCCGCCTATTCCTCTGAATCTTGAGAGCCTTCCTCCGCTGAGTCATTAGGTATCGAAAAGAAACGTGGCTGCAAAAAAACGCAGCCACGGCACCCTGCGCCCGGAAATTTGAAAATTAGCAAACCCTTTCCCGCCGCCTCTGTCGTTATATCTATAGGTTGTCGATGACTCCCTGTGTACTGGTGGAGAGAGAAATGTCGCAGATGCAACTTCGCAAACTGGATCAGATCGGCCGCGGCTTCGTGCCCGCGGAGTTTTTGCCCAAGGGCAAGGATGAATATTACCTGCGCGACCGCCAGTGTCCCAAGCCCGAGGGCGGCTGGCAAAAGCTGCGCGCCGACCAGATCGAGGCCCTGGTCAAAAACGGCAACTCCGCCGATAGCTGGGACAACATCCTGGTGACAAACCAGTTCAGCCCGGTCTCCATCAAGAACTGCGCCTTCTACGGGCTGGTGCGCATCGGCCGCCTGGAAGAGGCCTGCCTGGAATTCCATGAGATGAGCGTGCCAGTCGGCATCACCAACAGCCGCATCATCGCCTGCGACCTCGGCGACGATGTGGCCGTGCACAATGTGGCCTACCTGGCGCATTACATTCTGGAGAAAAACGCCATCCTGCTCAACGTGGACGAGATGCACACCACGAACCACGCCAAGTTCGGCAACGGCATCATCAAGCAGGGCGAAGGCGAAGATGTGCGCATCTGGATGGATGTGATCAACGAGGCCGGCGGGCGGTCCATCGTGCCCTTTGAAGGCGAGACCTGCGCCGATGCCTACCTGTGGGCCAAGTACCGCGGCGATGCGAGCTTCATGAAGAAGCTGTGCGAGATCACCCAGCAGCAGTTTGATGTCGCGCGCGGCTACTACGGCGTGGTGGGCCAGGGCAGCGTCATCAAAAATTGCGGCATCATCAAGGATGTGAAAGTCGGGCCCCACAGCTACATCAAGGGCGCCAATAAGCTCAAGAACCTGACCATCCAGTCCACGGAGGAAGAACCCTCGCAGATCGGCGAGGGCGTGGAGCTGGTCAACGGCATCATCGGCCGTGGCTGCCACATTTTCTACGGCTGCAAGGCTGTGCGCTTCGTCATGGGTGACAACGCCAATCTCAAGTACGGCGCCCGCCTGATCCACTCGTACCTGGGCGATAACTCCACGATCTCCTGCTGCGAGGTCTTGAACGACCTGATCTTCCCCGCCCATGAGCAGCACCATAATAATTCGTTCCTGACGGCCGCGCTGGTGAAGGGGCAGTCCAATATCGCCGCCGCGGCGACCTTGGGCTCAAACCACAACAGCCGCTCCAACGATGGCGAGCTGGAGGCGGGCCGCGGCTTCTGGCCGGGGTTGTGCGTGAGCATCAAGCACTATTGCCGCTTCGCCTCCTTCACGCTTTTGGCCAAGGGCGACTACCCGGCGGAGATGGATATTCCGCTGCCCTTCAGCCTCATCAGCAACGACAGCGCGGATGACCGGCTGATCGTCATGCCCGCCTACTGGTGGCTGTACAACATGTACGCCCTGGCCCGCAACGCCTGGAAGTTCCGCACACGGGACAAGCGCCTCCGCAAGGCGCAGCACATCGAGTTCGACGCCTTCGCCCCCGACACGGCGGAAGAGATGTTCAACGGAATGAAACTACTGGAGCGGTGGGTCGGCCGCGCGGCTGTGGCCAAGGAAGGCAAGGATGGAGCCGCCATCGGCAATGAAGAACTGGAAAAGCGCGGCCGCGCACTGTTGACCTCGGGTGATCGCAAGGCAGCCGATGCGTTGGAAGTTTTCGGCGAGAACATGGAGGCCGGCGGGCGGCCCGTGGTGCTCTTGAAGTCCTACCAGGCCTACCACGGCTACCGGCAGATGCTGCACTATTACGCGGTGAAGAATCTGCTGGATTACCTGGCGGCGAATCCGGCGGGGACGCGGGCCACGATGTTCTCCGACCTTTCCGGCCCGCGCAGATGCGCTGGGACAGCCTGGGCGGCCAGCTCGTGCCGATGGATGATGTGGCCCAGCTCACGGCCGACATCAAGAGCGGCAAGCTGGCCAACTGGAACAAGGTCCACGAGCGGTACGACCAATTGTGGCAGCGCTATCCGCACGACAAGCAGCGCCACGCCCTGGCCACGCTGCTGGATTTGAATGGCTGGAAGGAGCTCACCGGCGAGCAATGGATGAGCAGCCTGGGTGAGGCGATCCGCATCCAGGAATACGTGCGCGACCAGGTGTTTCTGACGCGCAAGAAGGACCACGACAATCCCTTCCGCCAGACGACCTTCCGCGATGAGGCGGAGCGTATTGCCGTCATCGGCACACCGGAAAATAACACCTTCGTGAAGCAGCTCCGCGTGGAGACGGAGGAGTTCCGCAAGCGCGTCGAGGAGGCCAAGCGGCGGGGATGAGTGCTCCCTCACTGCGTTCGCTCGCGGCTTATGGCTTAGGGCTTAAGGCTTAAGGTACTGCCGGAAAACCACCGATATCTGCGATATGTTAAAGTAAACTCAATTCGCGGGTGTTGATTCGTTCGGGAAAGTGTGTGATGGGTATTGACGAGAGGACAATTCAAGAAATTGTGTGCACGAGTGCTTTCGGTGACGCAACCGGACAAGATTATCCTTTACGGTTCGGCCGCCACGGGCCAGATGACGCGCGATAGCGATGTTGATTTGCTGGTTCTTGAGCGCAATCCTGAGAATCAGCGACAGGAAAGCGTGAGGATTCATTCTTCATTGCGGGGGCTAGGTTATCCATGTGACGTTATTGTCATATCCACGGAGTGGTTCGAAGCTAGCAAGGGCGTCATTGGCGGCATTGCCTATCCGGCCAATAAGTATGGGAAGGTCATTTATGAAGCCGCCTGAAAGAGATGTGCTTCGGCAAATCATTCAGGATTGGTTAAATAAGGCCGAATTGGATATCGCCTCGGCGGAGTATTTATTGTCGCACGATCCGCCGTTGCTTTATCCATCATGTTTTCATTCTCAACAGGCTGCCGAAAAGTGCCTGAAGGCGTTTCTCACATGGAAGCAGGTTGAATTTCCCAAGACCCATATTATCGAAGAGCTTCTTGATCTTATTTCCACCTTTGATATTGAATTGGCCGCAAGTCTCGAATCAGCGGCAAAGCTGACTCCATACGGCGTGGATTTAAGGTATCCCGGCGACCAAGGGGAGCCAAGCCTGGAGGAATCTCGTAATGCCTTGCGATTGGCGGCCCAGGTACGCGATGCCGTTTTATCATTGGTTCGTTTGGACTAAAACAGGCCGCAGTTATTTCGCCCTCTGCCGCGCATACGATTCTTCAATGCCTGAAGAATCTCTCTTGCGCAAAGGAATGGGTAATGCAATATCAACTTCTTGGCCACAGCGGTCTGCGGGTTTCGGAAGTGTGCCTGGGGACGATGACCTTCGGTGAGGACTGGGGCTGGGGCGCGCCCAAGGAAGAGTCGCGGAAGATTTACGATGCCTTCCGCGATGCCGGGGGCAATTTCATCGACACGGCCAACGTGTACACCAACGGCACGAGCGAGACGTTTCTCGGCGAGTTCATGAAGGGCCATCGCCAGTCCATGGTGCTGGCCACAAAATTCACCAACGCCATGCCCAGCGCCGACCCCAACGCGGCGGGCAACCATCGCAAGTCCATGTTCCAGTCGGTGGAGGCCAGCCTGAAGCGGCTTCAGACGGACTTCATCGACCTGTACTGGCTGCACATCTGGGACCAGGTGACGCCCGTGGAGGAGGTCATGCGGGCGTTCGATGACCTCGTCCGGCAGGGCAAGGTGCTGTACACCGGCGTCAGCGACGCCCCGGCCTGGTGGATCGCCCAGGCCAACACGATGGCCATGCTGAGCGACTGGTCGCCGTTCATCGCCCTCCAGGTCGAATACAGTTTGATCGAGCGGACGGTGGAGCGCGAACTGATCCCCATGGCCAAGGCGCTGGAGCTGGGGGTGACCGCCTGGTCGCCGCTGGCCGGCGGCGTCTTGACCGGCAAATACGAGGCCAAGGACATCGAGCAGGGGGCGCGCCTCACCGATGCGAGCATGGCCGACTTTGTCCCCGACAAGCAGCGCGCTTCCAAGATCGTCTCGGTTCTCAAGCGAATCGCCGATGACAGGCGGTGCAGCATGGCGCAGGTGGCCCTGGCCTGGCTGCGGTACCGCCCCGTGCCCGTGATCCCGATCCTCGGCGCACGAAAACTTTCGCAACTTCAGGACAACATAGCCGCGCTGGATTTGGAGCTTACCGGCGAGGAGCTACAGAGCCTGGAGGAAATCAGCGCCATCGATATGGGCTTCCCCTACGAGTTCCTCAACCGCGAGAGGGTGAGGATGCTGGTGACCGGCGGCCTGGGCGACCGCATTGTCAGGGCGGCGTAAAGCCTGAATCCTGGTTCGCGGTGAATCAGGTGCGGAATTCCGCACCTGAAGGGTAGGTCCGCCGAAGCGGCGGCGGGCTATTCGATAACGGCCTTGCCGCCCTGTTTAATTTCCAGCGGCAACGCCAGCGTGAAGGTTGCGCCTTGGCCGATCTGGCTGGTGAGCGAGAGCTTGCCGCCCAGGACATCCGCCAGGTCGCGGGCAATGGCCAGCCCTAAGCCCACGCCGCCGTGCTCGCGCGTGTGGGCGGCGTTGGATTGGTAAAACTTTTCGAAGATCGCCACCTGCTCCGCCTCGCTGATGCCCGGGCCCGTATCGATCACGTGTACGGCCACGCCGATGGGGTTAAGGGCCGGCGCGGGGGGTAGGGTTTCGGCCGCGGGTAATTCCGTCGGCGCGGCGGCAGAGCCATTGCCCGCGGTGGCGGTGGCACTTTCGACCTGCGCGGCCACGGCATTTATGGCATTGCCGGATGGTTGGCCGTCGCCGCCGATGGCCGCAGCGGCGGCCACTTCGGCGGCAGCGGCCTGGGCGACCGTCGGCGAAAGGCCACTACTGGCCGGAGCTTCCTGCAATTGCACAGGCGCGGCTGCATCTATACGACTGGCCACCAGGGCCGCTACGCCCACGCCGGGCGGTGGGGGGGCTACTGAAATTGGATAAACCGCCTGGGCCCGCACGAGCACCTCGCCGCCGGGCGGCGTGAACTTGATGGCGTTGGACAGCAGGTTGTACAGGATCTGCTGCACCTTGCCGGCATCGGTCTTGATCGTGGGCATGGGCATGCACATTTCCATGCGCAGCTCGAGGTTCTTCTTCTGCGCCAACGGAGTCACCAGGGAGATCAACGTCTCGCAGATATCCTGTATCGAGGCCATCGTGACGGTGAGCTTCACCTTGCCCGCCTCGATGCGCGCCAGGTCCAAGAGGTCGTTGATGATGCGCAGCAGCATGCGCGCGGGTGTCTGAATGTTGCCGGCGTAGCGGCGGACGCGCTCGTCGCCGTCCTCGCCCAAGAGATCCGCAAAGCCGATGATGCTGTTGAGCGGCGTGCGCAGCTCGTGCGAGACGTTGGCCAGAAATTCGCTCTTGAGGCGGTTGGACTCGTACAAGGCCACGTTGGACTCGGCCAGCTCGTTGAGCTTGAGGTCCAGCGCGCGATTGGCGGCGCGGAGCTGCTCCTGCGTGTCCGTGACGGCTGAGAGCATTTCATCGAAGCTATGGCCAAGCTGCTCGAACTCATCGCCGGTGGAAAGGTCGGAGCGAACGGACAAATCCCCTTCGGCCACCTTGTCGGCCACGCTTTTCAGCGAGTGGACCGGCGCGAGCACCAGCCGCCGCGTGATGAAATAGAAGGTCATCGTGGCCAGCAAAAAGGCCAGGGCGCCCGCGGCGATAATGATGATTCGGCCCCAGATCAGCTCGGTGGGCGGATCAGCCGGCAGTTGCACCTCGATGAGGCCCTTAAGATCGTTGGCCTTCCATTGCAACTGCGGCCGCACGGCCGGGTCCTGGGCGTGGCACGCGGCGGTCATGCAGCTTGAATCCACGCGCAGCGCCCGGTACACGCGGTACACGCGCTGGCCGTGATCTTCCTGGCCCACCTGGGCCACCGAAGTGCCGGTATCGCCGAGGAAGGTGGTCAGCGCCTGCCGCGCGGAATCATCGGCGTTTTCCGGCAGGTTGTGCGTGGCATCCAGGGGAATGAATACTGGTCCCTTGCGTAAATCCGCAGCATTCTGCGGGTCGATGTAGAGTTCGGGCAGATGCGGCCTGTCGCCGTGGGGATGGGCGCCGGTCCATTCGTTCTGGTAGATGCGGGTTAATTCGGAGCCGGCCCGCATGAGGTTGTCCTCTTCGCGCCCCTCCAGGTACAGCCAGGGCACGACCAGGGCGGCGCCCACGATGAGAATGGTCGCTGCCCCGAAGAGCAGACGAACTTTGGCCGCCAAAGTAATTTTGACGAAACGCTTTGACACAACTGCTATTTTAACCGAGTTGTTTTTGACTGACTATAGAGGGTTTTGGAGAGCGGATTTCTTTCGCTTAGCGAAATTCCAAATCCCAAATCCCAAATCCCAACTTTAAGGCAAATCCCAAATTCCAAAGGGGAGGGAACTTTTCTCTTATTGGGATTTGGTGCTTGGAATTTGTTTGGGATTTGGTGCTTGGGATTTGGGTTTATTTCTGACAGCGCGGGCAATACACACTCGATCTACCGCCCAAAATCACGCGCTTGAGCGTGCCGCCGCACTTCACACAAGCCTCGCCAGCTCGTCCGTACACGCGGTGCTTGATGGAAAAGCGGCCGATGTGGCCATCCGCATCCTTATAGGGCGTGGAGGTCTTGAGGCTCGAGCCGCCGGCGGCGATGGCTTCCTTGAGTACCTGCCGCACGGTGGCGTGCAGGCGGCGGAGCTTTTCAACGCTGACTTCATTGGCCAGGCGCGTGGGGCGAATCCCGGCGCGGAAGAGCGCCTCATCGCTGTAGATATTGCCCACGCCGGCCAGAATCGAAGGATGCATGAGCGCCGTCTTGATGGCCTTTTTGCGATGGCGCAGCCGCGCGATGAATTCCACAGCCGTGATATCCGTCGCCTCAGGGCCCAGGAGGGTTAAAGGTCCGAGATCTTGCTCGCCCGGCGGCAAAACATGGAGGCCGCAGGCGATCCGCCGGATATTCAAATAGAAAATCTGCCGGCCATCGGCCAACTGGATGATCAAGTGCGTATGCGTGGGCACGGCGGGGGGTGTTTGAGGCATGATGCGCACCTGCCCGGACATGCCCAGTTGAATCACCAGCCGCGCGGCGGAGGTGTGAATGATCACATACTTCGCTCTCGTATTTACCTTTTCTATTGCCTGCCCTGCCAGTGCGGCGAGCAATTTAGGGCTGCCGGTTTTGAGCAGGTCGCGGCGCAGCAGGTGGATTTTTGCAATGGCGCCGCCGGCGGCCACCTCGTGCAGCCTGCGGGCGATGGTGCGTGCCTCGGGCAGTTCCGGCACGGCTAGTTTCCTTCCTGACTAGATGCCGGCTGAGAGGCCGGGGGGCTGGAGGCGCTGGCAGGCGTTGTGGACGGCTCGCTTTCCACGAGTACGATATCGCCCGGCAATAGTCCCAGTTGCCTTGCCTGTCGCGTATCCATTTGCAAGACGTTTACGGGCTGTCCATCCAGCATGGCCGGCCTGGTGGCAAGGGCAGTTCGATCTAAAGAGGGCAAGGGCTTTGGCTGTTGTTGGGCCAGGATCTTCAGCGCATCCTGCCACTGATTGGTTTTGGATTGCATCGCCGCCGCGCTGGCCTCGGCCATGCGGGCACGATGGTATAGCTTCAGGGATAGGCCGGTCAGTGCCGCGATCACTACCAGCAAGAGGATGCCCACCGTATAGACAAACCAAGGCTCAATGGTTTGGGTAGGAGTGCCGCCGTTCTGTGCGCGAAGCTCTTCTGGCATGGCGGCATTGTAACGAATCAGACTATTTGGCTGTTAGGCTGTTTGGCTTTTTGGAAAAGCCGGAATACAAAGAGCAAGACCTTCTGGCGTGCTACCAAACAGCCAAATAGCCAAAACTCCAAACGGCCTGCTTTTTCACCAGGAGCAGCGGACGGCGGAGCGTTTGCCCAGGGAGGCGGCGATGCGGGCGTTGGCATCGGCGGCCAGGAAATCGGCGAATTGCGGCAGGGGACGGCCGCGCTTGTGGTAGTAATAGGCCAGGCCGCGGTTGATGGCCACGTTGACTATCCAGCTATTGCGTTTGAAGGGCCAGAGCTTCAGCCGCCGCAGACTGGACCAGGGGCTGAAGAACTCGCGGAAGGCGGCCATCTGCGCGTGGCGAAGCTGGTCGATGGTCATGCCTTTGGGTTGATAGACCACGGTTGCGCCGTTGTAGCGGTCCCACTGACGCGTTAAGAGGCGGCCCTGCTTTTCGTACTCATCAAACAGGGCCGTGCCGGGGTAGGGCGTCAGGATGTTGTAGCAGCTCATGCACAACTGCGTCTTCTGGGCGAAGCGCACGGAGGTCATGCAGTCGCGCCAGGTGTCGCCATCAAAGCCGAAGATGAAGCTGCCCCAGAGGCTGATGTTGTAGCTTTGAATCTTGGCGATGCGGGCGGCGTACTCCTCCGCCTTCACGTATTTCTTGCCGGCCTCCTGTAGCGTGCCCGTGCTTGCGGGCTTTCCAGCCCTAAAATCAGGCCGATGCAGCCGCTGTCGCGCATGGCCGCCAGGAGCTTGTCCGACTGGCTGATCAGGATGTCGCACTGGCTGGCCCAGCGGATACCCAGGGGCTTCATGGCCTCGCACAGTTCCAGCGCCCACTGGTGGCTGCCGGCGAAATCATCGTCGCTGAAGATGAACACGCGCGAATGGAACCGCTCATTCGCCTCGGCGATCTCCGCCACGATGTCCGCAATTGCGCGGCGGCGGTACTTCCTGCCAAAAATGGCCGGAGTTGTGCAGAAAGTGCAGCCGTGCGGACAGCCGCGCGTGGTTTGGATGGGGTTGAAAACCAGGTAGTCCGCGGGATTCAAGAGATCCTTGCGCGGCGTGGCGATAGGGGCGTTGGGCTCCTCGCGCCAATCGTAAAGTTGCCTGGGCGCGCCCGCATCCAGATCGCGCAGGCGTCGCGGCAGCGTGCCCTCGGCATCGCCTCGGCAAACGATATCGGCGTGCGTGGCGGCTTCGGCCGGTATGGCCGAGGGATGAATGCCGCCCAGGATCACCTTCACGCCCAAGGCGCGATACGCATCCGCCAGTTCGTACGCGCGGCGGGCCTGCGTGGTCATGGCGCCTATCCCTACGGCATCCACCCCAATGGCCGAAGGGATATGCGGCGCATCCAGCACGTTTTCATCGATGATCTCGGCGTTCCAGCCATCAGGCACAACCGCGGCGCAAATGGCCAGGTTCAGCGGCATGAACACGGCGCGGCGGGAGAAGGTCATCTTCTGGATGACCTCGGGCATGGTGATGGTGGTCAGGGGGCTCCGCGGATTAATCAGGCGAAGCAGGCGTCGGCGCGGCAATTGTTTTGGTGCGCTGATCATGGACTTATATTAGTCTTCCCTTTGCCGGAACGCCAGCGGCCGGGGGCAAAGGGGGCCATGTTGTCGCGCAAAAAAAATGTCCCCAGAATTTTTTTGCAAATTGTAATAAGCTGTGTTACAAGGCGTTAGAAATTTGGTGAAAGCGGCGGGCTTGACTTGCCGTTATAACTAGGCAGGTGCGGATGGCCCTGAACATGTCTAATAAGGGCCGCTCGGGTGATTGATCCGCGCCGAATGCACTGGCAAATCGTGGCTGGCATGGCCTCTCGTTTCCGCCGGTCATTTCTTTGCATGGGGAGGATGTACAAGGGAGCACGGATTCGCTCCACCGTTTCCAAACGTCCTGGTCTTGGTTCGGGTTTTTCGCATTTTGAAAGGTCGTTGGCAATGGCGAAATGGTATGAGCGAATTCACGCACGGGGTGTGCTTGCGGATATGCGGACGAGCAAGCGTTTTCGCGTGGCCCCCAGCAAGTCCGGTCCCAAACAAGTCTTTGTAACCTGCCACTACTGCGGGTACGACCCTTGCGAAGTGCCGAATTCGGGGACTTGCCCCAAGTGTGGCGGTTCGAGCTGGGAACGCTTTGCGATTTCCAAGCGGCTGATGATGGGCATGACATCATAGCCTTAAGTGGCTGGTTAATTGGTTCGCTCGCTGCGCTCGCTCTTGGTTAACTGGTTAATCGGTTCTGGGGTATTCACTTGACTCAGGTAGCCACTACATCTAGTGTTCCGGCATGGAAGATTATCCCATGACCTTGGCCGAGTTTGAATCTCGTTTTGGCACCGAAGAAGCCTGCCGGGATTTTCTGTACGCTTTGCGCTGGCCGGAAGGCTTTCGCTGCCCGCGATGCGAAGGGGCCAAGAGATGGCCGGTCACGGAGACCCTTTTTCAATGCTCCGTTTGTGGCTATCAGACCTCCGTGACCGCCGGAACGATTTTCCAGGACACCCACAAGCCACTGACCACATGGTTTCGAGCCGCCTGGTGGTTGACCAACCAGAAAACCGGCGCCATGCGCCTTGGGACTCCAACGACTGCTGGGGCTGGGCAGTTATAAAACGGCTTGGGCGTGGCTGCATAAATTTCGGCGAGCCATGGTCCGGCCGGGGCGGGATCGCCTTGAGGGGCGAATCGAAGTGGACCAGACGTACGTTGGTGGCTGGGAAGAAGGCCGCCGCGGTCGTCCCGGCACGCAGTCCAAGAAGGCCCTGGTAGTCATTGCGGCACAAGAGGATGGCCACGGCATTGGCCGTATTCGTATGCGCCGGATCGCCAGCGCTTCGGCCGAGCATCTGCTGGCGTTTATAGGCGACGTCATCGAGCCAGGCAGTTGCGTCCACACGGATGGTTGGAATTCGTACTCGAGCTTGGAAGATAAGGGCTATGTTCACCAGGCGGACAAGGGTCGGGAAGAGGATACCTTGTTGCCACGCGTTCATCGTGTGGCCTCGCGGCTGAAACGATGGCTGCTAGGTACGCATCAAGGGGCGGTCAGTCATGCGCATCTTGATTATTACCTGGATGAGTTCATGTTTCGCTTCAACCGACGTACATCCAAGCATCGCGGCAAACTTTTCTATCGGCTACTCCAACAAGCGGTAGCCGTGGACCCCTGGCCGTATAGCACACTCATCCGTAACGTCCGAGGCCAAAGAAAAACACAACGTATAGTGAGTACCTGAGTCAAGTGAATACCCCAGAAATCGGTTAATCGGGAAAGGCGGGAACAAACGGCACAGCCTGTAGGCTGTGTTTTTGTTTTTTCAGGGGTGACAACTGGATGGCACTTCGTGCCCTCGTTAATCAGTTAATCGGTCCGCTCGCCGCTCGCTACGCTCCCGGCTCGCTCTTGGTTAATCGGCCGGAGGGAACACCGTTTGTCTGAAACTGTCGCTCTTGTAGAAGCGATGTAGTTCTTGCTTAACCGATTAACCGATTAACCAGTTAACAACGTTTAAGATGCCCCTCCACTTTCAACCCGCATTTTGTAATACTTGGAAGCTATGACAACCAAAGCCGCCATTATCTCCATTGGCACAGAACTTATCAGCGGCCTGACGGTCGACACCAATAGCGCCCACATCTCCACGCGGCTGGCGGAGATCGGGATTCCCACCGTACACCATGTGACCGTTGGGGATGATGAAGACCAGATTGCCGCGGCGATCCTCATGGAGGCCAAGAGCAACGAAGTAGTGGTGATTTCAGGCGGGCTTGGACCGACGGCCGATGATTTGACGCGGCAGGCGCTGGCCCGCGTGCTGGGCGTGGAGCTGGTCCTGGATGAAAAGGTTCTGGCTGAGCTGGAGGCGTTCTTTGCCGCGCGCGGCTGGGCCATGAACCCCAGCAATCGCGTGCAGGCCATGCGGCCGGCGGGCAGTGAAGTGCTGCACAACCCCGTCGGCACAGCGCCGGGAATTTACGCCAAAGTGGGCGATGCGGAGGTCTTCGTCGTGCCAGGCGTGCCGGCGGAAATGCGGACGATGATCGACCTGCACGTCCTGCCGCGAATTTCGGGCAAGGCGGGGGATGGCTTCGATCGTTTTTCGCACGGTACACAGTTTTGGCGCAGGCGAAAGCGCGGTGGGGGCGATAATCGCCGACCTGATGGATCGGCGGCTCAATCCTTTGGTCGGTACGACCGTGGCCGACGGCATCGTCTCTGTGCGCGTGACGGCGAAGGCCGAGTCCAAGGCTGCCGTGCAGGAAATGGCCGCGCGGTCGGTGGAGGAGATTCAGCGGCGGTTGGCGAACCTGGCCTTTGGCGTGGATGATGACACGATGAGCTCTGTAGTGGGCTCGCTGCTGCGGCAAAAGAAGGCCACCGTTTCCGTGGCCGAAAGCTGCACCGGCGGTCTTCTGGGGAAACTTTTGACGGATATCAGCGGTTCCAGCGATTATTTCATCGGCGGCGTGATCTGCTATTCCAACCAGGTGAAGCAGGAATTTGTCGGCGTGAAGGCGGCAACCCTGGCCGCGCACGGAGCGGTGAGTGAGGACGTGGCGGGGGAGCTGGCGCGCAATACGCGGGCCAAGTTCGGCACAACCTATGCGCTTTCCATTACGGGCATCGCCGGGCCCTTGGGAGGGACGGAAGCGAAACCTGTCGGGCTGGTTTACACCGCATTAGACGGACCGTCCTGGTTAAAGGTGCAGAAGAATTTCCTGCCCGGACCGCGGGAGAGGGTGCGGTTGCGGTCGGCGCTGTTTGCTATGAATATGCTTCGTCTGGAATTGATCTAAACGCCATTGGCTGTAGGCCGTAGGCTGTAGGGGCGTACCTTGAAACTTTTCCAGTTACGGCAGCCTACAGTCTACAGCCTACAGCCTCCAGCCTACTTCGATACCGCCTCGGTCACGTTGTCCTGCACGGGCGAATGGCCCTGCACGACGGCGGCGACCTTCGTGCCCGCCTCGCCCTGGAGGGCTTCCAGCCGGCACATCAAGAGCGCGGCGGAGAGCTGGAGATCCGCCTCGAGCTGGCGCGACATCTGCTTGTTGAACACGCCGCTGTCACGGTCGCGGATGACTTCCGTCTGGTGGCGCAGGCCCAGCCACTTGCGGTACTGCCGCGGCGTCATGGCCACGTTGATATCGGGCTCGACGCCCCATTCCGTGCTACCTTCCGTACGATGCAGGCAGCGGCCACTGGGCAGGTAGTACCGCGCGGCGGTGACCTTCAGGATCGCCGGGTTCAGCCGGGCGCCGGAGTCGTCGATGCGGACCAGGTTCTGCACCACGCCCTTGCCGAAGGTGCGCCGGCCGATCATCATCGCCCGGTGCTGGTCCTTCAGGGCGCCGGCCACAATCTCCGACGCCGAGGCCGAGAACGAATTCACCAGCACGACCATCGGCCCGGTGGTGTACAGGCCCTGGTGGTGGGCCTCGACGGGCGGATGCTGCTGGCCGTCGCGGCCGCGCGTGGAAACGATCACGCCGGAGCGGACGAATTCCTCGGCCACATCCACCGCGATATTCAGCAGGCCGCCGGGGTTGTCACGCAAGTCCAGGACCAGCCCGCGCACGTTCTGCGCCTTCAGTTCGCGCAGCGCCTTGTGCAGATGCTCGCCCGTATCCTCGTTGAAATTGGTGATGCGGATGTAGCCGATCTTGCTTTCCGGATCGATCATCCAGTCCCAGCCGCTGCCGTTGGAACGCTTCCAGCCCTTGATCGTCTGGACCTGGATCTTGCCGCGGGCGATGGCCTTGTCGAAGGGGGCCTGGCCCGGCCGGTTGATGGTCAGCACCACCTTGGAGCCTTCAGGACCGGTGATCTGGCGCACGGCCTCGTTGATGTCGATGTTCTTGGCATCGTGGCCGTCGATCTTCAGGATGTAATCGCCGGCCAGAATGCCCGCGCGATAGGCGGGCGTGTCTTCCAGAGGGCTGACGACCTTGAGGAGGCCATTTTCCATCTGGATCTGAACGCCGATGCCTTCGAAGCTGCCCATCGTCTGCTTGCGGAACTCATCCAGCTTCTCGGGCCAGATCACCTGCGTGTAGCGGTCGAGCTGGTCGGTCAGGCCGTCGGTGAATTCCACGTCGATCACCTCGGCGGGTATCTTTACGGTGCGGTTGTTGGCAGTCAGCACGTTGTACAGCACGCGGGCCACATCGTTGTGGTCCACGACTTCCATGTGCCTGGAGTGTTCTTCCATGGAGTCCAGCCGCTTCACGAACTCGGCCCTGGCGTTGGCATCGGCCAGACCGGGGAAGGTCTTATTGAGTTCATCCGTCTCGGCCAGCACGCGCACGGCCTGGAGGGCGCCGTGCAGCAGGCGGCGATAGTCCACATTCTCCACGTAGTACTGCTCAATCAATCCCAGTGCGCGGCGGACCGTCACGTAATCCACGCCGTGAATGGTTTCCTTCCAGGCGGGTTCCTTTTCCGGCTTGGCGGGCGCGCTTTCGCCGTCGATGGATTCGTCTTCATCCAGATCGGCCGCGGCCACCTGCGCCGCTTCGGGTGCGTACACGGACAGCACGCGGGCGTGCCGCGTGGCCAGGCTCAGGTCATCCTTATATAGTCCCTTTTCCTCGTACAAATTGGTCAGGGAACTGTACAGCATCATGGCCTTGAACCACTTGCCTTCCCTGGCATACGCGGCGGCGGAGGCCTCGGCGCCCTTGCGCACGGTCTCCAGCCAGGGCTCTTTGAAAATCTGCGTGGCGTCCGGCAGGATCAACTTGGCCACGTTGGCGCGGTCCGTCACCTGCTGCCAGAGATTGGAGCTGATGGCGTCGGCCAGGTCATACGTCACCGCTTCGATCAGATCGTTCATCGGCTGATCGATCGTGGCGTAGCTCTGCCCGCCGGCCAGGGTGGTGGACCAGTCCAGCGCGGCGGCGGCCTTCTGGTACGTATCCAGCGACTTGGAAGCCTGCGCCAGCATGTGGCGAATCCAGTCGGCGCGCTGGCCGGGCTTTTCGCCCACGATCTGGCTCATCTTGTCCAGGTGGTCGTGAAGAGTCTTGCAGTCGTCATCGAGCCGTCTGGTGAACCAGTCGGCCTTCGTGTAATTCTCATCGTTTTCCGGGGCGGTTATCGTGTTTATAAGCAGCATGCGGACGGGCTTGAATTCCAGGCGCAGCTTGGTCAGCGTCTGCTCGGTGAGGTCATCCTGCGAGCCGATGGACTGGGCCACTTCCAGCAGCCGCTTGGCCTTTTCGACGGCGTCGGCGTATTCCTGGCGCTCCTGCTGCGCGCCACGGTCATGTGGCCCAGGTAATCGGAGACCCAGGTGTTGGCGGCGGCGCACAGGGTGTCCTTGGGAAACAGCGCCACGGCCTTGGCCAGCGCGGCTGAGCCGCTGTCAAACTTGCCGGCCAGGATGTCCGTCAGGGCCTGGCGGCGGAGATGATCCTGATCATCCGCCTTCACGGCCGCCTTGGGCGACTCTTCCTCATCCTCGGAGGAAACAGCCGGCGTGGCTTCGGCGGCCTGGGCTTTCACCTGGGCGGCCTCTTCAGCAGCCTCCTGTGATGCCGCTGCCTGCGCATCCACCTGCTGCGAGGCGGCCGGCGCGAGCTGGCCGCGGACATTACGCTCCTGGCAGGGGCGTTATCGGGTGTCTGGGCAAAGCCTGGGGAGGCGGCAAATACGATGACTAACAGGGTCATCAATCGCTTCATGCTGAGCAACTCCGTCGAAATAGACGACAACCGGCAAGTAAATCGCCCGCGCCGGTGACCCCGTCGCAGACGGCACATTAGTTATGGGCCTCATTGTATAAATACGATATGCCCCGATTCAATGTTTCATAACTTCTGGTATTGTTTCTTAGGGGATTGTAAGATAGGTGAATATCTGATACCGATTTTTTCTTCATGAAGGGCCGCGGCTTAGAACTGCCGCGGGAGAGTCAGCAGGTGAGCCATGATTCGATGCCAGGACTGTGAATTCTTCCATCGCGATGAGGCGGGCCGCATTACCTTCTCCTGCGACCCCTTCGCCAACATCAAAGAGCCGGAATGCCTGACCAAGTGGCAATTGATAAAACTGGACCAGATGGTACAGGCCTACTCGTCCACCATGGAGTTCTACCGCCGCTTTGCCCCGATGCAGGAGAAGATGTTCAAGGTGATGGAGCGCGAGATCGACGACATGGATGAGTCCGACCGCTGGAAGCAGGATGAAGATGAGGAGCACGACCCGGATCGGCCGCACGAGGATGATGATGGGGACCAGTGGAAGGGGCCTTGAAACTCCTCTCCCTTGGGAGAGGGTAGGGTGAGGGTCGGCATTTTTGATTTTTGAGTTGCGATTTGCGATTTGAAGAGGTGGCATGCCCTCCCGCCGAAGGCGGGTGGGCATGAATGTGGTACTGCCGCCCTCGGCTGTGCTTCTTTTTTATCATCAAAATCATTGCCACCGGCCCTTCTTCACGGGATAAATCATTTCATGGCCCCTGAGACTTCGACATTTGTGGAAGCTGCGGTCGTTGCCGCGCAGGGCTCACCGGCCGCGATCGATCTTCCCGAAGGCGCGCGGTGCTTCCGCTGCGGGTATCAATTGCGGGCGCTGACGCTGGCCCGCTGTCCCGAATGCGGCCATGCGTTTAACGTGCAGGATTATCCATATCCAAAAGGCGCCGCCGCGCCGATGGGGCGCGCGGAGGCCTACCTGCCGGCCTGGCCCATCCTGCTGGGCCTGTATTTCGCGGCGGCGGCCGCGCGGCTGGTGGCGGTTTGCATCGATTTTACCATTCGAGGCTACCAGGTTGGGTTCGGTCAGATTCCCAATCTGGCCCTGGAGGAGGAATTCACGCGGCTGATTCTATGCACCGCCGCGGCCTACGGCTTTTTGCGGCGGCGGACCTGGGCCGTGTATGTGGCGCTTGTCTTTGCGTTTCTACCATTTGTCGTATTCGCTGTCGCTCAGTGTATTCACAGCCTCTTTGGCCATGTCCACTTCAATTTGGCCACCGTCTTTGCGTATGTGTGCAAGCTGCCCGTGCTTGTGATTTCGGTGGGCATTGCCGTTTTTCTGCGGACGGGCATGCGCCGGTTCTCCCTCAGCGACGTGCAGCAGGATCGTTGGCCGGTGTACGCCGCCGACCGGGCCATACCGCGGCGCGATTGGATGCCATTGCTGATCCTGATTGCCCTAAACAAATTTCTGTATGAGGTGGCGGCGGTTGGGTACTGGTTATACCTGGTTGGGCATCAAAAGCTTCTTGCGGCCCAGCGGGAAGAGCTGATATTGGGCATGAGCCTCTTCGCTATGATGATCGTGGCGGATTCGCTGGTGGCGGTCCTGTTATGGCGAAGCTGGCGCTGGGCGGGCGTTATTCTTGCCGTGTGGGCGGCGTTGTTCTGCGTCCAGGATCTTACTACCTCCTTCGCCGGCGTCTACATCTTCAGTAATAATCCCGTGAAACACTTCCCGTACTGGATGGTCGTTTTTAACATCGTCAATACGCTGCGCTACGCGGTGCTGGTTGTGTTTGTGAGATACACGAGGAAGCGGGAGAGGGAGGGTTCGCTCCCTTGTTCATGAGGTCCCATAGGGACCGCGCAGTTTGCAGCCCAGCACTTCAGAGGATTTTGCAAAATTGATGTAACCTATTGCGCAATAAGAAGTTCGCCTCCACAATGTCTCCCACTCATTACAGAAGGAGACTGGCCATGGAAGGCGAACTCTGGAAGCGAGTGTACGAACTGCTTGTGATTTCGGGCAAGAAGTATTCCCAAGCGAAGGTGCAGTATTCAACACGGCGCATTGTGGCGGTTTATCTCTGGGCCGTGCTGCATGATCGGCCGACCTGCTGGGCGTGTGATGAACGCAATTGGCCTGAGCCGAGCCTGGGCGATCTGCCCAGTCCTTCGTGCATGTCGCGGCGCTTGCGAACGGCACCGGTGCAAGCGTTGCTCGTGGACCTGGAAGAACACTATCGTCAGCACTTCGGTCAGAGCCTTTGGCGCTGCATCGACGCCATGCCCTTGGTGATCGGCAGTGCCTCGCATGACCGCCAGGCCGGCTTCGGCCGCGCGGCCACAGGGAAGGCCAAAGGCTATAAGTTTTATGCCATTTGCACTCCCGGCGGCGTCGCTGTCGCCTGGCGCGTGGGGCCCATGCACTGCAACGAACAACGCATGGCGCAGCGGCTGCTCCGCGACGTTAACGGAGAGGGTTATTTGCTCGGCGATGGGGAGTATGACAACAACAAACTCTTTGACCATGCTGGGGCCAAAGGAATTCAGCTGGTGGTTCCCAAAAGGAAAGGCGCATCGTTTGGGACATCGCCGACAAAGCCCGTATCGTCTGCGGTCGATTGACCTGTGCAGCCGGCCTTTTGGATACGGCTTACTTAAACAGCGCGCAGCATTGACCGATTCTTTGCGCACTGGAATAGCAGCGGTTGCGGGATTAAGCATCTGCCGCCCTGGGTACGGACACACTTTCGTGTTCGTCTTTGGGTGCAGGCAAAACTAATCTTTCATTATGTCCGCAGCGAAAGACAAACACTTATAGCCTAGATGCAATAACCTTTTCAGTGCTGGGAAAGATGTCCCTGATAGAATTCTGAGTCCCGTAGGGACGGCAGAAATCTGGAACTTTTGTCGAGCTTGTGCCGTCCCTAGGGGACTCCAATGTTCTAGCACGCCGCACCCAGCACTAAAGTGTCACTAAAGTGCTGGGCTATGTTCTAACGGTCCCTACGGGACCTCACCCGGCCCTACTTCGCTAAAGCTATGCAGAGCCACCCCGCTCCGCTAAAGCTACGCAGGGCATGCCCTCTCCCAAGTTGCAGCCACGGCACCCGGATCTCGCAAAACTTTTACATCTTGAGTTCTAAGCCTCCGGAATCTCGGTATCGACAAGGAGTTTTTGCGCTTCTGCGACAGGAAGTTCTTCCACGCTTCTCAATTTACGCTCGATTGAACGCGTTTGTTTAGACGCATCTTCTATTGTATTGTTTGCTTCGTTGAGCTTCTTATGCACCTTGTCTAGCAAGTCGCCGAATTTGCCGAACTGAGTTTTCACAGCCCCCAAAACCTGCCAGACCTCACTTGATCTCTTTTGGATGGCAAGACTGCGGAAGCCCATTTGAAGGGAATTGAGCATTGCCGCCAATGTAGTGGGGCCGCATAAATTCACACGGCATTCTCTCTGGAGAAGCTCCAATAGACCAGGCCGCCTGATGGCTTCAGCGTAAAGGCCTTCTGTAGGCAGATACATTATGCCGAAGTCTGTTGTGATCGGCGGGTTGATGTATTTATCGCGTATATCTCTGGCACATGCCTTAATTCGCACCTCAAGTTGCTTTGCTGCTTCAGCGGCCATGGTGGAATCACCGCTCTCTTGCGCCTCCAAAAGACGTTGATAGTCCTCCACAGGACATTTGGCATCGATTGGAAGCCAAACTACTTCGCCATCGCCCTCGCGGCCGGGCAAACGGACCGCGAACTCCACCATTTCTCTGCTTCCTCGCTTGGTGGCTACATTCTGGCTATATTGCTCAGGCGTAAGAATCTGCTCGAGAAGTACTCCAAGTTGCATTTCGCCCCAAGTTCCACGCGTTTTAACGTTTGATAGGACTTTTTTCAAATCTCCTACGCCGTTCGCCAATGCCTGCATTTCACCTAAGCCCTTGTGCACCTGCTCAAGTCGCTCGCTTACTTGTTTGAAAGACTCACCTAGCCGCTTTTCTAATGTTCCTTGGAGCTTTTCTTCAACTGTTGCTCGTACCTGTTCAAGTTTTGCAGCATTGTCAGCCTGTATAGCCTGTAGTTTGCCCTCTACGGTACCGCGAACAGCTTCAAGCTTCTTTTCGTTGGTTTCGGATAGGCTTTGCAGTTGCTTGGCCATCGTCTGGATTTCTGTTTTCTGAGCGTTAGACATTTCGCCCATCGTTTTAGTCATATTTTCAGAAATCGATTTGAGGGTGGTAACAACTTCCTCTCTCAACTGCTTCGCCCCGTTTGCTGATTCACTCCGTGCCGCGTCAAGTCTTTCTGCGCTTGATTTGGCAAAAGAGAGCAATTGAGATGAAAAAGCTTCTAGCTGCGCTTTTTGTACCCCTGCCAGTTCATTCATGATTTGGCCTATCGTTTGAGACAATGCCTTCAGCATTGTCACTATTTCTTCCCGCAGTTGCTTTGAGCCGGCAGCTGTTTCAGCACGGGCAGCGTCCAGTCTTTCACCACTTGCCTTGGCAAATGAAGCAAGCTGGGCAGAAAAAGAATCAAACTGAGTCTTTTGAACATTTGTAGCCTCTGTCAGCCTCTTGACTACTGCATCCCCAAAGACATTGAGCGTTTTAATAAGCTCCTGTCTCTGTTCTCTGGTAGCGTTTCCAAACTCTTGCCTATTCAAACCAGCTTCTTCGCGAATCGTTCGCTCAGCTCTCTCTTGTGCTTTTTCAAAGGCTTCGAGTCGCGGAGCAAGTGACGTCATTTGATTGGCGGAAAGCTTCTTTGCTGTGAGAATCAGAATTACCAGGCAGGCCGCGACCAAGACCATCAAAACACATAAAAGTGCCAGAACCATGATTGCCTCCCCAAATAGATAGAAAGATGCTATCTCCGCGAGAAGGAGGCGTCAATTGAGGAAATGTTGCCGGGTGCTGTGGGCTGGATTCTTATCCAGCCACGTTTCTTAACGAAGTGAAGACGTGGCTGCAAAAAAAACGCAGCCACGGCACCCAAGATCGATGCAGGCGGTGTTTCCTTCCCTCTCCTCCAGTCTCCTGCCCCCCGCCTTTTCTGTTGACTAAAAGTAACCGTCCATTTACATTTCCCCGCCGATTTCGTAGGCTCTGCGGGCATCTTAATATCGCGGGCTTCAACAGGAGTAGCAATCGTGGCATATAACTGCGTCGTGCTGATTAAGCAAGTGCCGGACACTAAAAGAGTTACCGGCGAAGCGATGAATCCGGACGGCACCGTCAATCGCGCGGCCCTGCCGGCGATTTTTAACCCCGAAGACCTGTACGCCGTTGAACTTGCGCTGGAAATCCGCGACCGGTTTGGCGGCAAGGTGACGGTCATCACCATGGGACCACCCGCCGCGTGCGAGGCTTTAAGGCAGGCCCTGTATCGCGGGGTGGATGATGTGGTGCTGATTACGGACCGCCGCGCGGCGGCGAGCGATACGCTGGCGACCAGCTACATCTTAAGCTGCGCCGTCAAGAAGTGCGGCAAGGTCGATATCGTCCTGTGCGGCCGTCAGGCCATCGACGGCGACACCGCGCAGGTGGGCCCGCAGCTCGCCGAGAAGCTGAACCTCACCCAGATCACGTACGTCGAGCAGTTCCAGAGCGCCGAGAACGGCACGGTTCGCGTTCGCCGCAGCGTGGGCAACGGCTATGAAGTGGTGGAGGCAAAAACGCCCCTGCTCTTAACCGTGCTGGATACGGCCGGCGTGCCTCGTCCCGCCGCGGCCAAGCGGCTGATGAAGTACAAGAAGGCCCGCGCCAAGCTGGAAATCGACGCGGCGGTCAATTCCGAAATGCCCAATGCCACCGCCGAGGGCAAGGCGGCCGAGTCGGCCAAGCGCATGGCCGACCTGGCCAAGCGGGGCATCGTCATCAACCAGTGGAACCTGGATGACATCAAGGCGGACCTCCAGTGGTGCGGCCGCGACGGCAGCCCGACCAAGGTCCACCGCATCCAGTCGGTGGTGCTGACGGGCAAAGGCCATAAAGGCGTGAAGCCGACGGATGAGGGAATTGCGGAGTTGGTGAGTGAGTTGATTGAGGACCATACGATCGGTTGATGCTGGTTAACTGGTTGACCGGTTAACTGGTTAACTGGATTCTAGTTGAACGTTCCATTTGCATCGGGTAGGTCGAGCGAGGAAGCAACGTGACCCAAGGCTTTGATGGTCTTGAGGCGTATCGCGAAGCCAGAGAGTTTAGAAAGCGAGTTTACAAGCTAATAAAGCAGTTGCCGGCGCAAGAAAAGCATTGCCTGGTGTTGCAGATGCAGCGGGCAGCGTTATCGGTAACGAACAACATAGCCGAAGGACATGGTTCCCGAAGCTTTCGGCACAATGTCAGCTATCTGTATAGATCACGCGGGAGCGTGAACGAGTTGCTGGATGATATTAACTGTTGTGAGGATGAGGGCTACTTTAAAGCGGAGCATTTGCAGGACCTTCGGCAGCATGCGGAGAGTGTCGCGCGGCTGATAAACGGATACATCGCATATCTGCGGCGTCGGCAGAAACAAGCGGAGTGACTGGAGCTACGGGTTAACCGATTAACCAGTTAACCAATTAACCGGTTAAGAAGAGGATTAACGGAAATGATAGAGGTCAACAGATCAGGCGAAGTCTGGGTCTTTGCGGAGCAGGAAGAAGGCCGGCTGAGCGAAGTTCCGCTGGAGCTGCTTTCCAAGGGCCGCGAGCTGGCCGACCAGCTTGGCGTCAAGCTCGGCGTTGTACTGCTGGGCGATGGCGTGAAGGAACTGGCCCAAAAGCTGATCGCCCACGGCGCCGATACCGTGTACATGTCGCAGGACCGGCGGCTGGCACACTACCAGACCAACGGCTACGCCAAGATCATCTGCGACATGATTCACGCGCATAAGCCGCAGATTTGTATGTTCGGCGCGACGGCCATCGGCCGCGACCTGGCGCCCCGCGTGGCCAGCCAGATGCGCTGCGGATTGACCGCCGACTGCACGGACCTCCAGATCGGCCACCATGACCTGCCCGACGGTACGAAGCACGAGAACCTGCTGCTTCAGATCCGCCCGGCGTTTGGCGGCAACATCATCGCCACAATTATCAATTACGACCGCTGGCCGCAGATGGCGACTGTCCGCGAGGGCGTGATGCCGCTGTCCGAGCCGGATGCCAGCCGCAAGGGCAAGGTCGTCGATCACAATCCTTCCCTCAACGGTTTCGAGCTGCCGCTGAAGATCATCGAGTCCGTCCGCACGCAGCGCAAGGTGAACCTGAAGGCCGCGCGCATCATCGTGACCGGCGGTGCGGGTGTGGGCTCCAAGGACAACTTTAAGCTGATCTGGGACCTGGCCCACTGTCTGGGCGGCGCCGTCGGCGGCAGCCGCGCGGCGGTGGACCTGGGCTTCGTCGACCGCGACCACCAGGTTGGGCAGACCGGCACGACCGTTCGCCCTGCCCTGTATATCGCCGTGGGCCTGTCCGGCGCGGTGCAGCACCGGGCCGGCATGCAGGAATCGGCGAAGATCCTGGCCATCAACAGCGACGCCGGGGCGCCGATCATGCAGGTTGCCCACTATGGAATCGTGGGGGATCTGAATGTGGTGGTGCCCAAGCTGATCAAGGCCATCCGAACGGGCGGGAAGGTGGCGGCGAAAGCGTAACCCCGCAGTCAACCGGTCAATTGGTTAATTAGTCAATTAGTCAATTAGACAGATGGAAGTGCCGCTAGGAGATCGTGGTGGCTTCGGGCTTTGAAGGTCTGAAGGCGTACCAGCAAGCAAGAGAGTTGCGAAAGCGGGTTTATCGGCTGGCGAAGCAGCTGCCTGAGACAGAAAAATTCGGCTTATCGCCGCAGATGCGTCGAGCGGCTGTTTCAATAACAAACAATATTGCGGAAGGACATGGCACTCGGAGTTATCGGCACAATATCAGTTATCTGTAACGAGCCCGAGGAAGTGTCTGCGAGATAATGGATGAGATCAACGTTTGTGAGGATGAGGAGTTTTTCAAAACGGAACATTTGCAGGATTTGAAGCTTGAGGCGCAAGGCGTATTGCGTCTAATCAACGGTTACATCGTTTATCTTCGCAAGAATGCAAAACGGACGGATGAGGCTAAGTGAGCCGGCGAATTTTCTGGCTAATTGACTAAGTGACTAATTGACTAATTGACCGGAAGGATGGCCATGGCCAATTTTTTCAGTGATAACGAGGATATTAAGTTCCTGTTCGATCATTTCGACTTGGCAAGCCTCGCCGATGGCGCGGAAGAGGGCTTTCGCTTTGCGAAGGATTTCGATTTCGCCCCGGTCGACGCGGCCGATGCGATCGATAATTACCGGCGGATTCTGACGACTGTCGGCGAGATCGCCGGCGACGTGGTCGCCCCGACGGCGGAAGAGACCGACAAGGTCGGCAACGTGCTGAATCCTGATGGGTCGGTCACGTACGCACCGGGCATCAAAGAGTCGCTCAAGCGGCTTGGCCAGGCGGACATGATGGGCTTCACCCTGCCGTATCGTTACGGCGGCCTGAATTGCCCCAGCCTGGTGTACACGATGGCCAACGAGATCATCAGCCGCGCGGATGCATCGCTGATGAATATTTTCGGTCTTCAGGGCATTGCCGAGACGATCAACGCGTTTGCCTCCGAGGAGATCAAGCAGGAGTATCTGCCGCGCATGTCCAGTGGTGAGTGGACGGGCGCCATGGTGCTCACCGAGCCCGATGCCGGCAGCGATTTGCAGGCGGTGAAGACCTCCGGCCACGATGCCTCGCAGGAGGCCCCGGCCGCCGTGTGGCAGGATGCTGAGGGCAACTGGTATGTCCGCGGCGTGAAGCGCTTCATCACCAACGGCTGCGGCGAAGTGCTGCTGGTCCTGGCCCGCAGCGAGGCGGATATCTCCGATGGCCGCGGTTTGAGCCTCTTCCTGGTCGAGCGCGGCCCGTGGGTGAAGGTCCGCCGCCTGGAGAACAAGCTCGGTATTCACGGCAGTCCGACTTGCGAATTGTGGTTCAACGATGCTCCCGCCAAGCTGATCGGCGAGCGGCAGCGCGGCTTGATCACGTACGTGATGAGCCTGATGAACGGCGCCCGAATCGGCATCGCCGCGCAAAGTTTGGGCATTGGCGAGGCGGCGTATCGTGTGGCCCGCGATTACGCCTCCAGCCGCAAGCAGTTCGGCACGGCCATCGAGAACTTCCCGGCCATGCGCGAGTTGTTGATCGAGATGAACATGGACCTCCAGGCCGCCCGCACGGTGAATTACTGGGCCAGCTTCCATGTCGACCAGGAGTTCGCCGCCTTCAAGCAGCTCGAGTCCGGCCTGGCAGACAAAGAGAAGGAAAAAGCCTTAAAGACCAACTCCCGCAAGTACAAGCGCATGAACACGCTGTTCACGCCGATGGCCAAGTACTACGCCAGCGAGATGTGCATGCGCGTCTCCATGGATGCGGTGGCCACGCTGGGCGGCTCGGGCTATATGAAGGATTATCCGGTGGAGCGGCACCTGCGCGACAGCCGCATTACTACGATCTACGAAGGCACCAGCCAGCTCCAGGTGATTGCCGCGGTGCGCGGCGTCGTTTCGGGCACGGCGGAGAACTACCTGGAAGATCTTTCCAACTTAGAGTGGCCGCAATGGGCGAGCCCGCTGGTCGAGCAGCTCAATGAGGCGCGTAAGCTTCTGTCAGAGGCCATCGCCTTCACCAAGGCGCAGGGTGGCACGGAATACATGGACCTTCACGGCCGTCGCCTGGTGGACCTGGCCATTGCGGTGCTGGTGGGCTTCTGGTTCTGCAAGCAGGGTGTGCAAAAAGAAGCCAAGCAGGCGCTGGCGCGGCGGTGGGTGCTAACAAGAATGCCGAGAATCCGCATGTGGCATGCTATGATCACCAGCGGCGACCGCGGCGCGATTTCCGATTTCAGCGTGCTGGCCGCGCCGGTGCCGGCGGCGGATTAAGAGCGTAGCATGGGCGTCGGGCCATGAGTTCGCACCCAAACGCGATCGATCGCGTTTGGGCGTCCTCCCACGGGCCTCCGGCCCATGGCAAACTGTAAGAAATGGCTAGTACACGGCCAAGATGGCCGTGCGACTCACGGGCAAGATGCCCGTGCTACGACGCCAGGGGCGTGCGGCCTTGGATGTTCCAAAAGGGCCTGCGATGACCACAGCCGATACTGCTCTTGTCGATCCTGGCTTGCAGGCGCTTCCTCCAGACCTGCTGGGGTATCGCGCGTTCACTTCGCTATGGTCGCTGCTGGCGCTGGTGTGTTTGCTTCTGCCGGCGTGGTTTAAGAGCGGGGCCGGCTTCACCCCGGATGTGAGGATTGCCCTGTTGGGCTGCCCCTGGCTGCCCGCGGCGGTGGCGCTGCTGCTATCGATTCGGGCCGGCGGGATCAATCTGGCTACATGGGGCCAGGTGGCGCTGGGGGCGATAGTGAGCTGGTGGATGATTTCCGCGGGCCTGTCTGTGCCCCTGGCGTTGCTGCTGGCGATTTGCACCGGATACGCGGCGGGAATTGTCCAGTCGCTGGCCACGGCGGCCCTGGAGCGGCCGCTGGCAAGGCGCATGTCCTGGAGCAAAGCGCAGTGGATCGCCTCTGCCGCGGTCGCGGCGGTTGCTGGAGTGATTTTCTCGCTGGTTGCCGTGGGGCTGCACAAAGGCCTGGCGCTGAAGCGCCTGTCACCTGAAGCAATAGACCCGTGCAACGCCCCCTCCTGGCTTCTTCTGCTTTCGGCGGTGTGCCTGTCCGTCACGCTTGCGGTGCTGGCCGTGATCGACCATCGCCTATATGCAAGAAAGCAACTGTTGCTTGGGCCGCGCACGGCATTGAGAGCGGCACTTATTTGCGGCGGCGGCCTTTCGACGCTCAGCGGGGCAATTCTGCTCCTGGCGCGGTCGGAGGTCCTGCCGGGGCTGATGCCTGTGACGGATTTGCGCGTAGCGCTGGCGGTGCTGCTCGCTGGCGCGTTTCTCTGGCGGGGGCGAGGTTCGGCCATGCTGGCCACGCTGCTTTTGCCGGCGGGGATGCTCGCAGCGACGATCTGGCAGGAGATTGTGATGCTGCCGATGGCGCCGCGAATCCCGCCGCTAATCGTGCCCATCATCCTGGTCGGCGCGATGCAGGTAATGATCGTTGGCCGCCATAACCGGATGCTTCGATCAGTGGTGGCGGGGGCGTGCCTGATGGGCATTCTATTGGTGGCGGCGACGAGCCTTTGGCTGTTTGAGCCCTCGATTCAAAAACTTGCCTTATGGGGTGGTGCTATTTGGGTCACCGGCGTTGGAATCGGCATTTACCGGTGGATGCGCCGCCGCGGGGGAGACGTCAACTATATGCCTGCACCGGCGGCGAAGTGATCGGACGTCTTCGCTGATGTCGGCGGGATCCTGCTACTGTGCCTGCCGTTTCGCATGGTTCGCGAGTTGTAACGACGCCGATTGGCTGATAGCATCTGCTGCACAATTATTGGAGGCGTATGGCAATGGATTGTCCCTCGCAGACCATCGCATCGTTGGAAGATATCTGGCCGTTGCAGGCCGCGCTCAACGCACGGGCCGGTTTTGACACGCAAGGCCTGGGGCAAAAGCTTGCTGCCGCCCTCGACAACAAAACACTGCCCGAGGAAGGCGGCCTGCGCGTAGAGGTGGGGCGGGCGATCAAGAATTATCTCGATGCCCTTTCGAGCGAATGCTCGGAGATGCAGGACTGCCTCTCCTGGAAGCATTGGTATCGCGAGGCGCGGCAGGGGCGGCAATACGAACTGCGCGACATTCAGAACGCCCGCGTCGAGGCGACGGACATGCTGTTTTTCTGGGTGAGTTTGTGCCAGCTTTTAGGGCTCACGCCGGAGGATGTGTATCGCCTGTACGCCGGCAAGCTGGGCATAAATCACCGCCGGCAGGATGAGGACCGCACACAACAGGAGCATCACAACCACGAGGCGGAAAATCGGCGGGTTTTGTAGGTGGCACCAAGCACCCTGATCGGCCTATCAAATCTCTCAAATCTCCGGTATCTTACCTAGCTTCCATATCTTTGCCAGATTAAGGCTATTTTGCCAATTTTGGATCGGAGTTGGCGGTCTAAGAATTATTCGCATTATGTCCTAACTGTTTTATCTACAAGTACCTATATCACAGCGTTGTAGACCGCCAACACCGCCAACTGGAGACGCTTGGAGGTCTTGAGTCTCTGCTGCCGACAGGCGTTTGGCATGCCCACAGCTCCAAAAGGACGAGTAGGACCCATAACTTCTTGCATTGCCAAGTGTGCGAGACATGTAGTCAATGAATCTTGGATTTGTTTAAGTGTCTGCGAAGTAATCTTAAAACAACGAAAGCATGAGTCAATAATATTAAACTTTAATGCGATTGCGACGTGTTCATAACTACTTCGGCAGCTCGTCGAATTTCAGGAAGAACGCCGCATCGTAGCGCAGCATGACGAGCTTATCCTGCCAGGCCTGGGGGTCGGCTTTTGGCCGGCGGCCCAGGAGCAATTCCATCAGCCAGCGCGGCGAATCGGCGCCCGCCCGAATTGAAAGCGGCGCACCGCCGCCGAAGCGGCCGTTGATCTCGGTAAACGTGATCTGGCCCGAACCAGTCAGGAAGCACTGGATGGTGATCATGCCCAGACAGGTCTTGAGTGCGGCCGCCAGGCGCAGGCTTTGAACGATCATTTCTTCGTGCCGAACGGTCAGGCCCTTGGAGACCTCACCGCCGCGGACTTCGAGGCGTTTGCGCGGCACAGCGCACAGAGGCTGGCCGTCAAAGTCGCAAAACACATCCACGGTGTGCTCGTGACCTTCCACGAACTCTTCAATGATCGAATCGGGGTAGATCGTGCGGTAGTACTCGAAGGCCTCTTTGGTGGCGATCTTGTACGCCCCCTGGCTGGCGCTGCCGGAGCGCGGCTTGATGAACAGGGGCAGCCTGGCGGCCACCAGTTGCTCCGCGTTCAGGACGCGCGGGCTGTGAAAGCCGTTTTCCAGCAGGAATTGTGCGGTCAATTCCTTGTCGGTGGCAATCTTCATCACCTCAGGCGAAGAGACGACCGCCCGCGTCCCTATTTCCGTGAAACGCTCGCGGGCCTGCGATAGCGGCAGCAGTTCGGGATCGATCAGGGGCACCAGCGCGTCGATTTTGTTCTGCTTGCAGTATTCAACTTGCCAATCTGTCAGTTCTTTGCCCACGCGCGGGGCCAGGGCGGTGCGGTCGGCTTCCTGCAATCCCGGCGCGGTGCGCTGGCAATCTACGGCGTGGATTTCCAGCTCCTCGCCCATTTCCCCGGCGGCGCGGCGGAACTCGCGCAGCAGTTCCACGCGCCGGCCGACAGATGAGAACAGGATTCGCAGCATCGCTCCTATCTCCTGACCGACAGCCATTCCTCAATGGCCGCCTTTACGCGCTTGACCTGCCCTTCGTTGAGCATGCTGAAGAAAGGCAGGGCGATGGTCCGCGCCGCCACGCGCTCGGTGACGGCGAACTGGCCCTCGCGCGTGCCGAGCATTTCCCTCACGTAGGGCTGAAGGTGGATCGGCACGAAATACGGGTTGCAACCGATGCCGCGCTTGTGCAGGTGATCCATCAGCGAGTTGCGATCCACCTGGCTGAAGCGGTCCGCCAGGCGGATTACAAACACGAACCAACTGGCCTGCTTGGGTTGAGTCATGGGCGGCAGATTGATCTCCTCGATCTCGCCCAGGAATTTGAGGTACAGATCGGCCGCGCGGCGGCGCTTCGTGACGATTTCATCCAGCCTAGCCGCCTGCGACACGCCCAGGGCCGCGGTCAGCTCGCTCATGCGATAGTTGTAGCCCAGCCGCGAATGCGAGAGCCATTCCTTCGTGTCTCGGCCCTGGTTGCGCATGGAGCGGCAGACATCGGCCACGGGGTCGCTGTCGGTAACGATCACGCCGCCTTCGCCGGTGGTGATCTGCTTATTGGGGTAAAAGGCGAACACGCCGCCGTCGCCGAAGCTGCCGGCGTGCCGCGCGGCGAGTTTTCCGCCCAGGGCCTCGCAGCAGTCCTCGATCATCATCAGGCCGTGCTTCCTGGCGATGGCCTCGTACACGTCGAAGTGCGCCATGTTGCCGAAGACTTCCACGGGCAAAATGGCCTTCGTGCGCGGGGTGATGGCCGCCTCCAGCGCGGCAGGGTCGAGGTTGTAGCTGCCCGGGTCGATGTCGGCGAAGATGGGTTTTACCCGCTCGAACAGCAGGCAGTTGGTCGTGGCAATGAAGGAGAAGGGCGTTGTTACGACTTCATCGCCCTCTTTCAGCCCCAGCGCCTTAACCAGCAGGTGCAGACCGCTCGTGCCGCTGTTGACGGCGATGCCGTGGCGGCGATTGGCGCGAATGGCCAGGGCCGACTCGAACGCCTCGGTTTGAGGTCCGATGGAAAGGCGGTCGGAGGCAAAGACCTTCGTGACCGCCGCGATGTCCGCATCTGTGATATCCGGCCGGGACAGAGGAATAGGTTCGCCTGCGCTCACTTCATCTCCTTCAGATCGGGTTGGCCGCGCAGTTTGTGCGCATCCAGATACTTATCGGTCGCAGACAGGCTGGGCTTTTGGCCCGGGCATATTCAGCAGGGCCCCATCGGCGGGGCTTGTGATGCGCAACTCCTGTCCGACGGTATGTATACGCTGCCGGATTTACCCGGGTTGGCCCAAAAGCCGGCGAGGGATTATACTGTTATCTCGGCGGAACCGTCCAGCCGAAGCGGCGAGCTTTGGCGATGTTGCCGCCGGGCCTAAAGGCTCAATCGGGGTAGCCGCCTGTCGGGCAACCAGGTCTATGGGATGCCCGTGCGGCAAATGTTGTCCGAGGTCGCGAAGGAGAATCGATGCGCATCATAAACGTCGCCGGGGCCAGGCCGAACTTTATCAAGATCGCTCCGCTCATGGAGGCCTTCCGGCGCCACAAGGACATTGATCCCATCCTGGTCCATACTGGCCAGCATTACGACGAAAAAATGAGCGCCCTGTTCTTTAAGGACCTGGGCATTCCCGAACCCAATATCAACCTGGGGGCGGGGGGCGGTTCGCACGCCGTCCAGACCGCCGAAATCATGAAGGGTTTTGAGAAGGTCATGCTCCAGCTTCGGCCCGATGCCGTGCTGGTGGTGGGGGATGTCAACAGCACCATCGCCTGCGGCCTGGTGTCGGTGAAGATGGGCGTGCCGCTGGTACACGTGGAGGCGGGCCTGCGCAGCTTCGATAGGTCCATGCCGGAGGAGATTAACCGCGTCCTGACCGATGCCATCAGCGACATCCTGTTCTGCACCGAATCCAGCGGCGTGGAGAATCTGGATCACGAGGGCGTCGCCGCCGAGCGCATCTTCCTGGTGGGCAACGTCATGATCGACACGCTCATGCGGCACCGCGAAAAAGCGGAGTCCTCCGAGATTCTGGAGGATTTAGAGCTGGCCCACCGCAAATACGCCGTCTTGACGCTGCACCGGCCCAGCAACGTGGATAACCCAGCCGTCCTGGTGCGGCTGCTGGAGGCCGTGGAGGTGGTGCAAAAGGACATGCCCGTCATCTTCCCCGTACACCCGCGCACGCGGCAAAACCTGATGGGGCTGGGCCTCTCCGAGCGCGTGGCGGCATTGCCCGAACTGCGCCTGGTCGACCCGGCGGGCTATCTGGATTTTTTGAAGCTGATGTCCTCGGCGCAGCGTGGTATTGACGGATTCGGGCGGCATCCAGGAGGAGACGACAATCCTCAAGGTGCCGTGCATCACGCTGCGCGAGACGACGGAGCGGCCCATAACCGCCCAGGTCGGCAGCAATCACATTGCCGGCACGGACCCGCTGGAGATCATCCGCGCGTATCGCCAGGCGCTAGCGGAAGACCCCTTGCAATACCAGATCCCGCCCCTGTGGGATGGCCGCGCGGCGGAACGGATAGCGGCGGTGCTGGTGGAGCAGCTGGCCAGGTGAAACGTAGTCAACTAGTCAATTAGCCAATTGGTAAGAACAAAGGTCATCCCGTATCCGTCTAATTGACAAAGATCAAGCGCAGCTAGCAGACTTCTACCCTCCCTAAAAAAATTCCAAAAATTCATTTGTTAGCTAACGAAGTACCTCCTTAGAATGTCTATTGCTTTATGAGCACCAAGCGCTCTAACAATATCGCCGGTAAGCCCGCCGCCGCGGCCCCCAGCCAGGAGCTTTTCAGATCGCTCCTGCGGACGCTGGGGCAATTGCGGCAGGCTATGGAGCCGCATTTTGCCCCCTTTGGCATTTCAGGGCCGCAGTGGGGGGCGTTGCGGGCGTTGCAACGGGCCTCTGAAGAAGGCTATAAGGCTTTGCGGTTAAGTGAGTTAGCTGGCCGGCTGCTGATCCGGCCTCCCAGCGTCACGGCCGTGGTGGATCGCCTGGAGCGCAGGGGCTTGGTGAAGCGCGGCCTGTCGCAGTCGGATATGCGCGTCCGCACGGTCAGTCTGACGGATGATGGCCGTGAACTGATTGAGAAGGTACAGGTTGGGCACCCCCAAAGGGTGGCCATGATTTTTTCGGGTCTTTCGCCGGCCGAGCAGCAAGCGATGCTCCAGGGGCTTAAAAAGCTTCAAGATCACCTGGATCATGTGGTAGAAGGGCAGGCTATTGCCGGGCCCAAGGGCCCTTCGGGGGCCTGGATGAAGGAATGCTGAATAAGGTCTCGCGGCGGTTGCCGCTGATAAAGGACACAACGGAAGGTAAGTATGGGACAGAATCTGAAAAAGATCGTCATTGGCGCGTTGGTGGTGGTGATTGCCATTGTCGGCATCGGCTGGTATGTGCACCGCGACAAGAGCAGCGACCCCAAGTATCGCACGGATGTGGTCAAGCGCGGCGACCTCACCGCCACGATCAGCGCCACCGGCACGGTAGAGCCGGAGGAAGTGGTGGATGTGGGCGCGCAGGTGGCCGGCGAGATCCTGGAATTCGGCAAGGATGACGGCGGCAAGATGATCGACTACGGGTCGGCGGTACAGGCCGGCACGATCCTGGCCAAGATTGATGATTCCACGTACCTGGCCGATGTGGACACGGCCAAGGCGTCGCTGGGGCAGGCCCAGTCCGGGCAACTGCGGGCTGAGGCGGACCTGGGACAGATGAAGGCCAAGCTCAACCAGGCCGAGCGTGATTGGGAGCGGGCCCAGAAACTCGGTCCCTCCGAGGCTCTGGCGCCGACACAGTACGACGCCTATAAGGCGAATTATGAAACCGCCAAGGCCAATGTGGGCGTGGATGAGGCGGCCATCGCCCAGGCCAAGGCCGGTGTTATGCAGGCCCAGGCCACGCTCGAAAAGGCCCAGCGCAATCTCAGTTATTGCACTATTAAATCGCCCGTCAACGGCGTGGTTATTGACCGCCGCGTGAACATCGGCCAGACGGTTGTTTCCAGTTTGAACGCCCCCAGCCTCTTCCTGATTGCCAAGGACCTGACCAGGATTCAGGTCTGGGTAGCCGTGAACGAGGCGGATGTTGGTTCGATCGCGGCCGGCATGCCTGTCACCTTCAGCGTGGATGCGATACCCGGCAGGAAATTCAAAGGCGTCGTCGGCAAGACGCGGCTGAATGCGACGATGACCCAGAACGTCGTTACTTATACGGTCGAGGTGAATACGGATAACTCGGATGGAAAGCTCTTGCCGTACCTGACGGCCAACGTGCAGTTCCAGGTCGGGGCGGCGAAGGATGTTCTGATGGTTCCCAATTCAGCCTTGCGCTATCAGCCGCAGGCGAGCCTGGTCGCGCCCCAGTTCCGCGACAGCCTGGCCAAAGGCGGCCGCGGCAGGTCCGGCGATAAATCGGCCGGCGCCTCCAATCCCGGCAAGGTCTGGGTGGTTGACGGCCAGTACTTAAAACCCATATCTGTCACCACCGGTCTGACCGATGGCGCATCGACCGAAGTGCGCGGCGAAGGCCTGTCTGAGGATATGGATGTCGTGCTCGGTGAGCAGGTGGCGCAGGCCTCCGGCGGCCCGGGCGGCAACGTCAATCCGTTTACGCCTCAGCTTGGCAGGGCCCGCCAGCCGGCTAATGCTCCGGCAGGCCAGGGCGGCCAGGGTGGCGGCCCCGGCGGCGCAGGCGGTGGCCAGGGCGGCGGCGGTGGTGGCGCGGGCGGCGGCCACGGAAGCAGCAGGTAAATACAGCCATGGACTTAATCAAGCTGAACAACATTACGAAGACCTATCACCTGGGCGAGGTGGATCTCCAGGTGCTGCGCGGCATCACCATGAACGCGGCCAAGGGCGAGATGATCGCCCTGATGGGCGTGAGCGGTTCGGGCAAGACTACGCTCATGAACATCCTGGGCTGCCTGGATCATCCTTCCTCCGGCGAATTCTGGCTGGATGGCAAGGAGATCTCCAACGCCTCGGCCAAGGATCGCGCCCGCCTGCGCAACCGGATGATCGGCTTCGTGTTTCAGAACTTCAACCTGCTGGCGCGCACCTCGGCGCTGGAGAACGTGATGATGCCGCTGACCTACTCGCACCTGGACAAGACTGACAAGGAGATGCGCGAGTGGTCGCAGCACCTGCTGGAGCGGGTGGGCCTGGCCGACCGCATGCAGCACCATTCCTCGCAACTTTCCGGCGGGCAGCAGCAGCGCGTGGCCGTCGCCCGCTCGCTGGTGAATCGCCCGCAGCTTCTTTTGGCCGATGAGCCCACTGGCAACCTGGACAGCCGCACCAGCGAAGAGATCCTGCACATGCTCCAGGTGCTCAACGAGACCGAAGGCGTGACGGTGATATTGGTGACGCACGATCCCGGCGTGGCCAGCCACGCGCGGCGGGTCGTGCACATCCGCGACGGCCTGCTGGTATCAGACGGCCCCGCCGCGACGGGCCATCATGTCGGCGGCACGGGCGTGGCCGTTGTGAACGAATAGACACCGCGATGAGGCTTAAGCCTTGAACGCTCAGAATCGCGGAGGTGTGCCATGTTAATGATGAAAAGAATTCTGAAGACCGCTTTACGGGCCCTGCGGCGCAACGTCGGCCGCGCGGCCCTGACCACGCTGGGCATCATGATCGGCGTGGCGGCGGTTATCGCCATGATGGAGATCGGCAACGGCTCTTCTACCGCCATTCAGAAGACCATCTCCTCCATGGGCGCAAATACCATATTGGTCCTGCCGGGCCAGGCGGCCTCCGGCGGCATCAGCTTCGGCGTGGGCTCATCCACAACGCTGACGCCGCAGGATGCCGACGTTATTGCCAAGGATTGTCCGGATGTGGGCGCCGTGGCCCCGGTGGTCAGGGCCCGCACGCAGGTCGTCTACGGCAACAAAAACTGGGTGCCGATGTCGATCTACGGCACGACCCCCCAATTCCTGGATGTTCGCCAGTGGGATAACCTCGCCGCGGGCGAGCCATTCAGCGACCGCGATGTCCGCAACGGCTCGAAGGTTTGCCTTATCGGGCAGACGCTGGTGCGTGAGCTCTTCGGCTCGGAATCGCCCATCGGCAAGGAAGTGCGCGTCAATAACGTCTCACTGACCGTGGTGGGCGTGCTGTCCAGCAAGGGCGCCAACATGATGGGCATGGACCAGGACGACATTCTCCTGGCGCCCTGGACGACCATCAAGTACCGTATAACAGGTTCTTCGCTTTCCAACGCCAACCAGAGTGCGGCGGCTAACACCAGTTCCACGGTCAATACGCTCAGCCAGATTTACCCCAATACCAGCAATTCCTTGTATCCGGTGCCCTCGGATGTGCAGCAGGCGGATACGCCGCTGCCCGTGCGCTTCAGCAACGTCGACCAGATTATGGTTGCCGCGCGGTCGTCCGCGCAAGTCCGCCCGTCCATCAATGAAATCACCAGCCTGCTGCGGGAAAGGCACCGCCTCTCCGATCAGCCCGATGATTTCACCATTCGCGACATGACCGAGATGACCAAGGCGCTCACCTCCACCACGGGGCTGATGACCACGCTGCTCCTGTGCGTGGCTATGATCTCGCTGGTGGTGGGCGGCGTGGGCATCATGAATATCATGCTGGTTTCTGTGACGGAGCGCACGCGCGAGATCGGCCTGCGCATGGCCGTGGGCGCCCAGCCGACCAGCATCCTCTACCAGTTCCTGGTGGAGGCGGTGCTGCTGTGCCTGATGGGCGGCGCCATCGGCATCCTGCTGGGCTGCGGATCATCCTGGATGGTGACGAAATTCCTGCACTGGCCTACTGAGACCTCGATAGGCGCGATCATCGCCTCGGTGGTGGTGTCCGCGGCGGTGGGCATCATCTTCGGTTTCTACCCGGCCTGGAAAGCGTCGGGACTGGATCCAATCGAGGCCCTGCGCTACGAGTAGCAATGTGGCACAGCCGCCCTCGGCTGTGCGTTCAGTCAGTTGCACGGGCATCTTGCCCGTGCTCTTCTTGCAAAAGTGGAGTTGTTGCCGGAGGTTTTACAAAAGTGTTCGCCAAACGTGCAACATTGCTGTGCGTATGTCTGGGCCTGGCGGCTGGCTGCTGCAAAGTCGGCCCGAATTTCGTGCCGCCCCACACCGAGATGCCCAATAAATGGGCCGGTTCGCCCGATCCTGCCGCCACGCAGCCGGCGGTGACGACCCAGCCGGCCGACCTGGCCTGCTGGTGGAGCACGCTGAACGATGAGGAACTGTCATTCCTCGTGCGCCAGGCCCTGCTGACCAATCTCGATCTGGAGCAGGCCCGCTCGCGCCTCATCCAGGCCCGCTGGCAGCGCAGTAGCGTGGTGGGCGGCCTCTTCCCGCAGGCAACCGGCAACGCCGATTACGCGCGCGAGCGCGGATCTGCCGGCAATACGACTACTACGATCGTAACCGCCCCCGGGGCACCGCCCACATTCACAACTTCCGGCGGCGGACCAGGCAGCACGCACAGTTCCTTCCAAGCGGGCGTGGATGCCTCGTGGGAACTTGACGTCTTCGGCGGCATTCGCCGCAACATCGAATCCTCCGATGCGCTCGTCCTGGCGGCGAAGGAAAATATTCGCGATGTGCAGGTATCTACCGCCGCGGAAGTGGCGCTGGATTACATACAACTGCGCGGCTTCCAGCAGCAGATAGTCATTGCCAAAGAGAACCTGGCGGCCCAGCAGCACACCGCCGACATCGTCGTCCTGAGCCAACAGGCGGGATTCGTCTCCGCGCTGGATGTGGCCAACGCCAAGGCCCAGGTGTCCACCACCGAATCGACCATTCCGCCCCTGGAGATTTCCGCGCGGCAGGAGATTTACGCCATTGCCATTCTGCTCGGTAAGCAGCCGGAGGAGATGGTGGATCAATTGTCGCCGCCAGGGCCCGTGCCCCTGGCGCCCGATGCCGTGCCCGCCGGCCTGCCTTCGACGCTGCTCCTGCGCCGGCCGGATATTCGCTCGGCCATGGCCAATCTGCACTCGGCCACAGCCCTTATAGGCTTTGAAGAAGCCAAGCTGTACCCTGACTTTTCACTCACCGGCTCGATGACCTGGACGAGCAATACGCTCAGCAACTGGTTTAATAACACCTCGCGGGCGTGGTCCGTTGGCCCCGGTGTTAGCGTCCCTATATTCCAGGGCGGCACGCTCATTTCAAACGTGCGTGTGCAGCAGGCCGTGCGCGAGCAGGCCTTCATCACCTACAGGCAGACGGTGCTGACGGCCCTGTCGGATGTGGAGAACGCCTTGGTGGGCATCGCCAAGGAGCAGGACCATCGCAGGGATCTGGTGGATGCCGTGGAATACAACCGCCGCGCGGTGGACCTGTCGATGAAGCTGTACTCGGCCGGCCAGACGGACTTCCTCAACGTGCTCAATGCGCAGCGGTCGCTCTTTGCCGTGGAGACCTCGCTGGTGCAGAGCAATGCCAACCTGGCGACCGACCTGGTCTCGCTTTATAAAGCCCTGGGCGGCGGCTGGGAAGATCAGCCGCTGGAAGCGGGGGATCTGCCGCCCTGTCAGCCCGTATCTTTTGATGGGACATGCCAGCCCGCCTCGGCGCCCGCCTCCCAGCCGGCCGCGGAATGATTTACCCCTGTCACGGATCGCGTAGGTGGAAAAGTATTCCGCCTACTTTGTCCGTGACAAATCGCCCGCGTGTTAGGGATTGTGGAACTGAAAAAGTTTTCCAGTTCCATGATCCGTAACGTTTTGCCCTTCCTTTGAGGGTGGTCGGCCATTACCCTTTCTTACGACCGCGTCTAACTTCTGAATTCTGAAGTACTTATGTTTGCTTAAAAACATTTTCTAAAAAATGCGTTTTAGGTGATAGTGAAGTGGCCGTTTTTGGAACTGTACTAATAGAGCGAAAGTTCGCAGCGAATGGCCAAGCAAAGTTCCGAGCTGACTGATGCGGAGCTGGTGAGGAAGGCCCGTCACGGAGATGTTGCCTCCTTCCACGAGCTGGTTGACCGTTGCGCTCCGGAGCTCTACGGACTGGCCCTCAAGCTTTGTAAGACCGCGGCTGACGCCGAGGATGTGCTCCAGGAAACTTTTATTGGCGCTTACCTGGGCCTCAAGAAGTTCAAGGGCGAGTCATCCGTAAAGACCTGGCTGAAAAAGATTCTCGCGCGGCAGGCCGCCCGGCTGTATCGAAGGCCTGCCGAGGTTAGCCTCAAAGAACTGGATCAGGAACCGGCGACGCCGCCATTTGTTCAGGCGGTAGATTTGCGAATGGATGTTGAGGCCGCGATCCAGTGGCTGCCTCCGGAGTTACGACAGGTAATCGTGCTGAAGGCCATGGAAGGCTTCACCTACGACGAGATCGCCGAGCTGCTGGGAATTTCACAGGTGACGGTTGCAAGGCGGTTGCAGCGGGCGCGAGAAATCTTGGAAGTGCGTCTGGCGGCCTATTTGCCGCCGAGTGCGGACAAAAGCCATGGGGCAAATGAATAGGCGAGGGTGGCTGACATGAGTGAATGCGAATTTCAAAATAAAGTTGGGCCGTACGCGGATGGGGAGCTTTTGCCTCCGGCCGCCGGTGAAATAGAGCTCCACCTGAAAACATGCCCGCGCTGCCAGGCGAGTCTGGCCCGCGTGCAGGCGCTGGATGCGCTCGTGGCCAATAGCCGCGATGCACACATTCCGCAGATCACGCTGGCCCGCCTGCACCAGCACGTGGACCGGCTGTCCACCAAATCCATCCGCCATATGGCCGAGACGCTGGCGGCCATCGCGGCCGTGATCCTGATTTCCTCTGTCGCCTGGCTGGCTGTTCTGTCTGAAACTTCATCGCCCGCGGAGGCGGATACGTGGCAAATGGCCGCGGCGACCAGCCAGTCGCCCGAGCAGATTGCCCAGTCCACCGAAGACCAGTTGGCCATGTGGATCGCCCAGGACCTGCGGCGGGAGCAAAATCAATGACCAGAACGCGGCTCATCCTGATCTGTAGCTTTATCATCTGCTTCGCGGCCGGCGTGGCGGCGGGTTTCTTGGGCGGCGTGCTGGTTCGGCCCGCTCCCCGTCATCACGAGTCGCGCATGACGCGCGGCCTCAACCTCACCCCGCAGCAGACCGAACAAATGGACAAGATCTGGCCCTGGCCTCCGCCGCGCAGGGACCAGGACCCGCGCATGGCCGCCCTGGACAAGGACCGCGAGCAGGCGGTCACGGCCCTTTTAGGCGAAGATCTCAAGGCGAAATATGACGATCTCATCAGCCAATACTCCGCCAAGCGCAGGGCGCTGCGCGAGCAGGAGGATGCCGAACGAGTCGAGCAAACCAGGAAGATCCTGGGCCCCGATCAGTTCGCCAAGTTCCAGGAGCGGCTCAAAGAAATTCGCGCGGCCATCGAACGCCGCGGCGGTCGCGGCGGTCCCGGCGGCAGCCACGCTGGTCCCGGCCAAGGCGGCGGGCCCGGCGGCGAGGCGCCTCCTCCTCCGACATCACAACTGAGCGAATAACACGCAGCATCGGTGTGGGCCGGTCTGCGAAATCGAAAAGTGAGTGCAACGAATTCTTTGTGAAAGGGTGAACCATGTCACGCGGGAAATTGATTCTGGCCTTGGCGGTAGCGGCGATTGTGACGGCAACGTTTGTGACCCAGGCCCTCTCGCAGGATGCCGGCCGGCGCGGCCGCCGCAACGCCGACGCCGGCGCGACCACCGGCGCGGCTTCTCAACCTGCCGCCGATCAGCAGGGCGACAGGCGGGCGCAGATGCGCGCTCGTATGGAAGAGCAGCTCAAGAGCGACCTGGGCGTAACGGATGAGGAATGGACGGCCCTCCAGCCCAAGATTGAAAAGGTGATGACCGCCCAGCGCGATGCGCGCGGTCCGATGTTCGGCTTCGGCGGTCGCGGCGGCCGCGGCGGGCGGGGCATGGGCGGCGATAACGCCGGCGCAACCGCGCAGCCGCAGAGCGATGTGCAGAAGGCGCAGCAGAAGCTACAGGATGTGCTGGATAACAAGGATTCCAAACCGGCCGACATCAAGGCCGCCTTGACCAGCCTGCGCGATGCCCGCACCAAGGCCCGCACTGACCTGGAAAAAGCGCAGACCGACCTGCGCGGCGTCCTGACCCTCCGCCAGGAGGCCGTGCTGGTGATGCGAGGAATGCTCGACTAAACGGCTTTGGGCTGTAGGCCGTAGGCTGTAGGAACGGAAAGATGTTTGACCATGTCCCTACAGTCTATGGCCTCAGAAAGCTGTGGGACTGAAACAGCAAAACCTTCGTCTACGCCCCTACAGCCTACAGTCTACAGTCTACAGCCTACAGTCTGGCAAAGTGAGGAACATCCGATATTCATGGAGAATCTTCTCAAAAGAGTGATTCAGGCCGGCCTGCTCGACGAGGCCTGCGCAAACGCGTCAGCGCCCTGCTGGAGCAAGGCCAGGGCGTGGATGAGGCGCTGCTTTCGGCCGGCGGCCTGCCCGAAGACCAGGTGCTGCGGCTCCTGGCCGAAGAGTTCGGCCTGCCCTACGTGGACCTGGAGAAGGACCAGCCCAGCCGCGAATTTCTGGCGGCCTTTCCCGCCCGCGTGCTCCTGGAGCGGCGGCTCCTGCCCGTGAGCAAGGATGAATTAGGCGTGGTCGTGGCCTCCAGCCGCCTGCTGGACATGGCCGCCCTCGATGAGCTGCGCCTCTCCTGCGGCCAGGAAGTTCGCCTGGCCCTGGCGCCGGCCGCCGACATCGAGCGGGCGATGAAGTCGCTTATGGGCGTGGGCGCTGACACGCTTCAGTCGCTGGTCTCCGAGGCCGCCGATAACGGCGTGCAGGTGGTGGACCAGGACTCCGATGACGATGTGGACCTGGCCGAGGCCGCCGAAGACGCCTCGATCATCACCTTTGTGAATCAGATTCTGGCCGAGGCCATCGACCGCCGCGCCACGGATGTGCACTTCGAGCCCTTCGAGGATGCCCTGCGCGTGCGCTATCGCGTCGATGGCGTCATGCAGGAGGCGAACATTCCGCCGGAGGTGCGGCAGTTCCAGCCGGCGATTGTCTCGCGCCTGAAAATCCTCAGCCACCTGGATATCGCGGAGAAGCGGTTGCCCCAGGATGGCCGCATCAAGCTGCGCGTCTCTCGCGCGAGGTCGACGTCCGCGTCTCCGTGATTCCCATGCTGCACGGCGAGGCGGTGGTGCTGCGGTTGCTCGATCGCTCCGCCACGATGCGCGGCCTGGAGCATCTGGGCATGTCATCGCGCGACAACAAGGCGTTTGGACGGGTGCTGGACCTGCCGCACGGCATCGTGCTGGTCACCGGTCCCACCGGCAGCGGCAAGACGACCACACTTTACGCTGGCCTGTCGCGCATCAACGACATCCAGCGCAAGATCATCACCATTGAAGACCCCATCGAGTACCACTTGCACGGAATCAACCAGATCCAGGTGGCGTCCAAGGCGGGCTTGACCTTCGCCCGCGGCCTGCGCTCGATTCTGCGTCACGACCCGGACGTGATTCTGATCGGCGAAATTCGCGACCGCGAAACGGCCGACATCGCCGTCCAGGCCTCGCTCACCGGCCACCTGGTTTTCTCCACGCTGCACACCAACGACGCGCCGGGCGCGCTCACGCGCCTGGTGGATATGGGCATCGAGCCGTACCTCGTGGCCTCATCCCTGGAGACGGTGCTGGCCCAGCGGCTGGTGCGGCTGATCTGCCCCGGCTGCCGCGAATCGTTTACGCCCTCGGAAAGCGACATCGCGAGCTGGAACGCCGGCGCGGCTACGCCATCCGTGGTCTACCGCGGCCGCGGCTGTCGCCAGTGCCAGTCCACCGGCTACATAGGCCGCACGGGCATTTTTGAAGTGATGCCCATCACCGATTCGATCCGGGCGATGATTTTGGAGCGCACCTCGGCGGGGGAGATTAGAAAGGTCGCCGCCGCGCAGGGCATGCGCAGCCTGCGTGAAGATGGCTGGCGGCTGGTTGGGGACGGCCGCACCACGGTCGAGGAAGTTCTGCGCGTCACCAAGGAAGAACGCTACGTCGGCTCGGAAACCTCAGCCGAAACCGGCAATGGCAACAGCAATGGTAATAACCATAACGGCGGGGTGGGCAAATGAGCACGTTCACCTACACCGCCCTCGACAGCCGCGGCCAGCAGATTTCCGGCAGCGTGACCGCCGCCAGCCGCGCGGCGGCGCTGGATGAAGTCGCCGCCAAAGGATTGCGGCCCGTCACCGTGACCGAGAACAGCGGCGCCGCCGAGAAGAAGACACAGGGCCGCAGGATTAACCTGGGCGCCGGCGTCCGCATCTCCCCCGCGGCCGTGGAGGAATTCATTCGCGGGCTTTCCAACCTGCTGACTTCCGGCGTGCCTTTGAGCCGCGCACTGTCGATTCTTTCCCGTGAGGCCACGACCGCCGCGGCCAAAAAGCAATGGACGGCCGTGCACGATGATGTGGTCGGCGGCCTACCATTGGCCGATGCCATGGCCCGTTGGCCGCGCTCGTTTTCCAGCGTCCACGTGGCCATGATTCACGCGGGCGAAACCGGCGGCTTTCTCGACACCGTGCTGGCCCAGATCGCCGAGCTTCGCTCGCGCGAGCGCGATCTCAAGAGCCGTGTGAAGGGCGCGCTGGTTTATCCCGCCGTGCTGGCCGTGCTGGCCACGGGCGTGCTCATCTTCCTGCTGACGTTCTTCATCCCCAAGTTTTCGGGCATTTTTAAGGAATTCGGCGGCACGCTGCCGGCTCTCACGCAGTTTGTGATCGGCCTGTCCGCCGCGGTCACGCATTACGGGCTGGCGATTCTGGTGGCTGTGGCGCTGGCGGTTGGGCTGTGCCGCCGCGCGGCCCATTCCACGGCGGGCAAACGCACAATCGAGCGTGCGCTGCTGCGACTGCCCGGCGTGGGGCACGTGATGGCCCGCTTCGCCCTGGTGCGTTTTTGCCGCATGCTGGGCACGCTGTTAGGGGCGGGCGTGCCGCTGGTGACCTCCTTGCGCGTGGCCCGCGAGGCCATCGGCAATCAGACGCTCTCGGACACTGTTACGCAGTCCATCGATCAGGTCACGCGCGGCCAGGGCCTGGCCTCCAGCCTGGCCGCCGGCGGCAGGCTCTTTCCGCCCTCGGCCGTGGAGATGATCGCCGTGGCCGAGGAGAGCGGCCGGCTGGATAAGGAACTGGTGCGCATCGCCGCAGCGTACGAGTCGGACCTCGACCGCCGCCTGCGCATGCTCGTGGCGCTGGCCGAGCCTGCCCTGCTATTCATTATGGCTGCCATTGTTGGCGTGGTTGTAATCGGCATGTTGCTGCCGGTCTTCACACTTCAGGACTACATCAAATGAAAACTAGACGAGACGCAAATGCTGGAATGTTGGCCCGTACCTACCGGCGCGGCTTTACGCTGATCGAGCTGCTGCTGGTGCTGGTGATTTTGGCCTCGCTGGCGGCGATTGTCGTGCCGCGCTTCACCAAGCGCAGCGAAAAGGCCAAGATCACCGCCGCCAAGGTGGACATTGATTCCATGAAGACGGCCCTCAAGATGTACGAGACCGACTGCGGCGGCTTTCCCGACAATCTCACCGCCTTGATGCAGCAGCCTTCCGGCCTTGACGGCTGGAGCGGGCCCTACCTGGAGCACGCCATTCCCAAGGATCCCTGGCGCACCCCTATATCTATCGCTATCCCGGCCAGCATACCGGCGTTGATTTCGACCTGTATTCCGCCGGCCCCGACGGCCAGGAAGGCACGGACGACGACATTGTTAACTGGGAAAAGTAATGACGCTTTTCGGGAGAGTTCAAAACTAATGAGACTAAATCTGCAAACTACAACCGCGTCATTGGCGATCATCAGCTGCTTGATGTACGGATGCGACAAGAATGGCAAGCAGACACGTGAAAAATCGCCCTCCGGAAACGCGATGGTGCAAGTGAGCGTGAAGCCAGGGAGCAATGTCACCGTACTGGTAACCAACTCGGGCGAGGCAGATGAGCAGAAAAAGCAAATGGAAATGAAGACCTCTGCGGCGGCAGATATCTCCGCTTTAGGATTGGCCTTGAAATGCTTCAACGTCGACTGCGGCGGCTTTCCCGACAACCTCAGCGCCCTCATGCAGCAGCCTTCCGGCCTGGACGGCTGGAGCGGGCCTTACCTGGAGCGCGCCATTCCCAAGGATGCCTGGGGCCATCCTTATATCTATCGCTATCCCGGTCAGCATTCCGGCGTTGATTTCGATCTGTATTCCGCCGGCCCCGACGGCCAGGAAGGCACGGACGACGACATTGTTAATTGGGAAAAATAATAGTCTGATACCGCGGGTCCTGAACCCGGAGTTCTCCGCTACGGATAGTTCGTGGTTGGAAGGTTTGCTTGCGCAAAATTCGAAATCCGAAGCACGAAATCCGAAGGAAAAAGCAAAACACCAAACGGGAAACACAGAAGAAATAAGCAACTGCAAACGGAAAATTTGTTCTGCGTTTGGAGATTTGGAATTTGTCTCCCATTCCATCGGATTTCGGATTTCGGATTTGGGATTTAAGCGAACTGGTTTTACTTTGCTTGAGTTGATTCTTGTCCTTGTCCTCATCAGCACCGTCCTCGCCCTGGCCGCTCCGTCACTGAAAGGTTTCGTGCGCGGCCGCGACGCGACCAATGCCGCCACGCGCATCCTGGCCATGACCCAGTATGCCCGCACCAGGCCATCGCGCAGGGCCGCCCCTTTCGCCTCAACATCGATAGCCATAGCGGCGCCTGCTGGATCACCATGCAGCGCGGCGGCAGCTTTATCGAAGTCGCCGACGACGCCGGCCGCTGCACAATGCCTGAAGGCATAAGCGTGAGCCTCGATGTGCAGGATGACCAATCGCCCCAGGGGCAAAACCCATCGTCGATTCTCCAGCGCGGCCTCAGCGCGGGAAACCTCGCCAAGACCTTCGCGGCCCGCAACAAAGGGCAGCAGGCGGTGAGTTTCGTTGAGTTCGCCCCGGATGGCCGCGCACAGGCGGCGACGATCACGGTGACTGGAACCTCAGGCCGGCACGAAAGCGTGGTCTGCGAATCGCCCACCGAACGATTCCACATCCCTGCCAAGGGGGAACAGTCGTGATGAATCAAATAGTCAAAAGTGAATCCGGGTGCCACGGCTGCAACCCCTCTCCCTTTTACGGGAGAGGGTGGCCCGAAGGGCCGGGTGAGGGTTCTTTGAGCCGTGCGCATGACCTTCAACAACGCGGGAGTTTCCACGGAAGCCGGCAAGACAAAGACAATATCGAATATCGAACAAGGAATATCGAATATCGAAGTGAGGGGTGCCACGGCCGTCCGCGGCCGTGCGGTTTCACGCTTATCGAAATCCTCGCCACTCTCGCGATCCTCGCCCTGGTCATTCCCGCCGTGATGCAAGGCCTTTCGTTGTGCCTCTCCGCCGCGGGCCATGCTCGCTATCAGGCCCAGGCCACCGAACTGGCCCAGGCCAAGCTGGGTGAGCTCGTGGCGGACAATCAGTTCAACCAGACCACCTGGGCCGGCGACTGGAAACCCGACTGGCCCCAGTACCACTGGAACGCCTTGCTGGAAGACTGGGACGGCCAGTCCGTTCGCCAGCTCACCGTGACCGTGGGCTGGAATCAGTCCGGCCGCAACCGCCAGGTCGCACTCTCCACGCTGGTGTACACGGGAGAGCTGCAATGATCGCGCGCCGCCGCCGACAAACCGGTTTTACGCTCCTGGAGCTGATCCTGGCCACGATGCTCATCGCGCTGCTGGCCGCCTCGCTGTACGCCTCCATGCGCATCGGCATAAAGGCGGGCGACCGCGCCCTCGCCGCGGTCGATCCCACGCGCCGTCTCGTGCAGGCGATGGACCTGGTCGTTCAGGACCTGAGCGCCGCCATCGTCCCCAACGGCATGCTGGCCGGTCCCTTTGTCGGGCAGAACAATAATGATGGCGCCGGCCGCGACAGCGACACGCTTTCTTTCTACTCCATCGCCGCGGCGGGCAAGGTGCTGGCCTCCACGGGCGACATTCGCAAGGTGGAGCTGGCCTGCCAGCCCTCGCCCACCGGCCGTGATCAGGACCTGCTGCGTGGGCTCACCACCAATCTGCTCGCGCCCCAGGTTCCCGACCCGCAGATGGAAACGCTCTGCCGCCACGTGGTCTCTTTCAATCTGCGGTACTTCGACGGCGCAAGCTGGCAGGATAACTGGGATTCCAACGCCCTGGGCAACGTCCTGCCCGCGGCGGTGGAGGTCACTCTGGCCGTCGCCGCAGATACCACAACCGCCGCGAAAACCGGCAACCTTCGTATGGGCTCACAGGCCGGCCAGCTCAGCCTGACACGAGTCGTGCCGCTTCCCTGCGGGCAAGACTCCGCGCAGACCGCCGCGTCGAGTCAGTGACAAAAACATATGCAACAGCAGCGTGAACATATTGAGGCAGTCGTGAAGGCGCAAAACGCCGCCATGCAGGCGGCTCGCTCGCCGCGCGGCACCGTCCTCATCATCACGCTGTGGATCATCCTGGCCCTGGCGGCCCTGGTGCTGGTGCTGGCCGGCGCAATGCGCGTGGAGCTTCAATGCTCTGCCAATGGCGTCTCGGCGGCGCAGGCCCAGGCCGTGGAGCAGGGGGCCATTCAGTATATGATCTCACGCGTGGCCGGGCTGGATGGCCAGCTCCCCGATGCCAACAGCGACGCCAACTGCCAGGCCATCCGCGTGGGCGGCGGGGCTTTTTGGATCCTCAAGTATGACAGCGATGGTCAAACCTATGACTATGGCATCACCGATGAAGCCTCCAAGCTGAATCTCAACTCCGCGCCGGCCTCCATGCTGGCCCTGCTGCCCAACATGACCGATGAACTGGCCGCCTCCATCGTCGACTGGCGCTCCAGCGGCGATACCCCTTCCCCCGGCGGCGCCAAGAGCGAGTACTACATGCTCCTTCCCGACCCATACATGTGCAAAGAGTCCCACATGGAAACGGTGGAGGAGATGATGCTCATCAAGGATATGACCCCGGATGTGGCCTTCGGCGGCGACACGAACCGCAACTCCATTCTCGACACCTACGAGACCGACACCGCCGCCTGGCTGGATGCCAACATCGATCCAACTTACAACCAGTATCGCGGGCCGTACTTCTTCTCCACGGTTTATAGCGCCGATCCCAACACCTCGACCGGCCAGTCCGTTGTGGATTTGAATTCCGCCACCTCGACAGCGCTGACTAACGCCTTGCGGCAGGGCCTTTCCGCCGACCGGCTGGCGATTATCGTCGGCCGCATCCCCGGCAACCGGCCGTACCGCAATGTGATCGACTTTTACTTCAGGAGCGGCCTTACCTACAGCGAATTCGGCCAGATTGCCGATCGCGTCACCGTCCGCCAAAGCGGCGCCGCCGTGGCCAAGGTCAACGTGAACACCGCCCCGCCCGAGGTTCTGGCCTGCCTGCCCCAGCTTATCGATACCGATATCACCGCGCTGATGAACTACCGAAGCGATCCATCCAACGATCTGGATTCCATCGCCTGGGTCACCCAAGCGCTGACGCGCGCCAAGGCCATCGCCATCGGCGGCTTCATCACCACTCGCGCGTACCAGTTCTCGGCCGATATTGTCGCCCTGGCCGGCGACGGCCGCGCGTTCAGGCGTTGCCGCGTGGTCGTGGATGCGAGTAATGATCCGCCGCGCGTCGTGTATTGGCAGGATTTGACCGGCCTGGGATGGCCGCTCGCCCCGGCCATCATCGACCGCCTGCGCGGGCCAGCCGATGGACCAGGTCCTCCAGCAGACGGCTTCAGAGCAGCGCTCACCGCAGCAGTCGACGCAAACAATTTCCCCGCAGAATGTGCAGAGGGTGCAGTAATGGGAAATAAGTCCATAATAGTGATAGGCATCTCTTCCGGCCGCTGCTTCGTGGGCCAGGCGGATGAGGGCCGCACCGGCATCCTCCTGCGCCACTGCGCCGAGCTGGCGGCCCCGCTGACCAATAACGAAGAGTGGGTGGCGCTGGGCGAAAGAATCCGCCAGCACATCAAAGCCGAGCGGATCTCCGGCCGCCGGTGCATCATCGGTCTGGATACGGGCTGGCTCGTGGCTCGCACCAAATCGTTGCCGCCGGCGGCGGCGGCGAGCCTGCGTTCCATGCTGGTTCTGGAGATCGAGCGCGATTATCCCACCAGCGCCGAGGGATTCGTCTTCGATTACATCGAGCCGCCCTCGACCACACAGGAAACTTCCACCGTCATGTTGGGCGCGGCCTGTCAGGCCTGCGATGGCGCATCCGCCCTGGCCGCCGCCGCGGGATTGACTGTGGGTCTCCCTGACCTGCTCGCTTCTTTGCTTGGCTGGCGCCACGCCGGACTTTTCCAGCGGCAAAGCCTTGCTCTACCTGCGCGATGACTGCGCAGAGCTGGTCGTTCAGGATGCGGATGGCTGCAAGCTGGTCCGCCATCTCGCCCCCCCTAAGCTGCGCGGCCTGGGTGCAACGCTGGATGATGTCCGCCGCGCGTTGGCCCTTCTGCCTGCGGTCAAAAGCGGCTCGCCGCGCTCATTATTGGTGTGGGATGAGCTGGGCCTGGACGGCTCAGTCTCCTTGCAGGAACGTTTAGGCTTGCCGGTCCACATCTGCAATTTCCCGCAGGAATTCTCTTGGTCCATCCTGCCCGAGCCTGCGGGCGCGGCCGCAAAGCTGCCCATAGTGCAACTGGCCGCCCTGGCGGCGCAGGGCCTGTCCGAGAAACCGCCCCTGGTGGATTTCGCCCACTCGCGGCTGGTGCAAACCGCGCCGGTGGGCCGCCGCCGCTACTTGCGAATGGCCCTCGCCGCCGCGGCCATCCTGCTGGCGGGGGCAATCTGGTTCACTCTGGATTGGGTCAGCGATGTGCGCCAGTCGGCAAATACGCGCAGCCAGTTGGCAGAGTTACAGCCCTCGGTCGCGCAGGCACAATCCCAGTTAGACGACATCTCCTTCGCGCGGCAGTGGTACGACCAGCGCTCCAGCATCCTGGAATGCCTGCGGCAAATCACGCTGGCCTTCCCTCAAAGCTCGCGCATCTGGGCCACGAATGTTTCGCTGCGCGAGGAGAAGAAGCTTCAACTTGTGGGCAAGTGCGAGAGCGAGCAGGCGGCCATGGAGATTCGCGACCACCTCCAGGCCTGCCAGCGTTTTGCCAATGTGTCTTCCGTATACATCCGCCGCGCGGCGAATTCGTCCGAAGTAACTTTTGCCATTAGCTTTGAATTCAAACCTGAAAAGGCTGAGCGATAGCCATGGTTTTATCCAAGAGAGAACGAAATATCTTCCTGGCCGCCGCGACCGTGCTGGCCGTGCTGGTGCTCAAACAGATGGTCATCTCGCCGATCCTGCGCGCTCGCGACTCCAGCCGCCAGGAGCGCGCACAGCTTGAATCCCAGCTCGTGGCGGCCAAGCACACGCTGGCGGCCCAAAAGAGACTTACGCCGATGTGGCAGGAGATGCAGCCCTCCCTGCCCGCCGCCGCGGCCGCCGCCGAAAGCCAGATCCTGCACACGGTGAATAACGCCGCCGACCAGGCGGGCCTTTCGCTGACGTTGGTGCGGCCCGAGCGCGTGATCGAGGGCGGCCGCATGCCGCAGATCACATTCCAGGCCGTGTGCGGCGGCTCGATGGCCAAGGTCTCGCGCTTCCTGTTTCTGCTGGAATCGGCGCCCGTGCCCATCCGCCTGACCGAGCTTCAACTGGCCGGCCGCAAGGACGGCCTGGATGACCTGACGGCCGAGGTGCGTTTTTCCACGCTGTCTCGCCTGTCGGGTAAGCCGATGGTGAAGGTCGCACCCGCCGCCAAGAAGACTGCGGAGGAAGTGGAATGAAGTTAGCTGCAAATAAACGTAGCACGGGCATCTTGCCCGTGAACACCCGGTCTTTGCCGTTTTTCAACGGACGAGATTTCCGCGCGATTTGCCGTGACAGCGTCTTCTTTGTTCTTGGCTTTATTGTTTTATCCTTCGCGATCTTCAACGCCGCCGGCGCGGCCATTACTACCGCCTCATCGCCCGCGACAAAACCTGCCAGCGCCTCCGCCCCGGCCACTGCGCGGGCAAGGCCAAGCCCGCTTTAACGCCCGCCATCTCCTGGCAAACCTACCAGGTGCTCAGCGAGCGAAACATGTTCCTCAAGGATCGCTCGCGCGGCCAGCGGAATGGCCGCACCCCGCGGCAGGATACGCGCACCGATGAGGAGTGCCTTACGTTCTCCGGCGTGGCCTGGCAAGGGCATGACTGGGTGATGATCTTCGAGGATGTCCGCGCCGGCAAAACCATGCGCATCGTTCCGGGCGAGCCCTTCTGCCACGGCACGATGACCGGCGTGAATATCGATTCGGCCCAGTATTGCGTGGGCGACAAGCTCGCGCGCATCCCGGTCGGCTGCACGCTGGCCGGCACGGCGCCGGCAACTCAGCCGGCCGCCACCCAGGAAGCTGAAGCCTCGCAGGCGGAGGCGAAGCCGAATGATGAATCTCCAGCAACCCACGCGGAGACAAAAAAATCCGGTGAAGATGATGTGCTCGAACGTATGCGTCAAAGACGTGCACAGGAATTGAACCAATGAGCGCGGCAACAACCAACAAAAAGCGTTTCGTTCTGCTTTTCTCAACTTTCGTGGCGGCAATCATAGCTGCCGCGGCCTGGCGCAGACTCCGCCCCCGGATGCGCCGCCGCCACCGCCCCAGGCGATGCCGCCGGTGGGCATGGAAACGCCGCCGCCTCCTGCCCAGATCGGGGAAATGCCAAGCGCCTCCGCCCCCGCGGCCAGCGCCACCGGCAGCATCACAGCCGGCCTCGCAGGCCGCGGCCACACAACCAGCCAGCCAGCCGGCCACTGAGCCGGTGAAGGTACCACCGCCACCAGTTGCTGGGCCGCTGCTTTTGAATTTCCAGGAAGCGCCAATCGCCGCCGTGCTGGATTATCTCTCCGAAGCCGCGGGCATGGTGGTCGTGGGTGAAACCAAGATCGACGGCCGCATCACGTTGCTCTCGCGCCAGCCGGTCACGCTGGATGAGGCGGTCGAGCTTTTGGACAGCATCCTCAACACGCGCGGCTACGCCGTCGTGCGCAATGGCCGCACATTGAAAATCGTGTCCCTCGACAAGGCCCGCAAGGAGCTCATCCCCGTCCACTCCGGCAACGATCCTGCCAAGATCGGCACGTCCGACAAGGTCATCACGCAGGTCATTCCGATCCGCTATGCCGATGCCGCCAAGCTCAAGACCGACCTGTCCAGTCTGCTGCCCGATGGCGCGGACTTAAGCGCCAATGCCGCCTCCAATGCGCTGATCCTGACGACCACCGAAGCGAACATCCGCCGCCTGGTGGAGATCATCTCCGCTATTGATGTACACCTGTCGGAAGTTCAGCAGGTGAAGGTGTATCAGCTTAAATTCGCCAACGCGGCCAGCGCGGCCAAGCTCATTACGGACATCTTCAAACCCGATGCAACCTCCCAGGCCGGTGGCAACCCCTTCGCGGCCCTTCGCCAGATGTTCCGCGGCCCGGGAGGTGGTCCGGGCGGTCCGATGGCCGCCATGGCCGCCGCGCAGGGCAATAGTCAGAATGACACGGGCCTGCACGCCCCCAAAGTCACCGCCTCATCCGATGACCGCACCAACACGCTGGTCGTCTCCGCGCCGCCGGATGTGCTGACCGTGATTACGAATGTCGTAGCCGAGCTGGATGCCAATCCAGCCGAGCAGCAGGCCGTCTTTACCTATCCCGTGCGTAACGGCCAGGCGGTCAACATCGCCGCGGTGCTCAATAACACCTTCGGCTGGTCCGCATCCACCACGTCCTCCACCAGCAGCACGAACCGCTACAGCTCGGGAACGTCGAACAATGTCATGAACACCCGGTCCGGTGGTAGTAGCTTTGGCAGTTCCAGCGGTGGTCTCAATCGCAATACCTCCACCGGCTCTGGCGGCTATAACACAAACAGCAATGCCAACCGCACCAGTCCCAGTTCCAGTTACCCTGGTTCGGGCGTCCGCTCACCGTCGGCCTCCACGGTCCAGGCAGCCAACAGCTTGATGGGCCAGGTCTATGTCGTGGCCGACCCCGACACCAACTCGCTGCTGGTGACCGCCTCCTCGTCCAGTTACCCGCGCGTCAAAGCCATCCTGGACGACCTGGACCGTCCCGTGCCGCAGGTGCTCATCAAGGCCCTCATCGCCGAGGTGACGCACACCAATGGTTCAGACCTTGGCGCCGAGCTCTCGGCGATGAATATTCGCGCCTTCAGCACCTCGCTGGATGCCAATGGCAATGCGGTTCTAACGCCTTCCCGCGGCCAGTCGGGCAATACGAGTTTCCCGGCGCTGACGCCTGGGACGGGTCTCAATGTGTCCATACTGGAGGAGAACTTCACCGCGGCCATTCGCGCACTGGCCGTGACATCCAAACTGGACATCCTTTCGCGGCCGTATATTTTGACCGGTGACAATCAGCCGGCGCAGATCTTCATCGGCAGCCAGTTCCCGCTGCCCACTAACACGATCATCAGCGATACGGGCCAGACGACCACGCCATATCAATATGATCAGATTGGCCTGAGCCTGGATGTCACGCCGCACATCAACCCGCTGGGCCTGGTGACGTTGGATGTGTTCCCGCAGATCGCCTCCGAGTCGGGCGAAACCCTGCAAATCGGACCCGGAGTCAATGTGCCGGTCTTTGCCGTGCGCTCGGCCTTTAGCCGCGTGGCCGTCCGTGACGGCCAGACCATCGTTATCGGCGGCTTGATGGAGGACAAAATCACCGAGGCCGTGGAGAAGGTGCCGCTGCTGGGCGATTGCCCGATTATCGGCGCGCTCTTCCGCCACACCGTCAAGAATAAGAGCAAGACGGAACTCCTGATCTTCCTCACGCCGCACGTGGCCGAGCTGCCCGAGGAACTGGCCGGCATGGGCAAACAAGAGGTGAAAGGTACAAAGCTGCTGCCCAACGCCGTGGACAAGGGCGTCTTCCAGGAGCACATGAAGGGCCTCAGAATCGGCGCGGCCAGCCGGCCGGCCCCAATCCGGCCTGAGATAACCCCTACGACGCGGCCCGCGACAACGCAGCCCGCGTGTGATCAAGCGACGACGCAGCCGCGGGAACTGGAGCAGAACTACTCGCCGCGCCCCCCGAAGGAGCAATCCAGCGGCGGTGAAGGCGGAGCTGAAGGACGAGTCGGTAAATAAAGGCCAGGACCAGGCCCAGCCGCCGCCGATTACAGCGCCGACCGAGGCCGTCAAAAATGAGAATTAGCGCAGGCATATTGGCCGCCGCGTTGGCCGCGGTGATCGCCGCGGGTTGCCAGCAGGCCCCAAAGCCCGCTTCTAATGCCGCGGGCGCAGGGAAATGTCGTGGATCCCTGCGCCGAGCGCCTGCACGACCTGTGCGAACCCCTGCTGGTTTTCGCGGCCATGCACCAGCGGTTGCCGGACAGCCTGGATGAATTCAAGGCCGCCAGCCCCGACATGCCGCCGCTGGTTTGCCCCACATCCGGCCTGCCCTATGTCTGGCGCCCCGCCGATGTGTACGCCCCCAAGGGCGAAGTGCTCCTGGCCGATGCCAAACCGGTTCACAACGGCAAACGCTGGGCCATTCTCATCGAGCCCGGCAATAAAGGAAAACTCATGCTGCGCGTGTCGCAAATCTAAATCCGAAATCCGAATCGGAACGTAGCATGGGCATCTTGCCCATGAGTCGCACGGGCGTCTCGCCCGTGCATAAGAGTTTTGTTCCATTTTCGTGCTTCGGATTTTATTCTTATTCCTTCGGATTTCGAATTTGCGGATTTTGCGTTTCGTGCCGGATTTGCTTTGAATTGGAGCTTGTAATGAGCAGGAAAAAAGAAGCATCCACCAAGGCCCAGGTTTATTTCGCTCCTTTGCCCGAGGCCGCCAGCCCCGATGAAATGGCCTCTGCCGCCGCGCTCTTGTGGGAGAAATTGGGCGCCGATGGCATGATCAAGGCCAACAACCTGGTGGCCATAAAGCAGCACTTCGGCGAGAAGGGCGGCAAAAACTTCGTGCCGCCCGCCGTGGCCAAAAAGGTCGGCGCACTGGTGCGTCAGGCCGGCGGCAAACCGTTCATCACCGATTCCAACACGCTGTATAACGGCCAGCGCGCCAACGCGGTCGATCATCTGGAACTGGCCTATACGCACGGCTTCTCGCACGAGGCCCTGGGTTTCCCGGTGATCATCGCCGACGGCCTCAAGGGCGAGGCGCAGGTCACGCTGGAAGGCCCGGCCAAAGCGCTAAAGCACGTCTTCATCGCCGGCGCCGGCTACATGGCCGATGCGGCGATCATTTTGACGCACGTGACGGGCCACCTGGCCTCAGGCATGGGCGCCTCCATCAAGAACGTGGCCATGGGCTTTGGCGGCCGCGCGGGCAAGTTGCAGCAGCACCACGCCGCCAAGCCGATCTTCGAGAAGGCCAAGTGCCAGCTCTGCGGCCGTTGCGTGAAGCACTGCCCGGTGGGGGCCATCATCCTCAAGGGCTCGGCCGTGCTGGACCAGAAACGCTGCATCGGCTGCGGCGAGTGCTACGCCTTCTGCCCGCACGGCGGCGTGGGCTTCGACTGGTCGACCACCAGCAAAGACCTCCAGCACAAGATGGCCGAATACTGCCTGGCCTACCACAAGGAAAAACAGGGACACATAGCCTATTTCAATTTCATCACCCGCATCACGAAGAACTGCGACTGCCTGGGGGCCGATGAACCCACGCTGCCGGACTTGGGCGTCATCGCCTCGATAGACCCCGTGGCCGTGGATATGGCGGCGGTCGATCTGATGGACCAGCGGCACGGCCATGATGTCTTCGGCCAGCTCTGGCCCCAGTGCAAGCATCGCACGCAACTGGAATACGGACAGGAAATCGGACTTGGAAGTATGAATTACGACCTCGTCCGCGTGGAGGCCAAGCAACTGGCATAGTTCGGCACAGCGATATGCGGGTAATTGACAGGTCATTTGTTGGAAGACTTATGGCGATTTTACAGCTAAGCGATACATAAGCGCGATAGCCAATGGAATTCAATAAGATTAATATATAGTTATCCTTCATTAAACTAAAATTGAATAAAGTGCAAGGTGGCGGCGTTTTTGACATCCATAGTTGAGCATCTTGAGTATCTTCAAATAGGTATTGTGTTTTCAAAGACTTACATCAGAAGAACAAGATGATCATCTTGAGCACCTTGAGCACCTTCAAACGATTCCTGATAAGCTGTAAGTGAAACTGGAGAATTTACTTTTTTGGTGTGCGGGGGCAAATGTTTTCGCCCTGAGACGATGGTTGCCGAGCCACAGGATTGAGAATGGCCAGGAAAAAAGCCAAGCCCGAACCCGCCAAACCAGAATACGATGAGGAATATTTCATCGGCTCGGCCATCGCCGCCGGCGCCGCGGCGGCAAAAATCATCGATCCCAAGACCGTCGAAACCGCCCAGTGGGTCCGCTGGAAATGCCAGTTCGGCTGCGATGGTTTTAATTCGAGCCTCATGTGTCCGCCGCATTCTCCCACACCGGATCAGACGCGCAGGAACCTGGATGAATACAAAATGGCCGTGCTCTTTGAGGCCGGCCGGGGAGAGCCCAAGGAGATCGCTGTAAAACTCGAGCGGCAGTTCTTCCTGGATGGCTACTATCGCGCCTTCGGCATCGGCGCTGGGCCCTGCATGCTGTGTTCCAAGTGCGCCTTCGCCGAGGGCTGCCGCCACGCAGACAATGCGCGGCCGTCCCTGGAGGCCTGCGGCATCGACGTCTTCGCCACCGTGCGCAAGCACGGCTTCACCATCAACGTCGTCCGCACCCACCGCGATGAGCAGCATTACTTCGGCCTGGTGCTGGTGGAGTAGCCGCCAACCTTCGCGTCCCCGGTTAATCCTATTTGCAAGCGGACTTTGCGCGTATAGCATGAATGCTTTCCATCATCGCTGATTTGGTGGCAGCCTTGACAGGAAATGAGAGGAAGTTTTGAAGCTGACAATCGCATGTAAAGCTTTTGCGATAGCTGCGGCTGCGTCCCTCTGCGCCTGCGGCCCAGAAAAGTGCCGGCAGCCGCTGGACTGCGACGCCGTCGCCAAGGCGCTGAAAGGGCCGACTCTCCAGGAGCTGCGGGTTCAGGCGGCGGAGATTCAGCATCCGCTGCTGTGCCCGGTGAAGCTCGAGCCCGATCGGGGTCTTTCTCCCGATGAAATAGCCGTGCTGGCGGTAGTGGGCAACAAATCGCTGCGGGCCGCGCGGGATGAGAGAGGATTAGCCGCCGCGCAGTTGTTGCAGGCGGGCATATTGCCCAATCCCACGCTGGCGTTGGCCAACGCATATCCGTACAAGGGACCCGATCACCTCAAGCTCTACAGCATGGAGCTGGGCTGGGAGATCAGCGCGCTGATCGCGCAGGGCGCCAAGGTGCGGCAGGCCGCGCTGCATTCGCAGCAGGTGGATCTGGATGTGGCCTGGCAGGAATGGCAGGTGGCCGAATCCGCCAAGACCTCCGCCTGGAAGGTCCTGTCGCTCCAGTCGCAACTGGAGATCGCCAGTGAAATCGATCGTGAGCAGGCGGAAAGTCTGGCAACGGTCAAAAAGGCCTTCGATCTTCAACTGAAAACCGCGGCCGATGTTTCCGCGGCGCAGACTACCGCGGTGGAGGCGCATTCCACCGTCCTGGAAGTGCGGAAGGACCTGGCGAAGGAACGGCTGACACTCAACAGACTGCTGGGTCTGCCCGACAGCGATACCGTCCCCCTTAGAAACGAGGACCTGCCCGCCGTGGAGAATCTCCCCCGGGCCGCCGAATTGCAAAACTGCCTGGAAGTCCGGCGGCTGGACCTGCTGGCCCTGCGCCGCGGGTATGAGAGCCAGCAAGCAGCGGTCCGCGTGGCGGTGCTGGGCCGCTTCCCCAAGACCGCCCTGGGCGGAACGCTGGAGCCGCGACACTGCCGGAGCCTATACCGCCGGCTATAAGCTGGACTTCGACCTGCCGGTCTTCGATCGCAACCAGGGTAATATCGCCATTGAAAAGGCCACGCGGCAGAAACTGTACGACGAGTTCATGAACCGCCTCTTTGAGAGCCGCAGCGCGATCGCCGCGGCGCTGGCGCAGATCCATTCCATCGAGCAGCAGATCAATTACACGCGCGAGAGCCTCTCGCCGCTGGAAAAGCTGGTGGAGGATTACCGGAACGCGCTGGAGATCGGCGGCACGGACGTGCTGGCGTTTTACCTGGCCATTCGTGAATACAACAACCAGCGCATCGAGCTTTTGAAGCTCCAGCAGGAGCGCGTGGAAGCCTGGGTCGACCTGGAAAACGCCGCCGGCGCATGCCTGAGCCGCCTGGAAGCTGATGAAGAGGCGCACGCGGCTGGTATGGCGGTCCCAATGAAAGACCCGGCGGCGACGCAGGAAAACTCGCAGGTTGGCCTTGGAGATATGCCATGAAGTACGTTAGCGGCAGGACACTCTGGAAGATCATCGCCGTCATCGTCGTGCTGGGCCTCATTATCGGCGCGTACTTTATGGGCAAGGCCAAGCCCGCGGGCGAAGAAGAAGCCAAGGAAGAAAACAAGGAAACCGTGGCCACGGTGAAGATCGCCCAGGCCGCCGAGGGCGAGGTGGAAAAAGATGTGGTCGCCTACGGTTCCGTCGCGGCGATTCCCGAAGATGTGGTGTTCGTGTCGGCGCCCTTTGAGAGCCGCGCCAAGCGCATCATGGTTATTACCGGCCAGACGGTTAAGGCGGACATGCCGGTGATCGACATCGAGCCCACGCCGGATGCCGAGCTATCACTTGCCGATGCCCGCGTGGCCGCCGCCGCGGCCCAGCGCGATTTCACCCAGGTCCAGCAGCGGCTGGAGCTGCGGTTGGCCACCAAGACCGAACTTTCCGCCGCGCAGCAGACGTTGCAGACCGCGCAGTCCAAGCTGAAGAGCCTGGAAGCGCGGCAGATCCGGCCGCACAAACTTTTAGCCCAGGCGGATGGCCTGGTCACCAAGGTGGATGTCGATGAGGGGCAGGTTTCCGCCGCGGGCTCACCCCTGGTGGAAATCGTACCGGCCGACCGCGTGCAGGTGCGGCTGGGCATCGAGCCGCGCGGCTGTCCGAGCTGAAGGAAGGGCAGATCGTACACCTCGAAACCGTGCAGGATATTCCCGCCGTGCGCACGGATGGCAAGGTGAGCATGATCACGCGCCGCATCAATCCGGCCAGCCGGCTGGTGGATGTGTATGTTTCATTGCCGCACGATTCGGGCCTCGTGCTGGAGACGTTCCTGCGGGCCCGCGTGGTGGTCGATACCAAGACGGCCCTCATCGTGCCGCGCCAGGCCGTGCTGCCTGTGGAGAATAAGCGCGTTCTGTATACCGTGCAGGACGGCAAGGCCGTCGAACACGATGTGACCATCGGCCTGGAAGATGCCAACAATGTCGAGATCATCGGCGGCGGCGTAAACGCGGGCGACACGGTTGTCGTTCTGGGCAATGCCGAACTCGAAAACGGCATGGCCGTGCAGGTTGAAGAGGAAGCGGCCAGCCAGCCTTCCGGTGAAGCTGAGGAAAAAGGCGGCCAAAAAGGCGGCGAGAAGGCCGATGAAGGCGAGAAGGCCCAGGCCGGCGAAAAGGCCGGCGAAAAGCCTGCGGCCGCTGAAAATGGTCAGGAACAAGGCGGCGCAGGCGAAAAGGCCGCCTCACAAGAGGCCAATCAGCCCTCCGCCGGCGCCGAAGAAAAGTCGCCGCAAAGTACACCCGAAGATTCAGCCCAAGCCGCAGCGCCCGGCGGCGGCGCGGAGATCGAGCCGCAAACGCAAGAGCCTCAGCAAAAGCCCTCTGAGAGAGAGAACCAATAGATGTTCACGGACTGGATTCATTCTCACCACCGGTCGATTCTGTTTCTGTTGGTGGCTTTGGCGATCGGCGGTCTGGCCAGCGCATTTAGCTTGCCTGTGGCGCTCTTTCCGGAGGTGCACTTCCCGCGCGTGGTTGTGGACTTCGAGGCCGGCGATCGTCCCGCCGAACGCATGGCCACCGAGGTGACTTATCCGGCGGAGGAGGCCGTCCGGTCAGTGCAGGGCGTGCGCTCGATCCGTTCCATCACCAGCCGCGGCAGCTCGGAAATTTCCATCAATTTCGACTGGCACGCGGATATGACCGCGGCGCTCCTCCAGGCCGGTTCGGCCGTCAACCAGATCCTGCCGCAACTGCCATCGGGCACAAACTTTACTATTCGCCGCATGGATCCAACGGTATTTCCCATCATCTGCTACAGCCTGGTGAGCGACACGCGCAGCGGCGTGGAGCTGTACGATCTGGCCCAGTACACCATCCGCCCCGCGCTGAGCGCGGTGGACGGTGTGGCCAAGGCGGATGTGCAGGGCGGGGGTGTGGAGGAGATCGAGGTCGAGGTTGACCCGGCCAAGCTGGCGGCCTGCGGCCTGTCCCTGATGGACGTGAGCGAAAAACTTTCCGCCGCCAACGTGCTGACCGCCGTGGGCCACCTGGAGGACCACTTCAAGCTGTATCTGCTGATGGCCTCCACGAGCTTCGACAATCTCCAGCAGATCTCCGCCACCGCCTTGAAATCCGAGGGCGGCATCATCCGCCTGTCCGACATCGCCACGGTCGCCAGCGGCGCCCGGCCCTCCTGGTCGCGCGTCACCGCCGACGGCCACGATGCGGTGCTGATTCAGATCTATCAGCAGCCCGGAGGCAATTCGGTAAAAATCGCCGAGGACGTGAAGAAAGTCCTGGCCGATCTTAAGCCGCGCCTCGGGCGAGGGCGTCGGAATCGCCAACTGGTATGATCAGAGTGAACTGGTAGTTTCCTCCGCGGGCTCCGTGCGCGACGCGGTCATCATCGGCGTGATCCTGGCCGTGCTGATCCTGCTCATCTTCCTGCGCAACTGGAAGACCACGCTCATCGCCGCCATCATCGTGCCTTGCGTGCTGGCCGTGACGGTGCTGGTGCTGTACGCGCTGGGCATGAGCTTCAACATCATGACCTTAGGCGGCATGGCCGCGGCGGTCGGGCTTATCATCGACGACACGATCGTGCTGGTGGAGCACATCATCCGCCGCCTGCGCGGCGGCCAGGGCACTGCCGGCGAGCGCGTGCGGCTGGCGGCCGGCGAGTTCGCCAAACCGCTGTCGGGCTCATCCGCCTCCACAATTATCATCTTTCTGCCGCTGGCGTTTTTGACCGGCGTAACGGGGGCGTTTTTCAAGGCGCTTTCGCTGACCATGGCGGCCAGCCTGCTGGTTTCTTTCTTTGCGGCCTACCTGGCCGTGCCGCTGCTGGCGGGGCGGCTTTTAAAGGAGAAGGACACCCACCAAAAGGAACACGGCATCATCTCCGAGAAGTTTCACGCCGGCTATCGCAGACTGATGGCGCCGCTGCTGGCTGAGCCGTGGCTGGTGGCGGTGGTGATCGTGGTGCTGCTTCTGCTGGGCTATTTCTGCTACACGCACACCGGCACAGGCTTCATGCCCAAGATGGATGAGGGCGGCTTCATCCTGGATTACAAGGCCCCGCCGGGAACCTCGCTGACCGAGACGGACCGCCTGCTGCGCCAGGTCGAGGCCATCTTGCGGAAGACGCCCGAGGTGGAAACCTATTCTCGCCGCACGGGTCTTCAGCTCGGCGGCGGCGTGACGGAGGCCTTCGAGGGCGACTTTTTCGTGCGTTTGAAATCCGGCCCGCGCCGCGGGATTGAAGAGGTAATGGATGAAGTGCGCTCCAAGGTGGAGAGCACGATTCCGGGCCTGAAAATCGAGCTTCTGCAATTGATGGAGGATGTGATCGGCGACCTGACCGCCGTGCCGCAGCCGATCGAAGTGATTCTGTTCAGCGACAACGCCAGGCAACTGGCGGACCTGGCGCCCAGGATCGCCGCCGCGATCTCGACCGTGCCCGGCGTGGTGGATGTGGACAACGGCCTGGCTATCGCGGGCGATGCCCTGGACATCCGAGTGGATCGAGTGGCGGCCAGTCTTGAGGGCCTGGATGCCGAGTCGATCACCAAGATCCTCGAGAATTACCTGGAGGGCACGGTGACCACGCAGATTCAGCGCGGCCCCAAGATGGTGGGCGTGCGCGTGTGGACGCCGGCGCAGGATCGCGACCGCCAGGCCAGCCTCAAGGATATTCAGCTTCGCGCTCCCGACGGCCACATGGTGCCCTTAGGCCGCATCGCTACGATCATGACCATCACCGGCCAGCCGGAAATCAAGCGGGACAACCTCAAGCGCATGGTGGCCGTCACCGGGCGCATCAGCGGCCGCGACATGGGTTCCACCGTCCGGGATGTTCAGCGCGTGCTGGCCGCGGGCGACCTGATTCCCAAGGAAATCTATTATCGCCTGGGCGGTCTGTACGAGCAGCAGCAGATCGCCTTCCGCGGCCTGGTGATCGTGCTGGCCGCGGCGGTGGTGCTGGTGTTCCTGCTATTGCTGTTTTTGTACGAGCAGTTTCGCGTGGCCATCGCCATGCTGATAACGACCCTGTTGGCGACGGCGGCCGTCTTCATCGGCCTGTGGATCACTGGCACCGAGCTCAACATTACCTCCATGATGGGCCTGACCATGGTGGTGGGCATCGTGACGGAGGTGGGCATCTTCTACTTCTCCGAGTATCGTGAACTGCCTGAGGACCAGCGGCCGCGCGAACGGTATATCACGGCTGGCATCAACCGCATGCGGCCCATCGCCATGACGACGTTGGCGGCGATATCTGGCGCTGATGCCGCTGGCCATCGGCTGGGGCCGCGGCTCGGCCATGGAGCAGCCGCTGGCCATCGCCATCATCTCCGGCCTGATCTGCGCAGTTGCCGTTGGTGCTGATCGTCCTGCCGGCGCTGCTGCGGATTTTCAAAGTCTAAGAAAAGTAGCAGGGATGCAGGGGATACAAGGGATTAAGAAAAACTAGAGAATAGAAAGTAGATAACAGCAAACCGCTCTCATCCGAGACTACTATCTATTTTCTTTCTTTTTAGTCTCTTTCTTCATCCCCTGAATCCCTTGCATCCCTGCTAATTCCTTTATTTCTCAAGCAAAAAGGGCCCGGCCGAGATCGGCCAGGCCCTTGTTCTTCACTCAACCCTGTACCCTTGTAACCTGTACCCTATTTCTTGGGTGTTAGGAAGATGAACATGGCTCCGCCGGTGGGATCGGTCACGTGTAGACGCACGCCGTCGGCCGCATCCTTGGCGGACACGGCCTCTTCGAACTTCTCCGCCGAATCCACCTCGGTGCTCTGCACCTGGGTGATGACCATGCCTACCTTGAGGCCTTCATCATCCGCGGGTGAGCCCGGGGCGACCTTCGTGATGATCACGCCAGTCGGCGGCGTCTTGTAGCGGTACTGCTGGGCCAGCTCGGGCGTTGCCGTCTGGACCTCCAGGCCGTACTTCTCGGCGCTGGCCGCCTGGGCCTGGCCTTCGCCCTCGCCTTCACCGGCGCCTCCCGCCGCGGCGAACATGTTGGCCGGCTGGCTTTCAATCTTTATGTCGATGGTCATCTTCTTGCCGTCCCTGTAGATGTCCATGGGCACGGTCCTGCCGATCTCCAGATCCGCGACGATATTGCGCAACTGGTTGGCGGTCTCAACCGGTTTGCCCGCGATGGACACGATGCAATCGCCTTCCTTCATGCCCGCCTTGGCGGCCGGACTAGTGGGGACGATGGACGCCACCACCACGCCTGTGGTCGTGGGGATATTGAAGCTCTTGGCCAGTTTGTCAGTCAGGGGCTGCATGTGTACGCCCAGATAGCCGCGCGTCACCTTGCCCTTCTCGATGAGCTGCTTCATTACGCTCTTGACCATGCTGGAGGGAATCGCAAAGCCGATGCCCTCGTTGCCGCCGCTCATGGAGGCGATGGCCGTGTTGATGCCGATAATCTCGCCGCGCATGTTCACCAGCGGGCCGCCGCTGTTGCCGGGGTTGATCGCCGCATCCGTCTGAAGAAAGTTCTGGTAGTTGGCGCCGTGGTCAGTCATGCGGCCCTTGGCGGAAATAATGCCGGAGGTCACCGTCTGCTCCAGGCCTTCCGGCGAGCCGATGGCCATCACCAGCTCGCCCACGCGAACAGAGTCGCTATCCCCCAGGGGGGCATCCACCAAATCTTTCGCATCCACCTTGAGCACGGCCAGGTCGGTCATCTGGTCCGTTTTGGCCCATTCCACATCCAACTTGCGGCCGCCGGCCAGGATAACCTCGGTTTTATCCGCGCCGGCCACCACATGGTAATTGGTGATGATGTAGCCGCTGGCCGCATCCACCACGACCCCGCTGCCAAGCCCGCGCTGCACATACTCGCGCGGCTGTTGCTGCGGCCGCGGATTGCGTCCGGGTTGCCCCGGCATGCCGCCGAAAGGTCCGCCCTGGTCGCCGAAGAAGCGGTGGAAGAATTCATCCATGTCCGGCGTTTCCTGCATCTTGAGCTTCTTGGTGACGCGGACCTCGACCACGGCCGGCTTTAAAACCTCGGCCACCTGCGAGAACAAAGGCGAAAGCGTATCGTTTTTGGCCAGCGCGGCCAGTTGTTCGCGCCGGCCTGATTCTCGCCCTTGGTAACGGCGTAAGCGATATTCGTCGCGATACGAGGACCATCAATGGCCGCATACGCCACCAGTCCCGCGATAACTCCTACCAGCAGCCAGTGCTTCAGCATGTGCAATCTCCTTTTTGAGCCCATCGGGAAAACGAACACCCGCAAATTACGTGCTTCTGACAGACCGACTCGCGCACCATCAGTTAAGGGAGCGACGCCCGTGCCGCCCGCTGTCATAAGAGCTTCTTTTAGAAGCTCTAAGTCCATCTAATATAGCTACGCCGATGTTTCTCGCAAGTTCGCCTGGCGGCCAAAGTACTGGCTATTTGACCCTTTGGCTATTTGGCTATTTGGCGCTTTAAGGAGGATGATATTCGGCATAACAAGCGGACTTCTGGTGCCAAATAGGCAAACAGCCCAAACACCAAACAGCCAAAACCCCAAACAGCCAATTCTTGGCTGTTTGACTGTTTGGCGTTTTGAGATGAACGATATCCGGCAAAACAAACGGAGCTCTCGCAGTGCCAAATAGTCAAATAGTCAAAACACCAAACAGCCTTTCTTGCCGCATAGAATGCTTCGAGCGGTCAGTGCGTGGGGGAGTATCAATGCAGGTAGTTCTTCCGTATGAGGAATTCAGCGAGGTCCATCCCGGCCGCAAGGCGCAGACTTCTTGAGCTGCTGGTATTTATCTTCCTGATCCTGCCTTCGCTGCTGCTTTCCTTCGCACCACCGCTTCCAGCAGACTCCGATAGCGTGGGCTTTACGCTGGGCGAGATTATCATCATTTTTCGCGACCTGGCATTGGCCTGCCTGGTGCTCTTTTTTATCTGGCGAAACAGGGAGCCGGCGGCCAGTATCGGCTGGAGCCCTCGCCGGCCATTGCGCGAGATGGTGCTGGGCCTTATCCTGTATCCGGCCATGTTTGTGGTAGCTGTGTGGGTCCACCAGGTGGCCAGGGCGGCGGGATTTTCCACCGGCTCCACGGCGCTGCCAACCTTTCTGATGCCGCGGGGCGCAGGGCAGATCGTGCTGGCGGTGGTTATGGTCGCCGTGGTGGCCGTGACCGAGGAAACCATCTTCAGAGGCTATCTGATTCTGCGTCTAACCGCGATCACCGGTAGCACCGGCGCGGCGGTGCTGCTATCATCCTTCATCTTTTCCCTGGGACATGGTTACCAGGGCGCCGCAGGAGTAGTCACGGTTGGAGCCATGGGCCTGATCTTCGCACTGGTGTATGTGTGGAGAAAGAGCCTCCTGGCGCCGATCGTGATGCACTTTATGCAGGACCTTATTGGAGTAGTGCTGGCGCCTGCCCTGGGCTTAAGATGAAAGGTCTATGACACCGCTGGAGTTCATGCTGGCCGCGTATGCGCTGTCGCTGGGGGCAGGCGTTTTCGGCGCGGTGCTGGGATTGGGCGGCGGCATCATCGTCGTGCCGGCGCTGACGCTGCTGCTGCACGTGGATATCCGCTACGCCATCGGCGCTTCCATCGTTTCGGTGATCGCCACCTCTTCAGGCGCGGGCGCGGCGTACGTGAAGGAACACCTGAGCAACATCCGCGTATCCATGCTGCTGGAAACGGCCACGGTGACCGCAGCGATCTGTGGGGCCTTCCTGGCGACCATCATTCAGCCGCACTGGCTGTACCTCATTTTCGCGGCCGTGCTGGCGTACACCGCCTTTCGCATGTTCCGCAGACCTGTGGAGAGCCATCTTGCGCTGAAACCTCCGGACAAATTGTCGCAGCGGCTGTCTCTTAGCGGTTCGTACTTCGACCGCTCGCTCGGCAAGGAAACCAAGTATCAGGCCACCCGGGCTAAATCGGGCTTGGCCATCAGCGGGTTTGCGGGCATCATCAGCGGCCTCTTGGGCGTGGGCGGAGGCATCATCAAGGTGCCGGCCATGCACCTGGTGATGGGGCTGCCACTAAAGGTGGCTTCGGCCACGAGCAACTTCATGATCGGCGTGACCGCCGCGGCCAGCGCGGGCGTGTACTTCTACCGCGGGAGGATCAATCCCTTCATCGCCGCGCCTGTGGCGCTGGGCGTGGTGTCCGGGGCATTTCTTGGGACCTTGATTCTGCGCAGGATTCACACCCGCGTGCTGCGACTGGTTTTTACCGGCGTGCTGATCCTGGTGGCCGCGCAGATGTTTTTGAAGGGGATTAAATGAGCCGGCCGGTACACAAGCTGGGGGCCGAAGGCGACAAGGCGACCTCGCGCGTGGAGCTCATTTTATCCATCCTGCTGCGCGCGGGTGTGCTGGCCAGCATGTCCATCATCCTGCTGGGGATCGCGGTGATCTTCATTCACCACCCGGCTGACCTGACCGATTCCGCCAATTTGCCCCAGCACATCGGCCCCGGCGCGGAATTTCCCCATACTGTTGGGCAAATTGCCCAACACCTGGTGAGTTTTTCGGGCGCGGGCTCATCGCCCTGGGGCTTTTGGTGCTGATCGCCACGCCCGTCCTGCGCGTGGCGGCCTCCGTTCTGGCCTTCGCGATAGAGCGCGACTGGATCTACGTCGCCCTGACGGCAGCCGTGCTGATACTGCTCCTGCTGTCGTTCCTGGTCGGCAGCGCCGGCGGCTGAGTATGGGGCAGAGCACTTAATTCAAGTATTGCGACTTCTCCTGGAAAATCATGCAATGTTGAATTAAGTGCTCTGTCCCCTTTCGCCCGCGGCCGCGCCGAATCGCTCCTGGTAATCCTGCATGGCCGCTTCGACCACCTTGAAGGCGTGTTCGCGGCCGTAGGTTCCTTCAATGGTGACGGTAGGGGGCTTGCCCGGCACCAGCTTATACGTGGCGAAGTAGTGCCGCAGCCGTTCGATGAGGCTGGGCGGCAGCTTGGAAATGTCGTCCACCTCCTTCCAGTACATGTCGTTGAAGAACACGGCGATGATCTTGTCATCCGCCTTGCCGCCGTCGATCGTGGAAAAGCCGCCGACGACATTGGCCTCCAGCACGACCTCCGCGCGGCGGATCGGGCTCTCGCACACCACGCACACATCCAGCGGATCGCCGTCGCCCCCGTGCGAGTTGGGCGTCAGTTTTCCCACGTTGGGACCGCACAGGGTCCGCGGAATCAGCCCGTATAGCGCCGGCGGCAGGGAACTGCTGCGCTGCGGCCGATCGACCTTGAGATACCCCGTCTTGGGCTCGATCTCGTACTTCACGAGGTCGAAGGGGGTGATCTCGATATACGCCCAGATCCTGCCCGGCGGCTGCCGGCCGGGACTTAACCCATGCCAGGGATGCGGCCGCCATTGCATGAACTTCAAATCATCTTTCACGCCGAAGCTCCTTATATCTCAACTGCATTATAGAGCGCGAGTTGGTGCAATGCAGGAGGGGGAGGAAACTCCTTCTCAGGGGAGGGTCGCCCACCCCCCTCCCTCTGGGGGAGCGGTGGCCGGGTGAGAGTGAACTCCTCTCCCTGGAAGGGAGAGGGTGGCACGAAGTGCCGGGTGAGGGTGGCCGGGTGGGTGCAGCCACGTCGCATAGTGCCCGCCACAAGAACGTGGCTGGAAAAGAAGCCACGGCCGGCACCAAGATGGTCTGGGGCTTCGGATTATTCTTCGCCCTTCCATCGTTTGAGCAGTTGCCGCCCGGCTTTGCCCGAATGAAGAAGAAACCCTCCCAGGCACACCGCAAGACCAACAGCTAGATAGGGCCATGAGGCGAGTATTTTCTGCCAGAGATTGTCACCTTGTCCCCAAAGCCAGGCGCAATACACCACGGCAGCCGTAATCGCGACAAACAGGATTGCCCAAACCAACGACGGCACAAAGAGCTTGTGTCCGGAGTCTTGGGTTTTGGCCAGATCTTCGGTTCCTGCAGCTCCATTCGTGGGAAGGATCGATGGATAAATAGCATTCTGCCGGGCCAATGTTTCGGCTTCGGTCAGGCAGTCTTTCAATGTGAGTATATCCGCGTTGATTCTGACCAAGGCGTCAGCCAACAATAGCTTGAATGGGCGCGGGGTCCCATCATCGTTTACGTATTTCGCTCCAGGGCAAAGGCCGGCAGTTTCAATCGGGGGTTGCGCAGGGCGGTCAAAACGCTTCATGCCATCCATAAGGCGTGTGTAGGCGGATTGCGCCTGTTCCGTTCGTGTATCGGCTTCGGCATCGCCATGGGTTGCCGCATCCACTTGGAAGGCCGCCAATAGCAGGCGGTATTGCTTAGCGGCTTCAATCACGTCCCGCCAATCATTAACGGCCAATGCCAGGGTTTCCGCTGTCGGCGGCGACATGCATTCAATGTAGGTTCGCCAACGTTCAAGGGCACGCAGAAGATTGGCCCGGAAACTGTCATCATCGGCCCCGCCCCGTGTCCTTTCCACGCCCGGCTGTCCATCTTGGCGGGGGCCTTTTTGCCCGCGATAGCGGCTTGATCGATAATCCCCCTCCATAGGCCCTGCCACGGATACCCAGTGCCGAAGCTCCAAAGTCGCCCCCTGGGTAAGCTCCGCGTCGTCTGGTATCGGTCGGCCGTCAGCCCCAACAAGGTCGCTTTGCCGCGTGATAGGCGTTTCCCGCAATCCAAGCTGGGTAAGCAATCCGGCAATGCGCCGTTCGATCCCATAGCTAAAGGCCAACTCCTGCCCAATCTGTGCGCCCTTGACTTCCCGTTTCAGGTGGTCAAGCCAAACAAGGGCCTGCCGGCGGGCTTCCTCGAACGGCATTCGTGCGCAGGTCGCGCACTTCATCGCGCGTTTTAGGGCCGGTTTCATTGGTCGGAATCGCCGGGTGCACATCTGCGTTACTAGATTTTTCCAAAGGCATCTTCTGCCAGGACCGCACACGCTCCACGTCGGCCTTCACATCGTTGAAAAATCTTTTCATCATGGCCGGTTGCAAGTATTCGTCGGATTGGTCTGCACATTCGCCAGAAAGCCTCAAGTAGGCGCAGCACGCCGCAAAGTCGGGCGTGCGAAACCACTGTGTCTGTTGCCCCTGATAATCCACTGTGCGGGTGACATCGCCCTGCCACTCTTGCGGCATGATCGGCAGCATGCCGCTCGGCCTCACAGAAGGCGTCATGGAATGCGGCCAGAACGAAGTACTTTTCAGGCAGGCTCAAGGCCGGGCCAATCCCAAGAAGGTCTTTCACTTCGTAACGCGCCTTGTAGTCAGTGAGAGATAATCCCTCACCTTCGCCAAGGGGCGGCAACTGGTTCTTTCGCTCGCGTTCCTCCACAAGGCATTTTGTGACGGCCCTGATATGTTCACTGAACACGGTAGCCGTCCCCGGTTGTTGAACCAATTTGTCAATTCCCCGTAGAAGCTCTCGCTTCCAGCCAGGCGGGTTTTCTTGGGCTTCCCGCATCCGTCTACGGATTTCTTCTTCACTCATTCGCGGCCCCCGGCCAGGTATAGGCACCGCGGAGACATCCTTCTCTGATGGTCGCCCCCGTTGATCGGTCGCCCCCCAACGCCCCGAGATAGGTTTCCAGCGGATTCATTGCCGATGTTGTACCGCGATTGATCGGGCACTGGCAAGGTTTCCGCCAACCCGCGACATACCATTGCGCTTGCCGTCGTCGTTGCTCGCTATTGCCTACAGGAACAGCCCCGGCTCTACCTTGAAATGCTCGGCAAGCTTCTTAACGTGGGCCTTGCTCAAGCCTCGCCGGCCGTTCAGGATGGCCGCGCCCAGTGTCCGGTTGCCCAGCAGACGCCCCAGGTCCGAAGCGGTCATGCCGTGGTGATCCATCAGGGCCTTCAGGGCATCCAGCGGGGTCATGGTGGAATCGTCGATGGGGAAATGGTCGGCTTCGTATGCTTCGATGAAGACCGAAATGGCCTCAAGGTAGTCTTCTTGATCGGCGTTCAGCTCGAACCCGGCCAGGCGATCAATCATTTCCGCTGCGTTGGCAAGGTCCACGGCATCATGTATTGGGCGCGGGGGCAGCGCAGCCACAAGCTCGCCGTAAGTCTTGGGCAGGCGCCGAAAGTTGTTGCGTGTTGCGGTTCTGCTCATAAAACGACCTTCCACTTGTTCTTATTGTATTCCGCGTGGGTCAGGACCATCAGCGTAAAGACCTTCTGCCGATCATAGTGAATCGCGGTTATCAAACGGTATTTGTTGCCCGAAATGTTGAACACCACCACGGTCCGCTTGCTTTCGACCGTCACGGGGTCGGCGTGCGGAAACGTCGCCCGCGCGTCTTGAATGCTTTTCCAGCCGGCAGCCTTCGTAAGCTTGAACCATTGCGTCAGCCCGCTTTCAGCCTGGGGGTTCTTTTCCCAGTACTTCACCAGCGTTGACCGTTTGATAATCCTCATGTCGTTCCTGTCTACAATATGTATACACCGTCCATCGGAATTTCACAAGGTGAAATTGCAGAAATTTCGGTCGCTTATTTGGTCGGTGCATCCTTAACCTCAGCCTTAACCTTTTTTGGCGTAGGCAGTTGCTTAGGTTTTAGTGATTCGCCATGGCCGCGGCCAAGATCATATCAATGTCCCTGCGCGGCTCCAATTGCTCATCCGAAAAAAACAATTCCAGCTTTACTCACATTTTTATCTTGACACCGTGGCTAAGCATGGTATCATGTAGGTTGATGTGGAGGGTCTTCCCCCCCTGCATCCGCGCCGGCGCTAGGCCGGTCGATACAGTTATTTGACATTTGAATAGAGCCCGCCCCTTGGCCCCGCCAAAGGTTTCATCGCCTGGGTCAGTGCCAATGGTTTCGCAAAGTCTGTTAAGATAGGCAAGATAGAGAAGGCCAATTATTCAGCCTTGAATGACGCGTCTAGGTTTTACAAGGACTTACGTTATCCAGTATCGGATATCGGATAACGCATAAAGCCACGCCCGGTGACACAAATAGCCCGGTTTTGCCCTTTCATCGCCGCGACCTAATGACTGCGGCCTGGAGAGGTGCGTGTGACCCCGCAGCCGATTTCCTGAAACCTTTGTTCCAGCAATATGTCTTAACTGGCGAAAGCCGCTCAAAGCTGGACAGTCCATCCAGCCCATCATATGATCTTGCGCGGCAGCCTTTTTGCCTCCGTTTGGCGGCGGCCGCTGCCATGGTAAGGCACCTGGGGATTTATGAAGACCTGGGCGGGACTGGTCCTGGTGCTGGTGAGCCTGAGCGCGGCGAAATTCGCCCAGGCCGCCGCCGCGCAAAATGGACCGGCGGTCCGCATCGAGCAGGTGGTGGTGGGATTTGATGGCCACTTCCGCACCGGCCATCTCGTGCCGGTGTTTGTGCAGGTCAACAACACGCTGCCGACCACCTTCGACGGCGAGCTCCAAGCCATCCAGAAAGATGATGATGGCGACCGCATCCGCTGGCGCGCCGATGCGCCCATCCGCCCGCGCGGCGCCGAATGGCGGATGATCCTGATCTGCCCGCGGCATGATGGCACGGATTCCATCCGCCTGGACCTGGTGGACCGCATGCAGGGCGGCAGGAGCGTGGACTCCTGCAACCTCGGCGGCACGGATGATCGTTCCATAGCCATGCTCGGCCGCCAGCCGCAGCGGATCGACCTCGGGGATCGGGTCGTCGGCGTAATGGGGACAGCTACTGGGCGAATCGGCCTTTTGCGCGCGGCCGGCCCGGCCGCCATTAATCCAACCGGCGGGCCGCAGAGCGCTTTGCCCGCGGTCATCTTGAACGAAAACGCCGCCTGCATCGCCGTGCCGCAGGAGCGGTTCCCGGCCATCTGGCAGGGACTGGACATGATCGATGTCCTGTACTGGGACTCGCCCTCAGCCGGTCAGCTCGATGTGGACCAGCAGCGGGCGCTGGCCCAGTGGGTATTTCGCGGCGGTCAGCTCGTCGTCGGCCTGGGCATGGAGTCGCAGGGCTTGGTCGGCTCAAACAGCGATCTGGCCAAACTGCTGCCGGTCGAAGTGCTGGGCGTCGGCGAAACCCTGCCAAATCTGGATGAACTGGGCAGGGCGCTGCTGCCCGAAAAGTACGCCGGGCAATTTACCCTGCCCGCCACGGTGGCGACGGTAAAGCCAAAGGCCGATGCGCAGGCCTTGCAAGGCGGCGATAGACCGCTGGTTTTCAAATGGGCCCGCGGCGCCGGCAGCGTGACGGTGATGTGTACTACGCTGACAACGCCTTCCCTGGTCAACGCGCCGCCGGCGGCGCTGACCGAGGCGCTGGCCAGGCTGCTGGGCTTCGGCACGATCTCCGGCCCCATTAACCCCAGCACGCTTTTGGGCGGCGGCGCGGCGGCGGTTTCCGGCGGCATGTCTGGCTATCTGGACCCGCACGGCATTGGGCCTTCGCTGGTCGGCCTCGGTGTTTTGATGCTGCTGGCCTACGCACTTTTGGCCGGCCCTGGCACGTGGCTGTATGCCCAGCGGCGGAACCAGCGGCAACGGAGCTGGTGGTTCTTCGGCGCGGTGGTCGGCGCGGCCACGCTGGCCAGCCTGCTGCTTTCGTTCTTCGCCATCCGCGGCCAATCGGTGACGGCGGTGACCGTGCTGGACCTGCCGGCCAACTCCTCCTACGCCGTCTGTCGCGGCTATTGCGGCGTGTATGTGCCCGCGCATCGCCGCGCGAAGGTGGAGGTGGCGGGGGATGAGAATGGCCTGCTCTCGCCCATGATCGAGCCGGACCAGCTCGAGCTGGCGAGTTTCCCCGATGTGCGCGATTACGACATTCGACAGGAGTCATTGACGCAAATCACGCCGCCGATTCGCCGCACGATCAAGCAGTTCGAACTGAGTTGGCGCGGCGATTTGGGCGGCGCGGTCAAGACCGATCCGAAGGATCCGTTGCGGCTGCACTTTGACGGCAACGACTGGCAACTCTCCGGCACGCTGATTAACGATCTGCCGGCCGATCTGCTCCACCCGGTGCTGATCTGTCTGCCGCCGGCCAGCGGTGCGGGCATGATGGCCAGCGATTTTCGCAAGGCCACGGAGGCCGATTCACGCTGGTGCCGCGTGTACGCAATTGAGAAGGCATGGCCAAATGGCCAGTCGCTGATGTTTGACAGCGCCGCCCGGGCGAACATCAAGACTGCGGGGCGTTTGGATGAGATACATAGAGAAACCGCCCGAACCTTTGGCGGCGATTTCATGGGTCCCGCAGGACGGCGCGAATTCTTTAATCAGGCTTTGCTGCTCTCCACAATGTCCATGTACGAGCCGCCGTCGCAGCAGGACACGAATCTCCAGAATGTCTGGCGGCAGATCCGGCGGGATTGCCTGGTCCGCTGGGACAGGTCGGATGAGATTCTGGCCGGCAAGGTGCTGCTGGTAGCCGAGGCGAGTAATTTCTTTCCGCCGGAGGTGCGCGTGGACGGCCAGCCTTCCAAGTGCGGCGCCACAACGGTCGTGCGCGTGCTTCTGGATTGCAGCGCGAGATGAAGCATCGTTTATCGTAATGACCGACTGTAAAATGGATCCTCCATGGCCATCGTAGAGACAATCAACCTGACCAAGCGTTACGGCCAGCTCCTGGCGGTGAGCAATCTCAACCTGTCCATCGACGAGGGCGATTGCTACGGCTTCATCGGCCCCAACGGCGCGGGCAAGACGACGACCATCCGCATCCTGGCCACGCTGTTGCAGCCGACCTGGGGCGAGGCCCGCATCTGCGGCCAGGTGATCGGCTACGAGAGCCGCAAGATCCGTCCGATGATCGGCTACGTGCCCGACAGTTTTGGCGCCTACGAAGACATGGTCGTGCAGGAATACCTGGAATTCTTCGCCGCCGCGTACAACATCACGGGCAAGGCCCGCAGCCAGGTGGTACACGATGTGCTGGAACTGACGGACCTGGCCTATAAGAGCGATGCGCTGGTGAACGCGCTTTCGCGCGGCATGCAGCAGCGGCTGTCGCTGGCGCGCGTGCTGCTGCACGACCCGAAGGTCTTGCTGCTCGATGAACCCGCCAGCGGCCTGGATCCACGGGCCCGCATCGAGATTCGCGAGCTTCTTAAAGAGCTCAAGCGGATGGGCAAGACCATCCTGATCTCCTCGCACATCCTGCACGAGCTGGCCGAGCTGTGCAACAAGATCGGCATCATCGAGCGCGGCGAGCTGATCTTCTCCGGCACCGTGGCCGAGGCCGTCCGCCGCAGCCGCACGGGCACCACCCTGCACGTGGATGTGACCTCGCGCACCTCGGATGCCGTCCGCCTGCTCTCCCGCCTGCGCGGCGTCAAGGAGGCGACCCACCAGGATGGCCATATTCAGGTGAACCTGGAAGGGGAACTGGAGGATGTCTCGGCTATCGCCCGCGCGCTGCTGGATGCCAATATCGGCATCCGCGAAATCCGCCCCGAGCCGGTGAACCTGGAGACGGCCTTCATGCGGCTGACGAAGGGGCTGGTGCAGTAGATTGCGGATTTCGGATTGCGGATTGGGCCCCGGCAAGACTGGTTCCAACTGTGAACCGTTCACAGTTGAGTCACCTGTTGCTAAGCCACACCTGAGCCGACTGGTGCAGAGTACCAGTCGAGCTTGCAACTGAGGAATTTCCTCAGTTGAACTCTAGTTAAAACTAACTGGTCAACTTGACCAGTTGCCCCGTCGTCCTACGTTGCAAAAAATAAGCGCTGTTGACAAAAAGCAACGCTTCGCCTATAGATGAAGCTTCAGCCATGCAAACCCAGACCTCCGAAATAGTTGCCGCAGCCTTGGAATCTCTGCCTGTGGCCGTTTTGCTGGTAGAGCCGGCGGGGATTATTCGTTCGCGGAACGCCGCCGCGCGGGAGTTGTTGCCCGAGGGCGGGGCGCTTCAGGGCGTTTTGAAGTGCCGCCTGGCGGACAACCGGACGCCGGATTGGTCGGTCGAACTGGCCTCACTGGCGCATCATCCTGCCGGCGCCAATTATGAAGGGGTGCAGTTTGAAAACCCCGACGGCGGCGTGCGGCTGATGGATATTCATTTGCGGCCGTTGGGGGATGAGAACGAACTGGTGCTGCTGGTGGCGCGGGATATCACCGCCCGCGTCTCGCTGGAGCGGCGGCTGGCCACCAGCGAGCGGCTGGCCGCGATGGGCAAGCTGGCGGCGCAGGTGGCGCACGAGCTCAATACGCCGCTGGATGGCGCGTTGCGATACTTGGGGCTGGCCCAGCGGATGTGCAAGGAAGGCAACGCCGGCAAGGCCGCGCAGTACGTCGACCAGGCCCGTGCGGGCTTGATGCGCATGGGGAAGATCGTTTCGGAGCTATTAACTTTCTCCCGCACCAACGCCCACGGCATGGAATATGCGCCGCTGGGTTCGCTGGTGGATGAGGCCCTGCGGGCCATGTCTCCCGCCTTGGCGGCCGTCGGCGTGACGGTGGTATGTGATTTGGACCAGCACGCGCAGCAGCCGGTGCCGGCGGGGTTTTTCCAGGTGATGTGCAACCTGATGAAGAACGCCGCCGACGCCATGCCCGCCGGCGGCAAGCTCACCATCACCGCCCGCTGCACGGAAGGCTGGGCCGCGGTCAGTTTTGCCGACACGGGCAACGGCGTGCCGAGCGACGTGATACAGCACATCTTCGAGCCTTTCTATTCCACCAAGCCGGCCGGCCGAGGCACGGGGCTGGGGCTGTCGATTTGCCGCAACATTGTCGAGCGGGCCGGCGGCTGCATTGAAGCAAAGAATCGCGATGAAGGCGGCGCGATTTTCATGGTCACCATGCCCACCTGGTCAGAGGGCAGGACGGCCGCGCAGGAATGATCTCTTTTTGTTTGAGAAGCGGAGGCAGCTAATGTTCCTGCACCAAATATCACAGGTTACAGGGTACAGGTTACAGAAAACACAGCGCCCGTTACGACAGGAACGCCTCTGTGCCCTGCACCCTGTGGGCTGTAACCTTTCTTCCGGAGCATTGTCATGACCGGCGCAAACGACAGCCACGCGGCCAAGGCCCACCGTATCCTGCTGGTGGATGATGACCAGATCATTCTCGATTCGCTGGGGGAGTTTTTGACCCTGGAAGGCTACGACGTCGTCAGCCGCGAATCGATCGCCGAGGCCATCAAGGCCCTGGAAAGCGACCCCTTCAACCTGGTCATTTCCGATGTGACGATGCCCGCCTCCAGCGGCCTGGAGCTGCTCAAGTACGTGAAGAAGCATTTCCCCGACCTGGTGGTCATTCTGATGACCGGCTACGGCACGATCGAATCGGCCGTGGAGGCGATCAAGCAGGGGGCGTACGATTATCTCACCAAGCCCATCATCGATGATGATGTTCGCATGTGCGTGGAGCGGGCGCTGCGCCAGCAGCGCATCCTGGCCGAAAACCGAATGCTCCGCCAGCAACTGGCGCAGCGCTACAGTTTTGATAACATCCTCGGGGGCGCTCACCAGATGGTGAAGATCTTCGAGCTGATCGAATCCATCGCCGACAGCCGCACCACGGTGCTGATGAGCGGCGAAAGCGGCACAGGCAAGAGCCTGATAGCCCGCTCGATTCACGCGCACTCCAGCCGCGCATCGGGGCCGTTTGTGGAGGTGGCCTGCGGTTCGCTGCCCGAGACGCTGCTGGAGAGCGAGCTGTTTGGCTACGTGGCCGGCTCATTCACGGGCGCCATGGGCGACAAGGCGGGCAAATTCGCCGCGGCGGATGGCGGCACGATATTCCTGGATGAAGTTTCCACCGCCTCGCCGGCCCTCCAGGTGAAACTGCTGCGCGTGCTTCAGGAGCGTGAGTTTGAGCCGGTGGGCTCAAATGTGACGAAAAAGGTGGATGTGCGTGTGCTTTTAGCCACGAACAAGGACCTGGCGGAGGAAGTGGCCGCGGGGCGCTTCCGCCACGACCTGTACTATCGCATTAACGTCGTGAATATCGACCTGCCGCCGTTGCGCGAGCGCGTGGGCGATATTCCCATCCTTGCGCGGCACTTCCTGGCCAAATTCCTGGCCGACGGCAAGAAACAGATTCGCCAGATCGATGAGGTGGCGCTGGAGCTGATGCAACGCTATTCCTGGCCGGGCAACGTCCGCGAACTGGAGAACTGCATGGAGCGGGCGGTGCTGCTGGCACGGGACGGTACGATCAAGGTAGATGACCTGCCGCCGGCGCTTTTGAATCACCGGCCGCATGAGGCGGCGCCGATTGCGCAGTTTGTCCCGGCGTTTTTGCCCATGAGCCTGGATGATGCCCTGCGCGAGCCCGAGCGGATGATCCTCCAGGCGGCGTTGACGCGGCATAACGGCAACCGCCAGGCCACCGCGGCGGAACTACAGATCAACCGGACGACGCTGTATAAGAAGATGCTGAAACACGGATTATTTCAATAAATCCGAAATCCTAAACTCTAAATACTAAACAAGCTCCAAATCACAAATCCCAAAGAAGACCTTGGACAAGGCATGTTTGGAATTTGGTGCTTGGGATTTGTTTAGGATTTAGGATTTAGAATTTGGGATTCTTAGCCTCGCTTCTGCCTGGCACCTCTGCCTGCCTCCATCGCGCTAGAATTCATCAGGCAAAAGGAGGTTCTCTATGTCTGGAAAGACTCTGCTCATCCTGGCCCTGGCGGCGCTGTGTACGGGTTGTCCATCGGCCAATTTCAGAAGCGAGATATCCGTTGCGCCGGCCCCCGAGCCGGGCCAGTTCATCGTGCGCGCATCGCTCTACGATGAGGACAAGGAAGAAAGGTTGATAGCCAAGCCGGTGAAACTCGCCGAGGGCGAGCGCGCCGAGCTGGATGCGGCCTATAAGAAGCTGCACGCCCTGTTCACGATGATGATCGAACAGGAGCGGGATAAGGTATTCGTCCGAACCTCCGTGGCCGTAGACAAATGTGGCAAGGATATCTGGTCGGAGCGATCGGTGATCATCTTGCAGAATTCCACAATGAACTGGCCGCCGCCACCGCAGGTGTCGGGGCCAATGGACTAAAAGGCTTTTAGGGGTTTAGGCATTTAGCCTGTTAGGAAGGGCCGCAAAAAGGCACAGACGTTCGCCAGAGCGCCTAAATGACTAACAGCCTAAACAGCTAAATGCCTTATTCTCCCCGCGAGGGGGCGCCATCATCCGCATCGTACGGCCCGTTCTGCGGTGTGCGGCCGGTGATCTCGATCCGCTCGATATGGCCGGCCTTGCCGGTCATGGCATCCACCTTGACCAGCACGGCGCACATCCGCGGGTCGCCCACGGCCACTTCGTAATAGGTGGGCATGGTAGTGACCAGGGACTTGATGACGCGGTCCTTGCGGCGGCCCAGGATGGAATCGTACGGGCCGGTCATGCCCACATCGCTGATCGTGGCCGTGCCGCCCGGCAAAATGCGGGCATCGGCGGTGGGAATGTGCGTGTGCGTGCCAAACACAATGCTCGCGCGGCCCTCCAGAAAATAGCCCATGGCCACCTTCTCGCTGGAGGCCTCGGCGTGGAAATCCACCACGCGAATCCGCGCCTCGGCGGGCATCTCCTTCAGCACCCGCTCGACCGCATCCCAGGGGGAATCGCAGGCCCGCATGTACATCTGCCCTAAAACGCAGGTCACACCTACCAGGGCCGAGCCGTTTTTCGTGGCCACGGTCGTCCATTGCTTGCCGGTCGCGATGGCGGCCAGGTTGGCCGGGCGGACGATCTGCGTGGACTGCTCCAGGATGGGGGTGATTTCCTTCTTGCGATAAGCGTGGTCGCCCAGCGTGATGGCATCCACGCCGTAGCGCAGGAGTTTCTGGTAAATCTGGGGCGTGAGGCCCGAGCCGCCCGCGGCGTTCTCCGCGTTGCAGACGACCAAGTCGATCTCACGCTGCTTGATCAGGTCGGCCAGATGGTCGGCCAGGACGCCGCGCCCGGCCTTGCCCACCACGTCGCCGATGCAAAGAATCGTTACATAGCTCACAAGGAACTGCTTTCCAGGGCCGTGGGGCCGAAGGAGGTTTCTTCAGGCATTGTAAGTCATGTCCTTACGAATGCCAAGCGGGCAGAGGGGCTGGTTAATCGGTTAACTGGTTAACACTACAACGCCACCTGATCCATTATGCAGCAACGTATTGACGATATTCGAATGCCAAGGCTACGCAACCGTCGCTTGCGTGTTTTCACGTGGCAGCGTCGCGCTTTCTCGTTTCGTGCCTGCGTTTGAGTAATAATCTCCGCCTCCCTGGCCAGGAAGCTTTGACGAACCTGTCCCGTCAGCCACAGGGAACGCACCAGCGCCGCGGCCGCCTGGCGAATCTGGCATACGGTCAGCTGCGGATTTTTCCCCCCGCCACTGTTCCTGAACCGTGGCCAGGAACAGGTGGCTGACGGCCGTCAGCAGCAGATGACGCTTCAAGGAGCGATACCGGCGAACCTCAAAATGGTCCAGCCCCAACTCGGACTTTTCCACCTCGAAGCATTGCTCGACCCTGTACCGCGTGAAGGCCACGTGCAACATCACCTCCAGCGGCGTGCCACCCGGCGCGTTGGAGACGAAGTATTTCACCTCCTGCGGCGCCAAAATGTTGCGGGCCACAATCAACCAATGCGCCCGCGTCGGCAGACCATCCCGTTTCAAATACAGCCGCGCCGCCTTGACCTGCCAAACCTCCGGTCCCACCGTGCTGTCCTTGACATGGAACTTCCGCCACGCTTGTTTGCGAAAAGCTGCCCCGTAGCGCAGCATGTGGCGAACCTGGATGCAGGGCAGGGTCTTGACCTTCAGACGGGGATAATGCCTCGGCCGGCCGCGCCGCGTGGCCGCACGATGCTGTTTTTGAAGAACCTCCGGTTCGCGCAGCCAGCCGTAGAAAATCGACGGCACTTCCAGGACGTAGCGCTGGCCGCACTCGTCCAGGGCGCGATGAAAGTCCGGCACTTCGCCATAACCTTCATCCCCCGTCATCCATTCAAACCGAATCCCGTTGGCCACGGCGGCGGCACGCAGTTCCAGGGCGATCTGCCACTTGGGGCGATGCTGCATTGTGTCCGGGATGCCCGCCCCCCGGCACCGAGCACGATCATCGGACCATTCCTGCGGCAAGAACATCTCCCCCGGAAGCAGGGTGTGAAAGGCGCCCGCCACATAGCTGATATGCACCGTAACCACGCGGTTATCCACCTTGCCCGTGGCGCCGCAATATTGACGCTGCACGCCGGCGGTCTTGTCGCCCTTCTTGGGATGGGCCGTCTCATCCAACACGCCAATCGACAGGGGGTGGCTGTGTTGATCGCCCACGATCTGCATCAACCGCTGGGCCATGCGCGCATCATCCCAGTCTGCCAGCGACAGGAACTGCTGAAGCGTCCGCGGCGGAACGTCGGCCCGGTCCGCCATCGGCTCGATGCTCTTGCGCGGCAGATCCGACAATTGACCGTTGACGTAAACCCGCAGGTTGCCACAGGGCTCGCTGCGGCTGAAACAGTCGTCAAATTGTCCCAGGTACTGTTCCAACATCGGCTTGAGCTCTCGCAATTGCTTGGCATCCATGCCGTATCTCCTTTCGGGAAAAGCGCTCCCGAAAGGAACTATCGTCTGGCCGCCTGAGCTTTCTTGAGCCCAGATGGCGTTGTAGTGTTAATCGGTTAACTGGATTCTTAGCGGTTGGTTTTCCTCAAACGACATGGCGCATTCTTCATGAAGCTTCAAGAATGAAGCACATTAAGAATCCAATTAACCAGTTAACCGGTTAACCAGTTAACCCGCTTTAGTCCGATGCTATTATGGGAAGATTAGTGAAAGGACAGTCATGAAAGTCGTACACGTGACGCATGAGGCGGTAGAGAAGATCGGTGGCATCGGGGCGGTTATTGCGGGGCTGACCACGGCCCGCGCGTATCAGCAGGCGGCGGAGCGGACGCTTTTGGTAGGGCCGCTCTTGTCCACGGAGCACGGCGGCGAGATGCGCTCGGGCGCGAGTCCAAGGTGCTGTATTCGAGCCTGGATGGCATCGACCGCGGCGATTACGGCAAGCTCTTTCGCGCCATCGAAACCAGCTACGATGTACACTTCATCTACGGCCGGCGCAAGATTGAGGATGTGTACGGCGAGGTGCCGGCGGATGTCGAGGTGCTGCTGGTCGATGTATTCCACTATAACCACGACCGGCTGAACCTTTTTAAAGGCGAGCTGTTCAAGAAGTTCAACATACCCTCGCAGGGTTTTGAGAAGATCTGGGAATACGAGGAGTACGTCCGCCTGGCCGAGCCGGCCTTCGAGGCTCTTCAGGCGTTAGGCGCCACGGGCACGCCGCAAAGCCCGATCGTCTACCTGGCGCACGAGTACATGGGCATGCCCATGGCGCTAAAAGCCGTGCTGGACGGCGGGCCGGATATTCGCACCGTTTTCTATGCCCACGAGGTGGCTTCTGTGCGGCCGCTGGTGGAAAAGCGGGATGGCCACGACACGATGTTCTACAACGTGCTGGCCCTCCTGACGGAGAGCGACCGCGTCCTGGAGGATGTGTTCCCGGAGGTCCTGGAAAATTACAAGCATCCGCTGGTTCGCGCGGCCCGGTACGTGGACCACATCTTCGCCGTGGGCGATTACGTGGAGAAGGAACTCCGCGTGCTGGACAGCCACTTTCGCTACCAGCCGATCCACCGCGTGTATAACGGCATCCCGGCCCGGAATATCAACATTGCCACGCGTAAGGCGAACAAGGGCCGCATGGCGACCTACGCACAGAATCTCTTCGGTGACAGGCCGGAGTGGATCTTGACTCACGTGGCCCGGCCCGTCCTTTCCAAGGCGGTGTGGCGCGACTTGGGCGTCCTGCACGCGATGGAGCCGCTTTTAAAGGAGCGCAACGAGCGGGCGGTGTATTTCATGCTGGGGTCCTTGGGCGGCCAGCGCCGGCCGCAGGATGTGCTCCAGATGGAGCGCGTGTACGGCTGGCCGGCCCACCACGAAATAGGCTACCCCGATCTATCAGGCGGAGAAGAGGGCCTTTTCGACCTGTTTGAGAATTTTAATCGCGACCACGAGTACGGCCGCGCATGTTTTGTGAATCAGTTCGGCTGGAGCCGCGGCCTGTGCGGGCGTCGCATGCCGGCGGACATGACCTTTGCCGATATCCGCCAAGGCACGGATGTCGAATTCGGCATGTCCATTTACGAACCCTTCGGCATCAGCCAGCTTGAGCCGCTCTCGTTCGGGGCGATCTGCATTCCCACCAACATCTGCGGCTGCATGGGCTTTGTGCGGGCGGTGACCGATGGCCAGCCGATTAGGAACATCCTGGAGGCGGACTACACGAAGACGCCCGAGCACATCGTCTCGCTGGAATATGCCAGGAAGATCGGTGCTGACCAGCGCAATGAAATCGAATCGATGGAAAACGCGCGGCTGGCTATGGAGCTTATGGCCAGACTGCCGCGCAGCGATGAGGAGATGAAGCAGCTCATGGAATCGGGCTGGAAGCTGGCCCATCAGATGAGCTGGGAGCAGGTCGTCACGCGCTTCATCATGCCCGCACTGCACGAGACGGAGACGATGCTGAGCGCAAAATAAGGTTAATTAGTCCGCTCGCGGTTCGGCTTCGCTCACCGCTCGCTTTTGGTTAATTGGCCGGACAATGTGGCACAGCCGCCCTCGGCTGTGCCTGTTTTTATGGCAAAGATGCAGGGGATACAGGGGACAGAGGAAAGTTGGGTGCCATGGCTGATAATCCATCGATTTTCGAAAAAAACAAGGAAGAAAAAAATCCTTGACGGACCCCCCGTTTCAACATAGTCTTGATTTCTTCACATACGTAACCGAATAGCGGGGCATTGTTCGGCGATTCATTTTTGCCGCGTCTCACTTTTCACACCACATGCATGGGTTCTGACAGTCGTTTTCCTGTGATATCTATCGGCAAAGCAGATATATTTTGGAGAAACGTTAACACTACAACGCCACCTGATCCATTATGCAGCAACGTATTGACGATATTCGAATGCCAAGGCTACGCAACCGTCGCTTGCGTGTTTTCACGTGGCAGCGTCGCGCTTTCTCGTTTCGTGCCTGCGTTTGAGTAATAATCTCCGCCTCCCTGGCCAGGAAGCTTTGACGAACCTGTCCCGTCAGCCACAGGGAACGCACCAGCGCCGCGGCCGCCTGGCGAATCTGGCATACGGTCAGCTGCGGATTTTTCCCCCCGCCACTGTTCCTGAACCGTGGCCAGGAACAGGTGGCTGACGGCCGTCAGCAGCAGATGACGCTTCAAGGAGCGATACCGGCGAACCTCAAAATGGTCCAGCCCCAACTCGGACTTTTCCACCTCGAAGCATTGCTCGACCCTGTACCGCGTGAAGGCCACGTGCAACATCACCTCCAGCGGCGTGCCACCCGGCGCGTTGGAGACGAAGTATTTCACCTCCTGCGGCGCCAAAATGTTGCGGGCCACAATCAACCAATGCGCCCGCGTCGGCAGACCATCCCGTTTCAAATACAGCCGCGCCGCCTTGACCTGCCAAACCTCCGGTCCCACCGTGCTGTCCTTGACATGGAACTTCCGCCACGCTTGTTTGCGAAAAGCTGCCCCGTAGCGCAGCATGTGGCGAACCTGGATGCAGGGCAGGGTCTTGACCTTCAGACGGGGATAATGCCTCGGCCGGCCGCGCCGCGTGGCCGCACGATGCTGTTTTTGAAGAACCTCCGGTTCGCGCAGCCAGCCGTAGAAAATCGACGGCACTTCCAGGACGTAGCGCTGGCCGCACTCGTCCAGGGCGCGATGAAAGTCCGGCACTTCGCCATAACCTTCATCCCCCGTCATCCATTCAAACCGAATCCCGTTGGCCACGGCGGCGGCACGCAGTTCCAGGGCGATCTGCCACTTGGGGCGATGCTGCATTGTGTCCGGGATGCCCGCCCCCCGGCACCGAGCACGATCATCGGACCATTCCTGCGGCAAGAACATCTCCCCCGGAAGCAGGGTGTGAAAGGCGCCCGCCACATAGCTGATATGCACCGTAACCACGCGGTTATCCACCTTGCCCGTGGCGCCGCAATATTGACGCTGCACGCCGGCGGTCTTGTCGCCCTTCTTGGGATGGGCCGTCTCATCCAACACGCCAATCGACAGGGGGTGGCTGTGTTGATCGCCCACGATCTGCATCAACCGCTGGGCCATGCGCGCATCATCCCAGTCTGCCAGCGACAGGAACTGCTGAAGCGTCCGCGGCGGAACGTCGGCCCGGTCCGCCATCGGCTCGATGCTCTTGCGCGGCAGATCCGACAATTGACCGTTGACGTAAACCCGCAGGTTGCCACAGGGCTCGCTGCGGCTGAAACAGTCGTCAAATTGTCCCAGGTACTGTTCCAACATCGGCTTGAGCTCTCGCAATTGCTTGGCATCCATGCCGTATCTCCTTTCGGGAAAAGCGCTCCCGAAAGGAACTATCGTCTGGCCGCCTGAGCTTTCTTGAGCCCAGATGGCGTTGTAGTGTTAATGGGCTCAATGAAATCGGCAGCCATTCCCATACTCTTGGCTGCGGTTCTTGCCACAGCGGAAGGCTGCAAATCGAAGGGCTCTGCACAAGGCAAGCCTGGTAATGGATCGGCAGCGGGTTTACCCATGAAAGCCGCTACGCCCAAGGATGCCCTTGCGGGCATGTCCAAGGCGCTGGAGCTGAGTGATAAGGCCCTTTTCCTGGCCTGCGCGGATTTCGGGGATGGCAACCAGGATGCTGCCGGTGCCGCCTTCGACACCATGAGAGCCTTAACCATTTTTGTTCGGGAAATGGACCAGACTTATGGCAACGACGCCACCTCGGGGCATGCATACCTGGTTCACCGACTGTGAGCAACTGGCCAAGGTGGAGATTGAGGAAAATGACGATAAGGCGACGGCCACGTTTCCCGCCGGGACCGAGTTCCTGATCAAAAGGAACGGGAGTTGGTTTGTGGATTTGGATTCGGGAGTTCCTCCAGAGAAGGTAGACAGCACCATAAAATCAGCAAAGAAGATGACCGAGGCCTTGATCCCCGCCCGCGCAAACATCGGCAAGCCTGGTTACACAGCCCAAAGCATTCTGGAGGAAATGCGTCGAGCCACTTCCAGTTCCTTGGAACGTAAGGGAGAACTTACGCGGGAGTTGGCCGCTGCAATTCTGAACGAGTATCTGGCGAAAGCACCAACCGTTTCCGAGCTGAAATTTCAAGAAGATGGAATTGACCGTGCCGTAGCAGACGGGATCATAAAAGATTGCAGCCATTCGGGCGATTTCCCCGGGGGACCGCACTACGGCTTCAGTGAGAAGGGCCTGATAATAGTTGGCCGTTTTATTGCCGGCGATGCGAACACGAACCGTTTTGGCGGCGCACCAGGATTCAGGGTAATAACATTTCAGCTTAAGGCACCGATTAGCGAAACCATTGCTGAGGTGACCGGCATAACTGTGGGTGGTCCGATGCCGAGGGTAGAGTATAGAACTTCGTATGCCTTTCCATCGGAGATGACGCCTATAAAGAAATACGTTTACAGTGGGGCTATGATGGCAGCCGTTTTCCGTAAATACGACGATGGGTGGCGTCTTTGTGACTAAACCCAAGCGGTAGGCCCGTGAACGCGCCGTTCGGCATCAGCCCGGAAGCTTTAGAACGCGCGGCGGTTTGGACAAAATTAGGCAAGATGGATAAGTCTTGAAGACCGCTACCAACCCTTTGCGCTCCTTGCGCTTCTTGCGCTCCTTGTTACTTAAGTCCTTGTAGAATAAGGTTGGAACAAGAAGCGCAAGCCTGCGCGACTTGCGCTCCTTGATCTCCTTGTTCTGTAACACTTACGCCTCTTTCGCCGGCTTCTGGCCCACCTTTTCGGAAAGGGCGATTCGTTCCAGCGCCCCGGCCACCAGCGTGTCCAGCGCCGCCAATAGCTGCACCTGGTCCGGCGCCAGCGGCCGCTGGCTGTGCAGGCGCAGACCCACGACGCTGATGGCCACGCGATGTGTGGACAATGGGCAAACAGCCAGGGGCTGGCCGGCAGGGTGTCGGTGCCGAAGCCGGCCATCTGGGCGTGCTCCAGCACCCACTGGGCGACGGCCAGGTCCTGTTCAGTCAAGGGCAGCGGTGGCGAGGGCGGCTGCTGGACCAGTCGGCGGTCGGCATCGGGCAGCAAGACCATCACATCGCAATCAAGCACGCGGCAATACTGCTCATTGATCAACTTAACTACCTGCTGAGCCGTCGAGGCGGTGGCCAGTTCGCGGCTCAGCGAGTACAAGGTGATCGTCCGCAACTTCCGCGGTGCCGCGCGGCCTGGGCCTGGCGGCGGATGCGCAGGGTGAGCGTGCTGACCACCAGGCCCGTGATGGCCAGTGCCAAGATCGTAGTCCAGTAAACCGGGTTGGCCACTTCCAGCGTATATAGCGGCGGCATGAAGAAGAAATTCAGTGCCGATGCACTCAGGATGGAAGCGAGGACGGCCGGCCCGCGGCTGGCCCGCAGGGCAATCAGGATAACCCCCAGTAGGTACACCATGACCGTCGTGGCGAGGTCAAAGGCGGTCAAAAACCTGCCAATGACGGTACACACGGCGACCATAAAAACCGCCCACAGATAGCCCTGCCAATCGATCTTGCGTTTGGCGGCAATGCCGCATGCGCCGCGGGGCGGCCGCGCCTTCTTCGCCGGTGATCACCTGCACATCGATCGTGCCGCAGCGGCGGATAATCTCGTACACCAGCGACCCGTGCAGCAGGTCGCGCCAGCGGGCGTGCAGCGGCTTGCCCACGATGACTCGCGTGACGTTGCGGGCGCGGGCGTATTCGACGATTTCCTGGGCGACATTCATTCCGGAAAGGGTCGCCGTCTCCGCCCCCAGGAGGCCGGCCATGCGCAGGTTCGCCCAAATTCGGTCCTGGGCTTCCGGCACTCAGGTGCGCGCCTGGCTTTTCCACCGAGACCGCCAGCCACGGGCAGCGCAGCGACATGGCCATGCGCGCCGTCGAGCGGATCAGCCGGGCTGAAAACGGGCTTGGCCCTACGGCCACCAGCAGTCGCTCGGCCGACGCGAGGCGGTTCACCCTTGTGCCGGTAGGCCTCGGCCTGGACATTTACGCGCTCGGCCATGCGCCGCAGGGCCAGTTCGCGCAGGGCCAAGAGGTTGCTTTTCTGGAAGAAATTCCGCGTGGCCGCCGCCGCGCGTTCAGGGATGTAGATTTTGCCTTCGGAGAGCCGCTGGAGCAGATCATCCGGCGGCAGGTCCACCAGCTCGACTTCGTCGGCCTGCTCGAAAACCGTGTCCGGGTATGGTCTCGCGGACGCGCACGCCGCTGAACTGCGCCACCACGTCGTTGAGCGTCTCGATGTGCTGAACATTGAGCGTGGTGTAGACGTCGATGCCCACATCCAGCAGATCCATCACATCCTGCCAGCGCTTGGCGTGGCGGCTGCCGGGGGCGTTGGTATGGGCCAGCTCATCCACGATGAGAATTCTGCGGATGACGGGCCAGGGCCACATCGAGTCAAATTCCGGCAGCTTGGCGCTGTGATATTGAATCTGGCGGACGGGCAGGACCTCCAAGCCTTCCAGCAGGGCCATCGTTTCCGGCCGGGCGTGGGGTTCGACATATCCGACGACGACATCCACGCCGGCCGCCGCCTGCTGCCGCGCGGCCATGAGCATGGCGTAGGTCTTGCCCACGCCGGCGGACGCGCCGAAGAAGATCTTCAGCCGGCCACGGCTGGTGTTTTGCTCCTCCGCGTGTACGCGGGCGAGCAATTCTTCAGGAGTCGGCCTGCGCTGGTCTTGTTCCATGCAGGTCTATTGTAGATGATCCAACGAGAGGTTCAATTCCAGCACGTTGACCCGTTTCTCACCCAAAAAGCCAAACTGCCTGTCCTCAACGTGTTTCATCACCACGAGTCGAACCTCTTCCGACTGCATGTTACGGTGCCTTGCCACGCGCTGGACCTGGTACAGCGCGGCGGCCACGCTGATATCGGCATCCAGCCCGCTGCCGCTGGAGGTTACCAGGTCCACAGGAATGGGTGCGGTGTTGTTCGGGTCATCCTTTCGCAAGGCTTCAATGCGGTTCTTGGCCGCGGCGGCAAGGCTGTCGTTCATCGGCCCGTAGTTTGAGCCGCTGGAGGAGGCGGCATTGCAGGCCGGAGTGGTGGCGCTGAGACGGCCCCAGAAATACTTTGGGTCATCAAATTGCTGGCCGATCAGTTCCGAACCGACCACCTTGCCCTGCCGCTCAATCAGGCTGCCATTGGCCTGGTGCCGGAAAACGGTCCTTGGGCAATGCCGGTGACCAGCAGCGGGTAGGCCACGCCGGTCAGCACGTCATCAGCACCAGGATGATGGCGGCGGTCTTCAGTTGTCTCCACATAGCTCATGCTCCTTAGACCAGACCCAACGCCACCAGCAGCAGATCGATCAGCTTGATGCCGATGAACGGCGCGACCAGGCCGCCCAGGCCGTAGATCAGCAGGTTTCGCCGCAGCATTTCGCTGGCCGCGATGGCGCGGAACTTCACGCCACGCAGGGCCAGCGGGAATCAGCGCCACGATGATCAGGGCGTTGAAAATCACGGCCGAAAGAATCGCGCTGGCGGGCGTGGCCAGGTGCATGATGTTCAACTGCCCCAGCACCGGGTAGGTCGTGGCGAAGGCCGCCGGAATGATGGCGAAGTACTTGGCCACATCGTTGGCGATGGAAAAGGTCGTCAGCGCCCCGCGGGTCATCAGCAGTTGCTTGCCGATCTCCACGATCTCGATGAGCTTGGTGGGGTTGGAATCCAGGTCCACCATGTTGCCGGCTTCCTTGGCGGCCTGCGTGCCGGTGTTCATGGCCACCGCCACATCCGCCTGGGCCAGGGCGGGGGCATCGTTCGTGCCGTCGCCGGTCATGGCCACGAGGCGGCCGCCGGCCTGGTAATCGCGAATCATCTTGAGCTTGGCCTCGGGCGTGGCCTCGGCCAGAAAATCATCCACGCCGGCCTCGGCGGCGATGGCCGCGGCGGTGAGCGGATTGTCGCCGGTGATCATCACCGTCTGAATGCCCATGCGGCGCAGCCGGGCGAAGCGGTCCTTCATGCCGCCCTTGACGATGTCTTTGAGGTGGATCACGCCCAGCACCTGGTTGTCGCGGCTGACGACCAGCGGCGTGCCGCCTTGCTCGGAGATCTGCCGGACGGTCTGGCGAACTTCCTGGGGAACCTCGCCGCCCAGCGCGGCCACGTGCTTTTCGATGGCCTCGGCCGCGCCTTTGCGGATTCGCACCAGCTGGCCAGTGGCAGGATCGCGCGGGTCCAGGCCGCTCATGCGGGTCTGCGCCGTAAAGGGCATGAATGTGGCGTGCAGCTCGTGCATTTCGCGGCCGCGCAGGCCGTACTTTTCCTTGGCCAGCACGACGATGGAGCGGCCCTCGGGCGTTTCATCCGCCAGCGAGGAAAGTTGCGCGGCATCGGCGAGTCTGGCCCAGCGTTACGCCCTGGGCGGGCAAGAACTGCACGGCCTGGCGATTGCCCAAGCGTGATCGTGCCGGTCTTATCCAGCAGCAGGACATCCACATCGCCCGCCGCCTCGACCGCGCGGCCGGACATGGCCACGACATTGTGGCGGATCACGCGGTCCATGCCGGCGATGCCGATGGCCGAGAGCAAACCGCCGATGGTCGTGGGGATCAGGCACACCAGCAGGGCCGTCAGCACGGTTATCGTGACGGGCGTTCCCTGCCCGGCCACCTGAACGCTGTACTTGGAGTAAGGCAGCAGCGTGGCCACCACCAGCAGGAAAACAATCGTCAGCGCCGCCAGCAGGATGTTCAGGGCGATTTCGTTGGGGGTCTTTTGCCGCTTGGCGCCTTCGACCATGGCGATCATGCGGTCCAGGAAGGAATCGCCGGGCTCGGAGGTGACGCGAACGATCAGCCAGTCGGACAGCACCTTTGTGCCGCCGGTCACGGCCGAGCGGTCGCCGCCGCTCTCGCGGATGACCGGGGCGCTTTCGCCCGTGATGGCGCTTTCATCCACGGAGGCGATGCCCTCGACCACTTCGCCATCGGCGGGAATGATCTCGCCGGCGGCCACGCGGACGACATCTTCGCGCTTAAGCTCGGAGGCAGATATGTCATCCAGGGCCGCGCCGCCGGGCCAGGTGAGGCGGTGGGCGATGACTTCCGTTCGCCCGCGGCGCAGGGCATCGGCCTGCGCCTTGCCGCGGCCCTCGGCCAGGGCCTCGGCGAAGTTGGCGAAGATCACTGTGAACCACAGCCACAAGGATACCGCCAGAATGAATGATGCCGGGGCTTCTCCCTTGCTCACCAGGGCCTCGATAAAAAGTGCCGAGGTTACCGCCGCGCCGACCATGGTGACGAACATTACGGGGTTGCGAAGCTGCACGCGCGGATTGAGTTTGCGGAAGGCCTGCCAGACGGCCTGCCTGGCTATGCTCGCGGTTACAAGCGGCTGTTTGTGATGCTCATGGTTCACTAATGAGCTCCGTACAGGATCAGGTGCTCGACGATTGGTCCTAGCGCCAGGGCCGGCAGGAAGGCCAGGGCGCCCACAATCAACACAACGAGGGCCAGCCAGAAGACAAACAGCGGCCGATGAGTCGGCAGCGTGCCGGCGCTCTGGGGAACGTACTTTTTCCCCGCCAGGGAGCCTGCCGCGGCCAGAACCACCACGGCCAGGGCATAGCGGCCGATGAACATCGCGCCGGCCAGCGAAAGGTTGTAGAACAGCCGGTCAGTGGAAAGCCCAGCAAACACGCTGCCGTTGTTGTTGGCGGTCGAAGTGAAGGCGTAGAGAATCTCGCTGAAGCCGTGGGGGCCGCTGTTGGCCACGGCCGAGCGGCCTGCTTCCACCGAAACTGCCAGCGCGGTTCCCAGCAGCACGGCGGCCGGGGGGATCAGGATGGCCAGGCTGGCCATCTTCATTTCAAAGGCCTCAATCTTTTTGCCCAGGTATTCCGGCGTTCTGCCCACCATCAGCCCGGCCACAAAGACGGCGATGATCGCGAACATGAGCATGCCGTACAGGCCGCTGCCCACGCCGCCGAAGACCACCTCGCCAAGCTGGATCATCCACATGGGCACAAGGCCACCCAGCGGCGTGTACGAATCGTGCATGGAATTGACGCTGCCGTTGGAGGCGGAGGCTGTCGCCGTGGCCCACAGGGCGGAATTGGCGACGCCGAAGCGGACTTCCTTGCCCTCCATGTTTCCGCCCAGATTAAGATTTGAAGCTGACTGGTCCACGCCCAATTTCACCAGGAGGGGATTGCCGCGCGCTTCCGACCAGCAGCACAGGATCAGCATCGGAATGAATATGAGCAGCATGGCTACGAGGATCGCCCAGCCCTGGCGACGGTCGCCCACCATCTGGCCGAACGTGTAGCACAGCGCGGCGGCGATCAGCAGAATCGCCAGCACCTCCAGGAAGTTCGAGAGCGGCGTGGGATTCTCAAGCGGATGGGCGCTATTGGTATTGAAGAAGCCGCCGCCATTTGTGCCCAGTTGCTTTATCGCAATTTGCGAGGCCGCCGGCCCTACGGCGATGGTCTGTGAAGAAACAAGCGTACTGTTGGCATCCTTGAAGGGCTGGAGGACCTGGGCCTCCGGGTAGGAAGTTAAGGTCTGCACGACGCCCTGCGAGACGAGCACGACCGCCAGGATCACGCACAGGGGCAGGAGGATGTAAAGCGTGGAGCGGGTCATATCGACCCAGAAGTTGCCGATGGTGGCGGCATTCCGCCGTGTGAAGCCGCGCACCAGCGCCACCAGCACGGCCATGCCTTTGGCCGCGGAGACGAAATTCTGCACGGTGAGGCCCAGCATCTGCACGAGGTAACTCAACGTGGACTCCCCGCTGTAACTTTGCCAGTTGGTGTTGGTGGCGAAGCTGATGGCGGTATTCAAGGCCAGGTCCCAGTGCACAAGCGGGAAATGCTGAGGGTTTAGAGGCAGCAGGCCCTGGAGGAGTTGCAGCAGGAAAACAACGACAATGCCCAGGAGATTAAAAAGCAACATGGCGATGGCGTAAATCTTCCAATCCATCTCCTCGTTAGCGCGAACGCCGCAGACGCGATAGATCAGCCGCTCCAGAGGCCCCAGGATGCGCTCCAGGCCAACCTTGCCGTCGTAGACGCGGGCCATGTACAGGCCCAGCGGCTTGACCAGCGCCAGCAGGACGATCAGATACACGACAATTTGGATGATGCCCAGAGTGTTCATGCGAACCACTCCGGCTTAAGCAGCGCGATGGTCAGGTAGACCAGCAAGGCCACGGTCAGAATGCCCGCAATCCACTCAAACATGTCAGACTCTCCGCAAAGATTCGCCACATGCTTACCGGCAGTTGTTCCAACCTTCACCTTTGAGGCGACTCATGCACGTCTGTGGAGCCTGCACGACTCCATTGTGTGATATTCATCCGGCTAGCCAACCAGATTATAGATGTAATGCAAGCAGGGTTGGTTATAAAGGAATTGGGGCCATAGCATACCACGACGGCAGGAAAACGCAAGAAGAAAAAGTTTACTCCAGATTCACAATCAACCCATCCTCTTATTTTAGTAGGAGATGCGCACCAGAAGTTTTCCAAAGTTCTCGCCCTTAAACAAGCCCATGAACGCCTGCGGGGCCTTCTCCAGGCCGTCCACAATGGTTTCGCGGTACTTCATCTGCCCATCTTCCAGCCAGAGCGACATGTCACGCAGGAAGGCCTCGCGACGGTCGGCGTGATCGCTGACGATCATGCCCTGGATCAAGAGGCGATTGATGAGCACGGGGGCGAGGTTTGGCCCGGGTTGAAATTCGGTGGCATTGTACTGGGAGATCAGGCCGATGAGGGGAATGCGGCCATGCAGGTTCATCAGGCGCAGGATGGCCTCTAAAATCGCGCCACCCACGTTGTCGAAGTAGATGTCGATGCCGGCGGGGCACAGCTTCTTCAGCGAGCGCAGCACGTGCATGGTTTTGTAATTGACCGCGCCGTCGCAGCCGAGGTCCGTGATGAGGTAGTCGCACTTGGCATCGGAACCGGCGATGCCGATCACGCGGCAACCTTTGATCTTGGCGATCTGGCAGGCCACTTGGCCCACAGCGCCGGCGGCCGCGGAAATCACTACGGTCTCACCCGATTTGGGCCTACCTATATCGAGCAGGCCTACGTAGGCCGTCATGCCCGGCATGCCGAGTACGCCTAGCCAATATGAAGGCGGCCAGGGTTTTTGCGGCAGCTTTTCCAGGTCGCCGCCATCGGAGAGGCCATATTCCTGCCAGCCGTCGTGCCCTAACACCAGATCGCCGATGCTGAAGGCGGAGTTCTTCGATTCAACTACGCGGCTGACCGTCGCGCCCACCATCACAGCCCCCAGTTCGACGGGGGCCGCGTAGGATTTGCCCGCGTTCATACGGCCGCGCATGTACGGGTCGAGGGAGAGAAAGAGCGTTTGGCGCAGCACCCAGCCGGCGGCCACCTCGCCGATTGGCCGTTCGATCAGTTGGAAATGGTGCGGCGCCGGCTCGCCCACTGGCCGATCCTTCAGCAAAACCTGGTGGTTCATGACTGGTGGCATAAGCTTTCCTTATTTGCTTTTGAGCTGACGGTGAAAAGAAACCCCGCAGCAATTGCTCTTGAGATTCTACCGCCGGTGGGGGGGGCCTGAAAAGCCGCCGCGTCGTGAGCTATAATGCGGAAAACGGGAGCAGGCATCTTCTGCGGATTGGCCAAGTAAAGGAACAGTTTATGCATGCCAAGCGAATGCTCATCGTGCTACCAATGATGTTCGTAGTTTTGGCTGTTCTGGGCGGCCAGAAGGGCGGCGACGTGGTCACTTATAAGGCTTCCCCCAAGATGATGGAAGAGGCGGCCTCGGCCCGCTCGCCCATCATCGGGAAGAAGGCCCCGGACTTCTCCCTGCCCGATCAGAACGGGGAGGCAGTGGCACTTTCCAATCTCAAGGGCCAGTGGGTGGTTCTGTATTTCTACCCCAAGGATGACACGCCCGGCTGCACCTGCGAGGCCACCGAGTTCACCAAGATCCTGGCCGACCTGCACGGCATGAAAGCCAAGGTGTACGGTATTAGCGACGACTCCGCGGCCGCGCATAAGGTGTTTATCGAGAAATACCGGCTGGGTCTGAGCCTCTTGAGCGACCGCGACCACAAGGTCATGAGCAATTACGGGGCGTGGGTCACCGCGCGCCTGGGCGATTTTGAGTACCAGCGCGTGATCCGCTCCACGATGATCATCGGCCCGCAGGGCTATGTCCGCTATCACTGGCCTGAGGTGATTCCCGAGGGCCACGCCAAGCGCGTGAGCGAAAAACTCGCCGATCTCCAGAAGCAGCCGGCGATGACGCACGAACCCCAGTCCAAGCCCCAATAACCTAATATTTTCCGACCGTGGCAATAAGTGCGCAGGGAGGCATGTGTGTGGGCGGCAATACAAGGAGAATTACCATGTCCTTTGTCGGCAGCGCCTGGAGGATCGTGATGCTTGGCCTGCTGGGGCTTCTGGCCGCGGGCTGTGCGGATCCCAAGCCCATTAATCCCAAAACAACGGAGGAATTTGATGCGGTCATAATGCAGAACCCCCAGCCCGTGCTGATGGATTTCTACAAGGGCGGCTGCCCCTCCTGCATTCTGCTTGACCCTGTGATGGACGATCTGGCCGATGAATATGACGGCCACGCGGTCGTGGCCAAGTTCATGCTGATGACACCTACGTTTGGCATCACCTCCAAGGAATTGGATGATCGCTATGACATCGCTTTTTACCCCACGGTGATCCTGTTCGAGAACGGCCTGGAGAAAAAGCGATGGGTGGCGCATTACCTCATAAACGACTACCGCCATGCGCTGGATGAGGCGATTAAAAGGATGGGCGAATCGCCAGCGAGTCAGCCGTAGGAAAGGCTGTAGGCTGCAGGCACGGCCGGAGGTACAGAACCTCTCGCGCATCCGGCAGTTCCTACAGTCTACAGCCTTTGGCGTCGATAATCGGAACTTCAATTCGCCTTCATTCCGAACCGTTCGATAGCTAGCATTTCAGAATCCCCGCCTTTATAATGCCGCCCGGATTGGAATCCCCGCGCGGGGGATTCATCGCGATCTCATCCTCGTGAGGATTTTACAGCATGTCCCAGAACCTGGGGTTGTGCAACAACTGCAAAGCGCGTGTGCCGGCCAGTTTCTTCGTTCGCGACGGGCAAACCTGGATCAAGAAGGAATGCCCCAAGTGCGGTCCTAACGAGTCGCTGGTCAGCAACGATGCCCAACGCTGGCAGGCCAAGCGCGACCTGTGGGAGTACGTTCCCAATGAGCCCGTCGCGTGCAGCTTAAACTGCGACCGCTGCTCCAAAGACCACAGCCCCAACATGGTTTTCCTGGATGTAACCAATCGCTGCAACATGAATTGCCCCATCTGCATCGCGACGATCCGCGGCATGGGCTTCGACTTCAACCCGCCCATGGCCTATTTCGAGAAGATATTCGCCCACCTGGCCAACATGCGGCCCCAGCCGGTGATCCAGCTTTTCGGCGGGGAACCCACGGTCCGTAGCGACCTGCTGGAGATCATCGCCATCGCCCGCAAGTACAAGCTCAGCCCGCACGTCACCACAAACGGCGTGCGCCTGGCGGATGAGGAATATGCCAAAAAGCTGTGCGCGGCGGGCGTGCCCATGCGGTTCGCCTTCGACGGCCCTCGCCCCGAGATCTACACGCGGCTGCGCAACAATCCCACCGCCGGCCCCAAGAAGCTCAAGGCCCTGGAGAACCTCAGGAAATACAGCAAGCGGCGGCAGACCATCATCTCCTGCGCCGCCATCGGCGTGAATGATAAGTATATCGGCGAGCTGCTCCAGCTCTGCCATGACAACCGCGACCTCATCTCCGACATCGGCATCATCCCCCTGACGGAGAACTGGGAACCCGGCACGTTCGATGCCGCCGTGCACACCACCATGGAAGATGTGGAGAAGATGGTGGAATCCCAGGTGCCCGAGGGCCAGGTGGAATTCATCCCCGCGGGCCTGAGCTACATACTGAAAAAGCCGCGTGCCTTCTTCCGTTCCAACCCGCGCTCGGAGACGCTGCTTTTGGCCGGGGTGCACCCCAACTGCGAATCGCTCACGCTGCTGATTTCCAACGGCAAGTATTTCCGGTCCATCAGTCACTCGCTGAAGAAACCCTTCAAGCAGGCCGTGCTGGAGTTCGCCGCGCGGGTCAAGAAGATCGAGCCCAAGCTGGATAAGCTCGACCCGACAAAATCCTGGCAGCGTTTCCGCGGCAAGCTGCTCTTAGGCCGGACGCTCCTGCCGTGGATTTTCTCCACGGTGCGGCTGGGGCGTGTGTTCTACGAAGGCATAGTCGACGTGCTGGCCACGCGCAAGGCTCGCCGCGCGGCCATCAAAGAGGAAAAACGCACCGGCATCAAGCTGCCGCACCGCCGTCCGCGGCGAATTATCCGTGTCGCCATGCTGCCCTTTGAGGAGCAGCACTCCGTCGATGCCGCGCGCATGGAAAGCTGCAAGGCGGTCTTTGCTTACGAAGACCCGGATGATGGCCAGGTGAAAACCATTCCAGCCTGCCTGTGGTACCCGTACCGCAACGCCATCCTGGAAAAACTTTCCGCTAAGTACGGCGTCGTCAAGGGCGGCGAGGTGGTGGAGCAGCCGGCGAAGTAAGCTAGGGCGAGCAACTTGTTTCCGTTCGACTCCGCTCACGGCTCCGAGCCTGTCGAATGGCTCGCGCGATCCCGCTGTTTACTAACAATCAGATGACCCGTGGACGGCGCCGCCTGAAAAAGCCGCAAGGGCAGACGCCGCAACGGCCCGACCTCCCATTTCTCCCCGCGGTCTATACTCTTCGGCAAGACAAGCCAAGACAAGCATTTGCAGGAAGTCAGGAACAACAGATTTGGAGATTTCTCAGCCCACATGCGCAGGTACTTGCACGCCAAGGCAGTTGCGCAGATAATGGCCTTTACTCAAATTGTCTTAACCCTTGGCAGTAACGTCATCTCCATGGGTTTCAGGGGTGACTTGTTTTTCAGATCTTAACGTCTCGGGCAATCAAAGGAGCTATGTTCATGGCCTCAAAGCCACAGTGCTCGCCGGAGATCACGCAGGACCTTTGCTGCCAGGAACCGCCGCGCCAGAATGACGCGCTTATTCGCAGCGTGCTGGATAATTGCCAGGATGTCATTTATTGCCGCAACCTCCAGACCGGCCGCTACGAATACGTCAGCTCCTCCTGCCAAAACATTGTGGACCTTTCCGTTGAAGAATTCATGGCACTGAATGCCGAAACCTTGATGGCCGTAATTCACCCTGATGATCGCGCGGCCATGGCCGCGGCCCTGGCAACTCTGGAGGAGAGGGGCTTGGCCCAGGTTGAATACCGCCACCACAGAAAGAATGGCGAATATCGCTGGCTGTCGAATCACATGGTACTCGTGCGAGATACGGACGGCCGCGCATTGTATCGCAACGGCTCCATCCGCGACATTACGCAGGCCAAGGCAGCCGAAGAGGCCCTGCGCCGCAGTGAAGAACGATTCCGCTCGGTGCTGGATAACTCCAAGGATGTCATTTATCGCCAGAACATTCAGACCGGCCGCTACGAGTATCTCAGCGCCGCGGCTGAGTCCATTTTCGGCTTTACACCCGAGGAAATGATGGCCCCGGAAGCCAAAGGACTCTGGACGAGGGTTCATCCCGACGATCGCGCGGTCGCCGACTCCGCCTTGTCGCGCGTGGAGCGGCTGGGGGAGGCCGAGGCGGAATATCGCTGGCTGACCAAGAAGAACGGCTATCGCTGGCTCTCCAACCACATGAAATGCGTCAGGGACAAGGAGGGAAAGCCGCTGTATCGCAACGGCAACGTGGCGGACATCACAATGAGGAAGCAGGCGCAGGAATCGCTCAGGGCGAATGAAGAACGACTTCGCCTGGCCCTTCAGGCCGGCAGCGGCGGCGCTGGGAGACAGACCTGGTCGCCGGGGAGATCTGGTGGTCACCCGAAATGTTTGAGATTTGCGGTCTTCCGCCGCGCCCGGATGCGGGATAATGGTTTCATGGCTTTAGTCCGTGAAGAGGACTGGCCGGTCGTGCGCAAGGCCCTTGAGGAAAGTCTGGCCGGCCGGCAGGACTACCGTTGTGAATTTCGCATAGTTCATGCCACGCGCGGCGAGCGGTGGCTGTCGGCGCATGGCCGCATCGTCCGGGATGACTCGGGAAGACCCGTCCGCCTGGCGGGCATCAGCATCGACATCACCGAGCGCAAATGTGCGGAGGAATCCCTGCGGCAGACGGCCCAGGAGCTTCATCGCTCCAACCGCGACCTGGAGGCCTTTGCCCACGTTATCAGCCACGATCTCCAGGAGCCGTTGCGGATGGTGAACGGCTTTGTAACGCTGCTGGAGCAGCGATACGCGGACCGGTTGGATGACAAGGCCCGGGAGTACATCCATTTTGCGGTCGAGGGCGCCACGCGCATGGGCGGGCTTGTGCGCGACCTGCTGGAGTACAGCCGCGTCGACCGCAGCGAACTGGAGCTGAGGCCCACCCAGGCTAGTGCGCCGCTGGAGGCGGCGCTGGCCAATCTCACAGGCGCCATCGCCCAGGCCTCCGCCATTGTGATCTACGACAAGCTTCCGCAGGTTCTGGCCGACCAGGCGCGATTGATGCAGGTCTTCCAGAACCTGCTGGACAACGCCATCAAATTCCGCAGGAAGGATGAGACCTGCAAGATTCATATTTTCAGCGAGGCCCGGGATGGCCAGTGCGTCTTCTCCATCCGTGACAACGGTATTGGTATCGATCCCCAGCATTGCCAGCGCATCTTCGAGGTCTTCCAGCGGCTGAACCCTCGCCAGGAGTATCCCGGCACGGGGCTTGGCCTGGCGATCTGCAAGAAGATCGTCGAGCGGCACGGCGGCCGCATCTGGGTGGAATCGAAAGAAGGGGAAGGCTCGACCTTTTCCTTCACGCTCCAGTCCGCGCAGCAGTAGAGAAAGGTGGGGCATTGTTATTCACAGACCCGGGTGCCACGGCCGTCCCCGGCCCTGCGCTGTGTGGTCATATGAAGAAGGTCATGGCAGGCTGCCTGGAGACCCTCATTCCCCTGAAGGTTTTGGCGCACGGGTGCCGTTCGACTTCGCTCACGGCCCTGAGCTGAGTGCCGTGGCTGCGACTTTTTTCAGCCACGTCTTATCTCCAGGTCCCGTAGGGACCGCAAGAATGTACCCCAGCACTTTCAGTGCTGGGTAAGGTTCACAAAGAGAATGGAGTGCCGTAGGCACGGCACAAAATGCAGATATGCCTCAAAACTATCTTCTCCGTCGTGCAAGGATGGCCGGCACGGTCATCAGCAGCAGGGCCATGATGGACGGCTCCGGGACCTCCATCGTCCAGGCGCGGCCATAGGAAGCCTGCGGGCCGGCCCCATCCGGGTCGTACAGACCAATGCCTGTGATCCACTCACCGTTGGGGCTGATGTCACAGGCCCTGGTGAGCAGCCAGCCGCTGTTGGGGTCAATTAGCGAGTTCAGATCGAATGCCGCGCCGTCGGCGCCCCACATGACGGCATGGGCGGCCGTTGCGTTTCCGTTGATGTACTGCGTGGCCGTGCCGATGATCGTTCCATCCGGGCCGACGCCATAGGCCATGCTCGCGCTGACGCCATTGGCATCGGTCCCCAGCACGCCTAATTCGGTTGCGAGGGTGTTGTCACTATTCCAGCGCACCGCTCGGTAGCCCAGGGACTTGCCGTTGGAGTATTTTGTGCAATAGCCGGCAATCATGCCTCCGTTGTTGATAGCCACCGCCCAACCGTCAACAGTGCCGCTCGAGTCGGCCCCAAGATAGTCCAGCGCCGTGACGGCGCCCGTGGAATCCCAACGTACCGGATGGCGGCCTCCCTCGCCGTTAGTTCCCGTGGTGCAATAACCTACAATTGTTCCAGAGTCGTTGATGTCCAGGGCTGAATTATCCATGTGGCTGCCGCCCAGGTTCCCAAGCTCGATGGTCATCGTGCTGCCGGCATCCCAGCGGACGGCGCGATCACCGGTATTCGTCGAGCCGTAGAAGAGCGCGCTATAACCGACAGCCGTTCCGGCCTGGTTGACGGCCCAGGCCTTGGCACTGCTATAGCCAGTGGGGTCCGTATTCAACCAGCCCAGTTGCATAGCCGTTCCGGAACTGTCCCAGCGCACGGCACTCGCCGCGCCGTTCAATAGGCCGGCTTGGCCAACGACTATGCCATTTTGATTGATATCCCACGACCCTGCGTAAGACTGGCCGGGTACTGAACCCAATGCCGTGGGACCGCTGCTCCCGGCAGTCCAAACGACGGCTGGGGCAGTTGTACCTATATATGCGTCGCCTGCGATAGTGCCGGCGTTGTTTATGGCACGGCCGGCGGCGTAATGGTAGCCGCTCGGAAGAGAGGAAGAATCGCACATTTCCAGGGGTGATTCAGAGGGGCCCCAACTGAATACCCGAAGCGTGTCGGAAGAGCCGGGAGTCTTCTTGGTCACCGTGGCGGCTGTTACGCCAAAATCGTTTACCGCCATAGCAGGCTGTATATACGAATTGACGCCGTCGCCGGGATTTGCCAGGAGGTATCCAGCCTGCGTGACCGGGTTATAGCTCGGTCCGGCGAATATCGGCGCGTAGCTCTGCGCAAGCAAGTGATGCCGCCAGAAGAATTGAAATGATAAACGCCCCGCCCGCCACTTCTTTAGCCCGCATGGCCAGCTCCACATAGAGATACTGCGACCGGATTATGTGGAACTTGGCCAGTGCGGCCTGGGGAGGAGTGCGAAGAGCGAGATCGCCCTTTCCCCGCGGTGGATCATCCCGCCGCTCCCACAAGCAGGATAAAGCCATGTCCAATCTACCGTAATTGCAGATTCCGTCAAGGCCCTTTTTTCAGATGATTGCCGGGCGCCGTGGCTGCAACCCCTCTCCCTTGGGGAGAGGGTGGCCCGCAGCGCCGGGCCTGCCCTGCGAAGCTTCAGCGAAGCAGGGTGAGGGTTCTTGCAGCCGTGCGCCGTGCGTGCCTGTATAGGAAGTGCAATTCTTTAACCCCGGCAGGGGTTAACATAGCTCTAGCCCCGGGTCGCCGAGCCAAGCGAGGAGACCCGGGGAAGGGGTCCAAAAATAAACAACCCCGGCAGGGGTTGAATACATTTCCCACGGCTTCAGTGGCACCTTTTCCCTCGACCAACCCCAATGCCCCGAATATCCTCTTGTCACATGACACATTCTTATTACGAAAGCTACGAGCATATCGTCTTCAGCACCAAGCACCGTGTGCCGTGCCTGACGAAGGAGATTCAGCCGGACCTCTTTGCATACCTGGCGCAGGCGCAACGAACCAGGGCTGCCCTTGCATCAAGGCCGGTGGTCACCGGGAACACGTGCACCTCCTCGTGGCCAAGAGCAGAACGCTTCTCACGAAAGATCTCGTGAAGGAACTCAAACGGTTTTCCACGATCTGGCTACGGGACCAATTCCCGGTACTGGAGGGTTTCACCTGGCAGGAAGGATACGGCGCCTTCTCCGAACATTACTCACGGCTTACGATAGTCCGGAGGTATATTGAGAATCAGGCGTTTCATCACCGCAAGCTGACCTGGGAGGAGGAATATCGCAAACTCCTCCAACGGCACGGCGCGGACTTCGATGAAAGGTTTTTCCTGGATTGACCGTATTCAACCCCTGCCGGGGTTGTTGCATTTTTCTGGACCTTTCCCCGGGTCTCCTCGCTGCCGGCTTCGCCTTCGGCTACGCCGTGCCAAGCCGCTCGGCGACCCGGGGCTAGGGCTGCACCGACCCCGGCCGGGGTCGAAGATGCCTTCCTCTCAGTTCGCCACTCACGAACATTGATTGCCGCAATCTCACGATTCTCACGCCAGAACTTATCCATCTTACCCAGCTTACCCAGACTGCCGCGCAAATCAGATGCGTTGCGCTCCTTGCTTCTTGCGCTCCTTGTAGTTAACTCATTATAAAATCAAGAGTTGACAAGAAGCGCAACGCCTCGAGCTGCGCTCCTTGTTGCGCTCCTTGACATCCTATTCCTTAAGTGAGGGATCCGGCAGACGCCAGGACCATCCGCTGAATTTGCTTCCTGTTGTCTTAAAGGCCTGCGTATTCAGCCTGTCTTTGGCCCGAATCAGCGTGCCGCGGCTGATCCCGTCCCGGCTCGCCAACTGCATCAGAAGTTTGACGTGCATGGGACCAGAAGAAAGGGCATCCGCCAGCCAAGCCGCGGCTTCTTTCACTTGGGAACGCTCATTTCGCTCCCGCTCTCTGCGAAGAGATCCCATCATCGCCTCATCCGCATCGATTGTGACGGCTTGGCTCTCCCACGCCACGAGGGGGGCGCCGCCGCGGGAATCATCCAGCCGGTAGGCCAGACCCTGGGCGTTGCACAGGTTGTTCTTGAGAGGCAAGAAGAGCCGCCGGGCGCCGGTGGGGTCATCCTTATCCTTCATTACGCCATAGGCACTGCGCGCGGCGGCGACAAAAGCCACGCTCCCCAGCGCCCGGTACATCGCCGGCCCTCCGCCCTTGCGCAGGTGGGTGACGGCCACAATGGCCACGTTCAGTTCGGCCGCCAATTGCGATAGCGGCCCCAGCAGCTTGCGCAGGCGGGCATTGCCGCTGAAATCGTCGCCGCCCAGGTACGCGCTGATGGGATCGATGATGATCAGCCGCGCATCGCCCATCTCGTAGGTGGCCTTGCCCAGCGACTTGATGTGCGTGGCCAGGCTAAACGGTTCATAGCCGTGAGAGCAATCCTCGGGGTTGAATTTGTTCATGCAGGTGATGGCCTGGATTTTCTCCAGGTCGGCGCCGGCCGCCTCCAGGCGCGGGCGGATCGTGTCGGCGATGCCATCCTCGGCGGAAAGCAGGATGACGCCGCCGGGCTTGTGCACAGTCGAGGGCGGCTGTGCCACACCCTCATCCGAGCGCTGCACAGCCGAGGGCGGCTGTGCCACACCCTCACCCGAGCAAGACATGGAGACGCGGAGACTGTCAGATGTGGAGTTCTCCGTGTCTTCCTGTCTCTGCCCCGGCCCTTGGCCTTCGTTCAGCAGGCGGAGCAACTCCACCACATTAGGATCCACGCCCTTACCCGCTGGCTGCACATCCAAGGGCCCTTCAAATTCGCTCCCTTCGACTTCGCCCCCATCGACTTCGCTGGGTGCCGTGGCTGCATTTTTTTGCAGCCACGTCTCATCATCAGGGGAAGAATCGTGGCTGGACAAAAACCCAGCCACGGCGCCCGACACACCAGTTTCATCCGGCCAGGCCGCCCCGCGCGAAACTCGCGCGGCCATATCCAGCGTGATGAACGATTTGCCCAACCCCGGATCGCCCACCAGCAGCGTGAGTTTGCCCAGGGGGATGCGTCCGGGCCACAGCCAATGGACCCGCCGCGCGTTCACATCGCACAGATAAACGGAATTCGGGTTGGGAATCACCGGCGGCGTCGGCCGCGCCCAGGCGGCGAAGGGATTTTCTCTCTTACGCAGGTCGTAGCGATCACTCATACAAACATCTCCTTTTTCTCCAGTCGACTGTGACTTCGTCGACGCGGGCGAATCTAGCAAGTTGGAAATAGCGCGAGGCCAAGTTGATGAAGTTTGATGAAAAGAAATGAAAAGAAATTAAGTTTGATGAAGTTTGATGAACTTTGATGAAGTTTGATGAAGTTCGTGCGTTGTAAGCCCATGCAGCGCAAAATCTTATGACTTCAGGTTTTTCGCATTTTTCGGATTTGCCCGTTGAACACGATTGAAAAATGAAAAATTTGACGAGAGGCTGTTTTTGGGGTCGGTTTGAGGCTTTTTCGTTCACGGCTCAATCACAACAGGGCATCAATCCAGCATCCAGATTAAAAAGAGGGACGCAGTGGCTTTGACGAGCGGATGAAAAGCGATTACGATTTGCTGATGATTCGAGTGAAGGGTTTGATGAAGGTTTGATGAAGAACTTGCACGGCAAAATCACTTGGCGGGCATTGACTTACAATTTCAGAGTTTTAATATTTTTCGGATTTGCTTGCTGAAAAGGTGGCGAAAAATTACCCTCTTTGCTATTATGGCGGCGCAAGAGAAGCTTTTTATTGTGCCACATCTGGACAAAAGTATGCTGAGAATTTGACAAGCGCATGTATAGCGAAAGAATTTCGAAATAAAATGTCATTTTCTATTGTGTTTGCACGTCCTGTGTATTTAACGAGTTAAGGTGAGGCCGAAAAAAAGTCTTTAACTCGGTGACACGCAGCTGTCACTGCCATGTGCGATAAAGGCAGTGTCATTTCAAGGTTTGGCAATGCGGGTAAGCAGAGTACACAGGCTGTTGCGTATGATCACCCTGATGCAGGGGGAGAAGCCAGTCACCGTACAGGAACTGGTGGATGAGCTCCAAGTCAGCCGGCGAACCGTTTTCCGCGACCTGAACATGCTGGAGCTGGCGCATATTCCGTATTACTTCGATCACGATCGGAACTGCTACAGAATCAATCGTCATTTTTTCCTGCCGCCGGTAAATCTGGACCTGACGGAAGCCATGTCGCTGCTCTTGATGGCGACGCAGACGGAGAATTCGGGCCTCTTGCCCTGGCCGCGGCAGGCGTACACGGCGGCGCTCAAGCTGGAGAGCGCGCTGCCGCAGGGCGTGCGCGAGCATATCGGCAGCGTGATGGAACATCTGGAGGTGCGTCTGCCGGCCGCCGTGCGGACGGAAGGTGTGGATAATCTGGTCGAAAAACTTTCCGATGCGATCACCCGGCGAAGAATCTGCGACCTGGTGTACCTGAGCTTCTACGAGCGCAAGCAGATTCGCGAGACGGTTCATCCGCTGCGGCTGATTTTTGTGCAGCGGGCGTGGTACCTCCTGGCCTGGTCGGTCCGCGAGGGTGATATCCGCACGTACAAACTGGCCCGTGTGAAGAAGCTGGAGCTTAATGGAGGCACGTTTACGCCGCCGCCGGCAGCGCGGGTGGATAACCATCTGGGGGCGGCCTGGTCGATGATTCCCGAGGGCAAGCTGCACGATATTCATCTGCACTTTTCGGACAAGGTGGCGGGCAACGTGGCCGAGGTGTTGTGGCATCCCAGCCAACAGGTGACCTGGCGGGAGGATGGTTCGCTGGAGTTCACCGCCCGCGTGGATGGGCTCGGCGAGATAACCTGGTGGATTTTAGGCTACGGCGATGAGGTGCGCGTGCTGGGCCCTTCCGAACTGGCCCTGCGCGTGCGGGACATGGCCCGCCGCATGGCGGCCTTGTACGACAGCGACAGTTTTGCGCCTGATCCGGCTTAGCGACAAATTGCGACCCGTTCTTGATGAGTGAAGGGTTCAATTCGTGAGAGTCCTAATTCAGCGTGTGGCGTGGGCCGAGGTCGCGGTGGAGGGCGAGGTTATCGGCCGCGCTGCCCACGGGCTGCTGGTGTACGTGGGGATTGCCCCCGGCGACACGCCGCGCGAGGCGCAGTGGCTGGCCGAAAAGGCGGCCTCGCTGCGCATCTTCGAGGATGAAAACGGCAAGATGAACCGCAGCGTGCGGGATGTGGGCGGTTCGGTGCTGGTGATCACGAATTTCACGCTGTACGCCGATGCACAAAAGGGCCGGCGGCCCTCGTTTGACGGCGCGGCCGCCGCAGATCTGGCCCAGCCTTTGACGGAAAGCTTCGTCGAAGCGCTGGTTGGTCAGGGGGTACACGCCGAAACGGGCAGGTTCGGCGCGTCCATGGCCATTCGCAGCGAGGCCGCCGGCCCTGTAAATATCCTCCTGGATTCACCCCCCGGCACCGGGATAGGCTGAGCTCGCAGCGCGCAACGGGGCGCTCAGGGGGCGCCTCGACTTGAGCTCGCCTTCCTGCGCGGGGACTTTTTAGGCTGGAGGCTTGAGTCTGGAGGCTGGCGATACTGCCGGATCTCGAGAGCCGGTCGCTTCTTCCGGCCTTTTGCTCCAGCCTCCGGCCTCCAGCCTTTCACTTGCCGGTTGCCCGCCGACCATATCTCACGTTAGCATGGGCGAGATGTTCACCGGCATCATTCAACAGATTGGGACGATCAAGGCCGCGCGGGCCGCCGGTGCGGGAGGCAAGCGGCTTTCCATTGATGTCGGCCAATTGGCCGATGGAATCGCCATCGGCGATAGCGTCTCCGTGGATGGCGCTTGCCTGACCGTCTCGGAACTGAAGGGCGGCGTGGCCACGTTCGATGTGATTGCCGAAACGCTCTCGCGGACGACGCTCGGCAGCCGCGCGGCGGGGCGCCGGTGAACCTGGAGCGGCCGGTGAAGGCGGGCGGGTTTCTGGACGGCCATATCGTCCAGGGCCACATCGACGGGCTTGCGCGGCTGCATAAAATCGACCACACGGGCGGGCAGTACCTGTTGAGCTTTACCTGCGAAAAAACACTTACCGACGAAATGGTGCCCAAGGGTTCTGTCGTCATCGATGGCATCAGTTTGACGCTGGTGGATGTGGCGGACGGCCGCTTCAGCGTGGCCCTGATTCCCACGACGCTGGAGAAAACGACGCTGGGCCGCCGCCGCGCGGGCGATCAGGTGAATATTGAGACGGATGTGATCGGCAAATATGTTCGTCGCATGCTGGGTAAGAAACCGCCGCGCAAGGCGCTGACGCTGGAGAAGCTGCGGCAGGCGGGATTCGAATAGGCTGGAGGCTGGAGCCTGGAGGCTGGAGCAACGGCTGGAAGAAACTTTCTTATTTATCCGGCGTTTCCTCCAGTCTCCGGTCTCCAGCCTTCAGCCTTGGTACAATCCTTTGCTGGTTTTGTTGATCGAGAAAATGGACGAAAGCAGTCAAAAACCAACTATCGGCATCACCATGGGCGATCCGGCGGGGATCGGCGCTGAGGTGATCATCAAGGCGCTGGCGCGGCCGGAGATTCGCGCGCTGGCCCGGTTTGTGATCTTCGGCCTCAACGAGCAACTGGCCTACGCCGCCGATGATGCCGAGATCAACGCCTTCTGGTTGCGCGACCATCACGAGAATATCCAGCGGTACGAGCAGGACTGCGTCGTTCTGGATTACGACGAGCTGGCCTTGCCGCTGCCGACCGAAGGCGGGCCCTCCAAGGTGGGCGGCCAGGCCTCCATGACCTTCTGCGAGGATGCCATCGCCGCGGCCAAGGGAAAGATTATCGACGCCATCGTCACAGCGCCCATCTCGAAGGAGTCCTGGTCCCTGGCGGGGTACAAGTTTCCCGGGCACACGGAGCTATTAGCCAAGAACTTTCGCGCCAAGCGCGTGGCCATGATGTTCGCCGCGCCGCAGATTCGCGTGGTGCTGGCGACGATTCACGAGCAGCTTTTTGAAATCCGCCACGGCTTTACCATCGGGCGCGTGTTTACGCCCATCGACTTGGCGGACCAGGCCCTGAAGCACTGGTTCGGCGTGGAAAAGCCGCGCATCGGCGTGTGCGGGCTCAATCCGCACGCGGGGGAGGCTGGGCGCTTCGGCGATGAGGAAAAGCGGATCATCCGCCCGGCCATCCTCATGGCCACGGAGGCGGGCATCAACGTGGAAGGGCCCTTCCCGGCCGACACGCTGTTCATCGAGTCCAATCGCCGCCGGTACGACTGCATCGTGGCCATGTACCACGACCAGGGGCTGATTCCCGTGAAAATGCTGGCCTTCAACGAGGCGGTGAACCTGACGCTGGGACTGCCGATCATCCGCACCAGCCCCGACCACGGCACGGCCTTCGACATCGCCCACCGCAACCGGGCGGATGCGGGCTCCATGGCCGCGGCGATCAAGCTGGCGGTAGAGCTCGTACGGCGGAATAAAAGTTAGTCTCTCCTGCTAAGTTTGCCACAGAGGACACAGAGCTAAAAAGAAGAGGGCACAGAGAAGAGAAATGGAGTGTTTCCACCTGCTCTTTCTCTGTGTCCTCTTTTGTCTTTTCTGTGTCCTCTGTGCTGAACAGGTCACTGAATCGCATCAGTGGCAGAAAACATAATCCTGCTGCCAAATCAGGAAGTCTGTGCCATCCACCTTGCGGTCGCCGTTGGCGTCGCCATGGGTCTTGGCGTAATTAGGATCATGGAAATTGGCATCCACAATGGGTGCGCCGGTGCCGACATCGCCATGATTGTAGTTGCGCTGCCAGATGAGGAAGTCCGAGCCGTCGGTTCCATTTAAGCCGTCAAAATCGCCTCGTGGATCCCCGCGCACCGTGACCGTCATGGTCCCGGACGCGTCGTTCTGGCCATCATTGGCATCCAGTTGCAGCGTATAGGTGCCGACTCTGTTGAAGCTGGCGGTCGTAGAGGCCATTGTGGGGTTGGTGAAACTCGCCACGCCATTCTGCGGGCCTGAGACCTTTGTCCAGGTCAGGACCACTGGATTGACCTGGCCATCATCCGTCACGGTGGCGCTGAGGGTGATCAGCGCCCGCTGCCGCCGCGCCGGGCATGGCGGTGGTGATATTGGCGGGCATGGTGATGATTGGCGGCAGGTTGACCGGCGCCAGCGTGTTTATCTGGTACGAAATTGCGTTGAAAGTCAAGTGAGAGCCCGCGGGGCCGTTGCCGTCAGTGTCCCAGCAGGCCTTAAGCACGTGTATGCCGGCAGCCAGCGTGACCGGGGTGGGCCCGGTGGAGAGCAGGCCGGTATTGTAATCACCCGAGGGCAGGATCGCGATGGGGCCGGTCACGTCGGCGCCATCCACCTCAAAGTGCATAGTGCAGCCGTTCGCATCGGTCGCCGCGGTTATGCCGAAGGTGTAATCGGTCGTCACGGCCACATTGATCGTGTAGTTGAGCCACTCGCCTATGGCGATGTCTTTGACGAGCCAGCCCTGATTGGGATCGTTGTTGATGGCGCGGATATCGACGCCTTCGGTCGGGCGGTAGCCGCCGCCGGTGTTCAAGGTGGGGCTGGTGTCGTGATAGGCTATGCCCTCGCCGCCCAGGTCGTAGTTGACGGCCAGAATAGTGCCCGGCACATACCAGGGCGTGCCGCCATAGGGCTGGCCGCCCACCGCCCCATTCACCATGACGCTGCACTCAGCGTACGCGGTGAGCGCCGTATCCGTGGCCGTCAAACGCAGAACATACGCGCCCGTGGCCGAGAACGTGGCCGTGGGCGTCAAGGCATTGGCACTGGTAAAGGTGACCGTGCCGGGTCCTGAGGTCTTGGTCCAGGTATAGGAGACGGCAGCGCCGATGGGCAAGCCATCATCGCTGACCGTGCCAGCCAGGGAGACGGTGATGAACGGCGCCTGGATGGCTTGATCCGCGCCCGCACTCACGACGGGGGCCTGGTTGCCCAGCAGCGTGACCTGAACGATATCGTTGGAATCCGCCGCCGAGTCGCTGGCGGACAGTTTGAAAACGTATATGCCGGGACCTCCGGTGAGATTGACGCTCGTGCCGGCCGTGTGCGGGCTGACGATACTGCAAGCGGGTCCGGAGACCTGGCTCCAGGTGATCGTCGTGGCGTGCGGCGGATTGGGTTTGCCATCGTCGCTCACGCTGCCGCTCAAGGTCACCGAGGTGGTGGGAATGCGGACGGTCTGGTCGGGGCCGGCATCAACCACGGGCATCATGTTGGAGTTGGGGTCGCCCACCACCACATACACATTGAACAGGTTATATGAAGGCAGAGTGGTCAGGCCGGCCGAATCCGTGGAGGCGTACCAGACGGGGGCGCCGTAAAAATTCTGTGGATCCAGCAGGACAAAATCACTGTTGGGGTCCACTACGCCCTTGAGGTTGACCGTGGCATCCGAACCATCCCAACTGAACCACGCAAGGTTCGCCCTGCCCGCCTGGAAGATATTCGGGAAAAGGAAGATAGTCGCTCCTGAGGTGGGGATTGGTGAGGATGCCGATTCCAGGGCGTAGCGACTGGTGATGGTGTCCGGCTGCGGATACGGCCAGGTGTGCACCAGATTGGCATCATCGTGAAAGTTGGGATCGCACATGACCGTGTTGTTGGCGATGTCGGGATACTGAATGCTGAAATAGTTGGCGACGCTTTCGACGATGCAATTGTCCTTGATCTCGTAGTGCTGGTTCTGGCTGGAACCCGTTTCACTGCCGGCCCAGAGGTGGCCTGGTAGATAACGTTGCCGAGAATGTGCTCATCATCGCCGGGGTTGTCGCCGCCGACCTGGAAATCGCTGCCGTAGACGATATTCTTCTGGAGCCATAGATGCGAGGAATTCGCCTCCCCGGCCCCGAAACACCAGACGGTGGGCTGGTACTGATAGCGGTTGGTGACGATGTTGGCGGTGAAGAACTTGCCGTTGGGATCGTTGTTCTCCGCAAAGATGCCCTCGCCATAGCCGCCGCCGGCGGACTCCCAGCCGTAGTCATAGGCCAGGTTGCCGTACGCCAGGAAGTTCTGATGCGTCACGGTAGTATTGATGGCGTGCGCGGCGGCGTGAACCACGCAATTAATCAGCCGGTTATTGCTGCCATACAGGAAGTTGGCGCCGCCTTGGGGGGTCGGAAGATCGGCGGGGTCGCTGCCGCCCAGGGTCGAGAATACGTGGCTCGTCCAGGTGCTGGAGCGGAACTCCAGGCCGATGAAGTCAACATAGCTGGACGGTGTGTTTGCATCGCCCACGGCAATGCCGCAGATCGTCGCGTAATTGGCATCGGGCGCGGGCCTGACCGTAATTCGCGCCCCGGTGTTGCCGTTGAGTTCCACCACCGGATTGCCCTTGTAGGTCTGGGTGGCGAACGTTTCGCCATAAACTCCTTCCTTCAAATATATGGTGTCGCCCGCCTGGACGCTGCCGCTGTGGCCCAGCAGGGCCGAGCCGAGGTCCCAGGGCGAGGCCGACGTGCCGGCGTTGCCGGAGGCGCCCGAAGGCGATACGTACCAGTTGGTCGCCACAGCCGGGCAGACCAGAAGGAAGAGAACCGAAAGGGTGATTACGAGGCTACCCGTCTTCATGTGCCGCTCCTTTTTGCCAACCTGATGAAGGTGCCAGGATTTATGCGTACGCAGGAATTGTGACTGCATTTAACACTAGTTGCATGCTGCACTTATGATGCGCAGCCGCTATCCTCACTTTTAGAAAGAAACCGTCCCAAAACCCGCCAACGAAAGGTGCAACTGAAATGATTGCGCCTAGGTATAGATGATAACCGACTTTGCCGATTTGTCCAGTCAATATCCTCGACGAGGAGAGTAGATAGCAGAGAGTAGACGGCCGATGGTCTGGCCGTTATCTATTCTCTACTCTCCACTTTCTCCTCGAAAACCAGAGAGTAAAAAGTAGAGAGTAGACTGCCGACAGGTCTTGCCTTTATCTACTTTCCACTTTCTCCTCAAAAACCAGGGAGCAGAAAATAGATAGCAGACGGCCGATGGTCTTGCTGTTTTCTACTCTCCACTCTCCGCTTTTCGCCGCAAAACAAGAGAGAGTAGAAAGTGGAGAGTAGACTTCCGGCTGGTATTGCCTTGATCTACTCTCCACTTTGTTTCTACCTGCTAACGAGGCGTTTCTTCATCAATGGCAGTACATATAGCCCTGCTGCCAGATGAGGAAGTCCTGGCCATCCGTCTTGCCGTCGCCGTTGGCATCGCCATTGGCTTTGGCATAGTTGGGATCGCTGAAGTTGGCATCCGTAATCGGCGCGCCGCTGGCGGCTGTGCCGTGGTTGTAGTTGCGCTGCCAGGCGAGGAAGTCCAGCCCGTCGACCACGCCATTCTTGTCAAAGTCGGCTCGGCCATCTGTGCCCACAGTAACCGTCATGGTCCCCGTGCTCGTCAGATTGCTGTCCGTGGCCAGCAGTTGCAGTTGGTAAGTGCCGACCCGGGTGAAGTTGGCCGTCGTGCTGGCCGCGTTGGCGTTGGTAAAGGTAACCACGCCGTTGGCCGGAGCGGACAGGACGCTCCAGGTCACGCTCACCGTGCTGCCGGTGGGCAGGCCATCATCGCTCACCGTCGCGTTCAAAGCCACCGCACCGGCATTGGCCGCGCTGGGCATGCTGGTGGTGACATTGGTCGGCATGGTGATGGTGGGGGCGACGTTGCTGGCGGCGGGATTAGCCAGGGCAAGCACCGAATTGGCATCCAGGTCCACGTTGTAGATGCGCACATCGTCCATGGCGCCGTTGTAGAAGCGCGCCGCATCCAGGTCGCAGCGGCCGCCGATGAAGACGTTGGTGGATGGATTAATGGCGTGACCGCCGTTGTTGGTGTCGTGGGATTTCAGGACGCCGTCATAATACACGTTCCTGCCGGTCACGGAAGAGACCGTCACGCAGAAATGGTGCCAGTTCCCATCCAGCAAACGGATGTTCGCGGGGTCCTGCAGCAGTATGGTCGCGGCGGAGGTATTCGTGGAGTCCATGGTGGACACGCGCAGGGCCAGGCCCGATACCGTCTCCTGTGAACCCACCAGCCAGACGTTCACGTCGTTCGTCGATTCCACCGGTCCCCAACTGAACATGTAGTGATAGACGGCGTCGTTCAGGCTGCCGGCCGCGGGCTTGAACCAGAAGGCCAGTGTAAAGCTGCTGTTCAGGTTGAAATCCCCAACCTGGATGTAGCTGGAAGTGCCGTTGAACTGCACCGCGCTAGCGAGCTTGCCGGCGACCCAACTGGCACTTCCGTTCAGCGTGCCGTTGTGGGCGTTGCCGCTGGAATCGTTGGCCGTCGTGCCGGAATTCTCATCCAGTGGCAGCCACAGGTCCATGCTGCCGGAGTTGGACAACGTCACATACGTATCGGCGAAGCTCTGCTTGTTTGAATCATCCGCGCTCAGGCGGAAATCATACACACCCGCCGTGGTCAATGTGGCCGTGGTGGTCAGGGCAGAGGGATTGGCGATGGTGGCCGAAGGACCCGAGACCAGGCTCCAGCCGTAGGTGACGGCGCCTGGGGGATTCGGCTTGCCATCATCGGTAACGGTTCCCGCAAGAGTTACCGTATTGACGGGCAGACGAAGATTCTGATTTGCCCCGACGCCCACCGTGGGGGCGATATTGAAGTTGGATGACCCCGACAGCACGATATACAAGTTGAACCGATTGGGGGCGGGTACCGTCGCGCCGCCGGATGCATCCGCCGTGCCCTGCCACAGCGGCGTGCCGAAGAAGTTCTTGGGGTCCATGAGGCGGAAGGCGGAGTTGGGGTTGACCACGCCGTTGAAGTTAACGTAGGCGTTGGGGCTGGAAGTATTCCAGTTGAGGATCGCCAGGTTCGCCCGGTTCGGCTCCCATGGGCGCATGATTTTAAGACCACCGTGGGCGAACTGGGGTTGGCCAGGGGGGGCGTGACCGTGGGGCTGGACCCGTTGGGATAGGCGTACGTGTTCGTCTGGCCGCTGCCATACACCTGGTTGTTGCTGGCCTGGAGGGTCTGAATTCTCCAGAAGTTGATGGCCGCATCCACCACGATGTTGTCCCGCACCTCGTAGCTGATCTCGTAAGTGGAGAAACTATAGCCCGCCCACATCGGCGCCGTGTACAGCACGTTGCGCAGAATGTGGTTGTCGAAGGAGGGCGCGCCGCCGCCGACTAGGAACTGGCCGGCGTCGTAGGCGAAGTTATCTTCCACCCAGAAGTGCGCCACGTTGGCCTCGCCGCTGCCGTAGGCCTGAATCGTCTGCTGGCCGTCGGGATAGCGCGTGGACCACAGATTATTGATGTAGAACTTGCCGTTGGGGTCGCCGTTCTGCGTGTACACGCAGTGGCCGTGGCCGCGGTCAGGCGCTTCCCAGCCGCAACCGTACACATCGTTGCCGAAGGCCGTAAAACCTGTGACTTCCTCCCAGCTCGTAATGCCTTCGTCGGAGGCGTGAATGATGTTGTCAACGCAATTGAGGCCCGTGCCGCTGTTGAAGTTCATCCCGCCGCCGGGGGAGGGAACATCGCTGGGCCAGGGACCCGTCTGCTGCGAAGTGACGTTGCCGATCCAGGGCGTCACGCAGATTTCCAGATCCATGACGTCGGTGTAGTTGCAAGGCATGTACACATTGCCGCTGCCGTAATTCTCGATTTCGCCGAAGGTGATGCCGGCGTCGATTCTGGCATGGGCCCCGGGCGCGGTGCGTACGGTAATGTGATTTGTCGGTGTGCCCAGCAGCTTGCAGTAGGGGTTGCCGCTGCTTGTGGAATTGGCGGTGGTCCACGGGCCTTCGTAATTGCCATCCATCAGGTACAGTGTGTCACCGGGTTGGATGGCGCCGTTGTGGCCGATCATCGCCGAGCTAAAGTCCCAGGGGGAGCCTTGCGTGCCGGCGTTGGAGGTGTTGCCCGATGGAGAACAATACCAATTCGTCGCGTTTGCTGGGCAGACGACAAGCACAATCGCCAGCGCGGCTGTCAAGATGGCCAATCCAGATTTCATGTTCGCTCCTTTTTTGTAGTTAGGGCAAATGCCCAGTGCCTTTTTTCTTAATGACCGTATACGTAATCCTGCTGCCAGATGAGGAAGTCCTGTCCATCCACCTTGCCGTCGCCGTTGGCGTCGCCGTTGGCTTTGGCGTAGTTGGGATCGTTAAAGTTGGCATCCACAATGGGCGCGCCGCTGGCGGCCGTGCCATGGTTGTAGTTGCGCTGCCAGGCGAGGAAATCCAGGCCGTCAACCACGCCATTCTTATCAAAATCCGCCCGCGGATCTTCCTGCACGGTCACCGTCATGGCGCCCGTGGTGTGCAGTGCGCCGTCGTTTGCATCGAGCTGCAACTGATAGGCGCCAATCCTGGTGAAGCTGGCCGTTGTGGAGGCCGCATTAGCATTGGTGAATGTAACCACGCCATTGGCCGGGGCGGACAGGACGCTCCAGGTGATCACCGGCGGATCGACTTGCCCATCATCGCTCACGGTGGCGTTTAGGGCCACAGCGCCGCCGCTGGCCGCGCTGGGCATGGCCGTAACCACGTTGGCAGGCATGGTAATGATGGGGGCGACGTTTCCGCCGCCGGTCGCGGTGATCTGGCAGTCGCCCGACCCGCTGGCCAGCGCATCGTTGGCGGTCAGCCGCAGCACATACGTGCCCGCCGCGGAGAAGGTGGCGGTCGTAGTGGCGGCGAACGGATTGGCAAAGGTCACCGTGCCGGGACCGGATACCTTGCTCCACATGGCCGATGTGGCGGCGGGGGGATTGGGCTGGCCATCATCGCTGATCGTGCCCGACAGCGTTACCGCATTGGGCATTGCGACCGACTGGTTCGGACCTGCACTTACCACAGGGGCCACATTTACATTGTTATAAATGCTCTGCACCTGGGCCGCGGTGAGCGCCATGTTGTAGATGCGCAGGTCATCCATGCCGCCGTTGAAGAAGCGGGCGCTGTCGAGGTCATAGCGTCCGCCGATATAGACGTTCCCGCTGGGATCGATCGCGTCGCCGCCGTTGGTGTGGTCGGCGAACTTCTGGACGCCATCGAAATATACCACGCGGCCGGCGGAAGAGATCGATGTGCAGATATGGTGCCAGTTGCCGTCGTAGAAGTGAATATCCGTTGGATCCCTCAGGAGCACCGGGCTGGATGAGGTATCCGTGCTGTCCATCGTGGAGATGCGCAGGGCAAGGCCGGACACAGACTCCTGTGAACCCACCAGCCACACATTCACGTCGTTTGTGGTTTCAACCGGGCCCCAGCTGAACATGTAGTGGTAGTTCACGTCGTTCAGGCTGCCGGCGGCGGGGTTGAACCAGAAGGCCAGCGTAAAGGCGTTGGTCAGGGCAAAATCATTTATCAGCACGTAGCTGCTGTTGAACTGGAGCGAGCCGGCGAACTTGCCGGTAATCCAACTGGCGCCGTTCACCGCGCCGGCATGGCCGTTGCCCGATGCATCCGCGGCGTTGATGCCGCTGCCATCATCGAACTTCAGCCAGGCGATCAGGCCCTGCGAGGGCGGCGCGGGTTGTACGGTGAGGGTCGTTTCACCGAAGGCCATCAGGTTGGAATCGCTGGCCGTCAAACGCAAAACGTAGATGCCCGCCGCCGAGAACGTGGCCGTGGTGGAGGCGGCGTTGGCATTGGTGAAGGTGGTCGTGCCCGGGCCGGAGGTCTGGCTCCAGGTGACGGTAACCGCATGAGGCGGATTGGGCAGGCCATCATCGCTCACCGTGCACGCCAGCGTAGCGGCGCTGGGCAGCGTAATCGTCTGATTCGTGCCGGCGCTGACGACCGGCGCCGTGTTTATGCCCGCGGTCAGGACCGTAATCGTGGCCTGATCAAAGGAAACGGCATTGGAATCGCTGGCCGTCAGTTGCACGACATACACGCCGGATGTGGAGAACGTGGCCGTCGTAGTGGCGGCGTTGATATTGCCGAAGCTGACCGTGCCCGGGCCGGTGATCTTGCTCCAGGTGACCGTGGTGACGCCGGGCGGATAGGGCAGCATGTCGTCGCTGACCGTGCCCGCCAGCGTCAGGGAGTTAATGGGCAAAGCGATGGATTGATCGAGGCCGGCGTTGACCACGGGCGGCATATTCTGCCCTGCGCCCACGACGGTTACGGTCACTTCATCCCAGGCGGTCATCCACAGGTCGTTGATGGTCAACCTCAGGATGTACTTGCCCGGCGCGGAGAAATGGGCCGGCGTCGAAGCCGCATTGGGATTATCGAACGTGACCGTGCCTGGGCCGCTGGTGGCCGACCAGGTGGGCGTAAACGTGCGTCCCGAAGGCACGCCGGATGTGCTGATCGTGCCGCTCAGCGCGGCGCCGTTGGCCTGCAAAACGATGACATCGCTTCCCGCATCCACCTGGTTGAGCACGTACGCCGCGGAGTACGCGGCCTTGCCTACCAGATCGCGGCTGGTGGTGTAGCCCGGGCCGCCCGCGGCCACGTAGCCGTAGGAGGCGCCGGAAACATCGGGACTGACCCAGAATGAATACAGGCTGCCATTAGCGAGGCGGAAGTGGAAACGCACGCTCTGGCCGGCCACGGCCGAAAGGTCCGCCGCGCCCGCCCAGGTGACTTCATAGATCGTGCTGTCGGCCTTCACCGGATTGCAATTGGCCAGCGTGAACGGGGCGATCGCGTTGCCGCTCGTATCCTGCAATTCGACCTGTAGGGAGCCGTTGGGGTCCTGCACGTTCACAAACAGGTGCGCGCCCTGGAAGCTGACCACGCGCGTGGTCAGGTCGCCGGCCGTCGATCCCGCATCGACCGAGGTAAATCCGTCGCGGCGCAGAGTGGCCATGCCGGCCAGGGAGGCGTGTACTACCGAGCCGATGTCCGCCGTGGCGCTGCGGCCGGAGCAGTAGAAATACAGGTTGTCGCCCATGACCAGCCCGCCGCCCGCGGCCGACTGCACGTTGCCATAATTCCATACCCAGGGCGTTTCGCTGTAGGGCATCCACTGCCGCCGGTCGGGCCGCGTCCAATACCAGCCGTCGCGGCTGTAGCCGATCTTGACCGCATTGAGCTTGGGCCGGGCGTTGTTGGCATCAATGTTCTCATTCGTGTTGTTTCTGCTCCCGCAGTCGCCGTGGAAGATGGTGAACTCGCCCAGCATGAGGCTTTCGTAGGGAGAACAATCGAGGTTATAAAGCTGCGTCTGCTCGCCATAGCGCGGGTCGGGCAGGTCGGCCGTGTCGGCACTCCACCACCAGGGCTGGCTCGCGACATACGGCACGCGTATGGACCAGGTGTTATTGGGATCCTCAGAGTACTTGCGGCCACGCTGCCCATCGTACAGGCCGCTGACATAGGCGTTGTCGCGCAGCGATAGGACCCATTTGTTGCGGAAGGGATTGTGGAAGAACGTGCTGCGATCCCAGGTGTTGGGTTCGCCGTCTTCGTACCAGCCGCCGTCAGTCATGGGCTTGCCGTTGGGATCGTACATCAGCGTGATCGTCCAGTTTATGCCGTTGGCCGACCTGCCCAGGTGTACGCTGTTGCGATACCAGCTATGGCGCCACCGCCAGTTGGGGTCGGGGCTATCGAGGTCCAGCCAGGATATGCCTGAATCACGCGCCTCAGGTTTCTCCGGGGGTGCGCAGAAGTTGGAGGATGATCCATAGTACGAGCCGATATTGGTGGGCTTGGTCCAGATCAGGCCGTCCTTGCTGTACACGACCGCGGTCCAGGTGCTGGCATCCACATAGAACATCTTGAAGTTCCGGTCGCAGGGATCGAACCACACGCCGTCGCTGTACGGCATGGCCACATACTGATCAGCGGTGGAGGTGGGCCACAGCACCGGGTTGCCGCTGTAGTAGGCGGGCAGGTGCTGCGTCACCGTCAGCGTATTGGACTGGATGAGGAAGCTGTCCACGAAGAGCTGGCGGCCCACATCGATGGGAATCACCGCCGGCGGATTGTTCAGGTAATAGGGCGTGACGAGGTTGGGATAGCAGTGATCCAGGTTCGCCGGCGCCGGCGGCCAGGGCGACGGCAGCACGATGCCGTTGTACAGCGTCTCCGCCTGCGCGGCGGTCGTGACCAACCATACAAAAGCAAACGGGACCAACACCAGGAGTCGACCTGCGCTGCTGCTCCTCATTGACTGCCTCCTTTAGTCCTCAAGGTCAAAACAAGAGAGTAAAAAGCAGAAAGTAGACGGCCGATGGTCTTGCCTTTATCTACTCTCCACTCTCTATTTTCTACTTTCTCAAAAGGCCACCGGCCTTTGCTCAGTGCCCATACACGTAATCCTGCTGCCAGATCAGGAAGTCCTGGCCATCCGCCTTGCCGTCGCCATTGGCGTCGCCATTGGCCTTGGCATAGTTGGGATCGTTGAAATTGGCATCCACGATCGGCGCGCCGCTGGCCGCCGTGCCGTGGTTGTAATTGCGCTGCCAGATGAGGAAATCCAGGCCGTCAACCACCCCGTTCTTGTCAAAGTCGGCCCGCGGATCTTCCTGCACGGTGACCATCATCGTGGCCGCCGTGTGCAGCGTGCCATCATTGGCATCCAGTTGCAGCGTATACGTGCCAATACGGTTGAAGCTGGCCGTCGTGGAGGCGCTATTGGCATTGGTGAATGTCGCCGCGCCATTGGTCGGGGCCGACAAAACGCTCCAGGTGCACACTACCGGGCTGGTCTGCCCATCATCGCTCACCGTGGCATTCAGTGCCACCGCGCCGGGAGTGGCTGCGCCGGGGAAGCCCATAGTCACATTGGCCGGCATCGTCACGACCGGCGGCAAATTAAAGGGCCCGGCGCCCACGGTGTCTCTGTTGCTCGTATAGCGTGCGCCGCCGCCGCCCACGTAGCCATTGCTCGCGCCCGCGGCCGAAGCCGTCACCCAGAACGAGTACAGCGAGCCGTTGGTGATGTAGAACTTGAACTGCACGGGCCTATTGGCCAGTGCCGACAGATCCGCCGCGCCATTCCAACTGACCGGCGTGGCCGTCTTATCGAGGGCGATCGCGCGGCAATTGGCCTTGGTGAAGGGCGCGATCGGCAGGCCCGTTGTGGGATCGATCGCCTCGACCTGCAGGTTGCCGAAGTTGTCCGCCACGTTCACGAACATGTACTTGCCGGCAAACTGCACCGGATTGGTCAGCACCGTACCCTCCGCGCCGCCCCCATCCATGGAGCAAAAACCATCGCGCCGGAGGTAGCGCATGCCCACGCAGTACTGGGTGTATAAGCTAAAACCGCGGCCGGAGACATAGAAATAAAGTGTCTCATTATCGGCGGGTCCAACGATGAGCGGGCTGCCGATGATGGGCTGGATGTTCGAGCCGGCCCAGCACCTGTTATTCGGATCCACCACCTGGTTCAAGGCGGGAATCAGGGGGCAGAATTCCTTGTGCTTGCGCGTGGTCGGATCGATAGGACGGTGGAAATACCAGCCGTCGAAGCTGAAGCCCAGGTAAACCTGGTTGGTTTTGTCCGTACGGTTTTCAGGCGCAACCGCAACAGCTGTTGCCGACTGCACCGCATACATGCCGATCATCATGCTCTCATAGGGCGTGACATCGAAGTCGTACAGCGAGCCCAGGCCGTGGTAGTACGGGGGGTCAGTGGCATACTGTTCATTCGGGTCCAGGAAATCCGCGCCCTGCCAGTAGTACATGGTCGGCAGCGAGATAGGCATCTGCGAGGTGCAGAATATGTTTGGATCGTATTCCTGGTACAGGCGCATGCGGTCCTGGTTGGGCGCTCCGCCGCGCAGGTTGAAGATGCCCTTGCGGCGGAAGGGGTTGATAATAAGCGTGCTGCGGTCCTGGTTGAGCAGGCCGTTGGATTGCCAGCCATCCGGGCCGACGCTGTTGCCATCGCGGGAATGGCACAGGATGGACGTGCCCTCTTGCTTCCAACACAGGAAGCACTTGTACCGCTTATTGGGGTCCTGCTCATCCTGGTCCAGCCACCAGGCGCTGCTGTCGCAGCCGGCGATGTCCCCGTTAGTGATGCCAAAGTAAATGGAGGAGAACGTCGCCTTGATGCTGTACACGCCGGGCGTCCAATGGATGGCGTCGGTGGAATAGTATTTGGCCAATCTGCGCGTGATGCCATCCGTGTCGAATACATGGGTAAACAGCACGTACTTGCCGAGGCTGAGGCTCATACCAGATGCCGTCGCTGAAGGACAGACACGAGTCCACGTTGGGATCCAGCAGGCCGTGGTTGGTGTCCCAGTAGTCGCCGTAGTGCCAGGTCCGGGTGATGTTGCTCATGTTGTTCACCAGGAACTCGCGGTTGATGTTGTCCGGGTTGGGGGGCAGCGGATCGCCGCTGGTCAGCGGAATAAAGAACTGGCGGCCGATGTCGATCTTGATGGGCGAGGGCAGCGTGACCAGCCACGGCGGCAAAGGCTGGGGCAGGTAGGTGGTGATGGCCGTGTTCTCCGCGTTCGTGTACGTGGTGTCATTCGTGGGGAAGGGGGTCGGCAAGACGATGCCATTAAACAACGTCTCCGCCCGCGCAGGTCGCGACAAACACTACAAAAACGAACGACATCAACACTCCGAGTCGATACCCGCTATTCGCCCTCATGACTCGCTCCTTTAGTACTCACGTTAAGATGCCAGACGGTCTTGCTGTTTCTACGCTCTACTCTTGAAGGAATTACAAAGAACAAATTACAAATGACAAATCACTGCCGGAGGAAAGCCTTTTCCGGCCGGTAATTTGTCACTTGTACTTTGTAATTTGTAATCTCATTTCTACTCTCAAACAAAGGCCGAGGGCCTTTGACCGCCGCTGGTCTTGCTGTTTTCTACTCTCTAGCCTTCAAAGAATTACAAAGTGCAAATTACAAATGACAAATTGCTGCCGGAGGAAAGCCTTTTCCGGCCGGTAATTTGTCACTTGTACTTTGTAATTTGTAATTTCAATTCTGTTTAGTGCCCGTACACGTAATCCTGCTGCCAGATCAGGAAGTCCTGGCCATCCGCCTTGCCGTCGCCGTTGGCGTCGCCGTTGGCCTTGGCATAGTTGGGATCGTTGAAATTGGCGTCCACAATCGGCGCGCCGCTGGCAGCTGTGCCGTGGTTGTAATTGCGCTGCCAGGCCAGGAAATCCAACCCGTCAACCACGCCGTTCTTATCAAAATCGGCGCGTGGATCTTCCTGTACCGTGACCGTCATGGCGCCTGTGGTGTGCAGGGCGCCGTCGTTGGCATCCAATTGCAACTGATACGCGCCGATCCTGGTGAAGCTGGCCGTCGTGGAGGCCGCATTGGCGTTGGTGAAGCTCGCCACGCCGTTGGCCGGGGCCGACAGCACGCTCCAGGTGACCACCGGTGGGTTGACCTGGCCATCATCCGAGACCGTGGCATTCAAAGCCACCGCGCCGCCGCCGGCCGCGCCGGGCATGGCCGCAATCACGTTGGCCGGCATGGTGATGACCGGGGCGGTATTGCTGGTAGTGTTGAGATAAACATTGCGCACCTGGTTGGCATCCAGGGCCATGTTGTAGATGCGCACATCATCCATCCCGCCGGCGTAGAAGCGGGCGCTATTCACATCATTGCGCGACCCGATGTAGATGCTGCCGGAGGGGTCGATGGCGTCGCCGCCGTTGGTATGGTCGTTGAACTTCTGCGCGCCATCGAAATACACCGTGCGGCCGGAAGAAGAGATCGTCACGCACAGGTGGTGCCAGTTGCCGTCGTAGAAATGAATGTCCGTCGGATCCCGCAACAGGACCGTATTGGGAGAGTCTGTCCGTGCTGTCCATGGTGGAGATGCGCAGGGCCAGGCCGGAGACGGATTCCTGTGCGCCACCAGCCACACGTTCACGTCATTGGTGGTTTCAACCGTGCCCCAACTGAACATGTAATGGTAGTTCACATCGTTCAGGCTGGCGGCCGTGGGATTGAACCAGAAGGCCAGCGTAAAGGCGTTGGTCAGGGCAAAATCCGTCACCTGCACGTAATTGCTCGTGCCGTTGAACAGCAAGGCGTTGCCGAATTTTCCGCTGATCCAGGCGGGGCTGGCAGTTAACGTGCCGCCGTGGCCGCTGCTGGAAGAATCCGCCGCGCTTGAGCCGCTGCCTTCATCGAACTTCAGCCACTCGATGAGGCCCGGGGCCGGCGCCGCCGGCTGCACGGTGATCGTCGCCTCATCATAAGCCTGGTTAAGGGAATCACTGGCGGTCAGACGCAGCACGTATGTGCCGGCCGCGGAGAAACTGGCCGTGGTCGCCGCCGCATTGGGATTGGAGAAAGTTACCGTGCCGGATCCTGAAGTCATGCTCCAGGTACACGTGGTCGCTGCGGGCGGATTGGGCAGCCCATCGTCGCTGACCGCGCCGGATAGCGCGGCCGTGGCGGGCAGCGTGATCGTCTGATCCACACCGGCATTGACCACCGGCGGCTGGGGCTGGCCCACCAGGCTGACCGTAATGTTCACTTCATCGTACGCGGCGGCATTGGAATCGCTGGCTGTCAGGCGCAGCACATACGAGCCGGTCGTGGAGAACGTGGCGGTCGTGGCCGCCGCGCTGGCATTGGTGAAGGTCACCGTGCCCGGGCCGGAGGTCTTGCTCCAGGTAGCCGTCGTGATGCCCGGCGGATTGGGCAGGCCGTCATCGCTGACCGTGCCGCTCAAACTGATGGTGGAAGCCAGCGACGGCAAGGTTACGTTCTGGTCGGGGCCCGCGTTGACCACAGGGCCGCCAGGCACGCTGGCGCCGCGGCCGACCGTGTCCTTGTTGCCGGTGTAGTGCGAGCCGCCGCCGCCGACGTAGCCGTAGCTGGCGCCGGAGGTGCTGGGGCTGACCCAGAAGGAGTACAGCGAACCGTTGGTCAGGTAGAACTTGATCTGCACCGCGCGGCCGATCAGGGAGGACATGTCGCTAACCCCGGTCCAGTTCATCTGGACGGAGGTCTTGTCCAGGGCCACTGGGATCGAATTAGCCTTGGTGAAGGGCGCGATCGCTAGTCCGGTATTGGGGTCGATAATCTCCGCCTGGAGATTGCCGCCCGCATCCGCCACGTTCACGTTGAGGTATTTGCCGGAGGTAAAGCTGACCGGGTGCGTCAACACTGTGCCTTCGGTGGACGCCGCATCCATCGAGCAAAAGCCGTCACGCCGCATGTACCGCATGCCCAGGCAGAAATGCGTGCTGTAATCCAGGCCGCGCCCGGAGCAGTAGAAATAGAGTTGCTCGTTATCCGCCGGCCCGACAATCAGCGGGCTGCCGACGACGCTCTGCACGTTTGAACCCGCCCACACCCGGTTGTTTGGATCGCACACCTGGCCCGGCGCGGGAATGACGGGGCACAGGGCCACGTGTTTGTTCGTGATGGGATCGACTGGCCGGTGGAAATACCAGCCGTCATAGCTGAAACCCAGATGAACCTGGTTCACCTTGTCCGTGCGGTTCTCGCTCACCCCGTCATCCTTCGTGTACATATGGACCGAATACATGCCCAGCATGAAACTTTCGTAGGGCGTGCAGTCGAAGTTGTACAGCGTGGGCAGATAGGAGACCAGATTGGAGTTGGGATCCAGGATGTCCGAGCCCACCCATACCGGCTGGCCGCCGGGCCACAGCGGCTGGCGAGCCGTGCAGAAGACGTTCGGGTCGTATTCCAGGTACGCGCGCATGCGGTCCGCGCCCGGCAGGCCGCCGCGAATGGAGTACACGCCCATCCGGCGGAAGGGGTTCATGAAAATCGTCGTGCGGTCCTGGTTGCCGATGGCGCCCAGATCGAGGGCCAGGCTGTTGGCATCCTGGCGGGAATCGCCGAAGCTGTTGCCGTCGCCGCTACAGGCCACGACGCCAGAGTTCTCCAGCTTCCACATGAAGAAGCCCTTCCAGCGCTTGGCCGGGTTGGTCTCATCCTGGTCCAGCCAGATGGCGGTGCTGTCGCAGCCGGAGATGGCGGCATTGGTGACGCCAAAGGCCGAGCAGGCAATGGTCATGGCGACGTTGTTGTTGACCTTCGTCCAGTTGATGCCGTCGTCGCTGTAGTACTTGCCGATGGCATACAGCGACCCGTCGCTGTTGTCTTGCAGATGGGTGTACAGTATGTACTTGCCCACGTTCGGGTCATACCAGACGCCGTCGCTGAAGGTCAGGCACGCGTTGGTATTGGGATCGAGCAGCCCATGATAGGCGTCGTGGTAGCTGCCGTAGTGGTAGGTGCGCGTGAGGTTGCTCGTGCTGTCCACCAGGAACTCGCGGTTGGTGCTGTCCGGGTTGTTGGGTCCCGGCGTGCCGCTGGTGACCGGAATAAATACCTGGCGGCCGATGTTGATGGGAATTACCGCCGGCCGGGTCTGCATCCACGCGGGCAGCGGCTGAGGCTGATGGCTGTTGACCGCGTTGTATTCCGCGTTGTTATAGGTGGCATCGTTGCTGGGGAAACCGGCCGGCAAAACGATGCCGTTGTACAGCGTCTGCGCCGCCGCCGCGGCGGTGAGATACAGCATGAAAACGAGCGAAACCAACGGCATGAAGCGCGCGCAGCGATAAAGGGGACAACTCCTGCTCATCGGCTCTCTCCTTTAATCCTCACAAATCGCTAACTGCCCCTGTAACACCAGTTTCCCAGACAATCGCAATTTCGTCAATGCAAAAAGGCCCATAAACGCTGACAATTAGCCTTATTGCGCGTGCTATTTCGGACAGAAATAACTAGATGCCGAAGGACCAAACCAGCACGAAGCCAGTACAAAACCGCTAGGAATCCACCGTGCTAAATAAGTTAATCCCCGATTTAAGCGTTACACTCGTAAGCGTTACACTAGCTGCGGAAATTCCGCACCTGCTGTAACACTTAAATCCCTGGTTTACAGTCTGGCGCGACTGGCCAAATGGCCAGTCGCGCCAGACTTGCGGCTGTGTTATTGCTGTACTTTAGTGTCCGTACACGTAGTCCTGCTGCCAGATCAGGAAGTCCTGACCATCCACCTTGCCGTCACCGTTGGCGTCGCCATTGGCCTTGGCATAGTTGGGATCGCTGAAATTGGAATCCAGGATCGGCGCGCCGCTGGCGGCCGTGCCGTGGTTGTAGTTGCGCTGCCAGGTGAGGAAATCCAGGCCGTCCACGACACCGTTCTTGTCAAAGTCGGCTCGCGGATCCTCCTGCGTAGTGACCGTCATCGTGGCCGCCGCGTGCAGGGCGCCGTCGTTGGCATCCAGTTGCAGCGTATACGTGCCGACCCGGTTGAAGCTGGCCGTCGTGGAGGCGCTATTGGCGTTGGTGATGGTAACTACCCCGTTGGTCGGGGCAGCCAGAACGCTCCAGGTGCAGACCACCGGGCTGGTCTGGCCATCATCGGACACGGTGGCATTCAGTGCCACCGCGCCGGGAGTGGCCGCGCCGGGGAAGCCCATAGTCACATTGGCCGGCATGGTCACCACCGGCGGCAAATTAAAGGGACCGGCGCCCACGGTGTCCTTGTTGCCCGTGTAGTGTGCGCCGCCGCCGCCGACGTAGCCGTTGCTGGCGCCGGCCGCGGAGGGCGTCACCCAGAAGGAATACAGTGAGCCGTTGGTCAGATAGAACTTGAACTGCACGTTCGTGTTGGAGAGGGCCGAGAGGTCCGCCGCGCCGTTCCAGGTGACGGGTGTGGCCGTCTTATCCAGCGCGATGGGGCGGCAGTTGGCCTTGGTGAAAGGCGCGATCGGCAGCCCAGTGGCAGGGTCGATGGCCTCGACCTGGAGGTTGCCGAAGTTGTCGGCCACGTTCACGAACATGTACTTGCCGGTGAAATTCACCGGGTGGGTCAGCACGGTGCCTTCCGTAGAGCCGGCGTCCATGGAGCAGAAACCGTCGCGGCGGATGTAGCGCATGCCAATGCAGAATGGCCCGTAATAGCTAAGGCCGCGCCCTGAAGCATAAAAATACAGCTGCTCGTTGTCGGCGGGACCGACAATGATCGGACTGCCGGCCACGCTCTGAACGTTAGACCCGGCCCACGACCGGTTGCTCGGATCGACCACCTGGTTCAAAGCGGGGATGAGGGGGCAGAAGGGCACGTGCTTCTGGGTGACCGGGTCGAGCGGACGGTGGAAGTACCAGCCGTCGTAGCTGAAGCCCAGGTAAACCTGGTTGGCCTTGTCCGTGCGGTTCTCAGTGTACTCCAGCACATCGTAGGCCGCCGCGTGCACGGAGTACATACCGATGAGCATGCTCTCATAGGGCGTGGCATCGAAGTTGTACAACGTGGGCAGGCCGTGCCAGTAGCCCAAGTTGGGGTCGGCATATTTTGAGTTGGGATCCAGGTAGTCAGAGCCGAACCAGTATGGCATCCCTCCGGGCAGGCCCGGCATCGCGGAGGTGCAGAAGATATTAGGGTCGTACTCGATATAGTCGCGCATGCGGTCGGCATTGGTCGCGCCGCCGCGGATGGAGAAGACGCCTTTCTTGCGGAAGGGGTTCATAAAGATGGTGCTGCGGTCCTGGTTGCCCATGGCGCCAAAATCTTTGCCGACGGGGCCAAAGTAGTTGCCATCGGCGGACTCGAGCATGATGCCCACGCCCTTGCCTTTCCACATCAGGAAGGACTTCCAGCGAGCCGTGCCGTTAGCGTCCTGGTCCAGCCAGAACGCGCTGGAGTCGCAGTCGGCGATTTCACCGTTGGTGACGCCAAAGTAAATGTCAGACCAGGTCACCAGGACGTGGTTGGCCCTGGTCCAATGGATGCCGTCCGTGGAGTAATACTTGCCGATGGACGGCTGTGATGAGAAATCCGATGAATACAGGTGGGTGTACAGAACATACTTGCCCACGCTGGGGTCATACCACACGCCATCGCTGAAGGTCAGGGTCGGGTCGGTATAGGGATTGAGAATGCCGCCGGTGAGATTGTTCGAGTCCCAATAATTGCCGTAATGGTACGTCCTGGTGATGTTGGACATGCTGTCCACCAGGAACTCGCGGTTGATGTTGTCCGGATTGGCCGGCAGCGGGTCGCCGCTGGTCAGGGGAATAAAGAACTGGCGGCCGATGTCGATCTTGATCGCCGTGGGGCGCGTGGCCAGCCAGGAGGGCAAAGGCATAGGCAGGTGATTGACCACAGCATTCGTGACAGCGCTGGAATAAGTCGTGTCGGTAGAGGGCAGGTCTTTGGGCATCATAATGCCGTTATAGGTCTGCACCATCACATCCGCCCGCGCACTCCCAGCGGGGCACAAGATCAAAAGCAGACATAGCACGGAAAGTAATGACAGGGTAGATGCCGGTTTCACGTGGTTCCTCCTCATGCTCTTCTCCGTAAAACTGCGAGTGCGTGGCTGGAAAGTCACCCCAAGTATACTGCGATTCCCGTATTCTGGCAGTAATATTCTCAGGAAAATGCTGCAAATACAGCAAAAAATGGACCTTCTGGCGTGTTTTAGCCGGCTGCTCAGGGCACGCTATAGCCCCAGATTTCAGGTGTGCGAATGCCCATTTGCGGTATGGCCACGTAAAACATCTTCATGGGCGCCACAAACAGTGACGTTCTGGCCCCAATGGCCGTAGGTGTATGTGAATAAAGGGCATACGTGTCAGGCTTGGTTTGCTGGTAGATATCGAACCAGCCCTCGCCGCCGGAAATGAATATCCGCCGGCTCACCGGATCATAAAACAGGTCATCCGCATCGGCCACGCAGGGCAGCACGGCCACCGTGCGGCCGGAGAGGGTGTCCAACACCAGCACTGCGGCGGGTTTGCGGCAGCCGATGAACAGCCGCTCATCCTGTTCATCCAGGGCCATGGGGAAATTGGAGGCCGCCTCCTGTAGCGGCCAGGTCTCGACGATGGCCATCTTCTGGCGATCGACCACGGCCACCTGCGCGGCGGTGGGCACGTTCACGAATATCCGCGGCCCATGCGATTGCAGGACAAAACCCTCCGGGTGGCCTGGCAGTACAATATCCCCGATTTTTTCACCCGTTTGCACATCCAGCGCGGCTATCGCGCCGGCGCCGTAGCCGACGTAGAGGGCGTTTGCCGCCGCATCAAAGCGCATGTTGTCCGCTTCTTCGCCTACGTATGTGGTGCTGATGGGCTTCAGGTCATTCGCCTGAAAAGAGCGTACCGTTCCATCTCCGCCACAGGAGACCAGGAGCCGGTCAAGCTTTTCCAGGAAAAGCACATCCTGCGGCTGGCTGAGATTGGGAATCGACCCCATCTGCGCCGAGGCCGCCAGGCTCAACACCTCCACGCTGTTACCGCCGTACGCCGCCACAAAAAGCCGCATGGTCAAGGGATCGACCGCCAGGTGGTCCAGTCGACCCTGGACGTCGCCCAGGGGAATCTTCTGCGCCACGGGCAGCGGGGGGTCTTCGATTCTGTGCGAGCAGGCAGACAAGGAACCCAGCGCGGCCAGCAGAAGAATGAATGTCGTTGTGCGCGGCGGAAGCATGTCCCACCTCCAAAGGAATTCTAGCGGGTGCCGGGGCTCCCGTGGCTGCCCTGTAAGCCCACAGGGCGTTTGAAAGTAGACCCGGGCGATGGACTCGCGAGCGAAAGCGAGCGAGGACGAGCCTGGGGCAAGGCGCCGCTCCAATGGGAGCCCGCGAGGGCGATTGAAGCTCACAAAAATCGTTGGACCTTCCTATAAGTGACAGGTATTCTTCATTGCATGATCCACTCATTCGACTACCTGCAATATCACGTCATTTTCAGCACCAAGGGCAGCAGGCCACTGATTATGGATGAGTTCAGGCAGCGGTTGTTTGAATACGCCGCCGGCGTTGCCAGAAAAGAGTTTGGCGCGGCCATTGCGATAAATGCGACAGAGAACCATCTTCACGCCCTGCTTTCCATAAAGCCGACGGTTACCGTTTCGTCGGCCATCGGGAAATTCAAAAGCCTCACCTCCGGCTGGATCAACAGAACGTTCAGGCCTTCGCCGAAATTCTTCTGGCAGCGAGGGTACGGAGCCTTTGTGGTCAGCGAGTCACTGAAAACAAACGTGATGCGCTATATAGCTAACCAGCAACAACACCATCGCAAGGTGACCTTCGAGGAAGAATTCATCGCCTTCTTGAAACGGCACAAAATTCCGTTTGATCCAGGCACCATGTGGGAATGATCGGATTCAATCGCCCTCACGGGCTCTTGCCCAATAACACTCGCTCCCCAGGCTCGTCCTCGCTCGCATTCGCTCGCGAGTCCATCGCCCGGGTCTACTTCCAGACGGCCTTCGGGCTAAGAAAAGGCATAACCAGAAAGTTCATTCAAAGTCCTCCACGGCGCCCGAGGCTACGGCCTGAAGCCCCCCCAAAAAAACAGCTCCGGCTGAAAGGGTTCAGCCGGAGCTGAGAACTTCTGGCCGCCGCAGATCGCCGGTCCTAGCCCCGCTGCCAATTATCGAACTTCAGATGGCCCATGTCCTGCATGTCCATGTCCCCATGCATGTCCTGGGAATGCTTGTGATGCTTGAGCTTCAGGTCCCAGATGGACACGGTGTTCTGGTTGTCGTTCACGGCCGCGAAACGGACCTTGTTGCCGGTGTTGGTGATGGCGATGCCGAAGGGGGCATCCTCGTTGGTGTCGATGGAGAACTGGGCCACGAACTTGCCCTTGGGGGTGATCTCCACGATCTCCGAGGGCTGAGCGGGATCCGGGTTGATCGCATCGCCGTTGGCGTAGATCAGGTCGCCGTTGGGGGCCATCACCATCCCCAGGGGGCCGTGGAGGTGGCTCTGATCGCTGAAGATGACCTTGCCCGTGCCGGCATCGGTCGTGGTCTTTTCGGCGTTGGAGACGGCGAAGATTTCGTTATCCGCTGTGGAGGCGACATAGAGCACATCCGTGCGGTCGTTGAAGGCCAGGCCGGTGGGGCCAAGTTCCAGCGCCGCCGGATCGCTGCGATGGGTGTATCCCGAGGCGATCTGCGTGATGGAATCGACGGTGACGCCGGACTTGGACACATCCACATCGATGCGCACCACCGCGCCGGAGAGTACGCTGGAGACGAACAGACTGGCCGTGCGGCCATCATCGTCGATGGTCATGTCCCACGGACCATTAATCAAGGGGTCGGTAATCTGGCCCACCTGGTTGCCGTTGCGGTCGATGACGATCAATGATCCCGGCATGGCCGTGGCCGAAGTGCCGTCGGTGGTGGGCAGGTTGCCGACGATCACAAAACCCGCCTTCAGGATGCCCAAAGCGGTGGTGAGGCCGATGCCGCTTTGGCCCTGGAAAAACGTGGTGAGCGTGCCATCGGGCTGGATGCGATCGATCGTCGTACCTGTGCCCTGGAGACTGCCATCGGCGATGGAATTGTTGAAGTTGGACACCAGCAGGTCGCCCGGACGCAGCGAGCCTTTCTTTGTAAATCCCTTGGGCACGAAGGCCAGGCCATACGGATTCGTGTCGCCGTTGGAGGGAATGGTGGAAACCGTCAGCGGGGTCACATTGCCCAGAATGCCAACCACGGAGCCGGCCATTGGGGCTCCTGGATCGACCGGGCCGAAGACATGGTGGGTGGCCGCGCACATCAACGTACGCGGCTCGAGTATCTCACAGACCGACAGCGGTGTTTCTTGGCGCGCTGAATCAAGCATGTATCTCTCCTTTTATATGCACGAATTGGTTTGGGCGCCTGCGCCCTGGCAGACCCATGCATTCTAGACCCTGTGTCGCGGCGGCCACAAGGCCGCCCGCCCATTCAAGGGACAGGCGGGAAGAAGTAACCTGCCCGATGACAAGGAGTTGGCAAAAGCTTTGTATCGCTTGCTTGGCCCCTGAAAACGGCCGTTTTTCTTTTAGAGCATCTGACAAAACGCGAAGAAACGGCCGGAACACGGCCAAGATGGCCGTGCTGCGAGGGAAGAGACAGCAGCTAAAGCCGCCTTGGCATCCAGCCGAATCAGAATCTGCCGGCCTATCCTTCATTGATACTCCGTGCTCAAGGAGCCAACGATGAGCCAGTGGTCGCCCAACATGTCGGTACACATCCCCGAGATCGATTCCCAGCACCAGGAACTGTTCGAGCAGGTGGCCGCTCTCCAGGCCGCCATGCGCGGCGGGAACACCGAAATCGAAGTCCGCCGCATCCTGGACTTCCTGGGCCAGTACGTGGCCAGGCACTTCGGCACGGAAGAGACGCTGATGGAAAAGTACGAGTATCCCGGCCGCAAGATGCACGTGCTCCAGCACAATTCGTTTGTGTCCGAGTTCATGCTTCTAAAACGCACCTGCGACCAGGGCGCGATTTCCCCGCGCTTCGTGCTGGCCGTGCACGACCACCTGACCAAGTGGCTGATCAATCACATCGCCCGGACGGACAAACTCCTGGCCGCGCACGTCCTGGCGGCGCAGCAAGCGGCTGGCGTGTGAATTGCTCCCGAAAGAAAGAAGTCAGAAAGATACGGGGATCTAAGCAGCGCAAGTCTTGAAGGTCCCGTAGGGACCATTCGTTTGCAGCCCAGCACTTTAGAGGATTTTGCAAAATTGATGTAACCTATTGCGCAATAAGAAGTTCGCCTCCACAATGTCTCCCACTCATTACAGAAGGAGACTGGCCATGGAAGGCGAACTCTGGAAGCGAGTGTACGAACTGCTTGTGATTTCGGGCAAGAAGTATTCCCAAGCGAAGGTGCAGTATTCAACACGGCGCATTGTGGCGGTTTATCTCTGGGCCGTGCTGCATGATCGGCCGACCTGCTGGGCGTGTGATGAACGCAATTGGCCTGAGCCGAGCCTGGGCGATCTGCCCAGTCCTTCGTGCATGTCGCGGCGCTTGCGAACGGCACCGGTGCAAGCGTTGCTCGTGGACCTGGAAGAACACTATCGTCAGCACTTCGGTCAGAGCCTTTGGCGCTGCATCGACGCCATGCCCTTGGTGATCGGCAGTGCCTCGCATGACCGCCAGGCCGGCTTCGGCCGCGCGGCCACAGGGAAGGCCAAAGGCTATAAGTTTTATGCCATTTGCACTCCCGGCGGCGTCGCTGTCGCCTGGCGCGTGGGGCCCATGCACTGCAACGAACAACGCATGGCGCAGCGGCTGCTCCGCGACGTTAACGGAGAGGGTTATTTGCTCGGCGATGGGGAGTATGACAACAACAAACTCTTTGACCATGCTGGGGCCAAAGGAATTCAGACTGGTGGTTCCCAAAAGGAAAGGCGCTCGTTTGGGACATCGCCGACAAAGCCCGTATCGTCTGCGGTCGATTGACCTGTGCAGCCGGCCTTTTGGATACGGCTTACTTAAACAGTGCGCCAGCATTGACCGATTCTTTGGCGCCTGGAATAGCAGCGGTTGCGGGATTAAGCATCTGCCGCCCTGGGTACGGACACACTTTCGTGTTCGTCTTTGGGTGCAGGCAAAACTGATCTTTCATTATGTCCGCAGCGAAAGACAAACACTTATAGCCTAGATGCAATAACCTTTTTAGTGCTGGGTATGGTCGATCAAAAGGATGGAGTGCCGTAGGCACGGCAAAGATATACCTGTCGATTTATTTGTGCCGTCCCTTCGGGACTCCCCACATTCGGGGACGCTATTCCCAAAACTAAAGTGCACTAAAGTGTTGGGCTACAATCTGCCGTGCCTACGGCACTCCAACAAATTTATCGAGGACTCGGCCTATGCCAGGCGTAATCTATGGCCCGAATAACGAAGAAGTCAGCCTTGGAGGCAGCGGAAATTGTAGCAAATAATTTGGAATCATGGGAAAAACTTGCGAAGTTTATAATTTTCTTGTTGCATATTATAAGCCATCTGCGACAATCATAATGGCTTTTTTAGTAGTAGCCCGCGAGTGAGCCAGCGCTTGGGCCGAATTCTTTGCCCGGCGGGAAAAACATTCGCGTGGTGGAACATTAGCCGGTTTAATATACGGTTTGATAGAAAGCTCTGGTTCCGTATCCCGTTTTCCGTTCGTGAACCGAGCGATCACACAGTGTCTGGGCGGCTTGAATGTCGCGCCAGCCGGTGGTCGCTTGGATTCGCGAAGCGACCTCCAAATTTGGAGACATCAAATGGAAAACGAAATACGGAATTTTTTAGCATTTGTAGAGAACGCAGAACGGCAGTTGCCGGAATGCGAATCAACCATTTACAAGCGCCGGTGCTTGTCTGAAGCGGTATTCCTTCTGAGAAAATGCCTTGATGATGTAAAAAACCCCTCATTTGACAGGCAGAAAGTGGAATCAGCAATTGCCCGCTCGGTTTTTCTTGCAGGGCAAGGCGGAGCATATGGCGCACCAGGAGAAAAACCCCAAAAACATTAAGCTACGATCAGCAGGGTCTGTTGTGCGAAGAATACGGGAAGAAAGAGGGTGGACAGTTGAGGAACTGGCAAGAAAGCTGAAATGGAACAAAAGCCGGTTGAGTCGATATGAAAATGATGTAACACCACTCTCGATGGACATTCTGGAAAGAATAGCTTCAGCACTAGAAATGTCCCCTGTCGTTCTGGTCGGATTCTACTTAAACAAGCATTACCCGCAATTGCGTCGACGAAACAGCGCTGCATGGAAAGCGATTGAAGATTTGATGAAACTCTTCCAAGAGAGTTAGAGTTTTGTGCAATCTACTGCTCGCTGGCCGATCGTTCCGCCTCGACCAGCACCTTACGCAGCTCGTCGGCGTTTGTCGCGGCTAGGAGGTTCTCGATCACATCCTTGCCCTGGAGCACGCGGCTGAGGCGCGCGAGCACGTGCAGGTGCGTGCGCTCATCCTTGCAGCAGATCAGGAAGAAGAGGTTCGTCAGCGAGCCATCCGGCGCTGAGAACGGCACGCCCGCGTGGCTGTGGCCGATGACCATGAACGATTCGGCGATGTCGTACGGCAGCGGATGATGCGGGTGCGGCAGGGCCGTGCGCGGCAGCAGGGCGGTGGAGGCCATCTCTTCGCGCGTGCAGCAGCGCCTCCAGGATCTTCGCGCGATCGTACACAGCTCGCAGGCCTGGGCGGCATCCACCAGGTCCGCCAGCACGCTCGCACGCGAGCGCGCTTGTAGCGGGTCTATCACGCCGCCTTCAGGCAGCAGGTTTACCAGCACGAGGTGGTCTTCATCCATGCCGTGATGGCCGCGCACGCCGGCTTCGATTTCCTCCAGGCGCTTGTCGGGCAGCTCGTGGAGCTGGCGTTCCACCCAGTGATCGACGTCGATCTTGCGGAAGATGACGCCGCCCTTGCGCTTGTGGCAGGGGAGCTTGCCACGTGAGGCCAGGCGCTGCACATCGCGTGCATCCAGCCCCAGGTAGGCGGAAACCTGCTGAATGTCCATGCTCTCAAACGGCACTGAACCACTTCCGATCGAACAAAAAGGACAAGTATTCTATCACATTTGTGCGTGCCCGCACAGATTTCATATCGGCCGCGCGGAGAGGAGATGAAGTTAAAAGCGGGTAAGGCAGAGGGCTTAAGGCTGCGGGCTTAGGGCTTAGGCCAAGAAACGGCGAATATCGAATATCGAACAAGGAATATCGCCAAAGGCCGTAGGCTGTGGGCTGTAGGCGGTAGGGGCGTGAAAGCGGGGTCTTTTCTCAATACTCGTTTCTTGGATGATGCGAGCGATGTTGCCCGGAAAGCGGATGAATCCTCCAGCCATATCCCTACAGCCTACAGCCCACAGCCTTGGCCGAATAACGAACGCCGAATCTTCAAGTTCGAAGCTCCTGCTTACAGCGATATGCTCAAGCCGCGGCCTTGTCAGTTCAGGCTCTTGCGGATCGGGATCTTGCCATTCAGCGTGGTCAGCTTCAGAACGTCATACGGGTTGTTTATACCCGGCACGTTGTAGGTTCTGACGTGGCCGTCCCAGTGCGCGGCAGAGGGATCGGCCTGGTAGTACTCCCCCGTGGGCCCGCCGGCATAGGTGAAGATCGAACCGAAACAGGGGGTTGGATCATTTCCACCGAAATCGAAGAAGGGAGAATAGTATTCCACGAGCGCGGCGTCACAGGGCATGCCGGCCTGGCTCCCCGAGACATTTGCATCCACCAACCCGAACTTGAACTGCTGATTGGTGCCTATATCAGCTACCATCATGGCGTCGCCCATCCACAGCGTATTGCTGGCATCAGGAATTTCTTCGGGTTTGTACGGTCCCCAGGCATTGTCGCGGTAGTCCCACGCGCCGGTAGTGTTGTCCTGGCCGGTGCCGCTGGTCATCAGCGTGGCCTGGAAATAGGTTGTCTGGCTCTCGCCCCAGGTGTCAAAGGATGTGGCGGAAAGGGTCGGAAAAACGGAGCGGGCCAGGGGGCAGACGGCCACGGCGGCTTGAGTAATATAAAACTTGGGCTCGTTCCCCTCATGCGGCCCCTCATTCATCTTTTGGCTGAAATCCACATCCAGGGAGATGCACTTGGTGACGATCCAGGAATCCGTTGTCAGCGGCTGAAAAAAGGTGTTGGCGTCGTAGCTGTAAGGCGGGCCGAATTTTTTATAGGCGGGGGGAATAGGATCCGTCATCGTTGAAGGGAAGCCGCCTGTATATTCGCCTTTAAACATGGCATTAGGATGGCACATGTAGCCCTTGTTCTGGGCGGCGTACATGGTGCCGGCCTGGTACAGGGCGTGCAGATTCGAGGAGCACAGCGATTCCATGGCCAGCTTTCTGGCCTGCTGGAGGCTGGGCAAAAGGATGCTCACCAGCAGTGCGATGATGGCGATAACCACCAGCAGTTCGATCAGGGTAAAAGCGAGAACTCGAACCTTGGGCGACCGATCTGCTCCGCGCTCCATGCCGGGGCCTCCTTACGAATGCGCGGGTTCACAAATTGCTTCCGCGTAATGCCGCGATGACCGGGTTGATTCTACCGCAGGGGCGGCGACTGTCAATGAGGCTGGAGGCCGGAGACTGGAGGGGCGTGGGCAAAGGATTTGCTATGAGAACATGGACTAACCAAACAGCCGAGAAACGGCGAATATCGAATATCGAACAAGGAATATCGCCAAAGGCTGTAGGCTGTAGGCTGTAGGCGGTAGGGGCGTAGAAGCAGGGTCTTTTCTCAATATTCGTATTTCTTGGTGTTGAGAGGGACATAGCTCGGAAAGCAGACGATTCCCCCGCCATATCCCTACAGCCTCCAGCCTCCGGTCTCTGGTCTCCCGCCTTTTTTGCCTCAAAAGTTGACAGTCTGCCTTGCCGGACCTTAAGTTTAGGTAGAAGCGGTTGTCCTTAAGTAATCAGGGAGGAATAGGAGTACGGCCCGATGGTCAATGCGCAGAACAAGTCCAGTTGGGTTTCTTTGACCGCCAAAGCCGCCTTGATCGCGATTATCGCGGCGGTGGCTTTGGGCGCAGCCACGACGATCGCCACCTTGATCCTGTACATTCAGGACACCGTCGCGCATCAGCAGGCCATCGAGCCCGCGCAGATCGTGTGGCGCTTGGGGCGCTGGCCGGCGAAGTGGCGCTGGCCATGGTGGCGCTCACGGCGTATGGCCTGGTACACCAGCGCACGAGCGAGGAATCGCCCCTGGCGGCGATAGTCGCGCGCTTGAGCCGGCTGGAAAGCGTGATGGATGCCAGCCGCATCGAGCTGAAAAAACTGGCGGATATTGCGCCGCTTTCGGATCAGGCCAAGGGCATGATTTTCCGCGAGAAGGAGTTGGAGGCCGTGCAGGAAGTGGTCAACGCCTGCATGGTGCAGCAGAACTACGAGCAGGCGGCCAAGGTGATCGACCGCCTGGAGCAGCAGTTCGGCTACAAGGACCAGGCCGAGCGGCTGCGCGATACCGTGCGGATCAATCGCGACACCACGATTGAGGGACGGATCGGGGACGCCATCGCCCGCATCGACCAGATCATCGCCGCCAGGAACTGGGAGCGCGCCTGCGCGAAAGCCAGCGGCTGCTGGAGGCGTTTGGCGAGCACGAGAAGGTGAAGCAGTTGCCGGGAAAGATCGCCGCCGCGCGGGCCCAGCACAAGAGCGAGCTATTGAACCGTTACGATGAGGCGATCAAGCGTAACGACATCGACGAATCCATTGAGCTGCTGCAAGAGCTGGACCGGTATTTGACGCCGCAGGAGGCCGCCGCGCTACAGGAATCGGCCCGCGGGGTCTTTCGGGCCAAGCTGAACAGCCTGGGCGTGCAGTTCTCGTTGGCGGTGGATTCGCGCCGGTGGGACCAGGCGGTGTCCATTGGCGAGCAGATTATGGCCGGTTATCCGAATAGCCGCATGGCCGTGGAAGTGCGCCAGAAGTTGGAGCAGCTCAAGCAGTTAGCGGCAGGCAAGCAGCCGGTTTAATGGGCAAAAGGATGGCCGCGCATTGAAGTGGAGGGGGCACATGCCTATAATATTAGTTGCGCCTGTGAGGGGCAACGCGACTGGAAAGCTCTTGCAAGCGAGTGAGCCCGAGTGGGCAAAAAATTTTTGAGAAAATGTTTTTTGCGCGCTTGACAGTGAGCTTTCAGAGGATATACTACCGCGTCTTGCCCCTTGTGGGCGACAAACTCGTAAGATGCTAAGGTCTTATGCGACAGATACTTGACAATTAAACAGCGAAGCCGTCACGAGGGTGTGACCTCAGCTTTGAGCCTATCACGGGCTTGAAGTTGGGGACGATCCAACCAAAATGGCCTGACATCTTGCGAAGTCAGGCCGGCTCGAAATCCTCGTGACATGTGCATTAACCAGTACAGGATTTTGAGTTTAGCTATCCCGAGCAATCGGGATTGCGAGCCCGATCAACCGGTCGGGTTTTTCATATGAGGGCCCCTCTAACCGTTTAGCCACGGTTGGAGTCCTCAAATGTCCAGAATCACCTTCTTTGAAATCAGCCTCACCGCTTCGGCGGTGGGGACAAAGAATATCAACTGAAGGGTTTGATCCTGGCTCAGAACGAACGCTGGCGGCATGGCTAAAACATGCAAGTCGTGCGCGAATTCACTCGCAAGGGTGATAGTAGAGCGGCGCAAGGGCGAGTAATGTATGGGCAACGTACCTCTGACACGAAGATAGCCCGCCGAAAGGCGGGGTAATACTCGATGATGCCTTTTGGGCGATGGCCTGAGAGGTCAAAAGGCGGGGATCCTTCGGGACCTGTCGGTCAGAGAGCGGCCCATATCCTATCAGCTAGTTGGCGAGGTAACGGCTCACCAAGGCGACGACGGGTACCGGGGCTGAGAGGTCGGCCCGGCGCATTGGGACTGAGACACTGCCCAGACTCCTACGGGAGGCTGCCAGTAACGAATATTGGGCAATGGGCGAAAGCCTGACCCAGCGATGCCGCGTGCGGGATGAAGCCCTTCGGGGTGTAAACCGCTGTCAGGGATTACCAAGTTAGGGCGTATAATAAGCGCCCGAGTTGAGGGATCCCAGAGGAAGCCACGGCTAACTTCGTGCCAGCAGCCGCGGTAATACGAAGGTGGCTAGCGTTGTTCGGAATCACTGGGCTTAAAGAGCACGTAGGCGGGCCTGTAAGCGTCTTGTGAAATCCCTCGGCTCAACCGGGGAACTGCTGGGCGAACTACAGGTCTTGAGGCAAGTAGAGGTGCGTGGAACAATTGGTGGAGCGGTGAAATGCGTAGATATCAATTGGAACGCCGGTGGCGAAAGCGGCGCACTGGGCTTGTCCTGACGCTGAGGTGCGAAAGCCAGGGGAGCGAACGGGATTAGATACCCCGGTAGTCCTGGCCGTAAACGATGCCTACTAGGTCGAAGACTCTCTGACGGGCTTTCGGCCGCAACAAAAGCGTTAAGTAGGCCGCCTGGGGAGTACGGTCGCAAGGCTAAAACTCAAAGGAATTGACGGGGGCTCACACAAGCGGTGGAGCATGTTGCTTAATTCGATGCAACGCGAAGAACCTTATCCTGGGCTTGACATGTATGGATATCTACCGTGAAAGCGAATAGATTGCCCTTCGGGGTGAAACATACACAGGTGCTGCATGGCTGTCGTCAGCTCGTGTCGTGAGATGTTGGGTTAAGTCCCGTAACGAGCGAAACCCTTGTCGTTAGTTGCCATCGGGTCATGCCGGGGACTCTAACGAGACTGCCGGTGTTAAACCGGAGGAAGGTGGGGATGACGTCAAGTCCTCATGGCCTTTATGCCCAGGGCTGCAAACGTGCTACAATGGCTGGTACAAACCGACGCGAGACCGCGAGGTGGAGCAAATCGGAAAAAGCCGGCCCCAGTTCGGATTGGAGTCTGCAACTCGACTCCATGAAGTCGGAATCGCTAGTAATCGCGGATCAGCAACGCCGCGGTGAATGTGTTCCTGAGCCTTGTACACACCGCCCGTCAAGTCATGGGAGTTGGGAGCACCCGAAGTCGGCCTGTCACAGGGCTGCCGAAGGTGAGCTCAATGACTGGGACTAAGTCGTAACAAGGTAGCCGTAGGGGAACCTGCGGCTGGATCACCTCCTTTCTAGAGGATCATCTAGATGCCGGGTAAGAGCGATCTTCCCGGATAACTGGTCAGCACAACCTCGTCCTGCCTAGCTTAGGCGAAGCAGGCTAGCTTTACGGCAACGTTTGGCAAAGACGGCTCGCTGTTTACTTCTGCGACCCCGGCCCGGGGCAACCCGGCCGGGGTCTTTTTTTGCGCGCGCAAAAGAGAATCAGCAGAGATGCAAGAGATGCAAGGGATGCAAGGGATGCAGGGATAAGAAACAGTAGAAAGCGGAGAAGAGAAAGTAGAAATACTGCCGGGGCAGAAAACAGCCGGAGTGAGGATCGATCTACTCTCTACTATCTAACAAAAAGATAGTAGAGAGTAGAAAGTAGACGGCCGAAGGTCTTGCCGTTTCTACTCTCCACTCTCTACTTTCACCTCAAAAACCAGAGAATAGAAAGTAGAGAGTAGACTGCCGCTGGTCTTGCCTTTATCTACTCTCCACTCTCCACTTTCACCTCAAAAACCAGAGAGTAGAAAGTCGAGGGTAGACTGCCGCTGGTCTTGCCTTTATCTACTCTCCACTCTCCACTTTCACTCAAAACCAGAGAGTAGAAAGTAGAGAGTAGACTGCCGCTGGTCTTGCCTATCTACTCTCTACTCTCTATTTTCTACTTTCTCAAAGGCCATCGGCCTTTGCTCAATGGCCGTACACGTAGTCCTGCTGCCAGATCAGGAAGTCCTGGCCATCCGTCTTGCCGTCGCCGTTGGCGTCGCCATTGGCCTTGGCGTAGTTGGGATCGTTGAAGTTGGCATCCACGATCGGCGCGCCGCTGGCGGCCGTGCCGTGATTGTAACTGCGCTGCCAGGCGAGGAAGTCCAGGCCGTCGACCACGCCGTTCTTATCAAAGTCGGCCCGCGGATCCAATTGCACGGTGACCGTCATCGTCTTGGCAGTGTGCAGGGCGCCGTCATTGGCATCCAGTTGCAGCGTATATGCGCCGACCCTGGTGAAACTGGCGGTGGTGCCGGCGGCGGTGGCATTGGTGAAGGTGACCACGCCATTGGCCGGGGCGGATAAAACGCTCCAGGTGAAAACAACAGGATTGGCCAGGCCATCATCAGATACTGTGGCATTTAAGGCCACGGCCCCAGCGCTGGCCGCGCCGGGCATGCTGGTAATCACGTTGGCCGGCATGGTGATGGCCGGCGCCTGGTTGATCGGCGTGGTCGAGGCAACCGTGAAATAGTCCACGTTGAAATCGCCGGTATCGAAGCACAGCCGCAAGGTGTGAATGCCTGCGGGAATGGTCACGGCCGATGAGGAGGCCGGCGTGAAGTGATCCCAATCAATCGTCGTCAGCAGGTTGATCTGCCCGGTCAGATTCGCGCCATCCAGGTTGAAATGCACGTACCGCGGCGTATAGGTACCGGCCGTGTACACGCTGATGATGTATCCGCCGGTCGCCGGCACGCTGATGGTGTAGTTCAGCCACTCGCCGGTGTAGATGTCCTTGACCAGGTAGCCCGGGTTGTTGGGGTCGTTGATCGCACGAATATCAACGCCTTCAGTGGGGCGATATGCGCCGCCGGTGTTCTGGTTGGGATCGGTGTCGTGATATGCCACGCCCTCGCCGCCCAGATCGTAGTTTTCCGCCTGAATGATGCCGGGCACCGCCCAGGGTACACCGCCGTACGGCACGCCGCCGCCGATGGATACACTCAGTTCACTCCAACCCGAAAGGTTGGTATCGCCGACGGTCAGGCGAATTACATACAAACCGGCCGTGGAGAACGTGGCGGTGGTAGATAAGGCATTGGCGTTGGCGAAGGTGACCGTGCCGGGGCCGGAACTCATGCTCCAGGTGTAGGTGAGGGAGGCGCCTACCGGCAGTCCATCATCGCTTACGGTGCCGGCCAGTGTCACCGGCGTCATCGGCGCCGCGGACTGATTTGAGCCGGCATTTACGATAGGAGCCGCGTTGCCGATCAGCGTGACCTGAACGTCGCTACGATAGTTCATGCTCCCATCATCGGCCATCAGCCGGAAAATATACACGCCCGGCCCGCCGGTCAGGTTGACCGTCGTCGAGAGGGCATTGGGCGTCACGATCATCGCCGCAGGACCGGAGACCAGGCTCCACGTCGGCGCGGCGGTGTACCCGGCATCATCCGTCACGGTGCCGGTCAATGTCACCGATGAAGTCGGCACGCGAACCGTCTGATTGCTTCCGGCATTGACGATCGGCCCGATGCGGCCGCTGGTGCGCAGCACCACAAACTCATTGAACAACGTCGGCGTGGGAATGCTGGCGCAGCCGTTGGCATCCCCCGTGCCCACAAAGAGAGGCGCGCCGTAGAAGTTGAAGGGATCCATTAGCTTGAAGTTGGTCCCCGCAGGCACCAGGCCCTGGAAGTCCACCAGGACATTGGCGTCGGTGGCCCAGTTGAAGATCACCAGGTGGCCGCGCAGGGGATCGTAGCTGTTGGGCATGACGAAGACCTTGGGCGTTGTCGGGACAGGCTGCTGCGGGTCGTTGGTCGCCCCGCCGGCCGTGACACGCACCACGTTGCCGTTGACGACGGTGTTGTTGCTCTCCTGGAGGTTGATAATCTTCCAATACTGCAGGTCCGCGCCCACAATGTAGTTGTCCCGCACTTCGTAGAGGACATTGTTCGTGGAGAAATCGTAGCCGGCGTTCATGCTGCATTGGTAGTTGATGTTGGAAAGGATGTGCTCATCATCGCTGGTCCCCTCGCCGCCGACCAGAAACGAGGTGGTGCTAGTGCTGCTGCCGTGCGTGTTGATGTTGTGGTCCAGCATGTAGTGGCTGTACTGGGCACTGATGCTGCCGTAGGCCTGCATGCACTCGGTGCCGTCGTACTGGTCCTGGAAGATGTTGTTGGAGTAGGTCTTGGGGGTCGAGGTGTTCTGCGTATACACGCAGTGGCCGTGGCCGCGGTCCGGCGCCATCCAGCCGATCTTATACACGATATTGCCGTAGGCCAGGAAGTTCGGCTCTTCCATCCAGCTATCCAGGCCGCCGAAGGCATTGTGTACGATGCAGTTGATGGCCAGGTTGCCGCCGTTTTGGGCGTTCCGTCCGGAAAAGCCGCCGCCATGATTGCTGGGTATATCGCTGGGCCACGACCCGCTCTGCTGGGAGGTGATGGGATTGGCCCACTCCGTGGACCACATTTCCAGATCCCGGATGATCACAAAATTGCAGTATACGGCGGGGCTGCCGGTGTAGCCGCGGTCGATGCCGCCGTCGATGCGCACGTGCCGCGCCGGCCACGGGCCGGATGGTGATAGGCGCCGCGGCGGTGCCGCTCATGCCGACGACCTGGTTGCCGTACACGGGTGCACCCGGCATGTCCGCGCTGCGGTAGGTGCCTTCCAGCATCCAGATGGTATCGCCCGGATGCACCGCGCCGTTGTGCCCCAGGAAGGCCGAGGCCATGTCCCACGGCGCGCCCATCGTGCCCGGAGCATTAGATGTGCCCGTGGGGCCGACATACCAGTCGGTGGCGACCGCCGGGCAGACTGCGAGAAAGAGAGTGCATAGTAATACCGCGGCAAATCCTGGTTTCATCTTCCGCTCCTTTTTTGATGTTCACAAATTAGATCTGACAGGCCAACTCGAACCGTGGTGAAACAAAAGATCGTGAAACAAACGACCGGCAACTGCACGCGCGGCCGCGGCTTAGCGCCTCACTTTTGCGACACTTGCCTTGCCCCGGCCCGTTGACTCGCAGCGTGAATCATCCTGCGAATCGATGTCCTGAACAATATGTTTTTATACCCCATTTTCGCTTTTTGTCCATCAAAAACTGGCCCGGACGCCGTGGCGGGAACTCCTCTCTCTCCGTTGCTCCTTGTGCCGTGCCTATGGCACTCCATCCTTTTAGGGACGCTATCCAGCGATGAAAGTGCTGGGCAACATTCTTGCGGTCCCTAGTACTCCGTAACGGAGAGACTTCTGGGTAGCGGTTCTTTTTGCCGATGGGTTGATAGAACCCTTTTGATCGGCAAGGAGGCCGTCATGAAAAAGTACATCGTCGAATTGACAACCGAAGAGCGTTCCCAACTCCAGACACTGCTGGATAAAGGCAAGCCGCATCAACGCAGGCATGCTCAGATGTTGCTCAAGGCTGACCAAGGCCCCGAAGGTCCGGGGTGGAAAGACGCTCACATTGCCGAGGCTTTTGACTGTCATCCCACGACGGTTGAGAACTTGCGTCGTCGTCTGGTGGAGCAAGGGCTGGAGGCGGCCTTGGAGCACGGCAACCGTGGCAGCTATCGGGTACGCAAGCTCGACGGCAAGGCCGAAGCGCACTTGATTGCCCTGACTCGCATGGAGCCGCCGGAGGGGCGCAGCCGCTGGGGCGTGCGTCTGCTGGCTGACCAGATGGTGGCGCAAGGATACGTCGAGTCTTGCAGTCACATGGCGGTGCAGCGGACGCTTAAAAAAATGAGCTTAAGCCTCACCTGAGCAAGTACTGGTGTATTCCGCCCAAGCAAAACGGCGAATTTGTCGCGGCGATGGAAGACGTGCTGGAGGTATACCACCGGCCGTTCGACTCGTTGCGACCCCTGGTATGCTTGGATGAAGCCAGCAAGCAGTTGGTGGCCCAGACGCGCCCCTCGATTCCCGGTCGATCCGGCCGAATCAAGCGGGTTGATCCGGAATACCGCCGTTGCGGCACGGCCAGCGTGTTCCTGGTGTCCGAACCGCTGAAGGGCAAGCGGCACGTGCGTGTGCGTCAGCAGCGAACGCGAATCGACTTCGCCCACGTGATACGGGAACTGTGCGATGTGCTGTACGCCCAGGCCGAGAAGATCGTGCTGGTGATGGACCAACTCAACACGCACAACATCGCCAGCCTGTACGAGGCATTTGAACCGGCTGAGGCTCGGCGTTTGGCGGAGAAGCTGGAGATTCACCACACGCCCAAGCATGGCAGTTGGCTGAATATGGCCGAGATCGAGTTGAGCGTGTTGAGCCGCCAGTGCATGGATGACTACTTTGAAAGCCGCGAACAACTGGCGGCGAGCATCGCGCCGTGGGAACGTTCACGAAATGAAAAGAAGAAGGGCATCGACTGGCGATTCACCACCGCCGACGCCCGGATCAAACTGAAGAAACTATACCCGGTGATTTAGCTGTTACAGAGTACTAGGGAACCTTGAAAGACGACTGCTGGAAAAACGAATGACAAGAGATGTGGCTGCAAAAAACGCAGCCACGGCGCCCGGCCCAACCAAAAGCTCTCAAAAATGTGGTCAAAAACACCCTCTCGTCAAATTTTTTACTTTTCGAGCGTGTCCGACGAGCAAATCCGAAAAACACGAAAACTCTGAGTTTGTAAGCCCCTGCGCCGCATAGCCTTGCAACACGCGAACTTCATCAAACTTCATCAAAGTTCATCAAACTTCATCAAACTTAATTTCTTTTCATTTCTTTTCATCAAACTTCATCAACTTGGCCTCGCGCTATTTCCAACTTGCTAGATTCGCCGCCAGGTCACGAAGTCACAGTGACCGCCAAAAAGGAGCAGTGAAATGTCTTTCGAGAACGAGAAAACCCCCGCGCGGCAGCTACAGCAAGAGCATCCACTTGCCATTTCTAACCCAGTCGTCACTTCGTTTTCTCAGGTGCCTTCGCGGCCGGTTAACTGGTTGTGGCCGCGGCGAATCGCCTTGGGCAAGCTCACGTTCATCGTCGGGGATCCTGGCATCGGCAAATCATTCATCACCGTGGACATGGCCGCCCGGGTTTCGCGCGGCCGGCCCTGGCCCGATGCGCCCCAGGCCGCTCGTGCCCCCGCCGGCGCGGTGCTGCTTTCCGGCGAGGATGATCCATCCGACACCATCCGCCCCCGTCTCGAGGCGGCCGGCGCCGATTTGGAGCGAATCGTTACCATCAACTCCGTCAGCAATTTCAGCCTTGAAACCGGCCGCGAGGAACTTAAACCGTTTAATCTGGCCGATCACATCAAAACCCTGGAGCTGGCGCTTTACCAGATGGACGATGCTCGGCTTGTCATTATTGATCCAATCAGCGCCTACCTTGGCCCCTTCGGTTCAGTCAACAATGTGCGCATACGCGAACTGCTGTCCCCGCTGACGCAGTTCGCCGCGGCCTGTGATCTGGCCGTTGTGGCCGTCACGCATCTCCGCAAGACCGATGGTCCGGCCCTGTACCGTGCCATGGGCTCCCTGGCGTTTATGGCCGCCGCGCGAGGTGCCTATTGCGTGATGCGCGACCAGGAAGATCCGGCCGGCGCTCGGCGGCTCTTTCTGCCCGTTAAGAACAATTTAGGCAACGACCGCCAGGGCATGGCCTTTCAACTGGCCGCCCAGCCCGGCCAACCCCAGCCCAGTGTGATCTGGGAGCCAACGCCGGTGTCCACCTCCGTGGATGAGGCCCTCAGGGCCGGCCCCCAAGACCGGCAGGACCGTTCCCAGGTGGAAGAGGCGGCGTCCTGGCTGAGTGAGCTTCTGGCCAGGGGCCCTCTGTCCGTAAGAATAGTGCTTACCCTTGCGCGGCGGGATGGTTTAAGTCACAGAACGTTGGAACGCGAAAAAAACGACTCGGAGTCGTGGCGGCAAGAAGCTATGGATCCTGCGCGTCCCCTTGGAGCTGGAGGCTGCCAAACGCCGGCGGCAATGAGGATAAAGACCTCCAAGCGTCTCCAGTTGGCGGTGTTGGCGGTCTGGACGGCCGTAATATACCTCCTTGGAAATGAAGGAGTTATACACTAATGCGAACAATTCCTAGACCGCCAACTCCGATGCAAAATCGGCCAAAATGGCTTAATCTGGCGAAGATATAGAAGATAGATAAGATACCGGAGATTTAAGAGATTTGATAGGCTGACAAAGGTGCTTGGTGCCACGGCTGCAACCCCTCTCCCCTGGGAGAGGGCTTGTCCTGCGAAGCTTCAGCGGAGCGGGATGCCCCGAAGGGGCGGGTGAGGGTGAACTCCTCTCCCGGTGGGGGTTCTTGCAGCCGTATGCCGTGAATTTGGCAGAGAAGGTCAGGGGAGGCTGGAAAGACCTTGCGCCCCCCAGCGTCTTGTCGCCGGCCCTCGGCTTGCCGTAAACTATTTATAGACAAGCCTCCAGGCGCGGGGGCGAGCGGCCTGGGGCATGGCCGTAAAGGCAGCATATCGTGTTAAGAACGCTGGATGTGATCATGAGCGAGATACAGTCAAGGCCGGGGGGATCGCCGCGCGGCCGAGCCGTCGGCCAGAAGGAAGTCGCGGGGCCCTTCATTACGATTTCGCGGCAGTACGCCTGCCACGGGTACTTTTTAGGGCTGCTGCTGGTGGACATGCTCAACAGCAACGAGCCTGGGGCGGAAAATCCCTGGCGCGTCTACCAGCGGGAGATCCTGGACCGCGTGGCTGCCGATGCGCAGGTGCCGGCGGATGAGCTCAATCGGCTGCGCCGCGAGAGGCCGCGCATGCTGAACGACTTCTTCCGCAGCCTGGGCAACAAGTCCATGGATGGTATCGAGGTCCGCAACCGCATCGCCGAGCGGATCCGCGAGCTGGCGATTGAAGGGCATGTCATTCTCATCGGCATGGGCGGGGCAGGCGCGACGGGCGAGCTGGAAAACGGCCTGCGCATCCGCTTGGAAGCCCCCAAAGAGTGGCGCATCCATCGCGTCGTGGAGACCGAGGGCATCTCGCCGGTCGAAGCGCGGCTGCTCCTCCAGCGGCATGATGCGGAGCACGAGAACGTCCGCAAGCTGTACGCCATGCGTTTCCGCGCGAGCCGGTGTTCGACATGGTGTACGACTGCTCGCAATTCACGCTGGCCCAGCTCACGCAGCAGGTGCTGCACGCGATGAAACTGAAGAAGATGATCTGATATTGAGGGATTCTACGCAAAGGATGGTCCAGCCTTTGCAGATTTACAATTTACAAATGACAATTGACAATTTACTGCAAGAACAACCCCTCCACTGATAGCTAAGACGTCCCCGATAAACAATTGTCAATTGTAAATTGTCAATTGTAAATTTGGCTCGTAGAATCCCCCTCATGAACGCCAACGACAAGCGCATTGAACGTGACTCCCTGGGCGAAGTCTCCGTTCCCGCCTCGGCCCTGTACGGCGCGCAGACGGCGCGGGCCATTGAGAATTTTCCCATCAGCGGCCGCGCGATGCCGCGGCTGTTTGTTTCGGCGGTGGCGGCCATAAAGCACGCCGCCGCGCAGACCAATGCGGAGCTGGGGCTATTGGATTCGCAGCGCATGGCCTGGATTGTGCAGGCCGCCGAAGAGGTGATGGACGGCAAGTGGAACGACCAATTCCCCGTCGATGTCTTCCAGACCGGCAGCGGCACCTCCACCAACATGAACGTGAACGAGGTGATCGCCAACCGCGCCATCCAACTGGCTGGCGGCGAGGTGGGCTCCAAAAAGCCGGTGCATCCCAACGACCATGTGAACCTGGGCCAAAGCAGCAACGATGTCATTCCCTCGGCCATCCACATTTCCGCGGCGGTGCAGATGCACTACTGGCTGTTGCCGGAGCTGCGGCGGCTGGCCGACAGCCTGGCGACCAAGGCAAGGGAATTCGATAACATCGTGAAGATCGGCCGCACGCATTTGCAGGATGCGGTGCCCATCCGCCTGGGGCAGGAATTCGGCGGCTATGCCGCGGCGGTGGATAAATCCATCGAGCGCCTGACCGCGGACATAAGCCGCCTGGCCGAACTGCCCATCGGTGGCACGGCCGTCGGCACGGGACTCAACACGCACGAGCAATTCGCGGCGGGGGTGTGCAAGCGGCTCTCTGAAGGTTTTGAGATCGCCTTCCGCGAGGCGAGCGACCATTTTGCCGCGCAAAGCAACTTAGATACGATTCTTTCCGTAATGTCGGAGGCAAAAACCGCGGCCATCGCCATCGGCAAGATCGCCTCGGACATTCGCCTGCTGGCCTCGGGGCCGCGCTGCGGCATCGGCGAACTTATCCTGCCGGCCATTCAGCCGGGCAGTTCCATTATGCCCGGCAAGGTCAACCCGGTGATCTGCGAGAGCGTGATCCAGGTGGTTTGCCAGATCATCGGCTTTGAAGCGGCAGTCGCGGCGGGGGCGATGGGCGGTGTGGGCTCGATCCTGGAGCTGAACATGTGCATGCCCATGATCGCGGTCAACATGCTGGATGCGCTGACGCTTTTAGCCGCCGCGGCGGAGGCCTTCCGCACCAAGTGCATCGCGGGCCTTGCGGCCGATGCCAAGCGGTGCGGCGATCTCGTCGAGGACTCGCTGGCCATGTGTACGGTTCTGGCGACCGCGATTGGGTATGATGCCGCCGCGCAGATTGCCAAGGAGGCCTTTGCGACGGGACAGACCATCCGCCAGGTCGCGATGGAGAAGAATGTCCTGCCGGCGGAGAAGCTCAATGCGCTGCTGGACCCGATGCGGCAAACGGGCAGATGATTTTGAAAAACGGGAGCAACACACGAAGACCACAAAGATCACGAAAGACACAAAGAAAGACAAAGAATTTAGAATTTTTACAGAGTATTTTGTTTTTTCCTTTGTGCTCTTTGTGACCTTTGTGATCTTTGTGTTGCGTATTTGTCTCAGAAGGAGCGTTCTGTGAAGAGAGTAGTCGCCGCGGGTTTGCTGTGCCTGACCGCCTCGTTAATTGGTTGCCGCAGCGAGGGCATCACATCCGGTGGGCAGTCCAAGGAAGTGCCCGAATTTCCCGCGGCCATTTCGCGTTGGCATCTGCCGCTGGGCTGGGAGCTCGTGCCGAACTACAGGATGAGCCAAAGTGAGCAGCCATTGGTCTGGACGCAAAACCCGCAGGTCTTTATGGGCGTGCCGCTGGCGGAATTCACCAACGGCGAATCGACCAAGGCCATAAAGCTGTGGATCGCCTGGTATCAAAACTCGAATGATGAGTCGGTGATGGTGATCTGCTACGAGTATGCCTCCGCGGCCGATGTCGCGCAGGAAATGGATCGAGTGAGGGAACTGGGGCAGGCGGATCTGGCTATGTTGCACCTGGTCGGCATGCGCGCGGGCCGGGAGGATCAGGTCGTCGAAATCACCATGCCGTACGGACTGCGCGATCATGACTACTGGGTGAACTACTTCCGCAAAATCGCCCAGTAAGGAGGAGATAAGAAACCACAAAGATCACAAAGAAGCACAAAGGGCACAAAGAAAGTCAAAAACTTAAACTTCTTTTTGCTCTTTCTTTTAGTTCGTGTTTTTCTTCGTGTTCTTTGTGGTCTTTGTGATCTTTGTGGTTAGCCTTTAACTCTTCAGCAGGCCAACGACCTGTGCGACGAGTTCCTTGACATGCCCGACCGAGCTATCGAACGCCGCGCGTTCGGAGGCGGTGAGTTCCATTTCGATGACTTTTTCGCAGCCGCGCGAGCCCAGGATCGCCGGCACGCCCACCCAGTAGCCGCCCACGCCGTATTGCTTATCGCAATAAACCGCGCAGGGCAGGATTCGTTTCTGGTCGCGCAGGATGGATTCAGCCATTTGCACGCTCGCGGCGGAGGGGGCGTAAAAGGCGCTGCCGGTTTTCAGCAGCGAAACGATCTCGCCGCCGCCCTTGCGCGTTCGGTCGACGATGGCGTCGATCTTCGCCTTGGGCAAGAGCTGCTCGATCGGAATTCCGCCCGCCGCGGCGTAGCGCGGCAATGGCACCATGTCATCTCCATGCCCGCCCAAAAGCAGCGCGGTAACATCGTTCACGCAGCAGCCGATCTCGCCCGCCAGGAACGTGCGGAAGCGGGCGGTATCGAGGACGCCCGCCTGGCCGATCACGCGCTGGTGCGAAAAGCCCGAGGCCTTGGCCGCGACGTACACCATCGCATCCAGCGGGTTTGAAACGACAATCAGCACGGCGTTGGGACTGTGCTTCGCGACCTGGGCCGAGACTTCCTTGACGATCTTCGTATTGGCCGCCAGCAGATCATCTCGGCTCATGCCGGGCTTGCGGGCCAGCCCGGAGGTGATAATCACCACATCGCTGCCCGCGGTGTCGGCATAATCGTTGGTTCCGTGAATGTCGGAGGCAAAACCCTCCACCGGCGCGGCCTGGGCCAGGTCCAGCGCCTTGCCCTGGGGCAGCCCTTCCACTATATCCAGCAGGACGATATCCCCAAGCTCGCGCTTGGCCGCCCAGACGGCGCAACTGGCGCCGACATTGCCCGCGCCGATGATGGTGAGTTTCTTGAGATCGTTCGCCATGTACTTGCACTCCTTTATGAGCCAAATCAGACGCGGCAGTATAAGTGCACCGTGTCGGAGAGGAAAGTTTCGTCCCATAAATTTGCCGCAGAGGGCAGTGAGATAGAAAGAGAGGCTGTCGTGAATCAATTTGCTGCCGGTCTTCTCTTGAATGCCTTTTCAGTAAATTGCCACCGAGGACACAAAGGCCACGGAGGTCACGGAGAAGAATTTACTGTTCTTCTCTTCTCTGTGTCCTCTGTTTTTCTCCTCTGTGTCCTCTGTGACGATTTCTGCGAACATGGCTAATTCCGCGAGCGGGCCGCTTGGCGCAGAAACGGACCCCGGCGACAATGCCTCCTCTTGATTCGCCTCGGGGCAATTGATGACAGGCGGGCGTATGATGAAACGAGCATGGCTGAATCCGGTTTTTATAAGCTGTCCGCCCAGGAGGCTGTCGAGCGGCTGACTTCAGACGCGGCGGCCGGCCTTTCCACGCAGGAAGCCCGCACACGGCTCGTCCGTTATGGCCCCAACGCCCTCGTCGAGCGCGGCCGGCGCAGTCCCTGGTCTATCATTGCCGAGCAGCTCACCAGCGTGCTGGTGGTCATCCTGATCTTTGCCGCAGCGGTCTCGGCAGGCATGGGCCTGTACGATTATTTCCACACGGGCCAGGGGCTCGATGAAATCTACGATTCCATCGCCATCGCCGTCATTATCGTGCTCAACACGCTGCTGGGGTTTTCGCAGGAATATCGCGCCGAAAAGGCCATCGCGGCCCTGAAAAAGCTTTCCGTGCCGGTCGTGCGCGCGAGCGCGGCGGCCAAATCGTGGAACTTTCCGCCACGGAGCTTGTACCCGGCGATATCGTGCTGCTGGAGGCCGGCAACTTCGTGCCCGCCGATTGCCGGCTGCTGGAGGCGGTGAACCTGCGCATCGCCGAGGCGGCCCTGACCGGCGAATCCGAGCCGGTGGAGAAGGTTTTGCCGCCAATCGCTCAGGAGAACGTCCCGTTAGGCGACAGGCGGAACATGGCCTTTATGGGCACGGTGCTTACGTACGGGCGCGGCGTTGGCCTGGTCGTCGCTACGGGCATGCAGACGGAGTTGGGGGCTGTGGCGGCCATGCTCCAGGTGGGCCAGCGCCAGCCCACACCGCTCCAGAAACGGCTGGCCTCGCTTGGCCGCGGGCTGGCCGTCGCGGCGATCGTGCTAGTCGCGATTATTTTTGTGCAGGGACTCGTTCGCGAAGGCGTCGGCATCGAAAATATCAAGAACATGTTCCTCACGGCCGTCTCCATGGCCGTGGCTGCCGTCCCGGAAGGTTTGCCCGCCGTAGTGACCATCGCCCTGGCCCTGGGGGCGCAGCGCATGCTGCGCCGCCGCGCGTTGATCAGGAAGCTCATGGCGGTGGAGACGCTGGGCTCGGTGACGGTGATCTGCTCCGACAAAACCGGCACGCTCACCGAAAATCGCATGACCGTTACCGTGCTGGATGTGGCCGGCGGGCGGCTGGACCTCACCGAGATGTTGCGGCGGCCCGATGTGAATGTGGAAGAGCCGCTTTCCTCGGCCGCTCGCCAGGCGTTTGCCGACCACCCTGGCATGGGCATGCTTCTGGCCGCGGCGGCGCTGTGCAACGATGCCTCGCTGCACCAGGCGCCTGAGGAAGGCGGCAGGCTGTACGCCGTGGGCGATCCGACCGAGGGCGCGCTGGTCGTGGCGGCGGCCCAGGTGGGGCTGCCTAAACCGGAACTGGAGAAGGCGCTGCCGCGCATGGGGGAACTGCCGTTCGATTCTCAGCGCAAGAGGATGATGACGATCCACTGCCTCTCCGATCCGGCGGCCCTGCCTGCCCAATTAGCCGGCCTGACAGGTTCGCCCTTGAATATGTCGGGTGAACGTTGCTTCGCCATCGTCAAAGGCGCTGTGGATGGAATGCTGTCGATTTCCACGCGCATCTGGCGCGATTGCGTCGTATCCCCGATGGATGAGGCCCAGCGAAGGCAAATCGAAAGTGCAAATGCCGAACTTGCCGGCCAGGGCATGCGCGTTCTGGGCGTGGCCATTCGGCCGCTAAAGGAGCAATTTGCGCCGGCGGCGACGACGGCTCTTGAAAATGACCTCGTTTTTGTGGGTTTGATCGCCATGATCGATCCGCCGCGCCAGGAGGTGCGAGAGGCGGTGGAAATCTGCAAGGCGGCGGGCATACGGCCGGTCATGATCACCGGCGACCACCCGCTGACCGCCCAGAACGTTGCGCGGCAACTCGGCATCCTCGATGAAGGCGGCCGCGTTCTCACCGGCGCCGAGCTCGATGCCATGGGGCTGGAGGGGCTGGAGAAGGTGGTCGACAGGGTGCAGGTTTTCGCCCGCGTCTCGCCCGCGCACAAACTGAATATCGTGCAGGCCCTTCAGGACCACGGGCATATCGTGGCCATGACCGGCGACGGCATTAACGACGCCCCGGCCCTGCGCAAGGCGGATATCGGCGTGGCCATGGGCATCACCGGCACGGATGTCTCCAAGGAGGCCGCGGACATGGTCCTCCAGGATGACAACTTCTCCACCATCGTCGCGGCGGTGCGGGAAGGGCGGGTGATTTACGACAACATCCGCAAGTTCATCCAGTACTTGCTCACGACTAACAGCGGCGAACTGTGGGTGATGTTCCTCTCGCCCATTCTGGGCATGCCGCTGCCGATGATTCCCATCCAGATCTTGTGGGTGAACCTCGTGACCGATGGGCTGCCTGCGCTGGCGCTGGCGGTCGAGCCGGCGGAGGCGGGGGCTATGAATCGTCCGCCGCGCCGGAACAACGGCCCCTTTATGAGTGCGGGACTGTGGATTCACATCGTGTGGGTGGGATTGTTGATGGCCGGAATCTGTCTGGCCGGCGGCGCTGGGCCTGGCTCCATCACGGGCTGAACCTGGAATCTAATGAGGGACATCTTCGACATTATCGCACCATCGTTTTTGCCATCGTCACCTTCACGCAGATGGCCAACGTGCTGGCCGTGCGGAGCGGGCGGCAGTCCTTGTTCAGTGCGGGCTTGTTCAGCAACAAGGCGCTCCTCGCCTCGGTCCTGGCCACGGTGGCCTTGCAACTGGCGCTGATGTACGTTCCCTTCCTGCGCGGCTTCTTCCAGACCGTGCCGCTGTCGGCCCTGGAGGTTGTCGTGGTTATGCTTATCAGTTCGGTGATCTTCTGGGCCGTGGAGCTGGACAAGCTGGTCCGGCGAAGGGTCGGCCTCTAGTACTCTGTAACAGCTAAATCACCGGGTATAGTTTCTTCAGTTTGATCCGGGCGTCGGCGGTGGTGAATCGCCAGTCGATGCCCTTCTTCTTTTCATTTCGTGAACGTTCCCACGGCGCGATGCTCGCCGCCAGTTGTTCGCGGCTTTCAAAGTAGTCATCCATGCACTGGCGGCTCAACACGCTCAACTCGATCTCGGCCATATTCAGCCAACTGCCATGCTTGGGCGTGTGGTGAATCTCCAGCTTCTCCGCCAAACGCCGAGCCTCAGCCGGTTCAAATGCCTCGTACAGGCTGGCGATGTTGTGCGTGTTGAGTTGGTCCATCACCAGCACGATCTTCTCGGCCTGGGCGTACAGCACATCGCACAGTTCCCGTATCACGTGGGCGAAGTCGATTCGCGTTCGCTGCTGACGCACACGCACGTGCCGCTTGCCCTTCAGCGGTTCGGACACCAGGAACACGCTGGCCGTGCCGCAACGGCGGTATTCCGGATCAACCCGCTTGATTCGGCCGGATCGACCGGGAATCGAGGGGCGCGTCTGGGCCACCAACTGCTTGCTGGCTTCATCCAAGCATACCAGGGGTCGCAACGAGTCGAACGGCCGGTGGTATACCTCCAGCACGTCTTCCATCGCCGCGACAAATTCGCCGTTTTGCTTGGGCGGAATACACCAGTACTTGCTCAGGTGAGGCTTAAGCTCATTTTTTTAAGCGTCCGCTGCACCGCCATGTGACTGCAAGACTCGACGTATCCTTGCGCCACCATCTGGTCAGCCAGCAGACGCACGCCCCAGCGGCTGCGCCCCTCCGGCGGCTCCATGCGAGTCAGGGCAATCAAGTGCGCTTCGGCCTTGCCGTCGAGCTTGCGTACCCGATAGCTGCCACGGTTGCCGTGCTCCAAGGCCGCCTCCAGCCCTTGCTCCACCAGACGACGACGCAAGTTCTCAACCGTCGTGGGATGACAGTCAAAAGCCTCGGCAATGTGAGCGTCTTTCCACCCCGGACCTTCGGGGCCTTGGTCAGCCTTGAGCAACATCTGAGCATGCCTGCGTTGATGCGGCTTGCCTTTATCCAGCAGTGTCTGGAGTTGGGAACGCTCTTCGGTTGTCAATTCGACGATGTACTTTTTCATGACGGCCTCCTTGCCGATCAAAAGGGTTCTATCAACCCATCGGCAAAAAGAACCGCTACCCAGAAGTCTCTCCGTTACGGAGTACTAGGGCGGGCCGGGAAATAGGTCAGGTCCGGAATTTCCGGACCTGCATCTTGCATAGTGGGTCCGGTGCGAATCTAATTAACAAGCTCGTGCGGTGGCATGCCCTCACGCCGGAAGGCGGGTGGGCATGTGTTTTTGTGGCCCACCGGCTGACAGGAGAAACCATGGCCAAAGTACCATCCGACATTGAAATATCGCAGGCCGCCAAACCGCTGGCCATTACAGAGGTGGCTCGCCGCGCGGGTATTTTGCCCGAGGAGCTGGAGCCCTATGGCGATGTGAAGGCCAAGGTAAAGCTGGAGATTCTTGCTCGTTTGGCGGCTAATCCCAACGGCAAGTACATCGACGTGACGGCCATCACGCCGACCCCGCTGGGCGAGGGCAAGACCACAACGTCCGTGGGCCTCACGCAGGCCCTCGGCGTGATAGGCAAGAAAGTCGTTCCTGTGCATCCGCCAGCCCTCCATGGGCCCGACCTTCGGCATCAAGGGCGGCGCGGCCGGCGGCGGCTACAGCCAGGTCATCCCGATGGAGGAGTTCAACCTCCACCTCACGGGCGACATCCACGCCGTCTCCATCGCCAACAACCTGCTGGCCGCGGCCATCGACGCCCGCATCAAGCACGAGGCCCACAGCGACGACGCCACGTGGGCCAAGACCGGCCTGCCGCGGCTCAACATCGACCCCGAGACGATCACCTGGCGGCGCGTGGTGGATGTGAACGACGCCGCCCTGCGCTTCATCGAGACCGGGTGCAGCGATGACTGGATGGACGGCCCGCGCCGCCAGACGGGTTTTGACATTTCGGTGGCCTCGGAGATCATGGCCATCCTGGCCCTGGCCAGCGGACCTCAAGGACATGCGGCAGCGGCTGGGGCGGATCATCGTCGGCATGAACACGCTCCGGCCAGCCGGTCACCGCCGAGCAGTTGGGCGTGGCCGGGGCGCTGACCGTCCTGATGAAGGACGCCATCAAGCCCAACCTGATGCAGACGCTGGAAGGCCAGCCGGCCTTCGTCCACGCCGGCCCCTTCGCCAACATCGCCCACGGCAACAACTCCATCATGGCCGACCGCATCGCCCTGAAGCTGGCCGACTACGTCGTCACCGAGTCCGGCTTCGGCGCCGACATCGGCATGGAGAAATTCTTCGACATCAAGTGCCGCATCAGCGGCCTTACGCCCAATTGCGTGGTGCTGGTGGCGACGATCCGCGCCCTGAAGATGCACGGCGGCGGGCCGAAGGTCATCGCCCGGCCAGCCCCTTGCCCAAGGCCTATACGCAGGAGAACCTGGCGCTGCTGGAAAAGGGCGTTGTGCAATCTCCGGCGGCACATCGAGATCGCCAAGATGTTCGGCGTGCCGGTGGTGGTGGCCATCAACGAGTTCCCGACGGACACCCATGCCGAGTTGGAGCATGCCCGCAAGGCCGCCGCGGCGGCCGGCGCGGAGGCGGCAGTCGTCGCCAGCCACTGGGCCGCAGGGCGGCAAGGGCGCCGAGGCCCTGGCCCGTGAGGTCGTCAAGGCCTGCGAAAAGCCGTCGAAGTTCCACCTGCTCTATCCGGACGACATGCCCATCGAGAAGAAGATCGAGACCATCGCTAAAAAGGTGTACCTGGCCGACGGCATCGTCCATCGAGCCCCTGGCGAAAAAGCAGATCGCGGCCTACGAGCGGGCGGGGCTTTCACACCTGCCCATCTGCATGGCCAAGACGCACCTGTCGCTCAGCCACGACCCCAAGCTCAAGGGCGTGCCCAAAGGGTTTACCGTGCCCGTCCGCGAGGTGCGCGCCTCGGCCGGCGCGGGCTTCCTGTACCCGCTCCTTGGGCAGATGCGGACCATGCCGGGACTGCCCTCAACGCCGGCCTTTTCGGCTATCGATCTGGATGAAAATGGGCGGATCGTAGGTCTGTTCTGAGTCTGAAAAGATTTAACCACAAAGACCACGAAGAACACAAAGAACACAAAGGAAGAAAGAGTAAAAACAAAAGATTCCTGTTTTGCTTTGTGCACCTTTGTGGTCTTTGTGATCTTTGTGGTTCGTTTTTGTCTTTACAGCGAGACCGGATTGATCGGGTAGGGCAAGTTTTGCTATAAGACAGTGGCTGCAAAAAACTTCCGATTGCTCTGCAGACCCCACTGATTGAGATTTTCGATGTTAGGAAGAGATTTGACATCCCGTGATCTGGCGACTCTGGAGTCGCCCACAGTGCTCGTAGAGCACGAGTGGGCGCCGTGCCGCGACGGCTGCCCCGTCCACGCGGATGTCCGCCGCTATCTCCAGCACATAGCCCAGGGCCAGTTCCGCCAGGCGATCGACGTCATCCGCGAGCGATTGCCGTTCGCCTGCGCGTGCGGCCGCGTCTGCCATCATCCCTGCGAGGCCAATTGCCGCCGCGCGGATGTGGATGCGGCCGTGGCCATTCGCGAGATGAAGCGTTTCGTGGCCGAGTTGGGCGGTGATTCCAGCCCAACCGTCCACAAGGCGGCCAAGCAGGACAAGGCCAGGATCGCCATCATCGGCGGCGGCCCTTCGGGCCTGGCCGCGGCGCTGGAACTGGCCAGGAACGGCTACAGGCCCACCGTCTTTGAGCGAAACCCGATTGCCGGCGGCATTCCGGCCACGGCCGTGCCCGCGTACCGACTGCCGCGCGATGTGGTGCAGATCGATGTGGATTGGATTTGTGCCCACGGCGTGGAACTGGTGATGGGGGTGGAGATCGGCAAGGGTCGCTCGATTTCGCAGCTATTGAAGGAAGGCTTTGCCGCGGTGCTGGTGGCCACGGGCATGCGGCTTAGCCGTTCTTTGCCCATTCCCGGCGCGGACCACCCCAACGTCTTTAAAGTGATGGAATTCCTCACCGCCATGACCTTTGGCCCAACGCCCAAGGTCGGCAAGGATGTGCTGGTCATCGGCGGCGGCAACGTGGCCATGGATGCGGCGCGCACGGCCGTCCGGTTGGGCGCCGCCCGCGTGCGGGCGATGTGCCTGGAAGACGAGCAGGAAATGCCCGCCTGGCCGTGGGAGCAGGAAGAGGCTAGGCAAGAGGGCATCTCCTTCATCCACCGCCGCGGGCCCGTGGAAATTGTCATCAAGAACGGCGCGATCGTGGGCGTGAAGGCCCGCAAGGTCACGCGCGTCTTCGATGAGGCCAGGCGTTTTGCCCCCACGTACGACGATTCCGATGTGATGATCGCCGATTGCGACACGGTCATCTTCGCCATCGGCCAGATGGCCGATACATCGTTTGTCTCCGACAGTTCTGTCAAGCTGGATGAACGCGGCCGCCTCACCTTCGACCGCGCCACGCACCAGACTAACCTGCCCAACATCTTCGCCTGCGGCGAAATCGTCACGGCTCCCGGTTCGGTGGTGGAGGCCTGCGCATCGGGCCGCCGCGCGGCGGAGGCCATGGACCAGTATCTCACTAGCGGCAAGATCGCGCTGGATGACACACTGCCGCCCAAGATCGGCAAGATTCCCTCCGCCACGGGCGAGAAGGTCTTGAAGGTCGCGCGCCATCCGGTGACATTTGAACCGGGCGAGAAGCGCCGTACTAATTTCAAGCCTGTTGATCGCACGATGGATATCCCCGCCATTTTGGCGGAAGCGCGGCGGTGCATGAGCTGCGGCAGCGGCGCCGAGGTGCTGGTGGATAAGTGCGCGGCATGCCTGACCTGCCTGCGCATCTGCCCGTTTGGCATTCCGGTCGTGACCGATGTGGCCCGCATCGCCTCGGACAAGTGCCAGGCCTGCGGCATCTGCATCGCTGAATGCCCGGCCAAGGCGATTGTCTCCAAGGGCTGCGGCGTGGATGATATCGCCGGCAGCACGAGTAAGGCGCTGGCCGCCGGCCGCAAGATTGTGGCCTATGTGGGCGGATTCGGCGCATCGGTCAATCAGTGGCTGGGCGACGGCGGCGGTGTGGAAGGCGTGGGGGCCGTGTATTTGCACTCCACGAGCCGACTGGGCGTGAGCGATATTCTCCATGCCCTCGAGGCGGGCGCACAGGGCGTGATCGTGGCGTGCCTGTCGGATGGCAAGGACCGCTACCCGGATGTTGCGCGGCGGACACGCCTGCGCGTGAACCAGGCCCGCCAGCTTGTATCGGAAATCGGCCTGCCCGCCGACCGCGTGGTCCTGGCGGGGATTGGGGACGGTTCGGAAGAGGTGACTAGAGTTGCGTTGACGACGGCGGCTGAGCGGGTACGTGCGACCTTGTAGTTGACTGTTTGGTGTTTTGACTGTTTGGCGCTTCAAAAGCAATAACTTTTTCCGGCTGTTCCAAACAGCCCAAAAGTCAAATAGCCAAATAGCCAAATAGCCAAAGGGCCGGAAAGGGCCTTCCATGATAGTAGCTGAACGAAAGAATATTGAAGAGATCTTGACCCTCCTGGCGCCTTTCAAGAAGGTGCTGGTCCTGGGCTGTGGGAGCTGCGTCACCGTGTGCCTGACCGGCGGGGAAAAGCAGGCCGAAGAGCTGGCCAGCCAGCTAAACCTGGCGGCGCGGGCCAAGGGTTTACAGCTTACCGCCACGTTCGACTGCATCACGCGGCAGTGCGACCGTGAGTTCATCGCCAACCTCAAGAACGACCTGGCCAATTACGACGCAGTGCTCTCCATCGCCTGCGGCGTGGGCGTGGGCTTCATGTCCGAGCAGTTCACCAAGGTGAAAATACTGCCGGGCCTCAATACGACCTTTTACGGCGCCAACACAGCGCCCGGTGAGTGGAAGGAATACTGCCACGGCTGCGGCGACTGCGTGCTGGCCTGGACGGGCGGCATCTGCCCGATCGCCCGCTGCTCCAAGAGCCTGATCAACGGCATCTGCGGCGGCACGAAAGACGGCAAGTGCGAAGTGAAACAGGAGATGGACTGCGCCTGGTACCTCATCTACAAGCGGCTGGCGGACCTTGGCCGCCTGGATGAGCTGGCCAAGCTGCGGTGTGCATGCGACTGGAGCAAGGATCGCTCGCAGGGCGTGCGGCGGCTCACGCACGCGGAGATGTCGCAGCAGGAAGAGGAGGCTCATTCGTGAGCACGACCGATCCGGTCAGCAAACTTGAACGCCAGCTCGCCGCCGGGCAGTTTGTGGTGACGGCGGAGATCGGGCCGCCCAAGGGCATCAACATCGATCCGGTCATCGCGGAGGCGCGGCATTATCTCTCCAATACCGGCGTGACCGCCGTGAACGTGACCGACATTCAGACGGCCGTCATGCGGGCCTCCAGCCTGGTGGCGCTGCAAACTGTTGATCGATTCAGGCATCGAGCCGGTCCTTCAGATGGTCACGCGCGACCGCAACCGCCTGGCCCTCCAGAGCGACCTCCTTTCCGCGTACATCCTGGGCGTCCGCAATGTGCTGGCGCTGACCGGCGACCACGTGGCCATGGGCGATCACCCGCAGGCCAAGATCGTGTACGACCTGGATTCGGTGGGGCTGCTGTCGGCGATGGTGAATCTTGAGAGCGGCCACGACATGGGCCGCGATGCCAAGGGCAATCCCAACGAACTGGATGGCGCGCCCGCCTTCTTCAAAGGCTGCTGCGTTACGCCCTGTACGGAGGAAATCGAGCCGCAGGTGATCAAGCTGGCCAAGAAGGTGGAGGCCGGCGCCCAGTTCGTGCAGACGCAGGCGGTGTACGACCCCGCGGCGTTCGAAGTATTCATGAAGCTGGCGGCGAAGTACAAAATCAACGTGCCTATCCTGGTGGGCATCGTGCTCTTGAAGAATGCGGGCATGGCCAAATATATGAACAAGTCCGTGCCCGGCGTTCAGGTGCCCGATGCGATCATTCAGCGGCTGTCCGATGCGGCCAAGGCGGACCGCCAGAAGATCAGCGTGGATATCGCCGCGGAGCTGGTGGCCGCGATGAAACCCATGTGCCAGGGAGCGCACCTGATGACACTGGGGTGGGATCACTGCGTGCCGCAGATCATCGCCCAGGCGGGCATCGAGCTTGCCCCAGCGGCCCCCGCACGCGCGGCGGCGATTCCGCTTAACACTTCGACCTCAAACGGGATGGAGGCAAAAAACGTGACAGCCAAGTTGATAGATGGGCAGCCGCTGGCCGAGGAGATCCAGGCGCGAGTTGCCAAAGAAGCTGCCGCGCTTGCCGCCGCGGGTAAGAAGCCGCGTCTGGTGGCCGTGCAGGTGGGAGAGAACCCGGCCTCCAAGATCTACACCAACATGCAGGCCAAGAGCTGCGAGGCCGTGGGCATCGAGTATCAGCTTTTGAATCTGCCCGCGGAAATGACGCAGGATGAGCTTTTAGCCAAGATGGCCGAGTTGGGTGCGGATAAATCCGTCACCGGCATCATCCTCCAGATGCCCCTGCCGCCGCAGATCAATGCGCGCACGATTCAGGCCGCCATGGATCCGGCCAAAGATGTGGAGGGTTTAAACCCCGCCAATCTGGGCCGCTTGATCCTGGCCAACGAATTCGTTGCCCCTTGCACGGCGAAGGCGGCGGTCGAACTGCTCAAGCACACCTGCCCTGATCTGGCCGGCAAGGAAACGGTGGTCGTCGGCCACAGCGAGATCGTGGGCAAGCCCGTGGCGATGCTGCTGCTGCAATCCTTAAATGCCTCGCCGACGGTGACGGTGTGCCACGTGGCGACCAAAGACCTCGCGGCACACGTGCGGCGAGCCGAGGTCTTGATCGTGGCCACGGGCGTCTCGCAGGCCAAATGGATGGGCTACCAGCGGCGGAGGAAGGCCGGTGAGAATCCATCCAGGCCTGACCTGTCGCCCCTGATCAAGGCGGACATGCTGAAAGAAGGCGCGATCGTGATCGACGTGGCCATCAACCGCATCCCGCGCGGCCTGGATGGCCAGGGCGAGCCGCTGAAGAATCTGAAGGGCAAGCCCGACATGATCACCGTCGGCGATGTGGATTTCGAAGGCGCATTGTCAAAAGTTTCGGCGATTACGCCGGTGCCCGGTGGCGTCGGCCCGGTCACAGTTGCTATGCTGCTGGCGAACACCATCGCGTGTGCTAAAGCACAAGCTTGATTTGCGATTTTTGAATTTGCGATTTTCGGTTGAAGATTTGCTATTGCCGGTAATAGTGCTATAGCTGGTCTATAGATTGGGTTTGAGGGAATCAGAGACGGCCCGCGGTTTGATGACTCGCGGGCCGTCCGCCTTTTCAGAGAGGTTGCAGGGTACAGGTTACAGGGAACAGATTCTGGACCGGGAAATTCTCCCGCGGTTCCTGAACCCTGTGCCCTGTAACCTGCAGCCTTCAAGTCAACCCGGCACGACCGAAGGTCCCATCCCCGCCTCGGGGCGATAACCCGACGCGGCGGCGCGCGATTGATGTTCCGCAATCCCCTCATTGCTGATGCCCACCCCGTGCACGTACACCAGCGAGCCGCCCAGCCAGCCGCCCACGGCCAGCGTGACCGTACCGATGATGATCAGATACAGGGGCATCCAGATTTCCGCGTTCCAGCGCAGGGCGAAGGCCGCCACAAACAGGCCCAACGACACCACGTTGAAGCACATGTGCCAGATGGCGATGTTTCTGGCGGGCGAGGCCGGCAGGCCTAGAAGGTCCACAAAGCCGAAAACGGCCGCCAGGGCCGCGCCGATGATCCCTCCGCCGATGCAGTACCAGGCGATGATATCCCAATTGGGTCCGCCGCCGGCCAGGGTGATGATGTACATAATGAGGCCGAAGATCCACAGGCCGATGGGAAAGACAACGAACATCGGGTGAATGGGATGCCTGCCGAGCCGCGCCAGGGGTTCTCTGGTCATGTTGTTTCTCCTGAAAGCCAGGGCGGGATATGCGCATCCACGGTCCTGCTCCTGTGAATTTTAGCCCCTGCTTCCGGGCAGACGCTGTGTGGTCAGGCGGGCGTTCATGTGCCGCGGCGATTTCCCTCCCCAGGAGACACCATAGAATGAATCTTGGACACGCGGCTAATTCAGTTTCAGCCGCGCCTGTTGCTTTGGCATGGTTGATGATGGAGACGTGTTATGGCTCGGCATGAAAGTTCGTCGAATCGGCGTGGAAGTATCGCCGACCAAATCGATAAATGGGCAAATTCAATAACCATCGAGAGTTATCTGGAAGGATTGAATTACCCGGCCAGCCGGCAGGACATTGTCGACACCGCCAAGAGCAACGGGGCTCCGGATGATGTCCTGGCGACGCTTAGGCAATTCTCTGATCGCATGTACAACAGCCCCGTGGATGTCAGTGGGGAGCTGGGTGTAACCGAATAGAGAATTGTCAGGACGTCTTAACGGCATATCTGGGTGAGAAAAAGAGCACGAACGGCCTTCAAATCGAATATACGCATCCGAAAGATCCGACGGGACAGGCAGATGGAACCGCCTGACTGTGGTTTTCGGGTCCGCACGTCCGGCTTGCGACCGTCCGTGCTCAACTTTTTGATCTCAAAGTTTCAGGACTGAGAGCTTTCCCGAGCCATGAAACAAGCGGTTACCTCAAGAGTTACCAAACTTGAAATTGGACATGATTGGACATTTGAAGCTGCTAACAAAAAAGGGGCAGCCCGCCGGTTGGCGGGCTGCCCAAAAATCACAGCGACTTCAACTTACTGACTCATTGGCCGCTATAGATGTTGCTCACATCCGTGGAAGCCAGTTCCAGATTGTAAATCCGCAGATCATCCACGCCGCCATTGTAGAAGCGGGCGGAGTTCAGGTCGCTGCGTGCACCCACGTAGATGCCCGTGGGAAGCGTGATGGAATGGCCGACATCCTTGGTGTCAGACACCTTCATGTTGCCGTCGAGGTACACCTTGCGGCCGTTGGTCCCTGAGAACGTCAGCGTGTACAGGTGCCAGTTGCCGTCGTAGAAGTTGTACGACGTGCTCATCACCGTCAGGCAATCGCTGTCGTTCATGTTCGTACCGTTGGCATCGGAGGCGAAGGTACGAATGGCTGTGCCCCAGTTGGGCTCAGAGGCCGTGGTGAACCAGACCTGGACGCCATTGGTCGATTCAGGGATGTTGCCCCAACTGAACACGTAGTGATATCCGCTCTGGCTGGAATCGAGTGAGCCGGAGGTCGGCTTGAACCAGAAGGATATCGAGAAGGAACTGTTCAGCGAGAAGTTGCTAATACCCATGTAGCTGCTACTACCGTTGAACGAGAGGGCGTTGGAGAATTTGCCCGAGATCCAGCTGGGACTGCTATACAGCGTGCCGGTGTGGCCGTTGCCGGTGGTGTCGGAGGCGGAAGAGCCGCTGCCTTCATCCAGCTTCAGCCAGGCGGTCTTGGTGGGGCCGCCAGTGTTGGGATCAATCGTGATGGTCGCCTCATCATACGTCGAGGCTAGGGTGTCGGTCACCGTCAGACGAACCACATACGTGCCCGTCGTCGAGAACGTGGCCGTGGTGTTGGCGGCGTTGACGTTGCCGAATGTCACGGTACCCGGACCAGAAGTCTTGCTCCAGGTGCAGGTGGCCGCGGCGGGAATACCATCATCGCTGATGGTACCGGCCAACGTCACGGAATTGGTGGGCCAGGTAATCTCCTGGTCCACGCCCGCATTGGCGGTGGGCGCACCATTCACGATGATGGTCGCCTCATCATAGACCGAGGCCAAGGTGTCATTGGCCGTCAGTCTCACCACGTAGGTGCCCGCCACAGAGAACGTGGCCGTGGTGCTGGCGGCGTTGGCATTGCCGAAGGTCACGGTGCCTGGACCGGAGGTCTTGCTCCAGGTGCACGTGGCCGCGGCGGGAATGCCATCATCGCTGATGCTGCCGGAGAGGGTAACGGAGTTGGTGGGCAGCGTGATGGACTGATCCACACCCGCATTGGCCGTGGGCGCGGTGTTCACGATGATGGTGGCCTCATCATACGTCGAGGCCAAGCTGTCCGTGACCGTCAGACGAACCACGTAAGTACCAATTGCAGAGAATGTGGCCGTGGTGTTGGCGGCATTGACATTGCCGAAGGTTACCGTGCCTGGACCGGAGGTCTTGCTCCAAGTACACGTGGCCGCGGCGGGAATGCCATCATCACTGATCGTGCCGGCCAACGTCAGGGAGTTGGTGGGCAGCGTGATGGACTGGTCCACACCGGCATTGGCCGTCGGAGCGCCATTGGCCTTGATCGTGACATTGCTGCTGGCGGTGAGGTTGGAGTCACTGGCCGTCAGCGTCAACACGTAGGTGCCTGAGACCGAGAACGTGGCGGTGGTCGAAGCGGCATTGGGATTGCCGAAGGTCACCGTGCCAGGCCCGGAGTTCTTGCTCCAGGTGCAGGTGGTGGCCGCCGGCGGATTGGGCAGACCATCATCGCTGACCGTGCCGGACAACGTCGCCGCCGCAGGCAGCGTAATGGTCTGGTTGGTGCCGGCGCTGCCGGTCGGGGGATTGTTGCCCTGGGGGTTAACCGTAATCGTCGCCTCATCATAGGTCGAGGCCACCGTGTCGGTCACCGTCAAACGAACCACGTAGGTGCCGGCCACAGAGAACGTGGCCGTGCTGCTGGCGGCATTGACGCTGCCGAAGGTCACCGTGCCGGGGCCAGAAGTCTTGCTCCAGGTACACGTGGAAGCGGCGGGAATGCCGTCATCACTGATCGTGCCGGCCAGGGTCAGGGAGTTGGTCGGCAGTGTAATCGACTGATCCACGCCGGCGTTGGCCGTGGGAGCCCCATCGGCCGTGATGGTCACATTGCTGCTGGCGGTCTTGTTCGAGTCGCTGGCCGTCAACGTCAGCACGTAGGTGCCGCTCACCGAGAACGTGGCTGTTGTGCTGGCGGCATTCTGGTTGCCAAAGGTCACCGTGCCGGGCCCGGAGTTCTTGCTCCAGGTGCAGGTGGTGGCGGCCGGCGGATTGGGCAAGCCGTCATCACTGACCGTGCCGGACAGTGTCGCGGCGGCAGGTAGTATGATGGTCTGGTTGGTGCCGGCATTTACGGTCGGGGGATTGTTGCCGGAGGTTCCATTGGCATCGAGGCGGAACCAGTTGACGTTGAAGTCGCCCGTGTCGAAGTAAACCCGCATCACGTGCTGCCCGGCGGTCATGGTGCAGGATGTCGCGGCGGTCGTTGTGCCGTTATCCCAATCCGCCGTGGCCGGCAGCGTGACGCTTCCCACGTTCGTGCCGTCAATCTCGAAGTGCAGGTACTTGCCGCTGTTCGTGCCTGCGGCGCGGATGTTAATGATGTAGTTGCCGGTGGAACCCACGTTGATGGTGTACTTGAGCCATTCGGTGGGGTAGATGTCCTTGACGAGGTAACCGCCGTTGGCATCGGTGGTGGTACGGATATCCACATCATCCGTGCGATAGGCGCCGCCGGAGTTGCCCGCCACGGTGTCGTAGTAGGCCACATTCTGGCCGCCCACATCATAGTTCTCCGCTTCGATCTGGCCGGGCACGGGCCAGGGTGTGCCGCCGTAGGGAGACTCGCCGCTGGAGGGATTTACGGTGATCGTCGCTTCGGCATAGTTGGTCAGATTCGAGTCGCTGGCCGTCAGACGCACCACGTACGTGCCGATCGTGGAGAACGTGGCCGTGGTATTGGCCGCATTGACATTGCCGAAAGTGACCGTGCCAGGACCAGAGGTCTTGCTCCAGGTGCAGGTGGTGGCGGCTGGAGGATTGGGCAACCCATCATCGCTGACCGTTCCGGCCAGGGTTACCGAGTTGGTGGGCCAGGTAATCGACTGATTATTGCCGGCGCTGACCGTGGGGGGATTGTTGCCGGCGGAATTCACGGTAATCGTCGCTTCATTGTAGACGGTTGCGGCTGTGTCACTGGCGGTCAAACGCACCACATAGGTGCCAGTGGTGGAGAATGTGGCGGTCGAGGAGGCCGCATTGACGCTGCCGAAGGTCACCGTGCCGGGACCGGAGGTCTTGCTCCAGGTGCAGGTCGTACTACCCGAAGGCAGCCCATCATCACTGATGCTGCCGCCCAGGGTCAAGGTATTGGTCGGCCAGGTAATGGCCTGGTTGCCGCCGGCATTGGCGGTGGGCGCTGTGTTCACGATAACGCTGCACTGAGCGCTTGCCGACTGGTTCGAGTCGCTAGCTGTCAACTGCAGCACATACGAGCCGCTGGTCGAGAAAGTGGCCGTCGTGGAGGCGGCATTGGCATTGCCAAAGGTGACCGTGCCGGGGCCGGAGTTCTTGCTCCAGGTGCAGGTGGTGGAGCCTGGAGGATTCGGCAGCCCATCATCGCTGACCGTGCCGGACAACGTCACGCTATTGGTGGGCAGCGTGACGGTCTGGTTCGAGCCCGCGCTGACTGAGGGAGGCAGGTTGCCAATGGTGCTCGTGGCGAGCACAACGTACAGATTGAACCTGTTGGGGTCGGGAACTGTCGCGTTGCCGGATCCATCGGTTGTGCCGGTAGCCACGGGCGAGCCGTAGAAATTCTTTGCATCCATCAGCTTATAGTTGGCGTTTGAGCCGACCACGCTGGAGAGATTCACCGAAACAGTGTTGGAGCCGCCGGTATTCCAGTTGAAGATGGCCAGATGGCCTCTGCCGCTCTGGAAGGTATTGGGGTAGACGAAAGCGGTCGGCTGGTTGGGGTCCGGCGAGGGTTGCGTCAGGACATATGTGCAGTTGGGCCAGCCGCCCTGCGGGTAAGCCCACATCCTGTATCCGCAGTTGTTTGGGTAGTCTGAGCCGTAGTCCACATTGTTGCTGGCGTCCAGGTATTGGATGCTGAAGTAGTCGATGAAGCCATCAACAACAGTATTATTCTTCACCTCGTAGTGGAGGTTTTGCGTGCCGCCGAGATGGTAACCGGCCTCCAGATTGGATCCGAACAGGACGTTATTGAGCATGTGCTCATCATCGCCCTGTCCATCGCCGCCGATCATGAAGTCGGCCTGGGTGTTGCCGAAGGCGATGTTATACTGGAGCCAGAAGTGAGTGATGTTTGCCTCAACGGTGCCGTAACACTGGGCGGTCAACTGACCCGCATAGCGTGTGGAAAGGATGTTATTCGTGTAGTACTTCCCGTTGGGATCGCCATTCTGGCTGTAAATGGCATGGCCGTGTCCGCGGTCCGGGGCGTTCCAACCGTTGCCGTAGACGATATTGCCGTAGCCCGTGGACCCCTGCACTTCCTGCCAGCTCGAAATGCCTTCGGAGTCGCCATGAATGACGCAGTTGATCACGCGCAGGCTGTGGCCGCTGTAGAAATTTGCCCCGCCTATCGGGCTGGGGACATCACTGGGCCAGGAACCGCTTTGCTGGGAGGTCACATCGTTTATCCACTGGCTTGATGTGATCTCGAGATTCTTGAAATCGACGTAATCGCAGTTGTAGTACACGTTGCCATTGCCGTAGTTCTCTATGTCGCCCGCGGCAAAGCCGCAGATGCGCACGTGAGTGGCATTGGGTTCGGGCTGCACGGTAATCCTGTTGGCGGCGGTGCCCACAAGGAACACGCACGGATTACCGCTGTGGGTCTCTGTAGTGAACGTCTCCGGATAGTTTCCATCCAACAGAAGCACATTGTCGCCCGGCTGCACCGCGTTGTTGTGACCGTAGTAAAACACGGAGCCCAGATCCCAGGGTGAAGCGTAGGTTCCTGCATTTGAAGAACTGCCGGTGGGCGAGACATACCAGTTCGTCGCCATGGCCGACGATGTGACCAACACACAAATCAAAGCAATGCCCGTGAGAATCGTGATGTGTGCACGCATGACGGACCTCCCAGTTTTATACGCATAGACGCTATAAACGCCGCTTTCCTTGCGGCCAAAAGAAGGGCACTGCACGCCTTAGGAACAGTCGGCGCGCCCCGAACAGAAATTGCGCACAAATATACAGCGAAAAAAGAGCTTGTCAATCGGTGACTGCTGATTTATTACCTGCCGGCGGCGAATGCCGGTGCCAATTAGCTCACGCAATGCGCCTGGCGCACAACCTGCTGCAGGCTGCATCTTATTGATCTGTCTGCGAATTATCTGTTACCGGCTCCAGATCGGCCAGTGCCACTTCAATCTCAAAAACCCCCAACTGAACCGTGGCCTTTTCTTTTTGTTCTTCGATTCGAATCAGCGTGGCCCGTTTTCGGAAGGGCACGACAAACACTTGGCTGCCGGAGGCCAGCTTGAGCAAAACATCGCGGCTCTGCTGCGCCGCCTTGCTGTCCGCATGGCGGTGAACTACCGGACGGTCAAGTTTTTCCTCACCGATTTCCTTTTGGCGCGGTGCACCGTGCGACTTCTCACGCCCACGACGGCCTCTCTCACGCGTGCGCGGCGGCCGCGAAATCTGCTCGCGCTCTCTAAAAGCGCCAAGCTCCGGGAAGAGATCCTGCAAAGGAATCTCCTGCGTTTGCTCCTGGCCTTCGGGCCCGATGGAAACGGACACTTTGCCATTCTGTAAATCGATCACGGCAACTGTGCCCCGCCCCGGCGCGGCCGTGAATGTGACCTCCTGTCCGATGGACAGGCTGGCCACAGCCACGCGCCAGTCCTCAAAACCTTGGCGGCGAGCCTGGAGGCGACTGACGGCCTTAAGAAGTTCGGCTTTTTGCCGCGCGGCCTCGTCGCGATCCTGCTCCATCTGGCGGGCCTGCGTGGTCAGCCGCTGTCGCAGGGAAAGAATTTCTTCGCGCACGGCGGCTGTCACCCATATCGGGCATCAACTCCTGGAGTTTTACCTCGACCTGCAAATTCTCCACATCCACCACAGCGATTTGCCGCGAAAGCTGGAGCCGCTGGAGGCGGCCCATCTTCTTCAACGAGTGGATGTAAACTTCGTCCCCCTCCTTAAGCGCGGGCAGCGAGCCAAGCCAGTCGCTGAACTGCGCGGTGAGCTTTTCCAGTTCGGCGAGCTTGCTTTGGTACATCTCTTGCTGGGTCTGGGCGTGCAGCTTGGCTGTCTGGGCCTGCGAGAGCGCCAGTTCACTGGCCCGCCGCGCGGATTCCGTGGCTTTTAGAACCGCCCGCAACTGTTTGCCCTGGCGTGGCAGATGGTGCCGCGCGGCTCTGATCACGCGGCTTGGCAGCCCGAAATGCTGCGCCACGATGATGGCGTGCGATTCCCCCGGCTGGCCGATCAACACCTTATATGTGGGCTGCAAGGTTTCCGTGTCGAATTCGACAGAGGCATTGTCCATGCGCTCGGCGGCGTACGCGTAGGCTTTGAGAACGCCCAGGTGCGTGGAGACCATGCCGAGGCAGCCGAGGCGCCCAGCTCATCCAACACGGCCTGGCCGATCGCGCCGCCCTCATCAGGGTCAGTGCCGCTGCCCAGTTCATCCAGCAGCACCAGCGTGCGGCGGTTGGTGTGGCGGAGAATATGGTTGATCCGCTTCAAATGCCCGCCGAACGTGCTGAGCGACTGCTCGAGGCTCTGCTCATCGCCCACATCCAGCAGCACGTTTTCGAAGATGGGCATTGCGCCGCCGCGCTGGATGGGAATGTGCAGGCCGCTCTGGGCCATCAGCACCAGCAGGCCCACGGTCTTTAGCGTAACGGTCTTGCCGCCGGTGTTGGAGCCGGTGATGATGAGCACGTCAAAATCCTGCCCCAGCCGCACATCGATCGGCACGACGCGATGGCGCTGGCCCGCTTCCACGCCGGCAAGCTCCTGCTGGTGTGCCTGCTCAACCAGGAGCGGATGGCGTGCCTGGAAAAAGAGCAACGCGCCCTGGTCCACGATCTGGGGACAGGCCATCTCGAACTGGTAGGCGTACTGCGCCTTGGCGGTAATGACGTCGAGCTGCGCCAGCGTGCGCAGCGTCTCGATGATCTGGTGCAGCCGCGCGTGTACCCGGATGGAAAGCTCCGATAAAAGCCGCTGGACCTCGTCGTGCTCCTTCTGGCCCAGCGTGATCAGGCGGTTGTTGAGTTCCACGCAGGCCGCGGGTTCCACAAAAAGCGTGGAGCCCGTATGGCTGCTACGGTGGATGACGCCGGGATGCGCCCGCGTTGCTCGGCCCGCAGCGGCAGCACGTAGCGATCCTCGTGCATCTGCACGGTGGTGGACTGGAGATACTGCGCGATCTCGCGGTTGCGCACAAAGTCGTACACGATCTGGCGGATATGCTCGCGGGCCGATTCCATCTCGCCGCGCAGCTCGGAGAGGCGCGGGCTGGCCGAATCACGCACCTGCGCATGCTCATCCACGACCTGCTGAATCGCGCGGACCTCGCCGTCAAAACGGTGCATACGATCAGCCAGCGCGCGCAGATGAACCTTGTCCTCAGCCAGCGCTTCAACCCAGGCCTTGACGGCGCCGCGCCTTCCAGAGTGGCGGCGATGTCGGCGAAATCCGCCGCGCTGGCGCCCGCCCCAGGCGTGGCGCGGACCAGTTGCGGGTGAATATCCGTTATGCCGGCGTAGGGGGGCGGGCCGGCCTCGACGAGCACATCCACCATCTCCTGCACCTGCGCCAGCCAGGTGCGCACGGTCTCCGCGCGGCGACTCGGTCCAATCCTTGTGGCCAACGCTTGCCCCAGACTGCACCGGCAAAAGCGCGTGAGGATCTGCCGGATGCGGTGGAATTCCAGTTTGTCCAGCGTGAATTCATCCATAGGCTGTTGCCGGCACTTATGATATCGACCAGGGTGGCAGGATAAATAGCCAGTTTCAGGTGCCCAAATTGGGCACCTGAACTAATTCACGTGTAAACGGTTTACACCTGTGCCAGGTTTTCTGGCATATCTTCCCAAGTATTGGGCAATGCCCACCTGGTGAATTTCACCAGGTGACGATTCTCTGGCGCGACTCTCCTTAAAGGAGAGTGGTTTTGCACAATCTGCGTAATCTGCGTTGAATTTCGGATTTTTCCCATCTGCACCTCTTTTTGCACAAGCTCCAGATTTGCATTTCGGGAGCGGGTGGTGCAATTGGTATAATCCGGGGTCTACAAAGCGGCTGTTTTTGGCGTACCAGCTAAAAGAGGCCTTGTGAGACGCGCTGTACCGGAAGCTGCTGAGAAGAAAATGTGGGCGAACCGCAGGCATTGGCGGCCGAAAAACATCGGGGCCGCGCAAGAGGGCATGCCGGGAGGGCAGCAGAAAATCTACGTTACTACCTGCCTTTACGCCGATGTTGTTTAGTACGCTATTTGCTCAGTAACAAGGACTTGCAGACTACTTGTGCCCTCGGCGGCCGGATACTATAGCGGCGGCTGGGACCTGCGGTTTAAGTGTGGCTAAGACAGGGAGATATAGCAGTATGCTCAACAGGTTGTCATATATTTTCGTTGGCCTTGCGGCTTTGGCGGCTGTAGCGCCTTTGGCGAACGCGGAAGATGACATCTCGCGCCCGTGCCGGCGGCTTATTTTATCCTTCCCCCGCCCCGGCACGATATCCCAGGTTTATGTGGAAGACGGCGATGTCGTCAAGGAAGGCCAGCTTCTCTTGGAACAGGACTTTGCGCCGGAAGAGGCGCAGCTCCGCGGCCTGAACCGTGAGGCCGATGATGACACCCGCGTCCGCTACGCGGCGGTGGCCTTGGCCCAATCCAAGCTGGAGTTGGAGCGAAATGTCGGCCTGTACCTGTGGAAGGCAGAGGATGGCGCGCACGTCCAGATGTCCAAGGTGAAGGAAGGTCTGGAGGTCCTGGATAAGGGCGGCATCGAGTCCCTGGCCGCACTGCGCGGCGACAAAGAAGGCGATGAAAACTTCGCCGGCCCCGGCGCGGTGAGCGCGCTGGAAGTGGAGCACGCGCTCCTGGATGCCAAACTCAAGCAGGCCTCGCTCCAGGTGGCCCAGCTCGAGCACGACGGCGCCAAGGACAACCGCGACCAGATGAAGGCGAGCATCGAGCAGATGAAAATCATCAGCCCCATCAATGGCCGCGTGGAGCGTATCCTGCTGCGCAAGGGTGAGTCGGCCGATGCACTCAAGGAAGTGATTCTGCTGATCCAGACCGATCCGCTGTGGCTGGAAGTTTCCGTCCCGATGGATAAGGCCCGCCTGCTGGGTGTGGGGCAGAAGGCGGCCGTGCAGTTCCCGCAGGAAGTGATGGGCGTCTCGACGCCGCGTCCAGCGGAGCAATCGATTGGAAAGATCGTTTTCAAATCCGGCATGGCCAACCAGGCCGGGCAGTTGATGGTGCGCGTGGAGGTTCCCAATCCTCACAATCGCCCGGCGGGCGAGCAGGTGAAGATCCAGTTTGACGCCACCTCCACGATGCGGACGCTGAACGTGGCGCCGGCCACCATGCCGGCCCCGACGGCCGCCGCCGCCCAGCCGCGCCCCAGCCGTGCGCTGCGCGCCGGCCCGTTCCTAGCGATTCATGGCGGCGATTGTTTCTAACGCAGACAGGAAGACTCGTATATGGCACAACAGGTTTCACAATCCGGCGCGGCGGTTCGTCCTCCCACCGCGGCGGATCTGGTCGAGCGCCTGAGCCGATTCGACGGCCCCCCGGAACTGTTCCTGGTCAATCTGCTGGCCGTGCAATGCCACCTGGCCGCGGCCGATGGCGGCGCGATCCTGCGCACCCAGGGCCCCAACAACCAGCCCGAAATCCTGGCGCTGTACCCGCAGCTTGCCCAAGGCGCTACGCTGCCCGTGTGGGCAGCGCAGGCCGTGGAATCGCTGGCCGATGTGGTCAGCTCCGGCCAGACGCTTATGCGGCCGGTCTTTTCCGCGGATGACCTGTACGGCCAGGAAGCCAAGCAGCTCATCATCATGGTGCCGCTGAAGAGCGGCGCGGGCGTGCGCGGCGTGGGGGCATTCCTCATGCCCAATCGCGGCCGCGCGGCCACCGAGCACGGGCGCGAGCGGCTGGAGATTACGGCCAGCCTGCTCAGCCTGTATGAAATGCGCCTGACGCTCCAGCAGCGGCAGACGGATTTTCAGCGGCTGCGCACGGCCATGGAAGTGCTATCAGCGGTCAACGAGCATCCGCGCATCGCGGGCGCCGCCATGGCCACCTGCAACGAAATCGCCTCACGCTGGAAGGCCGACCGGGTGTCCATCGGCTTTTTGAAGGGCCGCTACGTTCACCTGAAGGCCACCAGCCACACCGAAAAATTCAGCCGCAAAATGAAACTCGTCCAGGATATCGAGGCCGCGCAGGAAGAATGCCTCGACCAGGATGTGGAAGTCATTTACCCCTCGGCGAATGAGGCCACGTATGTCAGCCGCGCGGCGGGGGAGCTGTCCCGCCAGCACGGGCCTTCGGCCATCGTGAGCCTGCCCCTGCGGCAAGCCGCCCAGGTAGCGGGCGTGCTGACGGTGGAGCGGTCCAACGAACACCAGTTCACGTCCGAGGATGTGGAATCGCTGCGGCTAACGTGCGAACTGGCCACGGCGCGCCTGGTCGGCCTGAACGAAACGGACAAATGGTTCGGCGCCAAGGCGCTCGATGCCACGCGCAAGGGCCTCTCCACATTCCTGGCGCTGAAGCATACCTGGATGAAGGTGGCGGCGATTCTCGTCTTCGCGGCCATTCTCTTTTTGGTCTTTGCCAAGGGCACGTATCGCGTGCAGGCGCCGTTCACGATTCAGACGGTCGAGCGGCGGCTGATCGCCGCGCCGTTCGATGGCCAACTGGCCACGGCGAATTACAAGCCGGGCGATGTGGTGAAGGTCGGCGATATCCTGGCTACGCTGGACACGCGCGAGCTGAAGCTGGAGCTGGCCAAGAAGGAGCATGAGTACGGCATAACCGAGTCTGAGCTCATCGCCGCGCGGGCCCAGAGCAAGGATGCCGATGTCGCCAAAAACACCGAGCAGCTCAAGCAGACACAGGCCGAGATCGACCTGATCAAGCATCGGCTCGACCAGTCGGAGCTGAAGTCGCCGATCGATGGCAAGCTGCTCCAGGAAGACTGGACGCAGCGGCTGGGCTCGCCCGTGCAGATGGGCAAGGTGCTCTTTGAGGTCGCGCCGGTTGAGCATCTGCGGGCCGAACTGCGTGTAACTGAGGATCAGATCGGCGACGTGGTCGATGTCCTGCGCGAGCGGCCCGGCAAGGTGGAAGGCAACCTGGCCACCGAGGCCACGCCCAGCGACAAGATCCATTTTGCCGTCGAGCAGATCATCCCCGTGGCGGAAGTGAAAGACCAGAAGAATATCTTCCGCGTGCGCGTGATGCTCAAGGGGATCGACCCCAACACCCCGCCCGCGTGGATGCTGCCCAACGCCGAAGGCGTGGCCAAGATCGATATCGACAAGCGGCGGTACGCGTGGATCTGGACGAGGAAACTCGTCAACTGGGTCAGAATGAGACTCTGGTGGTAACGAAACAGCAAAGCCTAAATCCTAAACTCTAAATCCTAAACAATAGGAGACAAACAGCAAAAAGCAGGCAATGGGAAACGAAATGGCTGTTTGCTCTTCGTTTGTCAGTTTTGGATTTGTTTAGGATTTCGGATTTGGGATTTAGGATTTTTGGGATTTCTTGAAGGACCGTTAGTTTGCCCGTCGAAAGACCAACATTTAGTGAATCCTGGTATCGCGTCGCCTCGCTGCGGCCGCGGTTGCGGTCGACCGTGCAGGTCTTCCGCCAGCATTACCGCGGCCAGATGTGGCACGTGCTCCAGGATCCCTCCAACAACCAGTTTTCGCGGCTGTCCGAGCCGGCGTACCACTTTGTGGCCCTGCTGGATGGCAAACGCACCATCGCGGAGGTCTGGGATGCCTCGAATGCCGAGTTCGGCGATTCAGCGCCCACGCAGGGCGAGGCGGTGCAGCTTTTAGGGCAGCTTTACACGGCCAACCTGCTCCAGGGCGAATTGCCGCCCGATGCCATGGGGCTCTTCGAACGCCATCGCCGGCGCGTGCAGCGCGAGGTGCAAGGGTACCTGGCCAATCTGCTGTTCCTGCGGATACCGGTCCTGGACCCGGATCGATTCTTGAATCGCTGGGTGAAGATTTTCGGCCAGATCTTTACGTTGCCGGGCTTCATTCTTTGGGCAGTCCTGATTTCAATCGGCATGTTCCATGTCGTTCGGAACTGGGATGATCTGGCCAGCCGCGCACAGACCGTGCTGGATCCAGCCAATCTTCCGCTGATGTACGTCAGCCTGATCATCATCAAGATCCTGCACGAATTCGGGCATGCGTTTTCGTGTAAAAAGTTCGGCCAGGATGCCGGCGGCGGCGAGGTACACGTCGTGGGCGTGATGTTCCTGGTCTTTACGCCCATGCCGTACGTGGATGCCTCTTCGAGTTGGGCCTTCCACCAGAAGTGGCGGCGGCTCATGGTCGATGCCGCGGGCATGTACGTGGAACTGGCCGTGGCGGCCGTGGCGGCCGTCGTGTGGTCCTACACCAACGCGGGCGATCTGCACACGATCTGCTACAACATGATGTTCATCGCCAGCGTGTCGACGGTGCTGTTTAACGCCAACCCGCTGCTGCGATACGACGGCTATTACATGCTGTCGGATTTGCTGGAGATCCCGAACCTCTCCAACCGCGCCAAGCAATATATTTATTATGTGGTGCGCAAGTTCGCCTGGGGCGTCAAGCACCTGCGCAATCCCGCCCACACCTCCGGCGAGAAGGGCTGGTTCGTTTTCTACGGCATCGCCTCCACGGCGTACCGTTTCTACATCTGCTTCCGCATCCTGCTGTTTATCGCGGATAAGCTCTTCATGGTGGGCGCAGTGCTGGCGGTGGCGTCGATGTTCGTGTGGGTGATGCTGCCGATCGGCAAGTTCGTGCATTACCTCATCACCAACGGCGAGCTGATGCGAAATCGCGGCCGCGCGGTTCTGACGACCGTGGCGGCGCTGGTGATCGTGGGCGTCCTGGTGGGCCTCGTGCCGGCGGGCGACCGCATCCGCGTGGATGGCGTGGTCTGGGCGGACAGGATGCAGGAAGTTCACGCCAACACCCCCGGCTGGGTACACAAGGAATTCCGCCCCGACGGCACAGTGGTCAAGGCCGGCGACTGGCTGGTCAAGACGGATAACCCAGAGCTCGACGCCGAGATGGCCAAGAAGCAGGCCGAGAGGGCGGGTTACGAGGTCGAACGAATCCGCGGCCTCAATACCAGCGATTCCAAGAGCGTGGCCGAGGCCGAAAAGGCCATGGCCCGCGCGGATGAGGAAATTGCCAAGCTCCAGAAAGACCAGCAGGAACTGGTAATTAATGCTCCGCAGGATGGGGTGTGGGTCTCGCCAGATGTGGATGTGCTCCAAGGCAGCTACCTCAAGCGCGGCGACAAACTGGGCATGGTCGCCAGCCTTAATGACCTGATCGTCCGCTCCGTTGCGCGGCAGGACTATGGCCCGCTCCTCTTGCCCCGGGCGAAGGAGGAGGCCAACCAGCATCGCAAGCTGGAGGTTGAGGTTCGCGTCAAAGGCAGGCCCGAACCTGAGCTTACCGGCACGGCCTCCGTGGAAGATGTCATGGCCTCAGGCGTGGAAGAGTTGCCCTCGCCGGCGCTGACGATTCTCGCCGGCGGCAGCATTCCGGTCGATACGCAGGACAAGGAAGCCAAGAAACCCGCCTCGCCGGTCTTCGAGACGCGCGTCCATTTAGCCCTCACCAACGCGGACAGCCAGCATGACCAGGCGTTATGGCCGGGCCAGCGGGTCGTCGTGCGGTTCCACCTGTCTAAGAAGCCCCTGGCCGAGCAGTGGTGGCGCTCACTGCGGCAGCTCGTTCAGCGGAGATATTAGTGTGAGCATCTCCGTTCCCAGCACGACCTGGCGAATGCTCGCCCAGCGAACCGGCGGCGCGGAATTGCCCCGCGGGCTGGATGCCGCGTGGGATGCCGTCGCCGGCTACATCCAGAACGCCCGCCCGCGTCGCAGCACGCTGTTGCGCAAGGCAGCCCGAGTGCTGGCCATGGAGGCGGAATTCTCCCGCATCACCGATGAGGCCCTGAGGGAAGAGGCCATTCGCCTGCGTGAGTACTTTCTGCGGGGGCGCAGACCCCTGAAATTCTCCGCCGCGCGTATGCGGTTGTTCGTGAGGTGGCCTTCCGGCAGATCGGCGAGCGGCCGTTTTTGGTGCAGGTGGCGGTGCTGGCCATCGAATCCGGCCACATCGCCGAGATGGCCACGGGCGAGGGCAAGACCCTCACCGCCACCATGCCCGCCACCGTCGCCGGCTGGCGCGGCAAGGGCTGCCACCTTGTTACCACCAACGATTACCTCGCCAAGCGCGACGCGGAGTGGATGCGCAAGGTCTATAGCTTCTGCGGCCTCACCGTGGCTCATATTGAAGGCGAAATGGAGCCTGAGGCCCGCCGCCGCGCGTACCTGGCGGATATCACGTACTGCACGAATAAAGAGGTCACGGCGGATTATCTGCGCGACCGGCTGGCGTTGGGCCGTTTGCAGGGGCTTTCCGCCGTGATCTTGACGCGGATTGTGGAAGGCCAGGGCTCCGGCACGGACCGCGTGGCGCAGCGCGGGCTGCCGTACGCCATCGTCGATGAGGCCGACTCGATCCTCATCGATGAGGCCGTCACGCCGCTGATTATCTCCGGCCACGCGCCCAATCCCGAACAGGTGGAGGCCTTCCACCAGGCGGCAAAACTCTCGGCGAACCTGGAGGTCGGCCAAGACTACAAACTCAATGAGCGATATCACGAGGTGGACCTGACGCCGGCGGGCAAGAACCGCCTGGGCGAACTGGCGGAAACCCTGGAAGGATTGTGGCAGGGGGCGCGCTGCCGCGAGGAGCTGGTCACGCAGGCTTTAACCGCCCGCGAATTCTACATGCTGGGCAAGCAGTACGTGCTGCGCGAGGAGAAGGTGGTCATCGTGGATGAATTCACGGGCCGTCTCATGCCCGACCGCGAATGGCGCGATGGCTTGCACCAGGCGGTCTCGGCCAAGGAGGGCGTGAACGTCGAGCCGCCCAAGGACACGTACGCCCGCATCAGTTTTCAGCGGTTCTTTCGGCTGTACCGCAAGATGTCCGGCATGACCGGCACGGCCATGGAAGGCAGCCGCGAATTCTGGCAGATTTATCATTGCCCGACCGTGCAGATCCCCACGAACCGCCCCTGCATTCGCGTACACGAACCGGACCGGGTTTACGCCACGGCCGAGGCCAAATGGAACGCCATCGTGGCGGACATCCAGCAAAAGCACGAGCGCGGCCTGCCCGTCCTGGTGGGCACTGCGCAGCGTGCGGTCCAGCGAGCATTTGAGCCGCCTGCTCCAGCAGGTGGGCTTGCAGCACGAGGTTTTGAACGCGGTGAATGAAGCCCGCGAGGCGGAAATCATCAAGGATGCCGGCCAGGCCGGCCACGTGACTGTCGCCACGAACATGGCGGGCCGCGGCACGGACATCAAGCTTGGCCCCGGCATCGCGGATAGGGGCGGTCTCCAGGTTATCGCCACGGAGCGGCACGAGGCGGGGCGCATCGACCGCCAGCTCTTTGGCCGCGCGGGCCGACAGGGCGACCCGGGGCACGTCGTGGCCATCGTGTCGCTGGAGGATGAACTGGTCGTTCGCCACGCCCCGCGGCTGACCGGTTGGCTGCACCGCCGCTACGGCAATACATCAAACCAAATATCAAATTCCACCACGCGCAAGCTGTTCGACATTGCCCAGCATCGCGCGGAACGGTTAGCCCTCCGCCAGCGCAAAGGCGTGCTCAGGACGGACGATTGGCTGGATGAATACTTGGGATTTGCTGGAAAAGAAAAGTAGTCTTCGCTCCAGGCCTGTCTCACGCCACGAAGTCTCGCTAGTGCCTATTTTCGATTTGCGATTTCCGATTTGCGATTTAACCGCCGGATGCCGGATGATCCAACCGCTGATTCAGAGGCATGTCAGGTTTTGTTCGCAAAACACAAACGATCGCAATCTGCATTCCTTCAATCGCAAATGGCCGATCGATTCTTCTTCAAATCACAAATCGCAAATCAAAAATCGCAAATTGTCACGCCGCTTCATCCACCTTGGCCGCCAGGATGAAGTCATTCTCGGACAGGCCGTTGATCTTATGGGTTGAGAGATTGATCTTCGCCTTGCCCCAGGTGAAGCAAATCTCCGGGTGATGGCCTTCCTCTTCGGCGATCTCGCCGACGCGGTCCACGAAATTCAACGTTTCCCTGAAGTCTTTGAACTTGAATTCCTTCTCCAGGTGGTCCTCGTTAATCACCTTCCAGCCGCCGCCGAGCTTCTGCTCCATATTCTTGATGGCCTGGCCCTTCAAAGGCGGGGTTTTCTCGCTGCACGGGACGCATTTCTTGCCGGCCAGTTCGGATGCCATGGCTTATCTCCTGAATTTGCTTGCGGAATTACTCTTCGATGCTGATGGCCGAGGTCGGGCACGCATCGGCGGCCTCGCGCGCGGTGGCTTCCTTGTCCGGCGGCACAGGGTCGATGATCACCACAGCCAGCGCCCCTTGCATTTCAAACACTTCCGGACAAATGCCCACGCACGCCTCGCAGCCGATGCAGGTATTCGGATCGACAATAGCCTTCATGGACTTTCCTTTCGCCAGCCTCGATGCCTGTAACCAAAGCTCTGATGCCCGTAACCCAAGCTCTATAGATCAATTTTAGTCTGGCGACGGCGGACCTGCCAGCCGGGGGGGGTGCAAGCGGAGGCGACTTGCTGTATAGTTGCCCTGATACGGTCGCGCCGGCAGGGGCTTCGGGGCTCAACCGGTCTATGCGTCGTGCGGCCAGAAAATGGTGCCGGGGAGGCAGCAGATGAATCGTTTAGCCAAGGCAGTGTTGCCGGTGGTCGTGCTCTGCGCGGGAATGGTGCTTGTGACGGGCTGTGCGCCCGGCGGCGGCATTCTGATCAAGCCGGTCTCCGCCAACCAGGAGCTCAAGGAGAGCACGGTTTCTTCGGATTCCGGTTATTTCCTCGACAAGATCGCCCTGATCGATGTGGACGGCCTGATCCTGGATGCCCGCGAGGAGGGGCTCTTCGGCAACGGGGAGAATCCCACCAGCCTGTTCGTGGAGAAACTGAAGAAGGCCAACGAGGATGACAGCGTCAAGGCCGTCATCCTGCGCATCAACTCGCCCGGCGGCGGCGTAACGGCCTCCAACATCATGTATGAATCGCTGAAGAAGTTCCGCGGCGAAAAGAAGGTGCCCTGCATCGCCATCATAGAGGATGTGGGCGCCTCGGCGCGTACTATGTCTCCTGCGGGGCCGACACGATCATGGCGGACAAGACCTCGCTGGTGGGTTCCATCGGCGTGATCGTGGAAACCTTGTCCTTCTACGGCACGATGCAGAAGATCGGCGTCGATGCCTGCGCCATCACTTCTGGCCCCTATAAGGACATGGGCAGCCCTTTAAAGCCCCTCAGCGAAAAGGACCGCGTGGTGCTCCAGGGAATCGTCAACGGCTATTATGCGCGGTTCCTGGCCGTGGTGGATGATGGGCGGCCCAAGTTGCAGGCCGATCGCGTGCGGGAACTGGCCGATGGCCGCGTATATACCGCCCAGCAGGCGCTGGATAACGGGCTGGTGGACTGCCTGGGGACGATGGATGATGCCATCCAACTGGCCAAGCAGTGCGCCGGCATGACCAGGGCCAAGGTGGTCATGTATCACCGGCCGTTGGGGTATCGCGGGTCAGTGTACGCCGGCCCCGCCGCGCCGCAGATCAATCTGCTGAACATTTCCAACGCCGACCTGTCATATCTGTGCCGGCCGCAGTTCATGTACCTGTGGACGGGGCGCGAGTAAACTGGCCGTTCGGCAATGGTGCCAGTCGTTTCCGGGCGAAAAGAAATAGCGAATATCGAACACTGAATATCGAATATCGAAGTGAAGATTCGCCATAGAGCCACGCCTCCAAATGAAGGAGGCATATAGCTCCGACTTCATCATTCGATATTCCTTGTTCGATATTCGATATTCGCCTTTTTCAGTCCAGTGCATCCAATCCCTTTTGTGAATTGCTTTTCAATCCGTGCGCAGCTACAACATCCCCCTAAGCTTTACCCCGCTAGGAGAGAAGATGCTTATCATCGGTGAGAAGATCAACGCCACGCGCAAGGCGGTCAATAAGGCCATCGCCGAGCGGAACGAGAAGGCCATTATCAAGCTGGCGGTGGACCAGGCCGCCTGCGGCGCTGACTATATCGACATCAACGGCGGCGACCCGCGCCCCGGCGTGGAAGTGACCAATATGGAGTGGCTCGTCGACCTGGTGCAGTCCAACACCGAAAAGCCCATCTGCATTGACTCGGCCGACCCCGCCGCCATCCGCGCGGCTGTAAAACGCATCAAGCTCAAGCCCATCATCAATTCCATCTCGCTGGAAACCCATCGCCTGGAGGCCATGCTGCCGGTGATCGGCTCGTGCGACTGCATGGTGGTGGCCCTGTGCATGAGCGATGAGGGCACGCCCATGGGCGTGGATGACCGCGTGGATCGCGCCAAGGCGCTGGTCGCCAGGCTCAACAGCGCGGGCAAAAAGAACGAGGAAATCATCGTCGACCCGTGCTTTTTCCCCATCTCCGCCGACCAGGCCAATTCCGCGCGGCTGTTCGATGCCATCCGCCGCATCCGCCAGGAAGTCCCCGGCGTGCTGGTCGGCGGCGGCCTTTCCAATGTCAGCTTCGGCCTGCCGGCCCGCAAGCTCATCAACGCCGCCATGATGACCATCGCCATCTACTTCGGCATGAACGCCGCGCTGATCGACCCCTGCCTCCCTGGCGTGGTGGCGCAAATCCTCGCCGCCGAGGCCGTCAGTGGAGCGGATGAGTGGTGCATGAATTACATCACGGCTCATCGTGATGGCCGACTGGAGAAGGCTCCGGAATAGTCGTATCCCACTTTGCGCACCTTGCACAAAAGGATGCTTGCTCATTGTCCCCATTCCTGTTACCATCTTTGCTTGCGCGGCAGTGGCCGCGCCCGATTTCCTTTAGAAGTGACAGAGAGAAGAGTTAAGTCCCCGTATGCCATTCAAGAAGCTTTGCCTCATCCAGCCGCTGCTCAAGGCTGTTGAATCCCAAGGTTACAAGATCCCCACCGATATTCAAACGAACGCCATTCCACATGTGCTGGAGGGCCGGGACGTCATGGGCTGCGCCCAGACCGGCACGGGCAAGACCGCCGCGTTCGCACTGCCCATCCTCCAACGCCTGCACGGAAACGGGTCAGTCAAACCGTCCCCCAATGCCGGCCGTCACGGCCACGCCCGGCCCATCCGTGCGCTCGTGCTGGCGCCCACGCGCGAACTGGCCGCTCAGATCGGCGAAAGTTTCGCCACCTACGGCCGCCACACGAATCTGCACCACACGGTAATCTTCGGCGGCGTGAAGCAGGGGCCGCAAACCCAGGCCCTGCGCCGCGGCGTCGATATCCTGGTCGCCACGCCCGGCAGACTGCTGGACCTTCTAAACCAGCGGCTGTTGACCCTCCAGACCATCGAGGTGCTCGTCCTGGATGAGGCCGATCGCATGCTGGACATGGGCTTTATCCACGACATCCGCCGCGTGATCGCCCAGGTGCCCGCCAAACGGCAGACGTTGATGTTCTCGGCCACGATCTCCAAAGATATTCGCGACCTGGCCAACACGCTGCTTTCAAACCCCGTGCACGTGAAGGTCGCCGCCCAATCCGTGGCCGCCGACACGGTGGAGCATTCGCTGTATTACGTTGACCAACCCACCAAGCCCGCCCTGCTGGAGCATCTGCTGAACGACAAGCAGATTACCCGCGCGCTGATCTTTACCCGCACCAAGCACGGGGCGGACAAGGTGGTTCGCCGCCTGGTCCGGGCGAACATCGCCGCCGAGGCGATCCACTCGAATAAATCGCAGAATGCCCGCATGCGCAGCCTGGCCAATTTCAAATCGGCCAGGATTCGCGTGCTGGTCGCCTCCGACATCGCCGCGCGCGGCCTGGATGTGGATGACATCTCGCACGTGTTTAACTTTGACCTGCCCAATGAGCCCGAGACGTACGTGCACCGTATCGGCCGCACCGGTCGCGCGGGCGCCGGCGGCATCGCCATCTCTTTCTGCTGCAATGATCAGCGGGATGAGCTGAGGCAGATTGAAAAGCTGCTGGGCCGCCGCATTCCCGTGCTCCAGCATGCGGTCAAAGCCGAGCCTGCCAAGGTGTTGTTGAAGCCCGCAGCGTCCCAGGGCCGCCAGGATCATGCGAAAGTGCGGCCGGCCGATCACGCCAAGCGAGCTAGTACCCCCCGCGGCTCAGCGCCGCCGCCGCAGAAGAAAGATGCAGCCTCCACGCCCCAGCAGGCCAAAGACAACTTCTGGCGCAGACGCCACCGCGTAAAACGGCGAAGGATCGGCTGGCACAAATAATCAGGCTCGGAGAATAGAGAATCCGGTGCTGGGTGCCGTGGCTGCAACTCCTCCCCCTTTTACGGGGGAGGGTGGCCCAACCTCTCTCCCTTGGGAGAGGGTGCCCCGAAGGGGCGGGTGAGGGTAGGCCGGGCTTGCCCTGCGAAGCTTCAGCGAAGCAGGGTGAGGGTTCTTCGACCGTGCACGCCCCGCCGATTTTTGGCAACACCTTTCCACTTCGCGGGTCATAATCTTGTGTCGCTCCTGACGCGCCGCCGCAATACTATCGGCGCAAAGACCCGCGGCGGTGCGGCGACCGATGACTATGGCACAGATGTTCAACAGCTTGTTGCGGCAAGCATCCCGGCGGCTTGGACTTAACGTGCTGCTGGAGCAGGCGGCGTTCGTGTTGATGCTGGGGGCGGGGACTTCCGCGGCCCTCCTGCTCGTCCAGCGTGCGCTGTCGCTGCAACTTCGTTCGGCCTGGATCGCCGCCATCTTCGCCGCGGCCATGCTGGCGGCGATCGCCGTGCTCGGCTATCTCAACCGGCCTTCCACTATGCAAACGGCCCTCGAAATCGATGCGCGGCTGCGCCTGCGCGAACGCCTCAGCACCACGTTGGCCATGGCCCAGGTGAAGGATGAGTTTGCCGCCACCGCGCGGCAAGAGGCCCTGGAGGCCGCCGGCCGCGTGAGCCTTCACGGGCATTTCCCCATCAAACTTTCCAAGCGGTGGCTGCACGCCGGCGGCGGCTGGCTGCTGGTAGCAGTTATGGCCCTGTGCCTGCCGGAGATGGACCTGCTCGGTACGCACTCGGCGCGAATCGAAAAGCAGCGTGAAAAACAGGAGACCGAGCTGGCGCGAAATGAAGTGAAGCAAGCCGCCCAGTCCGTCAGTGCCGCCATCAAGCGGCTCGACCCGACCATGGAGAAGGACCTCACCAACCTGGCCAAACAGACCGATGGCATGCAGCCCGGCGAAATGAAGCTCCAGGCGATCAAGGAGCTCAGCGACATGAAGGACCGGGCCAGGAACTCCCAGGCCGCTGCGGATCTGGCGGCGTCGTTGTCGCTGAAGACCCAGCTCAAGGATGTGCGGCCGGGCAAGATGGACCCGGCCCTGACGAACATTCAGCGGGCCATGGCCCGCGGCGATTTCGACGCGGCGGCCAAGGCCCTTGCCCAGTTCCAGAAGGATGTGGCGGACGGCAAGTACTCGCCCGAGCAGAAGAAGGAATTGGGCGAGCAGATGGCCAGTTGGGCCAAGGCCCTGGCCGCGGCTTCCAATCAGAAGCAGTCGCTCCAGGATGCGCTGCAAAAGCAGGGCCTGGATAAGGACAAGGCCGCCAGCCTGGCAAAAATGGCGCCCGAGGAGTGCGCAAGGCCCTGGCTCAGCAGGGCCTCTCGCCCGAGCAGATCGACAAGCTCATGCGCAATGCGCAGGCGCTGGCGGTCGCCTCCCAGATGAGCGGCGCGCTTAGCGAGAAGCTGTCGGCTTTGGGGGCCCTGGCCAAGGAAGGCCGGCTCACCGCCGCGGACCTGGATCAATTCGGCGAAAAGCTGTCCAGCTTGGAGGCCCAGGAACTGCGTCTGGCCATGAGCCAGGCGGCGCTGGATCAGATCGACCAGGCCATCGTGCAACTTGGCCGTGGTCAGGAAGGACAGCTCGGCTTGGGCATGGGCCAGGGCGTGGGTACAGACGACAGCACCATTCCCGGCATGGGGATGGGGCAAGGGTTAGGCCTGGGCCCGCGTCCCATCGATGAGACCGGCCAGGTTGGTCCGACCAAGGCCACCAATGTCGAGGGCGGTGAAGGCAAAAAGTACCCGCCCATCGCCAGTTGGATGTTCCAGGGCGCGCAAATTCGCGGCGAGGCCCGCAAGCAGTTCAACGATGTGGTGCAGGCCCAGCAGCAGGGTTTCGCCCAGGCCGTCGAGGATAAGCAGATCCCGCGCCGCCACGAAAAGCTGGTCAAAGATTATTACGACCAACTGGAGCAGGCGGGGAAGTGATTCGCGATTTTTGATTTGCGATTTTCGCTTTGGGAAAGACGTGGCATGCGCGTCTCGCCCATGAGTCTCACGGGCGTCTTGCCCGTGGCAGGTTTTGATTTGCGATTTGGCCCTCGTCGAGTCTTTTCGACCTCTCTCCCTTTTACGGGAGAGGGTGGCCCGCAGGGCCGGGTGAGGGTTCTTAAGTCTGGAGCAGGAGTGAAGTATTTATTGCAGCAGTCTTCAGGAACCCCGGCAGGGGTTCCCATAGCTATAGCCCCGGGTTGCCGAGCGGCTTGGCACGGCGAAGCCGGGCAGCGAGGCTACCCGGGGTGCAGATCCCTCTGGCTCACGCTGCTTTTCAGCGGGGCAGTCGTTCTCATCGGCTGTGACAAAAAAACCGCCAAGGGTAACTCTTCATCTCAACAATCCACTAACCCCAAACCCGCCGGCCAACTGATCGTGTACTACTCTTTGGATGAAGAGGTCGCCGAGCCCATCATGGCGGCCTTTACACGCCAGACGGGCATAAAGATCTCCGCGCGCGGCGACACCGAGGCCGCCAAGACCATCGGCCTCATCGGCCGCCTGCGGGCCGAAAAACAATCGCCCCTGGCCGATGTCTTCTGGTCCGGCGAACTTTTCTACACGATCGCCCTGGCCAACGAAGGTCTGCTCGCCCCGTATACCTCAGCAGCCACTGATTCCTGGCCCGCCGAATATGCCGACAAAGACCATCGCTGGTACGCCATGGCCCTGCGCTACCGGGTCATCCTGTATAACACCACGCGTGTGACCGCGGCGGAAGCTCCCGCGAAGCTTGAGGACCTCTTAAACGCCAAATGGAAGGGTCGGCTTGTCATGGCGCAGCCACTGGCGGGAACCACCAGCAGCGATGTAGCCAGTTGGTTTGCTCATTACGGCACAACGCGCGCACGCGAAATATTGAAGGGCCTGGCGGCGAATGATGTGCAACTCGTGGCGGGAAATAGTACCGCCGCGCAGATGGTCGCGCACGGCCAGGCGGATGTGGGATTAGCCGACAGCGATGATGGGTTTGCCATCCAGCGCAACGGCCACCCTTTGGGGATGGTCGTCCTGAACCAGGGCGGCGACGGCCCGCTGGCCATTCCCAACAGCGTCGGCCTTGTGGCCGGTGCGCCCACGCGAAAGAGGCGGGACTGTTTATCGATTTCCTGCTCAGTGGCGCTGCCGAAGCGCATGCTGGCCGAGAGCCAGCAGCGCAATATGCCCGTAAATGCGGCCTTGGCTCAGGAATTCGCGGCCAATCGGCTGGCCGAGCCCCTGAAAGTCGATTGGGCTTTGGTGGCGAGCAAGCTGAGCGAGGCCAGGGCGGCCACGCAGGAGATTCTCCACTGAGAAGCCTTAGACCCAACATCGCTGGAGGAATCCTCGCGACGGCAGGCGCGGCCATCTGGCTGCCCCTGATCGTAGCGCCCCTGCTGTGGCTATATGGAACAGCGCTGCTACACCCATCTACTGCCGCGGCCGGTCTGGGCGGCCTTTCCGCCGAGGTTGTCCTGCGCAGCGTGACCATATCCGCAGTCGTGGCGGCGGCCGCCGTAATTTTGGGAATTCTGCCCGCGCGGCTGCTGGCCTTCGGCGGCCGAGGCTCTGGCCTGCTGCTGGCGCTGCTGCTGGCCCCGCTGCTCTTGCCGAGATATTTGACCTACTACGCCTGGTCGCTCCTATTGAACATGAATTCACCCATCGGCCGCTGGCTGATGCACGATATCGCCCGCTCTCAGGCCTTTGGCCTGGGGATTTCTGTGCTGGTCCTGCTGCTGTGGCAGTGGCCCCTGGCCTCCATGATGATCGCCCGGGGCTGGCGGCGCGTGGATGACCAGGTCTGGCAGGCCGCGCGCCTGGAGGCTAATCCATTAAGCCGCTGGCGCCACGTGGCCCTGCCCATGATGCTGCCGGCGCTGGCCTTGACCGCCTGCGTGTGCTTCATGCTGGCGCTCTCCGAATCCACCACGTTTGAATTGGCCGGTACGCGCACCATCGGCAACGAACTGGAGCGGCTGTACCTGGAATCAGGCAGCAGTCAGGCCGTGGCCCTGGCCGCCTGGCCCTCCGTGGCGGTCAGCCTGCTGGTGGCGATAGGGCTGTGGCGGCGGATTCGGCTGTGGTCGGTCGAGCCCGCGCTATCGCATATCACACCGCCGCGCGCGGCGGTGTGGTTTACGGCGGGGATGCTTGTGATTTCCATCGGCGGGCCCGTGGCGCTCCTAGCGGTCAACCTGCAGAGCCTCTCCCCTCTATGGCGATTCTGGACTCTGCACAGGCAGGAGTTGACGGGCTCGTTAATCGTGTCCGGCGTGGCCGCCGCGGCGGCCCTGGTCATGGCGGGTGCGACGGTGGCGGCGGCATCGGGTCGCAAAACCTCCAGAATTCTGGCCGGCGGCATGAGCATCACAATCTTGCTGGCCCTGCTCGTCCCCGGCTGCATACTGGCGGCGGCCCTGGTGGAATTGTCCGCCGGCCTTTCGCTGCCTGTGGTCGTGCGAGAAAGCTGGCTGAACGTCTCGGCGGGCCAGGCGGCCAGGCTCGCCGGCGTGGCCTTATTGGTCCTGTATCTGGGCCGCGATGCCCAGGACCGCCACTTATCCGAAATGGCCGCGCTCGATGGCGCCTCGCCCGCGCAAACCTGGCTGCACGTGCATTGGCCGCGCATCTGGCCCTGGGTGGTCGCGTCGGGTCTGCTCGTGGGCCTCCTAGGCATGATGGAAGTTTCGGCCTCGCTGGTGCTCCTGCCGGCGGGGGCGCCGAGCTTCGCCCGCTGGCTGCTCAATCAGATGCACTACGCCTGGGAACAGGATGTGATCATCGGCTGCCTGGTCCTGATCGCAGCGTACGCTGTCCTGGCCGCCGCGACGCTTATCCTGGTGGGTATCGGCAAGCGCCGCTGGGCCGTAGTACCGGCGGTGCTGCTGGTTACGTGTCTGCCGGCGGCAATATCCGGTTGCAATAGCGCCGAAGGCAGTGGGGCGGCGCAAAAGCCTCACGTGATCGCCTGCATCGGCCGCACGGGCAAGGGCCAGGGGGAGTTCATCTACCCGCGCGGCATCAGCCTTGCGGCTGATGGCTCGATGTGGGTGGCCGATCGCACGGGCCGCGTTCAGCATCTCACCGCCGAGGGCCGGTATATCAACGAGATTTGCACACCCGAGACGACCGCCGGCTACCCTGTCGGCGTGAAGGTGTCGCCGGATGGCGATATCTACATCGCCGACACGCATTATCATCGCGTACTGGCTTACCACAGCAATGGGCAGTTCGTCCGCCAGATCGGCTCAGCGGGCGAGGGCCCGGGCCAGTTCATCTTTCCCACGGATGTGGCCATCGCGCCCGATGGCCGGATCTATGTCAGCGAGTATTCCGGCTCCGGCGGCGGCGAGGGCAGCGACCGCATCAGCGTATTTTCTCCCTCGGGCGAATTTCTCTTCAGCTTCGGCCGGCGCGGCGAAGGCCCCGGCCAGTTCAGCCGGCCGGCGGCGCTCGCCATCGATGCCAAGCGAAACCTGCTTTATGTGGCGGATGAGGTGAATCACCGCGTGGTCGTGTGCGACCTGGAAGGCCGGCGGCTCTCTGAATTTGGCAAGCTGGGCCAACAACCGGGCGAGCTGCGCTATCCCAGCGGCGTGGCCGTTCTGCCCGATGGCACTATCGTCGTGGTGGAGAAGGGAAATAATCGCATCCAGTTCTTCGATCCCCAGGGCAAATCCCTGCGCATCTTAGGCCAGGGCGGCCGCGCGCGGGCCAGTTGGCCTATCCTTGGGGCGTGGCGGCCGATAGTCGCGGCCGCGCCTATATCACCGAGGCCTTCAATAATCGCGTGCAGATATGGCAATGATCCTGGCCAACGTGCAGTTCCGTTTCGCCCAGCCAGTCTGGCTGTGCGCAAGCACGCTGGCATTGCCCATGGTCTGGATGGCCTGGCGGAATCTGGCGCAGCTTGGCTCTGTGCGCAGGATCATCGTGATCGTGCTGCGCGTTTCGGGAGTATTCCTGCTGGCGGCGCTCCTGGCCAGGCCCATGCTCAGCCGCAAGCACGAACACATCACGGTGGTGGCCATCGAGGACCGCAGCTTCTCCGTGCCCCAACCGTTGGTGGATGCTGCCGATGCCTACATGGCCAAGGCGCTGGCGCACAGCGACCCGGAGGATCGGCTGGGCGTGGTACACGTGGCCGCCGCCGCGGCGATTGCCAAAATGCCCTCGGGAGATAAGGCGCTGGGCCCGCACAGCTTGGGCCTCTCGCGGGAGCAGACCAACCTCGCCGCGGGCGTGCAGCTTGCCGAGGCCATCGCCCCGCCGGATACCGCCCTGCGGCTGCTGCTGGTGTCCGATGGCGATGAAAACGTGGGCGATCTGCTGGAGGTGGCCAAGACCGCTGCGGCCAACGGAGTTCCCATCGATGTGCTGCCGCTCCACTACCACCACGATCGCGAGGTGGTGTTTACGCGGCTGGTCGCTCCGCCTGCGCGCGCAGCAACGAAACGGTGAGCCTGCGCATGGTGCTCTCCAGCACGGTCGAATCGCGCGGCAAGCTCGTCTTGAGCATCAACGGCGAGCCCGTGGACCTGGATGATGGTTCCAGCCAGGTCGCATTTCACCCCGGCCCCAACGTGAAGACCGTTTCGCTGCCCCTGGGAAACCGCGGGGTACACAGCTTTGAGGCCCGCTTCGTCCCGGCAAGCCCCGGCGACGACACCATCGCCGAGAATAACGTTGCCACGGCGGTCACCTACGTGGCCGGCCCCGGCCACGTGCTGGTGATTTCGCCCACGGCCGACAAGGCCCGGCCGATCCAGGCCGCGCTGGCCCAGGCCGGAATAGACACGCGCTACTCCGCGCCGGGCGATCTGCCCACGGACCTGCCCACGCTGATTGATGCGGATGGCATCGTGATCGTGGACACGCCCAACGGCGATTTCTCGCTCACGCAGCAGGAAATGCTGGTGCGCTACGTCAAGGATATGGGCGGCGGGCTGGTGATGCTCGGCGGCCCGGACAGCTACGGCGCTGGCGGCTGGATCGGCTCGCCCGTGGCCGAAATCCTGCCCGTGGACATGGACCCGCCGCAAAAAAAGGAAATGCCCAAGGGCGCCCTGGTGCTGGTGATGCACGCCTGCGAAATGCCGCAGGGAAATTTCTGGGGCAAGGAGACCGCCATCGCGGCCGTCAAGGCATTAAGCCGCCTGGACCTGGTGGGCGTGCTGGATTATTCCTGGAATTCCGCCAATTCCGCCACGGGCAACTGGGTCTTTCCGCTGGACCAGGTGGGCGATAAGTCTGCGCCCATCGCGGCCATCAAGCAAATGCAGATGGGCGATATGCCGGACTTCGGCGCTCCCTTGCAGGCCGCGTACGGTGCGCTTTCCGCCGCCAAGACGGGCCAGAAGCACATCATCATCATCTCCGACGGCGACCCCCAGCCCCCCGGTTTCGTCCTGCTCCAGATGCTCAAGCAGGCGCACATTACCGTAACCACCGTGGCGGTTTCCCCGCACCCCGGCCAGCCGCTTGCCGGTTTCAAGTACATGGCCGACTTCACCGGCGGCCGCTTCTACAACGTGCAAAACGCCAACAACTTGCCGCAGATATTCGTGAAGGAGGCGCAGGTTGTCCGCCGCGGCCTGATTGTCGAGGAGAATTTCAGCCCCGTGCTCAGGGATCCCTTAAGCGAGATCGTGCGCGGCGTCTCCTCCATGCCCACCTTGGATGGCTACGTGCTGACCGGTCCTAAAGGCGGCGCGGCCAGGATGATCTTAGCCAGCCAGAAGGGCGATCCCATCCTGGCGGCCGGACAGGCGGGTTTGGGCCGCTGCGTCGCCTTCACTTCCGCCGCGGATGGACGCTGGGGCGCCGCCTGGCTCACCTGGGGCGGCTTTGCCGGCTTCTGCCAGCAGATGGTCCGCTGGGCAGCCAAGCCGGGGCAATCGACCGACTGCGAAATCTACACGGATGTGGAAGGCCGGCGTGTCACCATCACCCTGGAGGCGACGGAGAAAGATGGCAAGCAGGTGGAGATTCTAAACCCCGTGGCCCAAACTATCGCCCCGGACATGACCGCCACGCCGGTGGTGCTGGAGCAGGTTGGCCCCGGCCGCTTCCGCGGCTTTGCGGATGTGGGCCAGTCCGGCAGCCACCTGGTGAACGTTCGCTATCAGAAGGGCGGGGAGCAGATGGAATCTGCCTCGGGCCCAGAAACGCCGGCCGGCGGGCCATCCAGGGGCCTGGCCCAGAGCGTGGTGACCGTGCCCTTCGCACCGGAATACCGCGACCTTTCAGACAACATGCCCCTGCTGGATCGCGTGGCCAGGCTCACGGGCGGCCGCGTTTTGCCCGCCTCTCCCGCAGGCGTGAATCTCTTCGGCCAGGAGCGGCTGTCGTTTCCCACGACGTCGCTCCCCTTAAACCTGCCGCTGATGATCGCCTGGCTGGCGGTCTTCTGGCTGGATGTCGCCACCCGCCGCGTGGCCCTCGATCTGCGGGCGATGTGGCGGCAGTTCTTCGGCAAATCCTCCCGCGCCGACCAGAGCCGGCAGACGCTCGCCCAACTGCGCACCCGCCGGCAAATGGTGCGCGAAGAAATCGAAGAGCGCGTGGAGAAGGAGGCCCAGCGCCAGACCGCCTACCGCTATGAGGGCGGTGAGGAAGCAGAGTCGGTCGAGCTCAAAATGGCCGACACCTCCGTTGCCAAGACTAAGCCCCCCGCATCAGCCTCGCGCACGCCTGCGGGCGAGGCGGCGGGACAGGAAAATTCGAGTTTCAACCGGCTGCTGAAGGCCAAGAGAACGGCCCGCAACCGCATGGATAGTGGCAAATCTAGTGAAGATGGACAAGATGGGCAAGATAGGCAACTTTGAGTGTTGGGCAATTTGCCCAACACTGTACCGCCAGCGCGTAAGCGTTACACCACGTGGTGAAATTCACCACCTGCTGTAGCGCTTACGGAGAGCAAAGGAGAGCAATATGTCAGCCGAAAACCGTAGCGAAAAGAAACCCGCCAGCAGCCACGCCACCCCGCCGGATGTGGAGCAGGTGAAGGCCCTGTGCCACCAGTTCCGCCAGATGTTCCGCACCCTGCACGCGGAGGTGGCCAAGGTGATCGTCGGCCACGAGGACATCGTGGAGGATGTGCTGATCTCGCTCTTCTGCGGCGGCCACGTGCTGCTGGAGGGCGTGCCGGGCCTGGGCAAAACCTTGCTCGTCCGCACCCTCGAGCTCGGCGATGAGCATGTCCTTTGGCCGCATCCAGTTCACGCCGGACCTGATGCCCGCGGACATCATCGGCACGAACATGGTCATGGAGGACCCGCAGACGGGCCGGCGCCGGTTTGAGTTCCAGGCCGGGCCGATCTTCCACCAGATCATCCTGGCGGATGAAATCAACCGCGCCACGCCCAAGACGCAGTCGGCCATGCTGGAGGCGATGCAGGAGCACTCCGTCACCTCCGGCGGCACGATCCACAAGCTGCCCGAGCCGTTCATGGTCCTGGCCACGCAGAACCCCATCGAGCAGGAGGGCACGTATCCGCTGCCCGAGGCGCAGCTCGACCGGTTCTTCTTCAAGCTGCTCGTGCCTTACAGCAATCGCCAGGAATTGAACGAGATCTTGAATCGCACGACCACCGCCGCGCAGGTGGAGGCCAAGCCGGTTCTGGGGGCCGAGCAGGCGATCGCCGCGCAGAAATTAGTCCGGCGGATCGTGGTCGCGCCGCACGTGCAGGATTACGCCATCCGCCTGGTCCTGGCGACGCACCCGCAGGGCCAGCTCGCCCCGGCGATGGTGAACCAGTTCGTGCGGTTCGGCGCATCGCCGCGCGGCGTGCAGTCGGTGATCCTGGCGGCCAAGGTGCGGGCGCTGCTGGATGAGCGTTATCACGTCAGCTTCGACGATGTTATCGGCTCCTATCTGCCGTCCATGCGGCACAGGCTGCTCCTGAATTTTGAAGGGCAGGCCGAAGGCATCGAGAATGACCAGATCCTGGAGACGATCATTGCGGAAACGCCCAAAACATTGAGTGAGGAAGTGAAGTCGAAATGACCGCGCGGCAGTCCACAACTTCGCGGCTGACCGACTTGCTGGATGGCAAGTTTTTGGCACGTCTGGATGCGCTGGATGTGCACAGCCGGCGCATCCTGCGCGGGCATCTGCGCGGCGAGCGGCAATCCAAGCGCCGCGGCGACGGCGTGGAATTCGCCGATCACCGGCCCTATGTGGCGGGGGATGACCTGCGCTTCATCGACTGGAATATCTACGGCCGGCTGGATGAGCTTTTCTCCAAGGTCTTTTTGGAAGAGCAGGATTTAACCTTCCACGTGATGGTCGATGTTTCGGGCTCGGTGGCCTGGGGCGAGCCCTCCAAGGAGCGGTTCTCCAAGCAGCTCGCGGCGGCGCTCACATACGTGGGCGTGACGCACAATAATCGCGTGACTTTGTCGGCCTTTGCCAACGGCGTGGTGGCGCAGTTGCCCAACATTCGCGGCCGCGCGTATCTGCCGCAGGTGGCGGAGATGCTTACGACAACTTCGCCGGGCGGGGATTCGGATTTTGAAAAGTCCTGCCGCCAGGTTGTCTCCAATCGCCGCGGGGCGGGCGTGATGGTCGTGCTGTCCGACTTCTTCTTTAAGGGCGGCTACGAGCAGGGCCTGCGCCGCCTCCTGGGCCGCCAGTACGACCTGTATGGCATCCAGGTGCTGGCGCCGCAGGAGCTTTCCCCGCCGCTGACGGGCGATCTGCGGTTGGTGGATATCGAGGACGGCGACATCGCCGAAGTGACGATTTCCTCGGCCCTGATGAAATTCTACAAGCGCAACCTGGCCGCATATTGCAGCGAGTTGAAGACATTCCTGACCGCCCACGGGGCAACGCATGTGCTGACGAATTCAGGTGAACAGGTTGAGTCTTTGGTTCTGAACTATCTGAGACGAATTGACATGTTGAGGTAGGGATGAAAAAACTTCAAACTACAAACTGCCAAACTACAACCAGCCTTCCTTCGTCAGGCTCCAAGTGGCACTGTGATCTTGAAGAACGAGCCTTCCAATTTGCCAGAGACACACGTGCTTTCATTAAAAATCTTCCGCGAACGCTGGCGAACATGGAAGATGCTCGGCAATTGATAAGAGCCTCTGGCTCGGTCGGCGCAAACTACATCGAGGCGAATGAATCGCTCGGCAGCAAAGACTTCACGATGCGCATCCGAATTTGTCTAAAAGAAGCTAAAGAGGCAATATTTTGGCTGCGTCTGCTTGATGTGACGGAAAAGAAGTCTTTGGAAGAGCAACGCGCACGGCTGATTTCCGAGGCGGATCAGCTAAAACGAATCTTCTCAGCCATTTTGGCCAGGTCCTCACAAAATAAACGATACCGTGGCGAATTGGTTAAATGAGCTTTAGCTGATCACGCCTCGCTCTGGGAATTGTAGTTTGTAGTTTTGTAGTTTGTAGTTTGGAAACATGGAGCATGATCCTGTGCAGTGGCTTACGCCATTAACCGGAATTCTCGCCGCAGCGGTAGCCGTTCCACTGCTGGTTTTGCTGTATTTCCTGAAGCTGCGCCGGCGGCAGATGGTCATCAGCAGTACGTTTCTCTGGAAGCGATCCATTCAGGACCTCCAGGTGAACGCGCCGTTCCAGCGGCTGCGACGAAACCTGCTGCTGCTCTTGCAGCTTCTGGCGCTGACGGCGATCCTGCTGGGTTTGGCCGGCCCGGTGCTGCGTTTGGAGATGGGCGAGGGGCAGCGGATTGTTCTTTTGATCGACCGCTCGGCCAGCATGACCGCCACCGATGCTCAGGGCAACCGCCTCGCGGCCGCCAAACAGCAGGCCGGCAAGATCGTTGATTCCCTGCGTGGCGCCGGCGCGTTCAGCATGATGGGGCAGTCCGATCAGGCGATGGTGATCGCGTTCGACAGCCGCGCGAAGGTCATGTGCAACTTCACCAGCGACAAGGACAAGCTTCGTGCCGCGCTGGACTCGATCACGCCCGGCGATGGCGGATCATCGCTGGCTGAGGCCGTGGAAGTGGGCCGGGCGTATGCCCAGCCAATCGGCGATGAATCCAAGGGCCAGACGGCCGAGCCGATGGCGCAGCTCGAACTGTTCAGCGATGGGCGGGTGCGGGACTTGTCCGATGTGGTCGTGCGCAAGGATGAGCTGCGGTATCACTGCATCGGGTCATCGGATGACAACATCGGCATCACCGCCATGGAGGCCCGCCGCAGCTACGAGAACCCCAACGAGGTCACGGTGTTCGCCGTCCTCTCCAATTGCGGCCAAAAGCCCGTCGGCTGCGATGTGCGGCTTGCGGTGAATAACAGCATCCGCTCCGTGCAGCGCGTGCAGGTGGCGGGGGCGACTGCGGCCGCGCAGGACCAGCCCGAGCGGGCCGGGCAGGCATCGGTCACATTCTCGCTGGAGCAGGAGGGGGAGGCCGTCATCGAGGTCCGCCAGCTTCACAAGGATGTTTTCGCCATGGATGATGCGGCCTGGGCGATTTTGCCGCCGCCGCGCAGAATGGCGGTGGCGCTGGTTACGGCGGGGAATTTCCCGCTCCAGTCGGCCTTGAAGGCCTGCCCGCTGGCCTTGCTGAAGGTTTTGGCGCCGGATGAATTCGATAAGGCCTCAGCCGCGCAGCTCGAACCGTTTGATGTGGTCGTGCTGGATAACCACGCCCGCGCCGACCTGCCGCGCGGCCGTTACCTCAGCTTCGGCGCCGCCCCTGGGGATTGACTCGAAGCTCGTCAAGGACGGCGAGTTCGTGATCGACTGGCAGGCCCGCCACCCGGTGCTGGAATACATCAACATGGCCAATGTTTTCGCCTCGGAGCACTACCAGATGGAACTGCCGCGCCAGGCGACGGTGCTGGCGGATTTCGCCGATGCGCCGGCCATCGCCCTGGTGCGAACCAAGGGCAGCACGCTGGTGGCGGTGGCCTTCGAGGCGGGGGCCAGCAACTGGCCCTTCGAGCCGGGGTTCGTGATGTTCTGCATGAACGCGGCCACGTATCTCGGGACGGATGTGGCGGCGTCCACGAACCGCTCGCTGCACCTCGGCGAGCCGCTGGTGGTTGAAGGCGCGGCGGGAATTTCAGAGGCTACGGTATCCGATCCTTCCGGCAATCGAACGATGATCGCCGCCGATTCAGCGGGCGCATTCCGCCTGCCGCAGACGGCGAAGGTGGGCGTGTACAGCATCAAGGTGGGCGAGCGGCCCTGGGAACGGTTTGCGGTGAACCTGGTTTCCAGCGATGAGAGTGATATTGCGCCTGTCGCCAAGCTAATCATGGCGGGGGAGCCGGTCGCGGCCGATACCGCCGCGGTCCGCCGCGAGAATCAGGAAGTCTGGCCGTGGCTGGTTGGGTTGGCGCTGGCGCTCGTCTGTCTGGAGTGGGCGATTTATAACTCGAAGGTGCGATTGTGAGGTTTCCTTGCCAGCGTTTAGCTCACATGCAGGCTCAGGCGCACGGCTGCAAGAACCCTCACCCGCCCCTTCGGGGCACCCTCTCCCGTAAAAGGGAGAGGGGTTGCAGCCGTGGCACCAAATCAGCGCGGTTGTGTTTTGCCGCAAGAAACGTGGCTGCACACCCTCACCCTGCTTCGCCGAAGGCTACGCAGGGCAGGCCCTGCTGATACCACTTCCGACGTTATCCATAAGCTTGCGGAGCGGCCCAAGCGGAGCCGGCGCAGCAGGCTTGTGGATAACTCGGCGGCGACAGATTTGAAGCCTGTGAGTAATATGTCCACTTGCAGTCCCAACGCCACGGCCGTTTCACGGTCCTCGCCCTGCGATTCCCAGAGAATCCAGCGAAGATCACCGGTCCCGGCCGCGGCACCTGTGCAGAGATCTAAGAGAACACTGCCCCACGAGGGCTCCGTATCAGGTCGATCGGTCACAGGTCGGCGGAGGGTCTGTCAAGGAGATCCTATGGAACCCGACAACACACAGGAGGCGCCATTCCAAGAACGATTCATCGCCTTCGCCGGCTTTGACTGGGCCAGCGACCACCACGACATTGTGATGCTCGATCCTCGAGGCGCGACTCTGCTGGAACTGACCTTTGACGATGATGCTGCAGGATGGCAACACTTGAGCCAGCAGTTAAGTAAACACGTGGGACCGGAATTTAATCGCCTCGCCCTGGCGGTCGAGACCAACAACGGACCCGCCGTGGAGCGATTGCTGGCGTTGGGACTGGTGGTCTACCCCCTCAACCCAAAAGCGGCCCAGCGGTACCGAGAGCGGAAGAATAATGCCGGGTGCAAGGATGATCATTTGGACGCCTTAAGCTTCGCCGATGCCCTGCGCACGGATGGCCACGGCTGGCGACCCCTCAAGGCGGATGATCCGACCACGCAGGAACTGCGGCTGCTGTGTCGTGATGAGGTGCAGCTTATCGCCCAGCGGACGGCGCTGGTCAACCAGCTCCGCGCGGCCCTGCGCGAATATTATCCGGCCGCCCTGGAGGCGTTTGATGACTGGCTGAGCGCGGGTCCGTGGGCTTTTATTCAGGCCTTTCCCACGCCCCAGGATCTGGTGCGCGCCGGCAAGCGCCGCTGGGAGAAGTTCCTGCACACGCACCGCTGGTATCGCCCTGAGACGTTTGCAAAACGACTGGAGATCTTTGCGCGCGCGGATCAATTCTGCGGCACCCCCGCGGTCACTCGGGCCAAGAGTCGCCTAGCCATCACGTTGGCCGGTCAGCTTCGCCACCTGGAGGCCCAGTTGGTGCAGTACCGCCAGGCCATCGAATCGCTGTTTGCCGAACATCCCGACCACGACATTTTCGGGTCTCTGCCGGGGGCCGGCCCCAAAATCGCGCCGCGGCTGTTGGGGGAGCTGGGCAGCGATCCGGCCCGCTTCAGCACGGCCCAAAGCCTGCAGTGCTATGGCGGATCAGCGCCGGTGACCAAGCAATCCGGCAAGAATCGCTGGGTATCCTTCCGACGTGCCTGTAATAAAATGCTGCGCTACACCCTGCACCTTCAGGCCGATAAGAGCCGCGAAAAATGTGTCTGGGCTCAAGCGTACTATCTGCATAAGCGAGAGCAGGGCCAGTCGCACGCGGCAGCCCTGCGCTGCCTGGCTCAACGCTGGACGAAGATCCTGTGGAAGATGTGGCAGACGGGCACGTGCTACGATGAAGCCTTGCACACCCGCAATCAAGTCAAGCACGGCTCATGGATCATGCGACTGCCCCAAGGAGACATCTGTTGAAAACTTCTCGAAAAATAACCTTGCGAAGCAAGAGAACATCTTCGCTCCCCGCTCCGCTAAAGCTACGCAGGGTCCAAAGCTTCGCAGGGCAAGCCCGCCCCTTCGGGGCGCCCTCTCCCAGGGGAGAGGGGTTGCAGCGGTGGCGCCCGGCTGCCAGGGTAGAGGCAGCAGAGGCAGGGCGTTCTTTAACTCCTCTCCCTGGAGGGGAGAGGGTGGACCTGCGCAGCTTTAGCGAAGCAGGGACGGGTGAGGGTGCGTCTTGCATCAAAAGCTATCGATATCGCCGTGCGAGCGTTTTGTGCCGTGCCTACGGCACTCCATCTAAGTAGGGACATGTTACACAGCACTGAAAGTACTGGGCTGCATACTAACGGTCCCTCCGGGACCGGAAGACCATGTTCCGGGGTGCCACGGTGTGCGTTGTTTCACCCTGAGCGAAGTCGAAGGGTGTACACCCGTGCGCCAAGATCGGCAGGGGGGGGTGAAGGGTTCAGCGGAAGCCTGAGGAACGTTCTTTCCCGCCGCCGCGCACGGCGCACGGCTGCAAACGACGCAACCGTGGAAAAATGCGCATGAAGGGTTGGTTGAAGGAGCAATACGCCCATTGATTGCTTGTGTTCCTGGTCATTTTGGACCCTGGACAATCCCGCATGATATTGCCGGCTTATGTGGGAGGCCTGAAGGGCCGGCAGTAGGTAGCCGGCGGCGTAAGCCGCCGGAACAGGCCGTCCCAATCAAAAGCCCCAAGGGGGCGACAGGCCTTGAAGATCTGCCGCCCCGTTGGGGCTGAAAAACAGGAGCGCTCGATACCGGGGGCTCACGCCCCCGGCTACCAACTTTCGCCCCTTCGGGGCTGCTTCGTGCGCTTTCCTCCGTGGTGCCAAGAATCTTGTTTATTGCGCTCCTGAAGGGATGAAGGGGTGGCTGCGGAAAAATGCAGCCACGGCACCGGGCTTACGGTCCCTACGGGACCTGGAAAGACCATGTTCCGGGGTGCCACGGTGTGCGTTGTTTCACCCTGAGCGAAGTCGAAGGGTGTACACCCGTACGCCAAGATCGGCAGGGGGAGTGAAGGGTTCAGCGGAAGCCTGCGGGACGTTCTTTCCCGCCGCCGCGCACGGCGCACGGCTGCAAGAACCCTCACCCGGCCCTTCGGGCCACCCTCCCCCGTAAGAGGGGGAGGGGTTGCAGCCGTGGCACCCAAGAAATATCGTAGCGACAGCGCCGCACGAGCGTTTTGTGCCGTGCCTACGGCACTCCACGGGAGGGGGACAGGTTCCCCAGCACTGAAAGTGCTGGGCTGCATACTAACGGTCCCTACGGGACCTGGAAAGACCATGTTCCGGGGTGCCACGGGTGCGTCGTTTCACCCTGAGCGAAGTCGAAGGGTGTACACCCGTACGCCAGGATCGGCAGGGGGGAGTGAAGGGTTCACCGGAAGCCCGCGGAACGTTCTCTCCCGCCGCCGCGCACGGCGCACGGCTGCGGGAACCGTAACCCGCCACCCTCACCACCAGATCAATTTTGAATTAATCGAACAAACTCGGCTCAGTGGGGGTGACGAGCGTTTGTCTTGCAGGCATAGGTTTGGCGAGCGCCGCATCAACATAATCAACAAGTCGACTAATGTCTGAAGAAGAAGAAAGAGCTGTAAGCAATTGGCCGTAGAGCACAATCTTTCTATCATTGAGGGACAGAGTAAAGCCAGCATTGCTTAGGCGTTGCAGTTTTGCTGCTGCCGATTCCAAAGATTGTTCCGGACTGTTCGTGTCGCGGGTGCTGGACTGCGTTTGTTTCTGGCAAACGATAACGATGTCAAACTGAATTGGCTCTTTTGCCTGTGACTTTGGAGTTGCCACAGACATCTCTGCCTTTACTGGGTGAGTGTTGATCACACGAAAACCGGCCGCCAAAATCGCCTCTGCTAACGATTTCCAACCCTCGTCCCGTGAGTGGTGGTAAGTGAAAACGAGGAGACCATCTTCTCTCAGGACTCTATGGCACTCCTTGAAGACTCGACAGAGCTTAGATGAAAAGCACGAGGCGTCTGAATCCTGAACCTCATCAGCGTGTCGTGTTGACAAAGGAGAGTTGTTGCCAGGCTGTTGCCATGAAAAAAAGAAATCAGCAAGCTCAGAATAGTGAACATTATTGAAAAATGGAGGGTCCGTGACCACTAAGTTTAAGCATTTGGATGGAAGCCCTGTTATTGCCGAGTCGCCGCAGGAGAGATAAACACCCCTGGAAATAAATTCGCCGCTAGTTGGCCATTCCGATTCTATTCGGCCAGTGAAGGATAACGAACTGACCCGGCTTGTTCCGTTCCGTCCATTCACCTCTGTTGGCGACTGCCGGTAATCAATTGCCCTCAGCAGGCGATGACGAAACAGACCTGAGAAGCCGCCAGAGCTCTTGGGCGTGCCCCAAACATTGGCTTCAATTGGCGTCCGTTCAGGCTTCAAAATGTGATGGGAAAACATGTGGCGAACCGCGCCTGTGCCTTCGCCTTTATAGGAGGTAAAAAGATTATTGAATTCCAGCGTGCCAGAAAAAAGAGTAAGCAGGGCTTCACGTGTCGGCTTGTCATCTATTTCAAGAATTGCCTTTTGCAGCCATCCGAGCGCGAGAAGTTGTCTATCGTTAAAGAAATCTCGCCATTTCTTAAATCCGTAGCTCATTGCTTGGTTTGTATTGTGTCCTGGCTGCAGCGATAGTTTGGGGAGTTGAATAGATCCCTGCTCAACCTCTTTTAGCAGCATTTTGGAACATAATTTGTAGGCTGCAATATCATTGTGAGTTGCGGGAAGATACTCTTTGTACCCTTCAGATGTTAGCACGAGCTTCCCGTACAATCTGAACTCAGGACGTCCTTGTAGATCTGCCATCGCTGCTAAGATCGTAAAATCCTTAGAGCAATGACTGCATTTGGCTTTCGCGCCCCCTGAAGAACCCACGGTCGGATCAAATACGTAGCGACACTTGTTGCACGTTATAGATGTTTTCAGCTGCTGACAGCGGAATATATCTCCGCACTGTGGGCAAACAATTTCAACTTCAGGCTTCCGCCTCGGATATGCGTTTCGGGCTATTACAAATGAAGGAAAAAGATCTGTGTGTTTCTGGCAATGAGGGCATCGCGACTGCATGACCCAAAAGAAATACAAAACGTCACAAGCGCGACCGCGCGAATCCTCTGCTCGATATATGGTCTTTATTTGCTTGCCTACAGTGACTGTCAAATGATCCATCGCCTGTTGTATTCTTTCGGCGTCCATGGGCCCGAAAGCTGTCAAAACTGCTTCAACTGCGACGGGGTTTATATCGCGACCGAGGGCGGTTAGCCCCAATTTGTGTGCTTCACCAACGGTTGTTCCTGAGCCCATGAAGGGGTCAAAAACAGAAAGCCCAAATTGATGGCACTCGTAGAATTCTTTTAGAAGGGCCGCATCTGAAGGCAAGGCACATCCAAGCAGGATCCCCCGAAAGATGGACCCGAGTCGCTTGGCCCACCATTTATGAACGTGGTAGATTGGGCGATGGATGTCTTTGCGCCAGCTTTCTCGCTCCGCAAGTTGCGACAAGAATTCAAACGGAAAGTCGTCGCTTTCGATAAGGCGCATATTATTCTTTGCCTTCCTCATCGGCGATCTCCTCTGGTACGGATCGCTCTGCCGCCTCTCTGATTGTGACAGCTTCTAAGGGCGATCCCTCCAGCCGCCATGCACGAAAACAATGAGGTGTTCCGGCATTTGGATTAGGAATCTTTTTGGGCAACAACTCATTTGTCTTCAGGTTGAACTCATACCCGATGACTACCTCAGACGCCTCTCGCCTGCATAATTCGCCTACCAGAACCATACCTGCTGTTTCTGGTGCGTCCGCCGGAAGAATTAGTGTTTGCTGATGAGCAACACCATTCATCAAGCGAAATGGCGTTGGGACTACGTACATTTTACGGTCACGAATCAAGACGTCGCCATAACTGCCAAAACCTCTTACGCTCTTATTCTCGTGGACGTATTCATGGTCTGCGTTGAGAAACAAGCCGTGACAAATCACTAGGTCAAGAACCGGATACGACTTTCCATCCGGATTCTTGGGATATCGTCCAAAGACGTAGTAAATGCTACGTCCGTTATGCATTCCTGATGGTACTTGGCTGTTGGAGTCGAAAGTTGCATCTCGACCAGGATATGCCAGGCCCTTGACCTCGTAACCTTCAGTTGTTGAGACCATGCGGAAATCAGGATAGGAGTTCCGCCCACCACTCTCGAAGTGTTGACCAACTTCCTTTAGTCTGCCTTTGAACCAATTCTGAAAGTGATACTCTTTATCTGTAGCGCTCACACGCTTGATTAATACGTTTGAGCGAATTGCCTCGACGCAAGATGTAAAAACGAGAGTTGACGTCATACACTTTGCTCCGCATCAATGATGCTCTGCAACAATCCAATTATCCCTTAGCGCCCGCCTACCCTCTCCCTCACATACTGCACGACTTCGCCGCTCTTGATGCGCTCCTGCTTCAGGGTGTCGCGGTCGCGGATGGTGACGGTGTCATCGGTCAAGGTCTGGCCGTCCACGGTGATGCAGAACGGCGTGCCGGCTTCATCCTGGCGGCGGTAGCGGCGGCCGACGGCGCCTTTCTCGTCGTAGAACGCGGAGATGTCGGCCTTCTTGCAGTCCGTTGTAAATCGCTGTGGCCATTTCGGGCATGCCGTCCTTCTTCACCAGCGGGAAGACGGCCACCTTGATCGGCGCCAGCCGCGGGTGGAAGCTGCATGACCACGCGCTTCTGCATCGCCCCGTTCTCGTCGGGGGCCTCGTCCTCGGCGTACGCCTCGCACAGGAAGGCCAGCGTGGCCCGGTCCACGCCGCCCGAAGGCTCGATCACGTACGGGATGAACCGCTCCTTGGTCTCGTCGTCGAAGTAGCTCAGGTCCTTGCCGCTGAACTTCTGGTGCTGCGTGAGGTCGAAGTCGGTGCGGTTGGCGATGCCCTCCAGCTCGGTGATGCCGAAGGGAAGTCGTATTCGACATCGGCGCAGCCCTGGCGTAGTGGGCCAGCTCGGCCTTGTCGTGCTCGCGCAGGCGCAGCTTCTCGCTCTTCAAGCCCAGGCTCGATGTACCAGTTGTAGCGGGCCTCGCGCCAGTACTCGTACCACTTGTCCGCCTGGTTGGGATGGCAGAAGAACTCGATCTCCATCTGCTCGAACTCGCGCGAGCGGAAGGTGAAGTTGCGCGGGTTGATCTCGTTGCGGAAACTCTTGCCGATCTGGGCGATGCCGAAGGGCAGCTTGATGCGGCTGGTGTCCAGCACGTTCTTGTAGTTGGCGAAGATGCCCTGGGCGGTCTCGGGCCGCAGGTAGGCCACGGAGGAAGAGTCCTCCATCGCGCCGACGAAGGTCTTGAACATCATGTTGAACTTGCGCGGCTCGGTGAGTTCGCTCGCCGCACATGGGGCAGATGGCCGCCGCGCCTTCGGGGCGCTGGTCGGCGCGAGAAGACGGTCCAGGCGGTCTTTTCGACGTTCTGTTCCAGCCGCCGCCGCGTCTTGGAGTTGGCGCCGGCGAAGGCCGCGGGCCTGGGCGTTTTCGGCATCGTCCGCCTCCACGCCGACCTGGAGCTGCACGTTGCCATCCTGCGAGGCGATGACGGTGAACACCTGGTCCGCGCGGAAGCGGGCCTTGCAGCCCTTGCAGTCGACCATCGGGTCGTTGAAGCTGCCCACGTGGCCGGAGGCCTCCCAGACCTTGGGGTTCATGATGATGGAGCAGTCCAGGCCGACCATGTCGTCGCGCTGGCGGACGACGGTCTGCCACCAGGCCTCCTTGACGTTGCGCTTCGAGCTCCACGCCCAGGGGGCCGTAGTCCCAGAAGCCGTTGATGCCGCCGTAGATCTCGGAGGACTGGAAGATGAACCCGCGCCGCTTGCACAGCGAAACCAGCTTTTCCATCAGGTCGTTCGTCTCTGGCGCCATGGTTTTGAACCTCTTTCCTGTTCGATTCACGGCCGTGGGCGGCCGTGCCACAATGTCTTATTCGAGAGTTGCGCGAGCAACCCTGCTTCGCTGAAGCTACGCAGGGCCTTCGGCAAGTTGCTCGCCCTACCTGGGAGCGGGCACTGCCGCGCAGGTGGTCATGATAGGCAGGGCAGGGGGGTAAAACAAGCGGCGCTTGGCTGTTTGGAGTTTTGGCTGTTTGGGATTTTGGCTATTTGGGGTTTTGACTATTTGGCTGTTTGAACGGCCGGAGAAGAAACAGCAAGACTCGCAAATCAGCGCCAAATAGCCAAACAGCCAAAACACCAAACAGCCGTTAATCAAGTCGCCCCCGCAATGCGTCGATGATCGATTGGGGGATACTGTGGAATGGGCGGTCCGCGGGTTACCCGGGAATTGCAGGCGGGGGCTGAGGAAGAGAATGGCCGGCGGCGAGACAAATTTGCTGACGCCCTTCGCCCTCCGCGTGAACACGCGCGGCAGCGAGGTCCATCTCATTCACGCGGCGGGCGCACCGGTGGATGGGCTGGATGAGGCCGTCATCGCCGCAACTTTAGAATCCAAGGGGATCGTCTGCGATGAATTCACCTGGGGCGACCATCGCCGGGCATCATCGCCGAGATCAAGGCCGACCCGGGCCGCGAGCGCGACGAAATTATCGTGAAGTCCGATGCCGCCGTGGATGGCCAGGATGGACGGATCATCTGGTCCGACCAGTGCCGCCCGGATGCGGGCGACCAGGGCGAGCGGGGCTCGACCGATTTTTACGCGACGCGGCTGATCATGGTGGCCGCGGGCGCCGTGCTGGCGACGATCTCACAGCCTACGACGGGCAAGGATGGGACTGATGTGTACGGCCGCGCGGTGACGGCACGGGCGGGCAAGCCCGCGCTGAAACGCCGCTGCGAAGGTTGCCACTACAGCGACGACGGCCTCTCGATTATCGCCGATGCGTCGGGCATTTTACATGTCACTAAAAAAGCCGTGATTATCAACGAGGTGCTGGAAGTCCGCGGCAACGTGGATTTTTCCACCGGCCATATCCAGGCGCCCGGCGATGTGAACATCCGCGGGCACGTGGCGGATTTATTTACGGTGAACTCCTCCGGCAGCGTGCTCATCGGCTCGGATGTGAACGCGGGCAGCGTGCGGGCGTCGGGCACGATCGAGATTCGCGGGGCCCTCTCGAACCATCGCAAGGGAATCTGCGCGGCGGGCAAGGATGTGCAGGCGGGACTGGTCGAGAATTCGATTCTCGTGGCGCACGGCGATGTGCGGGTGCTCAAAGAGGCCGTGGGGAGCGACATTCTGGCGGGCGGCGCCGTGACGGCCACGGCGGTGCGCGGCGGTGAGATCGTGGCGACCGGCGGCCTGGATTGTAAGATGCTCGGCTCGCCCGCTTCGGTGCGGACGCTGGTGGTTGCCGGCTACGACTGGATGCTGCCGCCGCTTTTGGCGCCGATCACAGCGGCCATGTCGCAACTGGCGGAGGACCTGAATAAGCGGCAGGAGATGGTGAAGACGCTGCGAGACAATCGCAAGCGGCTGTCGGCGCAGCAGAAAGAAACGCTGACGGAGATGGAGTTTTCTCTGTCCGAGCAGATCAGCAAGATGCAGGCTTTGAAGCAGAAGGTGGATGATGCCTGCCAGGCCAGCGCCGCCCGCTGCCGCGCGGAGGTGATGGTGCGGCACGAGGTGCAGCCGGGCGTGGAAATGCGGCTGGGGACTTTCTTCATCGTGACGACCATGCCCATGGTCGGACCGGTGACATTCCAGGTTATTGGCACGGGCAGCACGGCCTCCATCGCGGCGGTTGAGCCGGGGGCACGCCCGCTGCTGCTACCGACCAAGAGAATCCCCGATCCCATGGCGGGGGTGAGCGTCCCTGAATTGCCGCCGAACTGAGGCTGGAGGCTGGAGGCCGGAGACTGGAGGAACTGCCGGATTAAGAGGAGCCTTACTCTTTTCCGGCGGTTTGTCGTTTCTTCCGGCCTTTACTCAAGCTTCAAGCCTCAAGTCGCAACCGGATTAAGACCAACGCCCAATCGCAGCTCTCACGTGGACCAACTAGAATGACCAATGGGAGCAAAACCCATGGCCAAAGGCGGCGAGACATTCGAGCACACGGCGGATATCGGCATTCGGGCCTGGGGCGACACTTTGCCTGAACTGTACGAGGCTTTGGCGGAGGTTACGGCCGACCAACTGGTCGCACGCTGCGATGCGCGGCCGCAGATTACGCACAAGCTTGTGGCGGATGCCATGGACCCGGGGCGCTGGCCGTGGCGTTTCTGGGAGAATTGGTCGCGTGGCTCCAGGGCGCCGGCATCTGCATGAGCGACGTGAAGGTAGACACCGTCAGCGACACGCACCTGGAGGCCACGCTGCGGGGCGAAAAGCTCGACCCCGAGCGCCACCAGTTGGGACAGGAAATCAAGGCGGTGACGTACCATAAGCTGGTTGTCGAAGAGCGGGAGGGGAAGTGGTACGGACAAGTGGTGCTGGATATTTGACTGACAAAAAATCTTAAAACCGAAATCCTAAATCCTAAACAAAAAGGCAAAATCCTAAACTGCAAATGGAAACAAAGATTAAAACTCACTCTTTGCTTCTGATTCGAATTAGCTTTTCTCCCATTGTTTAGGATTTCGGATTTAGAATTTAGGATTTGATGTGGGACAGATTAACTTATGGTCGCAGAAGAACATGTCTGGAAGGGTCCTCTCGAGCGTCTGGACGACACGCGCTGGCGAATTCCAAAGTCGGCGCGGGCGGATATGCTCGTGGACGGCATCATCTACGCCAGCGACGTGCTCATGCAGACGATTCGCCAGGACCACGCGATAGAACAGGTGGTCAACGTGGCCACGCTGCCGGGGATCGTCGGGGCTTCGCTGGCCATGCCGGATATTCACTGGGGCTACGGTTTTCCCATCGGCGGCGTGGCGGCCACGGATATCGCCGCGGGCGGCGTGGTTTCGCCCGGAGGCGTGGGTTACGACATCAACTGCGGCGTGCGACTGCTGCGGACGAATCTGATGGCGGAGGAAGTACGGCCGCGCCTGAAGGAATTGATCGACCAGTTATTCAGGGACATACCCGCGGGCGTGGGCGTGGGGGGAATCTTCAAATTCGACGAGCGGCAGCTTCGCAAACTGTGCGGCCAGGGCGCGCGCATGCTGGCGGAGATGGACCTGGCCCGCGCGGAAGACCTGGAAGTGACCGAGGCCGGCGGCAGCCTGGAAGGCGCGGATCCGGATGCCATCTCCCAGACCGCGTACAAGCGCGGCAACGATCAGTGCGGCACGCTGGGCAGCGGCAACCACTTCCTGGAGGTGCAGGAGGTGGCGGAAATCTTTGATGAGGCCGCGGCGGAAAAAATGGGCCTGAGCCTGCACGCCGTGACCGTGATGATCCATTCCGGCTCGCGCGGGCTGGGGTACCAGGTATGCGACGACTACCTGCGCAGTGCTGCAAAATGTCCCCAAGAAATACGGCTATGAACTGCCGGACCGCCAGCTCGTGTGCGCCGGTGGAGAGCGAGGAGGGGCGGCAATATCTGGGGGCGATGCAGGCGGCGGCGAATTTCGCCTGGTGCAACCGCCAACTCCTGGCGACGCAGGCGCGGCGGACATTCGAGCGCTTCTTCAAAGCTTCCGCCGAGGCGCTGGATATGCGGCAGGTGTACGATGTTGCGCATAACATCGCCAAGCTGGAAACGCACGTCGTCGATGGTCACTCGAAAAAGCTATGCGTACACCGCAAGGGGGCTACGCGGGCATTTGGGCCGGGAAACCCTGATGTGACAGAGACTTATCGTGAAATGGGTCAGCCGGTGATTATTCCCGGCGATATGGGCCGCGCAAGTTTCGTGCTGGTCGGCACACAAGCCGCGATGGAGCAGACATTTGGGAGCACGTGTCATGGCGCGGGGAGGATGCTCAGCCGCGGCGCGGCCATCCGCGCCGCCAAGGGCCGGCAAATCGATAAGGAACTGCGCAGCCAAGGGATTTTCGCCCGGGCTCGCAGCCGCAGCGGATTGGCGGAGGAGCAGCCGGAGGCCTACAAGGACGTGGCGCAAGTGGTTGATGTGGTTCATGTCGCGGGAATCAGCCGGCGCGTGGCGCGCCTCAAGCCTATGGGTGTGGTGAAAGGTTGACGGACTTGGGAGGTTGAATACAGGATCAATCGTAGATTACCCAAACCCCGCAGATTACCCAGTTTTCCGTACTTTAGCCGAACTTCGGATGAGTTTGGCGGTCTAAGAAGCATTATTATCTGTTTATAAGTCATTTCTAAGACAAGAACTTACAGCAGGACCGTTTAGACCGCCAAGACCGCCAACGCAATACGCTTGGCAGTCTTGGCGACTATGCACGAGTCAGAGGTTTTTCCCCGCCGCGCAAGGATTGCCCAGTTCAGTGCTCCGTAACGTCTTTAGCCGGCGCGAATACAAGGTTGGGTAGGCGTTCTTTCGGGTGTGCGAATCGCGCAGTCGCTGCCGCGCAGGTGGTCGATTTGGCCAGCTGATTTCAGTTGGACAAATTGCCCAACTGAGCCTGTTCATTTCCCGATTTTTCGCTCTTGCCGCGGGGGTCAAATTCCTTGACGGCGTGGCGGGGGTGACTTAATCTCTTAGTATCTAGATCCGCAACATTTGTGCCCGCGTGGATTAGTGCTTCGTTCATTGGAGTCTCCGGAGTCGCCTTTAGCATGGGCCGCCCAAGGGAGAGGTTGTATGCGCCAGCCGTCAGATACTCCGCGCCTGCCCGCGTTTGTAGAATCCCTGGAACCGCGCAGTTCTGCTCGATGGGGACGGCGTGACGTACGACTACGTCTTTTCGGACATGGCGTATCAGCCCTCGGCCGCATCGGCGGCGACGGCCGCGCAGGATCCCGGCGGCGACCTGCCCATTATTCCCGGCACCGATGGGAGCCCGGTTTCGCCCATGCCGGATCCTACCAATATCGATCCCAAGTTACATTACATTCCCGAATTCTGGCTCGTGACGGACTACACGTACTGGGGCGGCTGCGCAGCCGACGGCGGCAGGCATGTTGCTGGATTATGAGACGGTGAGTTCAAGCAGCCCAGGCCACATGTTCCCGGGCGACCCGACGCACTGGGAGAACATTCTCTGGCCGGACCAGGCCACCAGCAGCAATCTGTACAATGTTCCTGACTTCGCCAATGGGGCCGTCGCGGGCTGGTGGAATCTGTACGACAGCGGCGCCTCGCATTATTCCTCGCCGGGGCCCCTCGGGTCGAGCCAGTATGTTTCCTGGCACGAACCGGATTCTCTGGCGGACTTCATGAACACGCAGCTGGATCCGAATATTCGTGAGTCTGCCGACGTGGGTCAGTTTCAGCGACGCCATCTGGGGCCTGCGGAATTATGTTTCGTGGGATGATCCGCGGACGGCCCAGGATGAATCGTTCACCGCGGCGGCCGGGGACTCGGTGGGCTACGACTACGCGGCGGACAACTTCTGGTACCCAGGGCCGGCTCCCACTGATCCCAACGCACCCAATCCCAACGTGATACCGGCGGCCGTCGATCCGGGCAACGGCGGCGCGCCCATTCCGAGCCAGCAAAGCTTCAGCGTCACGGTGAGTAACCCGCTGAACAAGCCCATGACGGAAATGTCTGTACAGATTCTTAACGGCGGCAAACCCATTGATGACGCAACGGCGCAACAATTAGATGTTTACGTGACGCCGCCCTGGCAAGGCGCCAGCGAATACGCCCTGGCCTGGGACGGCAGCCAACCGGGCATGGGCACGTTTGTCCTGAGTCCGCTGCCGCCGGAACTCACAGCGTCCCCCGTTGTGCCTAATGGCAACTGGGCGATTCGCGTCGTCAACCATACCACCGGCGACATTACGCCGAGCACGATCGATTTGCAGTTGTACCAGGGTTGGACTTCCCAACAGTATGAATCCCTGATCGACAGCGGCAAGCCGGTGATCTTGTACTGGCAGGGCATTTGTACCTCGCTCGATGACAAAGGCAACATTCCCGAGGACGCCATTGCAACGCTGGGCCACTATTCCTTAGGCGTCGGCTATTATGCAGCTAGTGCCGATCCAAACGCGCCGCTTCAGCACGTGGAGATGAACACGACGTGGGGCGACGGTCGTCACGAGTGGGATTGGAGCAACTTCGCGCTTTCGATGACGTATAACTCCCAGCACACGCAACAAGTCAATTACTGGCCGGGGTACCACCAGGTCACGTACGATTACTCGTGGACCTGCATGGGCGGCATCTGGCTGAATACCGGTAACAATCCTCAGCAGAATAATTTGATACAGCCGACCGGCCCCAGCGCGTATTTCTCCATTGCCGACCAGAACGTCGGCAATCTGTCGATTGACATCGGGCTGGGCGATCCCGCTGATCCGCTGTGGCAGACTTCCGTTCCAGCGCCGGCTACGCAGCCGACAGGGCCGGCAATCGGTATTGACTACGTAGACCCGGATTGCGACATCAGCGGCGGCATCGATTATCTGATGGCGCATCCTGGAACGCCGGAGAACTGGTACATCAAGGTGTCCGGCGGCCAGGGGGTTGTGTCTGGCAACCAGGCGACGACCGGCTGGATTCAGGATTTCCAGATTCGCTACAACGGCCAGCGCTGGTTCACATCCGACCGCGACACGGTCTTCGACGACAGCAGTTCCGCCGCGGTGGTCGCGCATGTCAAGAGCAGCATCTTCGGCAGCATTTCCGGAACGGTTTACGACGATACGAACGGCAACGGCGTGCGCGACACCGTCGATACCACACTGTCGCCCTTTGCCACATCCTTGCCGGCATCGATTCAGGACGACGGTTCGGCGGCCATCGTTCCTATCCACGACCTGGGCGGCATGACCGGAACGCTGACGGATATCAAGGTGATGCTGAGCATCGCCCATCCGCAAACCAGCGACCTGGTGGTGAAGCTGCGCCACCTGATAGCCTCACCGAGCGGACCCATTGCCGATCCGGCCCATCCGGACATCACACTGCTCAATCACATCGGCACGGGGGCCAACTTCACGAACCTGGTGCTGCACGACAGCGCCGACTCGATGCTGTCCGACAGCGCATCGCCCTATACGGGCGAGTTTGAGCCCGGCAGCCCCTTAAGCGGCCTGCTGGGCATGGACATGAGCGCGGATGCCGACAGTTGGTGGGAACTGGTGGTGCAGGACACGGTGGCGGGGCCGGTGGGCCAGAACGCACAGGTCACCGGCTTTTCCATTGATTTTACCACCAGCATAGAGCCGGGCGTGGCGGGCGTTCAGGTTTCGCTGAGCGATGGAGAAACCGCCACCACCGACGCCAAGGGGAATTTCAGATTCGACGGCACAGGGCCCAACAATTACGGCCTGCCGCCGGGGCAATATGCCATTACAGTTGCACCGGTGAATTATGTCTCTTCCAGCCTGGACTATCTCACCAGCACGTTACTCGGCGAGAATGTACGAAACCTGAATTTTGGCGTATATACGCCGGTGGCAATTTCCGGAACGGTATTTAACGACAAGAATCTCAACGGCACTCTGGACGGAGGCGAGGCGGGGCTGACCGGCGTGACGGTTTACCTGGACAGGAATTCCAACGGCCGTCTGGATTGGACGGATGAGAATGGCAACGGGCAGTGGGATGCGGGCGAGGGCGAGCAATGGGTGGTCAGTGGCGCCAACGGCGCTTTCAGCTTCCCTGATGTTGCGCCGGGTTCTTATCTTCTGCGGATTGTTCCGTCGTACGGGTGGAACGCCAGCAATATCAGCGGCCTTCCTTATCGCGCTGACGGTGACCAGCGGCCACGCGGCCTTCAACTTCCAGGATCTGGGGACGTACGCACCGGCGCTGCCGAATCTCACCAGCGGCGATGACTCGTACAGTTCCTTCGGCAAATCGTCCGGCGGGGGCGCCACGATCAACCCCGGCGAAGGCTGGTGGGTCAACTGGCGGATCATCAATAGCGGCGCCGCCGCGACGGGGCCCTTCGATATCAGCATCATTGCTTCAGTGGATGCAGATCTCTCCACCAAGGCGGACAATTACCTGCTGGGCGTGGTCCACATCACCAGCCTGGCCGTCGGCTCGACCGATATTCACCAGGCATTTGCGGCTCTGCCGCAGATTCCGCCGGGGTCCTACAACGTTGGCGTGATCATCGATTCAGCCGGGCTGAATTATCCTTCCAACGGCGTGATCGTGGAATCCAACGAAGCGGACAACACGGCGATCGACAGCAGCGCACTGCTGGTGGCGCCGGGGATCACGGGAACCATCCGCTCGGATCGCAACGGCAACGGCCAGTTCGAGACGAGCGGCAGTGCCAATGATGATCTTCCCCTGAGCGGGTGGACCGTCTTCATCGACACGGGCAGCAGTCCCAACGGCCATTTGGACTGGACGGACCTGAATCACAACGGCCGGTGGGATTACGGCGAGGGCGAGCGCTGGACCACAACGGACGCTTCGGGCCGGTATTACTTCACCGACGATCAGGTGGCGGCGGGCGTTTATGACCTGAATCCGGCAACGTATCGCGTGGTGGCGATCATTCCGCCGGCCTGGACGCAGACCTATCCCAACTCGGATAACAATCTGGCGACGCAGGATCCGCAGATCGTGAGCTTCCCCGGCGCGGCTTCTCCAATTGTCAGCGCCGATTTCCTGGCGCGGCCGAACGTGGACCTGAAGGATGCGGGACCCGTGTACAGCAACTTCACCCCGGGCAATGTTGAATCACCCGGCGGCAGTTTTGCCGTGTGGTGCGACGTTTTGAACAGCGGGATAGGAGATGCGGGACCCTTCACTGTCAGCTTCTATGCCTCAGTGGATAACAGCCTGGCCACGACGGGCGACAACTATTTCCTGGGCTCCACGCCGGTGGCCGGCGTGGTGGGCAACGGCTCGATGGATGTGACGCTGTCGCTGGTGAGCATGCCGGCGATTCCCGCGGGCACTTACCACGTCGGCTTTGTGATCGATTCAGGCAACACGGTCATCGAGAGCGATGAGACCAACAACACGGCTATGATCAGCGCGGGTTCGCTGGTAGTCAGCAACCTGCCGGACCTGGTGAGCGGGCCGGACTCTACGGGTGACTTCTCTTCGACGGTGGTTCACCATGGCGACCAGTGGCAGTCCTCCTGGACGGTGATGAACCGCGGACTGGTGGACAGCAGCGCCTTCGGCGCCTTCGTCGTAAACTTTTATGTCTCCACCACGGATAACATCACGCAGACAGATCAGCTCCTGTGGAGCACATCCATTTCAAATGTGCCGGCGGGCCAATCGGTGAAAATCCAATTGCCCATGTTCTGCTTCCCGGACCTGGCCCCGGGAACGTACTACATCGGCATGATGATCGATCCGTACAACAGCGTTCAGGAAACCGATGAGACGAACAACCTGGCCGTCTCTCCGGTGACCGTAACTGTTCCCGGAATTACCGGAAACGTTTTCCAGGACCTGAGCGGCAGCGGCCTGCCCGACATCACCGACCCGGGTCTGCCCGGTTGGCGCATCCTGCTATACCGGGATGCCACGGGCAACGGTGTGCTGGATGCGCAGGATAACCTGCTGAAAACAGTGGTGGCCGGTCCTGATGGCAAGTACTCGTTTGGGAGCGTGCCGCCGGGACACTACATCATCGTGGAAAACGCGCGTGCAGGGCAAATCCGCGGATCAAGCGGGCGAGGAGGGCTGGCTGGAAACAGGTCCCGGCGCGGCCGCGGAGGCGGTGACGGTGGTCGGCAACGAGCAGGTAGCCGGCCCGAACTTTGCAAACGCTCTGCCCAGTCTGGCGCGCGTTAACGACATGCTGGATCAGAATGGCAGCAACGCCACCACGTTTGTTGATGAAAACTACGACGGCAAACAGGACAAACTGCCGGATGGATCGCCAGAGTACAATGGTGAATCCTTCTGGTCAGGGGCAGACATATATCTCGACCGCAACAATAACGGCATGTGGGACAGCACTGAGGAGGAGATTATTTCAGACTATTGGGGCCGCTCTGAGGTGCGCGGCATATATCCGGGCACGCAATACATACGCATCGTCATTCCCGCCGGCTGGACCGAGACGGGGCCGACATCCAAGGACTACGAGCTTCAGGTTGCCGGCGCCCAGGTGTATCCCGCGCCCACGACTACCGACCCCAACCCCGCCTATTACTTCTATCTGTCCCCCACGATAACCATAAAGGGCAGCCTCTGGGATGACATCAATGCGGATGGCGTCCGCCAGAGCGGCGAGGGACCTTTGCAGGGATGGACCGTCTGGCTGGAGCGGGTGAACCCCAATGACCCCACTTATAGCACCATATTCGGACAGGGTGTCCAATACTGGACGACCACGGACGCCAACGGGAATTATGAAATCGACAATGTCCCGCCGGGCTATTTCGAGGTCCACGAGGTGCTGCCGCCGGGCTGGCAGACGGATGCGACCGGCGTTATCACCGAGAACAGCATATACAAGTTCACCTTGCCCGTTCCTGATCCGGTCACAGGCTGGTCGGGGTACATTGGAATTTCAAGCTGGGACAGCCACTACAACCTGGTGGGCCTCACGTACACGGAGGCGATCGGAAACTACCGGTACGGCACGATCAGCGGGTCCGTGTGGCAGGATCTGGACGCGGATGGGGTCTGGAAGACTTCTACAGAGCCGCTGTTAAACGATCCCTACATCTATGTGTACCAAGATACGAACCAAAATGGCCAGTTTGACTTTATTGATAAAAACGGTGATAAAGCGTTTGAGCCCAATATTGATACGGCCTTGGAGCCCTACACCCATACCGATGCAACTGGGCACTACCAATTCACCAATTTATTGCCTGGTAATTACTTCATTGGGGAATACCATCCGACCCCGGGAAACACGGTAAATTCAAACTGGACGCAATCATCTCCGGCATCGGGCACTTTCAATGTCTTCGTAGGCGAGGGCCAGACCATTGGCAATCTCAATTTTGGCGTTTACCAACCTGTGACCGCCAGCGGCACTGTGTACAACGACATCAACGGCAGTGGGCACTTTGAGGCCGGCGAGCCGGGACTGGCCAACTGGGTGGTTTATCTCGATCAGAACAACAACGGTGTGCTGGATTCGGGTGAAATCTGGACTAATACCGATCCCCAGGGCGGCTTTAGCTTCAGCGGCATAAGGCCGACCTCCACGCTGATTATCCGCGAGGTGCTCCAAACCGGCTGGTATAACTCCGACCCCAGTACGGGCAAGGTCGTTGTCAGCGCGGTGTCGGGGCAGTCCACCGGCGGCAACTTCGGCAACTGGCAGTATGGCAGCATCAGCGGCAATGTGTATGAAGACCTCAACGGCGACGGCCAGAGGAACTTCAACGACCTGAACAACAACGGCGTGCAGGATCCGGGCGAGCCTTCTGACCCAGCGGTGCCCGGCATGGTTGTCTTCCTGGACCAGAATTCCAACGGTCTCCTGGATACCGGCGAGCGGTCAACGACGACCGATGCGGCCGGCAATTACACGTTCACAAACCTGCCGGTTCTGTACCAGACCCTGTACCATGTGACCCAGGTTCTGCCCACGGGCTGGGGGCAGATGACTCCGCGGTCGGCGCCAAATCAGGTGGCTCTCTTCAGCGGCTCATTTGTGATGGGGCAGGATTTCGGCGATTACCGCTATGCCCAGATCACGGGCACGGTCTGGAACGATGATGGCGACGGCGTGAATCATTTAACGATCGCTGACAGCGTAGGACCGACGGCGACCACGTTTACCATGCCCTCTTCCTCGCTGCCTGTGGCCATTCCCGATCAGAACTCCATCGACATACCGATCAGCGTTTCAGGAATGAACAACAACATCCTCCAGGTCAAGGTGACGGTGAATATCACTCATCCTTATGCGTCCGACCTGGAACTTGGATTGGTCAGTCCCAACAACACGACGGTCTTACTTGCAAACCGTCTGCGACTGGGCGACGTTATGTATGGCGATGGGCAAAACTTCGTGAGCACTGTCTTCGATGACAGTGCTTCGGGTTCCATAACCACCGCCATCGCGCCGTTCACGGGTTCGTTCGCACCGGCGCAATCGATGTACAACGCTCTGAAGGGCCAGAATCCCAACGGCACCTGGTACCTGCGCATTACGGATAAGGCCGCGGGCAACGTGGGGCGGCTGGATTCCTGGTCGCTCTATATAAAGAGCGGTGAGGCGGAACCGGGCTTGTCGGGCTGGACGGTCTTCCTGGATCAGAACAACGACGGAGTCCTGGAGAACGGTGAGACATATACCACCACGGACGCCAACGGCAATTACAGCTTCGGCCACCTGATGGCGGGCATGCCGTATACGGTCGCCGTGATGAAGCAGACGAACTATACGCAAACCTATCCGCTTTTGCCCACCACGGTGTACCACGAGCTGGTCTCCAGCGGCGATGTCCTGGCCAACCGGAATTTCGGCGAGGTTCTCTGGGGCACCATCAAGGGCAAGCTGTTCAGTGACACGAATAATAACGGCTCGCTGGATTCCACAGAAAGTGCGCTGGTGGGCTGGACGGTGGAGCTGTTCTACGATTCCAACAACGACGGCGTGCTGAGCGGTGATGAACTGGTTACTCCGTACGCCCTGGTGACTTCCACGGGCACGGGCTACCAGTTTGACCATCTGCGGCCGGGCCTGTACCGCGTGAAAGAACTGATGCAATCCAGCTATTTCCAGCAGAGGCCGGTCGAGGGAACGACCGTCGGCAGCGGCACAAGGCTGAGCGATGGCACCGTTGTTGACAAGGCCACGGCCACGAACTTCATGTGGGACCTGACGCTGGGCGCAGGCGGCACGGACGGCGGCCTGGACTTTCCGAACGTGGCGCCGGGAGAAGTCGACGGGGCGGTCTGGAACGACCTGAACGGCGACGGCATGAAGAATATCAATGAGCCGGGGCTGGCGGGCTGGACCGTGTATATTGATAACTCGCCTGCCGACGGCATCTTTGAATCGGGTGCAGGCGGCGAGACTTTTGCCGTGACGGATGCCTTCGGCAATTACGCCCTGCCGAATCTGGCGCCGGCTTCGTACACCGTTCGAGCAGTGGCGCCTGCCGGCTGGTCGCAATCTTATCCCGCCGCCGCCGCGCCGAACTCGATTAGTTTAAGCCCCGGCCAGAAGGTGCAGAATGTCAACTTCGGCTGCTGGCACTTCGGGACGATTTCCGGCGTGGTGTATCACGACCTCGACATGGACGGCACGCAGGATACCGGTGAAGCGGGCCTGGGCGGCTGGACCGTGTTCCTCGATACCGATGGAGACGGCAAGCTCGATAGCGGCGAGCCCAGCGTGCTCACCGGCGGCGATGGAAGTTACTCATTCGCCAACCTGGCGCCCGGCCGCTACACAGTTATGGTGGCTGTGCCGCAGGACACCTGGGGCCAGACATCACCCTCCATGGCCAACGGCGGCAGCGGCGGCCGCGCGATCACGTTGACCAGCAACATGAGCGTCAGCGCCAACTTTGGCGAGGTGGAGGCCACGGGCCAGATCAAAGGCACGGTCCGCAACGACGTCAATATTGACGGGACCTCGCCTCTGCGGCAGTCGTTCACACCGGCCGCCGGCGTGTTGCCGCAAGCCATTCCTGATCACGGGCTGGGGTTGCTCGACCAGGCGGTGACGGTCTCCGGCATGCCGGGCCTGGTGGTGGATGTAAATGTCAGCTTGAGCATCAGCCATGCGCGCGTGGGCGATCTGAAGATATCGCTTATCGCTCCGGACGGCACTACGGTGGTTCTGGCGATGAACAATCCCGCCGATAACGGCGCGGATTACACCAGCACCACGTTTGATGATCAAGCTGGTCCGACGGCCAGCATAGACACCGCCGCCGCGCCATTTACGGGAACCTTCACGCCGCATGCCCCTCTGAGCGCGTTCGCCCACCTGGCGCCCAACGGAGTGTGGAAGCTTCGCGTACAGGACATGGCGGACAATGTCACGGGCCAATTGCTCCAGTTCTCGCTGTCTGTGTACAGCGCGGAGAATGAGCCGGGGCTGGGCGGATGGACCGTCTTTATCGATTCCAACGGCAACGGCAAGCTGGATTCCGAGCGCAGCATCACCACGGCTTCAGACGGCACGTACACAATCCCTGGGCTCTTGCCCGGGAATTATTCCATCGTGGCCATCCCGCCGGCCTTCGATAAGATCCCGGCGGCCAACTGGACGATGACCTATCCGTGGAACGGCTCCCGCGGCGTTACGCTCACCTCCGTGGGCCAGACGGTGGAGGATGTGGATTTTGGCGCGAAGTCGACGCCCTATGCCATCAGCCGGCTGCTGCCGGACGACGATGTCAGCATGGATGAGGCCACCATGGACGGCGTAGTTTACAATGGGAGCGTCAGCGCCAAAGACTTCGAGAATGACCCGTTGACATACAGTCTGGTCAGCCAGGCGGCGCACGGCACAATCGTTTTGAACAGCGATGGAAGCTTCACTTATACGCCCCAGCGTTACTTCAACGGCACGGACCACTTCACGTTCCAGGCGGCCGACAACCTGGGCCAGTCGAACGTCGCCGGCGTGGATATCGTCGTCAGACCGGTGAACGTGGCGCCTACGGCCTACTCTAACAGCCTGGTCATTACCGAGGATCAAAGCATTCCAATTGTCCTGCAAGGCGGTGATGTGGAGACGCCCGTCTCGGACTTGATCTTCACCGTGAGCCAGCCTGCCCACGGCACCGTGGTGGTGATCAATAACAATTATGTGGAGTACACGCCCGGGCTGCATTGGAAAGGCCCTGACAGCTTCACCTTCACCGTCACGGACACGGGCGATCCCACCGGCGATACATCGAGTGCCCTGACCAGCGCCGGCCACCATCAATATCGCGATAACGCCGGTGAACTATGCTCCCATAGCCGATGCGCAGGTGGTTGCTAGCCCGACGGTGAATGGATCGGTTGAGATTGCTTTGACCGGCAGCGACGTCGAGACGACGGATCCGGCCCAGCTTACCTTCGCCATTGTCACGCCGCCCAAATACGGCACGCTGAGCCTGGCCGGCAACATCGCCACATATAAGCCTGGCCCCACCTACAACGGCCAGGAAGACAGCTTCACATTCACCTGTACGGATACCGGTTTGTCATTTGGCGGGGCAGTGCTGCCGCCCAAGACCAGCGAGCCGGCCGAGGTGAAGATTACGGTGACTCCGGATGAATTGTCGGTCGACCTGGCCGCCGGACAGGTCGTGAATTACGTGGATGGCGATGGGACGCACGTCCAGGCGAAAGGTGGCCGGCACGGGCGCCGACCTGCTCTTCAGCGGATACAACATCGCCAAGCACCTGACGAGAAGCACCTGGACAGTCACCGGCAGCAGCCTATGGATCGAGAATTTTGATCTTTCAGACATTGCCGCCACAGGCGCCGCGGTATCCATTTCCGCCCGCGGCGGTGATGGCGTGACGAATGTCGGCACGCTGACTGGCGACGGCCACCTGGTAAAACTGCTTGCCCCACGTGTGGATTTTGTCGATGAGGGCATCGTGATGGGGTCAACGAGCACCGTGGATCAACTCCAGGTGCACGACCTGAAGAACGGCGCCGATATTACGCTTCCCGATGCGGCCGGCGGATTGCCCATGACCATTAAGGGCGGGTATTTCGGCGACGGAAGCGATGTGATGATCGGCAGGCCCATCAGCAGCATGGCCATCACGCAGTTTGGCGATGGCAGCCTGACCGCGCCTTATATATCGAAGATCAGCACCAGCGGCGACCGTGGCCGCAAGCTGGCCGGCGATTTTGCCGCCGATATCACCACCTCCGCCGGCCCCTTGACCAGCTTTACCGTGGCGGGGGACCTGAAGAACGATGTGATCTGGATCGAGCAGCCTGTGAGTGCGACCGTCTTTGCCTTAAAGTCCCTGGTGGTGAAGGGCAAGATGGACAACATGGATCTGGAGACGCCCGGCAACATCAACACGGTCACAGCCAAGGCGGTCGTCCACAGCGATTCGGATTACAAGTCCGCCATTTTTGCGGGCGTGGCTGAAGATGTTGATGGGCTGCCTTCCGCCTCCGACATCAATACGGGCTCAACCGCGGCGGCCAGGATCGTGAAGGTAAACATTACGGGCTTGCCTGCCGTCAATCCCGTGGATCATCACATCACCTATAGCTTCACGGGCAATATCGCCGCCTACGATGTAGGCACGGTTATCGTGCGCAACGCCGATCCGCACCCGGCGGTGGATGAGCCGTACGGCATTTCCTGCTGGAAGGCCACGCGGCTCCAGTACACCGACAGCTTTAACTCCACCGATAACTGGACCTGGCCCTCTCGCCGCGGCTTTTCCGCGATTCCCCAGGGCGATTTCCAGGTGGATATGGTGATGACCAGCGTGGGTTCGTTCCTGCCTTCAGAACTCGTAAGCCGCGATGCCGCAGGCGACTCCAGCGTACCCGGGGCGGACATCACGGCCACGTATATGCGGGTTTTAGGCGACTGGGTGAATATCGGGATCATCCTGGCTTCGCCTCTGGCCTCAGGCGTCAAGGTGAACTTCAGGCTGGATACGAACGCGGGCCTGGGTACATTAGGCGATGCGTTGGATCTTGTAAGCGATTTCCAGGTGCAGTATGACAGCTCAAGCGGCAGCGTTACCATCCTTAGGGGAGTGTCGCAGGCGGGCCAGCCCATTGTCGATACGGCAATTTCAGCTTCGGCTGTGGTCACCTCCTCGGGTATACTCATCCAGGTTCCGTTAACGGAGTTTGCCGGCTACAGTTACTTCCACCTGGTGAGCGCCAGCCTGACGAGTTCAACTGGACAGGTGTTTGACAGGAGTTCGAATTGACCTTCCTTCGCGCACTGGCATTAGTTTTGGCGGTTGCATTGGTGCTGGCCGTGGGTGTGCAACTGGCGGCCAGGGGTGCGTGGGCCTTATCCGGAGGAGGGCGCCATGATGCCAATGAAATGGCGGAGCCCCCGGCGTTTCACCGGCCGACCGCCGAGGATCTGCTCAAGGTAAAGGTCCATCACACCAGCGAGTGGCCCGCGGATCGGCCGCGCTTTTTCCAGGAGGCCCCGGAACTGGCCCAGCGCGTGGCACGGGGCGAGCTGCCTCCGGTCGAGCAGCGGCTGCCTCAGGATGTGCTGGTGGTAACCCCTCCCCAGCAGTGCGGCCCGTACGGCGGCAATTGGATCCGCTATGAAGTCGTGCCCCAGCGCAACCAGATCACGGCCAGGACCTGCTACGAACAGCCACTGAGATACGATCCTTTCGGGCGTGAGCTGGTCCTCAACGCGTTCAAGAAGGTTGAGATGTCCGATGGGGGTAAGACGTGGACGATCCACATGCGCCGCGGGATGAAATGGTCGGACGGCGCTCCCTTCAACGCGGACGATTACGTCTTCTGGCGCGATGACCTGATGCAGGAGCCCAACCTGCTCAAGACGAGCGTCCTGGGCGACATTTACCAGCCCGGCGGCGTGCCGTTAAAGATCGAAAAAATCGACGACTACGCCTTCCGCTTCCGCTTCGCCGCCCCCGAAGGCCTGTTTCTCATGCACCTGGCCACCGAGGCCTACCAGCCTACGCCCGCGCATTACCTCAAACAGTTTCATCCCAAGTACGCGGACCCGGAGAAACTGGCCAGACTCGTCGAAGAAAACAACATGGCCGATGGCTACCAGTTGCTGGAGCGCAGCGCTGGTACTGGTCCAATGAGGATCTTCCCCATCTCGACGCCTGGATCCAGCAGGGCACGTATAATCCAGCCAAGCCGTCGATCTACGTGCGCAATCCATATTACTGGAAGGTGGACCCTGAGGGCCACCAGCTTCCCTATATCGACAAAGTCACTTGCTTCCTGGCCAGCGATAAGCAGACGCTCAATCTCAAAGCCATGACCGGGCTGATGTGCTTGCGGCCCAAGATGGACCAGGCGGCCTATCCGCTACTCATGGAAAAAAGCCGCCTGAGCCATCTGCCTGGCGGCCATATCACGCCTTTCAGGGTGCTGCACTGGCTGGGTCCGGACTGCCCAAGACTTTACCCAAACCTGAACTATGCCGACCCGGTCAAAGGCGCTTTGTTGGGCGATGTGCGCTTCCGCGAGGCGCTTTCCCTGGGCATCAATCGCGAGGAAATCAACCAGGTGCAGTTCATGGGCCTGGGCGTGCCGCGCCAAAATGCTCCGACAGAGCGGTCGCCGTTTTACGACCACAAGTTCGAAAGCGAGTATGCGGAGTACGACCCGGCCAGGGCCAACGCCATTCTGGATGAGCTGGGCCTGACCAAGCGCAACAAAGAAGGCGTTCGCCTAATGTCCGATGGCAAGCCTTTGATTATCGATATCTCCACATCGGAGGATTGTGGTTTCCAGGATGCGCTGGAACTGGTCAGCCGGTACTGGCGCGAACTGGGCATAAAATCCGATCTGCGCATCTTGTCGCCCGAATTGTTCCAGCAGCGGTACAACTCGGGCCTCCAGGAAATCTATGCCTGGTGGTACGAGGCGGACCAGTTCCCGCCCGCCGACGACTCCATCGTGCCGGTGAACAGGTTCGATCCGCAGGCCCGGTTGTGGGGCCTGTGGTACGAAACCAATGGTGAGCAGGGCCAGCGTCCCTCCGAGCCCATGGTCAAGATCATAGACTTGTGGCGGGAAATGAAGAAGACGCCGGACCTGGCCCAGCAGATCGACCTGTGCAAGAAAGTCCTGACCATTCGCGCCGACAATGTCTACGAAATCGGCCTGGTCAGCGATTCGCCGGTGGTGACGGTGGTCCAGGATCGGATGAAGAACGTGCCTGATGTTGCCTACTATGACTGGTACTGCCGCGCGCCGGGCAATACAGCCCCGGAGTGCTACGTCCTGATGCCGGAGGCGGAGTAAGGCCTATGGGAGTCTACATTTTAAGGCGGCTTCTGTGGATGATCCCCACGCTGGTGGTGATTTCCATAGTTTCCTTTGGGATCATTCAACTGCCGCCCGGCGACTACGTGACCAGCCATCTTCAGGCTTTAAGGGCCCGCGGCACCCTGGTGCGGCAGTCCGAAATCGACCGCCTGCGCAAGCTGTACCACCTGGATGATCCATTCGTCGTCAAGTACGCCAAGTGGTTTAATGACCTGCTGCCCTTTGGCTTCGTGCGGACGCCCGATGGCACGTATTTCACGCATGAAGAAAACGGCAAGGAAGTGTTCCACTGGGAGTGGCCGCGCTTCAAGTGGCCGTACATGGGGTGGTCGCTGGAGCACGAAGAGCCCGTGGGGCAGTTGATCTCCGAAAGGCTCCTCTTAACGGTGCTGCTCTCGCTGCTAACGATGGTTTTTACCTGGGCCATAGCCATCCCCATCGGCATCTATTCCGCTATCAGGCAGTACTCTTTTACTGACTATTTATTCACGTTCCTGGGATTCCTGGGCCTGGCCGTACCGGCGTTCCTGCTGGCCCTGGTGCTCATGTATGTGGCGCAGGAGTTCTGGGGCATGGATGTGGGCGGCCTGTTCTCGCCCGACATGAACACGGCGCCCTGGTCCTGGGCCAAGTTCGGCGACCTGATGTCCCACATATGGGTGGCCATGATCGTGCTGGGCATTTCGGGCACCGCCGGCATGATCCGCATCCTGCGCGGCAATCTGCTGGATGAGCTGCGCAAGCAGTACGTCATTACCGCCCGCGCCAAGGGACTGCCGCGCATCAAGCTGCTGCTCAAGTACCCGGTGCGCATCGCGGTCAACCCGATCATCTCCACGATGGGCTGGCTGCTGCCGGGCATCGTCTCCGGCTCGATTATTGTGGCGGTGGTGATGAATCTGCCCATGGTGGGCCCGCTATTGCTGCGGTCGCTCCAGAGCCAGGACATGTACATGGCCGGCTCCATGGTGATGCTGATGGCCTTCCTCACCGTTATTGGCACGCTGATGAGCGATATCCTGCTGGTTATCATCGATCCGCGCATCCGCTTTGAGGCGAAGCAGAATTAATATGACGGAAATACAGCAAAACGTTCAGGCCGCCACCGCCGCATCGCCCGGCGGGGCCACCGCCGCGCCGGATAAGAAGACCTACTACACGGCGTCGCAGTGGCAACTGATGTGGTGGAAGTTCCGCAAGCACAAGCTGGCGGTGATTTCCTCCGCGTTTGTCATCAACCTGTACCTGCTGGTGATGTTCTGCGAACCGATATCGCCATACCTCACGGAAGATCGCGACATCAGCTATGCCTACGCACCGCCCCAGCGGCTGCATTGGTTCGGCGAGGGCGGTTTTCACATTCGGCCGTTTGTCTATAAGCTCCAGGGCGCACGCCATCCGCAGACCCGCCGGCGTATCTACTGGGAAGACAAATCCCAGATGTACCCGATCCGCTTCCTCGTGCGCGGCAGTGAATACAAGCTCTGGGGACTCATTCCTTCGAGCTTCCACCTTTTCGGCGTGGATAAGGGCAGCACGCTTTACCTTCTGGGCACGGATTCACTCGGCCGCGATTTGTTCAGCCGCATGGTGTATGGCGCCCGGATCTCGCTGACCATCGGCCTGATCGGCGTGTTCTTCACGTTCCTGTTCGGCCTGATCATCGGCGCCGCTTCCGGCTATTTCGGCGGCATGATCGACCACCTTATCCAGCGTTCCATCGAGGTGATCCAGGCCTTCCCGACCATCCCCTTGTGGATGGCGCTGTCGACGGCGCTGCCCTCAACCTGGTCGCCGGTGCAGGTGTATTTCGGCATCATCATGGTGCTCTCCCTGATCGGCTGGACCGGCCTGGCCCGCATCGTGCGCGGCAAGATCCTCTCCCTGCGCGAGGAAGATTACGCCACCGCCGCGGCGCTGTCCGGGGCGAGCAACTGGCGAATCATGTGGCGGCACCTGCTGCCCGGCTTTACCAGCAACATCATCGTGCAGTTGACGCTGATGCTGCCTGGCGTGGTCTTGGGCGAAACCTCCCTGAGCTTCCTGGGCCTGGGCCTGCGCCGGCCCGTGGTGAGCTGGGGCGTGCTGCTCCAGGATTCCCAGAACGTCCAGGCCGTGGCCCAGCAGCCCTGGCTCTTGAGCCCGGCGCTGCTGGTCGTGGTGATGGTGCTGGCCTTCAATTTTGTGGGTGACGGCATGCGAGATGCCGCTGACCCATACGTAAGATAGGCAAGGTGCGAACGTGGCTGATAGCGGCGTAAAAACAGCCGGGAAAACCGTTGGACCAAAATCCGGCGGCGACTCCAACGGAGTGCTGCTGCGGATTCAGGATCTGCACACGCATTTTCTCCTGGATGAAGGCACCGTCCGCGCGGTCAACGGCGTGTCACTCACGATCCGCCGGGGCCAGACGCTCGGCGTGGTGGGCGAGAGCGGCTGCGGCAAGAGCGTGACCGCCTTTTCCGTGCTCCAGCTCATCGATCCGCCCGGCAAAATCGTTTCCGGCCGCGTGGACTTGTATACCGATAAGGGCCCGATTTGTCTGACCGAACTGGCCGCCGATGGCGCAGCGGATGCGCCAGATTCGCGGCTCGCGCATCGCCATGATCTTCCAGGAGCCGATGACCTCGCTGTCGCCCGTACACACCGTGGGCAACCAGGTGGCCGAGGCGGCCCGCCTGCACATGAAGCTGGGTAAAGCCGCCGCGCGGGAGCATGCCATCAAGGTTATGGCCCAGGTGGGCATTCCCGATGCTTCGCGGCGGTTCTCGCAATACCCGCATGAAATGTCCGGCGGTCTGCGCCAGCGCATCATGATCTCCATGGCCCTGTGCTGCCGGCCCGACCTATTGATCGCTGATGAGCCCACGACCGCCCTGGATGTGACTATCCAGGCGCAGATCCTCCAGCTCATGCGCGATCTCCAGAAGCAGCTCAACATGTCCATCATGCTCATCACGCACAACCTGGGCGTGGTGGCGGAGATGGCCGATGAGGTGGCCGTCATGTACCTGGGCCGCGTGGTCGAGCAGGCCAAAACTGAAGAGCTTTTCGCCAATCCCCAGCACCCGTACACGAAGGCGCTGTTGCGGTCCATTCCCGGCCGCGGCATAGCCCGCAAGAGCAACCTGGAAGTCATTCGCGGCGGTCTGCCGGACACCTTCACGCAACTGCCCGGCTGCACCTTCTGCCCGCGCTGCGGCGAGGTCCTTGCCGGCCGCTGCAACATGGGCGAGCCGCCCTCGCTGGAAGAGGTAGTCACCGGCCGCGCCGTCGGAAGCCAGGAAGTATCCGGCCACACCGTGGCCTGCTTTGCCCGTCAGAAGGAGGCCGTTCGTGGCCGATAAGAGCACGCAAACCAGTCAGATCCTGCTGGAAGTGCGGGATCTGAAGAAGCATTTTCCGATCAAGCGCGGCCTTTTGAGCCGCACGGTGGGGCAGGTCAAGGCCGTGGATGGCGTGAGCTTCGATATCCGCGCCGGCGAATGCCTGGCCCTGGTGGGCGAGAGCGGCTCGGGCAAGACGACCGTCGGCAAAACGATTCTGCGTGCGTACCATCCCACTTCCGGCACCGTGAATCTGCACGTGAACGGCTCTACAGTGGATGTCGCGAACCTCAAACGGTCGGAGCTAAAACCCCTGCGTCGGCACATGCAGATGATCTTCCAGGATCCGTATGCCTCGCTTAATCCCCGCATGACCGTGCTGGAGATCATTGCCGAGCCCATGCTGGTCAACGGCGTGGGCCGCGCGGAGCGGCGCGAGCGCGTCCGCCAGCTCATGGCCCAGGTGGGCCTGAGGCCCGAGCACATGGTCCGCTATCCCCACGCCTTTTCCGGCGGCCAGCGCCAGCGCATCGGCATCGCGCGCGCGCTCGCGCTCAATCCCCGCTTCATCGTGGCCGATGAGCCGGTCTCCGCCCTGGATGTCTCCGTGCAGGCGCAGGTGATCAACCTGCTGCAAAAACTCCAGGTGGACCTGGGGCTGACGTACCTTTTTGTCGCGCACGATCTGTCCGTCGTTCGCCACATCTCCGACCGCGTGGCCGTCATGTACCTGGGCAAGATCGTCGAACTCTGCGATGTCGATCCCTTGTTCGAGCTGCCCTTGCACCCCTACACCGAGGCCCTGCTGGCCGCGGTGCCCGTGCCCGACCCCAAGCGCAAGAGCACGCGGATCGTGCTGGGCGGTGAGGTGGGGGACCCCTCCAAACCCCCGCCAGGCTGCTCGTTCCATCCCCGCTGCATGTACTGCAAGGACCGCTGCAAGGCGGAAACGCCCGCCCTGCGCGAAATCACCCCCGGCCGTTGGGCCGCCTGCCATTTCGCCGACTCTCTCAAACTGCGCGGCATGGCAGACTAGAGGTTCCTGACCCTTTGTTCGCCTCAGAACATTTCGCGATAAGATTATCACCAAAGTAAGATTATCACGACAATTCGCCCTCGTGATAATCTTACATATCTTTTCGTAACAAGGACTTATGATAAGATTATCACGAATTTCGCGTCAGCCGCCTTTTTCCTGGGTAACTTGATCCTTCCCATTCTCTGACAAATCGGTAAATCTGGCACTTGTTTATGGTCGCCGCCGCGTCAAATGCTTAAAATATGCTAAATGGGCAGGACTTCCTGATCTGGCAGCAGGACTATCTCTACTGCCATTGATGGAAGGTGGCATGCCCTCACGCCGCGGAATTTTTCGCGGCGGGTGGGCATGGCGATTGCCGCGCGGGCAAGTATCGATTGAATACTTGAGGCTTGAGGTTCGACAAAGGACCTCAAGCCTCAGGCTTTTCATGGATGCAGGAACTTCGAAACGAATGGCGATTCGCCCACGCGGCGGCGACGGAAATGGCCCGAAGGTCCCATCGCCAGGAATTCGGCGAACCACGCCTCGTGCTCGATCTCCTCATTCAGGATCGCCAGCGAAAGATCATACGTTCGGTGGTCCTTGCCCGTGGTGAGGTTGCAGATATTGGTGTAACCAGAAACGGCGCATTGTTCGGCCGCCAGCAGCACCTTCAGGATCTCCTGCACGCCGCCCTGGGCGGGCAGCCGCGCGGGCGGGCAGGCCGACAGGTCATGGAATTCCTTCATGTCGTCGGGCAGTTTGCCACCCAGTTCGTAAATGCGCGGGAACAGCGCCTCAAAGTGATTGCGGTCCTCAATGCGGGCGTCTTCGGCGATTTCCTTGAGGGATTCGCCGTCAATGCCCGTCAGGTTCACGCGCAGGGCGGTGTAGTAATAGAACGTTGTCAATTCCGCGGCGCAGTTGGCCACCAAGAGCTTCAGCAGATGGTCCACATCCACGCCGGCCTTTTCCACCAGTTCTCGTGAGAGCAGTTTCATCGCAGTCTTCCTTCCCCTGGTTGCAGGTCGAAACACGATAACCCAAGTAAAGAATTATATGGGGGAATGCGATTGGCGCCTCCGTTGCGTTGTTTGCATCGGTGCTTCCTCGAAATTCCAAATCCCAAACTCCAAATTCCAAGCCAGATCCCAATAAGACCTCTGGTGTGCAAGTTTGGAACTTGATGCTTGGAAGCCTTTAACGGGAAGGCAAGAAAATGAACAAAATCCGCCCCATCTGCCGATGTACCTATCATGTCAGATGGTCAAATAATTGCCGCAGTCACCATCGTCGTGTGCGTGATTGGCGGCATGTGTATTCTGGGCCGCGCGGCTATCGAGCGGCGGCGGCTCGTGGAACGCTACGAGCACCTGAAAAAGGTTTTCAAGCTCCGCGAGCAATACGAGGCCAAGATGGCTGAAGAGAAGCGCCGCAAGCTGGAGGAAGCGACCCGCGTGGCCCGCAAGGCGGACCTGCTCAGCGGGGATGGCCCGGCGGTCCTGAAGGAAGAAGATTCCCCCACCGACAGATCGCGCCAAGCCGCGGCGGTGTGATCTTATCGTAGCACGGGCATCTTGCCCGTGTGTAGCACGGCCATCCTGGCCTTGCTTTCTTTTTATCATCCACGGGCGGGACGCCCGTGGGACTCATGGGCGAGACGCCCAGGCTACGTCTAAATCGACAGCACAATCTTGCCGAACTGCCCGCCATCTTCCATCCGCTGCATGGCCTTTCTCGCCTGGTCCAGGGGCATGACAGCATCTATCACCGGCCGCAGCTCGTTCACCTCCGCCGCGCGCAGCATGTGCTGAAATTCGCTGTCTGAGCCGAGCGTCGAACCTAACAGCGAAATCTGGTGCCAGTACAGCTTCTGCACATTCAGGGGCGCTTCTGCGCCGCCGGTGACGCCGCAGCAGGCGATTTTGCCTCCGCGGCGCGCGGCCTCGATGCTGATGGGAATGGTCGCGCCGCCGACCGTATCCACCACCGCGTCCACGCCTTCGCCGCCGGTCAGTCCCTTCGCGGCGGCGGCCACATCGTGGGCCTTGTAATCTATGCCGGCAAACGCCCCTATTTCTTTCGCCCGTGCCAGCTTTTCCACACTGGACGAGGTGACAATCGCGCGGCCGCCGATCAGCTTCACCCATTGCAGCGCCGCCAGCGCCACGCCGCCGCCGATGCCATGGATCAGCACCGTTTGCCCCGGCTGGACGGCCAGTTTCGTCATTACCAGCCGCCAGGCCGTCAGATACGCCAGGGGCAGCGCCGCCGCCTCTTCAAATGAAAGATACGCCGGCTTGGGCCAGACGCTCTGCCAGGGCAGCGTAATTTTTTCGGCATATGTGCCGCTCCGCGCCATACCCACGATGCCCAGGTTGCGCACAGGCTCTGCTCCCCTGCGCGGCAAGCGCAGCATCGCAGGCAGGCCAGGCAGGGGTTAATGATCACTTCCTGGCCGACCTTTACCTGCGAAACACCCTCGCCCAGCGCCAGGACAATCCCTGCGCCGTCGGCACCCAGGATATGCGGCATGGTCAACTTCGCTCGGCCGCCGCGGCGGACCCAGACATCGATGTGATTGAGCGCCGCCGCGCGCAGACCGACCAGGACCTCACCGGCCCCTGGGGTGGGCTCGTCTATATTATCGACAACGATCTTCTCCGGTCCGCCGTGCTCGTGTATGACCGCCGCTTTCATATTTGCCTCCCCGAGAATTATTGACTGCCGCGCGGGCTAAGGCCGTGCATCACACCCCGCTAATTCGTAGCATATCCGATTCGAGACGGCCGTGAAGGTAGGCTGGTGCCAAACCCCTCTCCCTTGGGAGAGGGTGGCCCGTAGGGCCGGGTGAGGGTTCTTTACCCCTCTCCCTTTTACGGGAGAGGGGCAGGGGGTGAGGGTTCTTCTATGTTTGATGGCAGCGTGATTAACATCGCCGGCGTCACCTTCATCCGCGACGACCGCGCGATCCTGGACGCCATCGACTGGCGCGTGGCCCGCGGCGAAAACTGGGCCATTGTCGGCGCCAACGGCTCGGGCAAGACCACGCTTCTGCGCCTGGCGACGGGCTACATCTGGCCTTCAAAAGGCAGCATTAGCGTGCTTGGCAATTTGTTTGGCGAGGTCGAATTAGCCCAGGTGCGGCGGCGGATCGGCTGGGTAAGTTCGGCCCTGGCGGAGATGATCCGCCGCAGCCAGAGCGCGCTGGAGATCGTGCTGACCGGCTCGTACGCCTCGACGGGCCTCTTCGTTAACCCGCCGCGCGAAGAGGTGGAAAAAGCCCAAAAACTGCTGGGGCATTTCGGCTGCCAGAACGTGGCGGCGACAAAATACGGCGTACTCTCGCGCGGCGAACAGCAAAAAGTATTGCTCGCGCGAGCGCTGATGGTCGATCCGGAGTTGCTGATTCTCGATGAGGCGTGCGCCGGGCTGGATATCCCCACGCGCGAGGCGTTGCTGGAAGACATAGATAACCTGGCCCGTGTGGAGGGCCGGACGCTGATCTTTGTCACGCACCACATAGAGGAAATCACCGCCAGCTTCACGCACGTACTGGTGCTGAAAGATGGCCGCGTGACCGTGGCCGGCAAAAAGGAGCAGGTGCTGACGGGCGATGTGCTTTCAGACGCGATGGGCGTGCGCGTGCGGATCGATTGCCACGATGGCCGCTATTGGCCGCGCGTCCTGGCTTGAATGGCTGTCGACCGCGGGAGTGATGAACTGTCACGGCGGCTGTTTGGTTTTTTGACTATTTGGCTGTTTGGCGAAGCCATGCATGAGCCGGCTGCATCTTGTCCGGCTGTTACAAACAGTCAAACAGCCAAAAAACCAAAAGGCCAGTTGATTTCTAATCAAATAAGGGCATACAAAGTCGATCTCGTTACAATAGGGGACTCAGTCAGTAGATAGGCGTAAGGAGTGACTTATGGCGCATGCGAATGAGGAAGGACATCTGGGCCGAACGGTTGCGGCCATGCTCGAAAGTTACAGCCGAGAGCCGCGCACGTATCGCGTGGGCGGGCCTACGCCGCCGAGCAAGGATGGGGCGGTAAAAATCCTGCACCTGTGCTTTGAGGTGCTCTTTCCCGGCTATTACGGGCGCATGAATCTCTCGGCCCAGAATGTGCGCTGACCATACCGGCGAGCTGCTGGCGGAGCTGGAGCGGCTGCTGTTGGATGAAGTCATCCGCTGCAAGTGCTACGACGGCAGTGAGCAGGCGCTAGCCACCTCCGCGCAGGCGGCCGGCATCCATCCATCCGGAGAATGCATCAAAAGCAGCGCATCCATTGTCACAGGGTTTCTGGCCGCCCTGCCGAAAATCCGCGAGATGCTGAACCTGGATGTGGAGGCCGCCTACGACGGCGACCCGGCGGCAAAAAGCTTTGATGAGATCATCTTCTGCTACCCGGGTTTTCTGGCGGTGATGGTGTATCGCATCGCCCACGCTCTCTTGGAGCTTGGTGTGCCGCTGATGCCGCGCATCATGACCGAGCACGCGCATTCCATTACCGGCGTGGACATCCATCCCGGCGCAAAGATCGGCAAACGGTTCTTCATCGACCATGGCACTGGTGTGGTGATCGGCGAGACGACCGAGATCGGCGACAATGTGAAGCTGTACCAGGGGGTGACGCTGGGCGCGCTGAGCATTCCCAAGGATGCGCATGGCCGCGCAATACGGGGGCAGAAACGGCACCCAACTTTGCAGGATAATGTTACCGTTTACGCCAATACAACGATTCTTGGCGGCCAGACAATCATCGGGAGCAACACCACGGTCGGCGGCAACACTTTTGTCACGAGTTCAGTTAGCACTGATTCGCTGGTCAGCTCTAAGTGGAACACCAAAACGCAGCCCAAGCGGCGCAAGGCCGCAGGAGGCGCCAGCGCTGGTTGATTGGCCGCATAAGTGTTGCGCTTAAGTGTATGGGATATCCCATACACTTGTGTCTGCGTTAAGTGTTACTCTCACGAACTTTGAGCACTCACGGTGAAGGTGGTCACATTCGGGGAAAACTTCAAAAACCCCCCATTTGTCCGAATGTGACCAGCATATCTCGAGTGGTCACATTCGAGAGGACACTGGGCACATTCCTCGTAGTGCTTAAACCACTCGACTGCGGAATTTCCGCAGTCGCGCATCTCTCAGGCGCCCAATTTGGGCGCCTGATGCTTAGCAGGTGGGACAATATCCCACCTGAAGAGTCCGATGGGGAAAACCATCATCTCGCAGGCAGATTGTCTCCATTGCGGCAGGGCCATCTTTTCGTATAATCTAGATGTTTTGCATCCTTTCGCCGAGGGGCGTATGCGCCCCCCCGCTAGGAAAGAACATAAATGACCGACAGTTTTGACGCCTTCAGTGACGACTTCTTCGTGAACGTCGATCTCCAAACCTCGCTGCCGCTGCCGGACAGCCGCGAAACGATTCTGCAGTTTTGCGAGGCCTGCCAGAAACAGTTCCCGGAGATGGGGGCGTTCTATCAGCGTGAGGGCGGGGAATTCGTCCTCGAAGGCGACCGCGACCGCGGCTCCTACCGCTGGCTGGAGCTGGATTCGCGGCGGCTTTCCACCGGTTTCTTCAACCCTTCGAATGTCGACGAGGCCATCGCCCAGCACCGCTGGATTTTGGATCGCTGCACGTACTACCTGGGCGTTTCGCCGCTGGATGTGGAATGCCTGGATGTGGTATTCGGCTTCAACCTGGACTACCGCGGCAACCGCGACGCGATCGTGACCGAGGCCCTTTTGAACGGCTCGGCCCTGGGCTCTCTCACCGATTCAGGTGAGATGACGCCGCTGGGCTTTGAGCCCAGCTTCATCGTGGCCCTGGACAGCGAGTGCTACACCCAGGCGCGACTTTCCCTGGAAACGCGCGGCAACAGCTACCAGGTCCGCACGGGCAACTACGACGATGAACCGATCAGCATCTACTTCACCGTCCGCGCGTACCCCTCGCCCGGCCGCAAGTTCAATATCGATGAATCCTTCGGCCGCCAGGTGGCGACCGCCATGGATTTGACGCAGCGGCTCATTATTCCCAAAGTGGTGAGCCCTATAGCGGCGGCAATTGCTTCTTCGCGGTGAACCGCGGAGAAAACTGCAAACTACAAACTTCAAACTACAGACCGGCAGCCAGCAACTCATGTAACTTGCGAGCAAACTCTCTTGTAGCTTTTCCCCTGTGGCTGATGGAATTCTTGTGCTCGTTATCCAATTCGGCGGTGGTTTTGCCTAAGTCATCCACCAAAAAAAGAGGATCGTAGCCAAAGCCGTTATGGCCGCGCTCCTCGTGGCCGATGCGGCCTTCGACTGTGCCGGTGGCTTCGATTAACACTTTCTCGCCATCCGCCATGGCCAGGTGGCAGATAAACCTCGCCGTGCGGTGCGCATCTTCCACATCGGCAAGCTCGCGCAGGAGTTTTCGATTGTTGGCTGGATCGATGATGGAGCGCGGCGAATTGGCGGGAACTTCATCCGCGGCAAAACGCGCACTGTGTACGCCGGGTTTGCCACCTAACGCATCGACCACCAGACCGCTGTCATCAGCCAGACACCACTGGCCCGTGGCGCGGGCGTAATAGACGGCCTTGGCCCGGGCATTTTCGGCGAAGGTCTCGCCGCTTTCATGCGGCTCGGGGATTTGCACGCCCAGTTCAGCAAGGCCCACAACCGATAGCGGCAAGTCCGCCAGGACGGCGCGAATCTCCCGCACCTTCGCCGGGTTTCCCGTCGCGATGACCAGGCTGCGGACAAATGGCATTATCGCACCCGGGGCGTCGCTGATGGGGACGTGTTCTGCGGGGCCGGCCGCTGCCAGCCAGCCGGCGAGCCTGATGCCGAGCCGGCAGCCGCGCCGCGCGTGTCGCTATTGGCGCCAAAACCCGAGCGCTCATGCGGCACCGCGATAGGCAGCGAACTGGGTACGGTCTGGCTGACCACGTGGCCCTGCGAATCCCGCAGCGTGTCCTTGATCTCGCGCAGGTTCCACAAGCGGTGGGGGAACTGTTTTTGCAGCGCCAGAAGCTCCGGGCCTACAACCACGGCCTGGCTTATTGTGGGGGCGTCGAAGCTGCGTGCGCCCTGCCGCGGATCAGGCTCCTGAATGGACTCGGGACCGAAGGAACCGATCGTCACGCTGGATGTGGAAGGCCCGTGATGATAGTACGCCTCATAGCCCTTGGCACGAAGTTCGCGGCAATACGCCACCGCGTCCTCCAGGCGCTCCACGTAACCTTCTTGCGGCACATCCTGAAAATCCGCCACCAGCAGCGAATACTTGCCCGGGCACTTGGACAGGTCCCACTCAGCCTGCTCGGTGTCGCTGCCGGGCAGGACCGTAACAGCGGCGGTGGAGAAGATGGCCACGTTCTTCTGGTTGCGATAGGCCTTGGCCTTGGCCAGTTGCCGGTTCGCCGAGTCCATGGAGGAAAACTGGCCCCAATACAGCATGCTGAAGTCCCCGCGCATCACCACGGACAACTCCTTCCAGCCCAGGTTTGATACGAGGCTGTCGCGCCAGCGGGCCGCCACCGCGGGATGATCCGGCTCGGTGAACACGCGCAGCAGAACGCTGTACGTGACATCAGGCCTGCGGGAACTCGCGCCGAACGTGGGCCGCCCCAGAGGTGTCGGGGTTTGGACCGCCGGCTTGTCCGCGACAGCCGGCGCGGGGGACTGCGATGCCGGTTTATTCGCCGCGGGCGTCATCGTGGGGGCCGAGAGTGAACTGGTCGATTTCGGCTGCTCGCCGGAAACCATATCGCCGCAGCCGGCCACGATAAATGGTATCGCGAGCAGGAAAACGTGGCACAGCCTTTCTAGGCTGTGGCGCAGGCCGTGTTTAGTTGATTCTCGCATTTCTCCGTTCCTATTTGGACCAGAAGACACAGGCTGGAAAGCCTGTGCCACCACGAAAACACAGGCAGGAAAGCCTGTGCCACCACGATACCAAATTCACCGTGCGAATTTCTTCTGAATTGCCGCTAGTTTCTTGCAGCCGCGCCGGGCCATGGCAAGCATCGTGTCGAGCTGGGATTGCGTAAACGGAGCGCCGCTCGGCCGAGCCCTGCACCTCGACGTATTTGCCGCCGGATGTGACTGCCACGTTCATATCCACTTCCGCGCGGCTATCCTCGGGGTAATCCAGATCCAGCAAACACCGGCCATCCACTATGCCCACGCTGACGGCCGAGACGCTGCCGGATAGTACTCCCGCGGGCGCCTTGCCCTGGGCCCTCGCCTTGGTCAGCGCGCGGGCCAGGGCGATCCACGCCCCGGTAATCGCGGCGGTGCGCGTGCCGCCATCGGCGGTGATGACGTCGCAATCCAGGTAGATGGTGTTCTCGCCCAGCTTTTCCATGCGGACCACGCTGCGCAGGACGCGGCCGATAATCCGCTGAATCTCCGTGCTGCGGCCATCCGGCTTGGCGATGGGCCGGCCCTTGCGCGTGGGCGTAGAGGCCGGGAGCATGCCGTACTCGGCGGTCATCCAGCCTTGCCCCTTGCCTTCAAGCCACGGCGGCACGTCCGGCACGATGGAGGCCGTGCAGATGACGCGTGTCTTGCCGAAGGAAATGAGGCAACTGCCCTGGGCGGTGGGAATGAAATCCACCTCGACTTTGACCGGCCTCAGCTGCGCGGCGGCGCGGCCGTGCGAACGCTTTGCTTTAGTTTTTGATTGTAGTGACATGCCTAGAGTGTAAATCCCAAATCCTAAATTCGAAATCCTAAACAATAGGACACAAATCCAAAAAAAGCTAAAAGGGGAATGGCAGAGGTTTCCTTCCGATTCCTGCTTTACCGCTTTTTGTTTAGGATTTAGAGTTTAGTGCTTAGGGTTTGCTGTTCAGGCTTCTCTTCCCACAGCCTGCGCCACGGCCTTGAGACGCTTCATCATGGCCGCGAAGGCATGGTGATTGATCTGCTGCGCGGCGTCGGTCACGGCGTGCTCGGGGTCGCGGTGGACCTCCAGCAGGAGACCGTCCGCCCCGGCGGCGATGGCAGCCAGGCACATGGGCACCACGTAAGCGGCATGGCCCGTGCCGTGAGAAGGATCGACAATCACCGGCAGGTGGGTCTCTTCATGCAGGGCCGGCACGATGGCCAGGGGCAGCGTGTTGCGGACGTATTCCTCAAACGTGCGAATGCCGCGCTCGCACAGGATCACGTTCGGGTTGCCCGCGTTGATGATGTATTCTGCGGCCAGGAGAAATTCCTCCATCGTGCTGGAGGGTCCGCGCTTCAGGATGACCGGCTTGGAGCAGCGGCCCACCGCCTCCAGGAGCGGATAGTGCTGCATGTTGCGCGGCGCCGATTTGCAAAACATCCGCGTATTCGGTTACGAGGTCCAGATTGTCCGCGCTTAAAACTTCCGTGACAATGGCCAGGCCGGTTTCCTCGCGGGCCTCGGCCAGGATTTCCAGGCCCTTTTTGTGCAGACCCTGGAAGGCGTAGGGGCTGGTGCGGGGCTTCCAGGCGCCGCCGCGCAGGGCGATGGCGCCGGCGTTTTTGACCGCGTGGGCGGTCTCCAAAAGTTGTTCGCGGCTTTCGACGGAACAGGGGCCGGCGATGACGCCCACTTTCGGCCCGCCCAAAACCGCGCCCGAAGGCCCAAAGTTGATCTGCGTCCTCTCGCGGCGCACCTCGCGGCTGGCCATCTTGTAGGGGGCCAGGATGGGCATGATCTTCTCGACCATGGGTGCGTTTTCGAGCGCCCCTTTGTCCACGGCACGCTTATCGCCGATGCAGGCGATGACCGTGCGGTCGGTGCCGTGGATGGGGTGGTCCTTGAGGCCGAACTCCCGCACCAGATCGATCACGTGCTGGATCTGGGCATCCGTCGCGCCGGGTTTCATTACGACGATCATGGCTTACCTCTCATCAAAGCCAAAACCTAACCACAAAGATCACAAAGAAGCACAAAGGGCACAAAGAACGGCAAAGAAATCAGAGGCCGGAAGAAAGACAAGAACTTAAACCACAGAGAGGAAGAAAAAACGCTTTGACTCTCTTCTCTGTGTCCGCTGTGTCCTCTGTGGTTAATGCCGTTTCCGGCCTTTCACTTCTTAATTTCTTAGTCTTTCTTCGTGTTCTTTGTGATCTTTGTGGTTGCCTTTTCTTTCTTTCAAGCCTTCTCGATCTTCGTAATTCCGTTCATGTACGGCTGCAAGGCCTTCGGCACGCTCACGCTGCCATCGGCGTTCTGGTACAGCTCGAGGATCGGAATGAGGATTCTCGGGCTGGCGACGGCCGTGTTGTTGAGCGTGTGGCAAAAGTGCAGCTTGCCGTCCGCATGGCGGTAGCGCAGGTTGAGCCGGCGGGCCTGGAACTCGCCGAAGCGGCTGGCCGAGTGCGTCTCGCCGTAATTGCCGCGACTGGGCATCCAGGTCTCCAGGTCGAATTTCTGTACCTGGCCGAGCCCCAGGTCGCCTGTGCACACGTTGACCACGCGATAGGGCAGTTCCAACGCCTGCAAGACCGCCTCGGCGTTGCCCAGGATTTCATTGTGCAACTCGATTGATGTCTGCTCATCTGCGCGGCCGATGATCACCTGCTCCACCTTGTCAAACAGGTGGATGCGGTAGAGGCCGTACGTATCCTTGCCCGCCGCGCCGGCCTCGCGGCGGAAGCAGGTGGACAGGCGCAATATTTTTTGGGCAGCGCGGCCTCTTCGAGGATCTCATCGCTGTGCAGGGCCGTGACGGATACCTCCGCCGTGCCCACCAGCGAGAGTCCATCCCGCTCGCACAGGTAGGCCTGGTCGCGGCCCAGGGGGAAATAGCCCGTGCCATACATGACTTCTTCGCGCACCAGCACCGGCACGACCAGCGGCGTGTAGCCGCGCGAAACGAGGATGTCCTGGGCCAGCTTCAAAACAGCCTGGTGCAGCAGCGTGGCCGCGCCCTTCAGGATGTAGTTGCGCGTGCCGGCCAGCTTGACGCCGCGCTCCACATCGATGATGTCCAGGGCCTCGCCGAGCTGAATGTGGTCCTTGGGCTCGAAATCGAATTTACGGACCTCGCCCTGGCGGCGGACCTCGACGTTTTCCGTATCATCCTTGCCCGGCGGCACATCCGCGGCCGGGGGCTGGGGAACGATCAGGAGCATGTCCTTGAGCGTGGGCTCAAGCTCGGTGAGGGCATCGCCGTCGGCCTTGGCCTTTTCCTTGATGCGGGCCATCTCGGCGATGGCGGCCTGCTTCTCATCGCCCTTCAGCTTGGCGATATTCTTGCCGGCGGCGTTTTGGGCCGTTCGGGCCTCCTGGAGCGAGCGCTGCAAATCCAGCACGCGCTGGTCCAGGTCCAGAATGGCCTGGATGTCCACGCCGATTCGCTTGGCCGCCGCGGCCTGGATGTATTTGTCGGGGTCAGCCCGCATGTCCTTGATGTCGATCATGCCGTCGCTCCTTAACACAGGCTGGAAAGCCTGTGCCACCAGCCTCATAAAGAAAGCCTCAAGACCATTTCGGTTTTGAGGCTTGGAAATCTGCTGCGAACTTTTTGTTTCCCGGGCCTCAGGACCGTATGGTGGCACAGGCTTTCCAGCCTGTGTTCACAGCCTAAAAAGGCTGTGCCACATAGCCGCGATAAAAATTTTTGCCCGCCAATTGTACGGTCCTGCATGCCATAGTCCTATTGATATCGGCTTTGACCCGACAGGTCAACTATCAAAAGGGGATCAAGAACCCTCACCCTGCTTCGCTAAAGCTTCGCAGGGCAGGCCCGGCCCTTCGGGCCACCCTCTCCCGTAAAAGGGAGAGGGGTTGACCGTTGCACCCCTCAAACAAAGAGGGCGGCCCGTCTTACGGGACCGCCCCTTCATTCTGTTTAACAATCAGCAGAATCAAAAATCATGCTGGCCCGGCTGGTTGGGCTGGCTGCCGCCGGGGCCGCCGCGCTGAGCGCCGCCCATGGCCCGCATCTGGATCATCATCACATTGCGCACCAGGTCAGACAGGACATCCGTGGGAATGAAGATGCGGCCATAATCGCCATCGGTCACCTGGGCTCTTCCGGCGGCGATGGGGGCCGTGGCTGTGAAATTCACGCTGGCCAGGGGCGAGCGCTGCGCGGCATCGGGACCCTCAACCGCGCTGATGCCGTCAGAAATCTGCCGGAATAGGTTGGGCAAACTAATGACCATAGCGCCGACGCTGTCCTTGGGCAGATGCTTCAGCGAACCGGCCACACTGGCATCCGCCGCCAGGTCCTTGCCATCTCGCGCGGCGGTGATCGCTTCGGTCAGGAAAGCCTTTGCGCCACCAAGCGTGACGACCACAATCTTGTCGCTTGCCTTGGCGATGTACACGCGGATGTTTTCCTCACCCAGAACCTTGGTCAGAATGGCCCGGGCGTTGGCATCCATCTTTTCGGAAAGCTGCGGAATGACCAGGTCCAGCGTGGAGATCTGGGCATCGGCCACCGTCATGGCGTTGGGCGTGTACTTCATGGACACCATCTGCTGCTTCGGCTGGGAGGCCGGCGCCGTCGCCGGCATGCTTCCAGCCTGGTGCATCATGCCGGTCATAGCCCTGCTGATCAGGGAGTTCATGGCCTGCTCCTGGATCTGAATGGCTTCAGGCAGGCTGGCGAGCACCGCATCGGCGTTGTCCACGTTGTAAATCACAGCCAGGCCGAAGACGCCGCTGCCGGCGGGGCTGGCGCCCAGGAACATTCGCTCGCTCTTAACGTGACTCAGATTATCCGCCGAAATCTGTGCCAGCCGGTCAATCTGTTCCTTTTTCAGGGTATCGCCGGAAAACGCGCTCATCGCATTGGCTATCCATTTGCGATATTCGGCCTGTGTCTCCGGACTGATCTGGACCATGGGCTCCGTGCCGATGGCCAAGACATAAGGCAGGCCGGGCATCTGCGTGAGCATTGGCCCGGAAGCGAACTTGATGCCGCCGGACATCTTGGCAATGGCGGAATTGGGATCGAACGTGGCGACGCGGGCCAGCGTGATTCCTTCCTTGTTCAGGTTCGCACCAATCGTCACCAAATCAATTTGGGAGACCAGGTTTTCCCAGAAACCCATGTAAGCTCGCATCATGCCGGGCGGGGACATGAACATTCGGCCGCGCTGGGGCGCCGCTTCCGCCTGCTGGGCAAGCTTAACGAACAGGGCGTGGATCCACGGCCGCAGGGCCTTCACATCCGCAAAGCCCAATGCGTCGGACTGCGAGATCAGCATCTTATGCGGGCCCGACAGCCTGCTCATCACCGAGCCCTTGCCCTGGGCAATCACCTTGAGCGGCTGCGTATCTTCGGCCAGCAGGATGTAACCGTCGGCCATTTTGGCGTAGACCACCTCGCCGTACTGCGATTCCAGCTTGGTCAGGCCTTCCTCGCTGGAGGCTTTAAACCCGTTAAACAAGGTCTTCACATCTGTTCCGGCGACCAGGTAAACAACGGGTGCGGGCTTGTCCGGCCCCGGCTTTTCTTCCGTGATATCCTGCGGCGTATAGCCAAACAGGTTGGGGTCCAGCATCGCCAGGGCGAAGCCGCCGTTGGCGTTGAAGCCCGGGCCGAAATCCTGCTCCTCGCGAATCTTGTCCAGGATGCTGCCGGGCATCATCTGCGAGAGGTTCAGGTCGGCGATGAGCTGATCCACCTTCGCGCCGGCCTGCTGCATATTTGCCACCGCCACGAACGCCAGCGCCTGGTCCGGAATCGCATTCAGCAGCGATTGAGGAATCCCCGCCGGCGCGCTGGCGGGCGAAGGTTGCGTGGCGGCCATCGGCCCCTGGGCCAGAAGACTTCCTGCGGCCAGTCCCGCGATCGTGAAAAAGGCAATGAGTAGGTTACGGCTGTACCGCAGCATGGATATTCTCCTTTAGACGTTAGATGGCCTCGCCGCCGACCGGCGGCCTGCCCCGAATTCAACTCCCGGTTACAGCAGGTTTAGCACCCTTATATATCGTCCGTCAAGGGCGCAGGGCTTTCATGTGAATATTAACGCCGCACCTGGCAAAAAGTTACATGCGGAAAAACAGATAACCACAAAGATCACAAAGAAGCACAAAGGGCACAAGGAAAGATAAAGGCTTCAAAAACTACAAACTGCAAACTACAAACTGAAAAGCTACAGGACCTGTCTGTCTGGGCTGAAGTTTGAAGTTTGCAGTTACTCTTTGTGTTCTTCGTGATCTTTGTGGTTGCTGTTTTTAGTAGAGTGGCCCTTACGACCAGGCGGCTTCTGCCGGCCTTCAGGCCGCGTGCGCGCCGGAAAAGCAGCCGTATCGGCACCTCGCCAAAGGGCAGCCGGTCGTGCAGCTCATTCAGCAGGAAGCGGCGGTAGGGCGGCGTGAAACTCTCCAGGCCGTTGACGAAGAGCACCAGCGTGGGCGGATTCGTCGCGACCTGCGTGGTGTACAGGACTTTGGGCGGCTTGCTGCCGTGCTTGTGGCTGGGGCCGCGCAGGGAAACGATCTCTTCCACCACGCGATTGAGTTCGCCCGTGGTCACGCGCGTGGAGGATTGCTCAAAGAGCTGGAAGGCGAGGTCCACAGTGGAGCGGGCGTTCGTCCCGTCTTTGGCCGTGACGAAACTGATCGGGGCAAACGGCAGGTGGGGGATGATCTTGTCGATGTACGACCGGTAATCCTCCTGCGAGGCCATGCCCGCGGCCAGGTCCCACTTGTTTACCACCAGGATGACCGGCTTGAACTGCTCGATGATGTAGCCGGCCAGTTCCTTATCCACCTGCCCCAATGGCTCGGTTGAATCGATCATGAACAGCACCACGTCGCAGCGGCGAATCGTCCGCTGGGCGCGGTGCATGGAATAGAACTCGATGTTGCCGCCGATGCGCCGCTTCTTGCGCACGCCGGCCGTGTCGATGGCCACAAATTCGCGTTTCCCCAGGCGGATGCGCACATCCACGCTGTCGCGGGTTGTGCCGGGGGTCTGGCTGACGATCACCCGCTCCTGGCCGGCCAGCGCGTTGACCAGCGTGCTCTTGCCGGCGTTGCGCTTGCCGACGATGCCCAGCTTCATCACTTCCTCGGGCGCATCGCCGAGATGGCCCTTCAGTCGCTCGGCGATCGCTTCCAGAACGTCCTGGCGGCCCAGGCCGTGCAAGGCGGAAATGGGGACCGGGTCGCCGAAGCCCAGCGAGACGAATGCTCCCGCCGCGCCGCTAAGCATGGCCTCATCGCATTTATTCGCCACGAGCAGGACCGGCTTTTCCTGCTTCCGCAGGAGTGCCGCCACCTCATCATCCAGCGGCATGCGGCCGTCGCGGGCATCCACGACGAACAGGATCAAACTCGCCTCGGTGATGGCGTAGCGGATCTGCGACTCCACGTGGTCGGTGAGATTATCTGTATCCTCGATGCCAAAACCGCCGGTATCGACCAGCTCCGCGTAGCCCTCGTTTATCGGCAGAGGGGTGGAGACGCGGTCGCGGGTCACGCCGGCCATGGGGTCGACGATGGATATCCGCTTGCCCACCAGGCGGTTAAGCAAGCTGCTCTTGCCCACATTCGGGCGACCGACGATAGCGATGACCGGCAATGCCATTCTCGAACCTTTTATGGCACAGGCTGTTAGCCTGTGGCGAATAGTACAGGATACTGCCTGCGCTGCCGGGTTTCCAGCCTTTGACGCAACTGGTCGATTCGACCAGTTGCCGGCGCACCTCGCAAAGATTGCGAGGTGATTGCCGTATCGCAACTCCGAATTATTCTTTTCGCAAGGAATACGCAACGCATGCTTGCCGCGCGGAGCAAAGTGGGGTAAATTAAGGGTACGAATTTTTCCCAACGAATCTGTGCGCATTTTTTTCGCGGCGTTTGTCAGTCGGGTCCATTTCTAATCGTCCAGAAGATTGTCTGAACATCGCGTTCCTCCTTGGAGGCAGACCGATGAAACTGTACTACGGCACGACCTATTCCGATGCGCGGCGGATCGAACACCATGGCCTTCGTCCGGGCCCGTACTCCAGAAATGTGTGGTGCAGCCGGTCCATGGTCGTGGCCAGGGCCCGTGCCCGCCAGATCTGCCGCCTGGAGGGCGGCAGGCCCGCGGTGGTCGTCTGCGAGCTGGACCTGCCGGTCCTGCGGCAGGCGCTGGGGCCAAAATCGGTCCTGCACAGCGGTCCTATGGTGGCTGTGCGGGGAAGCCTCTCTCCCTCACTCGTCGTCGACGTGCTGACCGTTGATGAGTGCGACAATTCCCCGCGCGGCCAGGTGCTGACCGACCGCGAGGCGTTGGACCTTTTAGACAGCCGTTCGCCGCGCCTGCGCCGCATGGGCGTGATGATCCTCGAACAGCAGGACTCCCCCGAGGCCCTGGACTGGCTGTGTACGCGCCTGGATGATCCCGACGCCGAGGTCCGCCTGGCCGTGGTGCAGGCCCTGCGCCGACGCGGAACATTGGCCGCCGAGCTGCTGCGCGATCTGCGGCGGGATATCGATCCCGCCGTCCGCCGCGCCGCCGGGTGGGAGGGTGCGGGCGCAGGCGTGCCCAGCGCATAGCTTCGCCGCCCCCCGCAAACCCACACGGCCCCTGGTTTTGCTGTAAAATGCACTGGTCGTAAGGAAAGGAGAGTTCCTGATGCGACCGGGGCATATCCTGCGTTTGGGGGTCTTGCTGGCGGCGCTTATCTTTTTGCGCGGCTGCTACCGGCCCGATTGGCCCGCGCATCCTGTGTCAGTGCGCAGCGATGGCAACGAGCCGGTTTCTTTTGAATGGCGGCCCGAGGGCAAGAGCGGACCGTGTTTCGTCGAATCCTGCCGCAATGGCGTCAAGCGCGTCTTCTACATCGACACCAACAACGACGGCCGGTTCGATCAGGTGACCGACCTGGATTCGCTGGATCCCAACCAGATTCGCTGGGTGATCATTCTTTTAGATGGCATTCCCTACCGGCTCTTCAACGACCTGTACAACGAGGGACATTTCCGCCTGTTCTATCCCCCGGCGAGGTATATCTCGACTTTTCCATCCATAACGGACATCAGCTTTTCAACCATGCTGGGCATTCCCGGCACAAGCTGCTACGAATCGGCTGTTTTTGACAGGGCTCAAAACAAGATTCACAACGGTGTTGGGGCCTACCTCAATCCGGGCAATGAGCTGTGGTCAACCGCGGTGGATTACCGCCAGAATCCCATGCTCGACGGCCCCGCCTATCTCTGGCCGCGCACGATAGGCCATCATGAGTTTTATTGGATGTTCCGCACGGCCCGCGGAATCCTCCAGAAAGAGCCTGACCGCCGGCACATCCTCATCTATGCCATGTCCACCGATGCCATGGACCACAAGGGCCCCTGGTCTGAAGCGCGGCTGATGCTGCTGGAGGTGGAGCAGTACATCGAGCGCCTGGTGTATTCGCAGCAGGGCCGCATCGGCCTGGTCATTCTCGCCGACCACGGCAACAACTTCATGGCCCGCACCAAGCTCATCCCGCTGGACCAGAATCTGCAAAAAGCAGGGCTGCGGCCCCGCTTCAAGGATGGCTTTGAGCGAGCGGGCGACGTGGTGGTTCCCCGTTTCGGCCTGATCAGCCTGATCAGCGCCTACACGCAGAATGAGGCCGACAAAAAGAAGGTTATCGATGTGATGCTCTCCACGCCGGGCGTGGAGCACGTCATGTGGAACGAGTCCAACTCCGTGTACGTCGCGCACACCGGCGGCGAAATGGCGGAGATCTACCGCCACGCGGAAACCACCGATTCGGGAACCGTGGAGTATTTCGCCTACCGCTGTCTCCAGGGCGATCCGCTGTATCTCCAGCCCCTACTGGAGAAGATCAACAAGCATCATTTCGGCGATGATGGCCTGGTCTATTACGAATCGAGCGAGCTGATGTTTGCCACGGGCCTTCACACCTGGCCTTGCCCCTTGTGGCGGATCTGGCACGGCATGAACGATTTTACGGCCGTGGCGCCCGATGTGGTGGGCTCGCTGGACCTGGGCTGGTTCTACGGCGACCCTGAGATGGTCCGATGGGAAGACCTCAACGGCACGCACGGCGGTCTGCGCGACCTGGATACGATGAGCTTCTTCACCTCAAACATGTTCCAGCCGGCGTCGATCATGCGCGTCACGGACGCCCTGCCCATGATCAACAACTTCACCGGCTTTGTGCCGCAGGTGGGGGATCCCAATAAGCACGGGCTGGGGCAGTATGGAATGGAGGCCAGCCCCGCCGCGCACTGGCCGTTGACGGGCTATCGCAACGGCACCGCGCCCAGGTGGATGCCCGCTTCGCATCCCGCCTCGGCCCCCGCCACGCAAATTGCACCGGCTGTAGAACTGGTGCCTGTGAAGGTGGAAAGTGTGCCTGAGGCCAATCTGCCGTTGCCGTCACTCGCGCCGCTACCCGCGCCGCCGCAGGCGCCGATCGCGCCTACGGGCGCACGCAGGGCCGCGGCGATGATGACCTTGGCGGATGTACCTCCCGCGCCCACTGCCAGCGGCCCATCGCCCGCCTCCACACCGGCAACAAGTGCCAGACCCAGGTCCGCCCGCGGCCGCGCAACCAGCAGCGGCCCATTTATTCCGCCTTCGGGAATGAATCCCTTTACCGTCGAAGGCGAGACCACCAGGCCCGCGGCCAGACCCCCGGCCTCCAAACCAGCCGCGGCGGCAGGTGGGCCAACATCTCAGCCTGCGCCAATGATTCCCCCAATCATCTCACCGCCGGCAACACCGCCATTTGTGACACCGCCAACACAACCCCGTGCGGCGAGTCAGCCGCCGCCAATTTCACAGCCGGCGACGTCGCTGCCTGCGGCAAATTCGCAGCCTCAAATCCCGCCGGTAGTGCCTATAGAGCCGCCGCCGAGCGAAGCTTCCCCGGAGTATTGGCCGGCGGATCATATGGAAAGGCCGAGAACACCGCAGTCTCAGCCGGCCGGTCAGGGCCCAGCACAGATGCCATCTATGAGCACTCAGCCTGCCGGCAAAACTGCCGCACAGATACGGCCGAACGGAGAAATGGAAGCCCAGACACAGCCGGCAGGTATGCTCACAGCGGCAACGCAGCCGACCTCACAGCCGTCAAATGAGCAGCCATCCAGCGCACCGCCGCCAAATGCACCACCGACAAGTGCAGAGCCTGCCGGCGAGCCCTTGCCTGTGCCGCCATTGCCCGTACCGGATGAGTCTGAATCAGCCGACCAGACAGGCCGGTGCGGACATCCCAGGTAAAAGCGAGACAACGGTAGAGAGCATGCCGACGGATCAGGCAAGTCCTCAGACTCGGCCCGCAGTCGAGGGTAACGCTGAGACCAGGCCTGCCAGCCGGCCCTCAGAAAAGGAAGTGCCATCTTCAGAGTCCCCGGCCGCGCAGCCGCCAGGAAATGAGGCGTCGCAAAGCAAACCCTCCACTGGGCCGGTAGATGATGAGCTGCTGCCGGCTCTGCCCCAGCCCAAACCCGCCGCGCCCAAGACCTACGGCGAGCCCCTGCCGCCGGAAGAGGATGGATTTTCGGGGACGGAACACTAAATTATTTTTCGTCTTCGGTTTTGGAATTTAATGCTCCGTCCCCGAAAGAGCGCACTAATTAGGGGGCGCGCACGGCCGCGGGCATATCATTCCCTGTCAGAGATCGGGGAGGTTATGCCACAGTCATCTCAAAACGATCGGGAAGAACTCTCGCTGCCCGAAGCGGCCAAGATACTGCTGGAAGAGTGCCGTATGGTGCTGCCCGGCATCCAGGCCCTGTTCGGTTTTCAGATGGTGGCGGTTTTCAACCAGCGATTCGCGGAAAGCCTGGCACCCTGGGAACAGCAGCTGCACATGTTGGCCATAGGGCTGGTCATGGTGTCGATAGGCCTGGTAATGGCGCCGGCGGCCTTTCACCGCCAGACCGGGCCGATGAAGGTCAGCAGCTCCTTCATCCGACTGGCCACCGCCATGTTGCTGATAGGCATGGTGCCACTGGCGGTGGCCCTCTGCATCGATTTTGTCCTGGTGGCCCGCGTCATCGGCGGCGCGTCTATCGCCTGGATCGCCGGGGGATGTTTCATCGGCTTTTATCTGACATTCTGGGTGATCGTGCCGCAGATAGGTCGCAAAAAAGAGCGGTAAGAATTCAATATTCATGCTTTGAGTATGAGAAGGCAGTCTAAGCCTTTTCTTCCTCAGTGCCCTCTCTTTTCACCTCTGTGACCTCTGTGGCGAATTCTTTATTAAATCGGTAGGCGCTTAACCTCCGCGATCAGCGCCTCCGCGGCGGGGCGGGTCGACGCCTCGGCGATGATCCGCAGGATCGGTTCGGTGTTGCTGCCGCGCACGTGTACCCAGCCTTCTGCCAGGTCGATGCGCAGGCCGTCGCTATCGTTGAAACTCGCCCCCGCGCGGCCGCTGAAATGCTTCTTCGCCGCGGCCGCGAGCTTGGCCGCCGCATCGGGCGCACACTCCATCTTGGTTTTCACCATTTCGTAACGCGGGATCTCGGCCACGATCTGGCTGAGCGTCTTGCCCGTGTGGGCCAGGTAGCCCAGCACGATGCCGATGCCCACCAGGCTGTCGCGGATGGGCACGACCCGCGGGTCGATCACGCCGCCGTTGCCCTCGCCGCCAAAGATGCAGCCCTCGGCCGCCATGCGTGAGGCCACGTTGGCCTCGCCCACGGGCGTGCGGAAGACTTTCACGCCCGCTGCCGCCGCGATGTCGTCAATCATGCGGCTGGTGGAAAGGTTGGCCGCCAGATCGCCCTTGCGGCGGGAAAGTGTGGCCGCCGCGCAGATGGCCAGCGTGTATTCCTCGCCGATGTAGCTGCCGTTTTCATCCACCAGGGCCAACCGGTCGGCATCCGGGTCCTGGGCCAGGCCGATCTGCGCCTTGTGGCGGCGGACCTCCTGGCAGAGATCCTGGAGGTTTTCCTCGGTGGGCTCGGGCATGTGGGGGAAGATGCCCGTGGGGCGAGCGTTCAGGTGAACCAGTTCGGCGCCCAGCTTGGATAGAAGCTGGGCTGTGGCCTCACCGCCGGCGCCATTGACGCTATCCAGCACCACCTTGATGCGCTTGGCGGCGATGGCCGTGCGGTCGACGATGGCCAGCACGGCATCCACGTGGCGGGAGTGGGTGTAGGGATTCTTGCTCTCCTTGCCGCAGATGGTGGGGTCGGCGTAGGCAAAGTTGCCGCTTTCCCAGATCGTCTTTAGCGCCGCGGCCTGGTCGATGAAGAGGCCTATGCCGTCCGCGCGGAAGAACTTGATGCCGTTCCAGGGGATCGGGTTGTGGCTGGCGGTAATCATCACGCCGCCATCGGCTTTAAGCTGCCGCGTCATGAGTGATACGCCGGGGGTACTCACGATGCCCAGGTCGGTCACGTCCACGCCGCAGGCCATAAGTCCCGCCGCCACGCCATTGCGAATGGCCGGGCCTGAAGGCCGGCTGTCGCGGCCGATGACCACGCGCTTGCCCTTGCCCAGCATGGTGCCGAAGGCCGCGCCGAATTTCGCGGCCACATCCGGCGTCAACGTCTTGCCGATCTCACCACGCACGCCCGAAACGGTTACTATCAGTCTGCTCAAGGTTGATCTCCACAATTGTCAAACCGCGTCTATTCTTGGGAGCACATCTGAAATTGCAAGGCGGATCCAGGTCAACTAGTCAATTAGTCAATTAGAAGGAGAGGGGCAGCTTGCACTTTCGGCTAATTGACTAAGTGACTAATTGACTAAATGACCAAAAGCGAGAGAAACGAACGTGCCGATTGACCGATCAACCATCTTCAGCAGAGCATTCTTGTTTCTTGGACCACCTCGATAGTCTAGCATGATCTGCATGATCGCAAGCGTCTGGTCATGGTGGGCGCATTCGGATGCGGGACTGGCCGTCAGGATCGCCATCGGGGTGGGCTTTTTCGCCGCCATGGCCCTGTGGGAGCTGCGCAAAAAGGCAAGGCCGCGCGAAGATGGCGGGAGTACTGTTTTCTGCTGGCGGCCGTGCTGGCGGCGATGGCCTACGGCATCATCAACGACCAAATCACCGTCACCATTTCCTGGGAGTACTTCCATTATGGCAAGGGTCTCTTTGCCGTTTTAGGAGATGCAACCCCGCCGGCGGAGCTGGCCTTGCGCTGGGAGGCGGCCAAGGTCGGCATGAAAGCCACCTGGACGGCGGGCCTTCTGATCGGAGCGGCCGTGCTGATGGCCAACAGCCTGAACAAAAAACTTCCCCGCTTGAACGAGCGGGAACTGTACCCGCTTGTAATACGAGTCATCGTTCCTACGCTGGCGCTGGCGCTGGCTGGCGGCCTGGCAGGAAGGCTGGGCCTTTTGACCCATCTCGGCGGCTTTGAAGATATCGTCCGCATGAATCTCTGGCGACCGGCCCGATTCATGTCCGTCTGGGGCATCCACTTGGGCGGATATGTTGGGGGCGGTGTGGGTATGTTGGCCGCGGTTTTGGGAGTCATACGCAGACGCAAAGCCGCCCTGGCGGTCTCTCAATAACTCGTGCTGTGCATTTGGTTCTGTCACCGAAATCTGGCGTATAGCCCGCGCTATATGCTGAAAATCTTCGAAGAATTTTTTTGGGAATGGATTGACACCTGCCAAGAGGGTGCTATAGTCGAATATGCCCTGGCCACCCCCCTGTGGTTGGACGTCCCCCCCTGCGTCCAAACACGCCGGCCAGGGCTTTTTTTATTTCTGCGTTTCCTTTGGGACCTCAAGAAAAAGCGAATCACAAAGAGCGCAAAGGACACAAAGGAAAATGAAAAAGATAATGCCGGAAGAGGCTCAGAGCGAGACACAGAAAGTGTTTAAACAGGACGTTTGAGAAACAACTCTTTCAGCATTTGACTATCTTGCTGTTCTTCGTGTCCTTCGTGATCTTTGTGGTCTTTGTGGTTATTTTTTCTTACTGGTCGGAAATCATGACCGCCCCGACGTTCTCCATCTCCGACACGAAGTGCGGGAAGGTCTTGCGGATGCAGGCGATGTCGCGAATGACCGTCTCGCCCGTGGCGCCCAGGGCCGCCGTGGCCAGCGTCATCACTATGCGATGGTCCGCCTTGGAATCCAGCACCGTTCCGTGCAGCCGGCTGCGGCGAATCGTCAGCCCGTCGCGATGCTCCTGGACGTGCGCACCCATGGAAGAAAGCGCCTTGTGCATCTCGGCGATGCGGTCGCACTCCTTGTGGCGGCAGATCTCCGCGTTGGTCAAAACCGTCTCGCCCTCGGCAAAGCAGCCCACCGCCGCCAGCAGCATGAATTGATCGATGAAATCGTTGCAGTCGATCTCCATGCCCTTGAGTTTGCTGGAGCGGGCGGTAATCGTCAGGCCGTCAATTTCTATGTTCGCGCCCATGGACCTCAAAACATCGATGACCTTGCGGTCGCCCTGGGAATCGTTGGGATCTAGGCCCGTAATCGAAATCTCGCTGCCCTCTGTGACCAGCGCGGCTGTCAGCGGATACATCGCCGCCGACCAGTCCAGGGGAATCGTGACCTGGAAGGATTTCCAGCGCTGGCGGCCGCGAATCCGGTAGCGGCTGAAGTTCTCATTGGAGATCTCCACATTGCAGCGCTTGAGCCAGTCCAGCGTCATGGCCACCCAGGGTTTTTCGCCGGCGTTGGTGATGGTCAATTCCGTGGGGGCATCGGCCAGCGGGCAGGCGATGAGCAGGCCGCTGACGGGCTGGCTGTCCGCGCCGTCCAATGTGGCCTGACCGCCCCGCATGGGACCGCGGATGATGATCGGGGCGTGGCCGTCGCCCTTGGTGCTGATGGCGAAGGCGCCAAGCTGGGTCATGGCCTCCAGCAGGGGACCCACCGGCCGGATGTGGCGGACGGACTCATCGCCGGACAAAACGCTATAGCCCCGGCACATGCCCGCCAGCGCCCCGAAGAAGCGGAAGATAATCCCGCTGTTGCCGCAGTCGATCACATCCTCGGGGACGGATAGTTCCCCGGCGGTGCCTTTAATGATCCAGGAATCGCCGGCTTCAGGGGTGACCTTCGCCCCGAAAAGTTCCAGCGTTTCATTGGCCCGCAGCCAGTCCGAACTGGTGGCGGGGTGGCGGATGTGGCTGACACCATCCGCCAGCCCGGCCATTATCAGAGCCCGGAAAGAGTGGCTCTTACTCGGCGGGATGGCCACCTGGCCGGCGAGATTCCCGGATTGGCGTACGGTCAGGTCCATAAGTGTTACAGCCTTTTAAAAACCGGTCAACGGCACAATACGTTGGCCAGCCGTCTTGGCCACCTTCGCAAAAAAGCCCAATAAAAACACCAGTTTTTGAAGATGGCCAAGGTTGCTACGGTTGGCCATCTTGACCATCTTCATGTTGTCAAAACGCAACACGGGAATTGGTAAGCGTTACAGCCTGCGTCGCTTTAACTGAAAAACTTTTTCAGTTGAACCTGACCGCAAACCGCCCGCCGCCACAACCGCTGCCCCTATGCTATCCCATCTTGTCCGCCCTTGGCAACTGGGCCTTGTCAAGAATGTATTTCCCGTATTGCACGGCGGTTCAGAACTGTCTATAAAGGCTGAACTTTGGATGAACCGCACCGGGCATACGGGCGTAACAACGGGCAAGGTACCAGCGCCCGCTCTGTTTGCACGTAAGGCTGGTCCGGAGCTCAAACTACGGTTTTGCAGACAGTCAATTGCTACACGATTGCTACACGCACAGGTGATACGCCATGGCGCATGACATGATCCTGAAGGATTCGATCGAGGCCGAAACCGGAAGAGCCAGCCTTAAGATTGTGGCCATCCTGGCCGGAGGGGTGCTGGTGGGCATCAGCTACATCGTCGGCTACCTCATCAAGGACGAGGGCGGCTTCTATCGCGACACGCTGGCCCTGTTGGGGGCGGTGCTCCTGGGGGCGCCGGTTATCGGGCACGCGATCAAGCACTTGCTGCACGGGCACATGCACATGGACGAGCTGGTGGCGGTGGCCATCCTGGCCGCGTTCGCCACGGGTCAATACCAGGTGGCCGGAACGGTAGGTTTCTTCCTGCTGCTGGCCAACCTGGTGGAAAGCCGCACGGCCCTGGGGGCAAAGGCCTCCATTGAAAGCCTCGTGCGGCTGGCGCCCAAGAAGGCACACAAAGTTGTGGATGGCAACGAGCAACTGGTCGATCCCAACAGCCTGCGCCGGGCGACACCGTCCGCGTCCGCCCGGGCGACAATATTCCCGCCGATGGCGAAGTCCTCACCGGCCAGACCTCCATCAACCAGGCGAACATCACCGGTGAATCCTTCCCGGTGGATAAGGCCGCCGGCGATGAGGTCTTCAGCGGCACCACAAACCTGAGCGGCGCGATCGATGTCCGCGTCACGCGCGCCGGCCAGGACACCACGCTGGGCAAGGTTCAGCGGCTGATCCTCCAGGCCGAATCCAGCCGCATTCCCATCATGCGGCTCATCGACCGCTACGCCGGCTGGTACACGCCGGTCGTGCTGATGCTCTCGGCCATTGTGCTGTATTTCACCAAGGACATTACCCGCCCGATTTCCATGCTCATCGTCGCCTGCCCGTGCGCCCTGATCCTGGCGGTGCCGACGGTGATGGTGGCCTCGCTATCCTGCGCGGCCAGACTGGGCATCCTTGTGAAGAATGTGCAGAACCTCGAGGTCGCCCGCACACTGACCGCGGTGGTCTTCGATAAGACAGGCACGCTCACCACGGGCGAATTAACCCTCACCCGCATGAAGCCGCTGCACGAGACAGAGGCGGTGGATCTTTTAACCACGGCTGCATCCGTGGAATCGCTTTCCAAGCACCCGGTGGCGCAGGCCGTAGTCGCCAAGGCGCGGCAGGCGCACGTAAAACTTTTGCCCGCGACCGAATTTGCCGAAGTGCCCGGCCAGGGCGTCACCGCCAAGGTCGATGGGCAGGCTCATTCGCGTCGGCCGCCGCGCATGGCTGGTGGCGCAGGGCGTGGATGTATCCGTGTTGGAGACGGCCGACGCTGCCGAACCGGAAGGGCTCTCCACGCTGTACGTGGCCCGCAATGGCCGAATCATCGGCTGGATGGGACTGGAAGACCGGGCGCGTCCCGAGGCAAAGGCCGCCATGGAAGAACTGCGCGAGCTGGGCCTTCGCCACTTGGTGATGGTGACAGGCGACCGCTGGAGCGTGGCCCGCCGCGTCGCCGGCGAGATGGGCTGCTCGGAAGTGCAGGCGGAAGTTTTACCGCACGACAAGCTGGACCTGGTGGATGCCCTGCGCCGACAGGGTCATCGCGTGGCGGTTGTGGGCGACGGCGTGAATGATGCGCCGGCCCTGGCCGCGGGCGATCTTTCGGTCGCCATGGGCGCCGCCGGCAGCGATGTGGCCATCAACTCCGCCTCGATCGCCCTGATGAACAGCGACCTTCAGCGGCTGCCGTTCCTGATTCGCCTGAGCCGCAAATCTATTCAGGTCGTACACCAGAACCTGCTGTTCGGCGTGTTCTTCATCACCGCCTCGCTGATCTTCAGCGCCCTGCGGTGGATCACGCCCATCACCGCCGCGGCGTTGCACCTGGCGGCGGCGCTGGTGGTGGTGCTCAATAGCGCCCGCCTGGTGCGGTTCGGCGAGGAACTTCACCGCATCAGCCCGGAGGCCGAGGCGGCGGCAAAGCCGGCGCCGCGCGTGGAGGCCGTGGCGGCGGGCTGATCAACAGTCTCGCCGAGCGGCAGGTGGCTGCGCTTTGGTCTGCTTTTGGAAACATAAATGACCCGGCTTTGGAACATTTCGGCCAATACGTTCATCCAGACGATCCGTCGGCCCGTGTACACGATTGTGCTGCTGGCCACGTACGGGGCGCTGGCGCTGAATGTGGAATTGGCGGCCAACTCCCAGGGCATCAAGGGCATTTCGCTGGATGACAACCAGCTTTTAATCAACCTGGGCCTGTCTACGCTGATGGTGAGCGGCCTGATCCTGGCTGCCTTCAGCGCCGCCGGCGCACTGACCACGGAAATCGAGCAGCGCACCATCCTGACGGTGGTGACCAAGCCTGTAGGCAGGTCGCTGGTGCTGGGCGGCAAGTTTTTAGGCGTGATGGCCGCGGTGTTTGTGGGCATCTACCTGTGCTCGATGGCCTACATGATGACCGTCCGCCAGGGCGTCATGACGCGCGGCGGCGACACCTACGACCTCGTCGTCGTGGCCATGGGCGTGGGCTCCCTGGTGCTGGCTATGCTCGTGGCGGGAGTCGGCAATTACCTCTTTGGCTGGTCCTTCTGCGCGGCGTTCACGCTATGCAGCCTGCTGTTCATGCGGATAGGCTTTTCCTTCGTGTGCATGTTCGCCAAGGGCTGGATCAAGATTCCCTACGGCAGTTGCTTCGATCCGCAGCTCCAGTTGGTGGTCGTGCTGATGTGGATGGCCATAGCGGTACTCACGGCCATCACCGTGGCGGCCTCCACGCGCTTCGGACAGGCGGCCACGCTGGGCGTGGCGCTGGGGCTGTATGCCTTGAGCCTGGTGTCCGAGGCGGTCTTCCGCCCGCACGTGGGGGACAACGTTGTGGCGCTGGCGATTTACCGTCTCGTGCCCAACATGAGCTACTTCTTCGCGCTGGATCAGATGATGCTCAAGCAGCCCATTACCGGCCAGTATATTACCTATGCCGGCACGTACGCCGGAGCGTATGTCCTGGCCGCGCTGCTGGTTGGCATGGCCCTGTTCCAGACTCGCGAGGTGGATGCCAGCGAGACGGCCGCGGTCGCGCCGACGCTGGTGAATTTCTATGCCTGGACGATGCGGCTCTTATGCGTAGTGGCCGGCCTGGCGGGCCTGGCCATAGCCGGTTCTTTGCTGGCCGGCAAGCATAATCTGCATGCCCTTATTCCTGCCGCCGCGCTAATGGCGGCGGCGGTTCTGGGCTGGCTGTGGGCGGGCCTGCTGGGGCGAGGCGTGGTGTGGGCGCTGCACCTGCTGGTGGTAGTCATCGTCGTTCAACTTGTGTACACGCTGGTTTATCTGCTGTTCCTTCATCCTGGCAAGTTTGAACCGTTGACCACGACGATCTTCCTGTTTCTTAGCGTTGGTCACGCGGTCTATGTCTTGATCATGTTTCTGCGGCGATCGACGGCCGCGCATTTTGGACGGAAGGTTCGCAAGAAAGCCAAGGTCCCCGGGCAACTAATTGGGATGTCCAGTTGAACAGAGTTCCAAGGGAAGAAAGTGTGCAAGAGATGATTACGGCAATTAGCCAAACAGATGTTTGCAACAGCGGGCTAAGCCCGCAGGAGACGGCCAAGCAATGAGTGCCGACAATAAGCGCGGCCAATCGGTAGCCCTGTTCGGACTGGCCATTCAGGTGGCCGCGGCGGGCGTGCTGTGCCTGACGTGGCTGTTCACGGGCAACGACGGCGCCGGCTTTATATTCCACCTGCTTTTGGGCGGGATTGGCATCTGGACGGTCACCGCGGTGGTCTTTTACTGCCGCCACCTGGCTGAGCTGGAAAAGCTGGAGCTGGATGAACTTTCGCGGCAGGGCGGCCCGGGCATCTTTGGCGAACAGGCCAACGAATTGCGGCTGGCCCAGCGCAGGCTGGACCTTGTAACGCGGTTCTTCGTCCCGATCTCCACGCTCATAATCTGCCTGTACCTGATGTGCGTGGGCGTATTCCTGCTGGTACACGAATTGCGTGTGCCCGATCAACTAGGCAGAACCGACGGGTCGCTGACGTGGGCCTTCGTCTGCCTCGGCTGCGCCTTTGCAGCGTTTCTGGCCAGCCGGTACGCCGTGGGCATGGCCCGCGATCCGCGCTGGCGGCTGCTGCGGGCGGGCGGCAGTTTCCTGGCCGCGTGCGCACTGGTGGTGGCGCTGGAGTGCCTGAGCCTGTTCCTGGTCCAGGCGGATTTCCTCCTGGCGCTGTCGGCCATGCCGTACATCGCCACGGGCGTCATGATCCTGCTGGGCCTGGAAATGGGCATGAACCTGGTGCTCGATCTGTACCGGCCGCGCAAGCCCGGTGTGGAATCGCGTCCGGCCTTTGACAGCCGACTGGCGAATCTGCTCTCGGAGCCCGGCAGCCTGGCGCATTCGATCGCCGAGGCCCTGAACTACCAGTTTGGATTTGAAGTCTCGCGGACCTGGTTTTACCAGTTGCTCCAGAAAACGCTGCTGCCGCTGACGGTCTTCGGCCTGGCGGCGCTGCTGGCGGCCTCTTCGGTGGTGCTGGTTTCCAGCGGCCGCCAGGGCATCGTACTGAGCTTTGGCAGGCCGCCCGCCGAGCACCAGACGCTTTCGCCGGGCCTGCACTTCAAGTGGCCCTGGCCGTTCCAGACGGCGGTGGTGATGGAGACCGAGCGCATCCGCTCGTTGCCTTTGGGCGTGGGCGACATCCGTGAATCCTCCGGCGACATGGTCAACGGCGTGATGGTGTACACGTGGGATAAGGAACACGGCGAGCGCGCCGAGTATGACTTCCTGGTGCCCAGGCCGACGACGCAGGCGAACGTTCGGCAGTCACCCGCCAGTGCGCCCGCGACGGAGCCGGCCGTAGCGGCGCAGAGCCAGCCCAGCGAGGATCAGGCGGCCAAGTACAACTCCGTGGGCACGGTTCGCATCGTCGCCTCGCTGGAATATCGCGTGGTGGATCCGTACCGATACCTGTTCGGTTTTGAGGATGCCGAGACGGTGCTGAAGGATATCGGCCAGCGGGCACTAACCCAGTATGCCGCCACGCACGATATCGACGCGCTGATGAGCGTGCGGCGGGAAGATGTGGATTCCGCCCTGCACGCCCGCATCGCCGAAGAAGCCGATCGGCTGAACCTGGGCGTCAAGGTGATCCAGGTCTCCCTGCACGGGCTGCACCCGCCGACAGAGGTGGCGGGGGCCTTTGAAGAGGTCATCAAGGCCAACGAGGAGCGGCGCGGCAAGCTGTTCAAGGCCTATGGCGCACGCGAGACGCTGCTTTCCGAGACGGCCGGCACCGGCCGCCTGGCGGTGGCGCTGGCGGATGCGGCGGCCAGATCGGAAGCCGGCAATCTGTCAGCCGAGGAACGCGCGGCGGCGCAGAAAGAGGCTTGGCGGCTCATGGAGAATTGCCGCGGCAGGCTGCAGCAGATTATCGGAGCCGCGCAGGCAAACCGGTGGAAGACGGCCAACAAGGGCCGCGGTTTCTTCCAGTCGTATCAGCACCAGTTGGCGGCCTGGAGCGCGGCCAAGCAGGTGTACGAACTCAACGAGCTTCTCCAGGTATACAAAAAGGCCATGGACGGGTCGCGCAAGTACATCCTGGGCATCGATCCCAAGAATGTGCAGATTCGCCAGCAGGATGACCGCCGTTCGGCGGGCGGCGTCTTCAGCGGCACGCAGTGACAAAGATAGTTGGAAACGGTAACGGATTCTTGAGGCCGGAAACAGGAAAACGGCAGGAAAGAGAATATGAAAAGTCGAAATCTGTTGCGAATCGTACTGGGCGTGGTTATCGGCGCGGCACTGGTGGCGCTAGTGATCACCAAGCAGGTCCGGTTCACGGAAACGGCCGTCGTGGAAACCTTCGGCCAGCCGTCGGCCAAGCCGCTGGAGCCGGGGCTGCACCTCCGCTGGCCGGTGCCGATCCAGGACATCATCACGTACGACACGCGCGTGCAGCGGTTTGAGACGCCGTACGAGCAGCTCCAGACGTACGACGCCAAGAACGTCATGCTGGGCGCGTACGTGTGCTGGCAACTGGAAGATCCGCTGCTGTTTAGGCGCACGGTCGGCAAGGAGCTGGATGATGTGCAGGGCAAGCTGCGCGACACCGTGCGCAACGTGATGTCCAACGTCGTCGGCGCCAACCGGCTGGAGGCCTTCGCCTCCACCACGGGCGTGCTCTTAGAGCCGATGGAAGATGACATTACCAAGCAGGTCCAGCAGCGCGTGAAGGACCAGGGTTATGGCGTGGCCGTCCTCCAGGTGCGCTTCAAGAGGACCGGACTGCCGGAGAACGTCTCGCCCACGGTCATGGAAAACATGCGGGCCGAGCGGCAGCGCATCGCCCAGGATGACCGCAGCCAGGGCGAGGCCGAGGCCGCGGCCATCCAGGCCAGCGCCAAGTCCATCGCCGACCAGATCATTTCCTTCGCCCAGGCCAAGGCCTACGAGATCGAGGGCAAGGGCAAGGAGGAGGCCGCCTCCTATTACACGCAGTACGCCCAGCACCAGGACTTCGCCGCGTTTCTGCGGCGGCTGGACTTCCTGTCCGACACGCTGAAGGACGGGCTGTTCGTGCTGGATGGCTCGCAATATGACGAGAGTTTCGGCTGGTTCCGCAAGGCTCCCACGGCCGAAACGCTGGAGAACCAGGCGCCGGCGCCCGTTAACCCGCCGGCAACGCCGGCCAAGGTGAACAAGCAGTAACCAGACTGCATCCGCGGCGGCTTTATAAAGGCCCCAAGCGTACAGGAAATTCGAGATGGCCAAAGCTATGTCAGATATACAGGAACCTCATCACCGGCACGATCATCACCATGATCACGACCATGGGCACGGCGCGGCTATCCCCGCGGGGGCTAACCTGATCGTGGATGAACTGGATCCGGCCAGCAAGTCGCTGTCTGAAGCGCTGCGGGTCAGCTTCCGCGTGCTCGGCTCGATCATGCTCATTCTGCTGGTGGCATACCTGGCCAGCGGCATTTTCACCGTCAAGGGCGATGAGCGGGCGGTGGTCTCGCGGCTGGGGCGCCTGGATAGCAAGGTGCTCACGCCGGGGTTGCACTTCAGTTGGCCGTTTCCGATCGACCAGGTGATCATCCTCAACGTACACGAGCAGGACCTGAAGATCAGCAGCTTCATGTACGATATTCCCGCGCGCTGGGCCAGCAAGAGCTACGCCGAAATGCCCGCCGCCACTGAGGGATTGCGGCCGGGCATGGATGGGGCGCTGATGACTTCCGATGGCGGCTTGATGCACGTGCAGTGGAACTGCAAATACGTCATCCCTGCCGAACTGCCGGAACAGATTTTGAACTACATCACGCGCATCGGCGGGCGCAGGGCGACAAGAAGCTGGTGCTGCGGCCCGCCGAGCGGACGGTCAGGGATGCGGTGGATACGGCCTCCATTCGCGTGGCGGCCCGGACGCAACTCGAAGAGATCCGGCGCAATGAGCCCGGCTTTACGCAGGATGTGCTGACGCTGGCCCAGAAGCTGCTGAACGATCTGAAGAGCGGCATTCAAATTCGCTCTCTCCAGTGCGTGGCGCACGTTCCGCCGCTGCAGACGCGTGCGGCCTTCACCGAGGTGACGCAGGCGGAGCAAGAGCGCAGCGCCATGAAATCCAACGCGGAGAAGGAAGCGACGGCCACCAAGCTCCAGGCCGCGGGTGAAAACTGGAAGCCGCTGATCGACGCCATCGCCGTGTGCGACCGCACAGTGCGGGAAAGCGACCAGCAGGCCGCCGCGGCTGCCTATGGCCAGGTCGATACGCTGCTTTTGAGCGAAGACACCGGCGGAAACGCCCGCAGGATCGTCGAGGACGCCAAGAGCCAGGCCCGCCAGACCGTTTCGCACGCGCGGGCCCTGGCCAGCCGGTACAACGACCTGTTGCCCAAGTTCCTGGCCAATCCGGATCTGACGATTCACTGGGAGTGGATGGCGACCAAGCAGGATATTCTCTCCCGCCAAGCCTGCATCAAGCAGTACTCCACCAATCCGGGCATGGGTTTCGTGCTGTTTTTGAACTACGATCCGCAGCTCATCAAGAAGCTCAAGGAAGCCGACGCCAGGAAACTGGAAGATGAGCTGAACGAGAAGAAGAAGGAAGAGGCCAGAAGAGCCTGGGGCATGTGATTTGAGGGCGGCCCCTGGTTGGCTGCTCCATTTGGAGAGTTGGCGCGCATGATCGGACAGAGCGAACCCTACATACAGATGTTCAAGGTGACCAAGATCTTCCGCGACTTCTGGCGGCGCGAGAAGGTGGCCGCCGTGCGCGAGCTGGACCTGGAGGTCCAGCCCAACGAGGTGCTGGGCCTTCTTGGCCCCAACGGCTCGGGCAAGAGCACGACCATCAAGATGATCCTGGGCCTGCTGTATCCCACGCGCGGCTTGATCAAGGTGTTCGGCAAGCGGCCCACGGATGTGAAGATCAAGGAGCGAATCGGTTTTCTGCCGGAAGAGTCGTACCTGTACCCGTTCCTGAACGCCTGGGAGACGCTGGATTATTACGGGCGGCTGTTCAAACAGCCGCGGGCTGAGCGCCGCCGCCGCGTGGAGATGCTGCTGGACATGGTGGGGCTGACCCAGGTGGCGTATCGCCGCATCGGCGAGTATTCCAAGGGCATGCAGCGCCGCATCGGATTGGCGCAGGCGCTGATCAACGACCCGGACCTGTTGATCCTGGACGAGCCCACCAGCGGCCTGGATCCTTTAGGCACCAAGCAGGTGAAAGACCTGATCAACGAACTGGCCCGGCGCGGCAAGACGATTGTCCTCTCCAGCCACCTACTGTCGGATGTGGAAGATGTCTGCCAGCGCATCGCCATCCTGTATGGCGGCCGCCTGCGCAGCATGGGCGATGTGAACGACCTTTTGAGCCAGCACGGACTGACGCAGATCATTTCGGAAGATTTGAGCGACCAGGCCCTGGCGGAAATTCGCCGCATCGTGGCCGCTGACGGTAAGTCGGTGTTGGATGTCAGCGCACCGCGCGAAAAGCTGGAGTCGATCTTCCTGCGGATCGTGGCGGATGCCCAGCGCGAGCGGCTTTCTACCGGCGGGGCCGTGGATACCGGCCGCGTGGCGGACTTCCTGTGCGGCAAGGAAACGCTGGAAGGGGAAGCGGTCGTGGATGAACTGGTGGCGGCCACGACGAGCGACAGAGCCTCCATCCAGACCGGCGCGGCGGCGGCTGCACCGGCGGCCCAGGAAGCCGCTCCGGATGGCGAGTTGCTCAAGGACCTGGTGACCTCGGCCGCCGACAAGGGCGGTAAGGGTAAGCAGGAAGCCAAGCAGCCGGCGAAGAAGGAACCTGAGCCGCCGCCGGCGGATCGCGGCGTGATTGATTCTCTCCTGAAAGACGACAAGGCGGATCATGCGTAGCATCTGGGCCGTTTCGCGGCAGACATTTATTGAGGTCCTCCGCCTGCGCGGCACGACGTTTTTCATGCTGGGCCTGGCGGCGGTGATCCTGCTGGCGCCGCTGATCACCATGAGCGGCTCGCCGCGCGATCGGGTGCAGACGTTCCTGGTCTATAGCGTGGGCATCGCCTCGGTGATGCTCAGCTTGCTGACCATCCTGGCCGGCTGCAAGATCATCTGCGGCGAGCAGGCGAAGCGATTCATCTTTGCCCCGCTGACCAAGCCGATCGCGCGCTGGCAGTATGTGGTGGGCCGCTGGTCGGGGCTGGTGCTGTTCCAGGCGATGCTGATAGCGTTCGTCGGTTTGGCGATCTACGGCTCGGCCAGAATCCTGCGCGGGCAGATCGCCGACAAGGATCAGCGATTCCTGGTGGATAACCAGGTGCTCACGTCGCGCATCAAGCTGCGGCCGAGCTTTCATGATGAGGACATCGCCAAGCTCGCCGAGAGCCTCTTTAACGAGCGCAAGCAGGGTGGTCGCTTTGAAGGGTTTACGCCCAACCAGATGATCTCGGCGCATATGTCCGCCGAACAGGATGCCCAGAAGATGCTGGAGGTGGTTGAGCCTTTTGGCCGCCTGAACTGGCGCTTCTTCGATCTGCCGGCGCCTTTGTCGCCCCATAGCTGGGTCGAGCTGCACTTCACGGTGCACTCGGCGAAGATTCCCGCCGGGGCGGGCATGCAGGGCGTGTTCGCCTTCTCCAAGGATCCCAATTCATCCAACGCGGGCGATTATTATCGCTGGCCGCAGATTGGCCGCACGGAAATGACGTTTCCCATCGACCAGGATGCGTCCGTTTTGATTCCGGCCGACATGGTCAGCGACGGCAAGCTGTTCGTGCAGTTCGTGCACGTCAGGCCGGGCGATCCGTACAACACGTTTCAGGCGGAGCTGAACTTCGCCCCCGAAGGCTTCTACCTGATTTATCCCATCGCCCATTTTGAGGCGAATTTCGCGCGCGTAATGCTGCTGGTGCTCATTGCCCAGGTGTTCCTGGCGGCGGTGACGCTGCTGGCGGGGACCTGGCTGTCCTTCCCCGTGGCCTGTTTGATGTGCCTGGTGATTTACGCCATCGGGTACATGCAGCCGTTTTTGGTCGAATCCACGACCATTGCGTATAAGAGCGGTTTCTGGGTGTACGTGGGCCATTTTGTGTACGGCGGACTGGTGCACGTGCTGCCGAATTTTGACATGGTCAGCACGTCTGACGCCCTGTCCGATGCGCTGATCATTCCGTGGTCCGGCGTGGCGGCGGCCGCGCTGATGTTTGTTTTGTTCTGGACTGGATTATCCCTGGTGATTGCTTCGCTGGTGTTCACGCGGCGAGAGCTGGCCAGCGTGATCGTGGAGTAGCGGCGATGGTGCGCACTCGACTGATACAGCTTATATGCCTGATGCTGGCGGCGGCCGTGCTGGCCTCGGCCATGCCCATGCAGGACCGCCTGGACTCCATGCGCCAGTCTATGGATCTGTCGATTGGCGAGGGCGTCAGCAAGGATTATCCCGAGCTTAAGCTGCTGGAGGCGCTGCCCGGCGGGTTGCGGGCGGTGCTCATCGACTACCTGTGGATTCGCAGCGAAAAGCTCAAGCAGAAGGGCAAATACTTCGACCTGGTGCAACTGGCCAACATGATCTGCACGCTGGAGGCGCGCTTCCCCGGCGTGTGGGGATACCACGCCTGGAACCTGGCCTATAACGTTTCCGTCGAGAAGCACACGCCCGCCGAGCGCTGGTACTGGATCAACGCGGGCATTCAGCTGCCTGCGCGACAAGGGGTTGAAGTACAACCCCAAGTCGCTCGATCTGTACCGCGAGCTGAGCTGGACGTATTTCCACAAGGTCGCCGGCCGCACGGATGAGATGCATATGTTCTACAAGCGCTACCTGGCGGCCGAATATCATCGGCTGCTAGGAGCCCCGCCGCGCACCGGCGGCATGGATGCGTACAACGACTGGATCAATCCTGTCCTCAATGCGCCGCAGGATCGAGGCGCAGCTGCTGGAAGATTCCAACGTGGCCGCGTACGTGGCCCTGCTGGAGGAGGCGGGAGTGGGCCTGGATTTTACCCTGCTGGATGCCTACAACGCCTGGAGCGACGACTTTAATGTCAAAATCGCTGGCCAGCCTGAGCCCATTTCCGCCGGCCCGGAGCAAACTCACCTGCGCAGCTGATGACGGATGCCAGGTGGGCCGAGGCTCGCGCGAAGGCGGTGGCCTTCACGCGCAGGAATCTGCTGGTCGAGACGTACAAGATGCGGCCTGACTGGATGCGGACGATGATCGATTATTATGGCCCGCTGGACTGGCGGCTGGCCCAGACGCACGGCCTGTACTGGTCCACCTGGGGCGTCCATCACATCCAGGGCATCAGCCCCGCGGAGCTGCACAAGCTGGACAAGGCGCCCGCGGCCAATCAGCAGGCGGTGCCCATCTTAAACACGCATCGCAACGTGCTGAACTCGCTCAAGGAGATATGTTTCTACGGGCGCATCGTGCTGACCTATAACCCCGACGATCCCGGTCTGCCGGGGCTGATGGAAAAGCCGGATTGGCGGTTCATCGAGGTCTGCGACAAGGAGCACATCCGCACGAAGATATTCCTGCTGGGCGAAAACGACAACAAGACGTACGATGCCTTCATCGATGGCCACGTGAACTTCCTGGCCGATGTTGTCTGCCAGCTCTTTCTGGGCGGCCACCAGGAGGAGGCGCAGAAATATTTTGATTACATCCGCAAGACGTACAAGAAGGGGCAGCCTGAGTGGGAGCTGAATCTGCACGACTGGGTCTGGCGTTTCATCGGCCTGGAAGGCCAGATCACGCGCACCTCAGCCATGTCGCTGACCATGGCGCTCATCAACAACGCCTTTGAGCAGGGGCTCATGGGCTATCGCGACGAGATGGCCCTGGCCATGCAGACGGCCGAGCAGATCCGCAACGACTACGACAGCAAGGCCACGACGCGCAACAAGATTCCGGATATGCCATCCCTCCAGGCCACCGTGGCCGCGGAAATGATCAGTTATCTGCCGTCGACCGTGGCCATGGAACTGTACGAGATGCTGCCTGTCAACCTCCAGCGGGCGGTGTACGACAGCATCTCCACGTACATGCCGCAGCGCTGCGAGCGAGAGCATGTCGATTTCGCCAAGGCCTTCCCCGAGCCTGAGGGCATGGCCGGTTTCCGCCAGCGGCGGGATGAGGCGATCAAGCAGTCGGATAAGCCGCACCAGCGAATGGCTGACGACAAGGAAAATTGAGGTTCTCCTCCCAAAGAGTTGGTGTTGCAGCCCTGGCAGGCAGATCGGCGTCGCTGGGATGCTTGAGTAGCTTACATCTTCTTAATTAACAACGGCTTATCGATAAGATTCTCAAGGTCTCACCGCTTTGAGATCTTACATCTCCTGTTGTAATAAATGATTACGGTAATATCTCACGAATCTCATCCAAGAGGTGGGTTAGAAACTTGTAACAATTCTTAACAATCGCAAACTATTACTTAATAATCTTGAATTTTGTGTAAAATAATTTGCTTTGGCGTGCAGGGAATGCTGGCAACCTAATCGTTTCGCGCATAAGTGCTTGGTAATAAAGGAGCCGCTCTAGATGGCCAGCTCGGAAGGCTGGCAACCTAATGGGACGCTCTCCGCGCGTAAGTGCTTGGTAATAAACGAGCGGCACCAAATGGTCAGCCTCGGAGAGCTTGGCAACTGCCTCTGAGTTGCTCCTGATATTACATGGCCATGCGCACGATCAGGCGAATGACCGTCTCGATTGTCATGGGGGAGGTATCCAGCGTCAAATCCGCCAGGCTGGTCCACATCGGGTCGAGCGCCGATACGGCCGCGGCCACATCGGCCGCTTCCGTGCTGCACGAAGGTTTCTTTTGCCCCTTCGTCCTGGCCGGATCTTCGGCGATTCGCTTGGCCAGAACTTGCGGCTCGGCCTTGAGATAGACGAATCGGCAATGAGCTTTTAATGACTCGGCTGCCGCCTTATCCGGCGCGGCTACGCTCGAGGCGGCCACGACCACGGGTTCGCCATCCGGTTTGAGGTTTGCCAGGAGCTTGCCCTGTTGCTCCTGCGCTGCGGAAAGATATTCTCCGCTGCCTGCCGCCGCGCCTTTCACCTGCGCGGCCGTCACCTCATCCACATCGACAAAACTGCCCCAAAGCTGGTCGGCCAGCTTTTTGCCGACCGCCATCTTGCCGCTGCCGCAATAACCGAGGAGGACGATGTTCATTGTTTATGCGGGTGTTCTGCCCTCAAAATCAGCGATTCGCGCGATGCCGGTCAATTAGTCAACTTGTCAATTAGTCAATTAGCCGGATGCGCCGATGCGTATCGTAGTCTTTATCTAATTGACTAAATGACTAATTGACCAATTGACCAGTTGCCACGCCTCTCACGCTTTCTTCGTTCGCGCGTCCCGTACCGCCGCGGCCTTCATGGGCATGCCGAACAGTTTGATAAAGCCGATGGCATCGGTCGGCTGATATTCATCGCCCATGACGAAACTGGCCAGGGCCGGGTCGTACAGACTGTTGGGGCTCTCCACGCCGGCCACAGTTGCGCGGCCCTTAAACAGCTTCACGCGCACGCTGCCGGTGACCGGTTTTTCCACCGAGGCCACAAATGCGTCGATGGCCTCGCGCAGGGGGCTGAACCACTGGCCGTAGTAAACCAGTTCGGCATATTTCAGCGACACCTGCTGCTTATAGTGCAGAGTCTCTCGTTCCAGCGTGATGGATTCCAGCGCCCGGATCGCCTCGTACAGCACCGTTCCGCCGGGCGTTTCGTACGCGCCGCGGCTCTTGATGCCGACCAGGCGATTCTCCACCAGGTGTACCTGGCCCACGGCATGCTTGCCGGCCAGGGCGTTCAGCCGCGCGATGAGGTCGTGCCCGGCCAGGCGCACTCCATCGATGGCGACCGGCATGCCGCTCTTAAAGTCGATCCGCACGTACGCCGGTTTGGCGGGGGCCTTGGAGGCCGGCACGGACATCACCCACAACTCGTCCTTGGGCTCATTGCGCGGATCTTCCAGGTCCGCGCCTTCGTGGCTGATGTGCCACAGGTTGCGGTCGCGGGAGTAGATCTTCTTTTTCGACTGGGCGATCGGGATATTCCGCGTCGTGGCGTATTCGATGGCCGCTTCGCGGCTGGTCAGCTCGAAGGAGGGGTCCTTCCACGGCGCGATGATAGCGAGATCCGGCGCAAGCGCCATGTACGTCAGCTCGAAGCGGACCTGGTCATTGCCTTTGCCCGTGGCGCCGTGGGCCACGGCATCGGCCTTGTTCCGCCGCGCGGAATCGACTTGGGCTTTGGCGATCAGCGGCCGCGCGATGGAGGTGCCTAAAAGATAAGTGTGTTCGTACACCGCGCCCGCCTTGAGCATCTTGAAGCAGTACTGCTCGGCGAACTCCTTGCGCAGGTCGGCGATCTCGCACTTGTCTGCGCCGGAGGCCAGGGCCTTCTTTTCGATGCCGTCCAGTTCCTCATCGCCCTGCCCGACATCGGCCACCAGCGCGATTACGGTGCAGCCGGGGTATCGCTCCTTCAGCCAGGGCAGAATGACGCTGGTGTCCAGGCCGCCGCTATACGCCAGGACGACCTTCTTTACTTCCTTATTCTTTGCCATCGCTTGTCTCTCCTGCGGGAACGGTGCTTGCTGTGGCCGTGGGCCACAGCCGCGCAATTTTTCCCACGCATGTAAACGAAAGGGCGAATTCTAATCGCGCGCGTGGCAGGGCGACATAAAAAAACGGCTTGCTTGCCACGGCGTAGCCGCTTGCCTCGGCGCGGCGAAGCTTGAGCCGAGAAAGCTCTACCACAAAAAGCCAAATCGGCCTGTGCAAAAGCCGCCTAAAAACCGGCGGCCGAGCCTTTTGAGAGGCCCGGCCGCCGGGGGAAGACGAACAACTGCCGCGCACGGCGGCAATCAAATCTAACTCATCAGTAGCGTCGCGTTGGTGGTCAGCGACTTGCTCCCGTCAGGCGAACTGCCGCTCTGGTTGAGGCTGTACTGGATCTTTATGACGCCGTAGGGCGTGGCCCAACTGGTAGTGGTTTCCGTGAATTTGAAGCTGCCCGGCTTGTCCCAGCCGCTATAAGTACCCGAGCCGGTCATGGTCAGCGTGGTGACGACCTTGGCGGCCACGAAGCTGTTATCGCCGATCTTTATCGTCTCGTAGCCCACCAGTTGGCTGGTCATGACGGCCTTGCCCGTGCAGTCAACCGTAATGGCGGTGGGGTTGCCCTGGTCGTCCCTGATGTCCATCTGCCAGGCGCTGAAAGGCCCGTGGTGCTCGTGGACGACGTATCCAGTTGCTTGGCCTGGAGGTACTCGGGCAAGCCGACGGGCTCCGAGAAGGTGAAGTCGATATCGCCGGCATCGTTGGAGCACTGCCATGCGGACAGGTTGGTGCGGCCGTTGGCCGTATACCAAGTGTGCCCGAGTTGGAAGCTACTTCCTACCTGATCGACCATGCTTGTGTAGTAATCCTGGGTGTCAATCGTGTCCTGGCTGACGGCAATGTTCATCGTGGGCTTGTCGGTCTTGCCGGGGAAAGTAGCGGTATACGCAAATGACCCAACCGTGTCCAAACCGAGCAGGTCCGCGGTGTCGTACAGCTCATTGGCGTTGGTGGCGTACCACGTGGCGACGGTGAAGCTGGCGGATAGGCCCAGGTTGGAGAGCGAGGAGTTCTTCTGCACGCCGTTCTGCGCCTGACCCTGCACCTCGAGCAGGCCATTTGCTTCGCCGTCCGGCATGACCAGTGTCATGCCCTGGCTGAACGAACTGGAGGCGAGATACCCCGTGACCACTATGTTGCCGGAAAGCTGGCCGATGGTCATCTTCGAGGCGTTGGCTATGATCGGATTATCAGGATCCGTATTGCCGATGGTCATGTTGCCCGAGACGGTTCCGGGCACATTCAACGTGCCCAGCGCCGTCTTGCCCGCCGCCACGCCTAATCCGTCGATATTCACATCGATCCCCAGGTCGGCCGACTCGATCCAACTGCCTTTGTACTTCTCGCCGGTCATGGTCAGGCTGCCCAGCGTGTTGGCCGATAACCATCCGTCCATCCAGCTCCGGGCGGTAATGGAGGCGATGTTGCCGGCGGCACCCAGCATCACATTTTCCATGTCGTACTTGACTTTGATCGCTTGAATCGAGAGCGACTTCCACTTCGCCGGAACGGCTCATTGAATCGGCAGTAATATTGCCCACTTTCCCCGGCGCCGGATCGCCCTGATCACCGGAGATGGTGGCGTGAAAATCGTCGGCCACGGTCATGGACTTCAACGAGAAGCCGTCCGAGGAATGGGCCGATGTGAGCATGATATCGGGCTCGAAAGTCCCGGCGATGACCTGAGTGCCCTTGATGTTGATGGTGCCGATCCAGGGGTCTCGAGGTACTCATTTCCCGTCGAATCGAACCAAGAGGTGGCGGTCAGCGAGGAAATGGGCAAGTCAGATTCGAGGGTGGCGCCATTAACAATGCCGAAGGTCAGGGCAATAGGATTGGCGGCGCCCGGACCGGCGTAGATGTCGATGAGCTCGCCGCCCCCCACGTTGGCCGACCCAATGTCGCCCAGCGTAATCTGGCTGATACCCTCATCGATTTCCAGATCACCCATCAGCTGCGTGTTGGCGGCCGAAATGGCCTTGATGGGGGAGCTAATGGTGATGTCCCCGATTTCGAGAATGCTGCCCTTGGGGCCGCTGACCTTAAGGGAACTGGTGGTGTCGGTGTTGTTGACGTTGAAGGACCAGGAAGAAGCATTCACATCGTACGTCGCTGTGCCCGTACCGGGCCAGACAGCGATAGCGTCGTCATGTGATCATCTAAATCATCCCAGACAGCCATGGAAACGTTCTTGCGCGGATTCTGGGCGTTATTCAGTCCCGTGACGGTGCCGAAGGACCAACTGACTTCCCGCTGCGTATCATCCTGCACGAGATTGTTGGCAAAATTCGATTCCGCTACATCTTCATACTCATTGATGTCGGCCGCGAAGTTGTAATAGCCCTCATTCACTGATGCGTATACGGTGGAATTGAAGGTGACAGTGATCGATTTGCCCGGGGCCAGATTAATGGCCAGATCGTCGATCTCACCCACCCAATTGGGTGTCTGATTGCTGTCGATCAAGTCCAACTCGACTGAGATAGTCCCCTTGGCCGTGGCCAGACCGCTGTTGGTTATGGTCACAGGGACCTTCACCTTGTCGCCGGGCACGATCGGATCAGGGGCGGTGATCGTGCCGATCGAGCCGGTCAGGTCGACCGATGAATCCGGCCAGCCCTGGAGAATCCAGCCGTCGCCCGTGGCGGTGTCGGCGGTGTTCCATAAATCCGCCACGATGCCGACGGAGGGATGGAAGTAGATCCAGGAGATGTTGCCGCCATCGGATGTTCGTTTTACCAGCACCAGCGACTGGCCCGGGAACTGCGGCAGCGTGGCCGAGGTGCTCATGATCTGCGCCGAACCGTTGCCGGGTACGGAGCAAACATCGCCCGCTTTATAACTCCCTGAGGCCAGGTGGCCGAACATCCTCATCACCGGATCATCGGCGTTGCTGAAGAGAACGGCATCGGAGAGCGACTGGGCCTGGAAGCTGATATTGCCGTCCTCGGACGACTGGAGCAAAACCAGACGGCCACTCGTATCTTTCGCAAGTATCATCTCCATCTCCGGCTGGTCGTACTCCGCGACCGCGGTGGAATGCCAATCCATCGCATTGATGCCCAGGAAGGTCACGGCGGTGGAGGTGAAGGTGTAACTGCTGCCGGCAAAGGTGTTTTGCCCGTTAAACGTATTTATCAGGCCATCCGTGAGGTGGAAGAAGGGAACATCGCTCAGATCGCCGCTGGAGGAGTCATAGGGCGTCGAGATGCCGACGGTGAAAGCAGTCTCCAAGTCGGCGTCAGTCGCGCCAAGGGCCATGACTAAGAGGGAGCCATCGGCACTGAAGAAGCCCTTGTTCGTAGAGCCGGGAAGGCTGAGCTGACCGTTGCCGTTGACGGTGACTGTAAAATCAGCATTGTAGGGGCTGTCCGCGTCATTGTTGGACATGGTCGAACTGGAGGCAGTGCCCTGGCCGTTACCGAAGAACTGCGCGGCTCCGTAGCTGGATGTAAATTCCGTCGTGCCATCCGCGCAGAAGCCCGCAAAGGCGTAACTGCCCTTGGCCGCGCTGCTGGTAAAGCCGGAGGCCTGCTTGGCGGCGATGCCGATGCCCGTGGAATTGCCGTCCGGTTCCTCCATCCAGGCGATCGTCTTTCCATCGGCGCTGATAAAGCCTTCCCATATGGGGCTGCCTCCCATGCTGACGGTGAGCGTGCCATCGGAGGAAACGGTATAGGTCCCGCTGCCCGAGCCGGGGTCATTAGGGTCAAGATTGCTATCGCTCTGGCCTTGCGCCGTGGCGCTCATGGTGCCTGACCAGCCGCCGCTGCCATTGAATGAAATCGTGCCTATTCCGGATGTGACGCCCTCATTCCCATTGGTTTGATAGAAGGCGAAGTTGAACTTGCCGTTCAAGGAGGCGTTGCTCAGGCCGGAGGCTTCTTTCATCGCGATGCCGATTTGAGACTCGTTGTCGGAGGAGGAAGAGGCCTGCGCCATTGCCAGCAGCGATTGATCAGCGCTGACCGTGCCTATCATGGCGCCGCCGTTTTGTGTGCCGACAGTGAACGTGCCCAAATCATCCAGCGAATACGTGCCGGAAATCTGTTCACTGGTGGCTGGGCCATCGGAATGGCCGACGAGGGTAAAGTCGCCCGTGAAGTCAGTGTCAGAAGAAAACGCTAGCGTGCCGCGAGTCTCTGTGAAGGAGGGGGAACTAAGGCCGCCACTATTGTTCTCGGAGAAGGAGACCATGTGATACGTGCCGCTCAGGCCGTTCAGCAGGCAGCGGTCTTCAAGGGACTCAAAAACGGCCGGGGAAGATGCGAGAAAACTATGCCGCCTGGACTTCATTTTGGACCTCCAGAAAAATGCCATGGACCCGAAAATTCAATGCCGCCGAAGGCAACGAGAAGTGCTTTTTATCGGCACAACCTGCTGAAAAGTATCACACATTGGAAAGTTGTCAAGGTGAAATCAATTCGCGCACAAACGATGCGATGGTGGATGGCCGCGCGTTACGGATCATGGAACTGGGAGAATTCCCCAGTTCCATGATCCGTAACGCGCCACCTCGCAAAGTTTGCGAGGTACGATTCGTAAGTGTTACAAACTGTCAACTTTGGGCGGTTCGTAACACTTAACTTGCCACTTAAGCCCCTGCAAGTTTCTTGACCAGCCGAAAAAGTGCCGTATCGTTTATGTCGCGCCATGAACTCCATCTGGCTGATTATCACGGCCTTGGCGGCCTTCGCCCTGGCATATCGTTTTTATTCGGCATTCCTGGCCGCGAAGGTGGCCGCGCTGAATGACTCGCGCTCCACGCCCGCGCATCGGCTGCGGGATGGTGTGGATTATCATCCCACGCACAAGCTGGTGCTGTTCGGTCACCATTTTGCCGCCATTGCCGGGCCGGGGCCCTTGATCGGTCCGGTGCTGGCGGCGCAGTGGGGATTTCTGCCCAGCTTCGCCTGGATAGTTGTAGGGGCGTGCCTGGCCGGCGGCGTGCACGATTTCGTAATCCTGTGGGCATCGACCCGCGAGGATGGCCTTTCACTCTCGCGCATCACCGCCAGGACGATCGGCCCGGTCGGCGGCTTGACCGCCTCTATCGCCACGCTTTTCATCATCATCATCACGCTGGCCTCCGTGGCGTACGTGGTCGTGAAGGCGCTGGGCGAAAGCGCCTGGGGGCTCTCGACGATCATCTTCACCATCCCGGCGGCGCTGGCTACCGCGCTGTGGATGTACAAGATCCGCCCGGGCAAAGTCATTGAGGCGTCCCTGATTGGCGTGACCATCGTGGTGGCGGGCGTGCTTTTGGGGCGGCCGATCGCCGAATCCTCGCTGGGCCACTTGCTCATCTGGCCCGGCAGAACCCTGTCCATCGTCCTGCCGGCGTACGCCTGCATCGCCTCGCTTTTGCCCGTGTGGCTCTTGATGTGCCCGCGCGACTATCTCAGTTCGTACATGAAGATCGGCGTGATGGCCGTGCTGGCGGTGGGGCTGATAGCCGCGCATCCCACACTGAAGATGCCGGCGGTGACGCCCTTCATTTCCGGCGGCGGCCCCTTAATTTCCGGGCCGGTGTGGCCGTTCATTTGCATCGTCATGATGTGCGGGGCAATATCGGGCTTTCATGTCGCTGGTGGCCTCGGGCACGACGCCCAAGATGGTGTATCGCGAGAAGGATGTCCGCGTGATCGGCTACGGCGCGATGGTGCTGGAGGGTTTTGTCTCCGTCGCCGCGCTCACGGCGGCCTGCGCGCTGGCGCCGGGCGATTACTTCAAGATCAACCTCCCGCCGGCGCAGTTACGCGGCGGTGGCGCAATCCGCCCAGGCGAATTACAACTGGGATTTGTCGCAGAAGGAATTCGCCGTCCTGGAGGAGCGCACGGATGAAAAGCTCGCCGGCCGCACCGGCGGGGCGGTCACGCTGGCCGTGGGCATGGCCAAGGTGTTCTCCAACCTGCCGGGCATGAAGACGCTCACCTCGTACTGGTATCACTTCGTGATCATGTTCGAGGCGCTGTTCATTCTCACGCTGCTGGAGACCGGCACGCGCGTGGCGCGGTTCGTCTTCCAGGAAGCCGCCGCGCAGTTCGTGCCGAAGGCGCGCGTGGCCGGCAAGCCGAACTGGGCGATGAACTTTTTCATGAGCGCCGTGGTCTGCCTGGCCTGGGGGTCGCTGCTCTATATCGGCACGCTGGACACGCTATGGAAGATGCTGGGCATATCGAATCAACTGCTGGCCTCCATCGCCCTGGCGGTGGGCACGACGTATATCCTGATTCACTCGCGCCGCCGCGTTTATGCCCTGTGTACGGGCATTCCGTTCGTCTTTCTGTTTTCCGTAGTGATGACCGCCGGCCCGTGGTCCGTGCGCGACTGGTGGCGCGCGGCGGATGCCGCCAGGCCCGGCACGCCCGTCAGCGAGGTTTTCCTCCTGCGCCTGGCGTGTATTTTGGCGTGCATAATGATGGCCTTGACGCTGATAATCACCGTTGCGGCCATCCGGCGCTGGTGGGAAATTCTTCGCTCCCCGGCCGCCACGAGAGTCGAGATTCCGGAAATGGCGAGGTCGTCGCATGATCAGACAAGTGACAGTCAAACTGCTGCGGTCAGATCGCAAGGTTGAAAATCTGGCCCTGCATTTTACCGACAGCCCTCCGTGCTTCATCGAAGTGCAGGGCCCGCCGTCGAAGAAGTATCCGGCCAGGGATCTTTTTGACGCCCTGAAGAAGCTGCGCCTCGACCTGGAGAAGGATGGTGCGCGGCTGCTGTGCAACGGCTCGCGAACCAATTGCTATCCTTCGGCCATGTCCAGGGCCATGACCGGTGGAAGACAACTGTACGTGCTGGAGAAGGGCCGCGCGGCCACAGACAAGAACTGCGTGGACATCTTCGGCGAGGCCTCGGCCGAAACCGTCGGCACGGTGGCCGATCAGGAGGCGTTTTTCCAGAAGTGGTCGTCAAGCCCACGACGGTAAAAACAGGTTGACAGGTACGGGGGACAGGGTACAGGATACAAGGGGCCTTGGTCATTGAAGTGGAGACGAATCATGAAAGCTGCCAACTGTATATGGATAAAACAGATTGTACTTATAGTTCTGTTTATAGGAGTGGCGGATGCACATCAAATTCGAAAACGAGCTGCAAGGATGAGGGGTGTCGTAGAAAGGTTCTGTCGGATGCTTTTAGCAACAAGGACTGCCCATATTTGTTTATGAGCGGCCGGGAAGATCGCTTGAAAACACTTTTAGGGTCTTCTTTGCCAGAGGGGTTTAAAGGAAGGATAGGACACACAAGTGATGGAAGAACATTACGAATACAAGATCGAATGCGGATGGAAACCCAGTGCTATATTCTTGAGGCAGGACAAGCACCTCGAATTATTGATACGCCGCGAGGAGCTTTCCTGAATCGCGATAATCAAGTGGTGCTGAGGTGTGAGAGTTTTGAAAAAGGCGAAGTATTCTTTCCGAATGGCTCGTCCATGCGTCTCCCTAAATTCATTGTTGATGCGGATGGGCAGTATCTGTGTGTCGGAGGGCGTTACTTCGACTATGAAGCCAACGCCGTGAAGGTGGTCCCGATAACAATACGCAACGTTAATATGCCAGAGAAGATTCTCGCGACATGCCGCATGAGTGGCATATTGTGGAGATCATTCTGTTTTCGTGATAAGTTGTATGTGTTCGTGAGGCAGTATCCTGAGGGGCGCGGCGCGGGAGGGATGATGGGCGAAATCTACCATCACCAAGGCGACCAGCTTGATTTGCTCCAAAGCATAAAGATCGAAGACCCCTTGTTCTTGAGCGATTTTGTGCTTGTTGATGATATTAGCCCAGACCAGGCATACGCCATCGTGTTCGCTAACCGCGATGCTCCTCTGGGTTCACATTGCTACTTGTTTGACGTGAAGAAGCACACATTTAAAGATTTGGGGTCGGAGGCAGTTCGATACTACACGTGTTTTCTTGATCAACATGTCTTCGACGGGTTAATCGAGAAGGCTGCTCCACAGCCGCCAGATAAGAAGTAGCGGATACCGTCAACGCTTTCGTCGCGAAGGTTCCGGCTGTTTTTGTTCCCTGTAACCTGTGCCCTGAATTCACAATTCGCTATCCGAGTTTCACCGATTGGGGAAGCCCTCCTCTCCCTTCTATAGTTCTGGTGGAAGGTTACAACCCAAAAGGAGGCCCGGACTTGGTATCCGGCCGATATCACGACAGCCGCGCTGTCACTGCGTGGTTGCTGGCATTTATTCTTTTGGCGCCCATAGCGGGCTGCAAAAAAGCCGCGCCCCCGCAGCGCCCCATCCCCCTGGTGACCGTGGCGCATGCCACCACTGGGGATGTGCCGGTCTATCTGGATGAGATCGCCAATTGCACATCTCCGCAGATCGTAGCGGTACACCCCCAGGCATCGGGACAGATTACCGAGGTGCATTTCAAAGATGGGGACGATCTCGAAAAGGGCCAGATGCTCTATACTATCGATCCGCGGCCGTACCAGGCGGCGCTGGATCAGGCCAAGGCCCAACTGGCGCAGAGCCTATCGCAGCAGGAACTGGCCAAGCTGGAGTTTGAGCGGGCCCAAAAACTCACGCCCGCCAAGGCCATGTCCAAGGAGGACTACGAAACGCGGCAGAACGCCGTCCGCACCAGCGCGGCGGCGGTCGAGGTGGCGCAGGCGGCGGTCGAAGTGGCGCAGGTTAATCTCACGTATTGTTTCATTCACAGCCCGCTGGATGGCCGCGCAAGTTTGACGCTGGTGGATGCGGGCAATGTTGTCATTGCCAACAGCCAGGTCACGCTGGTGAACATCGAGCAACTGGACCCGATGTACGTCGATTTCATCGTTACCGAGCAGGACCTGCCCTCCGTCCGAAAGTATATGGGCCGCGGCACGCTGAAGACGCTAGCCTGGCTGCCGCAGGACAACATGAACGCCGCGCGGCAGGGCAGCCTGATCTTTCTGGATAATTCCGTTCAGCCCGGTAACGGAACGGTTCGCCTGCGGGCGTCGATTCCTAACAAGGACCATCATTTCTGGCCGGGCCAATTCGTGCAGGTTCGGCTGATTCTGTACACGCTGAAGGACGCTGTGCTCGTGCCTTCCGAGGCATCGCAGATAAGCCAGACGGGCAATTATGTCTATGTCGTTACGGGCAACGACACGGCGGAACTGCGGCCCGTGAAGCTGGGCCAGCGCCAAGGTCCGATGGTTGTCGTGATACAAGGGCTTAAGGCCGGCGAGGTCGTGGTGCTGACGGGGCAAATGGCGGTCTTGCCGGGGGGGAAAGTCCGCGTGCAGTCGCCGCCGCGCGGGGCGGCAACGGGGCAGGCCGCTACTCGCGCGGCGGTTTCCAAACCCAAATCAACCATGCCCGCGACGGCTACCGCGACTGCGCCGGCGACGAACGTAGCGACTCGGCCGGCGACGGCCTCGGCCAGCGCACCGGCGGAAGACCAGGAGCAGCAGGAGAATCCTGCTGAGAGCACGCAAGTAGTAGTAACGTCGGAGGGATGGCGGTGAACCTGTCGTCCCCGTTTATCCGCCTGCCGGTGATGACGATGCTGCTGGTCGTCTCGGTGGTCCTGTTTGGCGCCATGGCGTATCGCACGCTGCCGGTGAGCGACCTGCCGCCGGTGGATTACCCGGTGATCCAGGTCACGGTGAATTACCCCGGCGCCACGCCTGAGACGATGGCCAATAACGTGGCCACGCCGCTGGAGCAGCAGTTCCTGCAAATCCCCGGCTTGGAGCAGATCACCTCGGCATCGTCGCAGGGGCACACCGCGCTGACGGTGCAGTTTGCCTTGTCCAAAACGATTGATTCGGCCGCGACGGATGTGCAGGCCGCTATCAGCCGCGCAAGTGGGGAGTTGCCGACGGACCTGCCTAATCCGCCCACGTTTACCAAGGTCAATCCGAACGAGCAGCCCATTTTCTATATCGGGCTGTTGAGCGATTCGGTGACCGCCGCGGATCTGTATGAATATGCCAAGATTCAGGTGGGGCAGACCATTTCCATCGTGCCGGGCGTCAGCCAGGTGGCGGTGTTCGGCACGCAGCCCGCGGTGCGCATTATGGCCAATCCCTCGGCCCTGGCGGTGCGCAATCTCACGATGGATGACCTGACCAACGCCATCCGCAACAACACCAGTTACGTGGGCGCCGGCCAGTTCGACAGCAACCACACGAGCCTGCTGCTTCAGCCGCAGGGGCAGCTTGAAGACGCCAGCCAGTACGAGCAACTGATCGTCTCGCAACCGGGCCAGGCGCCCATCTACCTCAAGGATGTGGCCAAGGCCAGCGATTCCGTGCAGGACCAGCGCATCTCCATGCGTTTCTGGATTCGCGGCCAAAAGGCGCCCAACGCGGCGGTGGTGGTGGCGGTATATCGCCAGCTCGGTTCGAACACGGTGGAGGTAGCCAATGCGGTGAGAGAGCTCCTGCCGCATATTCAGGTAACCTTGCCGGGCTCTGTGACGCTCATTCCCATTCACGACCGCAGCGAGACCGTCGTCAGCTCCATCAACGACGTCAAGACCACCTTGTATATCGCGTTCTTTCTCGTGGTGGGGGTGATCTACCTGTTCCTGGGGCGCGCGACGGACACGATTATCCCGGCGGTGGCCATGCCCCTGTCGCTGCTGCTGGTGTTCATCGTCATGGAGGCGCGGGGCTACAGCCTGGACAACCTTTCACTGATGGGTTTGACGCTGGTGATGGGCTTCCTGGTGGATGATGCCATCGTCTTCCTGGAAAACACCGTCCGCCGCATGGAGCAGTTCGGGGAGACTGCGCCTGGAGGCCACGAACAACAGCGCCTCGGAAATCAGCTTCACGATTCTTTCCATGACGCTCTCGCTGGCGGCGGTGTTCATTCCGCTGGTGTTCATGAGCGGGCTGATCGGCCGGATCTTTCGCGAATTCTCCATCATTATTGTGTCGTCCATCCTGGCCTCGGGGCTGGTATCGCTGACGCTGACGCCGATGATGGTTTCGCGCCTGGCCGGTCAGCGCGGCGAAGGGGCAAAGAAAACGGTCGTCGAGCGCATGATGGGGGCGATCCTGCGGCGCGTGCTGGATGTGTACGGCCGTTCGCTGTGGTGGTTCCTGCGCCATAGGCTGGTTTCCTTCATCATCTGGGCGATCTGCTTTTATGGCACGTACTGGATGTTTACGCACATCCCCCAGACGTTTTTGCCCGTGGGCGACAGCTCCTTCATCCGCGGTGTGATGGTGGCCCAGCGAAGGTTCCTCGCCGGCCGTCATGCACGAGCACCAGCGGCAGGTGGAGGATGTGATGCACAAGGATGAGTCTGTGCGCATGACCTTCACCATGAGCTACAACAGCCAATTCCTCACGACCAACCAGGGGCTGATGCTGGCGTTTTTGAAGGATCCTGACCAACGTGCGCCGATCGATGAAATCACGGCCAAAATGATGCGGCAGATCTCCGCCAGCGTACCGGGACTGATCGCCCTGCTCCAGCCCGACCCGGTTTTGCGTATCTCCACGGGCGCGACGGCCATTCAGCAGGGCAAGTACGCTTATTCGATCTTCGGAACGGATGCCAACGAGGTGTACGCCTCGGCGCAGGCCCTTATGGGCAAGTTCTGCCAGTTCCAGGGCTTCAGCACGGTCAGCTCAGATTTGTTTAATCACACGCCGCGGCTGGAGATCGACATCCTGCGCGAGCAGGCCAAGACATATGGGATTTCCGCCGCGCGGATTCTGACGCTGCTGCGCAATGCCTATTCGGAGAATTACGTCTACCTGATTAAGCGGCCCAACGACCAGTACCAGGTGATCGTGGAAGTGGAGGACCAGGATCGGCGGCTGCCGGAGGACCTGGCACTGCTGTATATCAAGAGCGATGATGGTTTGCGGCAGGTGAAGCTCTCTGCCGTGGCGACCTGGCACACAGTTTTGGGTATGCAGACCGTGAACCACATCAACCAGTTCCCCAGCGTTACGTTCTTCTTCAACTTAAAGCCGCAGATGTCGCTGGGCGAGGCGGCGGACTACATCGAAAAATCCGCCGCAGAGGTGTTGCGCGGGACCGTGCAGGGCAGCTTACAGGGCGAGGCGCAGACGTTCCGCACCACCGTACACGACTTGACCTTCCTGATGCTGCTGGCGGTGTTCGTGATGTACGTGGTGCTGGGGATTCTCTATGAGAGTTACGTGCACCCGATCACGGTGCTGTCGTCGCTGCCGGTGGCGCTGGTGGGCGGCCTGGCCACGCTGTACCTGTTCAACGAGCACGCCTCGCTGTACGCGTTCATCGGCATGTTCATGCTCATGGGCATCGTCAAGAAGAACGGCATCTTGATCGTGGACTTCGCCCTGGACCGCATCGCCGAGGGCCGCACGCGCCGAGGAGGCCATTCACGACGCCAGCATGGACCGATTCAGGCCGATCATCATGACGACCATGGCGGCGATGATGGGCGCGCATGCCCATCGCCATCGGATTTGGCGCCGATGCGGCCAGCCGCCGCCCGCTGGGGCTGGTGGTGGTGGGCGGCCTGTTGGTTTCGCAGTTCATCACGCTGTACATCACGCCGGCGATCTACCTGTACATGGAGGAGGTGCAGGAGAAGGTTTTGAACAAGGTGCCGTTCTTTAGGTCGGTAAGAACGGAGCAGAAGAAAGCGCCTGAGGGCGGGTCGAGACCCGAGAGTGGCGGCTAAAGAAGAGACAAATACCGAATATCGAACGAGGAATCACAAGGAATATCGAATGATGAAGTCAGAACAACCCGTGGGTTGGACCATGATGGGCCCGACTGAGGGGTGGGTCTTCGCTTCACTTCGATATTCGATATTTTCTTTTCTACGGGGTGCCACGGCTGCGTTGTTTGCAGCCGTGCGCTGTGCGATCAGGGGAAGAGAAAGCTACACCGGAAGCCGCTGGGCCATCATCCCTGATGCTGGTCTATTGCACGGCCGCGGACGGCCGTGGCACCCTCGTTTACTTCGATGTTCGATATTTCTTGTTCGATATTCGATATTTTTGTTGGTCTTCCTATTCATCACAGGCTGCAAAGTCGGTCCTAACTACAAGACTCCTCCGACCTCCATGCCTGCCCACTGGGGCGAGTACAGAGGCGATGCAATCGCCAGCCAGCCGGCCACGCGGCCGACGACGCGGCCGGCCTTCATGAAATTCAAACCCGCCACGCAGCCGGCCGAGCTGGCGGCGTGGTGGAAACGGTTTAACGACCCGGTGTTGGATGACCTGATGCAGCAGGCTATCTGCGGCAACCTCACTCTGCGCCAGGCGCAGGCCCGGGTGGTGGAGGCCAGGGCCGCGCGGCAGATCGTGTGGGCAGGCCTGTGGCCCACGGTTAACGCCGACGCCTCATACGACCATTTCCACTTCAGCAAGAACGGCTTTGGCGCCAGTGCGGTAGGAACACCCGGTGCCTCCGGCGGCACGGCCGGCGGCGGCACGACTGGCGGCGGCACATCGGGGAGCGCGACCGGAGGCGCCACGGGCAACAGCACGACCAGCGGCGCGGTCAGCAGCCCAAAGAGGGATTTCAATCTCTACCAATTGGGTCTGGATGCGTCGTGGGAACTGGATGTCTTCGGCAAGGTGCAGCGCGAGGTGGAGGCGGCGGATGCGAACACGCAGGCCTCTATAGAGGACCGCCGCGATGTGCTGGTGATGTTGCTGGCGGAAGTCGCGATGAACTATATCGAAATGCGCGGCAGCCAGCAGCAGATTCTCATCGCACGGGAGAACATGAAGGCCCAGCAGGAAACCGTAAACCTCACGCGGCTGCGCTTTGAGGGCGGAATTGCGACGGAACTGGACCTGGCGCAGGCGCAGGCCCAGCTTGCCAACACGCAATCCACGATTCCGCCGCTGGAGGCCTCAATACGAGAAAACATCCATCTTTTGGGAACGCTGGTGGGGAAGGATCCGATGGCGCTGTCGGAGTTGCTTTCCACGCCCGCGCAGATTCCGCCGCCGCCGCCCGAAATTCCGCTGGGACTGCCGTCGGGTTTATTAAGGCAGCGGGCGGATGTCCGCCGCGCGGAGAGGAACCTGGCGTCGGCGACGGCACTGGTGGGCGCGGCGGTGGCCAATCTCTTTCCATCCTTTTCATTGACCGGCAACACGGGGTATCAAAGCCTGCACGCACACAATCTCTTCGGCGCGAATAGTTTTTACTGGAACGCCGGGCCGTCCATGAGTTGGCCGATATTCGATGCTGGGGCGATTCGGGCGGGCATTCATTTGCAGAGCGCGGTGCAGGAGCAGTTCGCCGCGGCGTACGAGGATTCCGTGCTCACATCGCTGAAGGAGGTGGAGGATGCGCTGGCGGCGTACGGGCAGGAGCAACTGCACCTGGTGTATCTGAGCGAGTCGGTGGCCGCGAATAAGCGGGCGCTGGACCTGGCGAACCTCCAGTTCGAGCAAGGGCTATCGGATTTCCTGAACGTGCTGATCGCCCAGCGGTCGCTGTTCTTATCGGAAGATGCACTGGCGCAGTCCACGCGGACGCTTTCCATGGACGTGGTGGCGTTGTACAAGGCCCTGGGCGGCGGCTGGGAATGTGCGGATTGGGAAGGGAATGTGGCGACGCAGCCGGTGAAGATTTGCGATTGAACCGTAATGGGAGGGGTTCTTATTTGGCGGACTTGGCGGCCTTAAGTCCATGCATAAGTGATGCTAACGCAAAAGGTTACTTCAAGATCGTCAAGTCAGCCAAGTCCGCCAAGTCCGCCAACGTATCAGAGACTGAGTGTTCGGGGGGCTTCTCTATCTTGCCCAGATTGCCCAGACTGCCGCGCGGGGAGGCGTAAGTGTATGGGAAATCCCATACACTTAAGTCGCCGCCGGCGTGCATCGCGGCACGTCTAGAATTCCTCAACGCTTTTGATACTTGAAAGGAAGATTTATGCGCATCGCCGTAACAACACCGGATCGGAACATTGGCCATATCGTGGCATCGAACCTGATAGAAAGCGGGGCGGATGTTGTGCTCCTGGTTCGCAACCCGGAGCGAGCATTGAAGCTGGCCTACCGGGGCGCGGAAGTGTACCTGGGCATGCTGGGGGATGTATCCTTCGTCAAGGAGGTTACGCAGGATGTGGATGCGCTGCTGTGGGTGACGCCGCCGGCGGTTCGAGCGCACGATGTGCGGGAATTCTGCAAATGGCTGGCCCGGTCGGCTCAGGCGGCCATCGCCGAGAACGAAATCCCGCACGTGGTGAATATCTCCAGTATCGGCGCCGGCGCCGATTCCGGCACGGGCATCATCGCCGGGCTGCACGATGTGGAGACCATGCTCGACGAGGTCTCGCGCAACATCTGCCATCTGCGTGCGGGTTTCTTCTTCGAGAACATTCTGTGGCAACTGAATTCCATCCGCAAGGATTCTTGCATTTGCTATCCCGTTTCGCCTTGGCGGAAGGTGGCCATGGCGGCCGCGCGGGATGTGGCGCAGTGTGCTTCACATTGGCTGCTGGATGATACGTGGACCGGCCATTATTACCGCGGGGTGCTGGGGCCGGCGGATCTTTCTTTTGAAGAGGCGGCCGGCGAAGTTTCCCGGGGCATCGGGCGCAGGGTTGAGTATCGGCGGATCGATGAAGACAACATGCGCAACATCATGCGCAGGTGGGGCGCCAGCGAAGGCTTCATGAACTCGCTGCTGGAGACATTCTGGGCGATCGACTCAGGCAAGCTGGAGAACGCCGAGATGCGCAACTCGGACTCGACTACAGCGACCACGCTCATGAGCTACGCCCGCAGCACGATTGCACCGTTTGTGCGCCAGCCTGTGGCAGAGTTGGTATAGAAAAACAGGTTACAGGGTACAGAAAGCTGCTTCTTATTGCTCTTCCTGTACCCTGTAGCCTCACTCCGTGCCCTGTAACCTTTTTCAAATCACATTCTGTCCCAAGCGGACTCATGATCTAAGTACCTGCTGTTGCTTATGTTACAGAATAACATTCATTCCCTCCAAGGCCTGGGCCTGGCCTTCCCGGCAGTTCCTGAAAGCTACAGTTGGCGATCTGACATTGATTATGAATAGATCTTATCGGCTCCAACTCGCGTATATACAACAAGATGGGAAGGAAATGGCCTCCCGGTCGCCATCGATCACTGTCATATCCGCGGCAGGTGCGCAGAGACTTTTAGAAGCACAAGCCGTGAAGCGGAACGGTCGATGAATTGAAGAGTCGGACTGCAGCCTTTAAGCGGTTGCTAAGTTTTCCTGCGAATTGATAGGATATCGCCAAACCTGCGAGACCAGAATGCGAGCCGTCGTCGTCGCCCACAATTTAGTCGAAGCTGGCGGTCTGTCTGTCGGACGCAACGTAACAGCCGCGCTGCCCAGACTGTTTCCCGAAGTTGAGATGCTCCTGATAGTGCCGCGGGGGCTGGGATACGATTTGCACAAGAACGGCTCGAATGCCACAGTTATTGAGATTCCCCGCTACCGCCTGCTCGGCCGGTTTCTCTTTGAAAAGAATCACCTGCCGCGGATGGTGCGTGATTTTGGACCAGATGTCATTTTTTGCCTGGGCAACATTGGTCTGCATCATCCCCCTTGCCAGCAGGCCATTCTCTTCCATCAGGGGCAACTTGTCTATACAACGGAGCGATCTTATAAGACGGTGCCTCTTAGAGAGCGTGTGAAATTCGCGGCGATAAGATATTGGCTGCGAACCTGCCTGCGCAGGACGTCCTTGATATTCTGCCAAACCGCGGTAATGCGGTCCAGGTTTGCCCAGGCCTTCAATTACCCGATCGAGCAGATCAAGGTTATGCCCAACGCAGTTTCGGAATTGGCAAAAGTTTCGTCAACCGCGCAGTCCACTCCAGACGTTTTCAAGTCCGCCGACAAGTTTCACCTGTTGTTTCTTGCGCGTTACTACGGCTATAAAAATTTTCAAATCCTGCTGGACATCTTCCGGAACTTTGGCGGGCAACTCGATAATGTCCGCGTGATAATCACGATTGATCCGAATGACCCTTATGCCCGGCGGTTCCTGGAGAAGGTGCGCTCCCAGGGCCTCCAGGAGCGCATAATTAACGTAGGTCCGTTGAAGCAGGAATCTCTAGCGGCCTACTTCAAAAACGCGGATGCCCTGTTCTTCCCCACTGTACTGGAAAGCTTCAGCGGCACCTACCTTGAGGCCATGCACTTTGGGTTGCCTATTCTCACCAGCGATCTGGATTTCGCGCACGGTATCTGCGGTAATGCGGCACTGTATTTCGATCCCTGGAATGCGGCGGAAGTTGCCGGGCGGATTGTTGAGATGAGGGAAAACGCTGCCTTGCGTGTGGAGTTGGTGCAAAAAGGGCGCGAGCGGCTCGGTGGCTTTTACAGGGGCTGGGATGAGATCGTGCGCGAGGCTTTCACAGCAGTGATGGGTTTGGCAAAGAATCGTTCAAGTGGAGATCAGCCTTGAAGCAGTTAACTGGCAAAGTGGTATTGGTGACCGGCGGCACGGGCTCTTTCGGCAACAAGGTTTTGCGCCATCTGCTGGAGACGACCGATGCGGCGGAATTCCGTGTCTTCAGCCGCGATGAGTGCAAGCAGGAGCTGATGCGCATCGAGCTGAACAACCCCAAGGTCAAGTTCTACATCGGCGATGTGCGCGACCGCGACAGCGTCGACAACGTGATGGAAGGGGTGGACCTGGTCTTCCACGCCGCCGCTTTGAAGCAGGTGCCTTCCTGCGAGTTCTTCCCCATGCAGGCGGTGCTGACGAATATCTACGGCGGGCACAATGTTATCGAATCCGCCATTCATTACGGGGTGTCCAGCGTGGTCTGCCTGAGCACCGATAAGGCGGTCTATCCCATCAACGCCATGGGCATGACCAAGTCGCTCATGGAGAAGGTGGCCCAGGCCGCCGCGCGGGCCAAGAGCAACAAGAAGACGGTAGTTTCCTGCGTGCGGTACGGGAATGTGATGTGTTCGCGCGGGTCGGTCATTCCGCTGTTCATTCAGCAGATCAAGCAGGGTAAGCCCATCACGATCACCGTCCCCGAGATGACGCGGTTCCTCCTGGCGCTACGGGATTCAGTCTCGCTGGTGCTGTTTGCCTTTCAGAACGCCCGGCCCGGGGATCTGTTCGTCAAGAAGGCGCCGGCTTGTACGGTGCTGGACCTGGCCAAGGCGGTGAAGAACCTCTTCAAGTGCGACATTCCGGAAAAGATCATCGGCATGCGACACGGCGAGAAGATTTTTGAAACGCTGGTGACGCGCGAGGAGCTTCAGCGTTCCGATGACATGGGCGATTATTTCCGGGTGCGGCTGGATGATCGCGACCTGAACTACGCCCGGTACTTCACCGAAGGCGATTTGAAGGAAGCCCACGTGGATGATTACACCTCCCACAACACCACGCAGTTGAATGTGAAGCAGGTGGAAGAACTGCTTTTAAGCCTGCCGGAAGTTCGCGCGGAACTGACCAACTGGAGCGATGGCTGACAGGTGCCCCAAAGCCCTATGGATAAACGCAAGATCACCATCACCGGCCTGGTCGGCTTTATGGGTTCTCACATACGCGACCGGCTCAGCCGCGAGCCGAATATCGACGTGCAGCCCTTTGAGGATGAGTTTTTTGCCAATGGCGAGAAACTCAAAGCCGCGCTGGATGGCGCGCAGGCCGTGGTGCACCTGGCGGCCATGAATCGCGGCGGTGAAAACGAGATTTACCGCACGAATATCGAGCTCGTGCAGAAACTGACGGCCGCGCTGGATGAGTTGGGGCAAAGGCCCCACGTCCTGTTCTCATCATCGACTCAGGCCGCGCTGGATAACCCCTATGGCCGCTCGAAAAAAGAGGGCGAGCGGCTTTTAGAAGAGTGGTCCAGGCGCAGCAAAGCGCACGTTTCCGCCATGGTCATTCCCAATGTGTTTGGCGACCGGGGCCGGCCCAACTACAACTCCGTGGTGGCCACGTTCTGCCACAAGCTCACGCATGGCGAGACGCCGCAGGTGCAGGCCGACAAGGAATTGAACCTCATTTACATCAATGAGCTGGTGGAACTGTTCTGGCAGAGGATCAATAATCCGCCGGCCGGTTTTGAAAGGGTGGAAGTCGCCCCCACGGCCTCGGCCAAGGTGACGGAAATTCTTTCCAGGCTGAGTCACTACAAAGAGTGCTATTACGAAAAGAAGATTGTGCCCGACCTGCCCACGCGCTTTGAGAGGAATCTTTACAACACATTCCTTTCTTACGCCGAAACGGCGGATTTCCAGCAGCCCCTGGTCCTGCGGACGGATGACCGCGGCAGCCTGTTTGAAATCGTAAAGCAGGAGGGCGGCAACCAGATCTTCTTCTCCACGACCAAACCCGGCATTACCCGCGGCAATCACTACCACACGCGCAAGATGGAAAAGTTCTGCGTGGTCAAGGGCGAGGCGGTCATTCGCCTGCGCCGCATCGGCACGGATAAGGTGCTGGAGTACCGCGTCTCCAGCCAGCAGCCGTCGGTGGTGGAGATGCCGATCTTCTACACGCACCACATCGAAAATGTGGGATCGACTGAACTTTGCACCCTCTTCTGGACGAACGAAGTCTTCAATCCCGACGACACCGATACGTTCTTTGAGAAAGTGTGAGATGGCCAAGAAACTGAAGGTGATGACGATCCTGGGCACGCGGCCGGAGATCATCCGCCTGGCGGCCGTGATGAAGCGGCTGGATGAGCATGTGGACCACAAGATCGTCCACACCGGCCAGAATTACGACTACGAGCTCAACGAGGTGTTCTTCAAGGACCTCCAGGTCCGCAAGCCCGACTACTTCCTGGCCGTCAATACCACCAGCCTGGGGCAGGTGCTGGGCAACATTCTCATCAGCATCGAAACGATCCTCAAAAAAGAGCAGCCCGATGCCGTGCTGATTTTAGGCGACACCAACAGCTCCATCGCCGGCATCATCGCCAAGCGCATGAAGATCCCCATCTACCACATGGAGGCGGGCAATCGCTGCTTCGACTTCAACGTTCCCGAAGAGATCAACCGGCGGATCATCGACCACATCAGCGACTTCAACCTGGTCTACACCGAACATGCGCGGCGGCACCTGCTCTCCGAGGGCCTGCCGCACCGCCGAATCTACCTCACTGGCTCGCCCATGCGCGAGGTGTTGCTGTCGCACCTGGAAGAGATCAAGCGTTCGCAGATACTGGCGACGTTGAATCTGAAGAAGGATGGCTACTTCCTGGTGAGCACCCACCGCGAGGAAAACGTCGATAACCGCCAGGCCCTTACCAATGTCCTGGCCTCGCTGGGGGCCATCGAGCAGGAATTCAGCCTGCCCATCATCGTCTCCACGCACCCGCGGACGCGAAAACGGTTGGAAAGCCTGGGCACGAGCGGTTTGTCCGATAAGGTCCAGTTCCTAAAACCGTTCGGGTTCTTCGACTATAACTGGCTCCAGATGAACGCCCGCTGCGTCATTTCGGACAGCGGCACGATCACCGAAGAGTCGGCGATTTTGAAATTCCCGGCGATTACCATCCGCAACGCCTTCGAGCGGCCCGAGGGCCTCGACGCCGGCACGATCATCCTGACCGGCCTTTTACCTCAGACCGTGGTGGCCTCGATCAAGCTCCAGACCTCCGACGACAGCAAGGCGATGGCATGGCGGATCCCGGCGGATTACGAAATCGAGAATACTTCCTATCGCGTGGTCAAGCTGATCGTCGGCACGGCCAAGCTCAACAATATTTGGAACAACATTCAACCTAACGACCTGGCGTAGATATGCGAATCCTGTTTGTATGTCACAATTTTCAGCCTGAGCCGAACTTCTTCTACTGTCTGCCGCTGATGAAGGAATTCGTCCGGCACGGACATGAAGTCGAGGTTTTGACGGGCTTCCCCAATTACCCCGGGGGCAAAATCTATCCCGGGTATCGCTGGAAAATCCTCCAACGGGAAGTCATGGAAGGCGTTCCCCTGCTGCGCGTGCCGCTGTATCCCAGTCACGACCGCTCGGCCTTCCGGCGTATCGTCAGCTACACAAGCTTTGGAGTCTCCGCCGCCACGTTCGGCGCCGCCCTGGTTCACCGGGCGGATGTGGCCTACGTTATGCAGGGCCCGGCGACTGTGGGGCTGCCGGCATTGGCGCTCAAGCATCTTCGCGGTGTGCCGTATGTTTATCACATCCAGGATCTGTGGCCGGACGCCGTGACCTCCACCGGCATGTATAACAGCCGCCGCGGACTGCGGATGATGAACGCCTGGTGCGACAAGGTGCATAGGGATGCCGGCAGGATCATCACCATCACCCCCGGCTTTAAGGCCAGACTCGTGGAGCGCGGCGTGCCCCAGGACAAGATCGAGGTCGTCTACAACTGGTGCGATGATGAGAACATCCTCAACCCGCACTCCAGTTCGGAATTGGCGGCCTCGGTGGGCATGACCGGACGGTTCAATATCGTCTTCGCCGGCAGCATTGGCCGGCCGCAGGCCCTTTCGAAGGTTTTGGATGCCGCGCAAATGGTCCAGTGCAGAACCCGCGCGTGCAGTTCCTGTTCTTTGGCGATGGCGTCGAGGTGGATGAGCTCAAGCAGAAGGCCCGGGATATGCAGCTTGCGAACGTCGTTTTCCACGCGCGGCGGCCAGTCTCTGAAATCGGCGCCATCCTCCGAGTGGCCGATATTCTGTTCGTCCATTTGCAGGATGCCGATCTTTATCGTGTCACAATCCCATCAAAGATCCAGGCCTACATGGCCACGGGCAGGCCCATTCTGGTAGGTGTAAAAGGCGATGCCTGCGACCTGGTCACTCGCGCCGGAGCGGGAATTGCCGCCCTGCCTGAAAATCCGCAGAGCATTGCCGAGGCGGTGCTGAAGCTGGCAGCTCTGTCGCCCGCGCAGCTCGATGAAATGGGTGCACGGGGCCGGGCCTTTTACCAACAGGAACTTTCATTCGGCATCGCGGTCAAAAAGATCGAGGCCGTGTTGCAGTCAGCACTTAACCCATAGAACGCGGGACGAAATGAGCCGTATCCACAACAACCGGGCTGCAGTACCTGTCACGCAAGTGCCAGTAAATGCGCTTTCCTTTGACATCGAGGACTGGTCGCAGGAGGTCCTCGCAATATTCGGCGCCCCCCGGCGCCCTTTACGGATGAAGTAGCGCGCGCAGGTGGAGGCCATCCTGTCGCTGCTGAACGAGTTTAACGTCAAAGGGACCTTCTTCGTCGTGGGCAGCATGGCCAGGACCGGGGCCGCGACCATCAGAAAGATCGCCCAGGAAGGCCATGAAATCGCCTCCCATTCCCATATCCACCAGCGGCTACGGCGGCCCCTGCGCGAGCATTTGGCCGCGGAACTTACCCAGTCCAAGGCCGAGCTGGAGGCCGTCTGCCAGAAGAACATCGTGGGCTTCCGCGCCCCCGAGTTCAGCGTCCCGCCTGATGAAGTAGATGATTTTTTTGAAATTCTCAGCCAGGCGGGCTACCGATACGACTCCAGCATCGTACCCAAAGTATGCCCGCGGTACGGCGTGGCAGGCTTTGGCCAAGGGCCGCGGCGAGTAAAAACTCGCGGCGGCGCTCAGGTCGTGGAGTTTCCTTTAAGCGTGCTGGACTACATGGGCCGCAGTTGGATGATCGCCGGCGGCGGCTACTGGCGCATCATGCCGCGCTGGCTGCTCGGCCGCGCGGTGAAAAAAGTCCAGGCGGAAAACCGGCCGCTGGTGACGTATTTGCACAATTACGAATTTGAGCGAAGCTCGCTGCACGTGCCCGCCGCGGCGGGGCGCAGCAAGCGCACCCGCAAGTGGGAATGGCGGTCGAATCTCAATCGACGGTCCATTCCCGGCAAGTTAAGATACCTCTTGACCAGGTTCCCATTCGACTCAATGGGCCAGTTGGCCCAGTCCATACAGGATGCCCCGGATTGCCAGGAGACCATGGCCTAATGGATCAGAAAGTTCAGCAAGACGTCAAGCAGTTCTGGACGGCCCGCGCCGGTTTCTGGGACACCATGTACGAAACGGATTCCCCGTTTTGGCGCTGGTTCAACCGCAAGTTCCGCAAGGGCATCTTTGTCCGCGCGGAAGTGGCAGTCAAGACCTCCGTGGAGAACAAAGCCCAGTCCGTGCTGGATGTGGGCTGCGGCACCGGCCGCATCAGTTGTCTATTAGCCCAGGCCGGTGTGCCTCGCGTGGTCGGTGTGGACACCGCCGCGCCGATGGTCGAACTGGCCAAACAACTGGCCCGGGCCAGCGGACTGGCCGACAAATGCGAATTCGTTGCCGGCGATTTTCGCTCCACGGACGTCTCAGGCAAGTTTGACGGCGTCATCGCCCTGGGCGTCTTCGATTACCTGGATGAGCCGCTGCCGTTTCTCCAGAGGATGCGCGAACTGGCCTCCCGCTTCGTGGTCGCCAGCTTCCCCGCCCCCACGCTGGTCCGCTCGCCCCTGCGCAGAATCCGCTACGCCCTGCGCGGCTGCCCGGTCTACTTCTACCGGCTGGGCCGCATCCAGCAGCTTTTCAAGGATGCTGGATTGGCCCGTATTGACGTGGTCAAAGTGGGCGGCGGTCATGTAATCGTGGGCTGGCTGTAGCCGCTCCGTAAATTACTTAGATTGCCAAAATCGCAATTCTCCGGCATTGCGTGCGAATTATGACCAAATGACCAATTTGGTCATTTGGTCACGACTATAGTTGCGCTCCTTGCTTCTTGCGCTCCTTCGAGTGTAAGTCCTTGTTTTTCAAGCTCCCGCTGAAGAAGCGCACTGTTGCATCGTTGCGCTTGTTCCATGCGTTTGCCTGGGAACAAATCCAGCCCGGCCATTCGGTGCTGGATTATGGGTGCAACGACGGCAAAACCCTCGCCAGCTTGCGCCACGATGGCAAGGCCCTTCGAGTAGGGGTGGACCTTTGCGGTGATGCGGTTGAGGCAGGCCGGCAGAAGTTCCCGAAATTGCGACTGGATTGCATCACTAAGGGCCAGCGGCTGTCGTTTGCCGATGGAACCTTTGACTATGTTCTGATTCTGGACGTCATCGAACATATTTTCGATCAGGCCCTTATCCTGCGGGAACTGCGCCGCGTGATGAAACCGGATGGGCGACTGGTCATTTCGGTTCCGCGCAGGCATCTTTTCTCGTGCCTGGACTTGGGGAACTGGAAGTTTTATTTTCCGCGCACCCGCCGCTGGTGGCATGTCAGGCACATTGGCCAGGCCGAATACGAGCGCCGCTTTGGGAATGCCAATCCCTTTGGACTTATAGGGGATATCGAGAAGGAAAAAGGCATTCACGAGCACTTCAGCAGGAAATCCTTAACGGCGCTGCTTTCGAAGACGGGATTTCAGCCGCTGGCCTTCGACGGGACGGGACTCTTCCAGCGGGTTTATGCAATTACCCAGCGCCTGCTGCCGACTCCCAGGTTCTGGCTGGCCGTGTTCAGGCTGGATGCGCGGCTGTTCGCTCGGACTAACCTGTTTTGCACGGCTGGGCCAATGAATCGATAGAAGTTTGCGCAGCAGCCTTAGGACTCGATCACCTCGCTGAATCGATACACGGGTCGTGGAGTGCCGGGACTCAAGCTCGCCAGCTCAGCGATATTGGTGGTGATTGAGTCACTTGCGGCGGTAGCCAAGGCCGTTTGAATAGCCGATTTCAGTTGATCCGGGTCCATGCGCACACGGGCATTGATGACCAACGTGGCGTGCGTGGATGGGGCAAGAGTATCACCCTGGATGAGCGGCTGCGCCGCATTGCCCGTCACATTCGCCTGCACGCGGCCGCCCGCGGCGATCAGCATGATTTTTAGATGGGCAATATCCCCGGAGGCCTTGCTTAACTCCGCCTGGGCACATGCCAGAAATGCCTTGGCAAATGTGTTCCAGTCCGTTGGCACATCTAGGTTTTTCGACGAAAGTTCCACGGCCGCGTTGAGCCAGCCCAGCGCCGCCTCGCCGCGGGCATAGGTGTCGTAATCCACCTCCACGATCCGCTGGCCGGTCTTGCCGCCGGGGGAAAAGAGTTTCTTTATCCAGTTTTCCACCCCCGCGCCGGTCAGGGCCGACATCGTGCCGATGGCCGCGTGCGGCGCCTCCTGGCCGAGGGCCTTCACGATGGATTCCATGGCGGCCGCATCTACGCGGTCCATCTTGTTGATCACCACCAGGTCGGCCTCCTGGATTTGTTTCTGGTAGATGTAGGCGACCGCCGCGCGGATGTCCGGTGCGGAAATCTCGGCCATGGTCTCGTGGAGTTTTTCCGGGTCCACCAGCACGGTATAAGGCAAAAGGTCGAAGCGGTCGGCGCACAGTTTCTTCAAAGGCTGAAGCACCGTGGCCGAAAGATCCGTGCAGCTTCCCACGGGCTCGCCCAGGATCACATCCGGATGGTGCAGATTAATGAGGTTATCGCACACATATAGGAGCTTATTGAACGCGCAGCAGAAGCACGCGCCAGCTACCTCTTTGACCTGCTGGCCGGTCTGCTGCAAAACCTCCGTATCCACCAGGTTGGCCGCCTGGTCGTTGGTAATGAGCCCCACGCGCAGGCCGCGCGCGGTTAAAAACTCCGTGGCCCGCGCCAGCAGCGTCGTCTTGCCCGCGCCAAAAAACCGCCGACCAGAACCATTTTGACTCGTGACATGCATGCTCCTCGAACTTCCAGGAAAAGTTTACCACGAAGGATCCGCTTTACGCTTAGGCCTCGGGATTTGAGGAATGGAGCCTTCTGGTTCGGCGCTTTATTAACAAGGCTATTGCGCCCCCGGAGACGACGGCGATGGCGATAAAATAGCTGGAATTTCGATGCTTGGGAACCCGCGCGGCGAAGATCGCCAGGCTGCTGCCCACGGAGCGGCCCAACGGATTGTCGGATGAGACGTTCATAATCCGCCCGGCGTGCGTGGCGGGATCGGCCATCACCAGCGTGGTCGAGCCGCCGCCGTCGAGATTGATCGCGCTATACACGCCGTAGTCGCGAATCAAGAGCTCGGCGACTTCCCCGACCATCATGCCCTCCGAGCCGCCGGCTTTGTCCACGGTGAAAATGATGAGCCTCTTTTCATCCTTCACCAGGCCCATGACCGTGCGGGCCTTTAACTGCGAGTACCACGAATTGGAGTTGGAATACGTGTCATCGGCCGTAAGCTGGCCATCGGGATGCCCAGCATCCTTGTAAACGGGAATAGTAACGACGCCATGGGTGATGATCTGTGCCGAACCCGCCAGCGCGTTATAGAGCGAAACTGTCTCCAGCACGTGCTTATTGTCGCTGTAGTTGGAGTCCCGGTGTACCATGCAGGCGTGATTGTCCGCATCTATATTCACGGCGGGGGCGAAAGGAATGATCGCATAACTTTGGTCGGGAAAACCCTCGGCCACAGGCTGCCGCTCAAATGGCGAATACATATTTCCATTGGAGGCGGCCAATCCAACCACATTGGCCGTCGTATCGGTGGAGGGGAAGGGCACGAAGAAATGCGCATTCACGGCGATCTGTGCGTGTACCTGGTTGAGATAATCCAGTGTCGTCTGGCGAACCGTCTCGCGATCGCCGCCCGCCGGGGTGAGCTCAAATCGAATTCCCGGCGCACTCAGGTCCACCTCCACGATATGCACGATCTCCTTCCGCGGCGACGTCTCGCTCCTGACGATATACGTGATGCCCCGGTAGGGCGTGGTGATAATGACATCAGCGCGGGCTACGCCTGCCGCCAAAAGCAGCGCGGCCGAGAAGACGCAAAGAACCAGCTTGGGCTTCGTCGCCATATTCAGTATCCGATGCAAGCGCGGTCGATTATGCAAGGGCATGGGGAAAAGAACCACAAATAGCTTGCTGAGCCTACCTGATCTATGCCATTTTAAGACCGCCAACGCCTCCAAGCATGTCCAATTGGCGGTGTTGGCGGTCTAGAATTGCATAACGTAATGGTTTGTATATGCGCAAGTTACAGCTTACTGCGAAGACTTCTTAGACCGCCAACCTCTAACCAAAATCGCCCAAAATGCCTTAATTTGGCAAAGATAGGTAATCTGGGTAAATGGCAAGAGAATTCGGAGTTCCGGCATCAATGACGGCTCAGGTTTGGTGTAACCCAGGTATTCCAACCAGCTTTTTCGGATGAGAGCCCTGACTGACTAATGACTAGTCTTCCGCCAGCTTACCCACCTTGCGCAGGCCAGGGAAAAGGCCCAGCCAGGCCAGCACCACCAGGATCGTGCCGATGCCGCCGGCGACGACGCTGGCGACTGTCCCGAAGAAATGCGCCACCGTGCCGCTCTCGAAGCCGCCCAGTTCGTTAGAGCTCGAAATGAACATGGCGTTGACCGCCGAAACGCGGCCGCGCATTTCGTTGGGCGTGGAAAGCTGCACCATCGTGTGGCGAATGACCACGGAGATATTATCCATCGCCCCGGTCATAAAGAGCATCGCCAGCGAAAGCCACAAACTGTGCGAAAGGCCAAACACAATGGTCGCCGCGCCAAAACCGGTTACCGCCAGAAACAGCGTCCGCCCCGCCTTGCGCAAAGGCGGCGTGTGCGCCAAAATCAGCGCCATGACTAAGGAGCCGGCGGTGGGGGCCGCGCAGGTAGCCCAGCATCTGCTCGGGCGCTACGCCCGGGCGGTGGATGATGTCGCGCGCATAAATGGGCAGCAGGTAGACCGCGCCACCCAGCAGGACCGCGAAAAGATCCAGCGAGATCGCCCCAAGCACGACCTTCTTTTGCCACACGAAGCGCACGCCTTCAGCCACCTGGTGCAGCATTCGCCCCGGCGCAATGCGAGCGGTGGCTGGTACCGCGATGGACGAGATCAGGAACATATTCAGCACCATGCTGCCCGCCGCGATCAGGTATGCCGCCGGTATCGACCAGGCGATGATGAAACCCCCTAGCGCCGGGCCGGCCATGCCGCTGATCTGCGACAGGCTCATCCGCCACTTCACCGCGTTTTCAAACTTGTCACGCGGCACGAGCAGCGGCAGCAGCGCCGCGCCCGCCGGCCAGCCCAGCCGCAATGCGCAGCTATCCAGAAAGAGCAGCGCGTACATCACCCAGATGGGCCCGTGGAAGTAGCTGAAGGCCGCCAGGCCCACGCTGGCCGCGCCGGCGATCACCATGGACAGAATCAGCAATTTGCGGCGATCAAAGATGTCCGCCAGGTACCCCGCCGGCAGCGTGAAGAGCAGCATGGGGATCGCCTGCACCAGTCCCACCAGCCCCAGCGCCAACGGGTCATTCGTGCGAGAATAGACCTGCCAGCCGATGGCCAGCCCCTGGGCGCTCGTGCCGATGTTGGTGATCTGGCTCCCGATCAGGAGCCGCCGGTAGGCCGGGATTCGCAGCGCGGCGTAGGCATCATGCTTTACGGGGGGCTGCTCTTTTACACACGGTTCTTGCATTCTGGCGGCAGTTTAGTCTAATCTTGAACCCGCGAAAAGGGCGTGTAATTGGAGTCGTCAAATTACTCGGGCAATACATGCCCCCAGGTTATGGAGCCAAGAATGCCTGCCAGTGCAAGAACATCCGCCATCAACGCCATCGCCAAACTGAACATCATCACGGGCACCGTGAATTACACCGTAAAACCACTCAAGGTGGTGTACGGCGAGCACGTCTTCAACGAGGAAGTCCGCCGCCAGCGGCTGCCCAGGCACGGTCTTCAAGGCCCTGCAAAACACCATCAAGGCCGGCGCGGAACTTGAGCCGGATATCGCCGACGCCGTGGCCGTCGCCATGAAGGATTGGGCCATCGAGCACGGCGCGACCCACTTTACCCACTGGTTCCAGCCGATGACCGGCCTGACCGCCGAGAAGCACGACAGCTTCCTTTCGCCCTCGCCGGACGGCAAGGCCCTGGCCGCGTTCAGCGGCAAGGAACTGGTCCGCGGCGAGCCCGACGCCAGCAGCTTCCCCTCCGGCGGCCTGCGGGCGACCTTCGAGGCCCGCGGCTACACCGCGTGGGACCCTTCCAGCCCCGCCTTCATCCTCGACAACCCCAACGGCGCCACGCTGGTCATCCCCACCATGTTCATCAGTTGGACCGGCGAGGCCCTGGACAAGAAGACCCCGCTGCTGCGTTCGATGGACAGCCTCAGCAAGCAGGCCATCCGCCTGCTGCGGCTCTTCGGCAACACCACCGCCACGCGCGTCTTCACCACCATCGGCGCCGAGCAGGAATATTTCCTCATCGACAAGCACTTTTACTTCGCCCGGCCGGACCTGATCGCCACTGGCCGCACGCTCTTCGGCGCCAAGCCCGCCCAAGGGCCAGGAACTGGAAGACCAGTACTTCGGCTCGATCAACGACCGCGTGCTGGCCATCATGGCCGAGATGGAGTACGAGCTGATGCGCCTGGGCGTGCCGATCAAGACGCGGCACAACGAGGTCGCGCCCGCCCAGTACGAGATCGCCCCGATCTTCGAGACCGCCAACCTGGCCACCGACCACCAGATGCTGGTCATGGAAATGCTCCGCAAGGTGGCCAGCCGCTACGGCATGACCTGCCTGCTGCACGAAAAGCCCTTCGCCGGCATCAACGGCTCGGGCAAGCACAACAACTGGTCGATGGCCACCGACGAGGGCGAGAACCTGCTGAACCCCGGCGACAACCCGCACGCCAACGCCCAGTTCCTGGTCTTCTGCGCGGCCGTCTGCCGCGCGGTCTACAAGTACGCGGGCCTGCTGCGGCTGTCCGTCTGCGGCGCCAGCAACGACCATCGGCTAGGGGCCAACGAGGCCCCGCCGGCGATCATCAGCGTCTTCCTGGGCGAGCAGCTCACCGACGTGTTCCAGCAGATCGAAAAGGGCGGCGCCAAGAGCAGCAAGAAGGGCGGCCACATCGAAGTCGGCGTGTCCATGCTGCCCCAACTGCCGCGCGATCGCGGGCGACCGCAACCGCACCAGCCCCTTCGCCTTCACGGGCAACAAGTTCGAGTTCCGCGCCGTGGGCAGCAGCCAGTCCGTCGCCGGCCCCAACACGGTTCTGAATACCATCGTGGCCGAGAGCCTCGATTTCGTCGCCACGGAACTGGAGAAGGCGGCCAGGAAGGGCGTGAAGTTTAACAAGGCCGTCAGCGACCTCCTGGCTCGGATGGTCAAGGAGTTCAAGCCGATCCTGTTCGATGGCGACAACTACTCCACCGCCTGGCACGAGGAAGCGGCCAAGCGCGGCCTGCCCAACTTCGCCTCCACGCCGGATGTCGTGCCGTTGGCGATTAAAGATGAAACTCTGGAACTGTTCGCCAAGTACCACGTGTACTCCAAGCGCGAGCTGCACAGCCGCTACGAGATCCTGTTGGAAGGTTACATCAAGGCCGTCAATATCGAGGCGCAGACCGCGCTCGATGATGGCGCGGCAGATGATCCTCCCGGCGGCCCTGCGCTACCAGGAGCAGGTGGCCTCAGCCATCGATGCCGCGCAGAATGTCGGGGCGGAGGTGAATTCGCAGCTTGGCCTCCTCAAGGAGCTCACCGAGACAATTAGCGGGTTCCAGCAGACCTTGACCGATCTGGATAAGGCGGCCGGCAACCAGCCGCATGCCGATGCCCTCAAGCACGCCATCTACATGCGAGACACCGTCCTGCACCTGATGAACCACCTGCGCCGCTACGGCGACCTGCTCGAGAAGCTGGTGGCGGACGACCAATGGCCCCTGCCGACCTACCGCGAGATGCTGTTTATGCGCTAGCCGCTGCGCGGGCTGCCTCAACGGCCGGAATGTGGCAGGGTAGATGTGGCAAAGCTGAAATGTGGCACAGCCGGCTTGTCACGGCGAAGCAGAGCGAAGCCGGGCTCTCGGCTGTGCGTATCAGAGCAAATGTGGCACAGCCGCCCTCGGCTGTGCGTATGAGTAACAAGCCGGACTGCAGAAATGCAGTCCGGCTTTTTTTCTTACCCCTCTTCCTTGGGACAGGCCTGCCCTGCGTAGCCTTTGGCGAAGCGGGGGCAGGGGTGAGGGTTCTTTTTGGGCGCCGGGGCGCCGGGGTGCCACGGCTGCGTCGTTTGCAGCCGTGCGCCGTGCGTGCCGTTGAAGAAATGTCGTGAAAGGCATGAGAACGATTCTTCTATATCTTTCCCTCTCCTTCCACGCGAGGGGTGGCCCCAGGGCCGGGCTTGCCCTGCGACTTGTCACGGCGCAGCGGTAGCGAAGCCGGAAGCTTTAGCGAAGCAGGGCCTGCCCTGCGTAGCCTTTGGCGAAGCGGGGTGAGTGTTCTTCTTTTTATTCCGGAGCTCCAAAGGAGCGACAGATTCCAGACCGGGGTGGCAACCCCGGGAGAAATTGCCGCATCGATTTTCTTTGAGCCCCAGCGGGGCGGCAGAATCTTCGAACTTCGCGCCGCTCAGATCCTTGTGCCGCCCCTGACGGGGCTCCCAAGAATGGTGGGATGCTTTGCCGGGGCTCCCGCCCCGGCCTGGAATCTGCCGCCGCTACGCGGCTAGGTATGACACAGCCGCGCTCGGCCACGTGCCTGCTTTTGGGTGCCGTGGCTGCGTTTTTTTGCAGCCACGTCTTTTGATACTGCGAAAACGAAGATGCGTGGTTGCAAAAACCGCAACCACGGCCCCCGACTTCGTGAATACCTCTGGTGTTATCGGCCGCGGAAGCTTAACCTCGTGCATCAGCAGCAGTAATCGCGAGAAGGAGTCGCCAGTGGACCCTGAAAAATATGTTCGCAACGTGCTTGAGGGGTGGAACTTTCAAGTAGAGAAGCTTGCGGAAGGGCCGAAGAAAACGCCCGATTTTCTGGTCAGCGATGGAGAAGAAAGGTATCTAATCGAGCTGAAGACAAGAGAGGCTCTCCCTCAGAACGTTCGTGACAAGCTGGCCAATGCTGCTCCAGGCGACCTTATCGAGCATGCTGAGCCAGCGGAGAGGCAGAATCGAGTAACTCGCGTCATTCAAGAAGCGCAAAGGCAGCTGCGTTCACATGAAGGATCTGATCGTGTCTACAGGCTCGTCTGGCTGCTGGCCACGGGGACGTATGCTGATCTATGGCAGCATCAGTGCGAATGCACGCTCTATGGAAGAGCCGAACTGTTGGTATTAAGGCCCGAGAGAGGCTTGGATAAAAAAACGTGCTACTATTTCGACCACAGTGAGTTCTACCGATTTCGGGACAGCTTAGATGGAGCCATCGTTTCCTCTTTAGACGAAGGCAAGCTCTGTCTGAATACGCTCTCCGCTAGATACGAGAGCCTCAGGAAGAGCGGCTTAGCGAGATCTGTTGGCAATGGTCTCTGCGACCCTGTATCTCTTACAGCGGATGGTAGTGCTTGGATCGTAGATGGTGCAATCGATCGGCTGGACGAGAATGCCGTCCTACGCTATCTCTCTGAGAAATATGCAGAGCGCGGAGTGCAGCGGATTCGGATGGGGTACATATCTGCTATGCATCTCGTAAGCAATCCTTCAACTCCCAGAAGTTAGCGGGGTGCCGTGGGTACATGTGTTTGCCGGGTGCCGCGGTTCGCGCAACCAACCACGTGTTTTCACCTTGAAGAACTGTGGCTGGATGAGATCCGACCCACGGCAGCCTGCCGAATGTGTTATCGCCTACACGTTCACACTCTGCACCTTGCCCGGCTCCAGGTTCACAGTCTGACTTTTTCCGCCGCGCACGATCACAAGCTTCATGGCCTTCGTCGCCTTGGCCTCGATGCGGGCGGGGGAGTCCGCCGAATCGCGCCGGGCAAAGCGCAGGTTCAGCCGCGCATCGCCGACGGGCAGGTCCTCGATTCCATGCTCTTCCAGCAGGCCGATCTGCCAGGTCACGGTTTTGTTAAAACCGTCCACATCCAGCCCCAGGATGGCCTCGTAGAACATCGCCGTTGGTCCAAGGGCCGTCCAGCCGGCAAAATCGTGCCCGACAGCCGCCGCGCCCGTGGAATGTTCCGGCGCGGCGGGGACCGCTTGCTCCGGCGAGTAGCACTCCCAGATCGTCCCCGGCCGCGGTCCGTAATCGCGGTACACGGCCGTCATGTGGTCGAGATACTTCATCGCCAGCCGCCGCGCGAGGTCGTGCCGGCCGTTGCGGCGCAGGCCCGTAACGACCATGTAATTCGTGGGCGCCCACACGCCCCCCAGCCAATATTCCCCGCTGTCCACGTAATTGGGGTCATCGTAGGACAGCGTCGGCACGGGGCAGGGCCGCCCGAAGGTCTGCGGGTTCTCCAGGTGCTCCGCCAGCGCCTGCACCTGCGCGGCTGTGGCGAACTCCGCCAGCATGGGCCAGAATCCCGCGGCCGTCTTGGTCGAAAGCCAGTTGTCCTTTTCGAGATAATCATGGAAGAACTGGCTGCGCGGAGACCAGCAATACCGCTGCACGAATTTGCCGTAATATTCCCAGCGCAGGCGATTCGTGGCCGCCATGGCCGCATTGCCCAGCATCTCCGCCAGGCGGGCGATACACAGGCACATCAGGGCTACCTGGCTGGATAGGTCGATCCAGCCCATATGGCGGCCGGCCTCGGCGTTGCGACGGCCGCGCGGGCTGTTGTCCATGCCGCTGGAGGCGGCATCTTCAAACCAGAACAGGCCGCTGGTGTCCCAGCGGTGGCCTAACAGCCAGTTGAATAGCCGGTCGATGTGTTTTAAGAGCGCCGGCGATGCGATCCATCCGCCCGGTGGTGCGGGCGTATTCCCATTCCGCCCAGGCAAAGAGCGGCGGGTTGACTCGCTGACCGATGATCCCGTACGCATCAGCGCCGCTGCCTAAAACGTGCGCCATGGAGATATACCCATCCTCGTGCTGGTAGCTATAGAGGATGTCCAGGCCCCCGGTCGCCGGCAGGAGGTCCGGGGCATACCTGGCAAACATCGACATGAAGCAGGTATCCCAGGTCCAGATGAACACGGGGTTCAATGCGTTGTACAGGAAATAGGGGCTCGCCGCCCCCGGCAGATACTGGATGTTATCGAACGCGCAGCGCCAACTGAAATCGTGTACCTCGCGCCAGCCTTCCTTGCCCGCCACAAAGGGTTTGGGCAACAGCGCCATATCCAGGCTGTCCGGCCGCACGTACTGACCCATTGGAGAACATCCTCCTCGACCTGCAATCCACCGACCCAAGGTTTCACGCCCGCATATTCCGCACACATGATACTGCTTTCCGACAAATGCGCCGAGCAGGAAGGCAGTACGTGCCGGCGTTCCTATACCCATGCCTTCTTAACTTCAACGGAAGAAGTCTTATCCCAGTCGCAGGAGGAATAATTTTTTTGACAAACTAACCATGGATGACAAAATGTGTCTTGACATAATACGGATTTTGCCGTATAAGAGAAGCTGTATTGCCGCGCGCTGATGCGCGGCGGCCTCGGCAACTTTGACAAGTTCATAGGGTTTACTGCACACCGCCTGACAAAGCGGTGGATCGGGGCTGATCTAGGCCGTTTTGATTGCAAAGGTTATCACAATGTTAAGCTGGGCAAGATGCCGGAGTGTTCGGATACACAAATCTGAGTAACGCCTCTCGGTAAAATAAGGACTTACGTTACTCAATACCGTGTACCGTGTATCGTGTGGTGAAAACCGGCATAACGATGATTGCAATGGCAATCATTTCTTGAAGATTGCCCCGCGCCGCGCGGGGTAGGCAAGAAACGTGGCTGGATCGAAATCCAGCCACGGTCCCCGTTAATTTGAAATCTTTGCTCAATCCACCCGCAGCGCCAGTTTCCCCAGGTAATGTGTCCCCAGCATCCTGTGCGCCTCGGCCGCCTCCGCCAGCGGAAAGATGCGGGCAATGTGTACCTGGAATGGCCCCGACTCGATCAATTGATTCAGCTTCTTCAGGACCTCCGGATTGGGCATGCCGTTGTAGCTCTGGAGGGTCAGGCCTTTCCGCTCCCGCGGCTCCGGCTCGACTCCATTGGGAAAGGCCACGCGCCCGCCCTGGCGCACGGCGTCGAGCCCTTTGTCCGCCGCCGCGCCGCCCGCGGCTAACAGCGCCGCATCCAATCCATCCGGCGCAACTTGTCGCGCCACGGCCAGTACATCATCTTTATGCCCATCCACCGCCCAATCCGCCGCCAAGCTGTTTCACTAATTCCACGCCGTCATCGCCGGAGGCCACAGCCAGCACGCGCGCCCCATGCGCTTGGCCAATTGCACGGCCAGATGGCCGACGCCGCCCAAAGCGCCGAAGATCATCACGGTTTCGTTGGCCCTCAGCCCCAGCGTGTCATCCAGACCTTGCAGGGCGGTCACCGCGTCGACGGCCATCGCCCCGGCCTGCTCCATGGAAAGCTTTTGCGGCAGGTGGGAGACCGTCTCCGCCTTCACGGCCGCGTACTGGGCGTAGAAGCCGCCCTTGGGGTTCAAAAAGCTCATGGCGTACACATGGTCGCCCTCCTGGAAAGTGGTGACAGCATCGCCGACCGCCGCGATCTCGCCCGCGCCATCGGAACCCAGCGCGTGCGGAAACTGGGTCTTGATGCCGAATTCCTTATCGAATTCGCCGTCCCGCTCGTACGGATCCCACTGGCCCACGCCGGCCGAGCGCACGCGGATAAGCACCTCATCCTCATCGATCTGCGGCACCGGCAGCGTTTGCACCGAAATCGCCTCCGGCCCGCCAAACTGGTTGATGGCCGCCGCCTGCATCGTCTTGATCATGGTTGCCTTCATGGTTGCATCCTTTGCTGTAGCATAGGGGTTACAAACTCATCGCTGTGATACATAGGAATGATAGAGGGGGCATGCCAGGCAAGACATCCCCGCCGGCCCGCGAGCGCTTTGGCCGCGAGGGCATGAGGCAGATGTGCGATTTGGCAGCAAGCAGTGCCGTAGGCACGGCAGATTGCAGCCCCGCCTTTTAAGGCGGGGACGGAGACGACTAAAAAATGGAGTCCCGTAGGGACGGCACAAAACGATGCTCGCAGATTCTGGCTGTTGCCCTAAGCCCCAAGCCTTTCTTTTATCCCCTGCATCCCTTGCATCCCTGCTAGTTGTTTAGTGTTACCGCGTATATGGCCTCGGCGGGTCGGCCTTCGCCACAACCGCCAGGCTGACCTTGCTCGCGCCTCCGGCCAATAGCGCCGCGCCGCATCGTTGGCCGTGGCGCCGGTGGTGGTGACATCATCCACCAGGAGCACGTGTTTGCCATCGATCCATTTCTCGCGGCGATGGGGGACATCAAAGGCGTTGTGTACATTTTCCAGCCGCCGCGCACGCGAGAGATTGGCCTGCGGCCGCGTGTGGCGCACGCGAGGAGCTCATCGCCCAGCGGCACATGAAGTTTGCCCGCCAGCGCCGCGGCGATCAGCCCGGCCTGGTTGTAGCCGCGCGACCATTGCCGCCGCCAGTGCAGGGGCACGGGTTGGATTAGTTCAATGTTAGCCAACGTGGCGTCGGCCGCGATGCGCTGGGCCAATAAATCCGCCATCCAGCCCGTACTCCCATGTGCGCGGCGGAACTTTTGCCCTCGGACCACATCCGCCAGAGGCGATTTGTACGGTCCCACGCGCATCAGCCTCTCAAAGCGCGGCAGCGGATCCGGACACTGCCAGCAGCCGGTGATGTCGGAGGTTAAACCTTCGCCCAGTGTTGAGCCGCAGCGCGGGCAATAATTGTGCGCCACCTGCGCCAGCAGTTTCGCCGCGCAACCCTCGCACAGCGGGTCGGCGATTCCATCAAATCGCCCGCATGCCGCGCAGCAGGGGGGAAAGGCCAGATCCACGAGTCCCCGAAGTGTTTGGCTGATTAAGGCCAGCATGGATTCGATGGTACAGCTTTACGGCAAAAAAGGAATAGGAGGGATGCAGGGGATGCAGGGGATAAGAAAGAAAGGTGATAGGTGATAGAAAATGAGTAGCACCGCGAACCCCTCTCCCTTGGGAGAGGGTGGCCCGAAGGGCCGGTTGAGGGTTCTTTCCATTCAGGAAATCACTTCCTCGTCGCGATAATCAAAATCGCAATCCCCGCGCCCAGGCAGGCCGCCCCGGCAATCAAAGGTATCTGAACGGTTTTCTGCTTTTCCGATGTCACATGGACCGGGCCGACATCGGCCACCTTTTCCTGGGTCGTGTACGTAATGCCCTGAACAACGAGCCCGACCACACCCAGCACGACCAGTAGAATCCCGATAAGCATCAACGGTTTCATGCGTCGTCTCCGTGACCAGCAAGCCAAACTGCTTCCTGCAATAATGTTAGTCAAAGCCACAGGCGCCTGTCATGGACAATATAACTGTACTCAAGGCGGCACGCGTCTCTCTTCTACCCAAAGCCTTCTCCAATCCCTTGCATCCCCTGCATCCCTGCTCTCTTTCTTGCCTTTGCTCAAAGCTCCGCCTCTTTCAATCCGCAATCCGCAATCCGCAATTCCCTCGAAGCTGGCAGATTCCCCCAAAATCGATATACTTCTGCCAGTGTTCCTGACGCTCCACAAGTACATCGCCCGAGACCTGCTCAAGAAGGGCTCGCTGGCGCTGCTGGTTTTCACCCTGATCATGACCACGTTCGGGGTGATAGAACCGATGCGCAATTTCGGCCTCTCGCCCGGGCAGGTGTTTAAACTCTTCTGGTATCTGCTGCCCGTGATGCTTTCCCTCACGCTGCCCATCGCGGCCCTCCTGGCCACGACCATGACCTATGGCCGCCTGGCCATGGACAACGAATTCACCGCCTGCCTGGCCAGCGGCGTCAGCGCCAGCACGATCATCCGCCCGGCCCTGGTCACCGGCGCGCTAGTCACGCTGATGACGCTGCTGCTCTCGAACTGGGTTGCCCCGGCCCTGGCCATGGAAGGCCAGCGCATGAGCGAGAACAACCTGCGCGGCCTGGTCTATCAGATGCTGCGGACCTCGCAGGTCATGCCCTGGGGCAACGACTGGCTCATCCACGCCGATTCAGCCAATTCGGACACGGATGAGCTGGATGGCGTCGTGGCCATCCGCCGCCACGCGGATCAGACGCAATATTACGTGGCCAGCCGCGCGATGGTGCAGTTCATGCCCGGGCTGGAAGGTTCGGATGTGTGGGTCGCCTTGATTAACCCCGCCGCGGGTCGGCTGGATCGGTTTGATGTAACCACTGCCGAGCGCATGACGCTGGGACCTTATCCGATTCCCTCGCCCATCCGCGAGCATCCATCACTCTATACCTGGTCGGACCTGGTGGCCGTGTGGCGCGATCCGCAGGCCTCCGCCGCGGTGCAGTTGGCCATGGAGGATATTCGCCAGCAGCTCATGGCCTCCGCGCGCCTGGCCAGGATCAGCAAATCCATCCCCGGCGGGTTTGAGCTGCTGGACAAGGACTCACGGCGCTGCCGCTTCCTGGGCAGCAGCGGCACGTGCAGCGGCTCGTCGCTGTGCCTGCCGGGTAGCGGAGGCGAGGACAAGTCTCCCGTAACCGTGGAAATCTACGGCGCGGGCTCGCGGCCTGAGGTCACGCTGAAGGCCGCCAAGGCCCAGCTCGAGGCGGAATATATTCCTCCGCTGGGCCGTCCGCAGGTCACGGCCACGCTGACCGATGTGGAATCCCTTACCTGGCGCGGCGATGCCCAGGAAAAAACCGTCATGCCCGAGTACGTCGTGGGCCCGCTGGAGTTGCCCGGCAACGAGCAGGAAGAGGCGGCCGCCACGGACCTGCGCCACCTGGTGGCGCATCCCGAGCAGTACCCGTCGATGACGAAAAAAATCAACGCCCTCAAGCGGACGGCCATGCAGCTCTCGCTCCAGGTGCTGGGCGAGATGCATGCCCGCATCTCCTACGGCCTGGGCTGCATGATGCTCGTGGCCTCGGGCGCGGCCCTGGGCCTCCTGTTTAAAGGCGGCAACGTGCTAAGTGCCTTCGCCTTAAGCTGCTTGCCCGCGCTCATCCTGATCGCCACGATGTTCATGGGCAAGCACCTGATCCGAAACGGATCAATTCCCATAGCCTACGGCGTGGCGGGAATCTGGAGCGGCGTGGCGCTGCGTGGCCGCGCTGACGTTTTATCTGCACGGAGTGGTCCTCCGCAAACACACATGATCGGAACCCTGGACAGATACGTGATCCGCAGTTTCCTGCACAGCTACGTGCTGTGCCTGGCCATCATGATCGGTCTGCGCCTGGGCGGCGATTTGTTTGTGAACATCGACGACTTCGCCCAGGCCAACAAGCAGTCCGATGCGGCGCAGATGGTCACGCACATCGCCACGTATTACGGCGTACACAGCCTGCGCTATTTCCAGGAGCTTTCGGGCGTAATCCTGGCCGCCGCCGCGGCCTTCACGCTGGCCCGTATGAATCACACCAACGAACTGACCGCCGTGCTGGCCAGCGGTACATCCATATATCGCGTGATTCTGCCCGTGGTGATCGTCTCGCTGTGTCTTTCGGCGCTGAGCGTGGTTGACCAGGAACTGATCATTCCCCAGTTCAAGGACCGGTTGTCCCTGCGCCGCGTGGAGAGTTTGGAAACCTTCAAGATGCGCGTGCGCCTCCTCCAGGATGCCCGCGGCCGCGTCTGGTACAGCGATAATTACCAGGCCCGCTATCAGCGAATGACGCAGCCGATCATCCTGGCGCGGGATAAACGCGCCATGCTGCTGGCCCGGCTCTCAGGCTCGACCGCGACGTACCACGGCGATGGCTACTGGCGCGTGGAAGACGGCGTGGTCGTTCGCCCAGGCGATGAGCACGAGACGATGACGGCCGAATTTGTGCCCACGCCGGCCACGGCGGCCATCCTGGCCGCCACCTCCAACGGCGGCGCGGCGGTCGTGGGGGACCTGGCCCTGGATGCGAATTTCACCAGCCGCGCGGATGGAGTGATGCTGAGCGTGAAGGTGCGATTGTACTGCCCCGAGACCATGCGCCGAAGCTCGCTGGATGCCCGGCCCCCTGGCCGCGAGGATGATCTGCTTACCACAGCGGTGGCCCAGATGGCCGTGCAAGGCCGGCGCGGCAATGAGATGGGCTTTTATCTGGTGGGCGAGCCAGAGGTCACTCCCGCGCAGCTCACCAATGTGCCCGAACTGTGCAAACGTCTCGTTTCCGAAAGCGCGGCCGCGGCCTCCCTGTCCGGCCGCCTGTGGCAGGCCATCGGCAACGAGGGCCAGGAACTGGTAGGGCGGCTGGCCAATCTCGTCCCCGCGAAGGTGACCGAGGCTGATAAGGAATCCCTCGCCGCCGCGTTCAGCGCGGCCATAACCAGGATCCAGCTCGCTGCCCCTGCGGATATCCCCGGCACGCTCCTGACCGAGCGCTCCTGGCGCGCAGGGCACGGGCATAATCACGCGCCTCAACCGGCTGGCCGTGGATCTTCACTTCACCGACCAGCTCTCTCCCAGCCAGGCGGACATGTGGGTCTTAAGCGACATGACGCCGCAGGAGATGGCCGTCCGCCAGCATTCCGACTGGGTGGACTTGATGTCCACCAGCGAGATCAATTCGCTATTAGGCACGGGTAAAGCGCCCGACCCCGCCGCGGCGTCCATGACCAAACACCTGCGCGTGGCCACGCCGATCATCAACCTGGTGATGGCCCTGGTGGGTCTGCCCTTCATCCTCTCGCGCGAGCGGAACATCAAGGCCTCCGCCACCATGTCCGTGGGCATGGGCATGGCCGTGTATGTCACCGCCATGCTCTCGCGCCAACTCGGCTCGGCCGGTCTCGACCCGGTCCTCTCCGCCTGGCTGCCCGTCCTGATCTTCGCCCCCGTCTCCGTCTGGATGCTGGATGCGGTCAAGACGTGATCGCCATCTGTGCCGTTCAAACAATGCACTCCGCTCTTTTGTTAACTCCTTCCATTCCAGTTGCTTACAAATGGTAAAAATTTTATAAGTTTTTCCATTTTCCTGTTGACACGGTGGCTAATGCTGGTATAATGTGGTGAGTTGTCATGCCGAGGCTGCGCATACAGATTGTGGCGGAGAAGAAGCGTGAAAGATCATCTCACGATGGAGATTATTGAAGAATTGGGGTTCTTGCCGCAGAAAGTTGGCAAGTGACGAATATAATCCCGCAAATATCGAATCTGACCCGGCGAGTGTATGGAAGACTCCATAGGGCGCATCTTCAGGCCCGTTTACGGGCCTTTGCCCTGCGCAGGCGCTAGCGGAGCAGGGTTTAGACCAGGCCTTTTAGGCCTGGGGACCGGGGACAAGGGCAGGAATCTTTGCCGAGATAAGCGTTACGCTGATGTTAAGATAGGTAAGATGGAGAAGCCCAATTATTCAAGCTTGAATAAGCCCTCTAGGTTTTACAAGGACTTACGTTATCCGATATCGGATATCGCATAACGCATAAAGCCCGGGCGAAGAAAGCACGGGCTTCTCGCCGGCGAGAAGATGCCGCGGTGTTAAGATAGGCAAAATGGAAACAGTCAATTATGCAACGTTGCATAAGCCGTCTAGATTTTACAAGGACTTACATTATGCAATATGCAGATTGCATAATGCATAAGAACAGCCCGTAACACTTATAGGAATGGGCTTTTGTGGCAGATGTGCTTCTTCCGATGAATTAACTTTCTTCACCGGTTCATCACCTTCGCTTTTTGGCGGGAACTTTTCTTGCGGTGGGCAGTCCAAGATGGTGGCACAGGCTTAGGTAGCACAGGCTTTCAGCCTGTGGCTTATAGGACTCACAGCCTGGAAAGGCTGTGCCACAAAGGCTGTGCCACAAAGGAGCCAACGATGAGCATGTGCAAACTCGCAATCTTTTCCCTGGTGGCGCTGGCCATCGCGCCCGCCGCCGCGCAGGCCAGGATCAAGCTGGCCGCGCTGCCCCAGCGCGAGCGCGTGGAGATCCAACTCGATGATCCGCGATTCACGCTGGTGGAGGAGGAGCGCATCGTGCCGCTCCTGCAATCCACCCCGCAGCGCGGCAACAACATGATCGACTTCTCCTGGTCCAACACCGCCATCGACAAGGACTCCATCCAGTTTCGCCCCATTGGAGTTCACGAAGGCGAAAAGTTTCGTGCCATCGGGAAGGCGGATGGCAACGATGAAGTGGCCGTGGTGAGCGTGGCCTATCCGCCCGGCGAGAACGCCCTGGTGTGGGAGGTCTTTGCCGCCAAGGCCTGCGCGGTCAAGGTCCGCGTGAGCTATCGCATCATGAACTTAAGCCGCAGCTTTTCCTACCGCGCCCTGGCCAATAAGGACGAGAAGACCCTCACCCTGCGCAACTTCCTGGAGGTGAGCAACACCTCCGGCGAAAACTTCGGCAACGCCCAGGTCTGGGCCGGCTTTGGCCCCCAGTTTTTAAAACCCGTCGACCAGCCGCAGGAAATCAAGATGCTGCTGGAGAAGTTCGACAACGTGCCCATCGACAAAACCTACACCTTCGACTGGTACTCCAACGGCCCGCTCGATAACGAGAAACCCCTGGCCTCCAGGGTGCTCATGCACTACGTGCTTTTGAACGATGAGAAGCACGAGATGGGCAAGTTCCCCCTCCAGGATGGCAAGGTGCGCATCTTCGTGGCCGATGCGCACGGCGGCGAGGCGTTTCTCGGCGAGGACATGGCGCAGCTCACGCCCCTCGATGAAAAGATGAAGCTGTACCTGGGGCAGGCGCGGGATGTCGTCTGCACGCGCAAGATCGTGCAGGATGACCGCAGCGTGATTCAGGGCAACCTGTTCAACCGCGAGATGACCATCCGCTACGAGATCGAAGAATTTCAAGGACAAGCCCATCACGCTCCAGATCGTCGAGCAGATGAACCGCATCGCGGCGGAAGGAACGTACGGCCGCGATCCGCACGGTGTGGTGGAATGGGAAGTGGGCAAGAAGACCTCCGACTCCGTCAAATTCACGTATGACGAAGGGGGCAAGGAACGGCCCATGCTCCACATCGACCTGCCCGCGCGCCCATCCGGCAAGGATGACAAGGTCGCCAAGACCACCGTGCTCTTCCACTTCACCCTGAAGAATCTCTGGTAGGCCAGGAGAAAATTAATATGAACAACATAAACTGCAAAATCCTGAGCATCCTGGCCGCCGCCCTGATCATCGCCTCCGTGGCTGCGCCGGCCGCGGCCTCAACCGGCGCGAACATCGACCTGGTCACGCTGCCCTCGCGTCAGACCGTGCAACTCACCATCTACAACAGCGAGGACCTCACGCTCGTGAAGGAAACCCGCACGATCACGCTGAAAAAGGGCCAAAACCAGACTCCAGTTTTCCTGGGAGGGCACGCTCATCGATCCCACCAGCGTGGAGCTGCGGCCGCTGGAAAAGGCGGACCAGATCGAAGTCTCCGATACCATCTTCCCCGGCGAAAAGCCCCAGCACCTCATCTGGAACATCGATTCGCAGATCGAGGGACAGGTTCAGGTGGAGGTGAGCTACTTCACCTCCGGCCTCTCCTGGGCGATGGACTACGTGGCCGTCACCGACCCCGCCGAGAGCAAACTCAAACTGCGCGGCTATGTAAAAATCTCCAACGGCTCGGGCGAGCGGTACGAAAATGCGGAGATCCGGCTGATCGTCGGCACAATCAACCTGGTGGAAAAAATCGCCGACCTTGCGCGGCGGGGAATTGTTCCGACTGAGGCGCAGGGTGCCGCCAAATGCCGCGCCCGCGCCGATGGTAATGAACCTGGCACGTCGCGTGGCCATGAAGGGCGCCATCGAGAGGGCCGAATCTCAGGAAGGTCTGGCCTTTGGTGTTGCCGCGCAGGCGCCGCAGATCATCAAGGAAGGCCTGAGTGAATACTTCATGTTCTCCGTGGAGGGCCGCCAGACGATCGAGGAGGGCTGGTCCAAGCGTATCGAGGCGGTCAAGGCGGATGATGCCTCGTTCGACATCCTCTACCGCATGCGCGCTTACCAGTACGGCGAAAAGCCCGTGCGTTTCTTCATCTTCCGCAACGACAGCGAGCACAGACTGGGCGAAAGCCCGCTGCCGGATGGCACGGTGCGGCTCTTTAAGGAGAACGGCCACGAGGGCCTGGCCTTCCTGGCCCAGCAGGACATTAAATACGTCCCCATTAAGGCCGCCATCGAGATGAACCTGGGGCCTGACAACCTGGTTGTGTACAAGACCAAGATCATGGATGTGAAGCGCCAGGCGTTCACCTTCGAAAAAGTCTCATCCAACCGCCAGCCCACAGTCACCGGCGATGAGGTGGTCGTCGGCTGGGATGAGAAGACGGACTGGCTCGATACCATCCGCAACTACCGAACCAAGCCCATCAAGTTCGAGCTCCGCCGCCAGTGGGAGGGGGATGTCGAATATAAGAGCGAAGTGAAATCCAGCCTCTTCGACGTCCGCACGGTCGAGACAACTTTTGAAATCAAGGCCCGCGACAAAACGGGATATCCGGCCACCATCCTGCGCCACTGGGGCCGCAATCAGCAGCAGGCGAAGGTGAAGCTGGAGTAACGGTTATTTCAGAGCCGATTTGGAATCGTGTTTGAAATTCAAAATCGTACAGGTTCGGTACCATATCCCCTTGAAACCGCACTCTAATAGTGCTATTAATTGCATTGAAGAGCTGAGGTACCTAAACGGAGGCTCAATTTCGGTCTGGTGGCGGTCACGAGGTGGAAGCAGCAAGGTGATAACTCTTACACGTAAAACGGATTACGCACTGTTGGCACTGACACGCCTGGCAGAGACCGCTGGCGCAGTAGTCAGCGCCGCGAAATAGCCGAGGCGTATCACGTTTCATTGCCACTGCTTATGAACGTTCTCAAGCAGCTTGCATCCTGCGGCATGGTGACCAGTGTTCGCGGGGCGCGTGGCGGTTACGTCCTTGCCCGAGAGGCCCAAGACATTACTCTGGCGGAACTTATAGATGCTATGGAAGGGCCGCTGCGTTTGGCGCCCTGTGTTAACGGCCAAATGCCGCGAAGCGCGTTTGACATCTGTCAGTCCACTGAGAATTGCCCGATTCACAGGCCGCTGGCAAGATTGCAAAATCGGTTGCAGGGATTTTTTGAAAATATTACGCTCAGGGAATTGGTAGCCGCGCAGACGCCGGCTGAAGTTGCTTCCGGCGCGGCGGCAGGCGGCCAGTCGCCCCAAGGTAGCGAGGAGGTCCGTTCGGATGGCCGTTAGAACTCCCATTTATCTCGATCACAACGCCACCACGCCGCTGGATCCGCGTGTGCTGGAGGCGATGATGCCGTACCTGACGAATCAGTTCGGCAACGCCGCCAGCCGCAGTCACATCTTCGGCTGGAAGGCGGAAGAGGCGGTGGAGGCCGCGCGGCAGCAGGTGGCCACGGTGATCGGGGCTGATGCCAAGGAGATCGTCTGGACCTCCGGCGCGACCGAATCCGACAACCTGGCCATCAAGGGCATCGTCGAGATGTATGCGGACAAGGGCAACCACATCATCACCGCCGCGACGGAACACAAGGCGGTGCTGGATACCTGCCTGTATCTGCAAACGCGCGGCTGTTCCGCTCACCTTCCTGCCCGTGGACCAGTACGGCCTGGTCACGGCACAGCAGGTCGCCGAGGCCATCACGGATAAGACGGTGCTGGTCACCATCATGGCGGCGAACAACGAGATCGGCACGATCCATCCCATCGCCGAGATCGGCAAGTTGTGCAAGCAGCGCGACATCATGTTCCACAGCGACGCCACGCAGGCCTTCGGCAAGATTCCGCTCAACGTGGATGAGATGGGCATCGATCTGATGTCCATCAGCGGCCACAAGATTTATGGCCCCAAGGGCGTGGGGGCCATGTATGTGCGGCGGCGCAACCCGCGCGTGCGCCTCTCGGCCCAGATGCACGGCGGCGGGCACGAGCGCGGCATGCGCTCGGGCACTTTAAACGTGCCGGGCATCGTGGGGCTCGGCGCGACATCCGAAATCGCGGCCAAAGATATGGAATCGGATGCGAAACGAATCCGCGGCCTGCGCGATAAGCTGCACAAGGGAATTACCGCCAAGGTTGACCACGTGCGTTTGAACGGCCACCCTACACTGCGGCTGCCCAACACGCTGAACCTCAGCTTCGCCTTCGTGGAAGGCGAATCGCTCATGATGAAATTCAAGGACCTGGCCGTCTCGTCAGGCTCGGCCTGTACATCGGCCAGCCTGGAGCCCAGCTACGTTTTAAGGGCCTGTGGCGTCGGCGATGAATTGGCCCACAGCTCCATACGATTCTCATTGGGACGCTTCAATACGGAAGAAGAGATCGATCTGGCCATCGACCGCGTGACCGCGGCCGTGGCCGAGTTGCGGCAGCTTTCGCCGCTATACGAACTGGCGCAGGAGGGCGTGAGCCTGAAGGACGTGCAGTGGAAGAAGTAGCATGGGCGTCTCGCCCGTGTATAGAAATGATCAGGACCAGGGGCGAGACGCCCCTGGGACTCACGGGCAAGATGCCCGTGCTACGAAGGCAAGAACAATGTCCTATTCCGACAAAGTCCTGGACCACTTCAACAATCCCCGCAACGTGGGTTCGCTGGATAAGAACGATCCCAACGTGGGCACGGGCATCGTCGGCGCGCCCGAGTGCGGGGACGTAATGAAGCTTCAGATCAAGGTCGGCGACGACGGCCGCATCGTGGACGCCAAGTTCAAGACCTTCGGCTGCGGCTCGGCCATCGCCTCCAGCTCGCTGGCCACCGAGTGGCTCAAGGGCAAGAATGTGGACCAGGCCACGGAGCTGCGCAACACGGACATCGCCACGGAGCTTTCGCTGCCGCCGGTCAAGCTGCACTGTTCGGTCCTGGCGGAGGATGCGGTCAAGGCGGCTATCCAGGACTGGAAACGCAAGAACGGCAATACATCGCAGGGGCAAAGTGCGTGCGGGCCCGCGCAGGTCAATGTCTCGGCGGCCCAGAAAGGCGAGGCTAAGTAAATGGCAATTTCACTATCAGAACGGGCGGCCCAGCGGGTGAAGGAAATCGCCACGCAGCACAAGATCGAAGGCACGCCGCACCTGCGCGTCGCAGTGAAAGGCGGCGGTTGCAGCGGCTTTACCTACGTGCTGGACCTGTGCGCAGGGCCCGCCGAGGGCGATGAGATCTTTCAGGCGCAGGATATACAGATCGTCTGCGACCCCAAGAGCTATTTGTACCTCAACGGCACGACCGTGGATTTCAATGACAATCTCATGGGCGGCGGGTTCACCTTCGACAACCCCAACGCTAAAGGGAGTCTGCGGCTGCGGGGCGAGTTTCAGAGCTTAAGGTGGCACAGGCTTTCAGCCTGTGATTGAACATGGATGCTGAAGACACTGCCAATGCACAGCCTGGAAAGGCTGTGCCACAGAAGTGCATCGCGTGCAGCCGCCAGCTTCACTCCGCGGCGGTGTGCGATTACTGCCACACGCTGAATCCCGTCTCCGCGCCGACGGATTATTTTTCGCTCCTCGGCGTACCGCAGCGGTTCGACCTGGATGTGGATGACCTTCGCCGCCGCTATCTGGAGCTTTCGCGTTACGCCCACCCGGATTACTTCGCCGGCGGTTCGCAGGAGGCCCAGGAACTTTCGCTGAGGATCAGCTCCTCGCTCAACGATGCCTATCGCACGCTGGATGATCCCTATCAACGGGCGGAGTATCTGCTCGAGATTCTGGGCGGCCCCTCCAGCGCCAAGGACAAATCCACGCCCGATGATTTTCTGGATGAAATGATGGTCCTTCAGGAACAGCTCGCCGAAGCGAAATCCTCCGGCGATGCGCGGACGCTGCAAAAATATCATGGCGCGATTGAAATGCGCCTGGCGGAGATGATGAGCAAGATCGCCAGCCTGTTCGGGGAGTTCGAGTCGCAGGTCGGCTGCGAAGGCACGCGACTGGAACTTTTAGCCCGCCTGCGCAGGAAACTAAACGCGGTGAGCTATCTCCGCCGGCTCCTGGCGATGGCGGGTCAGTAGGAAGAAAAAGCAACCACAAAGATGCACAAAGAACACAAAGGAAGAAGGGAGTAAAGGCAAAGAAAGACAAAAGACCAAAAAAGAATTGGCCACAGAGGATACAGAGGAGAAAGAAAAACAACGAGTTTATTTTTCTGTGATCTCTGTGATCTCTGTGACCTCTGTGGTTCAAATCCTTTTCTTTTTCTTGCCGTTTGAAAACGTTTTCCGGCCGTTCTTTGTGTTCTTCGTGGTCTTTGTGATCTTTGTGGTAAAGCCTTTTGATCGACGATGGCAGATAAGAACGACATCATCCTCGGCATCGACCTCGGCACGACCTACAGCCTGGGCGCCTACTTTACGTCCGCCGGGCCTATGCTCATCCGCGATGAAACGGGAAATGGCCTTGTGCCCAGCGTCATCGCCTTTAGCGACGGCCGCGTTAGCGTAGGGTCGGACGCAAAAAAGCACGCGGTGGAAAACCCGCTGGCCACGGTCTATTCGGTCAAGCGTCTCATGGGCCGCGGCCTGGATGATGTCCGCCAGGAGTTGCCGTTCCTGCCGTACCACATCGTCGAGGGCAACCGCGAGACCGTCCGCGTGGAGGTCGATGGCAAGCTGCTGACGCCGCAGGAACTGTCCGCCATCATCCTCAACGAAGTGCGCGGCCGCGCGGAAAAAGCCCTGGGGCAAAAGATCACTCAGGCCGTCATCACCGTGCCGGCGTATTTCGATGATGCTCAGCGACAGGCCACGCGTGATGCCGGCCGCCTGGCCGGGTTGGATGTGAAGCGCATCGTCAATGAGCCCACCGCCGCGGCGCTGGCCTATGGGCTGGATCGCAAGGAATCCGCCACCATCGCCGTGTACGACCTGGGCGGCGGGACGTTTGATATTTCGATCCTCCGCGTCGATAAGGGCGTCTTCCAGGTGCTCTCCACGCACGGCGATACGCACTTAGGCGGCGACGACCTGGACCGCGAGCTGATCACGCTGATCACCTCGGAAATTCAGGCCAAATTCGGCAGCCAGCTTACGTTTGGCCCCGCCACGCGCCAGGCCCTGCGCGATTTCGCTGAGGCGACCAAGATTCGCCTCTCCAGCCAGATGGCGGCGAACATCGAAGTGGACCTCGGCGAAGGCCGCATCTACAAGCGCACGATCACGCGCGAAGAATTCGAGCGCCGCGCCAAGCCCTGGATCGAAAAGACCATCGATGCCTGCAAGCAGGCGCTGGCCGCGGGGGATATCCCGGTGGAGGAGATCGAGCAGGTCGTCATGGTCGGCGGCTGCACGCGAATCCCCATGGTCCAGAAAGCCGTGGGCGACTTTTTTGAGCGCGAGCCGTACACGGCGATCAACCCCGATGAAGTCGTGGCCCTCGGCGCGGCCGTCCAAGCCGGCATCCTCTCCGGGCGCATCGCGAAATGCTCCTGCTCGATGTGATCCCGCTCTCGCTGGGCATCGAAACGCTCGGTGGGGCAGTGGGCAAACTCATCATTCGCAATAGCACCGTGCCCTGCCGCGCATCGGAGGTGTTTACCACATCCGTCGATGGGCAGACCTCAGTCGAAATCCACGTGGTGCAGGGCGAGCGCGAACTCGTGAAGGATTGCCGCAGCCTCGGGCAGTTTCGGCTGATGGGAATTCCGCCCATGCCCGCCGGACTGCCGCGCGTGAGAGTAACATTCCAGGTGGATGCCAATGGCATTCTCCATGTGAGCGCGGTGGAAGATCGCAGCGGCCGCGCGGCGGCGGTGCAGATCACGCCCTCCCACGGCCTGACCAAAGACGAAGTGGACCGCATGGTCAAGGAGTCGTGGAAGTACGCGGTGACGGATATGACGGCCCACCGGCTGATCGACCTGCGCAACGAGACGCAGCGGGTTTTAGTCGCGATAGAGAAATCCCTGGCGCAGGCGGGCTCGGCCTTAACGGTGCAGCAGCGGCAGGCGCTGGATGCAGCCGTGGCGAACCTCAAAATCTGCGCGACGGCTGAAGACGCCGACGCTTTGTGGGCCGCCATGTCCGCCGCGAACGAGGCCGCCATGCCGCTGACCCAGGCGCAGATGGATGTGGTCCTGGAGCAGACGGCGCGGGGGCGAAAGATAGATGAGTTCTGAAGGTTGGGATCAGTTCGCACGATTGCGGATTGCGGATTGCGAATTGCGAATTGGCCCAATCGCAAAGATGTTTTCAATCCGCAATCCGAAATCCGAAATCCGCAATAACGAGGTGGCCAGTGCCGCAATTCAAGCTCACAATCCTCCCCCTGAACAAAACCATCGAAGCCGACCCATCCAAATACCCCTATGGAACGCACGGCGAGCCCGGCTCCATTCTGGATATCGCCCTGGCCAACGGCGTGGAGATCGAGCACGCCTGCGGCGGCGTGGGCATCTGCGGCACGTGTCATGTCATCGTGAAGGCGGGGGCGGAGAATCTGTCCAAGCCCGCGGATGATGAGATGGACTGCGTGGACCAGGTGCCGGGCACGACGGTCAACAGCCGCCTGGCCTGCCAGGCCGTGGTGAAGGGGGATGTTACCGTGGAGATCCCCGGCTGGAATCGCAATATCGTGGGTGAGAGAACATAAAAGGTGGGGCAGACTTTTCGCGGCGAAGAATCGCGACTGAAATAAGCGCTACAAACTGGCCTATTGCGGCTATTTTGAAACGCTTAAATTGTTGATCACATTTCGCCAGATTCAGGTGTGCACCGTGCACGCTTGCCAGCGACTGTAAACCGTTTACAGTGGATGACCCCATTACCTGCTAAGTTCAGTCTTTGTTCCGTGGGGCAAAATTGCTATTATCCAACAAGCGCGCGGCCTGCGCCGGCGCATATTGATAGGCGCCGTGGTTGACTCCTCTCCCTCTGGGAGAGGGTGGCACTGTGTAGCAGGGCCGGGTGAGGGCTTCGCAGCCATGAAGCCCAATTCTCGGGGTGATGATGCAGAACGTTCTAAGTAAAGTATTTATAAAACTGATTGGTGGCACGAGAAACGAGCGGATCATCCGCTCGCTCCGCCACGTTGTTGAAGAACAGGTCAACCCGCTGGAGCCGCAGTTTACCGCCATGAGCGATGATGAGCTGCGCTCCACGACCGCGCCCTGCGCCAGCGGCTCAATGAAGGCGTTTCTCCTGATTCGCTGATCCCTGAATCCTTCGCGACCATCCGCGAGGCATCCCGCCGCGCAAGAAATCACCGCCAGTTCGATGTGCAGCTCATCGCCGGCCTGGTGCTCTACCAGGGCAATATTGCCGAGGAAGCCACCGGCGAAGGCAAGACCATCGCCTGCTATCCCGCGATCTATCTGACGGCGCTCCAGGGCAAGAAGGTCCACGTCGTCACGGTGAACGATTACCTGGTCCGCCGCGATGCCGAATTCGCCAAGCCGATCTTCGAAATGCTGGGCATGACCATCGGCTACATCCAGGCGATGATGGACAACGAGCAGCGCAAGGCCGCCTACGCCTGCAACATCACCTACGGCACCAACAGCGAGTTCGGCTTCGACTACCTGCGCGACAACATGAAGCTCTCCGCCGAAGAGCAGGTGCAGGGCCCGCTCGATTTCGCCATCGTGGACGAGGTGGACAACATCCTCATCGATGAAGCCCGCACGCCCCTGATTATTTCCGGCCCGGCGTATGGCGATGTCGGCCGTTATTCCAAGGCCGATCAGATCGCCCGCCGTCTGGAGCATTTGCAGAAGGAGGCCAACCAGGAAACGCTGGTCCGCATCCACCACTGGGACGGCGAAATCCCCGACCAATATCGCGGCCACCCCAAGCTGGGCGAGGCCTTAAAGAAATTCAAGGCCGATCCCTCGCAGCGCAGCGGCTTTTCGCTCACCGAGGATGAGGCCGAGGCCATCGGCCATCGCCAGTTTTTTGTCGTGCAGGCCGAGAACAAGAACGTCGGCATCACGCACGACGGCGTCTCGGCGGCGCAGGAAGACCGCGAGCTGGGGGCGATTTACCAGGACGGCGCGGAATGGCCGCACCTGATCACGCAGGCCCTGCGGGCGCACATCGTGTACGAGAAGGACCGCGACTACGTCGTGCGCGGGCAGGAAGTGGTCATCGTCGACGAATTCACCGGCCGCCTTATGGAAGGCCGCCAGTGGTCCGAAGGGTTGCACCAGGCGGTCGAAGCCAAGGAAGGCGTCCGCGTCAAACAGGAAAACCAGACGCTGGCCACCATCACCCTTCAGAACTACTTCCGCTTGTACGGCAAGCTGGCCGGCATGACCGGCACGGCCATGACGGAAGCCGGCGAGTTCCTGAAGATCTACAAGCTCGACGTGATCTCCGTGCCCACGCACCGGCCGGTCAATCGCGCCGAGCACAACGACCGCATCTACCGCTCCGAGGCGCAGAAGTTCCAGGCCATCGTCGAGGAGATTCGCCATGAATCCGTCGATAAGGGCCGGCCTGTGCTGGTGGGCACCACCAGCGTCGAAAAATCAGAAAAACTTTCCGATGCGCTCACGCGCCAGTACGGCATCGAGCACGAAGTGCTTGAACGCCCGGCCCGAGAACGCCGCCCGCGAGGCGGACATCGTCGCCAAGGCCGGCCACCAGCACCCCAAAAAGAAAGATTCGAAAGAGATGGTGGGCAACGTCACCATCGCCACGAACATGGCCGGCCGCGGCACGGACATCAAGCTGGGCCCCGGCGTGGTGTGGTCGGCCTGCCGCGTGCCCGATGATGAAAAGCTGCCCGACGGGCATCGAGCCCTCCGAGACCTGTACCCGGCCGGCGTGAACAAGTGCTGCATCCACTGCCACGAGTACGATCCTTCCACCAACTGCGCCACTGCTTCAAGCCTAAGCTTGATGCCGATTTCCCCAAGCGCGGCCGCAAGAGCTGCCAAAGAGGATGTGCCCTGCGGCCTGCACATCGTCGGCACGGAGCGGCACGAGGCGCGGCGGATCGACAACCAGCTCCGCGGCCGATCCGGCCGCCAGGGCGACCCCGGCTCCAGCCGCTTCTTCCTGTCGCTGGATGACGACCTGATGCGCGTGTTCGCCGGGCCGACGCTGCTCAAACTGCTCGACTGGCTGGGCATGGAAGACGGCATGGCCATCGAGCACCAGCGCATTTCCAAGGCCATCGAGCAGGCGCAGAAGAAGGTCGAGGAGCGCAACTTCGACATCCGCAAGAACCTGCTGGAATACGACGAGGTCATGGACTATCAGCGGCGCGCCTTCTACACGCAGCGCCAGCGCATGCTGGAGGGCCGCGACCTGAAGGACATGATCGTCGACATGATCTCCGACACCATCGCCGAGGGCGTCGGCGATCACCTGGCCGGCCATTACGGCCAGCGCTGCATCAGTGATTGGGCCCGCGCGAACCTGCGCGTGGATATCGCCCCCGAAAAAGTTCGCGCCGACGATCTGGCTACGGTCTGTGATGAACTGCGCGGCCGCGCGAAGGATGAGGCCGCTGCCGACATCTCCCGCAGCGTGGGCGAGTACATCGATCCGGATATGGAGCCGCGCGATTGGGATTTAGGCGGCCTTGCAAGCTGGGCGATGAGCCGCTTCCGCGCGAACCTCTCGCAGACGCAGCTTCGGGCGCTGACGCCCGAGCAGATTTCCGAAACGGTCATCGAGCAGGCCCGCCAGCGGATCGACGAGATGGACCTTGCCCCTGTGGCCACGTATCTGGATGAAAAGTTCCCCATGATCTGCGCTTTCCCAGTGGGCGCTGACGAAATTCGGCGTGCGGCCGTCCCTGGACGACCTGGAAGGCTCCGTCGAGGAGGTCGCCGAGCGGCTGACGGAAATCATCCTGAACGCGTACAAAGAGCGCGAGGTAGCCTACCCGGTGGAGTTCGCTCTGTCTCGGGCCTTCCCCGACGGCAACACGGCCAACGTCTTCCACTGCCAGGCCCTGGCCGAGTGGGCCAATGCCAAGTTCCGCGCCGGTCTGAAGGGCGAGGACCTCGAAGGCAGGAACGGCCAGCAGCTTTTGGACATTCTCATTCCCCTGAGCCGCCGTTACACGACCGAAGGCGGCCTGGAGGATGAGGTGGATGCCCACATGGCCGCCGGCGGCGACGGCGATTTGGCATCACACATCACCTTCGCACGCGAACGCTTCGACACGTTGCTCTCTGAGGGCGATTTTGAGAATGCCGAGCCGCGCGATGTGCTGCTGGATGCCGGCGCAAAATTCCTCCGCCGCGAAATCACCGAGCTGGAACGGTTCGTGCTGCTCGAAGAATTCGACGGCGCGTGGAAGGACCATCTGCTGGAGATGGACCACCTGAAAAGCAGCATCGGCCTGCGCGGCTATGCCGAGCAGGACCCCAAGATCGCGTACAAGCGCGAGGGTTCGGCGCTCTTCCGCACCATGCTCGACACCGTGCGCGGCCGCGTGGCGGAGAACATCTTCAAGGTGCGGCTGTCTTCATCCGCCCGGCTGGCCAATGTTTATCAGATCAGCCAGATGGTACACGAGCAGCTTGCCGGGTACGATCATCTCTCGCAGGAGATGCAGGCCCAGCAGGAAGCCACCAAGCCGCAGAAGGTGGAGACGATCCGCCGCGTGACGCCCAAGGTGGGCCGCAACGACCCCTGCCCGTGCGGCAGCGGGAAGAAGTACAAGAAGTGCCACGGACGAGAAGAATAGGCCGTAGGCCGTAGGCTGTAGGAACAGCCGGAAAAACAGAAAGATGTGGGTTGGGATTTATAGGTGCTGGCGAAAATGTGCGACTTTCATCCGGTCGTGCCTACAGTCAACAGCTTACAGTCTACAGCCTGATTTTAAAGGAGTGCCCTCGAAATGAGTCGCGACCAGATCAACGAGCGTTTCGAAAACAAGAAAGACAAAAAGCGGCTGAGTGACCTGGAGATGAAGAACCTGCCCAAGGATGAGGCGGCGGCCATCCAGGAGATGATCGACAAGACCGAAAAGGTCAAGCCGATCCAGTCGGATAAGGCGCCCGGCCGCAATGATCCCTGCCCCTGCGGCAGCGGCAAGAAATACAAGAAGTGCTGCGGCGAGAACAAATAGGCTGTCAGGCTGTGGACTGCAGGCTGTAGGAATTGCGAGAAGAGCGGCGAATCGCTGCAAAACGATGTTCTTTTCCTGTTTTTCCGGCCTGCTACAGTCTACAGCCTACGGCCTACAGCCCCGTAAAAGTGAGATGAGCAAGATGAGTATGGAGTCAGCAAAGGTCTGCAAACTCGCCCTCGCCGATGGCTGGATCTTCACCGGCCGCAGCTTCGGCGCTTCCGGCACAACCGGCGGAGAGGTCGTCTTCAACACCTCCATGACCGGCTACCAGGAAATTCTCACCGACCCCTCATACTGCGGCCAGATCGTCACGATGACGTACCCCCTGATCGGCAATTACGGCACGAACATCGAGGACATCGAAAGCTTCACCCAAAAGCCGCAGGTGGCGGGCTTCATCGTCAAGGAACTGTCGGCCCGGGTGTCGAACTTCCGCTCGGGCCAATCCCTGCACGAGTATCTCGCCGCGGCCAACATCATGGCCATCTGCTCCATCGATACGCGGGCCCTGGTGCGGCACATCCGCGTCGATGGCGCGATGAACGGCGTCCTGAGCAGCGAGATCCTGGATGATGATGAACTGGTGGCCCGCGCCCGCAGCCTGCCCGATATGAACGGGCAGGACCTGGTCAAAGTCGTCATGCCGCAAAAGGGCTACACGTGGAAGCGGCCGTTTGAGAGCAAATTCGCCCAGCGGCTGGATAAGCGGGATGGCCGCGCATATCGCGTGACGGCCATCGACTGCGGCGCCAAGACCAACATCCTGCGCAATCTTATCGAGCGCGGCTGCGACCTTACGGTCGTTCCCGCCAGCGCAGGAGCGGCCGATATTCTGGCCACCAAGCCCGATGGCGTCTTCATCTCCAACGGTCCCGGCGACCCCGAGGCAGTGACCTACACCATCGAAACGCTGCGGCAATTGATGGGCAAAGTGCCCATGTTCGGCATCTGCCTGGGCCATCAGCTATTGGCATTGGCGATGGGCGCCAAGACTTATAAGCTCAAGTTCGGCCATCGCGGCGGCAACCAGCCGGTGCGCAACGAGGCCACCGGCAAGGTGGAAATCACCAGCCAGAACCACGGTTTTGCCGTGGATGAGGCGAGTCTCAAAAAGGCCGGCGGCGTGGTGACGCACATCAATTTGAACGACAAGACGATCGAAGGGTTTACGCATCCGGATCTGCCGATCTTCTCCGTGCAGTATCACCCGGAGGCCTCGCCGGGACCTCACGATGCCACGTACCTCTTTGATTGCTTCTCGGACATGATGGCCAGCGGCAGGGCACCCTCCGGGGAGGATATGCACAAGGCCCAGGCGCGACTGGCGGCGGTGGGCAAGGTCGACTCGGTGAAATAGCCACAGAGGGCACGGAGGGTGAACCGAGAGAGCAGAGAGGAGATTGGCCGCCATGCGGCTTTGGACTATTACCAAGTGGACTCTGCTGGCTTTTGTGGCGTTTCTGGCATTTTCGGTAATATGGGTCTTTACGCCTCACCGCAGCAAAACAGATAAGCCGCTCTCAGTGAAGCAGGCGGGAATCACGTTAACTGCGCGGTATGGGGCGAGCCCCGAAGGCTGGGATGTTCCACTGCCTGATAAGGCGACGAACGTGTACTACGCGAACTATAGCCACTTCGTGGCTTATTCCTATTATGTAAGATTTAATGCGCCCCTGGAGGTATGCTTAACATACGCCAAGAAACTAACAGGCCAAGAACCCCCACCCCCAAGGTCGTCTGAGGAATCTCCTTTTCGCGCGTATACATGCGGGTGGGCAAAAGGTCTTCCATGGTTCGGTGTATGGAATATCCGAAATGGTTTTGAAGTCGGCGGCGGTTCGTCGACACCGAGAGTGTACGTCGATACCGACAGATGCATCTTCTACTACGAGATAATGGACTAGAAGACGGTCTTTCACTGAGCGCCCTCTTGATTCTCTTCTTCTCCGTGTCCTCTCTTTTCTTCCTCTGTGTCCTCTGTGGCTAATTTGCGAGACGAAAATCAGCGCCCCAAAAGCCGAGTGTGCGGGTCAAACCTTCCTGCCCGGGAGGCTAACCTAAGGGTCGGGGTCCTTGTTTTTCGCACCACCCGGCTTCTGGGACGCTAGCGATGCGGGCGCCCCCCTGGTCCCCCGGGAATGGGCGCCGCATGCCATAAAAGTGAGCCAGCCCGTGGGGCCTCGGACGCCGAGCGCATCGGCCGGGTTTTCCTGCCCGGAAAAACCCGGTGAAGGGTCGGGGGTCCTTGCTTTCCGATGCATCTCGGCGCCCAAAACTCCACGAGCTGTGATTTGGCTGATCTGTTTAGAGAGGAAAAGAATCTTTGTTCCAATTGCCCCGGCGCCGGCGCACTTCATTGTGGGATTGGATTGCGTTCGCAGGCCGGTCGGCTCGTTCGCATTCAGATGCATGTTCCACATGCCTACACCGAGAGCACTTAAGGGTTCTTATGACTTCCCCGACTGGAAGGCTTCCCCAGCCTCCAGTCGCACTATTCCCATTCAGAAAGGTTAAAAGCCACCCATCGACACGCGATCAGTTTGGTCAGTCAGAATTGCTTCTTCACGTTGGCCGCAACCATGCTAGCCTCATCTGCTACGGCTGGTCCCGCTAAAAATCTGACATTCTAGATATCGGACGGGGTATTACCGATTCTGGATAAAAATTTGAAAAATCCGAAATCTTAGGAAGAGTGGATTTGTTATGATTTTTACAAGCTATTAAACACAAATGAGTTACGAATTGATAACATTTTTGTGTTTTTGTTATCAGTTGCTGCCAAACCGCCGGATGATGATCGAGTTGTTCTGCCCGCCGAAGCCGAATGAGTTGCTCATAATCGTTTTCACTTTTTCGGCCTTGCGGGCGACATTGGGAATGTAGTCCAGGTCGCACTCGGGATCTTTGACGCTGTAGTTGGCGGTGGGGGGCAGCAGGCAGTCGCGCAGGGCCAGCACGCAGGTGATCAGCTCGGTTGCGCCCGCCGCGGCGATGAGATGGCCCAGCGAACTTTTTACGGAGCTGACCGGACAGGAATAAGCATACTTGCCGAACACAGCCTTGACTGCCTTGGTCTCAACGCTGTCGTTCTGGTTTGTGCCCGTGCCGTGCGCGTTGATATAGTCGATCTGCTCGGGCTTGAGATTGGCGTTGGATAAGGCCATGCGCATGGCGGCCGCCGCGCCGGCGCCATCGGGATCCTGGTCGGTGATGCGGAAGGCATCGGCGGAAGAGCCAAAGCCGATCACTTCAGCGAGAATGGGCGCTCCGCGTTTCTGGGCCCGCGAAAGTTCTTCCAGCATCAGGATGCTGGCGCCTTCGCCCAGGACGAATCCATCGCGCGTGCGGTCGAACGGCCGCGAAGCGGTCGTGATGGAATCATTCCGTATGGAAAGGGCGGTCAGGCGATTAAAGCCGGTGACGCCTAAGGGGTGAATCATGCTGTGCGAGCCGCCGGAGATCATCACATCCGCCACGCCGCGGCGGATCAGCCAGGTCGCCTCGCCCAGAGCCTGCGTGCTGGCCGCGCAGGCGGTCAGCACGTTGAAGACCGGCCCGGTCACCGCGTACTGCCGCGTGAGATGGCTGGCCACCATGTTGGCTTCCTGCTCCAGCTCGCGGTACAGGTCCATGCGCTCCCACGCGAGCTTGGCCCATTTGACCGTGTCCAGCTTGCCGTCGCCCGAGGCATCCATCAGGCAGCTCGAAAAGGTGTCGAAATCCAGGCTGCCTTCGCCGCAGCCCATGTAGATGCCCAGCTTGCCGCGATCCAGCGCGCCATCCGCGGCCAGTCCCGCCGCCGTCCATGCCTGATTCGCCGCGGCCAGCGCGAACTGCGTTGCGCGGCCGGCGTGGCGATGATCGTTGGCGTTGGGCAGATGTTTGCCGAGTGCGCCGAATTCCTTGACTTGCGCGGAAAATGTGGAGGGGAATGTGCGGGCGTCGAAAAGCTGCGTTGCGCTGACGCCGCTTGTGCCCGCCAGCACGTTCTTCCAGAGCGTGGGAACATCGTGCCCCAGCGGCGAGATCGTGCCCATGCCGGTGATGACGACGCGGCGGGTCATGCCGGCGCTCCTTCAAACTTCCGCAGCACCGCCGCGGCGGACTGGCCGGCGTGGCTGAACGATTCCACCAGCGCGCATCGAACCGGCCGCTGTTGGCTCTTGGCCGGCACATTAATCACGCTGCACGCCCGTGCGGCGGCGGAAAAATTGACACTGGCCGGAATCACGCCCTCGGCAATAGCCTTGGCCGCGATGGCCGCGCCGAAACCACCCGCGGCGGCGTAACTGTCTCCAATGGCGCCGGTCAGGGAGATCACGGCGGGGCGGCGGCTGTTAAACAGACCCGCCAGCGCCGCGGCCTCCAGATCATCCTCGTACGGCACGCCCGTGCCGTGGGCGATTGCCAGGTCCACCTGATCCGGCGTGATGCCCGCATCGTCCAGCGCCCGCTTGCACGCCAGGTGGACATTGCCGCAATGGTGCGATTCGGGATCGACGCCGCTGGGGTCGGCAGCGCAGCCAAAGCCGGCCAGTTCGGCCATAATCCGCGCGCCGCGGCGATAGGCTTGCTGCGCTTCTTCCAGCACCAAAAGCCCCGCGCCTTCGCCGATGATCGTGCCGGCGTGCCGGCCGTCGAAGGGGCAGCAGGCCCGGGAGGGCTGGTCGTTATTGGTGACCGTTAATCGCCCCAGCTTGCCCTGCCGCAGCAGGCCCATGGGATTCAGTTTGGTCTCCGCGCCGCCGGCGATGGCCGCATCGGCGTCGCCTCGCTGGATCTGCGAGACCGCCTCCGCGATGGATAAAAGCCCCGACGCCTCGCCGCAGGTGATCGTGTTGCTCGGGCCTTTTAAGGCGTGGATAATCGTCACGTGGCAGGACAGCATGTTGGGCAGATACTTTAGCAGCCACAGCGGCGTGAGATTATTCATGCCCTCGCGGCCCCAGCGGGCCAGATCCAGGCGGTTGTTTTCATCCACGGAGGTCCGCATGGCCGCGGCCAGCTCATCCAGGTCCGCACAGATCAGCCCCGCGCCGATGTTGCAGGCGATGCGCGAGGAGTCGTAAGACATTTCCACGGCGGCGCCGCGGCGGCTGCGCCATTGCCGCCAGAGCCATTGCTTGCTTGGCCGTTGCCCTCTGTGCCCAGGGTTTTGAAATTCGCATCCCGAAAGGCCAGGTCCGCCGCCGCCACCGCCAGCTCGATGTCGCGGGCCATGACCTTGACCGCCTTGCGGTAGCTCTTGGGCACAAAATCGCGCGCGGAGAAGTTGGGGATTTCTCCGCCGATCTGGCACGAGAACCCCGAAGGATCGAAGCGGGCAATCCGGCGGATACAGCTTTCGCCCTTGCACAGCGCATCGAAAAGCGGCCGCAGGCCCAACCCCGCGGCGGTCACCGCTCCGGCGCCAGTAATGACTACACGGCGAGCGTTCATGCCGTCGGCCCCTGCGTAAACTGCACCAGAAGCCGCCGAAATTGCTCGGTAAACACGAAGTTTTCCTGCGGGAACTGCTTGCCCGAAAGGTTCTGGTCGATATGGCTGAACATCAGGTCCACGCGGCCGATCTGTTTGCCCGCGCGGCTGATCGTGCCGGCGATAGAAGCCGCGCCCTCGCTGATATTCGTCGAGCTCCGCGTGGTACTGGAGCTGATCGCCCGGCAGCACCAGGTCGTCGATCTCCGCGCGCGTGATCTTGGCCAGGATGACCTTCTCCTTAAAATCGCGCGCGTGGCCGACCAGGATGCCGCCCGTCTGCGCCATGCCCTCGATCATCAGCGAAAAGGGCATGACCGGATAGGCCGACCAGTGGTCGTGAAGATGTTCCTCCGCCAATGAAACATTCTTGACGGCGGTCGCGGACCTGCCGGGTTGAAAATCAATGAACCGATCGATCCAGATCCAGCGCATGGTAGGCTGTCGCTCCAGGGCAGGCGCGGTTACGCCGCGCCGTTCAACTTCGTGGCGACGTAGTTGACGATAGTATCTACTTTGAACAGCTCGGCCAGGCGCGACACGTCGCGGGTGTTCTGGAACTCGCTGAAATCCGCGTGCGGCATCCGCTCCTTGAGCGTGGCCAAGCCCGCATCGGTCAGCTTGCCGTCGGCCACGAATTCCGGATTATTCAGCACGTTGTCGGGGAACAGCTCGCCGCGGGGAATTTTGATGTTGAACGTCTTCTCCAGGCGGAAGACGATGTCCAGGAAGTCAATGCTCTCGGCGCCCAGGTCGCCGGTAAGCGTGGCGCCAGGAGTAACCTCATCCTCATCGACACCCAGCGCCTCGACCAACGTCTGCTGAACCTTGGCGTAAATATCATCCCGAGTCATTGGCATTATGAAACTCCTTTGTTTCCCGCGGGGCGGTCACAGGACCGGTTCGATCCATCGTAAGGCCATTGCACACGCCGTCGCCGTTTCGCAAGGTACTGTGTATAAGCGGGCCGCGGATCAATGTCAACCGCCGGCCTTTTTACCTCCGCACAACTCAAAGCGCCGCTTTGATTTGGGCAGGCATTCCTGGGCAAGGAGACGGATATCATGCGCCGAACTTCTTGCCTCCGCACAACTGAAATCTCTGTTTCATCTGCGCGATGATTTCCTGGTCCGCCCCGCTCAGCCGCGCATCGCGGTCGGCCAGGTTGAAGGCTTCCAACTCAATTTTCGCACCCACGGCGGTCTCGCCGTCGACCGTGCCTGTGCAGGTGAATGTATAGACATTGCCTTCCTGCTTGGCCAGATCGGCTTCGATTCTCAATTTGTCGCCTGGGGCGACGAAATTGGCGTAGCGGACATTACGGGCCCGCTTCAGCACGATTATGCTGCAACTCCAATTGGTGGCAAGTCTTACAAGCCAAGCCGCCGACTGGACGCAGGTTTCCAGCATCATCACACCGGGCATGACCGGAAAGGCGGGGAAATGGTCGGCCAGGTATTCTTCCGCGGCCGTCAAGTTCTTGACGGCCACGATCTTACGACCGGCCTCTATGCTTTCAATCTGGTCGACCAAGTAAAATTTCATGACATTTCATCCGCGAATCATCCGGGGAGTCTTCCCCGGGAAGCGACGCCAAGTCGGGGACTTTTACTGCCTTTACGGAGAGAATGCAAGGGTTTTGGGCAAACGTCGCAGATTGGAGAAGGCTGGGAAAGATAAATGACTCCGAAACTTTCGGAGTCGCGCGGGGGTGCAGGGGGGCGAAACTTTCGCCCCCCCCGTCAACTGATAAATTTTTTCAGTTCAAATAGCGGCGGCAGGTGCCCAATTGGGCACCTGTATGTCAGGTGGCGTATTACGCCACGTGGTACTCAGCACCACCTGCCAACGAAACGCGTTGAATTTCGCTCTTCTGAGCTTTAAGCTACGGCCATGCAGCAAGTTAATCAAACTGCGGCGGATATCCTGGTGGTGGATGATGAGCCGGCCCACGCCGACGTCATTGCCGAAGGCCTGGCGCGGCTAGGCCATCGCACCGCCGCCGTCAACAGCGGCGATGAGGCCCTCGCCCGCATCCGCGCCCAGCATTTTGATGTGGTGGTGACAGACCTGGTCCTCGGGGGCCAGGTGGATGGGTTGCAGGTATTGGCCGCCGCGCGAAATGATTCGCCGGGGACAGAGGTCATTCTGATCACCGCGCATTCATCCGTGGACACCTGCCGCACAGCGCTCCAGCGAGGCGCGTTCGACTACGTGGAGAAGCCAATCGACATCGATGAGCTGCGCACGGTCGTCTCCCGCGCGGTGGAGAAGACCGCTCAGGAGCGGACGATTCAGGACCTACGCCGCCAGCTTGACAATCATTTCGGTTTTGATGCGATCGTCGGCAATTCGCCCGCGCTCATGCAGATTCTCGACACGGTCCGCCGCGTGGCGCCTAGCGATCTGCCGGTTTTGATCCAGGGCGAAAGCGGCACGGGCAAGGAACTCTTAGCCCAGGCCATTCACAATAATTCGCGGCGGAAAGAGCATCGCCTCGTGGCGCTGAATTGCGCGGGACTGAGCGAGTCCATCCTGGAGGATGAACTTTTCGGCCACGTGAAGGGCGCATTCACCGGCGCGGCGGGCGACCGCAAGGGCCGCTTCGAGCACGCCGACGGCGGCACGATCTTCCTGGATGAAGTGGGGGACATGCCGCTGGCCATGCAGGCTAAGCTGCTGCGCGTGCTGGAGAACGGCGAGGTGGTGCGGCTGGGCTCCAACGAAACCATCCACGTGAACGTCCGCCTCATCTCGGCCACCAACCAGAGCCTCCAGGAATTGGTGAAAGAGAAGAAATTCCGCGAGGACCTGTATTTCCGCATCCGCGGCGCAATGATCACGCTGCCCCCGCTGCGGCAGAGGCGCGAGGACATTCCTGTACTGATCGACCACTTCCTGGGGGAATCCGCCAAGCGACACGGCAAGAAGATCACCGGCCTGACGAGCGAAACGCGTCGGGTGCTCATGTCTTACGGCTGGCCGGGCAACGTCCGCCAGCTCAAGAACGTGGTGGAGAATATGGTGGTTTTGGCGGATGACAGTGCTGAGAGCAAGCTCGCGCTCACAGATCTGCCGCCGGAGATTTACTCGCCCGCCCCCGCGGCGTCCGGCGGGGCGATCGTGCCGACCGGCCCGACCAGCATGGTGGGCCTGAGCCTGATCGAGGCGGAAAAACAGTTCATCCGCGACACGCTTAAGATGGTGGCGGGCAATCGCGAGCAGGCGGCGGCCATCTTAGGGATCGGCGAACGCACGCTGTATCGCAAGCTCAAAGAGTACGGGATTTCCTCGGAAGATTAAAAGGGACATGGCCATACATGGAACGCACGTTGGTTATCTTAAAGCCCGACGCCGTGCAGCGCGGGCTCATCGGTCAGATCGTCGCTCGCTTTGAGGCAAAGGGCCTGAAAATCGTGGCCGCCCGGCTCATGCAGATCTCGCGCGCGCTGGCCGAGCAGAACTACGCCATCCACAAAGGCAAGGATTTCTACCTGCCCCTCCTGGAGTTCATGACGGCTGGTCCGGTGCTGGCCATGGTTTTAGAGGGCAACGATGCCGTGCGCATCACCCGCGCCATGATGGGCGCTACCTTCGGCCCCGATGCCGCGCCCGGCACCATCCGCGGCGATTTCGGCATGTCCAAACGCTACAACCTCGTGCACGGCAGCGATTCAGCAGCCTCGGCCGAGCAGGAAATCCCGCTGTTCTTCAAAACTGAGGAAATCCTGGATTATGATCGCCCCGCGGATGCGTGGACGTATGCGAAGTCGGGCGATAAGCTCATTTGAAAGAAAAGAAATTAGCAGGGATGCAGGGGATGCAAGGGATGGGATAAAGGCGTCAATTAGTCAACTGGTCAATTAGTCATTTAGAAAGAGGTTTCCTCTTGGAGCAACTAATTGACTAATTGACCAAGTGACTAATTGACCTGGGCTCGGCTATTTCCTGTCTTTTCCTATAATCAGTTGTGAACAAACGAGGCCACAACGCGGCACATGATCCTGCGCGGCAGTTCGTGGGCGAGCCGCTCAAGCCCGTTGCGGGGACAGGCGACGCCATCGGCATGTCGCACGGCGAGCCGGGACTGCCGCGGCTGTTCACTTGGCGTGGCCGCCGGTATGAAGCCCTGGGGAGCATCGAGAAATGGAAGACCACCGGCCCGTGCAGAAACCGATCCGATGAAATCTACCTGCGGCGGCACTGGTATCGCATCCTGACCCGGCCGGCCGCCATCATGACTGTGTACTGCGACCGCCAACCCAAAGACCGCAAACATGCCAAGGCGAGGTGGTGGGTCTTCACTGTAGAAGAAGCTGAGTAGGTTCTTAAAACCAGAAGTACAAATTACAAAGTACAGGTTACAAATTGGGAAGGAGGGCGTCTTCTAATTTGTAAGTTGTAATTTGTACTTTGTCATTTCTCCCGTAATTCCGCCACCACCGGTGCATGATCCGAAGGTTTTTCTCCGCCGCGCATTTCTTTCGCGACCGAGGCCCCGGTACACTTCCTCGCCAATGGAGGGCTGGCAAAAAGGTGGTCCAGCGCAGGCCCAGGTCCTTCTTGAAGGCCTGTTGCTGATAATCCCACCAGGAATAGATATGCCCTTCCGGATTGTGCGCGCGGAAAATATCCACAAATCCCCACTCGCGAATGTATTCCAGGGCCTGCCGCACGGGCGGGCAGCACAGGACGCTGCCGGCCCAGCGCATGGGCTGCGCCACGTCCAGGTCATCGGGGGCCACGTTAAAATCGCCGCACAAAAGCACCCGCTCGCCCGGCGTATGGTTCGCGTTGAGGTACTCGCGCAGCGACTTCATCCAGCGCAGCTTGTACGCGAATTGCTCTGTGCCGACCTCCTGGCCGTTGGGGAAATAGGCGTTGATCACGCGCACGCCCTTCACATCCGCGGCAATCAATCGGGCCTCCTCGCGCTCATCCGCGCCGCCGCCCAGGCCGCGCGAAATATTGGCCAGTTCCAACCGGCTGAGGATCGCCACGCCGTTATAGCTCGCCTGGCCGATGACGGCGCTGTGGTAGCCCGCCGCCTCCAACTCCAACGAAGGGAACTGCGCCTCGGTACACTTGGTTTCCTGGAGGCACACCACATCTGGCCGCGCGACGGCGAGCCAGGCCAGCAGGCGATCCTGGCGGGCGCGAACCGAGTTGATGTTCCACGTTGCGATACGCATAAGAATTTAAAATGTACAAATGACAATTGACAATTTAGGGACGCAATCAACCTCTTGCCGTTAAATTGTCAATTGTAAATTGTCAATTGTCAATTCATATGAAGAGGGGGAGCACCGCCGCGCGGCACTCCCCGTTCTTGTAACTCGTCGTTGTCAATCCGCCGTCAGGGCTGTTCTTCTTCCTCTCCACCGCCCTGGCCACCGCCTTCATCGCCGCCTCTTGCGCGCGGCCGCCGTTCTTTTCCGATTGGACCAGAAGCACCGTCTTGCCGGAGCCTTCTGGTCCCTGCACGCGCACGGCGACGCCTTCCTTCAGGTTGGCTTTCTTGGTCGCTTCGGTGAAGTCCCGCACGTTGCGGATCGGCTGTCCGTTGATGGCCGAAATGAGCAATCCGCGGCGAATGCCCGCCGCCTGCGCCTCTGGCGTGCTCACATCCGTCACCACCACGCCGCTGGTGGAACTGGGGTAGCCATACGCGCTGCGCCAGCGCGGGTGTCAGCTCCGAAACTTTCAGACCGATCCCTTCCACGCCCTGGGCTTCGCCGCCCGGCTGGCCGCCCTCCAGGCCGAAGGTGCGGTTGAGGTTCTCCGGCTGCTCCCCAATCGTGACGTTCAACTGGTGCTCCTGTCCGCCGCGCCGAACGGTGAAGGTGTGCTTGGAATTGGGCGGCATGTTCGCCACCGCGAAGCGCAGGGCATCATCATCCTTCATTTTCTGCCCATCCACCGCCGTGACGATGTCGCCCACGCGCATGCCGCCCTGCTCGGCGGGGGAGCCGTCCAGCACCGCCATCACTTGCAAACCCTTGGGCGTGCTTTGGAAGGAAATGCCCAGGTAGCCGCGGGTGACTTTGCCCTTCTCGATAAGCTGCGTCATGATCTGCTTGACCAGGTTTGACGGGATAGACAGGCCAATGCCCGCGTTCTGTCCGCTGCCGCCGGGCGTGACGATGGCCGTGTTAATGCCGATCACCTTGCCGCGCATGTTCACCAGCGGCCCGCCGCTATTGCCCTTGTTGATGGCGGCATCGGTCTGAAGGAAACTCTCGTAATGCCCCAAAATCGCCCCCGCCGCCGTGCGGCGCCCCTTGCCGGAAATAATGCCGGCGGTCACCGTGTGCTCCAGCCCGGCGGGGGAGCCGATGGCCAGCACCCAGTCGCCGACCTCCATCTCATCGCTATCCCCAAATTGCGCAGCGACCAGCTTCTCCGCCTTAACCTTGATGATCGCCAGGTCCGTCTTGGGATCGCTGCGAATCCATTCCGCCTGGAGCTCGCGGTCTTCCGACAGAATCACGGCCACACTCTTGGTGTCCTCGACAACGTGATAATTCGTCAGCACGTAGCCCTTTTCGGCGTCGATAATCAGCCCGCTGCCCAGGCCGATAATCTCGTGCGGGCGCAGGAACGGCCGCAGCTCCGGCGGAATATTGGGCATGTTGGGCATGCCTTCAAACGGGTCGCCGCCTCCACCTTCTTCGCCCATCCCTAACCCGGAAACATTCTGTTTGACCCGCACTTCAACCACGGAAGGCATTATCGCCTTGGCCACGTTGCGGAACTGCCGGCTGAGCTGGTCTGCCGGCGAGGTGCCGTCCAAGGCGTCCAGGGCGGCCACCGCCGCGGCGGCCTGGTCGGCCGCGCAGGCGGTGCGTTCGACGGTAAATGGAGCAAGATAGAACGCCGTCATTCCCGCCAGCACCACCGCGACTGTAACGATAATCGCTCTTAAACTTCTCATGGAGTTTTCGCCCCTAGTTATTCCACCTTTTCAGGAAGACTTCCCAAGGAAGTGTAGCCGCGTCCGGGGTGCCGCCTGCGCCGAGCAAAGAACGAGAGGCCATTGCAAGAAAAGGCATAGCACCAAGACCACCAAGGACACCAAGAGCACCAAAATTACAAGTTACAAAGTCCAAAGGACAAATTAACGGCCGGGAAAGATCCATCTCCGGCAGTTATTTGTCCTTTGCAATTTGTCCTTTGTAATTCTTTGACAATCTGTCAGTCTGGTGCGATTTCTTCACATGGTGAGGAAACGTGCAAAGCGCCTACACCATTGGCGGGCACAGTGTTGCCAAAGGCGGGGGAGGCATTCATAGGGCTGTTGGCCGTGCTCTCAAAGACCATCGCCCCTTCGCCCACAGGTTGGCTCACCAGCGCCTCCTGTGTCAGATCGTAATCTTCCGGATGCCAGCGCAGGGCCTCGATGAGGGTTTCTTCATCCGGCAGCACCGCCGCGCGCCGAACGGCGAACTTGCGCGCCAGGCACAGGCGATTGCGATACACATAAATCTTGTTCGGGCTGTCGTCGCGGCCGGGATAGCGGGCGATTAGTTCGTACACCTGGTCGCCAGGTAGGAGTTGGCTGCCCAGGTTTATCGGCTGCTCCCAGTTGGCCCTTACCAGGCGCACATCCTTCACCTCGATGGCCGTGTGGCTGAATGTCTTGATGACCAGGCGAAGCTTTTCGGGTGCCTCGGCCGGCAGCAAAAAAGTCCACTCATGGCGCCGCCACTTCCTGCCGATCTGCTCGGCGGGAATGATCATCTTGCACGCTTCATCATCAAATCTGAGCGCATCCGTACCACTCAGTTCGGCCTGCAAGAAATTGTCCGCGCCCTCGGGCGCCGGGCCGATAACTCGATGCGATAAACCTGCCCCGGCGACGGCCACACATCTTGCGCGGCCGTGGCGGGCCACAGCAAATAGGCCTTGTCAAAAACGAAAGATTGGCCGATTTGTGAGGCGCGCTCCAACCGCCATTTGTCACCCAGCAGGTTCTCGCTTTCGGAAATCGCCTGCTCGCCAGGGTCAGGTATCACTACCGATTCGACAACCGATCTGAACTGCTCCTGGCACAGAATGTACCGCACGTTGTAGAGACTCAGCAGGTAGTTGCGGCGGACCAGCCACGCCCAGTCCCTCGTATAGCCGAAGATCCGCAGGCCGAATAGATGCGCATATTCGCCCGTCTGGAAGGGGCCGTAACCGGCCAGATTCTCCACGCCGAACACGGCGGAGGTTTTCGGCGCCAGCGACATTACCGGCTGCACGAAATAATCATTGGTCAAATGGAGCACGCGGAAGGGCTCGCCGCCCGCATCACCCTTCAGGAAATCCGCCATGAGCGAATTGGCGGGATCGGCCGCGCGCGTGGCCACGGCGGGCATATCCACCGCCCGCGTGACGATGAGCAGGTCAAAGATGGCCATGGCCAGAATCATCACGCCGCGGCGGCGGGGGTTGCGGAGAAAAAGAACCATCACCCCGCAGGTGATCGCCAGCAGGGCCAGGGGCATCCAGAAGGCGGTGTTGTCCGGCCGCAGCGACCGCCATACCTGGGCGGGCCCGCCCACAAACGGCTGGCCGAATTTGTCCGGGTAATACCGCTGGAAGATCGCCGTCAGCAGGGCGGTCAGGCCGATCAGGGAAATCATCACCATCGGCAGGAAGACCAGCACCCCGCGGCGCAGCGACTGCGCCATTCTTAGCTCACCCGGCGGGGCCTCTTCACCCCTCTCCCTCTTACGGGAGAGGGGCAGGGGTGAGGGTTCTTCAAGGCCAACACCCCTCACCCGGCACTTCGTGCCACCCTCTCCCTCAAGGGGAGAGGGGTGAATCAGCACCTCCAGCCCAATCGCCGCCAGCACCGCCAGCGACAGATCCAGCACCTCCAGCCAGCGGGCCGGGGCCCGGATCACACCTAAAACCGGCAGCTTATGAACCAGCGCAAAAACCGGCGGGAAGTAATAGCCCAGCATCAGCACGAACGCGGCCAGCCCAAAGATGGTCCACAGTTTGACCAGGCCGCTCCACCGGCCGCCGGAGTCTTTCCGCCACAGCCGCCACGCCGCGCAGCAGGCCAGCACCAGCGTGATCAGCCCCACGTAGCCCAGCGTTTCGCACAGGTGCCACGGGCCCCACCAGGCGTATTCCACCCATTTGTTGGGTGTGCGGCAGCCCATAATCAGGGGGAAAAACGCCAGGATGATGTTCGTCGGCGGGAAGCTGTTCTCGCCCGCCAGGGCAAAGCCCACGTGCTGCCGCGTGGAAGCGGCCATGAGCTGGAGCGTCGAGATGATCTGCGGCGACATGGCGAAGACGGCCATGGCCGCGCCGCCCGCGGCTGCGCCAAGGGACACAGCCAGCGGCCTTCCACGCACCAGCAGATAGGCCAGCCAGCAGATCGCCGTGAAGATGAAAATCGGCCAGTGCCCGCTCGCCAGGGCTAAATAAACAATCCCCGCAAACACAAAAACTGACCCGCGCGGCCGCGCCTGCATGCGCTCAATCGCCCACAGCCCCCAGCCCAGCATCGCCGCCGTGCAAATCATGCTCAAATGCACGCGATGGCCGATCATGAAACCGCAATACTGGAAGACCGTCGCCCCGAAGACCGCCGCCAGCAGCGAAAGCCCCAGCCGCCGCAGGTACAAGTACACGCCCAGCCCTGCGAGGGCGAAGGCGATGAAGACGTTTAGAGAGTACGCAGTTTTCGGTGGAAGGAGGCAAAAGAGCCAGGTCGGCGGATACTGCACCGCCGCCTGCGGGTCCGCCGCCAGGGGGGCGCCGCATTGCTCATACGGGTTCCACGTCGGCCACTGGTGCGCGGCCAGACTTTTGCCCACCAGCACGCGCAGGGGAAAATAATAGATCAGATCATCCTCGCCCGCGGCCGTGGGCATCTGCCACAACGGCCACAGCATGAACATCGGCCCAAGCAATAGCCATAAAAGCGCTGCCGCGCGGCGGAGAATTTCGGTGCGCGACCTGCGCACGGGCGACTGCTCGCGGAGCGTTTTCGCCGCCCCCGGCGGGTCGCCGCCGCCTGTGCGGGAGATAGGCAAAACATTTTCATCAGGATTCGGCATGGGTGGGTGGATTTTACCCGCCCATGCCGCTAAACCATAGGGTCAGGTCCATGAGATGTCTAGTCGCGCCGGTTCTGGCTTGCCGAAACCTCAGAGCATGATAGAATCGGCGGCACTGCTGGCGGCGGGGCATCAGTGGAAGTCCATTTGGGAAGTGTCGGCTCAAAGCGCATGGCCGACAAATCCATAATGAGGAGCGGTTATCGTGAAGAGGTTAATTCCGCTGGTTCTTCTTGCCGTTGCTCCCTGCCTCGTACTCCTGATCAATAATCCCGCGCGGGGCGACGAGGCAAAAGCCCCGGCCGCCGCTCCCAGCCCGAGTTTTGAAGTCGTCCTGAAGGACGGGCAAACGCACGTGGTCCGAAACGCGAGCTTCGGGTCTGACACGCGGGATGAATCTTATTGGGTATATAACTATCCGGCGTTCGCGGTGCACGACATGCCGCCCAGGACCATCTGCCTGATTCAGGATTGGCTTCTGATTGATTATCCCACGCTCAAGATTTCCACGATCACGGCGGTGGATCCCCGCGCCAATGCGGACGCAAACGGAAAGCCTAAGAACGGCTTCCCGTCGATTGTTAGAGGAGATTTCTCCCTCCATGATGGGGCCTACGGGTTTGGGCGGCCCAAGCCCATTTTCGAGATCGCTTTTACAGACGGTGCGAAGGCCTTCGGTTGCCTGGAAGGATTCTTCGACGGAACAGCCAAATCCGGCTCGCTCACCGGCCGCTTTACGGCCAAGACGACTGAGGTGGCGAGCGTCGTCTGCCATTCCGATGGAACGGCCGACTTCACATTGAAATCCGGGACAGTGCGGAAAGATATTGCCGACTGGAAGCATCTGGATACGCCGATCCAGGCGCCCGAATCAGGCTGGAGCGATGCGTACCGGTCCGCCAGCCTGGATGCGCATGAATACGACAGCTCGCAGGTGCTGTCCTTCGTTGTCGACCATGGCATCAAAATTGACCTCGACGGCAACAGCTTGGCAAATCGCACCCTTCTGCTGGCAAAAAAGGAGGGTCCGGGCAAAGCGTTCATCGTCAAGGGCATCGGTGAAAAGCCCTTTGAGGCGGAGATCTTTGAGCCAGGGGGTTATTCGACGTCCGAATGGCCCGAGGGCGGCGAAACCTTCCTGCGCGGCCGTTGCAGGATCAATGGCCTGCCTTGCCGGATCCTGCTGGAACCCGGCAGAATTGAATCTTTCGAAATCCAGTCGGCCGGCGGAAAAATCGCGCTGTCATCCCTCCGAGTAAAGAATGGATCCCAGATCGCCGAGATCCCCGTGGTTACTGATGTTGAGATTTGGAACCACGTCAAGCACGAACATTTTGCCTCCGAGTCCAGTTGGATGTTAGCGAGCGACGGCATATCTCTTAACGTGCCCATCACGGATCTACAGAGCTTCACGCGAGGTCCCGATGACAATGCGGAGGTTGTCCTCACCAACGGCGAAATTCATCGAGGCAGGCTGAATACCTCCACGAATATCCGGGGCCAAGTCCTGGAGGAGCGTTTCGGCGGTTTTTCCGCAATTGGCACTTTCAACCTGGGCGATGCCAGGAGTCTTAAGCGTGTGAGAATCGCCCCGGCCGCCACCCAAAAAACACCGGCCAGCAGTCAAACCGCCCCGAGCGGCCAATGAAACCACTTTGAAGGGCGCCACGGCCAACTCCTCTCCCTCTGGGAGAGGGTGGCCCGGAGGGCCGGGTGAGGGTGGCGGCCGTGCGCATCGATAATCCCGCGACAGAAGGTCGCGCCGGTATCCGTCAAAACCTTCATTCCGCTTGTTCGCCCAGCTCTACCTGGACATCCGGCGACTCAGCATCACACCTGCCAGGGCCAACAGGGCGAGGGAGGCGGGCTCGGGTACCTGGGTGAGGAGGATGTTCCCCTGCGTCAGGCCGCCCGTATAGATGTTGACGCTCCATGGCTGGGTGGGGTCGCTCGCAAAGTGGCCGCTCAGCACGCCCGAGCCCACCACCTGGTTGCCGTTGAGCGAAAGCCCCTGGCCCAGTTGAAAGTCGCAATCATGAAAAATCACCGTGCCGCTGTCGCAGGCCAAGAGGTTTACGCCGAATAACCCCCCGTCGGTGATGTTCACGGTGCTGGTGCCGGAGGCTTCGATGCTATCGCCGATTCCCGCGTAGAAGAGGTTCACGGTGCTGTTGCCGGAGGCGTCGAGGTCCCAAATACTCCCCATGTTGATGTTCACGAGGCCATTGGAGGCCGCCAAGCCGGTTACCTGCCCGCCGGAGAAGTTCACGGCGGCGCCCGAGCGTTCAGGACCCACGCCGAACCGGAAAAGTTCACGGTACTGCCGTCGTTGCCATAGATGACGCCGGTGGAGTATCCCACACACCCGCCGGCATCGACGTTCACGATGCTGCTGTTGTAGGCATCGATTTCGTCCACCTCCCCGCCGGACATAACGATCACTTGGCTGCTGCCGTACAGATTCACCGTCCCTCCCATGCTGAAGGGGACCGTCAACTGCTGAGAGCCAGTCAGGGTGATGTCGGCCCGGCTCACCTCGGCTAGTGGTCCTGCCAAGATCGTGAACAGACCGATAGCCAGAAGCCACCTGCTAGTAGGATACTGCGTAACCACTGCGATGCTCCTTAACCCAGAAGCGCGCGGAAGACCCGCGCAACAAATTGCCCAATTCGTTCGGAAACTTGCCCGTGCGGGCTAGAGGCGTGTGCGACGAGCGAGAACACCCATCGCCTCTCGACTGGATACATACTCCGCCGCTTCCACAGACGGAAGTCGAAGCAAAAATCAGCATACCGCGCTTTGGGTTTCTGTCAAGTTAGGAAATCGCCGTGACGACAGCAAACCACGCCATAGAGTATCCTGCCTTCAGTCGACAGGTTATCACATTTCAGACGCGATAAACGTGGCCGATGCCGATACGGCATCAGGGTCTCCTGGCGTCCGCTCTGAGTTTATGTAGTCTGTAGTTCGTAGTTTACAGTTGCTGCTGTCCCGCCAAAACCACCAGCAGCTCGGCATCCTCGATGGCCTCGATCTGGATCTCCGGCACGCCGATGATGGCCGCGGCGGCCAGCGCCCCGGCTCGCTCGCCATTGACCTTCACGGGGCCGCCTTCGACCACATAGACATAAGCCCCGTGTACGTTATCCAGTTCGAGCTGCACGCCGTGGCTGGCCTCCAAACGGCTGGCAAAGACGCTGCCATCGGATTCCAAGGGTAGGGCTCCTTCAACATGGTCAGAAACCAGCGGCAAAAGCCTGTTGGTCCTTTCTGCGACCCTGATATGCCGCTGCTGGACAGCCGGCTCAAGATTCCGCATCCGCGGAATGAACCACATCTGGATGAAGCGCATGGGCCAGTCGCTGCGGTTGTTGATCTCACTGTGCCAGATGCCGCGGCCGACGGTCGTGTGCTGCACATCGCCCTTATACAACACGCCGCCCACGCCGCTCTCATCCGCGTGGCGGAATTCGCCGCCGGCGCAGTACGTGACCACCTCGATCTCCCGGTGCGGGTGCAGCGGCCAGGTGGCGCCCGGCGATAGCGTGTCATCATTGAACACCCGCAACGTCCCGAAATGGACGAGGGCGGGGTCGTAGTACTCATCGAAAGAAAAGTGCCAGCGGCCCTCGAAGGCGCCGTTCTCGATGCGGCCGCGGGCAACGTGTATGGATTCCGGAGGCCGGATCAAAACTGTTTGAGTAAGCATAAGTTTTCCCTTCACCGGAAATTCTAAGGATGGACCCGAAGAAGATTGCCAATTGCAAATTGCGAATTGAAAGAAGCAGCATCTGCACGGCAAGCAGCGAGTTGCGCCTGCCCGCCTGTAATTTCACTGGAGATACCCGATTTGCCGGCTGCGAATTGAGAATTACAGGAGGACTTTGCTCCCTCAATTCGCAATTAGCAATTCGAAATCCGCAATTTCCCCTACGTCCGATAATATATGTTATGTAACATTATGGGAGGTAAAAGAATAGGCAGTAATCTCCCTTAAGCTGCTTCCACACTAGGACTAACGTGCATTTGTGGATAACTTCACAACTGACATGTGCACGAGCTGTGGGAAACTCGGAAGAATTGCAGATTTCACTCCGGATGGCGAATACGTTGCCCTCTTCCAATCCGCAATTCGAAATCCGCAATTCTTGACTTGTGTTAAACTTCGCTATGACGAGAAACGACAGCCTTAAAACTCTGCCTTTTCCTAGTGCTCTTGGTGGCCTTGGTGCTCTTGGTGTTTGGCCTTTCTCTTGTGTGCTCGGCTGCGGAGTCCGTCTCTTCAATATCCTTCACCGTGCCTGCGGCGCGGCCGCCGGGCCCTGCCGAATCGAGCCAAAATACTGATCCAACGCGATGGTCAACTGCGGCGCGTATTCCACCGTTCCAGCGTCGCTGATGGAATACGCGTTGAGCCGCTGGTTCTTGCTATCGACGACCACCATGACCTCGCGCGTGCTTGTCACCTGGATGGGTACCATCGAATAGCCGGCTGCGGTGCTCTGGGCATTTCCCGCTACGGCCTTGTCCGTCTGGCCGACAAAGATAATCGCAAACGTTAAGAGCAACGCCGTCGCCGCCATCATGCTTATTGTCACGTTCTGCTTATTCATCTTTTTTGTCTCCACACGTAAGCGACGAAAGTCACTTTGGCTTGTCAAACACTCTGGCTTGTCGATCAACACGCGTACTTGTTCCGGCGTGGCTCACCGACCTTGGGACGGGAAATCCCGCGTCAAATCGCGCGGCGGTAACGGCTTCCAGCGCCACTGGGCGCCCGTCGTGTCCAGCACGAACACGCCCATTGTGCTGTTGCCGGTGTCAATGACATACAGGCCCTGGTTGTTGCGCTCGAACTGAAAGGCGCTCACGATATAGTCGCCGGTCTGCCTGTTGCGCTGCTGGGCAAAGGCGGTCTGGCTGGTACTGTGAAATACCAGCACGGCCACCAGAACCAGGTTCAGACAAATCAGAGCCCCAATGACGAATTTCTTCATGGCTCATCTCCAAGCAAAGGGTACAGGTTACAGTTAGCAGGTTACAGGAGGAGCAAGAAATCCAGGTTGCAGTCGGCTCTTTGCTTGTCTTTACCCTGTGCCCTGTACCCTGTAGTCTAGTCCAGGTGTGTGCGTCTGGCGTTCTTGAAGGCCACCACCGCCAGGCCGGCGACAAACACGCCCGTGATCAGCCAGTTGATCCACCCGCCGCTGGCCGTGGCCTGCGGCGGCGCGTAACCATCGTCCACTCCGGCCGCCGCGGCGATCTGCGGCCCCAGCAAAAATAACGCCGCACAGATCTTACTGATGTTGCTCATACTTAGGATTATACCGTCGCGTCCGTATCCTGCAACCCATCCGGCGCCTGAGGCATTCGCCTCAAAATTACAAAGTGCAAAGTACAAATGACAAGTTACCGCCGGATTAGATCTTTCCGGCTGTTAATTTGTCACTCAAAAGTACAAGGTACAAATTACAAATGACAAATTACTACCGGATAAGACCTCTTCCGGCCGTTAATTTGTCACTTGTACTTTGTAACTTGTAATTCTTATCTCTGTGTCTCCAGCTTTTTGCATAAGTACGACGCGTAAATAAAAACAGCCTGCGTTTTAGGTTATGCTCTTTTCGGGTTATCACATCGAAAGGAGAATGCCATGGACGGCAGGCTGTGGAACAAACTGTACCGTGAGATTCGTCATGTTGGCAAGGATGCACCGGATTTGCCGCGTATGGGTCGGCCACGTGAGTATGGCACGCAAGACATTCTGGCCGTGTGGGCGTTCAGCGCCATGATGAACTGGCCCATCAGTGTTACGCAGCATCGGCTGTCGCAAGGGGCCACCGGCTGGTGGCTCAAACGGTACTGGCAGTGGACGGGCAAAATTCCCTGCTTGGCAACGTTGACCCGGCGTGCCAAGGCGTCCGATTTTCGTCGGCTGTTGCGACGACTTTTGCGACGATTGCGCCGCTGGCAGGGACTGGGCCCGCCCGCACACGTGGTGATCGATTCGACGTTCCTGCTGACGGGCAGTTGCAGCCGCGACCCGGAGAGCCGCTGGGCTTGCCACGGCGGCAAGTGGTTTAGAGGCTATGCCTTGCATGTGGTGTGCGACGGCGCCGGCGGCCTGTGGGCCTGGCACGTCAGTCAGCGCCAACGTGCAGGAGATGAAAGTGGCGCGGCGATTGATCCGACAGATTGCCGCAGGCCAGGCGCCGAATCTGCGCTGGATGATTGCCGACACCGGCTACGACAGCGAGCGATTGCATCGGCTGATCGATCGCCGCTTGCACGCGCGGCTGCCCCTGTGAACCGGCGCGGGGCCAAGACCGAAGCGTGGCGTGCGGAGCAACCCGGGCGCGATGCATCGGACCGACTGCTGGCTACAGCGGAAGGTCAGGCGCTGTTCAACCAACGCGTGGCGGTGGAACACTGGAATAGTTGGTTCAAGGGCACCAGCCATGTAAGCATGCTGCCTTACCATGCTCGCCGCCTGAATCGCGTGCGTCGTTGGGTCGACCTGAAATTGGCTGTGTTTTTTGTGCATCAGCACTTGTCGCGACAGGAGTTAAAACCTGCCGCTTAGTTATGCAAAAAGCTGTGACCTCTGTGGTTAAATTCCTTCTCTGCCGCGAATCTTACCGAGGCACGACATTTCGCAGGCACCGGATCTCCGTCGTGCCCGCCAGGTAGGCATCGCGGCCGATGAAGGCGATCGCTCCCAGCCTGTCCGTCGAGCCGATCACCTCGATATTCGCGTTTCGCGGGTCGATGCGCACCAGCACGCCGCCCTTCCAGCCGTCCGTATTGGTCAGCGTGGCCCAGATAAAGCCGTCGCTGCCGGTCGCAAAACCCCACGGCTCGATGCCTTGTCCCCAGTCAAACCCGATGCCCCACGGGATAGGCTTATTGAAATACACCTTGCCATCCGGCACGGAAATGCCATAAACAACCGCCCCGTTCTTGCGGCCGCGGCCCGCCCAGGTGATACCCAGCATCCGTCCCGGCGCCACTTCAAGGAGCGGCCCGGAGTACTGTGCCTTGGCCACCGGGACACATTTGACATCCTTCAAAAGCTCATGCTTCTGGGTGTCATAGGTAAAGACTTCGCCGCCTTCGGCGCCGATGATCACGTAGCGGCCAGGGGTGCGAATATCTTTGTCGGACGGTTCGTGCGCCGTGGTCACCCAGCCGATCGGCTTGTTGTCAAAGGGCTCCCACATGCCGCCGATCTTGCCCGTGGCCGGCTCATACCAGCTCAGCCCCCCGCCTTCGTAGTCGCGCTGGCCCTTGCCGCCGAAATACGCGCGGCCGTCCGCCGCGGTCGTGGCGGAAAGCATCTTTTTCACGCGCGTCAGGTCGAATATCTTGAGTTCATCCCACACGCGATGCGGGTTCTTGTCCTTCCACGGCGTGCACGGATCGAATTCGAAGATGGGCCCTTCCGGGTAGCCGCTCCAGTAGATTTTGCCGGCCAGCGTGGTCAGGCAGTAGATGCTCGAGCCGCCGGCGCCGAAGGAGGTGACTTTGCCCGTGGCCGGGTTGAACAGGAATCGCCCTTTGTATCCCTCGGCCGTGCCAAAGAGTTGCCCATCATCCAGATTGATGAACCGGTGCAGCGTCAGCGGGTAAATCTTCACATTTTCCAGCGTGACCTCCCGCCAGTCCTCATCCGCATTCTTCCACCGGAAAATCGCGCGGCCGTCGCCATCGGGATAAATCTGGCTCATGTCGAGCTCCGGCTCGGGCGAGGGCCGCCGATTCGGTTTCTTGTCCTGCATCTCCTTGGGCCAGGGGCACGAGTCATCCATCTCCCCGTTCTGGGCCTCCTTGCGGATCGCCTTGCCATGGTAAAGCCAGTAGTACTCTTTGGGCGCGCCAATGCCGTTCTTGATCCACGCGACCGCCCCGCCGAAAAACTTGCTGTGGCTGATCTCCATCAGGTCGCCGCCTTCGGGCGCCTTCAGGATCACCTGCTGCTCGCCGGTTTTCAGGTCGATGGCTACCAGGTTCCAGGGCGTCTTGCCGCACGCGACATACAGGTGCGTATCGCACACCCCCAGCGTAGGGGCATATGCGCAGATTTTGCTGCCCGGGCCCACGGGCCCAAGGTCGCGGGTTTGCCCGGTCAGCGGGTTAAACCCGTACGCGCCGCACACCTTGTGCCGATTGCGCTCTCCGCACCAAGTGCCTGCGCCGTAGATCCAGCCGTCGGGGGCGACGATCAGCGGCGTGCTCTCGCCGCACAGGTTCTTGAACAGTTTGTACAGGGTGATCTTGTGTGTGGCGTGATCGTACTGGGAGACGGCTACGCCTCCCCCGCTGTTCTTGTAACAGCGCGCCCAGTCGGGGTTGGCGCCATAGAACTTATTATCTGTCCCCAATACGCCCCACCAGGTAAACCCCTGCTCCGGCCGCGAGGTGTTCTCCCACTCGGGAAATTCCTGCCGGCGAACCTCGCCGCTGGCCAGGTCCACAACGTACACCATCGTGTTGTGCATGTACTCCTTGCGATACCACAGGAGCACGTCATAGCTCTTGCCGTCGGGATGGGGCACGAGGCAATGGCCCGCGCCATCGACGGGGGTATCGGTGCCGTACACTGCGGTCCCCAGCCTCTCGATCTTCAGCGGCGCGGCCTGGCGGAATTTGTCGGCCAAGTCGCCTTGCTCCGTCGCCTTCCAATCAGCCGGAATAGCCAGCATGGGAATGGGCCTTACCGCCGGCTTCGTCGCCGCCTGCGTGGCCGGCTTGCTGGCCGGCCCACTACCCGGCGCGGCGGCGCGGACCGCCACACCCATCGACAGCAGGGAAATCGCCAGGGACCAAAGCGAGAATTTCACTAAAGACATACGACCTCCTCTTCCTGAAGGCCTCGAAACCGTGCACAGCCTGCGGCCATTCTTCAGACAACACATGCTAGATGATTTGATCTCCGCCGTCAAAAAACAAAACGCGGGAAGGCACATTAAGGCTCAGCTGTCTTGTTCGCTGAAGGCCTGCTTTGTTATCATCGCATTCCTAAAAAGATGTCCCTCCAGCAGTTGCTGCCAAGGAGTCGAGGAGCGATGGAAAAAACCAACGAGGTCGCGCGGCCGCCCCAGCATGTATGGAAGTTCTTTCGCGCCGGCGGCTTCTGCCAGGTCCGGCTGGATGGCGGTGAGGACCTAACGGCCCTGGACCAGCTCGACCAGAAGCTCTGGGTGGCCCTGAGCTGCCCCGTCCAGGGGCTGGAGCTGGAGGCCGAGACCCTCGAGCTGATCGACAAGGATAAGGACGGCCGCATCCGCGTGCCGGAGATCCTGGAGGCGGTCAAGTGGGCCTGCTCCATGGTCAAGGACCCGGCCGTCCTGCTCCAGGGCTCCCCTTCCCTGGACCTTTCGACCATCAATGATGACTGTCCCGAGGGGCTTCAGGTGCGGAATTCCGCACGTCGCATACTGGACAATCTGGGCAAGGGAGATGTCCGGCGGATCGGGGTGGAGGATACCACCAGCACGGAGCGGATCTTCGCCCAGACGCTGTTTAATGGGGACGGCATAATAACGCCCCAGGCCGCGGAGGGCCAGGTGCAGGCGGTTATCGGCGAGATCATGGCCTGCCTGGGCAGCGAGATCGATCGCAGCGGCAAGGCCGGCATCGGCCAGGCGAAGGCGGATCAGCTCTTCGTCGAGCTGCGGCAGTTTTCCGACTGGTGGACCGTGGCGGAGCGTGACACGAGCGTTTTGCCGCTGGGCAAGGACACGCTGGCGGCGGCCGAGGCCCTAAAGGCCACCAGGGCCAAGGTGGAAGACTACTTCGCCCGCTGCCGCCTGGCGGCATTCGACGCACGCGCCTTGACCGCGCTCAACCGGCAGGAGTCCGAGTACCTGGCCATCGCCGCCAAGGACCTGACCATCACCGCGGCCGAGGTGGCCGGCTTCCCCCTGGCGCGGGTCGAGGCGGGAAAGCCCCTGCCGCTGGTAAACGGCGTCAACCCCGCCTGGGCGGAGGCGATCGGCCGTCTGAAAAATCAGGTCATCAAGCCGCTCCTGGGAGACAAAGATTCCATCACCGAAGCCGAATGGGCGGAGATCTGCGCCAAGTTCGCCAGCCTGGCCGGCTGGATGGCCGCAAAACCCGTCACGGCCGTGGAGAAACTGGGCCTTCCCCGGGTGCGGGAGATTCTTTCCGGCCCCTACCAGGAGGCCATCAGCGCCCTCATCGCCAAGGACAAAGCGCTGGAGGGCGAGGCCAACGCCATCGCCGCGGTGGATAAACTCGTACGGCTCAATCGCGACCTGTACCGGCTGCTGAACAACTTCGTCTCGTTCCGCGATTTCTATTCGCGGCGGCAACTGGCCGCGTTCCAGGCCGGCACGCTGTATCTCGACCAGCGGGCCTGCGACCTGTGCATTCGCGTGCTGGATGCGGGCAAGCACGCCGCCATCGCGCACCTTAGCGGCATGTACCTAGCCTATTGCGACCTGGTGCGGACGGCCACGGGCGAGCGAATGATGATCGTGGCGGCCTTCACCGCGGGCGATTCGGACAATCTCATGGTCGGCCGCAACGGCGTCTTCTACGACCGCCAGGGCCGCGACTGGGACGCCACGATCGTGCGCATCGTGGATAACCCCATCAGCCTCCGCCAAGCCTTCTGGGCGCCGTACAAGCGCGCGGTCCGCTGGGTGGAAGACCAACTGGCCAAACGCGCGGCGGCCGATGCCGACGTATCGAACCAGATGACCAGCGCCGCGGCAGTGACCCAAGGGCCTCCTGCCGGCAAGCCTGCCGAAAGCAAGCCGAGGTTTGATGTGGGCGTAGTGGCCGCTCTCGGCGTGGCCGTGGGTGGGATTACGGCCGCGCTGGGCATGGTTTTGCAGGCGTTTTTCAACCTGGGCTACCGGATGCCGCTGGGCTTGGTGGCCATTATCCTGCTGATTTCCGGGCCTTCGATGCTGGTGGCCTATCTCAAACTGCGCCATCGCAACCTCGGCCCTCTGCTGGATGCCACGGGCTGGGCCATCAATTCAAAGGCCATGATCAACATACCTTTCGGCCGATCGCTGACGACCACGGCCAAACTCCCCCTGGGCGCGATGGCCGACCTGGTCGATCCTTATGCCGTCGAGCACCACTGGAAGCCCAAGGTGGCGTTGGCTTCCGCGTTATTCGTGCCGCTATTGGTTTGCGCGTTGTGGTTCTTTGGCGCTGTGGAGACTATTCTGCCGGGCGTCCTGCCCCAGTCATGGTGGGTGCGTCACCGAGCGGTGGCCGCCGCGCCGGCCGTTCCCGCGGCGGCGGTGCAGGCTATCCAGCCGGTGACCGCTGGCAAGGTTCCCGCTGCGCCGATGCCAACTGTTGTGCCGGCAGCCACGCCGGCGAGCGCCGGCGCACCGGCTAATGGGGCCGCGCCGACGCCGACCGCCGCGCCGGTCACACCAGCCGCGGCACAGACTGTCCAGCCAGCGGCCCCTGCAAAATAGTGCGATTAAGCGTAGCATGGGCGTCTCGCCCATGAGTACCACGGGCCTCTGGCCCGTGGCGAGGCGCGATAGACGGCCGGAACACGGCCAAGATGGCCGTGCGACTCACGGGCAAGATGCCCGTGCCACGAGTTCAAACTGGAAAAGGACCAAACATGAAGGTGACGATTCCCAACGAGCTCAAGGCGACGGTGCCGCAGACGATGTGGGGCCGAATTCTTTCGGCGACGCCGGTGGTGATGGCCGTGCTGGCCACGATGCTGGCCGGGCTGGCCTCCAGCGAGATGACCAAGGCCCAGTACGAGCGGTCCATGGGCGCCCAGCTTCAGTCCAAGGCGGGCGACCAATGGAGCTTCTTCCAGGCCAAGCGGCTGCGCGCGGCCGTGCAGCGCTCCACGCTGGATATTCTGGACACCACGGCGGAGATTGGGCCTATCGAAATCCCGGCCCTTCAGGGTGCTGGGCCCGATGGCGACATCCAGGCCGAACTGGCGGCGTTTCGCGATGCCCGACTGCCTGACATAGGCCCCGAGCCGGCGCTGGATAAAGATTTGCAGATGGCCCTGGCGGCTATTGGCAGCTCCAAGAGCGAGGCGGAGATTGCCCCATTAGTAGCGCAGGTAAGGCCGGATGTGATCGAGGCGGCCCTGAAGGCGGCCAAGGACCGTGCCGCGGCCTTCGATGCGGCGCTGGGTAAACCGAGTCAACTCATAGACAAAATGCAAGCGCTGGTGTCGCAGCCGGTGCAAAAGCGTGCCTTCACCGCCGCGCGGCTGCGGTACACCGCGGCCCGCTACGACATGGAGGCCAAGCTCAACCAGTCCATCGGCAGCCTGTACGAAGTCCAGGTACGGAAGAGCAACCTTTCCGCCGACCGGCGCCACCTGCGCAGCCAGCGGTTCTTCTTCGGGATGCTGGCGGCGCAGATGGCGGTGATCGTGTCCACGTTCGCGATCGCCGCGCAGAAGCGGAATTTATTGTGGTCCTTCGCCGCCGCGGCGGGCGTGGCGGCCGTGGCGTTTGGGGCGTGGGTGTATTTGTTTGTGTAGGGATTTGCGATTAAAGAAAAGACGGGTGCCACGGCCGTCCGCGGCCGTGCGCTGTGCGCACCTTTGAGAGGGAGGTAGGTTGGTTGCATGTACGAAATCGCGATGGGTGCCACGGCCGTCCCCGGCCGTGCGCTGTGCGCACCTTTGAGAGGGAGGTAGGTTGGTTGCATGTACGAAATCGCGATGGGTGCCACGGCCGTCCCCGGCCGTGCGCTGTGCGCACCTTTGAGAGGGAGGTAGGTTGGTTGCATGTACGAAATCGCGATGGGTGCCACGGCCGTCCCCGGCCGTGCGCTGTGCGCACCTTTGAGAGGGAGGCAGGTTGGTTGCATGTACGAAATCGCGACGGGTGCCACGGCCGTCCACGGCCGTGCGCTGTGCGCACCTTTGAGAGGGAGGCAGGTTGGTTGCATGTACGAAATCGCGATGGGTGCCACGGCCGTCCACGGCCGTGCGCTGTGCGCACCTTTGAGAGGGAGGTAGGTTGGTTGCATGTACGAAATCGCGATGGGTGCCACGGCCGTCCGCGGCCGTGCGCTGTGCGACAAACCATGCTGAAGGTTCCTCGGCAGCAGCGAGTCCTTGACCTGTTTCATTTCAACGATAACCTATAGAAATGCGGGCTCCACATCCTCGAAAACGCTGCAAGAGATTCGATGAGCCTTTTCACGCTCACCATCTGACCTTTTCCTGCTTTCAACGTCAGCCATTCTTTCTGGGCAAACAATCACCGCGATGGTTCTTGGAGTGTCTCGATAGCGCGCGGCAGTCAGCGGGGTTTGATCTGTGGGCATACGTCATCATGCCCGAACACGTTCACCTGGTCATCTGGCCTCACGAGGGCGTCAGGATAAGCAATATTCTGTCATGCATAAAACGCCCCGTGACGGCCAAGGTGCTGGCTTGGGTGACAACAAACAGTCCGAAATTCCTGGCGAGAATGACTCAGGCTCATGCGGACGGAACCACATCGCGCCATTTTTGGCAGGCAGGCGGCGGGTACGATAGAAATCTGTGGTCAGCGCAGGAAATCTATGAAAAGATCAAATACGTGCATGAAAACCCGGTCCGGCGCAAACTTGTTCAGGTACCCTGGGATTGGTCCTGGTCGAGTTCCGGAACCTGGGAGACGGGAGCAGAGGGACTTATCAAACTGGACCTGGAGAGCCTGCCGGATGTCGGGCCCTAGGCGCGTTTCTTCGTTTCCTTTCAAACCTTCGTTTTCACCGCACGCAAAGCGCACGGCCGCCGACGGCCGTGGCACCCGTCCTTAACTTTCTTTTGCTTTGCCGTTCAGCCTAATGCCTGAAAGGGCGCACAGCGCACGGCCGCGGACGGCCGTGGCACCCGGATTTCTTCATCCTGGGAAAGCGTGGCTGGAAAAGAATCCAGCCTCGGCAGCCCGCAAAATAAAGCGGGCGGACCAGTTGGTCCGCCCGCTTCGATTTGAGCCACCACTTCCGTTTTCAATGGCAGTACGTATAGTCCTGCTGCCAGATCAGGAAGTCGGATCCATCCACCTTGCCATCGCCGTTGGCGTCACCATTTGCCTTTGCGTAGTTGGCATCAGCGAAATTGGCATCAAGCTTGGGCGCACCGCTGGAGGCAGTGCCATGGTTATAGCTGCGCTGCCAGGCGAGGAAGTCCAGACCGTCAACCACGCCGTTGTTATCAAAGTCCGAACGATTATCCTCCAGCACCGTAACGGTCATTGTCCTAGCGGTATGCAGAACTCCATCATTCGCATCCAACTGCAAAACATAAGTTCCAACCCTGCTGAAACAGACAAAGCCGTTGGCAACATCGGGACGGGTGAAATAGCCCCCCGATCCGCTCCACCTTACGGCAACAGGATTGGGCCCCTCATCGGATACAGATGCCATCAGGCTCACGCCAGGTACATAATCGGCAGCAGGCAAGGTGACCACCATGTCCGGAGGCATTGTGATCAGGGGCGGTAAATTCTCATTGGCATCGGCAGCCACTGTGATGGTGATCGTATTTCGGTTGTCTGCGCTGTACAGGAGGCCATCAAAAGCCACTGCTTTCAGCACGTATGAACCGGGGGCGCTAAACGTAGCCGTTGTATTGGCTGAATTCCCATCGGCAAAGATCACGGTTCCAGAAGGCGGACCACTTACCAGGTTCCAATTAACAGTGGAATAGCCCGGAATGGTCGGCAGGCCATCATCAGAGACGCTGGCCGACAAAGCGACTGAGTTTATCGGTAGAACAATATTTCTGTCAGCTCCCGGATCAATAGTTGGGGCGGAATCCGAATTGGCGTCTACAGCATTTACTGTGCAGCCTGTAATGGTTGAGGTCCACCAGTCAGTAACCGTCAGGCCAAGTTCGTAAGTACCAATCGCGGAAAAGGTGGCCGTCGTCGATAGCGCATTGGCATTACCGAAAGTAACGGTACCAGGACCGGAAAAAACAGTCCAAGTGGTGTTGGTTATTCCTCCTCCAACGCCATCATCGCTCGCTGTCCCGTTCAATGTCAAAACTCCAGGAAACACACAAGTTTTAGCTGGCCCGGCGTTGGCCACGGGCCTAGTTTTGGCGACCACTTGGCATTCGCTAAAGTTGGTGTTTTGCGCGTCGGTGGCCGTCAAACGCAGGACGTATATGCCAGGGCAAGAGAACGAGACAGTCGTGGTTACTGAAGTTGGGCTCCCAAAAGAGACCGTGCCTGGGCCGGACGTCTTGCTCCAGACGACGGTGACAGGGAGATCATCGCTTAATCCGCCACTCAACAATCCCACCTCAGGCCAGCTAAGTGTGGCGTAGGAACCGGCGTTCAACCTGGGATAGCCTCCAACCACCACCTGACAATCATCCGAGACGCTCTGCCGTGAATCATTGGCCGTGAGTCGTAAAACATAGGTGTTGGCGCCAGGGAAAGTCACAGTTGTTGTCAGGGCGTTGGCATTGGCGAAGGCTACACCGAGCATTCCGGAGACCATGCTCCAGGTGTAGGTCGTAACGCCGGGAGGATTGGGGTAGCCATCATCACTGACCGAGCCGACCAGCGTGGCCTGGTTCCCGTGAACAGTCTGATCGGGCCCAGCATTTACTATTGGCGCAGCATTGCTGCGCTCAGAGTAGGTGACAACGCATGCGCTCCAAGCTATCTGCTCAGAGGTAGTAACCGTCAGGCGCAGGAGATATTGCCCATAGGTGGAAAATGTTGCGGCTGTCACCAGCGCATTGGCATCGGTGAATTGGACCGTCCCCGGCCCTGAATCCATGGACCAGTGATAGGTCTGCGGCAGAGGATCTTCGGCATCATCGCTGGCGGCGCCTGTCAGCGTCAAAGTCTGCACCGGCTGAATGATTGCCTGATTAGCCCCCCCATAGGCGCTTAGCCCCGCAGGCGAAGGGGCGTACTTGACCAGGAAGATATCCTGGTTAGCATCGCCGGGCGGCGCCAGTACGCCCTTGGTGCTGCCGGACACGTACAGGCAGCCCAGTGAATCCATAGCGACCGCCGTATCACCCTCAGGCTGGGCAGTTCCAAATTGGTCCGTCCACAACTCATCACCGTCTGGATCACAGATTTGCAGCAGCACATCGCTGGAGGCATCCGGTCCGCTGGTGCCGCCAAAAACAACATTACCTGACTGATCCAAGGCCACTGAAGTGATGCTGCCATAAACAAAGGTATCGCTCGTGTCCCACAGCACGTTGCCTGCGCTGTCCAGTTTCATCCGAACCGGAGTCTTGACACTCGTCGTTTCGCCGCCCACATAAACGTTTCCTGATTCATCCACGGCGAGGGAGTTAATTTGCTCACCTGAGTAGCCGCCGAGCCAGATCTGGTTTCCGTCACCGTCGACTTTACGAATGCCGCTACCGGAACCGATGTACGTGTTGCCTGCCGAATCGGCAGCCACTGCGGAGCCAGCGTAGGATCTGGACCAAAGAACATTGCCGTTGGGATCATACTTCTTCAGGTAGTTCGTCCCGAGCAGATATGCGTTTCCGTTGCCATCCAGGGAAACGACAGATTTACTGACGCCACTGCTGAACGTCTTTATCCAGAGGACATCGCCTGCGGCGGAATACTTTAGCAGGCTGTTGTAGTAGTAGTAGGTAGGATAGTGCAGTCCCTGGACGTAGCAGCTCCCGCCGCTGACATAGACATTGCCGTTGGCGTCCACGGCCACGCTATCAAATTCAGATTCTTCCCCATCGGCATATTGGCGAGTCCACAGCAGATTGCCCCCCGGTTCATACATGGCAATGACGCCGATCCAGCCGGATTCTGTGCCACAAACATAGATGCTGCCGTCGGGGGCGGCGGCCACACCGGAGGCTTTATCATCATTGGCCGTCCCCAGTTGCCTTGCCCAGACCTGGCTAAACGAAATCTCTTGTGCGGTCGCGATCTGGCATAAAAACAGCGCGGCCGCGTAAAGGCAGAGAAGTCTGATTGTGAGGTTAGAAGCCGCGTGATTTGACTGTTTTTGCCGCCGCGCGGTCGCCCGAATTTGCCGCCCTTTCAGTCCCATTTGCATCTCCTTTTTTCACCCTGCCAAGAGAGAGTTGCCGCCCGTTGGTAATCGGCCCCGGCGAGAAATGAATGACCAAGGCTAAAAGCCCTGATCTGACGCGCGTGCCGCCCGCCCCCGCATGGGGATGGATACAAACAGCTTACCACGCATTGGCGCGGCGTCAAGTGTGATTTCCCGGCCGATCAGTCGGGTGGCATGGTGCAGCTCTTTGGGGAGAAGGTGGCCGAAAGTTCTCAGTAGCTTGACGGGCGACGAGTCGTGCTTCTTCGGGAGCCTCTCGCGTTACTTCGCCTTTGCCTTGAATTCCGCCTCAGCCTGCTTGAAGTCCGCTTGTTCCGCGGCTAATTGGGTTTGCAAGGCCTCGACCGACTGAAGATACCGCTCCATGCGACTGTTGATCTGGGCCAAACGGCGATGATATTCCTGCCTGGCCGCCTCCAGACCCTGACTCGACATTATTTCAACGTAATCACTCACGAATGGCTCTTTAGGGGAGAAAGAAGAACGTAACCCCTTTGTTGCTGTAGCCTATCGGCGAATTGTGCCTGAAGGGAGTAAGTTTTTTACACTGTCACGTTTTTTTTCATCGTCGCGATCTTTTGAAGACCGGCAGGACCGTTTCCTAGGTGGAAGAGGCGAGGATAAGACCTCCAAGCGTCTCCAGTTGGCGGTGTTGGCGGTCTAGACGGCCGCGTTATACATCCTTTGCAATAAAGAAGTTAGGCACTAATGCGAACAATTCCTAGACCGCCAACTCCGATGCAAAATCGGCCAAAATGGCTTAATCTGGCGAAGATATAGAAGATAGATAAGATACCGGAGATTTGCGAGATTTGACAGGCTCATCCATTTCCAAAAGGCAAAGCCCGGGCAAGAACCCGGGCTTTGCTTTTGAAACGGAGAGGTCGGGATTCGAACCCGAGATACAGGTTTGACCCCGTATAACGGTTTAGCAAACCGTCGCCTTCAGCCGCTCGGCCACCTCTCCGGGTGTGGGCTTTTCTTCCGAAAAAACCCGGCAACGTTTTTACCAACGTGCCGCATAATACTCTTATTCCCCGCACAGCGTCAAGCGCGGGACATTTCTGTTTGATCGGCTATAATCCCCTCCGTGGTAAACGACGACTCATCAAAAGAGAATAATCGCGGGCAGAGTGGTGGCGGCGCCAGCCAAGGCAATCTTGACGGCAGCGCCCCCACCGCCGCGCAGCGGAAACCGGCATGGCTCAAGGTCCGCATAGGCGGGGGCGAGAATTTTGCCCACGTGCAGCAGATCATCGCCGCGGGCCGCCTGCACACGGTCTGCCAGTCCGCCGGTTGCCCTAATCGCGGCCAGTGCTGGGATGCCGGCACGGCCACGCTGATGATTCTGGGCGGAATCTGCACGCGCGACTGCCGCTTTTGCGATGTGCCGACGGGCAAACCATTGCCCGCAGATCAGGATGAACCGGCGCGCGTGGCCGCGGCCGTGGCGGCCATGAAACTCCATCACGTGGTCATCACGTCCGTCAACCGGGATGACCTGGCCGATGGCGGCGGAGAAATCTGGGCGAGAACCGTTCGGGCCGTCCGCGCGGCCTGCCCCGCCACCACGATCGAGGTCCTGCCCGGCGATTTTTCGGGGAGGCGAGAAAGTTGCCGGCCGCTGCTGAATGCGCGCCCGGACATTTTTGGCCACAATGTGGAGGTCGTGCCGCGACTGTATACGGCCGCGCGGCCGCAGGCGAAGTATGAGCGGAGCCTGGAGGTTCTGGGCTGGGCGGTGGAAGAAGGCCTGCCGGCCAAAAGCGCCCTGATGCTCGGGCTGGGCGAGACGAAAGAAGAGGTCCTGGCCGTGCTGAAGGATTTGCGGGCTGTCGGCGTGCGGATCGTGGCGATCGGCCAGTACCTGCGACCCAGTAAGGACCACCTGCCCGTGGTGCGCTATGTTCCGCCGGAGGAATTCCAGGAGCTGGAGGCGATGGCGAAAAAGCTCGGCTTTGACGGCGTGGCCTGCGGGCCGCTGGTGCGGTCAAGCTACCAGGCGGAGCGATTTGCCTATCTGACGAGGCTGTAGACTGTAGGCTGTGGGCTGTAGGCACGGCTTATTGAGCGCACAGAGCAAGAAAACTGCAAATCACCAAGCTCACCAAGAGCACCAAGCTCACCAAAAGAATTACAAAGTGCAAATTACAAATGACAAATTACTGCCGGAGGAGGATCGCAACTTGTAGCTTTGATGTTCGATGGGAAGGTAAATGCTGCTGTTTTCATGAGTTGCCAAGAAAACTACATGCCGGGTTCCGCCGCCGCGGCCGCGCCGGTTCCTCTGCCTTCCAGCGGCTGGATGTTGCTGGGGGCGGGTTTGGCCGCTTTTGTTAAAAATCTGGTTAAGGGGGCTGGCCAAAAACGGAACTGTGCTTTATAATACCTTTACGCTCAAAGGCAAGCGGGCGCAGTCAAACGCCAGCTTGCGCAAAAGACAAGCGGCGCAGCTCAAACGCCACTTGTGCATTGCTCTTCGCCTTGACTGAAGAGGTGTCAGAACTGCAAAAAGGGCCTTCGACAGCACCGATAGCGAAACTCTAACGCTCTCTCGCCTGGCTTTTTAATTGCTCTGGCGTGCACTATCGGTAATGTCGAACGGTCCTTTTTGCTGCGCAGGCTTCACACCTGAGAAGATAACCACAAAGATCACAAAGAAGCACAAAGGGCACAAAGAAAGGCAAGGAGAGAATTAAGAGCTAATTCGTGCCCCCACCTCTTGATTAAGCCATTTCTCCTTCGTGTTCTTTGTGGTCTTTGTGATCTTTGTGGTTGGCTTTTTCTTTTTGATGCACGAGGGCAAATAGCCTGGGCACCTGCTCCAGCAGCACCTCGGATTGGCTGCGCCACTCGAAGTGCGGGCCAATTCCGCCATACTCGAAGGAGACGATCGCGGGCTCGTTCCACCTTCCCGCATGGATGTGATCGAACGCCCAGTGCGCCATCTCCCAGTCCGGCCCCGCCAGCGGGAGATGGTCTTCCATCTCGCCATCGACTTTGCCGATGCCGGTGATGTGCATCTCCTGGAGAAACGCGGTGGGCAGCGCGGAGACATACTCCTTCGCATCAAAGCCCATCTGTTGCGCGGCGATCCGCGCGTGGGAAAGATCCAGCAGAAAATTGCAGCCGACTTTTTCGATGATCTCGCAGATCACCTCCGGCAGAAGGCAGCAGCGCATGATCTGGCCGTCGCTCTTGTGATACCAGAAGAGATTTTCCGCGGCGATCTTTTCGGGGCCGAAGCGATTGGCGAGTTTTTCACCATCGCGCAGGACGGCATCGACAACCGTGCGCCTCGTCCGGCCATCCAGCGACACCGCGTCCAGTCCGCCAAAGGCGCTGGACATGGGCGAAATGTGGCAGTTGACGTGCGGCGTGGCCGTGGCGGCCAGGAAATCTTCGACCATGTTCAGGTCGATATTCTGCATCGTGCCGTTGCCCAGGACGAGCGTGAAGTGCACGTAGCAATCTCCCAGCGGCCGCGCGGCGGCGATGAGGTCGGGCCAATCCGGGCATTTCACCAGGTCCACCTTAACCGTGCGGTCGGTGATCAGGCGGGCAAGCTCGGGCGAGTAGTTCACGGCTAGACGCATTCGGAAAGATTCCTTGTTCACAAATAAAACCTAACCACAAAGGGCACAAAGAATCACAAAGATCACAAAGATCACAAAGGAAAGACAATCATAATAGTTCTGCTAACAATTCCTTAATCAGTTCTTTGTGTCCTTTGTGCTCCTTTGTGGTCTTTGTGGTTCTCTTCGTATTCATGAGATCAGCAGCGGCACGAGGTTCAGCACGTTAAACAGGCCATGAATGACAATGTTCGGCAAAAGCCTGCCCGTCCGCTCATAGTTATAGCCCAGGACGACCGACAGCGCCGCCAGGGGCGGGAAGGCCTCCCAGCCGCGAATGTGCGGCCAATCGGACAGATGCAGATGAATGGCGGCAAAGAACAAGCTCGTCACAATAATGCCCGGCCAGGGACGGCCGAATTTTCGGCGCAGCGCCGATTGAATGATGCCGCGGAACAGACATTCTTCCAGGATTGGCGCCTCCACCACGGCCACGAAAACGCCCAGGATGATCCAGGGGCCCCCGGGCCGCTCTTCCACAAACTTTAAAAGCGGGTGGATCTCCTGGTATCGCTCGGGAATCAGCGCGGCGGACAGCCAGGCCAGCCCATAGCACACTGGAAACGCCGCCAGCGCGGCCGTGACGCCGCGGAGGCCGTCGCAGACCCATCGGCGGGCGGTAAAGCCCATGCCGTGCCGCAGCCCTCTTTCGAACGCCATCTGCCCTATCGCCAGGACTACGGCCAGCATGGCCAGGCCGCTGGCCGCGCCGCCCAGGACGGAGACGCGAATGGGCGGCGTTGAACCTTCCTCAATGTGCTCGCCCAGCACGGCCGCGGCGCCGTAGGACATCAGGCTGGTCAGCAGCAGGTACATTGCCAGGATCATCAGCACGTGCGCCAGGTACAGGTGATTCCTGCGCGGCGGCGTGTTCAGCAGCAGCAGCCTTTGGCGGCGCGGCAACAGCCGCGCAAAGGAGAAAACGAGGACGATCAGGCCGAGAGCGACCATGGTCTGCGTGAAGGCGCCGCCGGCGGGGCTGATTTTCTCGGACAGGGATTCGGCCGTCTGCGTTGCCTGCGACGTCGCGATCTGTAAAATGCTCAGAGCCAGGTTCATTAAAAAGTACCCCGAGGGCCGGTATGACGGACAATATATTACAGCGCATCGTCGAAACCAAACGCAAAGAGGTGCGGGAGGCCAAGACCCGCACATCTCAAGATGAGCTCCAGCGGCAGATCGAGCAGCTCTCGCGCTGCCGCAATTTTTACACGGCCCTGACCGGCGTGCCCAAAAAGGCGGCCAACCTCATCGCCGAGGTGAAGAAGGCCTCGCCCTCGGCGGGCGTGATCCGCGAGGATTTTGACCCTGTCGCGATTGCCCGCCAGTACGCCGATGCCGGCGCGGCGGCGCTCTCGGTTTTGACAGATGAGCAGTATTTTCAGGGCAAACTGGAGTACCTGGCCCAGGTGAAACAGGCGGTAAGACTGCCGATCCTGCGCAAGGATTTTATCATCGACCCTTACCAGGTGTATCAGAGCCGCGCGGCGGGGGCCGATGCGATTCTCTTGATCGCGGCGTGCTTAAAAAGCGGCGAGCTGATGGACCTGATCATCCTGGCCAGCTCGCTCACGCTGACCTGCCTGGTGGAACTGCACGATGCGGATGAACTTCTGGCCCTGCGCAGCCTGGTGGGCTTCCCGCGCGGCGGGTACGTGCTGCTGGGCATCAACAACCGCGACCTGGCCACGTTCCGCGTGGACCTCAATACGACGCTGCGCCTGGCGGAGATGGTCGAGGATAAGAAGATCCTCATCAGCGAATCGGGCATCCATACGCGACAGGATGTCGAGCGGCTCCGGGCGGCCGGCGTGCAGTCCATCCTGGTGGGCGAATCGCTGATGAGGTCGCATAATATTGGGGACAAGATAAGAGAACTCATAGGCTAAGAACCAGGACCATCCCGTTATCTGATCGCACACATCAAAAACAAAACATAGCACCAAGAGCACCAAGGACACCAAGAGCACCAAACACATTACAAGGGACTGATTAACACTACAACGCCACCTGATCCATTATGCAGCAACGTATTGACGATATTCGAATGCCAAGGCTACGCAACCGTCGCTTGCGTGTTTTCACGTGGCAGCGTCGCGCTTTCTCGTTTCGTGCCTGCGTTTGAGTAATAATCTCCGCCTCCCTGGCCAGGAAGCTTTGACGAACCTGTCCCGTCAGCCACAGGGAACGCACCAGCGCCGCGGCCGCCTGGCGAATCTGGCATACGGTCAGCTGCGGATTTTTCCCCCCGCCACTGTTCCTGAACCGTGGCCAGGAACAGGTGGCTGACGGCCGTCAGCAGCAGATGACGCTTCAAGGAGCGATACCGGCGAACCTCAAAATGGTCCAGCCCCAACTCGGACTTTTCCACCTCGAAGCATTGCTCGACCCTGTACCGCGTGAAGGCCACGTGCAACATCACCTCCAGCGGCGTGCCACCCGGCGCGTTGGAGACGAAGTATTTCACCTCCTGCGGCGCCAAAATGTTGCGGGCCACAATCAACCAATGCGCCCGCGTCGGCAGACCATCCCGTTTCAAATACAGCCGCGCCGCCTTGACCTGCCAAACCTCCGGTCCCACCGTGCTGTCCTTGACATGGAACTTCCGCCACGCTTGTTTGCGAAAAGCTGCCCCGTAGCGCAGCATGTGGCGAACCTGGATGCAGGGCAGGGTCTTGACCTTCAGACGGGGATAATGCCTCGGCCGGCCGCGCCGCGTGGCCGCACGATGCTGTTTTTGAAGAACCTCCGGTTCGCGCAGCCAGCCGTAGAAAATCGACGGCACTTCCAGGACGTAGCGCTGGCCGCACTCGTCCAGGGCGCGATGAAAGTCCGGCACTTCGCCATAACCTTCATCCCCCGTCATCCATTCAAACCGAATCCCGTTGGCCACGGCGGCGGCACGCAGTTCCAGGGCGATCTGCCACTTGGGGCGATGCTGCATTGTGTCCGGGATGCCCGCCCCCCGGCACCGAGCACGATCATCGGACCATTCCTGCGGCAAGAACATCTCCCCCGGAAGCAGGGTGTGAAAGGCGCCCGCCACATAGCTGATATGCACCGTAACCACGCAGTTATCCACCTTGCCCGTGGCGCCGCAATATTGACGCTGCACGCCGGCGGTCTTGTCGCCCTTCTTGGGATGGGCCGTCTCATCCAACACGCCAATCGACAGGGGGTGGCTGTGTTGATCGCCCACGATCTGCATCAACCGCTGGGCCATGCGCGCATCATCCCAGTCTGCCAGCGACAGGAACTGCTGAAGCGTCCGCGGCGGAACGTCGGCCCGGTCCGCCATCGGCTCGATGCTCTTGCGCGGCAGATCCGACAATTGACCGTTGACGTAAACCCGCAGGTTGCCACAGGGCTCGCTGCGGCTGAAACAGTCGTCAAATTGTCCCAAGTACTGTTCCAACATCGGCTTGAGCTCTCGCAATTGCTTGGCATCCATGCCGTATCTCCTTTCGGGAAAAGCGCTCCCGAAAGGAACTATCGTCTGGCCGCCTGAGCTTTCTTGAGCCCAGATGGCGTTGTAGTGCTAACGGCGGGGAAAGATCCTGCTCCAGCAGTAACTTGTCATTTGTAATTTGTACATTGTAATTCTTTTGGTGAGCTTGGTGCTCTTGGTGAGCTTGGTGTTTGCCGTTTTCTTGTTATGTGCCCCCTGAATGCGCCCACCCGCGGGCATTGTTTCTTTCAAGCCCCCCACCAACAAGTCCGATAAACATACAGAGTGCCTACATAAACTACTGGTATGGGCGGGTCTGAGATGCCATACGATCGACGCGGGTTTTGCCGCACGGCAGTGAACTGGGCGGGACGAGTTTCCATGTCGGAGGGCCCATCCGTGGATGTCCGCGTACTGGACTGGTCCGACAGCGGCGTGCGGTTGCTGATGCCGCTGGACCTGGCGGCCCACCGCCACGACCTGCTGGACCTAACCGCCTGGGAATCCAACCTTTGGCCCATTAAGGGCAAAAAGGTGCAAATGCGCGGCCGCGTGGTGCGCGTGGCCCGCCACGGCGACTGCCCCCACTGCGAAGTGGGCCTGCGCTTCCTTTCCCCCATCCGCGAGAAGGCTGAGAGAATCTTCGACTTCCAGTGGCTGCGAAACATGGCCGCCAGCGTGGCTGTGACCCCCTGCGCGTAGGCCGCAAATGCACCGGACTGTGCTTCGACCCTAACAATTCTTCTATCGTTATTCATTATGCAATATTGCATAATGCATAACGTAAGTCCTTGTAAAACCTAGTACTCTGTAACAGCTAAATCACCGGGTATAGTTTCTTCAGTTTGATCCGGGCGTCGGCGGTGGTGAATCGCCAGTCGATGCCCTTCTTCTTTTCATTTCGTGAACGTTCCCACGGCGCGATGCTCGCCGCCAGTTGTTCGCGGCTTTCAAAGTAGTCATCCATGCACTGGCGGCTCAACACGCTCAACTCGATCTCGGCCATATTCAGCCAACTGCCATGCTTGGGCGTGTGGTGAATCTCCAGCTTCTCCGCCAAACGCCGAGCCTCAGCCGGTTCAAATGCCTCGTACAGGCTGGCGATGTTGTGCGTGTTGAGTTGGTCCATCACCAGCACGATCTTCTCGGCCTGGGCGTACAGCACATCGCACAGTTCCCGTATCACGTGGGCGAAGTCGATTCGCGTTCGCTGCTGACGCACACGCACGTGCCGCTTGCCCTTCAGCGGTTCGGACACCAGGAACACGCTGGCCGTGCCGCAACGGCGGTATTCCGGATCAACCCGCTTGATTCGGCCGGATCGACCGGGAATCGAGGGGCGCATCTGGGCCACCAACTGCTTGCTGGCTTCATCCAAGCATACCAGGGGTCGCAACGAGTCGAACGGCCGGTGGTATACCTCCAGCACGTCTTCCATCGCCGCGACAAATTCGCCGTTTTGCTTGGGCGGAATACACCAGTACTTGCTCAGGTGAGGCTTAAGCTCATTTTTTTAAGCGTCCGCTGCACCGCCATGTGACTGCAAGACTCGACGTATCCTTGCGCCACCATCTGGTCAGCCAGCAGACGCACGCCCCAGCGGCTGCGCCCCTCCGGCGGCTCCATGCGAGTCAGGGCAATCAAGTGCGCTTCGGCCTTGCCGTCGAGCTTGCGTACCCGATAGCTGCCACGGTTGCCGTGCTCCAAGGCCGCCTCCAGCCCTTGCTCCACCAGACGACGACGCAAGTTCTCAACCGTCGTGGGATGACAGTCAAAAGCCTCGGCAATGTGAGCGTCTTTCCACCCCGGACCTTCGGGGCCTTGGTCAGCCTTGAGCAACATCTGAGCATGCCTGCGTTGATGCGGCTTGCCTTTATCCAGCAGTGTCTGGAGTTGGGAACGCTCTTCGGTTGTCAATTCGACGATGTACTTTTTCATGACGGCCTCCTTGCCGATCAAAAGGGTTCTATCAACCCATCGGCAAAAAGAACCGCTACCCAGAAGTCTCTCCGTTACGGAGTACTAGAGGGCTTATGCAAATTTGCATAAAAACAGCCGGTTTGGCGGCCTGAAGTTCTGCCTCTGTTTGGTCGGCTGTTAGGGTCATCCAGCGACCCTAAAGCCATGCCCCTAGCGCCTCTTTCTGGCGCACAGAATTACATAAGACCGCTCGGCGGCGGTTACGAGAGTACACCCTATTCCATTGTCAAAAAGAACTTCCAGGCCCTCATCGGCCTGCCAGCGTGCGCACCAATTCCATTAGCCACCAATATAATACATGTTTAGCCGTTACTTGTCAAGCATAAAATATTATGACATTTCTTTGCTCGATCCAGCGGTCATTCGACCGTATCGTGAATAGGTCAATCCGAATCTCAAGAGGACCTGGCAGCCTGCTTCGGGCTTCGCTGCGCTTCGCCCGTGGCTACCATGACAGCGCTACCGCGGCTCAAGGAGTAATGCCTTCCATGCCGATAGTCTGAACCAGACAATCGACACGGTAAGGAGACAGGCATGGATGCCGGTCAGATGCAATCGCTGCGCCCGGCGTTGGGCGAATTCCTTCAGGAGTTCCGGGACTGCTTCAAGCGGGAGAAGACCTTTCAGTACCTGCAAGCGTACGTTGGCGGGTTGCTGACGGATCTGCCACGCAAAAGCATCGAACCTATCGCCCTGGCCGCCGGTTTGCCCGTGCGCACGCTGCAGGAGTTTCTCGCGGATTTCGACTGGGACCCTGTTCGCGCAGAGACCCAGTTGCACCATCGCCTGGCGGATCGGCGTGCGGCCGGGCCGGTGATCGGCGTGCTGGATGCCACCGGCCATCCCAAGCAGGGCGACCACACCCCCGGTGTGCACCATCAATATTGTGGCCAAAGCGGCAAGCAGGATAACTGCGTGGTGGCCCAGCACCTGATGTACTGTGATGATGAGCCGGCCAATCCCTTCGCCTGCATGCTGTGCAGTGATTTATACCTGCCGCAGGCCTGGGCTGAGGATCAAGCCCGCTGCCGCCGCGCGGGCCTTCCCGACGCCGTGAGCTTCCGCACTAAATGGCAGATCGGGATCGACCAGATCGAACGCAGCATCGGCCACGGTGTGCGATTCGACTACCTGGTGTTTGATGCCCATTACGGCAAAGCGCCGGCCTTCTGGTTTGAACTGGACCGGTTGGGCCAAATCGGTGTGGGTGAAGTGGCCTTGGATTTTCACTGCTGGGCCAGTCCCCCGGCCTATGAGTCGCCTGCGCCGAATACAGCTCCACGGCCGGCGCATCGAGCTGGGCCGGTACAGCCCGGTGTTCCGCCAGCAACCCTGGCAACAGGTGAAGATCAAGGATACGACGCGTGGTCCGCAAGTCTGGCAATACAAGGCCGCACGCGTGCAACTGGTGGGGCATCGCGATCCGCATCGTCACCGGCCCAGTACGCCGACGGAGCGTCGTTATTGGTTGATTATCGTCCAGGAGCCTGGCAGTTCAGATCGGCGGTACTTTGTCAGCAATGCGGCCGCCGGCGTGGATGTGGGCACGCTGCTGCAAGCGTATGGCGCGGCACCGCGTGGAACAGTGGTTTGAGCGGGCCAAACAGGAAGCTGGACTAGGCGCCTTCGAGGTGCGCACCTATCAAGGGCTCGTGCGGCACTGGCTGGCGGCGCGGCTGGCTATGGCCTTCCTGGCGTTCCAGACGTATCGCCTTCGGGGGGAAAAATCCGGCCATTACCTTGGAACAGGTGGCCGTGGCTACCAATGCGGTGGTGTGGAATCTCTGGCAACAGTGGCCGACTCGCTGGTCGTCGTTGCTGAAAAAGAATAGATACCACCAGCGACGCAACGCCGCATCCTATGCCAGTCGACAAAGAAAAGCAGCAAGCATGAGTACCGGGTAGCGCTGTCATGCTACTATCAATCGCCCTCTACGAGGGCTCCGGAGCACAGCCGAGGGCGGCTGTGCCACAATATCCCCCCCACTATATAAGGACGCGAAAGCGGGGGTCGGTGTGCGCGGTTGTGAAGATTTTTTGTAAATGACAGCCGCGCAAATTCGCAATTGCGAAAGATCAGCCAGAAGAACCCTCACCCCCTGCCCCCGCTTCGCTGAAGCTACGCAGGGCAGGCCTCCCCCGTAAAAGGAGGAGGGGTAAAGATGCGCGGCGGTCTGGGCAAGATAGGTAAGATGGGGAATTCTTGGCGCCACAGGTGCGTCGTGTGCACCCGTGCGCCAGACGATCTGAAGGAATGAATGGTTCCACGGAAGCCGAAGGCAAGATCGCTTCGTTTCCTTCCCGCCATTCCGCTCACATGCAGGCTCAGGCGCACGGCTGCAAGAACCCTCACCCGCCCCTTCGGGGCACCCTCTCCCGTAAAAGGGAGAGGGGTTGCAGCCGTGGCACCAAATCAGCGCGGTTGTGTTTTGCCGCAAGAAACGTGGCTGCAAACCCTCACCCTGCTTCGCTAAAGCTTCGCAGGGCAATCCCACGGGGAGAGGAGTTTCACCCTCACCCCAGCACTTCGTGCCACCCTCCAAATTGAAATCCCAAATCAGCACTGTCCGGTTATTAGTCAAACCCGGACAGTACTGATCCTAAATCCCAAACAAATCCCAAACACCAAATGCCCAAAGAAAGCCGAAGAACCTCCCACGCGGCCCAGCAGGTTGGTCCACCCTCTCGCGTTAAAAGTCGGACAGCCGCGGCACTCCAGTCGATAAAGGGTGAGGGTTATGCGGTTCAAACGATCAGCCACGGCCTGGCGTTAGAAGCTAGTTTTCGGGGGACGAAGCATTAAATTACACATATTTTGCCAGTTTAGCGCTCCTCCCCGAGATTTGTTATCTACCAAAGTTAATTTAGTGCTCCGTCCCCGAAACTACGTCGGATTCCCCTCATCATCCACTTCTGTCGCGCCGAACTCGCCGGGCTCTAGCTTTTCCCGACCCGCCTCGGGTGGCCGCGGCTGCTGGCCGGCCTGCATATCCTGCTCAGGGCCTGACCACTCTTCGTGCTGAAGCTCCTCGACCTTCTTGCGGGCGGTGTCGCTGGCCGCGGAAACGACGTCGGAGACGACTTCCTCGGCCTTTTCTGCCACCTGCTCACCCTTTTCTTTGGCCTTACGGACGACATCTTCCTTCTTCTCGCCCATCAGGCGATCTTCCCGGCGCGTGGGAGGCAGCAGCATGCCGGCCAGAACGCCCACCGCCGCGCCGGCCGCGGCCGCGGCCAGGGGATGCTCCTGCGCCTCTTCCCAGAGGCGATGGCCGACATCGCTGGTTTTCTCCAGGCCGTGCTCGATCTGGATACGGCCGCGATCCTTGACCTGGCCCAGCTTCTCTTTGGCGTGGCCAAGTTTTTCCCTGGCCGTATCGGAGATATCGCCGAGCTTCTCTTTGGCCTGGCTGGAAACCTCGCCGGCCTTTTCGCGGGCCGATTCGGTCATTTCCCGGATGCGCTCCTGGGCCTGGCCGGCATTTTCCTGCGCGGTGGGGAGATTCATGCCGAGCTTCTCGCGCAGACCCCGTCTGTCCTCGGTGAGGTCCACCTGCCCCTCGGTGGGATTGGGTCTGCCGGTTCGATAGCCGGGCCGCTGTTGGTACTCGGGCGATTGCGGTTTCTCAAACCCGGTCATCCGGGAGCGCAGGCGGTTCTTCCAGCGGTCTACACGGTCCTTCAAGCGGCCTCTGATCGTTTCGCCGATGGAGATCCGGTCCTGCTCCGGCATGATGAGCCTGCCGCCCGCCGTTTCGCGCGGCAGATGCCGCAGGTTCCGATCGGCTTCCTTGCGCAGCAGCGTGTCGGGATCGCTGCCCTCGGCCACCAGGTAGGCGATGGATGCCCCCGCGCTGGCCAGTCCGGCCGCGGCCATGGCCGCCACGCCGGGGCTGACGCGAATGGTCTGGAAGATGCGACTGCGTTTGGCTTCATCCTTCACGACTTCCTTGGCGCGGTCCATGAAGCTGTGCGCTGAGAGGCGGCCCTCGATCTGGTTCAGCGTGCGGTCCATTTCGGCCCTGGTCGCTTCTATGTCGCGCCGAATATCATCTGAACTTCTTTGGTTATTCATTGGACTACCTCGAGTTGTTTTCAACAGGCTTGAAAGCCTGTTCCACTATGCCTTCTCGTGCTCCACCCGATGCATGTGCTGTTTGATGAACTGGGAGTCCTCGCGCAGCGTGTCGATGGTTTTTTCGGGCTTGAGGCTGGTGCGCTTGAAGGTGGAAATGGCCTTCCGGATGAGCGCATAACCTGCAACAGCGACAACCACGCCCATGATCAGTGGGGACAGCCACGCTGCGATGTACCACGGCATGGCCATGTTCAGGATAACGTACAGGCCGGCCACCGCCGCGGCGAGGAAGACCAGCAGCCCGCAAAACGCCACAAAGCCGCCCACGGCCACGTACACGGAGTTGCGGACATATGTATCTATATGCTCCCGCATCTCCGCCTTAGCCAGGTCGACTTCCTGGCGGGCCAGGCGCACGGTCTGGTTAGAAAAATCTCGAATCAGATTCCAGACGGCGCCGTCGTGGTGTTCTTCGTGCAGACGGGACTGATAGCCCGTCGGTTGCGAAGTCGGTTGCGAAGTGGGTGGGCCTGCACTTACCGGTTTATCGGTCGGCTTCTCGACCGAAGGATTTATTGTAGGATTATCGGTTGCCATACTAATTACTCCTCAGTCTGTCGGACTTGTGCCGGAGGCCAAATCCTCATCGCCAAAAAGCGATTCTTCATGCTCGCGGGCACCCTGCTCGCCTTCTTCCAGGCAGCTATCGCAGCCAGCCGAGGGCTCGGGGAGTATCTGCGGCTCTCGTTCTTCTTTTTCGCGGGCCCAGCTTGGGACATCTTCACTGCCGGGCACGTTACTACCACTCATTTCCGCGGCACTGGGGCCGGCTTGTTGCTCAGGCTGCTCGCGTTGCCCCGGTTCTTCGGGCGGCGACGAAGCCTGCTCAGGTGAGGATGGTTCTTCCTGCCGCTGGTGAGGCGGCGTGCTGCGGAGGAACCTGCCGAGCATCAATCCTGCCCCCACCGCCGCGCCGATGATGACGGCCGGGCGCTCTGCGCGAAATCTTCGACTTCATCTATCAAGTCGCGTGGCTGGCGTTCCTTAAGGTCGTGCGAGAAATGGTCAACCTTTTCGGCCGCGCGGTCGGCATAGTCAGCCACAACCGAAGAGCCGCCATGTTCCTGCTCCTCCTTGCGCAGCTCTGGGCCGTCTCGTGCAGGGCATGCACGACGGTATCCAGCTTGTGGCTCCAACTGTCTTTATGGCGGCTGGTAAAATCGGCCAGTTGGTCGCCGGCCCATTCCACCTGCTCGCGTCCTTTTTCCTTATTCTCCTCCATTACGGCCGTGGAAGAGGAGGATTCTTGTTTCCATTGGTCAGCCATAGACTTGCCCCTTGTCAAAAACTTTGCTTATTACCAATCTTTGGGCACGTTTACACCACGTTTACACCCATTCCTTTGATTGTCCGGCTGGACAGGGATTGGCGAACCAATCCGGTCCCACCGGAAAGCCGCCAAGTGGGGGCTTGCCAACCACCAGCCCCTCGCCTATCGTAAATTGCAGGTGAGTCCAGGAGCAGGTGCGTGATCGTAGTATTGAATCTTTTTGACATCATCCCCGGCCGCCAGAAGCAGTACGCCGAGTACTTGCGGAAGGTGCAGCCGATCCTGGATCGCGTGGGCGCCAAGGTGCTGCTGTATGGCCTTACGAGGCAGGTATATAAAGGCGCCTGCACGCAAGCCTATTGCGGGATGATCGGCTATAACAGCCTGAACGACCTGCGGCAGCTCAGCCACGACCCGGACTTCATGGCGATCATGCCCCTGCGCGATAACTCCACCTGCAATTACGCCCTGACCGCGATCGAGGGATTCCCCACGATGCTGGACGCGGCGGCGTACCTGGAACGGAATGGGGATTCCTAAGTGGGAAAAGAAACCGAAACCACAAAGATCACGAAGAAGCACAAAGAACACAAAGAACGGCCGGAAAAGAAAGGGTTAAGGCAAAAGCACTAAAAGTTGCTTTTTGCGGGTGTTTCCGGCCGCTAATTTTCTACTCTTGTTTTCTTTGTGTCCTTCGTGGTCTTTGTGATCTTTGTGATCTTTGTGGTTGTCTTCAGTTTTTTGGATCAGTTAAACGAACAATAGCGAAGATCTTCCGGTTGGCTGCGGGGAAGGCGTACTCGTCAAACTCTTCCGGCTTGATCCACTTGAGCTCCGTGTGGATCTTCGCGCGAGTGCGGCCGTGCAGGACCGCACAGCTATACACATGCATATCGATCGTGAAATGGCTGTACGCGTGATAAACCAGGGCGACTCTTTTCTTTACCGCCACGGACAGCCCGACTTCCTCGCGGATCTCGCGGTGCAACGCCCGCTCGAAGACCTCGCCGGGTTTAACCTTTCCGCCGGGCAATTCCCACAGGCCGCCCAAAAGGCCGCCGGGGGGCCTTCGGCCGATGAGGTACCTGCCGCGCCGTTCGATGAGAGCCGCCACGATCTCGTAATGCGGTACGGGCCTTTTTGCCTCGCGCTTGGGCAGCTTTGCTTCCAGGCCCGCCGCGCGGGCGGCGCAGTGCGGTTCCAGCGGGCATTTCTCGCATGCGGGCTTGCGCGGCCGACAGATCGCGGCCCCCAAGTCCATCAACGCCTGGTTGAAATCGCCGGGGCGATCCTCAGGCAGGGTGCGCTCCGCCATTTCCCAGAGCCGCTCATTGGCATGAGGGTCTTCCAGCGGTCGCCGTTCGGCCAGTAGCCGCGCATAGATGCGCTTAATGTTGCCATCCACCGCCGCGGCGGGAATGTCATAGGCGATGGAGGCGATCGCGCCGGCAGTGTAGCGGCCAATTCCCGGCAGCATCCTCAGCCCCTCCGCCGTGCTTGGAAACGTGCCGCCCATATCGTTGACGATGATCTTGGCGGCCTCGCGCAGGTTGCGTGCGCGGGTGTAGTAGCCCAGGCCCTCCCACAGCTTCAAGACCTCATCCTCGCTGGCCCCGGCCAGGGCCCAAATGTTGGGCAGGGCCTCCATGAACCGCTGGTAGAACGGCAGCACCGTCTCCACCTGCGTCTGCTGGAGCATGATCTCTGAGACCCAGATGCAATAGGGATCTTTCGTCCGCCGCCAAGGCAAATCGTGCGCGTTGGCGTCGTACCAGGAAAGCAGGGCTTGCTGCAAAACAGTTACTGGGGGTAGTTTCATGAGTCGTAAAAAAATTAACACAAAGACCACGAAGATCACAAAGAACACAAAGAGAAGCCGGAAAGAGGTATTATAAACCTTTCTTCCTCTCGCAGTTCTTTGTGCCCTTTGCGGCCTTTGTGATCTTTGTGGTTAATCTTTAATTAAGTTTGCTGCATCAACAGTTCAACGTACTGCGCCCGCTCGAAGGCGAAGCGGTCCGGCACATCTTCCTGGCTGCACTTGCCGCGGAAATTCGCGATGGTCTTGAAGCCGTGCCGGTCCATCCACGCGGCCAGATCCGAATTGATCGTCTCCAGTTGCTCCACACCGTTGATATACAGCGTGGACACCACCTGCGCCACCGTCGCCCCGGCCAGAATCTGCCGCGCGACGCCTGCGCCGTCGTGAATGCCCGTCACCGCCGCCAGGTCGGCGTGCACCCGGCCGTGCAGCAGGGCGATGTACCGCAGCGGCAGCCGCGCATCTTCGGAACGCGAGAGGTTCATGGCGTTGCGGAGGGACAGCGTTTCCTCATCGATATCCGGCTGGAGGAACCGGTTGAATAGCACCAGGCCCGCCACGCCCATCTTGTCCAGCTCGGCCGCCACGTTCACCAACGAGGAATAGAACGGGCTAAGCTTGACCGCCACCGGTATCGTCACCTCGTCCAGAACCTTGCGCACCGTCTCGTAGAGCTCCCTTTCTACGTCCTGACCGGTGCGTTCCGGATCGGTTTGCACGGCATAGATGTTCAGCTCCAGGCCGTTGACGCCCGTATCCTGGAGTTGCCGCGCAAAACCCGCCCAGCCGCCGGGGCTCACGGCGTTCAAACTGCCAAAGAGCGGCATGCGCACGGCCTTGCGGGTCTTTTCCACCCACATCAGATGCTCGCGCGGGCCCGCATGCTCCAGCGGCGGGAAGTAATTGAGCGATTCGGAATACCGCTCCGCGCCGACCATCTGCTGCTCTTCCAGGCGCAGGGCCTCGGCCATAATCTGCTCTTCAAAAAGCGATTTGATGACCAATCCCCCCGCCCCGGCCTCTTCCACCCGCTGGATATTGGAGATCCTTCCCGAAAGCGAGCACGCCCCCACCAGGACGGGACTCGATAACGAAACTCCCATGTAAGTCGTTGACAGTTCAGCCATTATATACCTCCGTTCCAGCGCTACCCTAGGGAGACAATACGGTTCACCAAACTCGGCCTGCCTCGGCACATCCAGCCCTAGCCGCGCCCGGAGGATTATTCGCAACACCGGTGGTCACAGTCAAATGCGAGAGGCGAAGACGGAGTGATTTTTTGGGTTGCAGGGAGACCTGCCAGATGTAAAGGCAAAGCACCAAGAGCACCAAGTTCACCAAGGACACCAAGGAAGAAAAACTGATTCTTATTGGTGCTCTTGGTGTGCTTGGTGATATGCAGTCTTCTTGTTATGTGCTGAGGTGGTTTTGACCAAGATTGACAGATGCGCGTGGCGAACCTACTCTCAACTACAATGAAACAAATGAATAAAGTCATCCTGATCGGCGCCGGCTTATCATTTTTGGTCGGCTGTCAGACCGAAGGCAGCATTTTCGCCTCGCGTCAGCTCGACGCAACGAACATGAATGAGGCCATGATCGCCGCGCAGAACATCATGGGCCAGTACATGCCGATCGCGGCGGTCGATCCCGTCTCACATCGCATTACCGCCGGGCCGGTAGCCGCGGAGGGTGAGGCGCTGACCATCGTTCACCCGGCCCAGTTCCGCCAGCGCGGAGTGTTGCGCCTGCGGCGCGAGGACAGTTCGATCTGGGCGGATGTGAACGTGGTTATCGAGCAGCAGCAGGGTCCGCAGATGCGCACCATGTCACCGCTGATTACAGGTTATCCAAAACCCGCGCCTAACCAGGAAGATGCCCCCTACACTTACGAGCAGAACCAGGCCTGGCAGGTCGTGAGGCACAACGAGGATATGCAGGCGCGGATCCTCGATGATCTGTACGCCAACCTGCATCCCGAGGCCGCATCCCAGCCGGCCAGTCAGTTCGCCGAATGAGCCACAGAGGGCACAGAGGACGACAGAGAGGACACGGAGAAGAATCGAGAGTTAACGGCAAGAGAACTGCAAGAAACGACTTTTACCACAGAGGTCACGGAGGACACAGAGAAGAGAGAAAAGCCTCTCCTTGCCTTCCTCTGTGATCTCAGCTTTTTGCATAACTAAGCGGCAGGTTTTAACTCCTGTCGCGACAAGTGCTGATGCACAAAAAACACAGCCAATTTCAGGTCGACCCAACGACGCACGCGATTCAGGCGGCGAGCATGGTAAGGCAGCATGCTTACATGGCTGGTGCCCTTGAACCAACTATTCCAGTGTTCCACCGCCACGCGTTGGTTGAACAGCGCCTGACCTTCCGCTGTAGCCAGCAGTCGGTCCGATGCATCGCGCCCGGGTTGCTCCGCACGCCACGCTTCGGTCTTGGCCCCGCGCCGGTTCACAGGGGCCAGCAGCCGCGCGTGCAAGCGGCGATCGATCAGCCGATGCAATCGCTCGCTGTCGTAGCCGGTGTCGGCAATCATCCAGCGCAGATTGGGCGCCTGGCCTGCGGCAATCTGTCGGATCAATCGCCGCGCCACTTTCATCTCCTGCACGTTGGCGCTGACTGACGTGCCAGGCCCACAGGCCGCCGGCGCCGTCGCACACCACATGCAAGGCATAGCCTCTAAACCACTTGCCGCCGTGGCAAGCCCAGCGGCTCTCCGGGTCGCGGCTGCAACTGCCCGTCAGCAGGAACGTCGAATCGATCACCACGTGTGCGGGCGGGCCCAGTCCCTGCCAGCGGCGCAATCGTCGCAAAAGTCGTCGCAACAGCCGACGAAAATCGGACGCCTTGGCACGCCGGGTCAACGTTGCCAAGCAGGGAATTTTGCCCGTCCACTGCCAGTACCGTTTGAGCCACCAGCCGGTGGCCCCTTGCGACAGCCGATGCTGCGTAACACTGATGGGCCAGTTCATCATGGCGCTGAACGCCCACACGGCCAGAATGTCTTGCGTGCCATACTCACGTGGCCGACCCATACGCGGCAAATCCGGTGCATCCTTGCCAACATGACGAATCTCACGGTACAGTTTGTTCCACAGCCTGCCGTCCATGGCATTGCTCCTTTCGATGTGATAACCCGAAAAGAGCATAACCTAAAACGCAGGCTGTTTTTATTTACGCGTCGTACTTATGCAAAAAGCTGTGAACTCTGTGGCTAATTCATTCCACCGTCACGCTCTTCGCCAGGTTCCGGGGCTTATCGACATTGCAGCCGCGCAGCGACGGCCGCGTGGTAGGCCAGGAGCTGGAGCGGAATCACGGTGAGCAGCGGCTGAAGCGGCTTGGGGCAATCCGGCACATAGAAGACGTGCTGGGCGTACTTGCGGATTTCGTTGTCGCCCTCGGTGGCCACGGCGATGATCTTGCCGCCGCGAGCGCGGACCTCTTCGATGTTGCAGATAATCTTGTCGTAGGTCATGCAGTTGCGTGGCGATGACCACCACGGGCATGCCCTCGTGGATCAGGGCGATGGGCCCGTGCTTCATCTCCGCCGCGGCCAGGCCCTCGGCGTGGATGTAGCTGATTTCCTTGAGCTTCAGGGCCCCTTCCAGGGCCACCGGGTAGTTGTAGCCGCGGCCCAGGAACAGCCAGTTGTCGCAGTCGACGAACTTGGCCGCCACATCGTGAATCTGCTGGGACTGCTCCAGCACGGCGGTGATCTGGTCGGGAATGGCCGCCAGGCCGCGCATGCATCTCCGCCATGGATTCCTGGCTCATGAACCGCCGGCGGCCCAGGTACAGGGCCATCAGCGCCTCCACCACCACCTGGCAGGTGAAGGCCTTGGTCGAGGCCACGCCGATTTCCGGCCCGGCGTGCAGGTACACGCCCGCATCGGTCTCGCGGGCGATGGTCGAGCCGACGACGTTCACAATGCCCAGCGCCAGCGCGCCCTTGTCGCGCGCCTCGCGCAGCGCGGCCAGCGTGTCGGCCGTCTCGCCGGACTGGCTGATGGCCACCACCACCGTGCCGAATTCCGATGATCGGGTTGCGATAGCGGAACTCGCTGGCGTATTCGGTCTCGGCGGGAATGCGGGCCAGGTCCTCAAAGAGGTATTCGCCGATCAGGCCCGCGTGCCAGGCCGTGCCGCAGCCGGTGAAGATCACCCGCCGGGCCTTCACCAGTTCGCGGGCGATGTGCTCGATGCCGCCCAGTTGCACGCGGCACTCCCGCATGTCCAGGCGGCCGCGCAGGCAGTTGCGGATCGGCCTCGGGCTGCTCGAAGATCTCCTTGAGCATGAAATGCTCGTAGCCGCCCAGGGCGATCTCTTCCAGGCTGCATTCGACCTGCTCGACCTGCTTGGAGACAGGCACGTTGTCGATGGTGGTGGTGCGCAGACCTCGAGCCGTTGATGACGGCCATTTCGTTGTCGTTGAGGTAAATCACGTTGGCCGTGTGCTCGACGATGGCCGAGGCATCGGAGGCCACGACGTATTCGTCCTTCCCCACGCCAATGATAAGCGGGCTGCCCTTGCGCCGACGACCAGCCGCTCCGGCTCGCGCAGGGAGAGCACGGCGATGCCGTACGTGCCGGTGACCTCGCGCAGGGCCTGCTGCACGGCCAGCTCGAGGCTGCCCGCCGTGCGGTAAAACTCGGCGATCAGGTTGGCCAGCACTTCCGTGTCCGTCTGACTGGCAAACGTGTGGCCCTTGGCCTCCAGAAGCTGCTTCAGCGGCCAGTAATTCTCGATGATGCCGTTATGGACCAGGGCGATCTGCTTGTCATCGCTCAGGTGCGGGTGGGCGTTGACTTCGTTGGGCGCGCCGTGCGTGGCCCAGCGGGTGTGGGCGATGCCGATGCGGGCCTCGTTGAACTCGGCGTGCTCGGCGAGCATGCTTTCCAGGTTGGAGATCCTTCCCGGACACTTGCAGACGGCCAAGTGGCCATCCACCACCGCCGCCAGGCCGGCGGAATCATAGCCGCGGTACTCCAGGCGCTTAAGGCCTTCGATAAGGACGGTCTTGGCGCGTTTGCGGCCGATGTAGCCAACTATTCCACACATCTCGTAGCCTCCATTAAGGCGGGCCGTTAGACTATAGTATTACGTTTATCGGACCGTTGCAGATTAAACTTTGTTTGGCGAATGGGCTAATTTCAGCCGGAATCGAGGCTTAAGCTTTTTGATTGGCTGTTTGGTGTTTTGGCTATTTGACTGTTAGGGAAGGCCGGAAAAGATGCAGCAGGAGTCCCAGTTCGGCGCGCCAAACAGTCAAACAGCCAAAATGTCAAATAGCCAAACCGCCTCGGGCGTGTCTAATCTATAAGCGAATGGTCGAAGACCTCTTCAACAAGTCCGAGCAGCAGGCCATCCGGCGCAACGCGCCGCTGGCCGTGCGCATGCGCCCCCAGACTCTGGAGGAGTTCATCGGCCAGGAGCAGTTCCTGGGCGAGGGCCGCATGTTGCGGCGGATGATCCTGGCGGACCGCCTCACCAGCCTGGTCTTCCACGGCCCGCCCGGCACCGGCAAGACCACGCTGGCCTACATCATCGCCGGCCGCTGCTCGTGCGAGTTCCGCGCCCTGCACGCCGCCTCCGCCGGCGTCAAGGAAGTCCGCGAGGTCATGGAAGAGGCACGCACTACGCTGGCCGCGCGAAACCAGAGGACGGTGCTCTTCATCGACGAGCTCCACCGTTTCAACCGTAGCCAGCAGGATGTGCTGCTGGAGGATGTGGAAAATGGCACGATCATCCTCATCGGCGCCACTACGGAAAACCCGTTCTTCGTCATCAACTCCCCGCTCTTGTCCCGGTCCTCCGTGTTCCGTTTCGAGCCGTTGAGCCCGGATCACATCGTCGCCCTGCTCCGCCGCGCCATTGCAGACAGTGAGCGCGGGCTGGGCAAGTACACCATCACCGCCGATGATGCCGCCCTGCTCCACCTGGCCGCCATCAGCGACGGCGATGCGCGGCGAGCCCTGACCGCCCTGGAAGTCGGCGTTTTGAGCCAGCTCCGCGCGGCGGGCGATGCGACCGCGCCCGTCCACTTTGACCTTAACGTGGCGCAGGAATCGATCCAGCAAAAGGCCGTCGTCTACGACCGCGCGGGCGATGAACACTACGACACCGCCAGCGCCTTCATCAAATCCATGCGCGGCAGCGACCCCGACGCCGCCGTGTACTGGCTGGCCAAGATGATCATCGCAGGCGAAGACCCGCGCTTTATCGCCCGCCGCATCGCCATTTTGGCCAGCGAAGACATCGGCAACGCCGATCCGAGGGCAATTTCCGTGGCCGCGGCGGCTTTTGACATCACCGAACGCATCGGCCTGCCCGAGTGCCAGCTCACGCTGGCGCAAGCGGTTATCTACATGGCCACGGCCCCCAAGAGCAATTCAGCCACTACGGCCATCTTCGCGGCCCTTGACGATGTCCGCGAAAACCGTACCATGCCAGTGCCGGCGCACCTGAAAAACGCGCCGCACCCGGGCATGAAGGCCGAGGGCGCATCGGTGGGCTATCAGTACAGCCATAGCTTCGCCGGAGGCGTGAGCCCCGATCAGGATTACCTGACCGTGGACAAGACGTACTACACGCCGTCCGACCGCGGCTACGAAAAACATATTGCCGCGTATATGGAGTACGTTCGACAGTTGCGCAAAAAAGCCTGACTTGAGGTATGCTGGGAAGAGAATGTCGAATTACGAACAAGGAATTTCGAAGTCTGAAGTCAGAGGCGACCGGCGGTTGAATTTGCCGGCCCTGCTGGATAATCGCCGCCGAATCTTTACTTCGACATTCGATATTCCGTGTTCGATATTCGATATTTCTTTTTGTAAGCTCCAGTCTCCAGTCTCCAGCCTCCAGCCTGAATCATGAAAAGCACCATCCGGGAAAACATGCGAAAGAAGATGGCCGAGCTGGCCCCCATGGTCCGCTACGCCCGCAGTCTGGCCGCCTGCAAGCACCTGGTGCAGTTGCCCGAATTCATCGCGGCCGATTGCGTGATGATTTTCCTCTCCCTGGCGGATGAGGTGGATACCGCCGCGGTGGCCCTGGCCGCCTGGCAGATGAACAAGACCGTGTGCGCCCCGCAGGTCAACTGGGAGCATCACCGGCTCATGCCCGTGGAGATCACCAGCCTCGACACCAACGTGAAGGTGGGTCTTTATAACCTCCCGGAACCCACCGAGGGCAGGCCGATTCCATTGGATATGCTCAGCATGGTGGTCGTGCCCGGCGTGGCCTTCGACCATAAGGGCCGGCGACTCGGGCGCGGCGGCGGCTTCTACGACCGTTTTCTCGCCACCAGCGGCCTGACCGCCGTTACCTGCGGCCTGGCCCTGCACGAGCAGATCGTGGATGACCTGGCCGCCGAGCCCCACGACAGGAGCGTGCAGATGCTCGTCACGGATGAGGAAGTGCTGCGGTTTGAATAAGGCATCGGGCTTCGGGCTGCGGACTTCGGCAAGCCGGATATAGCTGCCCACAGTTGCAACCTCTTAACTCTTTCTTTCCTTGTGAAATAAGCACAAACTAGATTACGAACAAGAACCTTCCTTCAAACCCCGAAGCCTGAAGCCCAAAGCCCGAAGTCCATTTTTTTCGTCCATTTTTCTAGACAAATTTCCCGCGATGGGGAGTCTACATATGTAGGCGACAGGAGCGGCGGTTGGAAGAATCCCACGATTCCTTAAGAGCGGGTCTGGCCGCGGGCGATGCGGCCGCGTATCGCTTGGTGTACGAGCGATACGGGGCGGCGCTGTTTGCCGCGGCGCTACGGCTCTTGGCAAACAGGGCCGATGCCGAGGACGCCGTGCAAGACCTTTTTGCCTCACTCGTTAAGCGCCGGGAACGGTTAAAGCATGTGAGCGACCTGAAGGCGTACCTGTTCGCGGCGCTGCGGCATGCGGCGGCGGATATCGCCCGCCGCCGGCGCGGTGCAACGCTGAGTGTTACCCACTTTAGGCCCTCCGGCGGAGCTGGCGATATTGAGCCGGATGCAGAGCACCTGTGGCGTTTGGTGGCGCGCCTGCCGCATGAGCAGCGCGAGGTGCTGGTGCTGAAGATTCAGGGCGATCTGACACTTGCCCAGATTGGCGAAGTATTTGGCATCAGCCCCAACACCGCCGCCAGCCGTTACCGCTACGCCCTGGAAAAATTACAGCAGATGCTGGAGAAACGACCATGAGCGAACTTGAGTCGCTGCCTCCGGACCTGGCTTCGCTGGAGCTGGCGCTGGCCGCCTCTGCCCCACCGCTGCCGGATATGGCGCTGGGCCATCGCGTGCTAAACCGCACGCGGACGGAACTGATACACTCGCAACGGCGGGAATTCTGGGCTTACGCCGCGGCCACCGCCGCCTGCATCCTGCTGGCACTTAACGTAACCCTCGCCGTCACGCGCGGCCATGCCATCGAGGCACGACTGGAGCAACCCCAAGCGCGGGAACTTTGCGAACAGGTCAACCAAATGCACCTTGGCCTGAGCGACCAGGACATCCAGCGTTTGTGCATTCTTAATGCCGCCGGCAGCAGGTTATTATCCTCCGGGCGGCCCCTCGGTCAGCCCGCCGGACACGAAATCCCCGGACTTTAGGAGAGCAGCCATGGGTGACATTCTCTTTTGGATCGAAGCCGCAATCACCACCGTGCTCTTTGTGGCCCTGGGCTCGGCGCTGGCCTCCAGGATTAAACTGCCGGGGAATCGGGGGGCGCTGCGGGTCCTCTGGTTCCTGCTCGCCGTGGCGCCGTGGGCGACGGCCATAATCGGTCTGGCTTATATTGATACTCGCTTCGGCGGCGCGCGCTGGCCACTGGTTGGCTTTTCCGCAGGGGCCGCCTGCGCGCTCATCGCGGCCATCATCGTCGTAATCCGCGGCCGCGGGCGGGTCGATACGATTCGCCGCGCGGCACAATGGCGGCTCGGTCGATTGTCGCTAGCCTTTGCCGCCGCGCTGCTGCTGACGGCCATGACCTACTGGAACCTCGACCTGGCCGTTCAGCAGGATATGTCCGTCGAGCGTGTCAAGGCGGGCGCCATCGCGCTGTCGCTGGCCCCCGCCCGCATCCCCGATTCCCAGAACGCCGCGTTGCTCTATAAGCAGGCGTGGGAGGCGCTGGATGCCGGCGGTGAGGTTACGCTGCTCGTGCCTAATGAACCTATTTCGTCGATGCCAGAGTCTTCCTCAGCCCCGGCTCAATCGCAGGGGAAGACCCAGGAATCAACATTTGCCCCCCAGCAGCCCCAATCCGTGGAAGAAAAAAGGAAATGGGGCACTGCCGTTGAGGACTGGCTCTTTCCGGGCAGTGGCAGCTTCAATCCCAATGACCCCTGCATGAATGCCTTTCTCCAAAAAAACGCACCCATAATGGCGCTGTTGCGCCAGGCCAAGCGCCTGCCGGGATGCAACTTTCAGCTCGATTTCACAACCTCTGTCTGGGAATTCGTTACGCCCATGGGCAACATGCGCAGATTGGCCGACTTAATGTGCCTTTCGGCAAAAGTGAATGCGGCACATGATCGCGAAAAGGCGGCCGTAGAAGATGCTGAAGCCTGTTTCGCCATGGCCGAACATTGCTCCGGCGACCCAAGCATAATTGGCGCGCTGGTGACGTGTACTTTGGAGGGGCGGGGAATTGATGCCCTTCAGGCCGCTCTCGACAGTGATCACAACGTCCAATCTTCCCTCGCATCATTGAAGGTAATCCCCATGCTCAGTTTCAGTGCCGGCATGCATCGTGCGATGCAGATGGAACAGGTGTGGTCTACAATCACCTTCTCGGACTTTGCACGCAAGCTCGGTTTGACTTATCTTTCCGAAGACCTCAATAGTGTTCCATCCTGGTGCTGGTCGCCCTACCGCGTTTTCCTGCTCCGGCAGGACCTGGCCGCACATAATCATTGGATGGGGGAATATGTGCGGCTGTCAGATATGCCATATGTGCAGGCACAACCGCTGCTGGAAACGACCCTGCCTAGGCCGCATCCCCGTCTGGGGGGATTATTTACACACATGCTGCTCCCGTACCTGAATCCAACCATCGGCATTGCGGCCGCCGCCGATGCCCAGCACCGCCTGGTCCAGACGGCCGTCGGTTTGTGCCGCTACAAGCAGGATCACGGTGAATTTCCGGAGGACCTGGCGGCGCTGACGCCGCAATACATGCTCACCGTGCCACTGGATCCCTTCAGCGATAAGCCGCTCAAGTTCATTCGAGACCAGGACGGGCAGGTCGAAATCTATAGTGTGGGTCCGGATATGGTGGACGATGGCGGCCAGCCGGCAAAAGTCAAAAACAAGTATTATTATGATGGGTCGGCCAAAGGAGACATCGTCCTGCGGCTGGGAAAGTGATGGTTTCAGGTTTGAGACTTGAGGCTTGAGGAAAAGGTCTTCAGGCGGTAACTAATTCGGAATTTCAAAAAAACTCTTCCATTCCCTCCCGCAGTTCCTACAGTCTACAGCCTACGGCCTATGGCCTCTTGGAAAAGGATTTCACCGTGCAAAGCAAACAGTTCCGCATGATGCGATGGAGCGCGTTTTTGGCCTCCACTCTCACCATTTTCGCTGTTTCTTCAATCGCCGTAGCGCAGGCGCCGACGGCCAATCCTGCCCCCGTTCCTTCGGCACGGGTAATGGCCCGCATGGAGTCTGAGCGCGCCGCCGCGGCCACTCAGGCCGCCGGGGCGCCCGCCGCGCAGATGACGCCCATGTCGCCGCTGAATGAGCGGACGGTTCCTTCACCCGATCGGCCGGTTTTCGATTTGCCGCCGGCCACCCGCCCTGCCGGTCCTGCCGCACCGGCCGCGGTCACGCCGGCCGCAGCGCAAATGGTGGCCAGTCGGCCCGCCAGTATGCCTTCCGGCATGCCGGCCGTTTCCGCCGCACCGCTGACCGCTGAGGCGGCCCAGGCCAGGCGGCTGTACGAGCAGGGTCTGTCCCTCTTAAATGGCGGCGACCTGCTCTCCGCCCGCGCGAAGTTGAGCGGTGCTTTGGCCTCAGGCGCATTGCCGCCGGATTGCGAGCCCGACTGCCGCGCGAAATTGACCCAGATCGCCACCGCCCTCATCTTCAGCCCGCAGGTTTACCCCGGCGATGAAGAAGATGCCTACTACTACACCATCAAGAGCGGCGATGTGCTGGTGAACGTCGTCAAGCACGAGAAGCTTTGCATCGGCGACCAGATCATCAAACGCATCAACAATATTGAGGATGTGCGCAAGATACGAACAGGTCAGAAGGTAAAACTGATCAAAGGCCCCTTCGACGCCATCGTCACCAAGCACGCCTACACGCTGGACCTGTACCACCACGGGATGTTCGTCAAAAGCTACCGCATCGGCCTGGGCTTGGATGGCAAAACGCCCGTCGGCCACTGGCTGGTGAAGACCCGCGTGCCCCAAGCCCCTTGGACCAGTAGCAGCGGCAAGATCATCTACTTCGGCCAGGCGGGCTACCCCCTGGGCGCGGCCGGCTTCTGGGTCGGTCTCCAGGCTGAGGAAAATACCAACACGATCAACCTGCCCGGCTTCGGCATCCACGGCACCAACGAACCCGATTCCATTGGCCGCGATGCCTCTCACGGATGTATCCGCTTGCAGGACAAGGACATAGAAGAGGTTTACGGCCTGCTTTATGAAGGCATCAGCAAAGTGGAAGTGCGGCCGTAACACTTAAAAATGACCAAATGACCAATTTGGTCATTTGGTCACCCATGTGTGTGTTGGCAATCTGGCAATCTTGGCAACCTTATCGAAAAATGCCAATAAAACGAGGGGGTCTCCAGATTGCCAACGCTTGGCAATCTGGAGAAGAAGTTGGCAATCTGGAAAGCAGGTTGGCAATCTGGTCGACCCGCTTGCCGGGTTGATTTCACGGCTGCTTTTTGTGCAGCCATGTCTTAGGGAAAGATTGAAGCGTTTGTCACGCTCTTTCACGTGTGAACCGGTTGCGCCTGAACCCGTCTGTCCAAGCGGCGTAAAAAACCCTTACTTCTTCCAGACACCATGATTGACGCGGGTGGGGGCAAATAGCGACAATACTCGTTCGTCTTGGGCCCGCCTCTGAGTGGGCCTTATATGGATAACCAGTTGAAGGGAATCGAAATGCTCGATAGAAACCGGCGTTGGTCGACCGTCGCGGCGATGGCCGCGCTGCTGTTGGCTTGCGGTATCACCCTGGCTCAAGCGCCCACGCGTGGCGGCGGCGCTGCCACCCCACAAGAAGCCGCCCGCCGCGCCCGCCCCCAGCGGCGAGCAGGCGCCTTCCATGCAGCCGGCCAGCAGCCCCATGCCGCCGGCCAGCCAACCTGAAAGCGCGCCGACCGGCACGGACCAGACCACAAAGCCCAAGAGCCCCCTTCAGCAATATATGCTGCCGGTCATTATGATCGGCCTGCTGCTTCTCTTCGTCCTGATGGGCCGCAAGCCCCGCAAGGAAGAGAAGAAGCGCCAGGAGATGCTGGCCAACCTGAAAAAGGGCGACCGCATCGTCACCATCGGCGGCATCAAGGGCTCGATCGTGGAAATGCGGGATGACGAAGTCGTCGTCAAGGTGGATGAGAGTTCCAACACGCGCATCAAGTTCGTGCGCTCGGCCATTCGCGCGGCCGGCACCGAGGATGAATCCGCTGCCAAGAAAGATGAAAACAAGCCGTAATGCCACTGCCGCCGCGGCGGTTTTAGTCGCGGCCCTGGTTGCCGTAAGCGTGGCGGCCCCGTACACGGGCCTCCAGGCGGCGCGGGAAGTCTATCTGGCCGTCCCGCTTTCCGCCGCCGCGCAGGGCCAACTCGATGAGCTGTCGCGAACTGGCGATTTTGCCGTAGCCACGCAAAACGGCCGCGTGCGCATTACGCTTTTTAACGGCGCCATTCCCGCGCGGCTGTCCGACTGGGCCCGCCATCACAGCCTGCCGCTGAATGACAAATCCTCCGGCCTCGTGATCGGCTCGGCCGAGGCGGTTTTCAGCGCCAAGGATTCTCCCGCAGGCCATACTGGTAAACTTTTTACCTCCGTTACGGCGGCAATACTGGAATCGCCTCGCCCCGATGCGCTTCTGGCAAGTTACACACACTTAGTAGATCGGCCCATCTCACCCCCGCTTATCCTGCCCGAAAATCTTGCCGGCAGGAGCCCGCCCAGCGCCTGCTAGCGGCGTTTTCTATGCGCTGCTTTTGATGCCTCGGCGCCGCAAAGTGGTGAACCATTCTTGCGGTTAAACGTATATTTTGCCGATACATCCGTGCGGGACCTTACTTGGTAAACACTTGAAACGAGTCTGATAAAAGGCAAGGGCACGAGCCCTTAGCCATGGAGAAACAGGCCCAATGAAAGACAAACCTCTTGGAATTCGTTTCGGCGGACTGGCGATCTTGATGCTGATCGCGGCGGTGGCGCTGCTGACCAGGCCCATTCATTACGGCATGGACCTGGAAGGCGGGCACAGCCTGGTCTTCAAGGTCGACACCGCCGGCGATCGCGCCGTGCTGGACCAGGTCATTTCCACGCTGAAGGAACGTGTGGACCCGCAGGGCATCAAGAACCTCACCTGGCGGCCCGCCGGAAATGACCGCGTCGAAGTGCTCATGCCCCCCGGCAGCCAGCAGGCCCGCACCAACAAGGCCGAGTACCTCAAGACCCTGGAATCGCTGGGCGAGTACAACATCGACCCCGCCTTCATCCGCAAGGTGACCAGCGCCAGGGCGATGCCCGCGCGGATCTGGTCAATAAGAAGGTCGGCCTGGAGAGCGATCGCGGCAAGTTGCTCATGGACGCCGCCCGCATCAACGACGAGATGAACGCCGAGATGAAACGCATCTCCGCCCCCCTCGCCCAGATGGATAAGCAGCTTGCCGACCTGCGCAGCAAGGGCGCCCGGCCGACGAGACCGACAAGCTCCAGCAGAAGATGGACGACCTGCGCGGCACTTACGACGACCTGCGCGGCCAGTACGCCGACAAGCTGGCGGCCATCCGCGAGAAGAACCTGAACACGCGCGAGGTGACCAACATCCTGGCGCTGTATGTCTCCCCCACCGTGGCCAAGGACCTCAAGCGCGAAGATGTGCAGCAACGCAACGACATGTTCCACTCCCGCCTCCAGGAGCTTCAGGACAAGTATCCTCAGGCCAAGAGCGGAATCGAGAGCGTGGCCGCCAAGTATCAGCAGTGGGCCAACGTGCGCGGCCGTCTGGATGACCCGGACGACCTGATTCGTTTGATCCGCCGCGCGGGCGTGCTGGAATTCCGCATCGCCCCCGTCCCGGGCAAGACAATCGCCGTCGACCAGGCCAAGACCTACGTGGACCAGCTCCAGCGCTCCGGTCCCCAGCCCGGCCGCGACCGCCGCGACCGCTTCCAGTGGTTCCTGGTGCACGATCCCAAGGAGAAACTGCCCGAGCTGGTCACCGCCACCTGGGCCGGCCAGCGCTATGTGCTGCTGTCGGATGATGTCAACAGCCGCATGACCCGCGGCAAGGATGACCGGGCCTGGGACCTCGACCGCGCCAACCCCTCCATGGATGAGCGCGGCTGGCCCTCGGTGCAGTTCCAGTTCAAATCCAACGGCCGCCAGCTCTTCGGCGACCTGACCGGCGCCCATATCGGCGAACCGATGGCGGTCCTGCTGGATGATGAGGTGTATTCGGCCCCCAATATCCGCAGCCAGATCTATGGCGACGGCGTCATTACGGGCCAATTTAGTCGGCCTGAGGTGGAAGACCTCTCCCGCATCCTGAACGCCGGCGCATTGCGTGCCCGCGTCAATCCTGACCCCGTGGCCGTACACTCCGTGGGCCCGACGTTAGGCGCCGCCAACATCGCCCGCGGCCAGCGTTCGGCCTACATCGGCCTGATCGCCGTGGCCGCCTTCATGGCAATTTACTATTTGTTCGGCGGCATGGTCGCCGACTTCGCCCTGGCATTAAACCTCTTCTTCGCCCTGGCGGCTATGGCCACCTTCGAGGTGGTGCTCACGCTGCCGGGCATCGCCGGTTTGATCCTGACCTGCGGCATGGCCGTGGACGCAAACGTGCTGATCTTCGAGCGTCTGCGTGAAGAGCAGGCCAAGATGCAGTCCTTCAAGAGCGCGCTGCACAATGCCTACAGCCGCGCTTTCAGCGCGATTATCGACACGCACGTCACCACGATCATCACCTGTATCGTGCTGGCCTGGGTGGGCACGCAGGATATCCGCGGCTTCGGCATGACGCTGCTGATCGGTTTGATTTTGAGCTTGTTCACCTCGCTCCTTGTGACGCGCTGGTGCTTCAACTGGATGACCAACCACAACCTGCTCAAAAACCACCTGTCCATGCTGCGGCTGATCGGCGTACCCAAGATCAACTGGTTCAAGCAGTGGCACGCCTTCTGGGTGATTTCCGCCGTGCTGGCCATCGGCGGCGCTGTGGCCCTGTGTACCCAGGGCGGCAGTTTGCTGGGTATCGAGTTCCGCAAGGGCAGCCGCGCGATCGTGCGTCTGGATGATGACGCCATCATCGACGGCAAGCTGCCCAACGACTCCCGCGTGGAGCATCTCTTAAAGACCACCGCGGCCAACTTGGGCCCCGAGTATGGGGAACTGGCCGGCCAGAACGTCGTCATCAACGAGCTGAAAACCGAAACCCGCGTCGCCGATTTCATCACCACCTATGACGCCAAGACCAATGGCGGCAACGATGACGGCGCGGTGGCCAAGTCCGAGTGGCTCGCCCGCGGCCGCAAGGCGGAAGCCTTCGACCTGCTGGATACCAACCACGACGGCAAGCTCACGGCCGATGAACTCAACAAGAGCCTGCCGGAGCCCCGCTACCAGCTCACCTCCACGGAGTTCAACCACGACAAGGTGACCAAGGTCGTCTCCGAGGCCTTCCGCAACCAGCTCACCACGCTGCGTTCGCTGAAGGATAAGTACGAGATCGTGAAGGATGCCCAGGTAGCAGCCTTGGACCTGGCCATCGGTCCCGACGGCTACCATGAAATCACCGATTCGGACCTGGCCCGCCCATCCGTGGGCGGCAACTTCCGCGAGGAATTGCAGGATAACGTCGGCGCGGCCATGTTCGTGGTCAAGCTGACCGATCCCAAAGAGGCCATGAGCACGGTCGAATTGCAGGAACGGCTGCGGGCCACGCGCCTCCAGCCCGGCCGCGAAGAGCTCTCCGTGGTGCGCACGACGATTCTCCCGCTCTCGTCGGAAGCCTCCTCCGATAAGTACACGGAGTTCGCCGTCATTCAGCACACCAATGACCTTCCGACCGGCGAGCATCGCGCGGACGCCTTCCGCAAGTTCGCCGGCGATGAGCTGAGCCTGGTGAGCGACGCGATGAACAGCTCCAAGAGCCTCGAATCGCTGACCTCCATCGACTCCGCCCAGTCCAAGGACACCACCATGCGCGCCCTCGTGGCCATCGTGGTTTCCTGGCTGGCCATCATCATCTACCTGTGGATCCGGTTCGGCCGGTTCATCTGGGGCCTGGCGGCCGTGCTGTGCCTCATCCACGACAGCTTGATCGTGCTGGGCTTCGTCGCCTTCAGCACGTATATCTCGCACACCGCGCTCGGCAAGGTCTTGATGGTGGATTCTTTCAAGATCGACCTGTCCATGGTGGCGGCGGTTCTGACGATCATCGGTTACTCGGTCAACGACACGATCGTCGTCTTCGACCGCATCCGCGAGAACCGCGGCAAGCTGAGCTACGTCACGCGTGACAACATCAACAACTCCATCAACCAGACGCTGAGCCGCACCATCCTCACGGCCGGCACGGTGTTCCTGGTCGTGCTGGTGATGTACGTGTTCGGCGGCGACGGCATCCATGGCTTCAACTATGCGATGCTCATCGGCACGATCGTCGGCTGCTACTCGTCGATCGCCATTGCCTCGCCGCTGCTCTTGGCCTTCAAGGGCCACGCGCTGCACAAGGAAGTGGCCACGGCCACGCAGGCCGCCCCCGTCAAGGGAGCGCCGACGGGCAAGTGATGAGGCCTTCGGCCTCAGGCTTACGGCTTGAGGCTTACGGCTTACGCTAAGAACAAGGGCCGGGCCATGAAAGTGGTCCGGCCCTTTCTTTTTATGGCCTGCACTTGGCTTGGCCTGTGGTTTCTGTGGGTTCTTTATGGGCAGACCGTCTTTTTAGGTTAGACTAATTAACTCAAACTGACCGATTTCATGCCGCCAGGAGTTTTTCCAGGCGGCGGAGCACGGGTTTCTCATGGCTGTGCTTGACCACATCTGCAATCGCCTCCTGCCAGACCGCCTGACGCATCCGGGCCTTCAGTTGGCTAATCGGTTCAAGTCGCAGCACTTTCTCGCTCTTGCGGCGGCCTTGTGCATCCTGGCCGTCCAGGGCCAGGCGGGTCAGGCAGGCGTAGGCGATATCCACCAGGTGCAGGTGTCGAACCACAGCCCGGTACCGCAGCACGCGGTAATCGCCCAGCCCCAATTGCTGCTTCTCTTCCTTGATCAGCAACTCGATCGCCCATCGCTTCAGGTAGTCGGCCACGATGGAACTCATGGACGCGCCCAGGTCATCCGTGACCAAGGCCACAATCTTGTGCTCATTGCGACGCCGAGAGAACACCACCTGCACAGCTCCCAACTTCTTCATGACGCCGCGTCGACTGGCCCAGCGATACTGGCTGCTCTTACGCAGTCCAGACACGCTGCGCCACTGCCCGGCGCGGGCAAGTACGTTGCGGCCATACGGCCCCAGCTTCTTTTTAAGGCCCTCGACGCTGAAGTTGCGGTTGCTCTTACCTACCCCAATATAGTGCCAGCCGCGGGCGTTACAGGCATCGGCCACCACGTCGCAGAGATAGTAGGCGTCAAAAAGCACCGTGACCTTCAGGTTCCGGGGCAAGTCCGCGTTGTGAATCACGCAGGCGGCCAGCCGGGTCTGTGTGACGAAGACCTGATCCTCTCGCCGGGCATCCTGCGGGCATAGACACAGGGCCGTGCTCCAAGGGATGGTGACGCCACGATAGTACAGACAGGCCTTGACCAGGGTGTGGCCGTACCGGCCCGTGGCGTGATGATACAGCTTGCGGACGCCGGCCATCTTCTTGGCGCACTTGAGGGTCTGCGTCTCATCGATGATCAGATAGCACTTGCCGGCATCCTTGCGATGCAGCCGGCGCAGCGTGTCCAGGGCGACCTGCTGGAGCACGTGCGACTCGCTCCAGTCGCTGCGCCAGAGGAACTCGCCGTGGTTGGTGCGGTGGGTCGAACCGCGCAGCAACTTGGCCAGACGCTCGACAGTAGAGGCGTGGCCGATGGTCATGGCCAACACCAGTCCCCAGAAGTGCCTCCAGGCCGGCCCGGAGAACTGCCCGCCGAGATTCTTGAAAAAACCTTTGCATTCTGCCGGAATTTGGCCGATGGTAGTCATGCGGCTGTTCCTTTGATAACTTTTGCTCAGCACAATCGTTATCGTCAGAACCAGCCGCTTTTGTTTGCGCATTTAGCCATCAGACAGGCCCGAATCGGTCAGTTTGAGTAATTAAGCTGATCTTCCACCTGGGCGATGCTATTTAGATGGAGTGCACGAAACTCATGGAAATTCCGCCGCAAAACCGGCACGGGCAGGCTTCGCAGCCCCTGGTGAGTGCAGACTTGCCGGCGGAGCATCCGATGAATCGCCCGGTCCAACTCTCGCCGCAGCCGCCGCTGGCGGCACAAGGCGACGCAGGTCCCTTAAGCCAGGCCGACATGGCCGCCATAGCTTATGCCATCACACTGCGTAAACCGCTGGTTCGTGCCGCGCATATCGCGCGCGCTTCGGCCATTTCTACACTTTTGATTGCGGCCATCGCCCTGCCGTGCCTGTTGATTTGGCCCAGCCTCAGCGGCCTTATAATCGCCGCCGGCCTGGCCACAGTGGGGATTATCGAGCTCAAGGCCTCGCCTCAGGTGCTGGCGGCCAAAGCGGGTATCCATCGGACACTGGCCCGCAACCAGCTTTGCCTGCTGGGCATCATCATTCTGTACTGCGCCATTCAAATGATCACATTCTCGACGGAAGATGCCAAAAATGCCGCGCTGTCGCCCGACACGCGCGCCCAACTTTCCGCCCTGCCCGACATGCAGCAGTCCATCGATGGCATGATCGAGAAGTGGGCGGCCCTCTTCCAGTACGGCTTATATGGCGCGGTTATTTTGATCAGCGTCCTATGCCAGGGCGGCTTGGCGTATTACTACTTCTCCCGTCGCAGGATCATCGAGCAGTTCAATGCCTCCACGCCCCCGTGGGTGCTCCGCCTGCTGGAGCAGTTTGGCCGCTGATGGCCGCGAGAATTTCATTTGGTTTTCGCTTAACCAAGGGCCGCACCATGTAAATGGCTCGGCCCTTTCTTTTTCGCGTTAATCGGTTAATTCGTTAATCGGTTAATCCGCTGGAACAAGTGTCGGCTTTGACGGGTAACAGAGAATTACCGGCTTCAATCGGCTCCTTCTCGGGCGATTAACCAAGAGCGAGCGGTGAGCGAAGTCGAACCGCGAGCGAACCGATTAACCGATTAACGGCTTACCGAATTATCCATAGACACAGCCTGATTTTGATGTATCCTGTTCGACCATTGCCTTAGATGAGCAACCGTTTTCTTTCGAGGACGTCGGATGAGCATCGTCGTCATGAAGTTCGGCGGCTCGAGCGTGGCCGATGCGGACAAAATCCGCGCGGCGGCCCTGCGCGCCATCGCCGCGCGCGACCGCGGCCACAAGGTGGCCATGGTCGTCTCGGCCATGGGCGACACGACCGACCACCTGGAGGACCTGGCCTACCAGGTCGCCGCCAATCCCGACAAACGCGAATGGGACCAGCTCATGGTCACCGGCGAACAGGTCACCATCAGCCTCATGGCCATGGCTTTAAGGGACCTGGGCGCCCCGGCCATCAGCTTTACCGCCGGCCAGATCGGCATGGTCACCGATGATGCGCACACCAAGGCGCGGCTGAAGCGCATCAACGCCAAGCGCATTCACCGCGAGCTGGATGAAGGCAGGATCGTGATCATCGCCGGCTTCCAGGGCATCACCGAAAACGGCGATGTGACCACGCTGGGCCGCGGCGGTTCGAACGTCACCCTGGTGGCCATCGCCGCCGCGCTGAAGGCGGAAATGTGCGAGAATTACACCGATGTGGACGGCGTCTATACCGCCGATCCGCGGATCGTCCCCACAGCCCGCAAGCTGCCCTCCATCAGCTACGATGAGATGCTGGAGCTGGCCAGTTTAGGGGCCAATGTGCTGCACAATCGCGCCGTGGAATTCGCCAAGAAGTACAACGTGCCCATCCACGTGCGCAACAGTCAGAACGAAAACCAGGGAACGATGATCATTGCGGAGACCCCCGCCATGGAAGACATAGTTGTTCGTGGAGCCGCGTTAAAGGACAAACTGGCCCGCATCACGCTGCGTCACCTGCCCGACCGGCCCGGCGTCGTGGCCGAGATTTTCCACTTGGTCGCCCAGGCGGACATCGTCGTGGACGATATCCTCCAGACGGTCAACCCGCGCAGCCTGGCCACCGTCAGCTTCACCATCGACCTGGGCGAGCTCAATGATGCGCTCACCGTGTGCGAGCGGCTCAAAAACGAGTTCCCCGAGCTGGAGGTCCTGTACGAAACGGACTTGGCCAAGGTGAGCGTGGTGGGCGTGGGCATGCGCGTGCACACCGGCGTGGCCGAACAGATGTTCAAGGCCCTGGCCGACGGCGGCATCAACATCGAGAACATCACCACCAGCGAGATCAAGATCTCCTGCATCATCGACACCAAGCAGGGCCAGGATGCTTTACGGCTGGTGCACGATGCCTTCGACCTGGGCGGCAAAGGCCCCATGCGCCAGATGCGCAAACGCAAAAGCGCGAAGAAGGCCAAAGCCGCAAAGTAGCCCCTAAAGAATCAGCCACAGAGGCCACAGAGGAAAACAAGAGAGGACACAGAGGATTTTTTCTCTGTGTCCTCTTTGCTTTATTTGTAGTTGTAGCTTGCAGTTTGTAGTTTGTACTTTTGCCGGGTGCCACGGAGGATTTTACACGACGCCTGTTCTAATCGCCTCTTTCTTAGGCCGAAGGCCGTCTGGAAGTAGACCCCGGCGCTGCCCAAGCGAAGCGAAGGGCGAGCCGGGGGAAGAGGCGTTGACCAAGAGCCCGTGAGGGCGATTGAACGACAGAAATATGTCTAATTCCTCCACAGCATCCGCTCCCCGAAATTCCTGTTTTTCTCCTCTGTGCCCTCTCCTCCTCCCTCTGTGAACTCTGTGGCTGTTTTTCGCTTCGGCCGTGCGCTGTGCGTGAAGCTAAACTGAAAGCATGAGAGGGGAATGCACCGGCTTCATTCATTAGAAATCGTTGTTCCCCCCAATCCGTAATTCGCAATCGAAACTAAGGTGATCGCCTGCACCCCGCGCCCTTCCCCAACCGCCGCGCGGCTGCTATGTTGGCTGTGTTGGGGCTAGAATTCGAGAGAGACCTATTATGAAAAACGATCCATCGCTGCCGCCGCCGATTACCGTCGATACACGCCTGACCGATCTGGAAGAGCTCTTAAAGCTGGAGTGGCTGTGTACTAACAAGCTGGGCGCGTACGCCTCGGGCACGGTCATCGGCGCCAACACCCGCCGCTATCACGGGCTTTTGGTGGCCGCCACGCAGCCGCCGGTGGGCCGCCAGGTGGTGCTGGCCAATCTCCTGGAGCAGGTGGTTATCGGCGACAACGTTTATCCGCTCTCTACCTTCCAGTTCGCCGGGGCCTTCAGCCCCTCCGGCTACCAGAATCTGCTGCGCTTTGAAAACGCCACCGCCCCCACCTGGTACTTTGAAATTGAAGGCATGACAATAGTCCGCCAGCTCATCCTGGCCGAGCGGGCCAACGTGCTGGCCGTGCGGTACAGGGTGGAGGGCGGCCGTCCGCTGACCATGTACCTGTGGCCTTTCGCGGCCCTGCGGGATTTTCACGGCCTGCGTCGCGTACACCAGCCCCACCAGATCCTCTTCGAGACCGACCACGAGGGCATCCGCGTGGAGGACCGCCAGGGCTCATCCGCGGGTCTGTGGGCCGCCTGCCAGGATGGCAACTTCATGGACCGTCAGCAGTGGTGGTACAGGTTCTTGTATTCCGCCGACCTCCAGCGCGGCCAGGAAGGTTTGGAAGATCTGTACACGCCGGGCTATTTCGAGTGTACCATCCCCTCCGGCCAGTGGGTGCAGTTTACGGCCGCCACGCAGCGGTGCGACCCGCTGGCCTTCGATGCGGTTATCGCCCAGCGTGAAGAGCGCCGCAAATCCATGGTCGCCGCGGCCGTGGCGGGCAATGGCCGCGCAGATGAGCTGATGCGGCGGCTGGCCGTGGCGGCCGATGACTTCCTGGTGGAGCGGGCCACGCCCACCGGCTCCTCGGCCACCATCGTGGCCGGCTATCACTGGTTCAGCGACTGGGGCCGCGACAGTTTCATCTCCCTGGCCGGCCTGGCCTTATTGACCGGCCAGGCCGACAAGGCCAAGGCAGTCCTGAGCACCTTCGCCGCGGCCATCAAAAACGGGATGATCCCCAACAAATTCGACGACTACGGCGGCCCGCCTCACTACAACACCATCGACGCCTCGCTGTGGTTCATCCTGGCCGTCGATCAATACATCCGCCTTACGGGCGATGAGGAGAGCTGGGCCCGCAAGTTTGTCGGGCCCGTGCGGGCGATCCTCCAGGCCTACCACGACGGCACGGAATTCAATATTCACGCCGATGCGGACGGCCTGATCACCGGCGGCTCCTCTGACACGCAGGCTCACCTGGATGGATGTGAAGTTCAACAATCAGGCCATTACGCCGCGCAGTGGCAAGGCCGTCGAGATCAACGCCCTGTGGCTGGAGGCCCTGCACATCATGGCCGACCGCAGCCGCGGCGTGGATGACAGCCAGGCCGATCATTACGCCGCGCAAGCACAGCTCGTGGCCAAAAGTCTCGCCAACACCTTCTGGTTCGAGGAAGGCGGCTACCTGCACGACTGCGTGGCGCCCGCCGGGCCCGATTTTTCCCTGCGGCCAAACCAGGTGATCGCCATCGCCCAGCCGCATTGCCCATTCACCAAAGAGCAGCGGCGCAGCGTGCTGAAGATTGTGGGTGAGCAGCTTTTAACCCCGGTCGGTCTGCGCACGCTGGCCTGGTCTGATGGCCGCTATCGCGGCCGCTACGGCGGAAGCTGGGAATCCCGCGACCGCGCCTATCACCAGGGCACCGTCTGGCCGTGGTTGATGGGTTATTTCATCCAGGCGCACCTGTCGGTCAACGACTTCTCGCCCGCCTCCCGCGACCAGGCCCGCCGCTGGCTGGAGCCTTTTCTCCACCACCTCCACCAGGAGTGCCTGGGCCAAGTCAGCGAGATCTTCGAGGGCGACACCCCCCACACCCCGCGCGGCTGTGTCGCCCAGGCCTGGTCCGTGGGCGAGCTTTTGCGGGCCAAGCGGATGATCGATGAAGGCCGGGCGATCTGAAGGCGGAAAAGAATTAACCACAAAGATCACAAAGAAGCACAAAGGGCACAAAGAAAGGCAAGAGTCAATTAAAGAATCTGGTCTCTAATTATTCTTGTCGTCCTTCGTGTTCTTCGTGGTCTTTGTGATCTTTGTGGTTAGTCTTTTCTTATTTCTCTTTCGCCAGCGGCAAGGTGATCACAAACCTCGTCCCCCGGCCCACGGCGCTATCCACGCTGATTGAGCCCTCGTGCTCGCGGACGATGCGCAGGGCCGTGGGCAAGCCCAGCCCCGTGCCGCCGGGCTTGGTGGTGTAGTAGGCCTGGAAGATTCTTTCCACCACTTCCGCAGGCATGCCCGGGCCGGTATCGATCACTTCCACGCGGGCCTTTTTGCCCTCGGCCTCCACGCGCACCAGGAGTTCTCCCCCGCCCGAAGACATGGCCTGCTGGGCGTTGAGGAGGAGGTTCAGCAGCGCCTGCTTAAAGAGGTCCACATCCACCCGCACGGGCAGCGCCTGCTGCGATTCATACAGCCGCACTTTGACCCCGCTGGAGGCGGCCTGGGGGGAAAAGAAGTCGACCAGGTCGGAAACGATCTTGCGCAGATCCACCAGCACCAGCTTCAGTTCGTGCTTGCCGGCAAAGCGCAGGAAGTCATCCAGCACTTCCTGCATGCGCGTCACTTCCGCGCTGACGCTGCTCAGCCGGCGCAGCATCCGCCGCTGCTGTTCATCCGCCTGGGGACTGTCCAGATCCTCCGTCAAGAGCTGGAGGTTTACTTTGATGGTGGACAGGGGGTTCTTGATCTCATGCGCCAATCCCCCGGTCAGCGTCCCCAACTCCACAAGATGCTCTTTGCTTCGGGCCTCGGAGGCGATACGCCTTGTCCGCTGCACCGTCCTGCGCATCCACCACCGCGCCAACAGAATCCACATAGGGCCTGCGGCCAGTATGCCCAGTATCAGCCAGAACACCAAAGATGCCAACTCATCTTCCCGCACCTGGAGATTGTCGCGTGCGACCACGTAGCACGGGCATCTTGCCCGTGAGTTGCACGGCCATCTTGGCCGTGCTTAGTTCTTTTCTTGCGTTAACCACGGGCGCCAGACCCGCGGAAGGGTCCGATGGAACTGCACCAGACACGCTTGCCCGCTCACACCCGCACAACAATCAAGTCGTGGTCTGCGGCGTGCGGGCCACGGCGGCCTCTCGGCTCACATTGCGGGCCTGCCAGCCTTTTTCGCCCTGCACCAGCTCATATTTGACCGATTCACCGTCCTTCAAGGCCCGAAAACCTTCGCCGGTGATGCTGGTGTAGTGGACGAACACATCCTGTCCCTGGTCGCCAATGATGAAACCATACCCCTTACGCGAATCGAACCATTTCACTTTACCAACCGGCATACGGTTACCTCCCATCGCCCCACGCTGCCCGCGGTCAAGTCCGGAAGTGCTGAAAAGCCCCCAAAAGGCCTTCCAGCCCGAGCCACCCACATAACTTAGGCTCGCGCGGCTAAAGCCGCCACTCCCGACACGCACCCCGGCGTGGGGATCAAGTGCACCGATTCGAATCCGGAACCCGCCATCCCACTGCCTACGATGGACGACGCAATCTCTAGTCCCGAATCTGTCGAAACGCCTCCGCCTTTGCGGACGCGATGGTCGATTTGCGAAAGAGCGGGGCCGCCGAAACGGCCCCGACTCTGGTCCTATCTTACCTGCCACTAATTCTGTGGTCAACTACCCTGCGAAAGTTCTTTTAAGGCCGCCTTGCGGGAGAGTTTGATCCTCCCCTGCTCATCTACGGCGATCACCTTGACCGGGATCACGTCGCCGATCTTGCACACTTCCTGCACGCTCTTGATGTACCCCTCGCCCAGCTCGCTGATGTGGCACAGGCCATCCTGCTCGGGAGCGATCTCCACGAATGCGCCGAAGTCCTTGATTGACACGACCTTACCTTGATAGATCCGGCCGACCTTGATCTCCTCGGCGATGGCCTCGACCAGGCCGCGGGCCTTCTCGGCCGCCGCCGCGTCTACCGAGGCAATGTACACCGTGCCATCGTCCTCGATATCGATCTTGACGCCCGTGGCATCGGTGATGGACCGGATATTCTTGCCGCCGGGGCCGATCAGTTTGCCGATCTTTTCCGGGTTGATTTTAAGTGTCAGCAGCCGGGGTGCATATGCGCTGATCTCCGCGCGGCTGTGCGATCCACTCGGCCATCTTGGCCAGGATCCGCATGCGGCCGGCCCGCGTCCGCTCGAGCGCCGCCTCGATGGTCGCCTGCGGCAGGGCCCGGGCCTTGAGGTCCACTTGAATGCCCGTGATGCCCTTCTCCGTGCCGGAGACCTTGAAGTCCATGTCGCCGTGGAAATCTTCCTCGCCGATGATGTCCAGCAGCAGCACTTCCTTGCCCTCCTCAAACACGCGCCCGATCGAAATGCCCGCGACGGGGCGGATAATCGGAACGCCCGCATCCATGAGCGCCATTGAACCGCCGCACACGGTGGCCATGGAGCTCGAACCGTTCGATTCGAGAATCTCGCTCACCAGGCGGATGGTGTACGGGAAATCCTCCACCGCCGGCAGCACGGCCTCCAGGCTCTTTTCCGCCAGCGCGCCGTGGCCGATCTCGCGGCGGCCGGGCCCGCGGATGGGCCGCACCTCGCCCACGCTGAAGGGCGGGAAGTTGTAGTGCAGCATGAACTTCTTGGAGTATTCCTCCCCCAGCCCGTCCACGCTCTGCTCATCGGACCCGGTCCCCAGCGTGGCGGCGACTATGGTCATGGTTTCCCCGCGCAAACAGGGCCGAGCCGTGCGTGCGCGGCAGCACCGACACCTCGCCGGTCAGCGGACGGATTTCATCCAGCCCGCGGCCATCGGGCCGTGCGCCGACAGAATCAGCGCGCGCTGCGCTTTCTTTTCGACGATGTTGAACGCCTCGGCCACATCCATCGGCTTATACGGCTTTTCCGCCGTCTCGGCGGTCAATTCGGCCAGGACCTCGTCGCGCAGCCGCGCAAGTTCATCGTTGCGCTGCTGCTTGCCGGGGATCTGCTTGGCGTAGCGAACTTTCTCGCCTACTTTGCCTTTCACCAAGGCGATCAGCTCAGGCGTTGCGCCCGCGGGCGTATAGCTCTTATCCCGCGTGCCGGCCACGGCCACCAGCTTGTTGATGGATTCGATGATCCGCAGCACTTCTTTCTGGGCCAGGGCGATGCCCTCGGCCACGACCGCTTCGCTCACCTCCCGGCTGCCCAGTTCGATCATGTTCGTGCCGTCGCTGTTGCCGGCGGCGGTCAGCACCATCTCGCTGGTTTCAAGCTGCTGCTCGGTGGGATTGACCACGTGCTTGCCGTCGATATAGCCGATGCGCACGGCGCCGATGGGGCCTTCAAAGGGCGCGGCGCTTAAAGCCAGTGCGGCGGAAGAGCCGATCACGGCGACTAAATCCGGGTCGTTCTGCCCGTCGTAGCTCATGACCATGCACTGGATCTGCACTTCATCGCGATAATCATCCGGGAAAAGGGGACGAATCGGCCGGTCGATCATCCGCATCGTCAGCACTTCCTTGGCGGATGGGCGGCCTTCGCGCTTGAAGAACCCGCCGGGGAATTTGCCCGCGGCGTAGGTCATCTCGCGATAATCCACGTACAGGGGAAAGAAATCCATCTCGCGCTTCGAGGGCGCGGCCACCACGGTCGCCAGAACCACGGTGTCTCCATACCGCGCCACGACGGCGCCGAAGCCTGACGGGCCACCTTGCCGGTTTCCAGCGACAACATCCGTCCCGCTACATCCAACTCTACTTTGTGAATCATGCTTGCCATTCCTCTTGGTCTGTGACCAACTAAGTTTTCTATCTCTTACTCTTTTTTCTTTTTGTTAGTGCCGGCCGCCACCGAGCCGGCGCCTGCGGCACAGAAGCCTGCGCACGGCGCATCAGGCAAAACGGTGACAGGCAAAGCGGCCCCGAGGGCCACCTTGCCAAGGCGAAATGCGGTTTGCTGGGGATTCCTGAACTTGGCTACTTGCGCAGCCCAAGCCTCTGGATGAGATTCTTGTAGCGCCCCTCATCCTTGCTGGCCAGGTATTTCAGCAGGCTATTGCGCCTGCCGACCATCTTCAGCAGCCCGCGCCGGGACGCGAAGTCCTTGCGGTGCGTGCGCATGTGGTCGGTGAGGTGGTTGATACGCTCGGTCAGCAATGCCACCTGGATCTCGGGCGACCCCGTGTCACCCGCGTGCCTCTGATGATCAGTTACTATCTTCGCCTTGCCTTCTGTCTCGCTTGCCATCATGCTGATTCTTGCCTGGCGGTCAGGTGCGGAAATCCGCACCTGAGCCTCGCCCAGCCTGCCTTTACGTAATTACTTTTTAAATTGCCGCCTTCTTAAAACAGCAGGCATACTTTACTCATTGGGAGCCCCTACGCAAGGGCGAAGTAGACGGATTTAATTATCGGCTTTTGAACCCTGGGACGCCACTCCCAGAAGCTCTTTAATATTACCGACCAGCCTATCCATGCGGAAGGGCTTGTTCAGATAGACATCGATCCCCAGCGTTTCGGCGTACACCCGATGCCGCGTGCCCTGGTTGCCGGTGATCATGATCACCCTGGGCTTGCCATCCTTGCGGGCCTTGCGTACGCGCTCCATGACCAGGAAGCCGCTCCGCTTGGGCAACATCATGTCCAGCACGACCAGATCCGGCATGGTAGAACTGAACTTCTCCACCGCCTGATCGCCGTCAGAGGCGGTCTCGATGGTCGCCCCGGTATCACCCAGCGCGGCCTGCATCGCCGTCAGGATGTCAGCATCATCATCGACCAGCAGGATTTTCTTGCCCGCCAACTCTTCTGCCATTCATTTCACCTTAGCTCAGGCGCCACTAGCTCTTATCGTAAACCATTAAAATACCGATGCGGCAAGGGGAAGTCAATTCGAAAGGACCTGCCAAAAAAGTTAGGCTGGAGGCTGGAGACCGGAGGCTGGAGTAACTGCCAGCCTGTTGTCCTTGCCGCTACAATGATTTAGGAGATGATAATAGGCTGTTGTTGACCGCCACGAGGAGGTGACCTATAATCCGCGCCATGCTTCGGGACCACAAACCCACATTCTTGTCCGGGCTCACCCTGCTGCTATTGATTGCACTTGCGTTACCCGGTTGCTACATCAAAGAGCGCGTCGAGCCGACGCTGGCCATGCAGTTTCAGCAGCAGCTTGCGGAGACCTGCCCGCCCCCGCGCATGCAGAATGATCCGTATGTTCCGATAGATGGACCGACGAGCCCGAAGCTGGAGGTCCAGACTGATACTAACACCTGTCGCAAATATGTCTCGCTGTCTCTGCGCGAGGCGCTGTATCGGGCTCTGGCCGGTGACCCCAATGTGCGGATTGTGGCGTACGATCCCGGGATCAGTTACGAAGACATGGTCAAGGCGGAGGCCAACTTCGACTGGGTGATCGGGGCGAACATCGGCTACAACAAGATTCACCAGCCCAACCGCGCGTCGCCCGTGGCCCTGCGCACGGAAGAGTTTCCCATCGGGCTGACCGCCACCAAGAACCTCACCACCGGCGGGAAATTCGAGGTGGATTACAACCTCATTCACCGCATCGAGAATTACCCCGTGGGCGTGCTGAGCCCCAGCGTGGAAAACGACCTGGCGATGAAGCTCACGCAGCCGCTCTTGCGGAACGCCGGGCAGGAAGTGAACCTGGCCCAGGTGCGCGTCTCGCGGCTGAATTACGCCATCTCCGAAGAAACTTTCCGGGCGACGCTGCTGGATGAAGTGCTGCAGATCCAGACGACGTACTGGCAACTGGTGCAGGCGCGTCGCGTGTACCAGATACAAGAGGACCTGGTGCGGCTGACCGAGGAGCTGTATCGGCGCATCCTGGCCCGCGGGCCGCTGGATGCCAGCCGCGTGCAGATCGCCCAGGCCATCGCCGCGGTGGAGTCCCGCCGCGCAGCAGCTCGTGCAGACGGCCAGGAATATCGGCGACATCCAGGACCAGCTCATCGCCAAGATGGCCGATGCCTCCATGCCGCTGCCGGCCGATGTGGCCATCGTGCCCGTTACGGAAATGTCGAGCGAGCAGGTGGTAATCGATCAGGCCGACCAGCTTGCCGTGGCGCTGAAATACAGCCCCGAACTTTCCCGCGCCTGCGCGGCCATCGAGATCAACCAGATTAACGTGCCGCGTGGCCAGGAACCAGGAGCTGCCGCAACTGGACCTGACCGCCGGGCGCAGTCCTCGGGCCTGGGCCAAAGCTACGGCGACAGCTACGAAAGCCTGGATCACTTTGGATTCCTAAATTACAACCTGGCCCTGGCCTTTCAGTATCCCCTGGGCAACCGCGCCGCCATCGCCAACCGCCACCAGGCCTATTTCAACCTGGACAAATCGGTCACGGCCATGCAGGGCACGGCCGACCAGGTGGCCTTGGCGGTTCGCTCCGCTATCCGACAAGTGAACACCGCCTACGAAGGCATCAAGGTGAACGAGCAGGCGTTGCGGGCCTCCATCGAAAGCCGCGACGCCCTGGATGCGCGTTTGCAGGCCCTGGGGCAGATGACGCCCAACGATCTCCAGACGCAGCTTACCGCCCAGCAGGATGTGGCCACCAACGAGCAGGCGTTGCTGGAGGCGCGCACGGAGTACAATATTGCCCTGGCGACGCTGGCCAGGGCCACGGGCAGCGCACTGGAGCAGGAAGGCGTTTTGATCCGCAATACGAGCGACTTCTATCGCACGTTGAGCGAGCGGGCCAGGCTGGATGCGCCGAGCATGAACGTGCCTCCGCCGGCGGATGAGCCCTCGCCCTCGCCGGGCCTGCCGGCGATGCGCCGCATCCCGTGCCTGGAGAATTCGCCGAAGTGGCCGTGAGCGAAAATTACAAATTACAAGGGACAAATTACAAATTAGGATTCGCAATCGAATTTTTTCAGTCCCTTATAAGATTGAAGCTGAAACGCGAATACAATTTTGATGAGCAAAGAATTACCTCGGTTGAGAATTTGCAATTTGTAACTTGTAATTTGTAATTCAAATGCGATTGCGACCAACGGTTTGTAATCGAAAGGTCTTCCATGGCTGAAATTGACGCTGTCTTCAAGGCTTACGATATCCGCGGCACGTATCCGGCGCAGGTTGATGAGGATCTGGCCTGGAAAGTGGGCTCGGCCTCGGCGCAGTTCCTGCGCTCGCTGCTGACGGGCTATGACCGCGGGCAGACCTCCGCCAACCGCCTGGTTGTCGGCCGCGACATGCGGCACGCACAGCCCCTCGCTGGCCAAGAGCCTCATCGAGGGCATCACCTCCTCGGGCGCCGGCTGCGTGGATATCGGCATGATCGACACGCCGCAGATGTATTTCGCCATCAATCACCTGGGCACCTGCGGCGGCATCATGGTGACGGCCAGCCACAATCCGCCCCAGTACAACGGCTTTAAAATTTCCGGCGTGAAGGCCCGGCCGATCGGCGAGAATACGGGGCTCAAGGAAATAAAGCACATCACCCAGACCCAGCGGCGAAACGCCCCGATGGAGACGGCCGCGCCGGTGGAGCAGATGGATTTGTGGGAGCCGTACCGGCGGCACGTGCTGAAGTTCCTGCGCATGCCCCGGCCGCTAAAGGTCGTGATCGACGCCTCCAACGGCATGGCCGGCAAGATGGCGCCGGCGGTTTTCGACCGCACCGATCTGCAAATCATCCCGATCAACTTCGAAATCACCGGCAGCTTCGTACACGGCCCGAATCCCTTGATCGAAGCCAATCTCCAGATGACCAAGGACGCGGTAGTGAAGCACAAGGCCGACTTCGGCGTGTGCTTCGACGGCGACGCCGACCGCTGCATGTTCGTGGATGAGCACGGAACGATCGTGCCCTGCGACCTGTTGACCGCGCTTTTAGCCCGCCACTTTTTGGCCGGCAACCGCGGCGCGGCGGTGATCTACGACCTGCGCTCCAGCCACGTGGTGCCGGAAGAAATCCGCGCCGCGGGCGGCGTGCCGCGGCGCGAGCGCGTGGGCCACGCCTTCATGAAGAAGGCCCTCTCCGACAGCCACGGCGTCTTCGGCGGGGAACTCTCCGGCCACTTCTACTTCCGCGATAATTACAACGCCGACAGCGGCGCCATCGTCTTTGCCGTGATGTGCAGCGTACTTTCCGGCGGATCGGCCACGCTTTCAGACCGCATCAATCCTCTGCGGCGGTACGCGCAAAGCGGCGAGATCAATTTCCAGGTGGCTGACAAGCGGGCCAAGATGGACGAACTGGAAAAGACCTTCTCCGATGCCAAGATCGATCACCTGGACGGAGTGACCCTCGAGTACGACGACTGGTGGTTCAACGTCCGGCCCTCCAACACCGAGCCGCTGCTGCGGCTGAACCTGGAGGCCAAGGACAAGGCCGCACTGGAAAAGCACCTGGGCGAGGTGACGAAGCTTTTAGGCAAGCCGGTCTCGCATTGACCGTCAAACCGATAGTTCGCCACAGAGGAAGAGTTTCTAGTCGGGAAAAAATGAATTCATCTAGGCGCGGCGGCTTGGATGCTTTGGCTTTACCAATCCAATGATCCATTTGCTATCTTTCGCATCGCAGAAGGACTCAAATCCAACAATCTGAAAGCCGTCACCATCACTTGCCGTCAATTGGCTATTACTTCCATCGCCGAGAAAAAGACAGACACACCCGTACTTCCTGATGGGCTCAAGGAAATATTGCTTGTTAAAATCAGTTGCTGCCTTCAATTCGATCATCGTCCCATCTATCAGCACAATATCCGGCCCCTTGTTTTGAATCGCCCCCACCGCGTCGCCAATGGCGGCAAGGACTTCCACTTTAAACCAGCCGATTCCGCATCATTTAAACCGTTTAACTTGTCCTAGACTTTCGCATCGCTGCTTCATTCTGGCAAAGGCGGGCTCAAAAACAGCCTTTCTCAAGTCGCAAGTCATTGACTCCCTCCTTTGCTCTTGCCGTTTCCTCTGTCCCGGCCTTGTCTTCTCTGTGTCCTCTCTTTCATCTTCTCTGTGTCCTCAGCTTTTTGCATAAGTACGACGCGTAAATAAAAACAGCCTGCGTTTTAGGTTATGCTCTTTTCGGGTTATCACATCGAAAGGAGCAATGCCATGGACGGCAGGCTGTGGAACAAACTGTACCGTGAGATTCGTCATGTTGGCAAGGATGCACCGGATTTGCCGCGTATGGGTCGGCCACGTGAGTATGGCACGCAAGACATTCTGGCCGTGTGGGCGTTCAGCGCCATGATGAACTGGCCCATCAGTGTTACGCAGCATCGGCTGTCGCAAGGGGCCACCGGCTGGTGGCTCAAACGGTACTGGCAGTGGACGGGCAAAATTCCCTGCTTGGCAACGTTGACCCGGCGTGCCAAGGCGTCCGATTTTCGTCGGCTGTTGCGACGACTTTTGCGACGATTGCGCCGCTGGCAGGGACTGGGCCCGCCCGCACACGTGGTGATCGATTCGACGTTCCTGCTGACGGGCAGTTGCAGCCGCGACCCGGAGAGCCGCTGGGCTTGCCACGGCGGCAAGTGGTTTAGAGGCTATGCCTTGCATGTGGTGTGCGACGGCGCCGGCGGCCTGTGGGCCTGGCACGTCAGTAGCGCCAACGTGCAGGAGATGAAAGTGGCGCGGCGATTGATCCGACAGATTGCCGCAGGCCAGGCGCCCAATCTGCGCTGGATGATTGCCGACACCGGCTACGACAGCGAGCGATTGCATCGGCTGATCGATCGCCGCTTGCACGCGCGGCTGCTGGCCCCTGTGAACCGGCGCGGGGCCAAGACCGAAGCGTGGCGTGCGGAGCAACCCGGGCGCGATGCATCGGACCGACTGCTGGCTACAGCGGAAGGTCAGGCGCTGTTCAACCAACGCGTGGCGGTGGAACACTGGAATAGTTGGTTCAAGGGCACCAGCCATGTAAGCATGCTGCCTTACCATGCTCGCCGCCTGAATCGCGTGCGTCGTTGGGTCGACCTGAAATTGGCTGTGTTTTTTGTGCATCAGCACTTGTCGCGACAGGAGTTAAAACCTGCCGCTTAGTTATGCAAAAAGCTGTGTCCTCTGTGGCTAATCTTTTTCCGACTTGTCTGGCAGGCCGACGATCTCATCAATCTTTGCCAGCTCCTCCGCCGAGAAATCCAGCTTCCTTAAGGCTCCCAGGGCATCATCGATCTGTTCCACCTTGCTAGAACCAATCAGGGCGGAGGTGACTTCCTGGCGCCGCAGCACCCAGGCGATGGCCATCTGCGCTATACTCTGGCCGCGGCGGCCGGCAATTTCGCGCAACTCAAAGACTTTGGGCAGCGCGTGCTCCACTTGCTCCACGCGCACAAAGCCGTGCGGCTTGGCGGCGCGGGAATCGGCGGGCACGCCCTCCAGGTAGCGATTGGTCAGCATGCCCTTGGCCAGGGGCGAGAAGGCGATGCAGCCGACGCTATCCTCATCCAGCGTGCCCAAAAGCTGCGGCTCCACCCAGCGGTTGAGCATGCTGTAGGCCGCCTGGTGGATCAGGCAGGGCGTGCCCATTTCCCGCAGCAGCGACACCGCCTCACGCGTGCGCGCGGGATCGTAGTTGGAGATGCCCGCGTACAGGGCCTTGCCGCCGCGGACCGCGCTGGCCAGAGCGCCCATCGTCTCTTCCAGCGGCGTATCGGCATCGGGCCGGTGATGATAAAAAATGTCCACATACTCCAGGCCCATGCGCTTTAAGCTGTCATCGAGGGAGGATAAAAGGTGCTTGCGCGAGCCCCACTCGCCATAGGGCCCCGGCCACATGAGAAAACCTGCCTTGGTGGAGATGACCAGTTCGTTCCGCCAGCGGCGGAGGTTGCTGGCCAGCACGCGGCCGAAGGTCTCCTCGGCGCCGCCGGGGGGAGGGCCATAATTGTTGGCCAGGTCGAAATGCGTTATGCCGCGATCGAAGGCGTACAGCAACATTCGGCGGCAGTTTTCCAGCGGATCCACGCCGCCGAAGTTGATCCACAGCCCCAGCGAAATGGCCGGCAGCTTGAGACCACTGCGGCCGCAGCGGCGATAGGGCATAACTGTGTAACGTTGGTCAGAGGCAAGCCAGGTGGTTGGCATCTCGCAGGCTCCTGGGTAAGTGGCTAATCGGTTCGTTCGCCGTTCGACTTCGCTCACGGCTCGCTCTTGGTTAATTGGTTAATCGGTCCGTTCGCCGTTCGACTGTCGCTCACGGCTCACTCCTGGTTAATCGGCCGGATACAGCCCTTCGTCTTTTCCGATTAACCGATTTCTGGGGTATTCACTTGACTCAGGTACTCACTATACGTTGTGTTTTTCTTTGGCCTCGGACGTTACGGATGAGTGTGCTATACGGCCAGGGGTCCACGGCTACCGCTTGTTGGAGTAGCCGATAGAAAAGTTTGCCGCGATGCTTGGATGTACGTCGGTTGAAGCGAAACATGAACTCATCCAGGTAATAATCAAGATGCGCATGACTGACCGCCCCTTGATGCGTACCTAGCAGCCATCGTTTCAGCCGCGAGGCCACACGATGAACGCGTGGCAACAAGGTATCCTCTTCCCGACCCTTGTCCGCCTGGTGAACATAGCCCTTATCTTCCAAGCTCGAGTACGAATTCCAACCATCCGTGTGGACGCAACTGCCTGGCTCGATGACGTCGCCTATAAACGCCAGCAGATGCTCGGCCGAAGCGCTGGCGATCCGGCGCATACGAATACGGCCAATGCCGTGGCCATCCTCTTGTGCCGCAATGACTACCAGGGCCTTCTTGGACTGCGTGCCGGGACGACCGCGGCGGCCTTCTTCCCAGCCACCAACGTACGTCTGGTCCACTTCGATTCGCCCCTCAAGGCGATCCCGCCCCGGCCGGACCATGGCTCGCCGAAATTTATGCAGCCACGCCCAAGCCGTTTTATAACTGCCCAGCCCCAGCAGTCGTTGGAGTCCCAAGGCGCTGGCGCCGGTTTTCTGGTTGGTCAACCACCAGGCGGCTCGAAACCATGTGGTCAGTGGCTTGTGGGTGTCCTGGAAAATCGTTCCGGCGGTCACGGAGGTCTGATAGCCACAAACGGAGCATTGAAAAAGGGTCTCCGTGACCGGCCATCTCTTGGCCCCTTCGCATCGCGGGCAGCGAAAGCCTTCCGGCCAGCGCAAAGCGTACAGAAAATCCCGGCAGGCTTCTTCGGTGCCAAAACGAGATTCAAACTCGGCCAAGGTCATGGGATAATCTTCCATGCCGGAACACTAGATGTAGTGGCTACCTGAGTCAAGTGAATACCCCAGAACCGATTAACCGATTAACGCTTAACACTACAACGCCATCTGGGCTCAAGAAAGCTCAGGCGGCCAGACGATAGTTCCTTTCGGGAGCGCTTTTCCCGAAAGGAGATACGGCATGGATGCCAAGCAATTGCGAGAGCTCAAGCCGATGTTGGAACAGTACCTGGGACAATTTGACGACTGTTTCAGCCGCAGCGAGCCCTGTGGCAACCTGCGGGTTTACGTCAACGGTCAATTGTCGGATCTGCCGCGCAAGAGCATCGAGCCGATGGCGGACCGGGCCGACGTTCCGCCGCGGACGCTTCAGCAGTTCCTGTCGCTGGCAGACTGGGATGATGCGCGCATGGCCCAGCGGTTGATGCAGATCGTGGGCGATCAACACAGCCACCCCCTGTCGATTGGCGTGTTGGATGAGACGGCCCATCCCAAGAAGGGCGACAAGACCGCCGGCGTGCAGCGTCAATATTGCGGCGCCACGGGCAAGGTGGATAACCGCGTGGTTACGGTGCATATCAGCTATGTGGCGGGCGCCTTTCACACCCTGCTTCCGGGGGAGATGTTCTTGCCGCAGGAATGGTCCGATGATCGTGCTCGGTGCCGGGGGGCGGGCATCCCGGACACAATGCAGCATCGCCCCAAGTGGCAGATCGCCCTGGAACTGCGTGCCGCCGCCGTGGCCAACGGGATTCGGTTTGAATGGATGACGGGGGATGAAGGTTATGGCGAAGTGCCGGACTTTCATCGCGCCCTGGACGAGTGCGGCCAGCGCTACGTCCTGGAAGTGCCGTCGATTTTCTACGGCTGGCTGCGCGAACCGGAGGTTCTTCAAAAACAGCATCGTGCGGCCACGCGGCGCGGCCGGCCGAGGCATTATCCCCGTCTGAAGGTCAAGACCCTGCCCTGCATCCAGGTTCGCCACATGCTGCGCTACGGGGCAGCTTTTCGCAAACAAGCGTGGCGGAAGTTCCATGTCAAGGACAGCACGGTGGGACCGGAGGTTTGGCAGGTCAAGGCGGCGCGGCTGTATTTGAAACGGGATGGTCTGCCGACGCGGGCGCATTGGTTGATTGTGGCCCGCAACATTTTGGCGCCGCAGGAGGTGAAATACTTCGTCTCCAACGCGCCGGGTGGCACGCCGCTGGAGGTGATGTTGCACGTGGCCTTCACGCGGTACAGGGTCGAGCAATGCTTCGAGGTGGAAAAGTCCGAGTTGGGGCTGGACCATTTTGAGGTTCGCCGGTATCGCTCCTTGAAGCGTCATCTGCTGCTGACGGCCGTCAGCCACCTGTTCCTGGCCACGGTTCAGGAACAGTGGCGGGGGGAAAAATCCGCAGCTGACCGTATGCCAGATTCGCCAGGCGGCCGCGGCGCTGGTGCGTTCCCTGTGGCTGACGGGACAGGTTCGTCAAAGCTTCCTGGCCAGGGAGGCGGAGATTATTACTCAAACGCAGGCACGAAACGAGAAAGCGCGACGCTGCCACGTGAAAACACGCAAGCGACGGTTGCGTAGCCTTGGCATTCGAATATCGTCAATACGTTGCTGCATAATGGATCAGTTGGCGTTGTAGTGTTAACAAGTTAACCGATTAACCAGTTAACCTTCATCCTGCTACAAGGTTATATTAAAGTACAATATTCACGCGCGAACGGCGCGTGCGAAAGGTCACCATGTATCTTACAGCTTTTTGGCGAACGCATCCTGTCCCTGCCGGTCTGTCAGGCCGTAAGTTCTTGCTGGCGGTCCTGCCCTGGCTGGCCCTATGCGCGGCGGTGCTTCCATTCAGCGGCTGCGGCGGCAAGAAAGAACCGGTCGTGGCCGGGCCGCTGCTGCCGCGAGAAATCAGGCTGCATCCTTTTACCGGGACGCGGACGTTTGATCCTTCTGGAGGGCTAAAAGGCGTGGAGGCCCGCGTGGAAGTAATTAATCACATGGGCGAATCGACCAACGCCTTCGGCAATTTCCTGTTTATGTTGTATGCATATCGACCGCACGAGGCCGACCCGCGCGGCCGCCGCCTGGAGGCCTGGCAGATCGAGCTGACCGATAAGGACAAGAATCTTCAATACTGGGACAGTCTCTCGCGCACGTACAAATTCCCGCTGGTCCTGCACGAGCCGCTGCCCGTGGGCCACCAGGCGGTGCTGGAGGTATATTTCCAGGACCCCTGCCAGCCCAAGGGATCGCCGCGGCTGTTCGATCGGCGCATTTTCATCAGCGGCGAATAGCAGGCACGTAACAAGAAAAAGGCGTAACAACAAGAGCACCAAGATCGCAAAGAGCACCAAGGACGGCAAAAAGAGGTTTTAAAATCTCATTTTCCTTCCACACTTTCAGCTCGCATTCAGGCACGGCGCACGGCTGCAAACGACGCACCCGGCACGGGAAAAAACGTGGCTGCAAAAAAACGCAGCCGTGGAACCCGGCCTAAAGTCTACAGGCTGCTTTCGGTGCGATTTTGCTTGACAATTCTTCGCTTAAGCGGTTGCATATAATCTACAAGGGAGCCTGACGTAGCCCCGCTTGGGTGATTTTGGTCCTCGTGGCGGACCGGAGATCGCCCCGTACCGCAGAAGTCCGGTTTGGCAGGGAAAAGCCGGACGGCCACGCGAAGCATCAGGACAAGCCGCACAGCACGCAAGACGCAGAGCCTCTCTCGGCTGGTCGCCCAGCAGCCGAACAGGGACTTTGGCAGATGCCTGCCACGGTATTGCCCGCAGGAACCCGACCGCGACTTTTGCGTCCAATGATTATGGTGGCACAGGCTTTCCAGCCTGTGAGCTGGAAATTTGAAAGTTCCTTCACATCACAGGCTGGAAAGCCTGTGCCACCATAAACCTTGCAACCGCGCGTGTTAACTGTAAACTGTTGCATCGCGGTGAACGTACGACCAATAGACGTTTGGTCGGCGCGGCGAGGTGAGGCCTGCCGCCTCACCAGGCGAAGAGTTATTAAACAGCGCGGCGGACGATGCGGCACTCGCTCATAAGCCATTGATCCCTGCGGGTCTGGAGGAGTAAACCATGGCACCACCCAGGAGCGTCTGGGGAGTGGATATCGGCCAGTGCGCCTTGAAGGCGATTAAGCTGCGAGAAGTGGATGGGCAGCTTATGGCCGAGGCCTTCGATGCCATCGAGCATCCCAAGATTCTTTCCGAGCCGGAGGCGGACCGCGAGGCGCTCATCCGCTCGGCCATGGAAACCTTCCTCTCCCGCAACGACACCACCAACTGCCGCATGGCCGTGACGGTTTCGGGCCAGACGAGCTTCACCAAGTTCGTGAAGATGCCGCCGGTGGATGCCAAGCGCATCCCGGACCTGGTGCGTTTCGAGGCTGAGCAGCAGATTCCCTTCGACATCAATGAAGTGATCTGGCGCTGGCAGAGCTTCCCCGATCCGGACAGCCCGGATCTCGAGGTGGGCCTGTTCGCGATCAAACAGTCGGATGTGTACCGTCTGCTGGCCCCCTTCAGCGAGATGATGCTGGATGTGGAACTGGTGCAGATGGCGCCGCTGGCACTGTTCAACTTCATGGACTATGACCACCAGACGGCCGAAAAGGGCGCTACGCTGATGATCGATATCGGCGCGGACTCGACGGACCTGGTGGTCAGCGACGGCCCGCGGATGTGGACGCGCACGGTGCAACTGGGCGGCAACAACTTCACCGAGACGCTGGTGAAGGCCTTCAAGCTGAGCTTCGCCAAGGCGGAGAAGCTGAAGGTCACCGCCGCGACCAGTAAGTACGCCCGCCAGGTCTTCCAGGCCATGCGGCCGGTATTCGCCGACCTGGTTCAGGAGATCCAGCGCTCGATCGGCTATTACACCAGCCTGCACCGCCAGTCGCGCTTCGTGCGGACGATAGGACTGGGCAACGGCTTTCGCCTGCCGGGCCTCCAGAAGTTTTTGGAGCAGAACCTGAATATGCCGGTCGTGCGGGTGGATAATTTCAACGCCCTGCAACTCTCACCTTCTGTGAGCGCGGCCAGCTTCTCTGAAAACGTGCTGGGGTTGGCCGTGGCGTACGGGGTGGCCCTCCAGGCGCTGGGTTTGACGAAGGTCAATATCAACCTCTTACCCGGGGTGATCACCGCCCACCGCCGCTGGGCCAAGAAACGCCCGTGGTTTACGGCCGCGGCCGGATTGATCGTGGTGGCATCGCTGGCGGTGGCGTTCCAGTCGTGGCGATTGAAGAACACGCTGACGGCGGACCCGGATGGAAATCTGCGCAGCGCGCAGAATATCGAGAACCAGTACAGATCGCTCCAGGGCGATTACTCGACGGCGCTGGCCAAGGTGCAGGGCGCTGACCAGCCGGTAAAAGACCTGCTGGCGGCCCAGGGTTACCGCAGCTTCTGGCCGCACGCTTACCAGGTTATCAGCGATTCGGTGCTGGCCGCCGCGCCTGATCAGGCCATGCTGGAGTACAACAAACTGGATGATCTCAAGAAGATCCCCGGCGAAAAGCGGCGGCTGATGGTAATCGAGAGCATCCAGTCGGAATTCATTCCTGATATGTCGGCGCCGGGCGCTGCCGATCTTACGGCCGGCCCGGCGGCGACGGCGGCCAGCGGCGGCGCCGGCGGCGGCGCAGGGCCGGGCATGATGGGCGGCAGAATGCCGGGAATGTTTAATTTCGGAGGCGCAGGGCCGGCTGGGGCCGGCGGCGCGGCAAGCGACAGCGGCACAGGAGCCGGCGCAGGCAAGGGTTTCAAATTCGTGATGGTCGCCAAGACGCCGCTGGATCAAGCCACGGCCTTGGCCATGTTTAATGTGTTGTGGGATGCGATGAGGCAGCAGGTGAAGGAGAAGTATCCCGATGAGCTGGAGTTTGTGGGCGGCAAGTTTATCGATTGGATCAAGGAAGGACAGTCCGGCAGCGCAGGTGTACCCTCTATGGACGCGATGCGTATGCGAGGCGGCATGTCGGGGACTGCCTCCGCGGAGACCGGCGACCTTGGCCCCGTGGACTCCACAGGCTACCCGCTGTCCAAGTACAACCGGTTTCAGATGGTCTTTATTCTCAAGGCCAAGGGTGATGGCGTGCCTGCCATCCCGGTGATCGAGGTCACTACCACGAATGGATGAATCCGGGCTGCCCGCGGTGGCAGGCGGCAGGGAGAGATAGATATGGAAATGCTCAAGAAGCACGCCTTCACGATCATCGTGGTGACCGCGACATTGGCCATCAGCCTCGGCACGCTGATGGGCATAACGCTGCCCAACTGGAAGGCCAACCGCCAGAAGATCAGCCAGCACGAGGGGTTGTGGTCAACGCTGATGAGCCTGGGCAAGACGGGCCAGCCCCGGTCGAACGTCGAAAAGCTGAAGGAATTCACCACCCAACAGGAGACGGAAGTAAAGAATGCCGCGGAAGAGGCGGGCAAGCTGAATCGCCAGGGCCGCAAATCCTTCTCGATGAATGTTCGCGCCCTGAACAAGACGATAGATCTTTTCCCAGTCGACCGCCAGAACTATGAGCATGGGTATATTCCGTTGCAATTCCGCGAAGTGTACGACAAGGCCATGTCGGACCTGGTGGCTAAGCTGGATGGCGCGGCGCCTCCTTCCGCGGATGACATCGCCAGCGAGGCGCAGCGCATCGATCTGCTGTTCAAGCAGGGCGGAGGGCTCGGCAGCGAAGGCAAGGCCGATGAAATTCTGCCGCTGGGGGTGGAAGAAAACCAGATGAATCTGACAGGCCCGGCCCCCGCCGGGCCGACGGCCAGGATGCCTATGGGCGGCGGCGGGGGCGAAGTCGGGCGGCCGATGTTCATGGGACGTAGTCTGGGGGGGTCATCGCCAATGCCGATGGGCAGGCCCCTTGCTTCGCCCTCCATGCCAGGACCCGCAGGAGCCACTGGGGCCGAAGTGGTTAGTGCCGGCGTAGAGGCCGAAAAACGACTAAAGCTTCAGAAGATCCAGAACACAGCCAGGCCCATGTACGCGGACCGCAGTTCGTTCTTTTTCTATCCGCTGGTGCCATCCGGCGCCGTCCCGATCCATGACATGTGGAAGGCCATGGTGTGCTGCTGGATTCAGGACTACGCAATTGACGCCGTTCAGAACACCAATAAGCAGGCCTTCGAGCGGCGTAAAGCCATCGAGAACCCCAACCTCAAGCTGTGTATCGACACCGCCGCGGTAAAACGAATCGTGCGTCTGAGCATGGGCGCTGGCGGAGACGTCCTCAATAACTTGTATGCCGGCGAAACCGGCGCCAGCGCTTCCGGCGGCGGTGGCATCCCCGGATTCATGCCGGGCCGACTGGCCGTCGCCGGCCCTCGCGGCGGCGGCGCGGATACGGGCGCCGGCGCAGCCGCCACGCTCACCAATCATCAGTGCAATACGCAATACGACGTGCTGCGCTTCGGCATGAGCCTGATGGTTCGCGCAGGACATCCCGCTGCTCTTAACCGTGCTGCAAAGCCGGCCGGGCTATACGGTGTTGAGGATGGCCATTTCCTCCGACACCACGGGAACCGGCGGCGGCTCGCGGATGATGGGCTCTATGATGGCATCCGCCGGCTCTTCTTCTTCCTCCCAGGGCGAGAGCTTCAGTCCTGAATCCTATTACTACGGCGCGGACAGCGTCGTAAACGTGCAACTGGACATGGAAGCCAGACTGGATTGCGTCTGGGAACGGCCGCTGATGCCCAAGGAAATGCTCGCGCGGCTGCCCTCGGGCGCGCTGCGTCCGGAAGATAATACAGTGCTGAATGCCCAGGACGGCGCGGCGGCGCCCGCCGGGCCGGCTACGGGAATGTAATGGCAAATCGGCCCAGCGCCCCTTTAAGCGCGGCCGTCGCCAGTAAGGTGAACTTGAAGTAACGATTGCCGCAGTGGAGGCCGTTAACGATGGCCAAGTCAGAACAGGCCGGTCTTCTGGAAAAACATGTTGAAAAGCTCGTGCTGGCCCTGGCCGCCGTGGGCCTGGTGTTCGTGCTTTTCACCTGGGTGTTCCGCAGCCCCTTCTCCTTTAAAGGAATGTCCGGAACGCCCGTGCCTGCCGAGAAGATTCCTGAAGAGCTGTTGCGGCTGGCTGAAACCAAGCAACGCCAGATTGAAAACCGGAAGATCAACATCACTACGATGCCGGCCTACACAAAGCTGGTTCCCCAGATCATGCAGGAGGCTGTCAGCGGCAATGTCGGCTCGACCGTGCCCTGGAGCTATGCCACGGTGCTGCCGCCCCTGGATAAGCGGGTAAGCATCAACAACGACCCTGTGCCGCCCATGCCGCCTTTGCCGCCGCTGGAATCCACCGTCGCCTCCATCCGCCAGGAAACGATTCGCAAGACGCTCAGCGCGTCCGATATGGGCGTGGGCGCCGGCGTCAGAGCGGAAGATGTGTATACCGCGCATGTGACGTCGCTGCTGAATTACGGCACAATGGTTCGGCCCTGGCTGGTGGTCCAGAAGAAATTCGGCGTTAAGATCGCCGTGGTTTTCCTGGATGTAACCGCGGAACGCCAGGAGCAACTGGCCGATGGCACCTGGAGCGACCCTGTGCCGGTGCAGATAACCCGAGCGCCGGCCAACAATCGCAACGGCGAACTGCCGCCGCTCGATCCTTACGACGCAGGCCACATGCTCGATACCGGCTCGCGGCTGCTGTATGTGGACCAGATCAAACAGAAATACGGCAATACGCCGACGCAACTGGATGTCCTGGAACCCGAGAGTTACCAGGTGTTCTGGTCTGAGGTACACAACTGGGGCACCTGGAAGCATCACTTGCCGCACACGAAGGTGAACGACACCCCAAAGACTGACCTGGGCGCGGACGAGACTCCACCTGGGCCGGGCAAATTGGGTTCGACCACCGCCGCCGTGATGGGCATGGGGATGCTGCCCACAACAATTTCACCCGTCTCCGCCGGCGGGCCCGAGGGCTTTTTTGGCCGGCTTCCGGCGGGCACCGGCCCAGGCGGCACAGGCGCTGGTCCTGGCGGCATGGGCCCGATGGGCCGCGGCATGGGCATGGGCGGCCACGCCAAGCCTTCAAGCCCTGCCACGACCGGCAATGCCAACGAACAGGCCGAAAAGATAGCCCTGGAAAAGGCTCAGAAGCAATTGGCCTCCGGCGATCTTGACGGGGCCATCACCACGTTGCGCGGCGCGCTGCGGATAATGCCTGGAAATAGCGAGGCCGAAGCCTTGCTCCAGGAGGCCGAGCAGCGCAAGTTCCAGTCTAATCTGCCCCCTATCACGAAGGTGCCCGCGCTTGTTCAGCAGTGCGGGGACGGCCTGGTGCAGATCTGGGTGCACGACATCACCTGCCAGCAGGGCAAGACGTATCGTTACCGCCTCCAGATGAAGCTGCTCAATCCGCTGTTCGGCCAGGGCGATACCTTGCGGATGTCCAACCCGGCCGACGCTGAAAGGCCCGTATTGATAACGGCCGGCGACTGGTCGGCACCCGTTACCGCCGCGCCGGAAACCGCATTCTTTGTGGCCTCCGGTCTCAAAGAAAACCAGGAGGCGCGGTTTGAGGTATTCCGTCAGCGCCTGGGTCAGTGGCGCATGGAGCAGACGACCCTGCGCTGCGGCGACGCCATTGGCTCCGTTGAAAACAAGAAACTGTTCGAACCGGCCCAGGAAGGGCAGATCGTGGAAAAGGATTTTGATTTCTGCACCGGGTACGTGCTGGTCGACTGCGATTTTGACTATCCCTCGCCCGGCAGCGGCGCCAATGGCAGCACGCTGGCGGTAACGCTGATGGGACCGGATGGCAGCCTGGTGATGCGTGATGTCGTCCATGACAATACCAAGCAGCACAAGGACTACAGAGACAGGGCCCTGCGGGACGAAGAAGCCATGAAGCCCCCGGCCCCCCCGCCGGGTACGGCGACGCCTGGAGCGCCGGCGGCGCCCGGCATGCCTCGGGCGCCTAGAACGACGCCCGCCCCCGCCCCGCCCAGACCCCAGCCGCCCGTGCCGGCCAGGCCCATGGTCCCCGGCCAGCGCTGATGCAACCCTTAGAAGTCAGGAGTGAATGGACCCAGCGCCGGACGTAAAGAAAATTTTTAAGAAAAATGCGCAAAGTGATGCCAATTTACGTCCAGACCGATTTTTACGCGGAATACGCTTGCATGATTTTTACCCTTGACGTATCTTCTGCAACACCATGGAGCACAGCCTCCTGGCCAACCGAAACAGGAGCCTCGATAGCCTGACCGATGTACCGCAGGAGATCCAAAAGCACCGCGTGTAAAGTGGCGGAGCCGCTGAAGTATGCGGATCCCCGCCCAGACGCGCGGCCTGCCCAAGTTGCTCGAGCCGGCCGAAAGGAGAATACCTTGCAACGTCTCAGGAAGTTTCCCATCGTGGTCATGATTGCACTGGCCATGGCGTTGCTATCCGGTCCTATTCTCGCACAAGACAGCGACGCCGATACCGCCAAGGCTCTGCTGGACAAGGGCGTTGGGCAGTACAACACCCTGGGCTTCGCCGACGCGAAAGCCACGCTGCTCCAGGTCAACCGCTCCAAGCTGCCCGCGGGGCAGGCCAAACAGCTTGATGATCTGCTGGCGAAGGTGGATCCAGCCATCGCCCGCCAGAACGCCGGCATGGAAGATTACCGCAAGGCCCGCGCTGCCTTGGACCAGGGCAAACTCGATGAAGCCTACACCGGCTTCCTCCAGGTCACGACGAATCTCTTCACGCCCAAGCAGGTGCGCGAAGACGCCTGGACGCTCGCGGCCCAGGCTGAAGACAAGATGAAGAAGGCCACCGCCGCCGCGCCGCCGGCCACTGTGGTGACGCCTGTCACGCCGGCCGCAACAAGTACTCCCGCCGCAGTGCCGACAGCGGCGCCCGTCGCGGCTGAACCGGCCGCGGCAGCCCTGCCCGCAGCAGCGCCTGCTCCGATGACCCCGGCCGCCTCGCCGGCAGTTTCCCCCGGAGCCCCGACGGCCGCCCCAGTGATGCCGGCTTCCATGCCCGCCGCTGAAGCCTTGCCGTCGCTGCCCGAGCCCGCTCAGCCGACGGCGCCGCCGGCCGAACTACCGGCTGCCCCGCCGCCGACAGTGCCGCCGCCTCCCGCGCCGCCGGTCGTTCCGTCAGAGGCGCCGATTGTCACAAGCGTTCCTTCAGCCCCGCCCGCCCAGCCGGAAGGCATGGCCGCGCAGCCTGTCGCGCCGCCGCCGGCGGCCGTGGAGGGCGCCCCCGCTCCGGGAACTCTGGCCGACCAAGCCTCCGAGATTCTCCGCCGCAAGGAAGCCCAGGATTGGCTCAGGCGCGGCAATATGGCCATCGAGGTGAACAACCTCGACGATGCCCAGCACTCCTATGAGAAGGCCCTGGAGCTTTTGCCCGGCATGCCCGAGGCCAAGGCCGGGCTGGATAAGGTGCAGCAGCTTCGCATTCAGGGGCGCCGGGCAATTCCCTGACGCAGCTTCAAAACGAAATGACGCTCGCGCGGCAGTACGCCCGCCTCGAATTCGAAAAAGCGATAAAGAGCGCCAACGAGAGCCTCACCGGCGCCAACACGGCGGCCCAGTTCGCCAACGCCTCCGACAGCTCGCACTTCGCCATGAGCATCCTCCAGACCAACCGTAGCTACTTCACCGACGAGGACTACAGGGCCTATCAGCAGCGGGCGCAGATGCTCCTGGACCAGATAGAAGAAGCCCGCAACAACTGGGCACGCCTGGAAGTCAAGAAGAAGATGGAGGATGTGACCAAGGCCCAGAAGGAGCGCGACCGGGTGGATGAGCTCCAGCTCGAGCGGCGCGTGCAGACCCTGGCCCGCACCATCGAAGAGCTCGAAAAACAGCAGAAGTATCAGCAGGCCCTGGATCACGTGGATGAAATCCTGCGCCTCCAGCCCAACAACACCTGGGCCTCCGGCAAGAAGTCCAGCCTGGAAATCTTCCTTCAGACCAACCGTCAGTACGCCGGCTACAAGGAAGAGATGAGGAACGAGAACCGGGGCATGGTCGATCTGGAAGTGGCCCGCATTCCCTGGTACGAGATTCTTTCCTATCCCCAGGACTGGCCGGAGATCACCTACCGCCGCGCCAACGGCACCAGCGGCAACGGCGAAGGTCCTGCCAACGCGGCCACTAACCGGGCCCTGTCGGCTATCCAGCCGATCTTCGATTTTCAGGGCCAGGAATTCCAGGAAGTCATCGATTTCTTCCGCACTGTCAGCGGCATTAATATCGTGGTGAACTGGGCGGCGGTGCAGGCCGCCGGCGTGGATCCCACCACCAAGGTCACCATCTCGCTGAATAACATCTCCCGGCGCAAGGCCCTGGACGAAATCCTGGCCACCGTCGGCAACAACGTTGTGCCGCTGGGCTATATCGTGGATGAAGGCATCCTGCACATCTCCACCAAGGACGAATTGGCCAAGAAGGTGGAAACGCGGGTGTACGACCTGCGCGACCTCTTAATCACGATTCCCAACTTCGCCGCGCCCACCATGAGCGGCGGCGGCACCAGCGGCGGCACCACCGGCGGCTCTACCGGCGGCTCTACCGGCGGCTCTACCGGCGGCACCAGCGGTTTTGGCGGCGGCGGAACCAGCGGCTTTGGCGGCGGCGGCTCCAGCGGCTTTGGCGGCAGTAGCGGCGGCGGCTCCAGCGGCTTTGGTGGCGGCTCCTCCAGCGGCGGCTCCAGCGGCTTTGGCGGCGGCGGAACCAGCAGCGGCAGCGGCTCCAGCGGCTGGGGTACCAGCGGATCAAATGGCACCAGTGATATGGCCAATCAGTTGTACACCATCCTTACCACCACGATCGATCCGACCAGTTGGGCCTCGGCCGGCGGCAGCGGCTCCATGCAGCAGCTCAATGGCCAGTTCATCATTACGCAGACGCCGGCAAATCACCAGAAACTAAACGACCTGCTCAAGCAGCTCCGCGAGGCCCAGTCGCTCCAGGTGAATATCGAGGCTCGCTTTATCCAGGTTTCTACGGGCTTTTTAAGTGACATCGGCCTGGACCTGAACCTCTTCTTCAACACCGGCACGACGTTGACGGCCACGAACAAGGTAGACCCGGTAACCGGCGCGGCTATCGTCAATACCAACGGCGCCACCCAACTGCCCCAGTGGCAGGGCACGCCTGCCTTGAGCAACAATATGACCCCGCTGGCGGTCACGCAGAACTCGGCGGGCTTCACCACCCCGACCTCCACGGCGCTGACTAACAGTATCGCCACGATGGTTGGCAGCTCGCAGGGCATGCAGGTGGGCGGCACCTTCCTGGACGATATCCAGGTGGACTTCCTGATCCGCGCCACCCAGGCCGATCAGCGGACCACCACGCTCACCGCCCCGCGCATTACCGTCTTCAATACGCAGATGGCTTCCGTGAGCGTCTCGCAGGACTTCAACTACGTCTCCGATCTGATCCCCGTCGTGCAGGACAACGCGGTGGCCTATAACCCCACGGTCTCCACGGCCCGCAGCGGCACCTTGCTCACCGTGCAGCCCTTTGTCTCGGCCGACCGCCGGTACGTGACCATGACCTTGACGCCCGAAGTGACCAACGTCACGTCCTTCACCAACTACGCCATCACCCAGTTCACCGACTCCAACGGCACACCCACCCAGCAGCAGGGCCGCATCCAGTTGCCGGCCTGGACGGATGAGCTCGTGCAGACCACCGTCACCGTTCCCGATGGCGGCACGCTCTTAATCGGCGGTCAGATGCTGGCCGGCGAAGTGCAGAGGGAGATGGGCGTGCCGATCTTGAGCAAGATCCCGCTCATTAACCGCTTCTTCACGAACCGCTCGGTGGTGCGCGATGAGAGCACGCTTTTGATCCTGGTCAAACCGACCATCATCATTCCGCGCGAGTTTGAGGAGAACGCGTTCCCCACGCCGTAAGGACTGTTGTCACACTGGCGATTGCCGGGCCGTCCGATACAATGTCGGACGGCCCGTTTTTATGTGGCACAGCCGCCCTCGGCTGTGCGTTATTGGATGTCCGGTTCCTGGAGGCTGATGATGGGGCGAATCGGGAGCATTTTGCTCTTATTGCCGCTGCTCTTAATGCTGACCGCCTGCCTCAGCGCCTGCCGGCGGCCCGCCCCGCCGCCGCCAATGAATGCCACTACCCATTGTCCATCCGTGTCCGCACCCGCCTCTGCCCCCACATCTCGTCCCACGCTGCCGGCCATTCATATCGACAGGGCCTCCAACACGATCGCTATCCAGGCGTACGTGGCCCTGCGCCAGGGCCCTCTGGAATTGCTCCTGTGCCGCCGCCTCACTAAGGAATATGAATCGATTCTCACGACCGATGCCAGGCCCAGCCACATTCACGCCGCCCTGCTGGCACTGGGACTGGACCCAGGAAGACCAGCCTATTACGACGATACTCACGCCAAGGCGGCCATCTACGTTCCACCCGCCGGCGCCGAGTTGACCATAAGGCTGCGCTATAAAGATGACTCCGGCAACCAGCATGAGCTGGACCCATCGCAATGGCTCCTGCGCCAGTCGGACCAGATAAGCCCTGCCTCGATGAATTGGGTCTTTGTCGGCTCCTCGCCGATCCTCCAGGCCCCCTACTGGGCCGACCAGTCCGGCGACATTATCAGCCTGGCCAATTATGAAGCCTCCGTCATCGATGTGCCCTTCGCCTCCACGCGCGATAACGCCAACCTGCTCTTCGCGGCCAACATGCAGGCGATTCCTCCCGTGGGTACGCCTGTCGAAGTCATAATCCAGCCGGCCGCCGGCGCCCGCAATGCCGCCGTCGCCAGCGCCATGATCGAAATTGATTCTGGCGATGGTTATCTGCTGGATGGTGCGACGGTGACTTTGCGCGACATCCAGGACTGGGCGAAGAATTTCCACCGCCGCCATGCGCGGCCGTACATTGTAATCATGGCCAGAGCACCCGTCGCACCCGCGGCCATCGAGCGTATCAAGCGTATCTTGCGGCATGAGCAATTCGATGATATCGATGTGCTGTTGCCGGAAGGCCAAGCCGCGTCCCCAGCAGGCGGCAATCCTGCCGCCCCAATGAATCCATGAGCCAGCAAAACGCAAAATTTCTCTGGTACGCCCGCCGCCACGCCCCCACGCGCGGCGGTCTCTGGCAAACCCGCCTGCCAGCCCTGGCCGCGATCGCCGCAGCGGCCTTGTGCATCGGCCTTGGCGCCAGATTCATTGGGGCTGCTGGAGGCGCGCCGGCCTGGAGCAGCGATGTGCTGGTCCTGATGGCGCTGACGGTGTGGCTGGGTTTCTCCGCCGCGCCCCTGGCCGCCGGGGCGGAGAGCCTGTCTTCCGCACTTCTCCGCGCGGCCATCCTGGCCGATGCTGGCGGCCTGGTGCTGGTCGTCTTGGTGGCCAGTCGCGGCATCGTCGATTGGTGGGTGGCCCTGCGGGCCTACATCCTATGGGCAGGCATGGCGCTGGCCGCGGCCGGCTTTGTCCATCTGGCTAGAACATCGCTTGGCCGGGCGATCCTGGCGACGGTGCTCGTGTTTTTCACATTCCTGGCCTGCGCCACGCCCATCTGGTCAAACAGCCTGATCCTGTCGTTCCACGGCCCCTGGCAGCTTAGATTATGCCAGGTCATATCGTGCCCGAACCCGCTGCTGGCCATCGCCAGCACACTGCCTGCATCACAGTTCGTCTGGACCGAGCAGTCCATCCTGTATTCCATCACCCGCATGGGTCAGGACTATGGCCCGCCGCAGCTCGGCTGGCAGGCCGCGGCCATCTTCTGGTGGATCTTTGCCGGCGCTGTCTGGTTCGCCGCGCTTTTTACGCGGGCCTGGCGCTCGTTCTGGTACGGAACGTGAGTCTGTAGGGATCTGGCAGAATGTCTCAGCTGCAATTGGTCCGGCTTTTCCTACCGCCTACAGCCTACAGTCTACAGCCTTCTTTCCTTGGCCTTGAGCCGCACTTGTGCTACCATTCCCTCTGCCGCGATTCGACCTATGCGTTTTGTGTTCTGCAATCAACTCATGAGGTGAATTCATGGCCTCGGTCAACGCGATCGCAAAAGTACGTTTCTCCTCCGGCAAGCCGCAGAGAGTCAATTTGCTGGCCCTGCCGGGCGGCGCTGTCGATCTGCTGTGCCTGGAGCCGCGCCAGCAATTTCCCGTCTCGGGGCCGGCCGTCGCCCTGTACGTGGTTACCGGCACCGCCCGCCTGGCCGATGCAAAAGGCGCCATCGAAGCCACGCCCGGCCACCTTTTGAGTCCCCAGGGCGATTGCACGCTGGCCAACGCGACGGAGCAGCGGCTGGTGTGTTTGCGCTTTCAGATTGGTTGACTTGTTAACTGGTTAATCGGTTCTGGGGTATTCACTTGACTCAGGTAGCCACTACATCTAGTGTTCCGGCATGGAAGATTATCCCATGACCTTGGCCGAGTTTGAATCTCGTTTTGGCACCGAAGAAGCCTGCCGGGATTTTCTGTACGCTTTGCGCTGGCCGGAAGGCTTTCGCTGCCCGCGATGCGAAGGGGCCAAGAGATGGCCGGTCACGGAGACCCTTTTTCAATGCTCCGTTTGTGGCTATCAGACCTCCGTGACCGCCGGAACGATTTTCCAGGACACCCACAAGCCACTGACCACATGGTTTCGAGCCGCCTGGTGGTTGACCAACCAGAAAACCGGCGCAGCGCCTTGGGACTCCAACGACTGCTGGGGCTGGGCAGTTATAAAACGGCTTGGGCGTGGCTGCATAAATTTCGGCGAGCCATGGTCCGGCCGGGGCGGGATCGCCTTGAGGGGCGAATCGAAGTGGACCAGACGTACGTTGGTGGCTGGGAAGAAGGCCGCCGCGGTCGTCCCGGCACGCAGTCCAAGAAGGCCCTGGTAGTCATTGCGGCACAAGAGGATGGCCACGGCATTGGCCGTATTCGTATGCGCCGGATCGCCAGCGCTTCGGCCGAGCATCTGCTGGCGTTTATAGGCGACGTCATCGAGCCAGGCAGTTGCGTCCACACGGATGGTTGGAATTCGTACTCGAGCTTGGAAGATAAGGGCTATGTTCACCAGGCGGACAAGGGTCGGGAAGAGGATACCTTGTTGCCACGCGTTCATCGTGTGGCCTCGCGGCTGAAACGATGGCTGCTAGGTACGCATCAAGGGGCGGTCAGTCATGCGCATCTTGATTATTACCTGGATGAGTTCATGTTTCGCTTCAACCGACGTACATCCAAGCATCGCGGCAAACTTTTCTATCGGCTACTCCAACAAGCGGTAGCCGTGGACCCCTGGCCGTATAGCACACTCATCCGTAACGTCCGAGGCCAAAGAAAAACACAACGTATAGTGAGTACCTGAGTCAAGTGAATACCCCAGAAACCGATTAACACTACAACGCCATCTGGGCTCAAGAAAGCTCAGGCGGCCAGACGATAGTTCCTTTCGGGAGCGCTTTTCCCGAAAGGAGATACGGCATGGATGCCAAGCAATTGCGAGAGCTCAAGCCGATGTTGGAACAGTACTTGGGACAATTTGACGACTGTTTCAGCCGCAGCGAGCCCTGTGGCAACCTGCGGGTTTACGTCAACGGTCAATTGTCGGATCTGCCGCGCAAGAGCATCGAGCCGATGGCGGACCGGGCCGACGTTCCGCCGCGGACGCTTCAGCAGTTCCTGTCGCTGGCAGACTGGGATGATGCGCGCATGGCCCAGCGGTTGATGCAGATCGTGGGCGATCAACACAGCCACCCCCTGTCGATTGGCGTGTTGGATGAGACGGCCCATCCCAAGAAAGGCGACAAGACCGCCGGCGTGCAGCGTCAATATTGCGGCGCCACGGGCAAGGCGGATAACTGCGTGGTTACGGTGCATATCAGCTATGTGGCGGGCGCCTTTCACACCCTGCTTCCGGGGGAGATGTTCTTGCCGCAGGAATGGTCCGATGATCGTGCTCGGTGCCGGGGGGCGGGCATCCCGGACACAATGCAGCATCGCCCCAAGTGGCAGATCGCCCTGGAACTGCGTGCCGCCGCCGTGGCCAACGGGATTCGGTTTGAATGGATGACGGGGGATGAAGGTTATGGCGAAGTGCCGGACTTTCATCGCGCCCTGGACGAGTGCGGCCAGCGCTACGTCCTGGAAGTGCCGTCGATTTTCTACGGCTGGCTGCGCGAACCGGAGGTTCTTCAAAAACAGCATCGTGCGGCCACGCGGCGCGGCCGGCCGAGGCATTATCCCCGTCTGAAGGTCAAGACCCTGCCCTGCATCCAGGTTCGCCACATGCTGCGCTACGGGGCAGCTTTTCGCAAACAAGCGTGGCGGAAGTTCCATGTCAAGGACAGCACGGTGGGACCGGAGGTTTGGCAGGTCAAGGCGGCGCGGCTGTATTTGAAACGGGATGGTCTGCCGACGCGGGCGCATTGGTTGATTGTGGCCCGCAACATTTTGGCGCCGCAGGAGGTGAAATACTTCGTCTCCAACGCGCCGGGTGGCACGCCGCTGGAGGTGATGTTGCACGTGGCCTTCACGCGGTACAGGGTCGAGCAATGCTTCGAGGTGGAAAAGTCCGAGTTGGGGCTGGACCATTTTGAGGTTCGCCGGTATCGCTCCTTGAAGCGTCATCTGCTGCTGACGGCCGTCAGCCACCTGTTCCTGGCCACGGTTCAGGAACAGTGGCGGGGGGAAAAATCCGCAGCTGACCGTATGCCAGATTCGCCAGGCGGCCGCGGCGCTGGTGCGTTCCCTGTGGCTGACGGGACAGGTTCGTCAAAGCTTCCTGGCCAGGGAGGCGGAGATTATTACTCAAACGCAGGCACGAAACGAGAAAGCGCGACGCTGCCACGTGAAAACACGCAAGCGACGGTTGCGTAGCCTTGGCATTCGAATATCGTCAATACGTTGCTGCATAATGGATCAGGTGGCGTTGTAGTGTTAACCAGTTAACCGATTAACCGGCGCGTGGTTTGCCTAACTCTTTGCGAGCGACTCGGGCTGTAAAGTAGAAATCCCCCTTCGGGACGAGCACGCCTCATCGTTGTAGTGCCAGTGGCAGACCGTGCTTTCCCCGTGTTGCCAGCACAGGCTGATTTCGCGGCCATTCTCCAGGCAGGGGAAATCGATCGCGCCCGTGGCCCAGTCGCGCATTTCGCCGCCGATGGCCAACAGTTCATCCGCGTAAGACTGTAGCCGCTCCACCAGGTCATAGATCACGGCCTGCGTCGACGTCGCCTCGCTGTCCTGGTGGCGGCGTTGGTGAACCTCCAGGATCTCCTGCTGGTCCAGCACCTTCTGATAATCGCTCAGGATATCGGCGGTGATGCGGCTCACCAGCACCAGCGAGCGGTTGGCCTGCTCCAGGGAAAAGTACCGCTTGCCCACCTCCACGGCTAGCGGATGCCGCACGCTTGTCGAGTTTATGTTCATCAGGCGTTTGCCCTATCTCTCGTGTTTGCAGCTTGTTAGGAGGAACTGCGTTGTTTGGACCTCCCTCACTATCGGATTATACACCCCTCCATCTTGAGGATTGGAGAAAGACCCTAGAACGGCAGGCCGTAGGCTGTTGGCATTTAGCCTGTAGGCAAAGAAAAGATATCGAATACCTCTCTTCACACGACAAAAGCATACCGAATTGTGGCCGGACCCCCGACTGATACCCTACAGTCTACAGCCTACAGTCTACGGCCTCTTTCGTTTAGACTTGCACCATGTTCGGTCTTCTCAACATTGCCAAGCCCGCCGGTCCGACTAGTCACGATATCGTGGCGGTGTGCAGACGGCTGCTGCCGCGCGGCGTGAAGGTGGGGCATGCAGGCACGCTGGACCCCTTCGCCTCCGGCGTGCTGGTGGTGTGTATTGGACCGGCCACGCGCCTGGCCGATGATGTGGCCGATGCGCCCAAACAATATCTGGCCGAAGTGACCTTCGGCGCAACCTCCACCACGGACGACACCGAAGGCGAAATCACGCCCACAAAATCCCCCCTGCCCGATCGCGCAGCTATCCAAAACATCCTGCCGCAATTCGTAGGCGATATTATGCAGGTCCCCCCCGCTCACTCCGCCGTACACGTAGACGGCAAACGGGCCTATAAACTTGCGCGGCGAGGAGAAAAGGTGGATTTGCCGCCGCGCAAGGTACAGGTAATGGGCGTTGAATTGGTGGAAATGGCCGGTGTAAAAGCCATTCTCCGTATCGATTGCGGCAAGGGTTTTTATATCCGCGCCCTCGTTCGGGACATTGGCGCGGCTGTTGGCTGCGGCGCCTATTGCTCGGCCCTGACCCGCACGCGCATCGGACAGTTCACGCTGGAAAATGCCATCAGGCCGGAGGAGCTGTCGCGACAGAACATAGGGCAAAGAATCTTGCCTGCAACAGTGGCCCTCGCAAATTGGCCGCTTGTGACGGCAACGAGCGAGCAGGTTTCCAAGATCTACCTTGGCCAAACGATTGACGCCCCCGCCGATTTCGCCGCCGACCGAGCCGCCTTAGTGGATGAAACCGGCCGCCTCATCGCCTGCTGCGATTTCGTTGCTCATCACCGCCGACTTGCCCCCAAGCGTGTGTTTCCTTTATGAGCAAAATCAAATTCTTGGGTGCCACGGCTGCGTCGTTTGCAGCCGTGCGCAGTGCGCACACCTGAGCAGACGGTTAAAAGGAATGGAGATCAGACCCTCCTCGGCAGTTACTGTAAGTTCTTTTCTTCTCCCCTTTGCGCCCTCTGCGGTTAATTCTTTCTTTTTCCCCTCTGTGAGCTCTCTGTTCCCCCTCTGTGTCCTCAGCTTTTTGCATAACTAAGCGGCAGGTTTTAACTCCTGTCGCGACAAGTGCTGATGCACAAAAAACACAGCCAATTTCAGGTCGACCCAACGACGCACGCGATTCAGGCGGCGAGCATGGTAAGGCGGCATGCTTACATGGCTGGTGCCCTTGAACCAACTATTCCAGTGTTCCACCGCCACGCGTTGGTTGAACAGCGCCTGACCTTCCGCTGTAGCCAGCAGTCGGTCCGATGCATCGCGCCCGGGTTGCTCCGCACGCCACGCTTCGGTCTTGGCCCCGCGCCGGTTCACAGGGGCCAGCAGCCGCGCGTGCAAGCGGCGATCGATCAGCCGATGCAATCGCTCGCTGTCGTAGCCGGTGTCGGCAATCATCCAGCGCAGATTGGGCGCCTGGCCTGCGGCAATCTGTCGGATCAATCGCCGCGCCACTTTCATCTCCTGCACGTTGGCGCTACTGACGTGCCAGGCCCACAGGCCGCCGGCGCCGTCGCACACCACATGCAAGGCATAGCCTCTAAACCACTTGCCGCCGTGGCAAGCCCAGCGGCTCTCCGGGTCGCGGCTGCAACTGCCCGTCAGCAGGAACGTCGAATCGATCACCACGTGTGCGGGCGGGCCCAGTCCCTGCCAGCGGCGCAATCGTCGCAAAAGTCGTCGCAACAGCCGACGAAAATCGGACGCCTTGGCACGCCGGGTCAACGTTGCCAAGCAGGGAATTTTGCCCGTCCACTGCCAGTACCGTTTGAGCCACCAGCCGGTGGCCCCTTGCGACAGCCGATGCTGCGTAACACTGATGGGCCAGTTCATCATGGCGCTGAACGCCCACACGGCCAGAATGTCTTGCGTGCCATACTCACGTGGCCGACCCATACGCGGCAAATCCGGTGCATCCTTGCCAACATGACGAATCTCACGGTACAGTTTGTTCCACAGCCTGCCGTCCATGGCATTGCTCCTTTCGATGTGATAACCCGAAAAGAGCATAACCTAAAACGCAGGCTGTTTTTATTTACGCGTCGTACTTATGCAAAAAGCTGTGAACTCTGTGGCTAGTTTCGCGAAAGGACCTACCGATTCCGAACAAGCAGCTCCATCGGCGTCTTCAGCCTTTGGGCAGTCTCGGAAATGTCCGCTAAAAACCGCTTCCCATCCGTGTAATAGCCGGCCGTGGGCTTGAGCTCCTTGCCCGCCATCTGGCCGGCCCAGTACTGGTTCTCCAGCTTCATGAAAAGCTCGCGGATGTATTTGCTGATCATGGACGCCAAGGCGATAGGCATGTGGCAATCCTCACCCTCCACGAGGAAATGCACCTCCAGCACCCGACCATCCATGGTCAGGCGATACGAGCTGTTGTCGTTCTGCTCATCCAGGATTTTCAGGCCCGCGCTGGGAAACAGCCGCTGAAGGATCCGCAGGTAGTGCTGGCGGCCACCCTGGCGGTCGACCAGGATAGTCAGGTTTTCATTCCCGCACGCGTACCGCCAGAACGAGTCGATCAGGCTGCACGTCTGGTCTAAAAGTGTGGTGGCCTTGTTGTCCGTGGAGGTGATGCGGGCATTGTACTGGCCCACGGGCAGGATTTCGCTGCGGGCCCAGGCCAGGCGGATGCCCGTTTTCTCCAGGATGCTCGCCACGTGGCGGCAGCGTATGCGCAGCCCCGCCGCCTCCGCCGTCACCGGCAGCGCAACATCGCAGCCCCTGTACCAGGGGTAACTATCCAGCATCGCCACCACGGAGGGGCTGATGCAGCCCAAAAGGGAGCGCAGCGAACTGTTGCGCTCAGTTAAGAGGGACAGCATGCCCAGGGCCCCGCGCTCCAGGTGCTCCAGGCCCGCGGCGGGGTTGTAGAGTTTCTTGCTGTCGGCGATGGCCAGCCCGTGGTGCTTCTTGCGCGGACTCTTGCAGATGGCGCGTGCGGAGGTCGGCGCCACAGGTCCGCGCCCACCAGTTCCCCGGGCAGTTCGAACACCACGCCCGAAACCACCAGCGGCCCCAATAGCGGCCCAAAACCCGCCTCATCTATGCCGGCTACATATGCCATCGGTTGCCTTTGACTCACGATCCATCCAGCGCCGAGACGATCATAAATCGAATGCGATGCGCCTCAAGTATCCTCGCCTGACCCGGCGGGCATGACAAGAGGTTTGTCGAAGGCTATACTGAAGTTACGTATAGAAATCATTAAAAGGCGGCCATTGGGGCCGCCGCGCGTATGGTGGAGATAAGAATGCGATATGGCGTAATCATGGCCGGCGGCTCAGGCGAGCGGCTGTGGCCTTTGAGCCGGCATAAAAGACCCAAGCAACTGCTGCCGCTGATCCACGGCAAGAGCCTGTTGGAACTGGCTGTGCGGCGGCTGGAAGGCTTGTTCGGCCTCGACAAGATTATCATTATCACCAATGCCGATTATGCCGATGCGGTGGCCGCGGCCGTGCCGCAGATCCCCCGGGAAAACGTGATCGGCGAACCCGTGGGCCGCGATACGGCCAACGCCGTGTGCCTGGGGGCGTGCATCATCGCCAAACGCGATAAGGACGCCACCATGGCGGTCTTCACCGCCGACCACATCATCCGCCCGCAGGACGCCTTCGCCCAGGCCGTCCAGCGCGCTGCGCGGCCGTGGAAGAGCGGCCCGGCAGCCTGGCCACGTTCGGCATCCGCCCCACCTGGCCGCACACGGGACTGGGGTACATCCACCGAGGCGAGCGCTTTACCGATTCGGTGTACCAGGTCCAGGGCTTCCGCGAAAAACCCGACCACACCGTGGCCCGTCGCTACGTCGAGAGCGGCGATTACTACTGGAACAGCGGCATGTTCGTCTGGAAAACCGAGACGATTCTGGCCGAGCTGGAAAAACGGCTCCCCAAGTCCGTCGAACTGCTCCGCGCGGCCGTCAACGGCAGCGACCTTGCCGCCGGCCTGGCACAGGCCTATCCCAAGCTGGAAAAAATCTCCATCGACTTCGCCGTGATGGAGAAAGCCCGCGATGTGATCGCGGTCGAACTGGGCTGTGAGTGGCTGGATGTCGGCTCCTGGCCCGCCCTGGCCGGCGTGAGCGAGATCGACGAGGATGGCAACGCCATCGTGGCCAAGCGCACCGCCCTCCTGGACAGCGAACGCAACATCCTCGTCTGCGACGATGATCACCTCATCGCCGTGCTCGGCATGGATGATTGCATCGTGGTCCACAGCCAGGACGCCACGTTGGTCTGCCACTCCAGTGAGTCCCAGCGCATCAAGGAACTGGTCGGCCTCATCCGCGAGAAGTACGGCGAGGAATTGTTGTAACTGTCCTTGAATAGGCATTAAGGGCAGGTGCGGAATTCCGCACCTGTAGGACGGTTGAAAGCGATGAGTCGATGGCTGGGAGTCGATCACGGAACGAAGCGCATCGGCCTGGCCGTCGCCGATGAAGAGCAGGCTATAGCCGGACCCGTCGCGGTTATTCCCGCCGCCCCACTCGAAAAGGTCTTCCAGCAGATCGCCGAATACGCCCGCCAGTACGAGGTTGCCGGCATCGCCGTCGGCTGGCCAATAAATATGGATGATACGGAAGGGCCACAGGCCAGGATCGCGCGCGAGTTCGCCGCCGCCCTGGCCCAGAGGACGGGGCTGGATGTCCGCCTGTGGGATGAACGATTGAGCAGTGCCGAGGCGGATGACAAACTAAAAGGTCTGTACACGCGGCAGCAGAAGCGCGCCCGCCACGACGCCATCGCCGCCGCATCGATGCTTCAGGACTTCATCGCCTGCGGCGGACCGGCCAAGGCGCTCACGCCCCATCAAGCTGGAGAGCAGCAGAAATGAATATCACCAGGCAATGCGTCGTCACTCCCGCGATGGGCAAGCGGCTGATCGGCAAGGCCATGGCCGCGCATCCGGAGATTGCGACCGTCCTCAAAACGGGGACACTGGTTATCGTCGCCGGCACGACCAACGGCTACGTGGCCGAGGAGATTTTGCGCGGGCTGGGGCATGGGGACGACTTCGACCGCGACGGCTTTCGCCGCGGCATGACCGTCCCGCCAGGCACAGCGGCGCCCAAGCGCGAGTTTCACGGCGATGTGATCCTCGTGGATGGCGTATGGCAGCGCGGCAAGACGCTGTACGATGTGGCCGACTCTCTCTCGGCGGGTGATGTCATCCTAAAGGGCGGCAACGCCGTGAATCTCGCTCAGCATCTGGCCGCGGTGTACGTGGGCGACCGCAAGGCCGGCACGATCGGCGCGGCCGTTGGGCCGGTGGTCGGCCGTCGCGTGCGGCTGATCGTGCCCATCGGCCTGGAAAAGCGCGTGATGGATGATCTGAACGAGATCGCCGCGCTGGTCAACTCCCCCGCCGCGCAGGGGCCGGGCTTTCTCATAATGCCGGGTGAAGTTTTCACGGAGCTTGATGCCATCCCGCTCTTAACCGGCGCGGCCGCGCGGCTGCTGGCGGCCGGCGGCGCCTGGGGCGCGGAGGGGGCCGTGTGGCTGGGCATCACGGGAACTGCGGCGCAGCTTGACAAGGCCGATGCGCTGCTCTCATCACTGGCCAACGAGCCACTGTGCCAGGTGTAGCCTGTCCGCCGGCCCATCTTCGCCGCGTTAATTGACGCTGCTCGCACCTGTCGCTACACTTAAAACGCAGCGGGCCCATAGCTCAATTGGTAGAGCAGCAGACTCATAATCTGTTGGTCGGAGGTTCGAGTCCTCCTGGGCCCATCAATTGAAGCTCGCGGGCTTCGTCGGAAAGCTCGTTGGATTCAGGATTTGTGAAATTCCCTAAGGAATTCGGAGATTCCGGCGTGCCCGCGTCTGTGCCAGTTTCCGACGGTTGCGAAGATTTCCGAGCCGTTCCGCCGTCTGCTGCGCCGGATTCTGCGCAACTTTTGGCCTTGCGGCCGGTCGCCTTCTCCCAAGCCGCGCCCCGGTCAATCGCAGCGGCGTAGTGTGCGGCGGCAATGGCGGGGCTGTTGCCTATCCACTCGCAAGCCTGCACCAAATCAAAATCCCGCATAAGCTCGGTTTCCCGGCTCGCCCTCAGGTTGTGGAACAGCCGGGGCCACGGGTTGATACCGGCACGGGCCAGGATACGGCCAAACTCCTGCCGCAGATTCTTGCACGCCAGGCGGTGCTTTGTGATGACGTATTCGGTGCCGGGCTCGGCTTCCTCGAACAGCGCCAGCAGGTACGGGCGCAATTCCTCGAACAGCGGGACTGTGCGGCTCGCATACTTCGGGATATGCGCCAGCTTCGGACAGGTGACGCGGATTGAACCTTGCCCGGCCCAATTGACGTCCTGCCACTTCAGCGCGAAAGTCTCAGAGGGGCACCGCAGGCCGGCGTATCGGCTCAGGGCGATAATCGCCTTCCATTCGGTGTCAGGGGCTTCGGCAATCGCCCGGTCGATAATCTCGCGCGGGATAAACTTCGTGCGCTCGGGATTGTTCTGGTGTCCGCTCTTGAGCCCTTCAAACGGATTCTCAGCGGCCAGCTTCCACCGCACCGCCTTCCGCCAGAATGTCCGCGCGGCGATAACGCGCCGGGCCACGGTCGCCGGGGAAAGTCTTTCCTTGTCAACAAGCGAAGCTCGCCAGGCGTCGGCGTCCTGTGCGCCGATGCTCCGCAGCGGCCGGGTTTCGCCAAAGAGGCTTTCCAAATTCCGGCGGGTGTGGCCGTAGAAGGTGCGGGTCGATTCTTTGCCCGTGAAGCTCTTGAAGTAATCGACCATGAACGCGCCAAGGCTCGTATGCCGCAAGCCTACGCCGTCGGCGAGCCCCGCTTTCCGCAGGCGATTCAGCATTTTTTCATCGCGTTCCGCAAGCCAGCGGCACACGTCCGGGTCGTGAGCGCGGCCAAGCTCAAGGTCCGAAACAATCGCCTCGACCTTTGACAGCCAATTCTCAGCGGCCTTCATGGTCACAGCGCCGAGCCGCACACGCTTCCGCTTGCCGTCGCGGCCGGCAAAGAGAATCCGGTGAAGTCCCTTCTGGTCAGTCGATATGCTTGCCACGGTCGGGCTCCTTTATCACCGCAAGGTGTAGCAGCTTGCCAATGGCGTCAAGACTCGCCATCGCCAGGCCGCCCTTGCCATTCATGAACCGGGACATCTGCCCTTGGTCGATGCTCAGCGTGCGGCAAATCGCATAACAGCTAAGGTCCGATGCTCGAATTGCGGCCCGGATTTGCTCGCTCAGCAGCTTGTGTCTTTTCTGTCCCATCGCCAGCATGCTATGTCCTATATGCGTTAATGTCAAGTATCTTGTCAAGAAATACTTCGGGGGCACTCCGTAGGCGCATTCTCACCTTGCGGGCTACGCTTCGGCCTGCACTTGATTTGCAGCAGAGGAACCTTCGGGAAATACTTCTGCCTGAGAGCCTGCATTTCCCCTGGAAACAGGTTCTTTCGCTCCATAAGTCTCTGTGCTATTGCGTAGACAATCCCGCGATGCTGCTCAATAAGCCGCTGTGTCTCACGATACAGGCGAGATAAATAGCGGATGCGTGGAACGGCCTCTTTCGCGGAGAAGCCTTTTGCCCCAAGACCGTATGCGGCAGAGATCCTGAATGCCGATTGATTGTCGCTGGTGGTCCCGGTCGTTGGAACAAACGACCCTAGCAGCGCCTCGGCACACCTTCCGGCGTAAGCCATGACAACTTGAGCCTTGGCCTTCTTTCGGGCTTGCCGACAGGTCCGCGTATCCCTTTGGCACGAGAAGCAAGCCGGATACACGGGGTCGCGCTGGTAGACAATCCCGGCGTGTAACTTGTCGCCGACTATTGACGCTCCCTCTGCGTTCAATCCCAGCGCAAAACAGGCGACGATATGTCCGGCCTCGTGGTAAGCGATGTTGTTGGGTTTGTCTTCCATTTGTCCCAAAGGTTATGCCGCTCACTCGCTGTGGTCTAGCACGTTTCGTTCACTATTCCTGAGGCGCCCGCCCGCTGCCGCTCTTTCGCCTTCCCCGCGACCATCGGTTAAAGCTTCACCCCAGCAACGTCTTTCGCGGGTACACTTTTTCCGGCGCTTCGGGCGCAGTGGTCGGCGGTTCCGCCTCGACGGCCTCCGGGTCGTCGATGGGTGCGTTCCTCGATTCTACGGCCTCCTGGCGCACGGCCGCCGCGATATCCGGGGACGCGGGCGCGATGACGGCCGGGGGCGGCGGCGGCGCGCTTCCACTGACTAAGTAGCTTATCAAGCCCGTGCGCTTATACGTGCCCGGCTGGCCGGGGACTGCGGAGACAAATGCACCATCCGGCACGGCCGTATTGTAAATTACGAAAAAGTTCGCCGGCTCGCCACCGAACGCGAGATAGACTTTCTCCAGCGCGGCCAGGAAGGCGGTACGCTCGGCAGCGGCTTGCCCGATGAAGCCACCCATTGCCGCCTCAACTTCGCGCTTTGAACGGATGGCAAGGTTCCCGAAGGCTTGAAATACTTTCCGCTGGGCATGGGCAAGCTCGGCCTCTTGGGGCGGCAACGCCTCAGCCAACGCGGCCACTAAATCCTGTCCCGTTGCCAGTTCGCCCTGCCGTTTCTTCAGGTCCGTTTTCAGCCGCTCGAACGCGCCGCGGTCGGTCGCCTTTTCGCCGGCCGATGCTTTCAGCTTTTCAATGGCGCGTTGCGTCTGGATGACGTTGCCGCGTTCCGTTTCAAGCTGCCGGCGCAGACTGACAACTTCCTTCTCCAGCGCCTTGGCCGCGTCAAGCAATGGCGTCACCGTTTCCGCCGCGCGTTCTTTTAAGACTTGTGCGTAGTCCATATTGTTCTAGCCCCTTATCGCCCGAATTTGGGGTTGTAATGTTTCGCCCGTTCCCGCATCCGCGAATAATCGGGGCGCTCGGGCAACTTGACATCCAGTGCCGCCTGCCTTGCCTTGGCCGTTCGCAGGTACGAGCCGATTACCTCGCGCGCGATGTTCTCTTTCGCCAAGGAGTCCAGGCCATCAGCGTTCATGAAGTCCCGAACCTGTCGCCGTATTTCAGGGGTCGTCGCTCCCATGCCCTCCATTTCCGACAGCAGCAGCGGCCCAAGTTCGGCGTAATTTTCTTCGGCCGCCAGGCGTTGCATTTTAAGCGCTGCCACTTCAAACGGCCTAATCTCCGGGTCCGGCTCATGGGTCTGAAAACCCAGGTCCGCCAGTTTGCTCATTTCGCCGCGCGCCTCTTCCACGATTCCCGCCTGGCGCAGGTCCGGGCCGTCGCCGGTCGCTTCAAGGTCCATATCCTGCCGCGTCCGGCCTGGATAAAGGCGCTCATACGCCGCCTTGCGCTTGGCAAGCAAATCATCGTGGGCGGCGCGCTCTCGGTCGCGCAGCGTGCCATCCAGGAAGCCAGGGGCAGAGTCGATTTGCGCGATAATCGCCTCCAGTTCAGCGCTCGTCATCTTCCAGCGGCTCATCCGCCGGGGTTGGGGTTTCAGCGGATTTGAGCCCGCGCCAGGCTTCCAGAAAATTCTGATGCTGCGGATGTTCCTTGTTCAACAGCGGATGCTCACCGTCCGCGTGCATGTCCGCGCTCACCGCGTTCAACTTCGCGGCGGCCTCTGCGGGGGAAAGACCGTCGCCACTTGGCAATTCGTACGTTTTCATTCGTCGTTTTCCTTGTGTTGGAGCTTCCCACACTGGCACTGACAGGTGGGATTATGTTCCTGTTCATCAGGGGACGGCGCTGGTGGCAAGGCCGGCATATCAATCAATAGATTCGCCACCTTTTCAAGCTCTAACCGCTCGTTCTCTGTCATGGCCTGCTGGCACTCTTGGGTTTCAAGGCTGAAGAAAGTTCGCTCGTACAGCACACCCAACTTGCGAAGGGCAATTTCGCAGCAGCGCGCACAGTGGCCCAGTCGCCCTTTTCGGCCGACTTGCGCCGGGCGTGTTCCAAGTCCACCATCACCCGCCCAACATCGCCGGCATACTGCTCGTACATGGCCTCCAGCGCGGCCTTGATGTGCGGGCGCTTCTTTAATTTCCAGGCCGCGTTATGCGGCTGCGCGAATTTCGCCGCCGCGGCGCTCTTCGTACCATTGCCGAAGGTCTCACTTTCAGGATTGCCGTAGGCTTCAACGAAAAGCCGCTCCTGGGGTGAGAGCCGTTCAAACACCGGGTCATCGTCGTGAATGTCAAGGTCATCAGTCATTGCTCAAGTCTCCTAAAATGAAAAACCTGTAAACCACAAACTGGTAGGACAAGAGTATTCGCTATCAAGGCCGGGTGGGGTTGGGGGGTGAAGGGGGTCGGCCAAAAACAGGGCCATGCCCGTTCCTGCCCGCGCGGGCCGACGGTCGGCGGTCGGTTCTTCCTGGGTTTGCGGCGGGTTTCCTGCCAGCATTGCCGAGCCCGGCCGTGCTGGCGGAAGGGTTGATAGTCCGGGCCGGACTAGAACCGCCGGCGAGAATCTATTGAAAACGGCCGAAAATGCCCCACCTGCCGCCAAGCCCACAGACAAGTTGCGCACTTTCCGGCGCACTTTCCCTGTCGCCGTGCTCCTGCCGTGGCCGTGGCGTCGGCCGACAGGCCGGAAAACCACCTGAAACGTTCCGGGCTCACCGGCAGCAACCGCGCCAGCACGGCCGCAGCCGTTGCCGCTTGCCCCAGAATCGACAATCGCGGCTTGAGCCGAGTCCAGGGCCATCCCGGCTGTTCCGTTTGGCGATTGGCATGCCGCCGGCGTCAAAGCCGCTGTTTCCACCGCTCCGCAAAGAGCCGCACCGGGCGGAAATACTCGCAACGAATTGCAAGGTCATGAATTGCACTCCACAGGCTCGCAAGGAACCGCAACAGGTGCGATGCAACACGTTTTCAGCCGCGCAATGGCCTCGCCTTCGGTTCGGGTGCCTTGAAGCACCGCCCAAGCCTCGCCGGTGTAATACCCGCGTTTCAGGCCGGGAGCTTGCTGCATGAGCCTATCCCCAATGGCCTTTATCTCTGCCATGGACGGCGCGGGAAGGTGTCTGTCGGGGCAGTCTGGCCGGCGGGTAACGACTTGGCCGTCGTGGAAGTCAGGCCGGCAGGGCTTGGCCTCTGGGCGGTGGCGCGTTGCCCGCGTCCAGCAATTACAGCGGCCCGAATACGCTCAGCATCGAATCGCGGCGCGACTATTCGTTTCCCGGATTTAAGCTGTTGTTGCTCAGCCCGGAATCCCTCGTATTCAGGTCCAAGGGCTGCAACAATCCGCTCCAGCGGCAAATCCGCTAATAGCCTCTCGGCTTGATTGGTTGGAAGAATCCCCCCGTCGTTTCCTGCCAAGCGGCTTGCAGTTTTGCAACATCATCCAGCGCGGCAGAATCTTGGGGGGGGGTTCTTGGAAGCTTGGAAGCTTGGAGTCTTGGAGTGTGCCTGTAGAGGCAACAGGGTTGGCAACAGCCGTGGCAACAGGGTTGGCAACATCGGTGTTGCCTTGTGAGGCAACAGGAGTGTTGCCCGTAGAGGCAACAGGCGGGGGCCATTTAACCCAGCGCCAGACGTTGCCCGCTTCATCCTCGACTTGGCCGTATAGCCTCTTTTTCTGCAAGCTCTTGAGTGTTCTGACGACGTGCGGCCGGTCGCCCATATCGGCAATGTCGTCGATTTGGCTCAGGGCGACAATATCGCGCTCTTTGCCGTAGCCTACTGTCAAGCTCGCCATTGCCAGGTAAACCCGCAATTCCTCGGCTGACAGGTGCAAGGCTTTCTTGCCGGCAACCTTGCCTCTTTTGGCTTCAAACCGAAGCGCCAGCAACGCGGCCAGGTGGTCATGGCGCAACCGCCAGAACCCACCGTCGCGTTTTTTTGTGGTGGTCGTGCTCATGCCGTTGTGCCCCGTGCCGGCGCTGGGGCAGAAATGGCACTATGCAGGTAATCCGCCAGGTGCTGCTGGCTGTAGAGCACGCGCCCGCCCTTGCCGCCGATTCTGAAACAGGCCAGCGGGCCGCGCGGCTGCGTGACCGCATAGACGGTGCGCGCCGAGAGGCGCAAATACTCGGCGGCTTCCTCGGCCGTCATGAGGTCGGGCAACTCGACGGTGGGCGACTCAGGCGGCATTGGTCCCTCCGCTCGCCGTTTCGAGCCCGGCACGCTTGCGGGCCTTGCTCCGGCCACTAGCGAAAGTCACCTTCACGCCGGCAAGCTCCAGTTGCGTCCGCGCGTTGGCGGCCACGGAAAAATCATTCCGTTCCCGCGCATCAATTAACACCGCAAGCCATGCTGCCGCGTCGGTTTTCGTTTTCAAGGGCATACGCCGCATTGCCGCGCTCCTTCCGTATAATCAGCGCGGCGTTGCGGAAGCGTTGCGTTGCGAAATGCGAAAACCCCTGATTTTCGGCCAGATTTTTACGGCGGCGTTGCGTTGCGTGTTGCGTAAGTCAGGATTCGGGCCTATCTTCCTGGTCTGATTCAGCCTCTATAACACCCTCTTGGCTCATGCTCCCGCTTGGCGGTGGGTCTCCTTGGCGGGCACTTCTGGCGGCAGTCTGGTAGGTTGTGGCTCTCGAAAGAGTGCTGGGGTTTATGCCGACCTTATGAGCTATTTCGGCGTCGCACCAGTCCGGGTGTCTCTGCACCAGCAGCATTGTGCGGGCGAGCCATTCAATCCGGCGGTCCTGTTTCGGCGGTTTCGCCAGCGTCTTAAGCGTAAGCGTGTCGGCGATTGCAATCAAACGCCTTGCCTCATCGCCGCGCAAAGGCTGGCAACCGCGGTATTCGTGCAACAGCATACGGCCCAATGCGTCCCTTGCCTCCTGTGCGCACCACGAGAGCTTATCCTCACGGGGCGTAACACTAAAGCTCGCCTCAGAGATTCCCGCGTCCAGCGCAGCGGCTACGGTGGCGGCTTCCTCGATGCGCGACCGCAGTATCCGTCGGGCTTAAGGGCCTGTATCGGCCACAGACGGGCGATTTCCCGCAATCGCTCCGTCAGATTAACCGGACTTGCTCCTCTTCGGGCTGAATCCAGTTCGGCGAGTCGGCGGTTGTGCGCAGCAAGGCGGGCCTCTTTCTCGCGCTCTATCTCGGCGCACTGTTCATCCGTGATGGGGGAAGGCTGGGATTCTCGCAAGGTGTTGGCGGGCTCTTCTGGTTTGCTTTTGGCTTTCATGTTCTCACTGTGCCGGGCCGCCCCCGCGTGCCTGCCGGGTGAGAACAGCAGAGCGCCGCAGGGGCGATTCGCGGGAGCTACCCGCTTACCCGTTTGGGCATTCTAAGACTTCGCCGGCACCGCTGCCAGCATTGCCGCCAGGGCTTGCCGCTGGTCATCGGACAGGGCTGCAAGCCGGGTCAGCAATTCGGCCATCGCGCCCAAATTATCCTGCGCCGCTTTTTCTGAACGGGCCACTTTTGCAGGGGTTTTCGGGCCCTGTTCTAATCCTCCTGGGCCCATCTATATCAACGCAGCATCCGGCCCGCCGGAAAAGAACGGGTCCGCAAAGTTGTCCCCAGCCGGCAGATCTTCCGTCGCCGCGGAAACGATTGAGACGGAAATCGCCGGAGCATCCTGCACCTGGGCTATCGCAGCCAAACGCGGGCTATCGAAAATACTGTCACTCGTTGATGCCACGCTCTCAAACTTCTTCTGAATCCCCGGCGCATCGGCGGAAGGCAGCTTGGTATAGACCCGCGCAGGCGTGCCCGTCCCCGGCGATGAAACCGATTGACCGGCCGATGCCAGGATCGCGCCCGGCGCCGTGTAAGCCGCCAGATCGTGTACCAGGACATTGGCCAGCGGGCTGCCCAGCCCGGTCACCAGGTCGTATCCAGCGCCGGCCATATAGCCGTTGTTGCCGCTGGTGATGTCGTGGAAATCGCCGCTCATCCCGTACAGCGCGGTGAGGATTTGCTGGCTGCCGCTGAACACTGTTCCTCCGGCCAGCAGGCGGGCCTGGTCGGCAATGGCAGTCAGGGAGGCCCACTGCGGCGTGCCGATGCTCGTACCACCCACCTGGTACCAACTCGCGCGGCCGTACGCCAGGCTATACACCGCCACGCCCGTAAAGGGATCGGCATCGAAGGCCACATCCGGATTCATGCGCCACGCGCCGCCGAACGTTATGGAGCTCTGGTAGGAAGGCCTGGACTCGTAAAAGCTAATGCCGCCGCCGCTGCCGCTCCAGCCGGTCTCGCCGGCATACTGGCCCGAAGACAGCGACAGGGTTGTTCCGCCCACGGCGATCACATTAGGTGAGATGGCGGGGTATTCCGTCGGCGCGCTGCTGTCGCCGCTGGCCGCCAGAAAAGCCACGCCCGATTGCAGGAAATGGCTGTCATATGAAGTTTCGCTGCTGAACTCGCTGCCGCCCCAGCTCATGGAGACGGCCGCGACGCCCGGCTGGGCCTTGGCGTAATCCACCGCGGCCATCAGGTCGTTCATGCTGTTAGACCTGGCTTCAACCAGGAGAATATGGGCGCCGGGGGCGATGGCATGGGCCCATTCCACATCCAGGGCGATCTCCAGCGACCAGCCAGAGTTGCTCGAAATCCGCGAGGCCATCAGGTGCGTGGTGAGGGCGAAGGCGCCGCTGGCATCGTTGTTGGAAAGGCCAAAGGCCGCATCAAAACTCTGGAGCTCGCTGGAGATGCTGGAGTCGGCATAAGCATCGACGATGGCGATTGTCTGCCCCTTGCCCAGCGGCAGGATGTTTCCGCTTGCGTCTTTCAGAGATAATTGGTCGAGGCCATAGGCATGGTCGATCTGCGCGGCGCGTAGCCCGGAATAACCACACCACCGCCCCCGCCGCCGTGCTTTGCCGGGCTGATCTCGCCCATCACCGCCAGCGAGGGGTCGCATTGCACCAGGTCCGCCATGGTGGAAATCGACAGGAGCTGGCGCGGTTCCAGCAGCTCGAAATGCTCCTGATTGCCCTTGGACAGATTTATAAACCTGCAACGACTGACCCTGAACTGAGGTTTCATCCCTTGCTCCTATACTCGGTCCACCAATTGACTCTCCTGGCGATTCGCCGCCGACATGTAACTACAATTGTACTCGGGATGGCCATTTTGACAAGATGGGGACATTTTTTGTTGGCCGCGCGGACCCATACAAACACCAAAGACCGCCAACCCTGGTTGGCGGTCTTCGGCTGCCTTTAGCAACGGATTGAGATCTTCAGTTCTTTATCTGCCAATTAGCACTACAACGCCATCTGGGCTCAAGAAAGCTCAGGCGGCCAGACGATAGTTCCTTTCGGGAGCGCTTTTCCCGAAAGGAGATACGGCATGGATGCCAAGCAATTGCGAGAGCTCAAGCCGATGTTGGAACAGTACTTGGGACAATTTGACGACTGTTTCAGCCGCAGCGAGCCCTGTGGCAACCTGCGGGTTTACGTCAACGGTCAATTGTCGGATCTGCCGCGCAAGAGCATCGAGCCGATGGCGGACCGGGCCGACGTTCCGCCGCGGACGCTTCAGCAGTTCCTGTCGCTGGCAGACTGGGATGATGTGCGCATGGCCCAGCGGTTGATGCAGATCGTGGGCGATCAACACAGCCACCCCCTGTCGATTGGCGTGTTGGATGAGACGGCCCATCCCAAGAAGGGCGACAAGACCGCCGGCGTGCAGCGTCAATATTGCGGCGCCACGGGCAAGGTGGATAACCGCGTGGTTACGGTGCATATCAGCTATGTGGCGGGCGCCTTTCACACCCTGCTTCCGGGGGAGATGTTCTTGCCGCAGGAATGGTCCGATGATCGTGCTCGGTGCCGGGGGGCGGGCATCCCGGACACAATGCAGCATCGCCCCAAGTGGCAGATCGCCCTGGAACTGCGTGCCGCCGCCGTGGCCAACGGGATTCGGTTTGAATGGATGACGGGGGATGAAGGTTATGGCGAAGTGCCGGACTTTCATCGCGCCCTGGACGAGTGCGGCCAGCGCTACGTCCTGGAAGTGCCGTCGATTTTCTACGGCTGGCTGCGCGAACCGGAGGTTCTTCAAAAACAGCATCGTGCGGCCACGCGGCGCGGCCGGCCGAGGCATTATCCCCGTCTGAAGGTCAAGACCCTGCCCTGCATCCAGGTTCGCCACATGCTGCGCTACGGGGCAGCTTTTCGCAAACAAGCGTGGCGGAAGTTCCATGTCAAGGACAGCACGGTGGGACCGGAGGTTTGGCAGGTCAAGGCGGCGCGGCTGTATTTGAAACGGGATGGTCTGCCGACGCGGGCGCATTGGTTGATTGTGGCCCGCAACATTTTGGCGCCGCAGGAGGTGAAATACTTCGTCTCCAACGCGCCGGGTGGCACGCCGCTGGAGGTGATGTTGCACGTGGCCTTCACGCGGTACAGGGTCGAGCAATGCTTCGAGGTGGAAAAGTCCGAGTTGGGGCTGGACCATTTTGAGGTTCGCCGGTATCGCTCCTTGAAGCGTCATCTGCTGCTGACGGCCGTCAGCCACCTGTTCCTGGCCACGGTTCAGGAACAGTGGCGGGGGGAAAAATCCGCAGCTGACCGTATGCCAGATTCGCCAGGCGGCCGCGGCGCTGGTGCGTTCCCTGTGGCTGACGGGACAGGTTCGTCAAAGCTTCCTGGCCAGGGAGGCGGAGATTATTACTCAAACGCAGGCACGAAACGAGAAAGCGCGACGCTGCCACGTGAAAACACGCAAGCGACGGTTGCGTAGCCTTGGCATTCGAATATCGTCAATACGTTGCTGCATAATGGATCAGGTGGCGTTGTAGTGTTAGTGGCAGAAGGCATAATCCTGCTGCCAGATCAGGAAGTCAGAGCCGTCCACTTTGCCATCGCCGTTGGCATCGCCGTTGGCCTTGGCATAGTTGGGGTCATTGAAGTTTGCGTCGACGATGGCCGCGCCGCTCGCTGCCGTGCCGTGGTTATAGTTTCGCTGCCAAACCAGAAAATCGATGCCGTCGACGGCAGCATTTTTGTCGAAATCAGCGCGCGGGTCATTTTGCACGGTGACCGTCATGGTCCTGGCGGTGTGCAGGCTGCCGTCGTTGGCATCCAACTGGAGCGTATACGTGCCCGCTCTGTTGAAGCCGGCCGCGGTGGAGGCGGCGCTGGTGCTGGTGAAGGTGACGGCCTGGGTCGTGGACACGCCGGAATAGGACAGCAGGCTCCACGTCAGCACCAGGGGATTCACGCGGCCATCATCGCTGACGGTGGCATTTAAAGCGACAGCGCCGGCGGAAGACGCCCCGGGCATGCTGGTCGTGACATTTGTGGGCATCGTGATGGTGGGCGCCGTATTGGGCGGCGGCTGCGCGGCCAGGATAACCTGGCAAGTACTGGAGCTGCTCTGGTTCGAATCGCTGGCTGTCAGGCGCAGCACGTACGTGCCGATGGTGGAGAAGGTCGCCGTCGTCGCCGCGGCATGGTTGTTGGCGAAGGTCACCGTGCCCGGCCCGGAGGACTTGCTCCAGGTGCAGGTCGTGGCCGCCGGAGGATTGGGCAGGCCGTCATCGCTCACCGTACCGGACAAAGTCACCGAATTGGTCGGCATGGTGAGGGATTGGTTGGAGCCGGCATTGACCGTCGGCGCCGTATTGACGATGACCGCCGCGATGTTGAACCAGTTCACATTGAAGCTGGAAACATCGAAGCACATCCGAATGACGTGAATTCCCGCCGGCAGGTAGCAAACCGGCGCGGCGGTGGTTATGCCCGCATCATAATCGCCGCTGGCAGGCAGCGTGAAGGAGGAAGTCAGCGTGTTTCCATCCAGCAGGAAGTGCACAGAGCCGTCACTCGTGCTGGCCGAACGAACGCTGATGATGTAATTGCCCGCGGCGGTGATATTCACCGTATAATTCAGCCACTCGCCCGCGGCGATATCCTTGACCAGATAGCCGCCGCCGACATCGGTGGTCGCGCGAATATCCACATCATCCGAGCGATACCCGCCGCCGGAGTTGCCGGTCGTGGTGTCGTGATAGGCGATCAACTCGCCGCCCAGGTCATAGTTCTCCGCCTCAATCTGGCCGGGCACGGGCCAGGGCGTGCCGCCGAAGGCCTGCCCGCCGCCGCTGGCGGGGTTAATGACGATAGTACACTCCTGGTACGCGGTGAGCGCCGTGTCGCCCGCCGTCAGGCGAAGGGTATAAACGCCCGTGGTGGAGAAAGTGGCCGTCGTGGACAGAGAATGGTTATTGGCGATGGTGACGCCGGTACCGGTCGTCACGGTCCAGGTATAGGTCACCGAAACGCCCACGGGCAGACCATCATCGCTCACAGTGCCGGTAAGCGAAACCGTTTTATTGGGCCAGGTAAGAATCTGGTCCGCCCCGACCATCACCACGGGCGCCTGGTTGGGGGGAGCCACTATGGCGTCGTAAAAGGACAGGCCGAAATTGGCGCCGCGCTGGTGCTGAGCATCGATGCTATCGTTGTACTGCTCGCCGAATTCCGGCGTGGAGGCGTATTGGGCATCCAATCCGCCCTGGCTGTAAGAAAGCTGGGCCCAGGTCTGGGCATAGGCCGTGCTGGGATCATCCAGCACGGTATCGGTGTAGTTAGGGTCCCGCACGGCCAAACACTTGGCAAACAGGGAGCCCAGCATGGCATTGGTGCCGTAGAGCATGGAATCGTGCCAGTCGACGTGCATATCCAGGTAGTACTTGATGCCGCCGCCGGTATCGGCGCGCATGGCATTCTGGACCGTGAGTACTTCCGGGTTGCCCAGCAGAAGCGACGGATCGTACCACATGCGGTTGTGATTGCCGTTGGGATTGATGGGCGAGCTGACGTAATAGCCGGAGTATCGCCCTTCGGGATCCAGGCAGGGATATATGTAAAACACGACGGCCTTGCGCAGGGCGTTGGCCTCGGGGCTCGTGCCGATCAGCCAGTTCACCAGGCCCTCCATGACGTACGCCGACAGCGGCTCACCACTGTGATTTCCGCAGTCAACAATGATTTTGGTCTTTGTACCCGTGGCGTTGCTGTCGGTTATCTTGAAACCGTACAAGGGCAGCGACGGAACTGTGCGGCCCATATCATCCAGATAGTGCACGCCGTTGGCATCGCCGCCGACGGTGCCGGGGGTATGGCCGATGATTAAATTCGCATCGGCGCTGAGGGTCGGCTTCACATAGGGAGTGCCCTTCACCGAGGCCACAAAACCATCGGTCTTCCAGGTGGGATAGGCAAACATAATGGATACGTACACGGTATTCTGCGTGAAAGCGGCATTGTTGGAGAAGTCGTACTCCGCCCCGCCATTGGTAGTCCCATTGTCAAAGTATTGCCAGTTGACGTTGTCGTAGCTGTAGACAAAACGATCCCAGTCCTCCAGGCCGCACAGGGGCTGGGGAATGCGGAACTGGGGGGTTAATCCAAGTACACCATCAGCGCGGAAGGTCAGCGACCACCACCAGTTCGGCCCGTACGTACCGGGGCTGGTCTTGCGCGGGATCAACGTGACCGTCGTGCCGCTGACATAGCTGGAATTGGTATCCAGCGAGCCGGCGTCAAAGTTCTCGGTAAGCGTGATGGCGGCCGGCGCTTTTTGTGCGACGCCGAAGAGCGTCATGATCAACAGTGCGGCCGCGAAGAATGTGACCCGCCGGAATGAATGAGAAGTCGGCACTGAAGGCTCCTCCAACTACTGTTAGCTCAGGCAAGCTCGCGCAGGGGGTGCATTACTTTTGGCAGTCTAATTCGTAAGATCCTCACTAGTATAATTTTAGCCGATTTTGCCATACCGTCAAGGAACATTCGCCAGCGACGCCCTTTCCGAGTGGGGTCGTTCTTGCCGCGCCTATTGCACAACCCCTGTGCCAGACGTATCTTGCTGAGGTTACTTCGATCCCTGATGGCAAAAAACCGTTTGGAGGATCTCCCTTGGCCAGCGCGCACCCGACAGTAATTCATCCGTGATTCCTGCTGTTTTCCTGTCCCTTTGCCTGGCGTGCTGTTTGTCACTGGCAACGCCGGCCTGGGCGAAGGATCAGGCATCAGCAACCTCAACACCAGCCACAGGAGCCGCCATGGCTAAAACTACTGAAAAGCCCTCCAAAGGAGAAGTCCTGTATAACGGCATCGTTCTTCCGACCACGTGGCCGCCCGTGCGGGCGGCGGTGACACGCAAAGTCCAGCCTGTCCCCTATCTGGATAATCCGCCGGCGGTCATCCCCATCGATATCGGCCGCCAGCTCTTCGTGGACGATTTCCTCATCCAGTCCACTACCCTTTCTCGCACGCATCATCAGCCCGAGTATTACAAGGACAATCCTGTCTTGAAGAGCGATAAGCCGTGGGAAGTCTCGCGCCGCGGCCCCTTGGCCATGCCCTTCAGCGATCTGGTGGTGTACGACCCGAATGAGAAGATCTTCAAGATGTGGTACATGGCCGCCGCGCCGGCCGGCACGTGCTATGCGACCAGCCGAGATGGCATTCACTGGGAAAAGCCCGTGCTGGATGTCGTCCCCAATACCAATGCCGTCCATATGATGAAGCGCGATTCCTCCAGCATCTTCCTGGACCTTGAGGCGAAGGACCCCAACGAGCGTTACAAGATGCTGGTCTGGGGCGTGAACATCGGCGAGGAAAACCTGGTCACCTTCCTCTCCGCTGATGGCATCCACTGGCGCGGACCCGTAACCAGGCTGGCCCGCACGGGCGATCGCACCACCGCGTTTTATAACCCGTTCCGCAAGGTGTGGGTGTTCGGCATCCGCGCGTGGTGGCCCGACGGCGTCGGCCGCGGCCGCTTTTACGTGGAGACGCCTGAATTCACGACGCCTCTTGCGGGACGGCCCCAACTGCCTTGGATCGGCGCGGATGAGAAGGATGAGCCCTATGACGGCTACGGCGTCAAGACCGAGCTGTACAACCACGACGCCGTAGCGTACGAAAGTCTGATGATCGGCCTGTTCTCCATCTGGCATGGCGACCCGCGCGGCAAGGATGCCAACAGCCCCGAGCCGATCCTGCGAGACTTTGATGAAGGGAGGCCCAAGCTCAACCTGGTGAAGATCGGGTACAGCCGCGATGGCTGGCACTGGTATCGCCCGGATCGTCGGCCGTTCCTGAATGTCTCCGACCGCAAGGGCGACTGGAACTGGGGCAACGTGCAATCCGCCGGCGGCTGCTGCCTGATCGTCGGCGACAAACTCTATTTCTATGTCAGCGGGCGCGGCGGCGCGGGCTACCCCGGCTGCAAAGACCCCGAACACGGCATTACCACCGGCCTGGCCATGCTCCGCCGCGATGGTTTTGCCTCCATGGATGCGGGCAAGAACGGCGGCGACCTGATGACGCGGCCGGTGATGTTCAAGGGCAAATATCTGTTCATCAACGTCGATTGTCCCAAAGGCAAACTGACCGCCGAGCTGGTCGATGAGGATGGGAAGGTCGTGCCGGGATACGCCTCGGCCGACTGCAAGGCCATCTCCGAAGACGCCACGTGCAAGCAGCTCACCTGGAAAGGCGGCGACCTCTCTCGACTGGCTGGAAAGCCCGTGCGTTTCCGCTTCCATCTGGCCGATGGAAAGCTCTACGCCTTCTGGGTCAGCCCCGACAAGTCGGGCGCCAGTCACGGCTACGTCGCCGCCGGCGGACCGGGTTTTACAGGGCCTACGGATACGGTCGGCGCGGCAGACAAGTAATCTACCTGCGGCAAAATGTCAAGCTGGGTAAGTTAGGCAATCTGGGCGCTTTTTTGGCGTGTTTTTAGCCAAGTGCGCGCGTTGGCGGTCTTGGCGGTCTTGTCAGGTTACATAAGTTCTGCTACCGCAAGAACTTAAATGCGGTGCCAAAACGTCCTAGACCGCCAGCTGGCGGTCTAGAACTAAGTCTTTTATTTATAAGAACTTAGCTGAGTGCCAAATCGCTTTAACGGCCAAAACGTTTCCTGCATTGGCGGTCTAGACAAGCAGCGGCCGAATGCGACCACACGCGCGGAGAGTGGTCACATTCGAGGAACTTTGAAAAAGAGCCCATTTTTCTGAATGTGACTAGGCAAACGGAGTGGTCACATGTCGTACATCGTGTGGTCATATTCGGTGACTAGAAGCGGCGGATTGGACAATCACAATTCGCAATTCCGCAATCCTCAATCAGGAATATGACACCGTGCTTTCATCCAAAACTCGTTTTATCCCCTGATTTTGCTGCAAAAGATCAACCCCATTATTGGGCCGCGCGATAGAATATGTCAGTAATGGGGGTTGTGACAAAGTGAGGTTGGCCGCGCGCGGCCATGCTGCTTAAACAGCCGATGGGTTCGAGGGAATTTGTGCGGCCCGCGGCGATGAAGGAGGCCTTTATGTCCGGGCGCAACCCCATGCGCAGTCTTTCTCCCCTTCTGTGTGCGCTTGCCTTTGTGCTCCTGGCCCCGCTCAGCGCCCGCGCGGCCGTGGCGCTCAACGAGGATTTCGACGGCGGCTGCTTGAATGTCCCGCTTTGCAAGATCGACGCCAATTCCCCCAACAGCGGCACCCGTCCCCTAATCACTCTGGTCGCCCGCTACACCTATCCCGAAGATGCCAATCAATGGGCCTGGATGATGTTCCGTGCCGATGGCGTCACTGGCATCAGGCCCAACTTCCAGGTTGTCGAAACGGACACCGGCGGCGGAAACATGTTCCCCAAGAGCTACCAGCGTTTCGTCTACAGCTACGACCAGTTGAACTGGAGTTTCTTCGACAACGGCTCGGTCGACTCGAACTGGCCGTCCTATTACCATTTCAGCAATAACGTCGCCTTCACGCAGAACACCGTGTACATCGCCCTGGGCCTGCCTTACCCCTGCTGGCGGACCGCATCGTATGTCGCCTCGATCAAGGGCAGTCCATACGTAAGGCCTACGGCCAGCGCCGATGCCAATATGATCGTCGGCTACACGCCGGGCACGTACGGCCGCGATGCCAACGGCAATCTGTACTATGACGACATGCTCCGAGTCGTGCCGTCACTGCCGATCTTCGGCTTTAAGATCACCGATTCCAACGCGCACGGCCCCAAGACGCGCATCATCCTCCAGAGCGGCAACCACGGCGCCGAGCACTGGGCGCACTACACGCTGGAAGGCATGATCAACGCGCTGCTGTCCAGCGACCCCAACATGGCGGCGCTGCGGCGGATGGCGGATTTCTTCGTCTATCCCGACGTCAATCCCGAAGGCAATTACGCCGGCTACTGGCGTGCCGCGCCGATCAATCCCGCCGATATCGACCCCCACTCGGCCGACCACAACCGCGTCTGGGCCTGGGGCGGCTTTGCCTGCGGGTTTGGCGCGCCGCTGAAGAACCCCGAAGTCACCGCCGTCGAAACCGCCCAGCGCCGATGCCGGCGCGGCCGAGTATTTCATGGATGTACACGGCACCTGGACGCCCGAGAACGGCCCCGACTATTACGATTACAACTCATACACTTCCCGTTTCGCAAACAATCTGGCCGCCATCAGCGATCCCAACGACATGGTCGCCGCCACCGCCTGGGGCGATTCGCGCATGGCCATGGCCTATGCGATGTTCCCCGTCGAAGACGGCGGGCTCACCTCGACCATCAGCCTGTGCCCGGAAATGGGCATGACCGCCGGCCAGGACGCCAACTACAACCGCCACGTCGGCTACGTGTATATGACCGCCCTGTACGACACGCTGGTCGATCCGAGCAATAATTTCCCGCCCACGGTCAGCGCCGGTTCAAACCAGACAATCGTGCTGCCGGGGACGAATTCCGTCACTCTGGCCGGCACGGTCAGCGATGACGGCCAACCCGGGCCAGGGGTAACTTCAACCTGGAGCATGTGGTCCGGCCCCGCGCCCGCGACCTTCGCGAATGTCTCAGCGCCGTCCACCACGGCCACGTTCACCCAGGTTGGCACGTATGTGCTGCGGCTCCAGGCCGGCGATTCGGCCCTGGTAACGGTCGGCTCGTGCCAGATCATCGTGAACGGTCCGCCCAATAATGCCCCCATTATCACCATGCCGGCCGGCATCACCACGGCTATGCCCGCGGCTTCGACGGCCGGCGCTGTGGCTTTGAATGCTTCTGTCTCGGATGATGGCATCAGCAGCCCGCTCACAGTCACCTGGTCGATGGTCTCCGGCCCCGTCAACGGCAGTGTGACCTTCACTGATGCCAACGCCGCCTCGACTACGGCCGGTTTCAGCCGAGTCGGCACATATGTCCTCAATTTGCACGCCTATGACGGCAACAAGACGGCCGATGCGAACATGACTGTCAAAGTGACCCTCGACAGCCGCGCAGATTTTGACGGCAGTGCAAATGTTGATGGGAGCGACTTCCTCGCCTGGCAGCGCAACTACAACCACGGCACGGCCGCCAGCGGCGCGCCCATCGTGGATGCCAATTTCTCTGATCCCAACTATGCCAAGGCTAACGGCGACGCCAATGGCGACGGCAAGGCGGATGGCCAGGATTACCTGATCTGGCAGCAGGACTACACGTTCGGACATTAATGCTTTTTGGCTTACGGCTCAAGGCTTACGGCTTAAGGTTGCAGTGGTTCCGGCCTGTTTAACCGTAAGCCGTAAGCCGCAAGTCGTAAGCCTTCTTCTCGAGATTTGCCCTAGCCAGAATTCCAATCTCGGATAAAATGAAGCTACTTCACGGGTTTGACTTCCAGGGGGACTCGGTAGTACGGATGTGCTGTTTGTATGTGTGATAGACAGTCTGCATAAAAACGGAGTTTGTGCCAAAGCGGTGCGAGGGGAAGTTGCCGCCTGGGCCATCGAAGGAGGATTGAATGTCGCGGTCTAAGTTTGTTGCATTCCTTTTCGTTCTCGTCCTTTCCGCGTTGATCTGCGGCCCTTCGGGACTGTCGGCCCAATCCGCCGGCGCGGACATCGTTTTGAGCGAAGATATCGATGGCGGCTGCCTGGATGTGGCCCATACCACCATCACCAACGCCACCTCCAATACGCCCACCATCAACCTGGGGCCCCGAAGGGACTGGCCCGGCAGCCCCACCGAGTGGGCCTGGCTGATGTTCCGCATGGACGGCGTCCAGGGCAAAACGCCCCAATTCCAGATCACCACTAACTACGCCGCCATCGAGAGCCAGCACCGCCTGGTCTACAGCTACGATGACAGCAACTGGACCTTTTTCAACAACGGCTCCATCAGTTCCGGATATTACTACTTCTCCAACAACTCGGCCTTCACGCAGGACACCGTGTACGTAGCCCTGGGCATTCCCTACCAGACCTGGCGGACGGCCCAGTACCTCGCCTCGATCAAGACCAGTCCCTACGTGCGGCCGACTCCCAGTGGCGACGCCAACTTCATCATCGGCTATACCCCCGGCACCGGCGGGCGCGACGCCAATGGCAATCTCTGGCTAGACGCCAACGGCAACCCTTACACAGACTTCATGGGCCGCGTTGTCCCCTCCATGCCCATTTATGCGTTCATGATTACCGATACCAACGCGCACGGTCAAAAGACCCGCGTCGTCCTCCAGAGCGGCAACCACGGCGCCGAGCACTGGGCCCACTATGCGCTGGAAGGCATGATCAACGCGCTGCTGTCGAATGATCCCAATATGGTCGCCTTGCGCCGCATGGCCGACTTCTTCGTGTATCCCGATGTAAATCCCGAAGGCAATTTATGCGGCTACTGGCGCTCCACGCCGGTTAATGCCGTCGACGATCACAATCGCGTCTGGGCGGATGAGAATACCTATATTGCCAATCCCACGAAGAATCCCGAGGTCGCCCTGGTCGAAGCGGCCCAGCGAGCCGATGCCGGCACGTGTGAATACTTCTTTGACGTTCACGGCCAGTGGGAGCGGAACAATTATCCCACCTATCCTGATAACTCGTATTCCTTTGCCTACGGTTCTCCTTTCCAGCAGAATTATTTGAAGGTCGATCCCACCAGCGCAGGCAAGGCGGTGGCCTGGGGCGGCGACCCTCGTTTCGCTATGGGCTATGCCTACTGCCCGGTGGATAAGGGCGGCCTGGCCGGCACGTGCACGATGTCTCCGGAAATCGGCATGATCCCTGGCCAGACGGCCGACAACAACCGTCAGCTTGGGTACTATTACATGACCGCCCTGTACACCACGCTGGCCTATCCCCTAAACAACTTCCCGCCCGTGGTGAGCGTTGGTCCGGACCAGGCCATCCCGCTCTATTATGGCCACGTAACGCTGTCCGGCACGATGAGCGATGACTGGCTGCCCGTCGGCGCCCCCTTACCGGCACCTGGAGCGCTGTGTCCGGCCCGGCCGCGGTCACTTTCGCCAACGCCAATTCCCCTGTCACGACGGCCACCTTCTCTCAGGCGGGAACTTACGTGCTGCGCCTGCTGGCGACTGATTCGCAGCTCATAACCTACAAAAAGTGCAACGTGGTCGTCGGCAGTACGAATGTGCCGCCTACGGTCAGCGCCGGGCCCGATCGGACGATCATGTTGATGGACAATAACGGTAGCTTGAGCGTGACGACCAACCTGGGCGGCGCCGTCAGCGACGATTGGCCTTCGGTTTTATCCACGCATTGGTCGCTCGTGTATGGTGCGGGTCTTTATGCCACCATTGCGAACCCTGCTTCCCCATCCTCCGACGTCACCTTCACCGCCCCCGGACATTACACGCTGCGCCTGACCGCCAACGACGGCCAATACAACACCTTCACGGATGTGGAGGTGGAGGTATTGCGGCCTGGCGATTTTGACGACAGCGGCAACGTCGATGGCATCGACTTTTTGATCTGGCAGCGAAACTACAACCACGGCACGGCCGCCAGCGGCGCGCCTATCCTCGATGCCAACTTCTCCGATCCTAACTATGCCGCCGCGCAAGGCGACGCCAACGGCGACGGCAGGGTGGATGGATCGGATTTCCTGGTCTGGCAGAGGAACTACAATAGGCCCTGACGAAGGCTTGAGGCTTGAGGAGCATTCGCTTGAGCCTCCAAGCCAAGAAGAACTGCATGCCGGCGGACGACTCCAGGCCGGGGCGGGAGAAATTTTGTATCGCCGGGCATGCGGCGGGGCAGTTCATTTGTGAGGATGGTCAATGGCCGCGATTTCATGATCTGGCAGGAGAACTACAAGCCCTTGCCGTAATTGCACAGGAGCGAAAAGAGTATGCCCAGGCAAATTGGCGCATTAAGGTGGGCGCTGCTTGCCTTGGCCCTCGCGCCGGCGCTGAGCCTGCTGGCCGCAAATCCTGCCGCCGCGGCTATCGTGCTGAGCCAGAATTTTGATGCCGGCTCGCTGGACCCCAATAGTTTCGTCGCCGGCACGACCATTACCGCAATTCCGCGCAAAACGGCCCCGCTCTCCGAGTACGGGCCGGATTGGTGGTGGTCGTTGACCTTCAGGGCCGACGGCGTGCTGAATTTGACGCCGAAATTTCGCGTTCCCTCGCCCCTGGCCAACCTCAGCCCAAAGGACCGCTTCGTCTACAGCTACGACAACGTGAACTGGCAGTATTTCGACAACGGGCGCTCGACAGCAACGTACCTGAGTACGATTTCTCCAATAATTCCGCATTCACGCAGAACACTGTGTACGTGTCCATCATGTTTCCCTATCCCACCTGGAAGACCGATGCCTTCGTGGCCTCCGTTAAGTCCAGCCCATACGTGCAGCGCACGGCCAGCGGCGATGCCAATTTAATCATCGGCCACACGCGCGGCACGGTCGGCGGCGATTCCAACGGCTTTCATTATTTGGATGACTGCGGCCGCACCGTTCCCTCGCTGCCTATTTATGGCTTTAAAGTGACAGATACCAGCGCCACTGGACCAAAGACGAGAATCGTCGTGGATGCCGGCAACCACAGCGGAGAGCCGCTGTCGGGGTACGTGCTGGAAGGTCTGGTGAACTGGCTGACTGGCACAACCCCCGAGGCCAACGCCTTGCGCAAGGCCGCGGAGTTTTACATCTATCCTTGCATGGATCCCGAAGGCCGCTACAGCGGCTATTACGTCAGCTCACCCGTGAATCCCAATGCCAATCACAACCGCATCTGGTTCAACCCGATAGGCAACCCGGAAGTGCAGATTATCGAAAATGCCATGCGCACGGATACCGGCGGCGGCGTAACGTACTCCCTCGATATGCACGTCGACTGGAACGATTCCATGCTATACGGCACCAATGCGATGCTGTCATCGCTGTTTGCCAAGTGCCTGGCCCTGCGGGATCCAGCTTACGGCACTTACTCCCTGGATGACCCGGACACGGGATACTGCCAGAGTTGGACACAGCTTCCCTTCACCCAGGGCGGTCTGGATGCCCGCTATGCCAGCACGCCGGAATTCGGTGAAATTTACAACGACACCGTGGCCGCGCAGCATCAGCGCGGCCAAAACTTCGGCCTGGCCTTTTACGATGCCATCGCCAACGTGCCGAACAAAGCGCCGGTGGTCAGTGCCGGAGTCAATCATCGCATCCTGCCGCCCACGATGATCGTCAATCTCGCCGGTACGGTCAGCGATGATGGGGCGCCGCAGGGCGCAGCGGTCACCTGTACCTGGAGCGTGACCTCCGGCCCCGGCACGGTCACCTTTGGCAACCTAAATGCCGCCGCGACCACCGCCACATTCTCAACCGCCGGCATTTACGTCCTTCGCCTGATGGCCAGCGACACGGCCGTGACCGCCTACGCTGAGTGTGCCATCTATGTGAATACCTCTGTGCCGCCGGGGCAGCGCATCCTGATCGATGTCGGTGAACCGTCGAATGGCAGCGGGACGGGCTGGAACAATTTCACCGTGCATCCCAGTTGGGGCGGAAATGACGGTAACGATACTTACCTTCAGCAGCTCGCCGGCGGCGCCGTGGTCGATTCCAATAACGTCGTTCTTACCGGGGTGGCTCTGGGCGTAGCCAATCTTGATGATCTGAGGACCGATTCCGGCACGGCCAACACGTATACGGTGGATGGTTTGACTTATCCCTTCACCGCAACCGGGGATATTGCCCAGACCGTCGACGCGACCTCGGGCAATGCCAGCGGCCCGGCCACAGGCTATGCGGCCAAGATCATCGTCTCCGGACTGATGGGCTCAACGTACGATGTCCGCCTGCTGATGCCCGGGATGGCGTTGACACTCGGCTAGGGTACTTCCGCATCAACGGCGGAGCCATCCAGTCTTGTGATTCAATGCAAGCGCCCGGCATTTTGACATTTACAAACATAGCGCCAGCCGCCATTGTCTGTGGCCACACGAATCTTTCCAACGCCATAGAAGTCGAGTTCTGGGCGCAGCCGGCGGCTATGTGGACCTGAACCTGATAGACATCGTAGCCCGTGCCCCCAACGCCGCCCCAGTCGTCAACGCCGGCACGGACCAGACTATCCACCTGCCCAGCGCGGCCACGTTAACCGGGGCTATCAGCGATGATGGTAATCCGAATGGCACGATCTCACCCACCTGGAGCATGGTTTCAGGGCCCGCCGCGATGCTCTTCGCCAATCCGGCTTCACCAGCGACCACCGCCACATTCTATCAGGCGGGCACGTACATCCTTCGTCTCCAGGTGAGCGACTCGGCGCTGAGCAACTACGCACAATGCCAGGTAACCGTTCTGCCTATCCCGCAAAACACGCCGCCGACCGTCCAGGCCGGACCGGACCAGGCGGCTATGATTCAGGCGGATTCCCATAACAACTACCTGCCCCTATCGCTTTCCCTCAGCGGCAGCGTCAGCGATGATGGCCTCCCGGCTTACCCCGGCACAACCGTGACTCGCTGGTCCATCACCAGCGGCCCAGGAAAGGTTACTTTCGCCAATGCCGGCGCCCTATCCACCTCGGCCACGTTCACCGCGTATGGCACGTACATCCTGCGCCTGACCGCCAGCGACTCAATTCTGCCCGCCTGTGATGAACTTACCGTCCGAATCAAGCGCCCCGGCGATTTTGATGGCAGCGGCTTGGTTGACGGCAGCGACTTTTTGATCTGGCAGCGAAACTACAACCATGGCACGGTCGCCAGCCACGAACCTATCGTCGATGCCAACTTCTCCGATCCTAACTATGCCAACGCGCACGGGGATGCCAACGGCGATGGCAGGGTGGATGGGTCGGATTTCCTGATCTGGCAGAGGAATTACAATAAACCCTAGGAGATAGGCTGTGGGCTGTAGACTGTAGGGACTCATTTCAACGCGGCAATCGAAATTGTTCCGGCCTTTCCTACAGCCTACAGTCCACAGTCTTCGGATTTCCTCTGGTCACCACGGCCGCGCGCGTTAAAATCATTCCATCATTTTGTATCGCCGGGGCAAACGGCGGGTCAGTTCATTGATGAGGAGGAAGTTATGGTGCAGCCATTGCGTCACTGTCGCAAGTCTAGACTGACCGTAGGCTTATTGGCGTTTGCCGCGGCATGTCTGCTGCTCGCATCGGCCGCCGCCTCCGCCCGCGCCACCATCGTCCTCAATGAGGACTTCGACGGCGGCTGCCTCAATGTCCCCAATTGCGTGATCGATCCGGGCGATGCCAATACGGAGCCCACCATCACGCTGGCCGGCCGCTATAACTGGCCGCAGGACCCAAACCAGTGGGCCTGGCTGATGTTCTACGCCGATGGCGTAGGCACCAAGAAGCCAACTTTCAAGATCAAGACGAACATCATCGAAGGCACGCTCTACCCTGAAACTCCGGCCCGCCTGGTCTACAGCTACGACCAACTGACCTGGTACTTCTTCGACAACGGCGACAACGACGGCAATTTCTACACTTTCAGCAGCAATTCCAGGTTCACCTCCAACCGCGTGTATGTGGCGCTGGGCCTGCCCTATCCAACCTGGAGAACGGCCCAGTTCATCGCCTCTATAAAGAGCAATCCCTACGTGCGGCCTACGCCCACGGGCGATGCCAATTTCATCATCGGCCACACGCCGGGCACGGGCGGGCGCGACCCCAACGGCAACCTGTACGTGGATGCCAACGGCAATCCCTATCGTGACGACATGGGTCGCATTGTGCCTTCGCTGCCCGTTTACGGTTTTCAAATCACAGACTTCAGCGTTGCGGGGCCTAAAACGCGCATCGTCATTCAGTCCGGCAATCACGGCGCGGAGCACTGGGCCCATTATGCGCTGGAGGGCATGATCCTCACCCTCCTGGATGGCAACGACCCGAACATGGCCGCGCTGCGGAAGAAGGTCGTGTTCTTTATCTACCCCGATGTGAACCCCGAGGGCAATTTCTGCGGCTACTGGCGCTCCACGCCGGTCAACCCCTGGGATGACCACAACCGCGTCTGGGCCTCCGACAGCAATTGGATCGTGGTTTACCCGGCCAAAAATCCCGAGGTGGCGATCATCGAGGCTGCCCAACGTGCCGACACCGGCGGCTTCGCCGAGTATTTCTTCGACATCCACGGGCAATGGGAACGGCACAACTATCCCGACTACCTGGACTACGCCTCCCTTGGCTCCCGCTTCCAGCAGTATTACTCCATGCGCGATCCCATCAGTTCCAGCCGCGCTCCCCTGGGGCGGCTCGAACTTCGCCATGGGCTATGCCGTGTGCACCTTCGCCAACGGCGGCCTTTCCGCCAAGGTAAGTTTGTGCCCGGAAATCGGGATGATTCCCAACCAGACGCCCGCGGATAACCGCACGCTTGGCGTGGCGTACATGCAGGCGATAGGCGACACGATTAATGATCCCGTCAATAACTTCCCGCCCACCGTCAGCGCGGGACCGACGCAGACTCGCATCCTCCAGCCAGGTCTCCCTGGCCGCCACCGTCAGTGATGATGGTCACCCCCTCGGCGCGGCCGTTACCTCGACCTGGACCATCCTCTCCGGCCCCGGCGCCGTGGCCTTCGCCGATCCTTATTCCCCCGCCACCACCGCAAGCTTTTCGCAGGTGGGCACGTATGTACTGCGCATCACGGCGGATGATTCGTACTTAACTTGGCAGGACCAGTGCCTGATCCTCGTGGGCCCGCCCACCGTCAATGCCGGCGCGGATCAGACGACTATGCTCCGCCTGGATCTCCATCACAACCCTCTGCCCCTCTTGATTAGCCTGGCGGGCTCTACCGGCAGCGGCGGCGCATCCACTCCGCCTTTCCCCTTGCCGGCCAAATGGAGGGTGAGCAGTGCTCCCAGCGGCGCCAACGTTGTCTTCGCCGATTCCAATTCCCTGACCACCACGGCCACGTTCATGGCCGCGGGAATATACGTTCTGCGGCTGACCGTTGGCGACGCGGCGGTATCCGCCTGGGACGAGATGACCGTGACTGTAAAGTCCCCCGGCGACTTTGACGACAGCGGCAAGGTGGACGGCGCCGATTATCTCACTTGGCAGCGCTACTATAACCACGGCGCCGCCTCCACTCATGGCCGATAGTCGACGCTAATTTCGCCGATCCCAACTACGCCAGCAGCCACGGCGACGCCAACGGCGACGGCCGGGTCGATGGCTCAGACTTCCTGATCTGGCAGAGGAGTTTCAAGCCCTAAAAAAAAGCCACGATCCCGCGAATGCAGGATCGTGGTGCCCGCTGCACGGACGTATCTCAGGTCCACGCCGCTGGCCGGCCCTATGCCCTCCGGCCAACCCCACTTTAGCACCCTTGCGTGCGCGGCCCCTGGAACTCGTCCTTTAATATCGTGAATCAGCCGATCAGGTTGCTGGCCTCTTCCACCACCTGGATCACGCTATTGAGCGTAAAGGGTTTGGCCAGGAAGCCGTCGAATCCCTCCATCAGAAGCTTTTGCCCCTGACGCGTCGTTAATTGGCCGCTGACGGCGACCACCTTCACTGCCGCCAGGTTTGGGTTCTGCTTGATGTTCTGGCACACCTTGTGGCCGTCCACATCCGTGAGCATGAGGTCCAGCAAAATGACGTGCGGACGAAACCGCTGCGCCGCCATGCCCGCCTCAAAACCGTTGGAAGCCGTGTCGATTTCGTATTTGGGATTGTTGGTGAACATGTCCTTGAGCAGTTCCAGCGCCTCAGGCTCATCATCCACCAGGAGAACGCGGAGCGTGCCGCCGTCCAGGCCCTTCAGGGGAATATCGTGTGCGCGCATGAAGCGAATGAGCTGATCGATCGGAATCCGCCGATCGCGGCTGCCCGGAATGCGATAGCCACGCAGCTTGCCCGTGTCGAACCACTTGCTCACGGTCCGCGGCGCCACGTTGCAGATCCTGGCTACATCACCGGTTGTTAATACTTCTTTATGTTTCATAGCGTTCCACGCCCTCATCTCCCTCCGCCGGCGGATGCAAATGCGATCCCGCGTCGCATGGCCACTACGCCGCCGCGCGAATAAGGCAACGCTTTCTTCATCGGCCGCTAAGGGGAAGGCTTTAGTAAGAAGCCAAAATGATTGGCACAGCAGGAAAAAATGAGTTTTCAGGAGAGACTTGCGGATCGTGTTTTTGCGAGATTAAGTGTTACGGCGGTAAGCAAATTATTGGCTGTATGAATTGAGCGGCAGGGCAGTTCGGGGAAAAATGACCAAATGACCAATTTGGTCATCCAGTCACCGCCTCATTGTGCTCCTTGCTCTCTTGCAACTTAACTTCCGAAAAATTCAAAAGTTAACAAGAAGCGCAAATCTTGTGCTGGCGCTCCTTGTTCGAGCTCCTTGTTCCGATTTTTCGGAGATTAAGCGTTACACTTTGAATGACAGTTTCGCCGCCGCGCGGCGGGCCAAGGCGACAATCGCAGGAATCGCGCAGGCAATTCCCACCGCCAGGATGGGCGTGTACATCAGGCCCCAATAATCGTTAAAGGGTTTGCCAAAAATCCAGAACGCGGCCATGTAGCTCACGGCCGGCAAAATAAGTCGCAGGTCCCGCCCCACCAGGAGGCCGAAGACGCCCACGACCGACAGCATGCCGCACAGCCAGTACGGCACGAGCGTTAAAAACATCCAGCCGGAGCAGGCCGTCACGTGCGACCAGCCGGGAATTCGCAGCCACGAAGGATCAGACAGGTCGCTGGGCAACTGGTGCGAGATAGCGATGGAGGCATGGACCGCAAAGTAGACGGCAAAGCCCATGATTCCCGCCAGCCACGCCAGTCCCTCTTTATTGCGCCGATCATAGAAGGCCAGCGCGCCGATAATGCACACGTAGGATAGCGCCAGTTCTCGCACCATCAGCGCGGCTACACCAGTTATCACGGCCAAAACCCAGTGTTGCCGGTACAACCCCAGTGAAAGCGCCACCAGCACCCCCGCCCACACCTCGTGCTGAAAATACCACCGCGGGTGGCTGGCCAGAAACAGCATGGGCGCCATCAGCAGCGCCGCCACCAACATCATCACGAACCCCAGACGCGGGCGCAGGCGATTCACCCACACCATGATCATCACGCCGGTCAGGACCACCAGAAACCATCGGGCAATCTCCGGACTGGGCAGCTTGCCGAACGTCCAGAGCAGTGTGGGCAACCGCCAGTGGAACACCGGCTTGGTAGCGTAACCCAGCCGCCGCATCTCGCGCCAGCGCATCATAATAGGATTCGCCATTGTGCACACGCGTGGCGACTAACTTGTGCAGGTCCAGGTCGCTGACGCCTTGTCCCGGCGTTACCCGGCCGGTGATGATCGGCGCCCACCCCGCCCAGCCGGCCGCCAGCATCGCCGCCGCCAGCACCGCCAGAATAATCCTGGCTGTGCGCGGCCGCAGCGACTGCAAATCCAGCGGCCCACGGTCCGTCCGCGTTACCGGCGCTAGCGGCGGGCATAGCGTTGTCTCCACGATTCTCGCTCCTGACAGACCCGTTCAAACGGCCAGTTATCTCTAGTCTTAACAAGCTTCCAGGGCAAGGGAAAGGTGCAAAAAGCCTGAAGGCCGGACCGGTTTCGTTTGCCCATAACAATTCTGGAGGTATAGTAAAGGACTCTGCGCAACTCCTCTCCCTTGGGAGAGGGTGGCCCGCAGGGCCGGGTGAGGGTTTACACGGTGGGAGTGCTTGGTGAGCCTGGGAACGGACATTCTGAGCGACCTGAACGAGCCGCAGCGTCAGGCGGTGATGCACGTGGATGGTCCGCTGCTGGTGTTGGCCGGGGCCGGCTCGGGCAAGACGCGCGTCATCACCCGCCGCGTGGCGTATCTGATTTCGCAAGGGGTGGCGCCCTGGCAGGTGCTGGCGATCACGTTCACCAATAAAGCCGCGCATGAGATGGCCGACCGCATCGTCGATCTGGGCGTGCCGCACGGCGTGGTGGCCTGCACGTTCCACAGCCTCTGTGCGCGGCTGCTGCGGGAATTCGCCGCCGAGGCCAGCCTCTCCCCAAATTACTCCATCTATGACCAGGCCGACCAGCGGAGGCTGGCCAAGCAGGCCATCGAGCAGAACCTGCTCACAGGGTCGATTGCGCCCGCCAAGGCGTTGCACATTATCAGCCGCGCAAAAATGCAGCTTCAGACGGCCGAGTCGTTTGAGCAAAATGCCACGACCTCGCTGACCCGCCAGTTCGCCAAGGTGTATCGCGCGTATGAGGAGCTGTTGATAACGGCCAATGCGCTGGATTTCGACGACCTGCTGCTGCGCGTGGCGCTGCTCATGGGTAAAAGGCCGGACGTCCGCCAGATTCTGAGCCAGCGATTCCGCTACGTGCTGATCGATGAATACCAGGACACCAACCACGCCCAGTACGTCATCGCGCACGGCATCGCGCTGGAGCATGAGAATATCTGCGCCACGGGCGACCCCGACCAATCCATCTATTCCTGGCGCGGCGCCCGCATCGATAACATCCTGGAATTCGAGCAGGACTACCGCAACGCCAAGGTGGTGCGGCTGGAGGAGAACTACCGCTCCACGCCGCAGATCCTGGCCGCGGCCGACCGGCTCATCACCTGTAACCGCCAGCGCAAGGCCAAAGGCTTGTGGACCAATCGCCCCGCCGGCGCAAAGGTCACGGTTCTTAATGTTCAGGATGAACATGCCGAGGCGGCCGAGATTGTTCGCCGCGCACGCGGGCTGGTGGCCGGCGGCGTACGGCATGATGACATCGCCGTCTTCTACCGCCTCAACAGTTTGTCACGCGTGCTGGAAGATGCCTTCCGCCGCGCGGGGTTGCCCTATCGCATCGCCCGCGGCGTGGCGTTCTACAATCGCAAGGAAATCAAGGATGTGCTGGCGTACCTCAAGCTGATCGTCAACCCCGCGGATGACCTGGCCTGCGAGCGGATCATCAACGTACCCACGCGCGGCATCGGCGCCACGACGCTGAAGCGTTTGCAGGAATACGCCGCCGCGCACGGCGTCAGTTTGTTTGAGGCCACAAAGAACACCGCGGCCATTGGCGAACTGGGCAAGGCCGCCTCCGCAAAGGTGGCCGGCTTTGCGGAGCTGGTCAGCGGTTTTGCCGCCGGGCCGCAAGGCCCCGTCAAGGCAGTCCTGGAGCGCGTGCTGGAAGCGACGGGCATGGAAAAGGAGCTCCGCTCTTCAGGCAGCGAGGACAACGAAGAGCTCAACAACGTGCGCGAACTGGTTTCCGCGGCGGCGGATTTCGATACGGAAAACCCGCAGGCCACGCTGACGGATTATCTGCACCTGGTCTCGCTGGTGAGCGATGTGGACCGCTTTGAGGGCTCGACCGGCGCGGTCACGCTGATGACGCTTCACGCGGCCAAGGGGCTGGAATTTCCGGCGGTATTCATCGTGGGCTGCGAGGATGGGATCCTGCCCTTTCGCCGCATGGGCGAGGTCGAGGAGCACACGGATGTGGAGGAGGAGCGGCGGCTGTGTTTTGTCGGCATGACCCGCGCCATGGACCACCTAACCATTACGCACGCCCGCTATCGCGGCCTGCGGGGAAGTTTAGAGCGGCAGGCGCCTTCCATTTTCCTCTCCGAGCTGAATAACAAAGATGTGGAGCACGTGGAACTGCGGCCGCCGACACCGGTGCACGTGCTGGCAGATGATCAGATTGAAGAGAGGCAAGGGCAGGAGGAAGTCGGGCAGCACGAGCCGACGTTTGATGAAGGGTTTTTCGATGCGGCCGCGGAGGATTCCTCGGCTGGGGCATCATCACAAACCAAACGGCCGCGCAAGGAAGTTGACGCCACGGGCGATGAGGGCGAAGAAGGCGCCCAGGATTGCCCATCGGCCGCCGCGTGCGCCACCCCATGTTTGGCCAGGGGAGAATCATTTCCTCGGGCCGCTCCGGCGCGTACACCAAGGTGGTCATCGACTTCGACCAGTACGGGCGAAAGACGATCATCCTTCAGTTTACGCGGCTGGAGCTGCTGTCTTGAACGTAGCATGGGCGTCTCGCCCATGAGTTGCACGGCCGTCTCGGCCGCGCTCTTTATTCAAGAACAGGGGCGAGACGCCCCCGTGACTCACGGGCAAGATGCCCGTGCTACAACTATTCTCCAAACCCCGCCTCGGCCACCTCAATCGACCTTAAGAGCGCGCGGGCCTTGTTGATCGTTTCCTGGTATTCGCTGGAGGGCACGCTGTCGGCCACCAGGCCGGCGCCTACCTGAATATAGACCGTGTTGCCCTGAATGACCATCGTGCGCAGGGCGATACAGGTGTCCATGTTGCCGCTGAAATCGACGTACCCCACCGCGCCGGCGTAGGGGCCGCGGCGCGTGGGTTCCAGTTCATCGATGATTTCCATGGCGCGGATCTTAGGCGCACCCGACACCGTGCCCACGGGCAGTGCCGCGCAGGGCGTCGAAGGCGGTCATGCCGGGCGCCAGTTTGCCCTGCACGTCCGAAACGATGTGCATGACGTGGCTGTACCGCTCCACCGTCATCACATCGGCCAGCGAAATCGTCCCCGGCTGGGCCACGCGGCCCACATCATTGCGGGCCAGGTCCACCAGCATGATGTGCTCGGCTCGCTCCTTGGGATCGGCCAGGAGCTCTTCCTCCAGGGCACGGTCCTGTTCGGGGGTACTGCCGCGCGGGCGCGTGCCGGCTAAGGGGCGATTGGTGACGACGCCATCCTCCACGCGGCAGAGGATCTCCGGCGAGGAGCCCACCAGCGTTGTGTCGCCACTGCGCAGGAGGAACATGAACGGGCTGGGATTGACCACGCGCAGGGCGCGATAGATATCAAACGGGCTGGCCTTGGCCTTGACCGCCAGGCGCTGGCTCAAAACCACCTGGAAGATGTCACCGGCGCGGATGTACTCCTTGCATTTATCGACCGCGGCCTCGAATTCCGCGCGGCGGAAGTTGCTCTCATAGGGCGTCTGCGGCAACCCGGCCAGCGTGATCTCGCCCACGCTCTGGCTGGCGCCATCGCGCAGGCGGGCGATGGTCCGCTCGATGGATTCGGTGGCCTCGCGATAAGCCTGGCCGGGGTCCTCGGTGATGTGGGCGTTGCAGACGACCTTGATGGTCTTGGACACGTGGTCGAAGATCACCATCGTGCGATACAGGCCAAAGGACAGGTCGGCTAAATTGCGGTCATCCTTGGGCCCCTCGCCCAGGTCTTCGTAATAGCGAACCATGTCGTAGCCGGCATAACCCACCACGCCGCCGGTAAAGCGGGGAAGTTCGCCGACGTGTACGGGCTTGTAGCCAGCCAGCGTGGCGTGCAGCTCGGCCAGCGGGTCGTGGCTGGTGATCGTCTCGGCTTTATGGCCGCGGCGGCGAATGGTGATCTGGTCGCGCACGGTGGTGAACGTGGCCTCAGGATCGACCGCCACGAAGCTGTAGCGGGCGATTCGCTCGCCCCCCACCACGCTCTCCAGCAGGAAGGAATTGGCCGCCGGGGCAAAGCCCTGCGGATAGGCCAGGCGCTGGTAGGCGGAAACGGGCGTCAGTGAATCGCTCAGCAGTTGGCGGTAGATGGGAATGGCATTGCCGCGCTCGGCGAGGCGGCAGAATTCATCGAAGGAAGGGTAGTAATGTTTCACGGCAATCCTCTCAAAGCTAAGGCGTGGCGAAAACCACGGCCATCAAGGCCGACCAGTTTATCAGGCCGAAACGCGCTTTAGAAAGCGCATCCCGGCCACCGCCATACCCAACTTTGAGAGCGAGTGCTCATGTCCCATCAATATAACCGCAATTTGCGAGCTTGCCAAGTCGCGCTTTTAAGGAAAAGCAGGCTGTAGACTGTAGGCTGTAGGGGCGGGATAAGCTGGTCTCACCGCAAGCAAAGGGAATGATCCGGCACAAAAAACGCTTAGGTGACCTGCACGCAGCGGTGTCTGGCGGTAAAATGCAGCAGGAGTTTTCGGACAATCCCAGACCAGAAAAGGAGTGCCAAATGGCAGAGCTTTCCAGCAGCAAGACGTGGAAGAATCTTCAGGCCGCCTTCGCCGGCGAATCGCAGGCCCGCAATAAGTACACCTACTTCGCCTCCGTGGCCAGGAAGGAAGGCTACGAACAGATCGCCGCGATCTTCCTGGAGACGGCGGAAAACGAAAAGGAGCACGCCAAGCTGCACCTCCAGTTCATGCAAGGCATCGGCAACACCAAGGAAAATCTGAAGGCCGCGGCGGGCGGGGAGAATTACGAGTGGGTCTCCATGTACCCCGAGTTCGCCAAGACCGCCCGCAACGAAGGGTTTGAGGATGTCGCCCGCCTGTTCGACGGCATCGCCAAGATCGAGAAGGAGCACGAGGCTCGCTACAAGAAGCTTTTAGAAAATTTCGAGACCGGCACAGTCTTCGCCAAGCCCGAAAAAACCAAGTGGCGCTGCCGCAATTGCGGCCATATCGTGGAGAGCAACAAAGCGCCCGGTATCTGCCCCGTGTGCAAGCATCCGCAGGCATACTATGAGGTGGCGGCAGAGAATTTCTAAAAAACGGGCCGTAGACTGTGGGCTGTAGGCTGTAGGAACGGCCGGAAAAGATCCCCGGTCGTTTCTTGCAGTGCCTACAGTCTACAGCCTACCGCCAAAAGCCTGGATCAATGAAAAGGGGTAAGAAAAAGCTGGTCGTCTATACCATAGGTCATTCAACGCTTGCGCTCTCCGTCTTCATCGAGCGTCTAAAAACCTTCGGCATTCAGCGTTTGGTGGATGTGCGGACGATTCCCCGTTCGCGGCACAACCCGCAGTTTAATGGGCCGGAGTTGGCCAAGGCGGTCCGCCGCGCGAAGATCGGCTATATTCATATGAAAGGCCTGGGCGGCCTGCGCCACGCCAGGAAAGACTCCATCAACACCGCCTGGCGCAGTACCTCTTTCCGCGGCTACGCCGATTACATGCAAACATCAGAATTCGAGCGCAACCTTGAGCGGTTGATCAAATACGCCAAGGAAAAACAAATTGCCATCATGTGCGCGGAAGCAGTCCCCTTTCGCTGCCATCGGTCGTTAATTGCGGATGCTTTGACTGTGCGCGAAGTGGAGGTTCGGCATATCACGAGCGGGAAAAAGGCAAAGCCACATCAAGTCACGCCGTGGATCAAGGTCGAAAAAGAAAGAGCGACCTATCCTGCACGGGAGCAGGCTGGATGATAAGCTTTTTAGCGGCCCCTAACACTTCCAGGAGTCAATCATTTCCCCATTGCGAGCCGGACAAGTATTGTTGAAATAGCCCCAAGTGCTGCCGATAAAAGCGACAGAATGATTTTATCTTTGTTACGTTTCAAAAACCCCCTTCTGTCTTCAGCGATAGAAACGGGTTCCGCGACGGACTCGACCTTTATGGGGGCCTTAACTTCCTTGACAACCAAAGCGTTAGTCACTGAAACCGGCAAGCCTTTAGTTTCTTCATGCCGGCTGCCATCTCGCCTCGTTAAAGTCACAGTTGCAAAGGTGTTGTGCTTTTCGCCGGTGCCCGTTTTAGCACCTTGTATTATTTGCTCAATCCTGGCGGCAACACCTAGGGCTTTATAATCGTCTCGATTCCTTAGATAAATCTGAACATACTGCGGATACACCCAGAATTTTAAGCCGTTCAACCAGCCCTCGGCATTATGGTCAGCCGGTCCAGATATTGAAAGTTTGGTCACATTTGCTGGCTTCAACTGACTTAATTCAGCAACATCCTCAAGCTCGAAATCCTCTGTCTCAATTCCGTATGACCCATAAGCCTCGTTTAAAACAACAGCTATATCTTCGAAATCGTCCAGATAAAAAGAATACGTCCCCTCGAAAGACAATACTTTTTCAACAGTCTTCTTTCGCATAAAGATAGATCCTGAACCGGTTGAACTGCTTTTACATAAAGGTCCTCCCTTGGTCCATGAAAAAACGAGTTGGATGAATCACGTCTATGGAAAGTGATCAGATAGGTAGCAAGCGTAGGGCGAAAGGTCAGCTTAAAGGCTGGAGTGCTTGATGCACTTCATCCAGAAGCTGCTTCACCTTGAACGGCTTGAAGAGAACCGCCGCCAAACCCTCTCGATTGGCCTGCACGATAGAGTGTGTGGGATCGTAGCCGAAGCCCGTGATGAGGATGACCGCCGTACCGGGATCCCGCTTTCGCGGCGGCGAACACATCATACCCCGTGGCGTAGGGCATCTTGATGTCGGAAAGGATCAGGTCGTACTTGGCCGCCTCGATCATCTGCACGGCCTGCGCACCGTCATGGGCAATATCCACTACCGCCCCGCCGCAGGCCAGCACATCCCGAATCGTCTGGCAGATGAACTCCTCATCATCGGCCACCAATATGCGCTTGCCGAAGACCAGGGGGTCGGAGGTCTCGCTGACGGGCATCGCGCCCATGAGGCCGCGCGTGGGCTCAGCCTCGATTTCTTCCAGAAGGTGCTGGGCCTGCTCCACGCTATCGGCGATCCGCGTGAGGCGTTTACGCGCAATGCCGCCGCATCCGGATCGCCGCACGGCTCGCTGGAACGCAACGCATCCACCTCGGCCTTGATGTCGGCCAGTGGGCCGGTCAGCCGCTCGCGGACCGCCGCGGCAATCTCCGTCGTGGCGCTATAGCGCTCGACGGTGAGCAAATTTAATGTGTTGAGCGCCAGCGCGATGTAGCTAGCGAGGATTTCAACGAACTGGCGGTCAGCCTCGGTGAAACTGTTAAGTTGCTGGCTGTCGAAGGCTAAGACGCCGATCACGCGATCATTCAGCGTCACAGGCACGGCCAGGGTGCTGCGGGCATCGGGTGCGCCCAGGGTTTGAACAAGGGGTCGGCGCTCAGGTCCGCACACAAGTAGCTGCGGCCCGTGGCGGCGACATACCCCGTAATGCCGTTGGCTTTATCGCGCGCGAAAATCGGCGCTTTGCGGGCCTGCTCTGAAAGGCCCTGCGCGGCCACCAGTTCCAGTTGCCCCGTGCGTTCGTTCAAAACACGCAGGGCGAACTTGTCGTGGTGCAACAGGTCGCGGGCGTATTTCACCACGCACTGCTCGAGGAAGTTCATCCGCTCCGGCACCGTCATGCGGGCCACGGAGGCCCCCTGCATGCGGACCAGTTCGCGGCCGGCCAGGTGGATGGCATCCATCTTCTGCCGCATGGAGGCGTGCGTGGGCGCCGTGGCGGCCGCGTCCTCGTCGGTTGCATCGGCCAGCAGGATCAGCTTTGCCGGGGGAATCCAGATCACATCGAACTGCCCCTCGGCCAGCGCGGCGGCGGCCTTGCGCACATCCTCCACGCGGAGAACATCGAAGAGAGGGGCCAACTGGCGTTCGATGGACTCACCGGCCAGCAGAAGCAGTTTCAATCGGTGTGGATCGCAACCCATTTAAGACGGCTCCAGCACAATCGGAGCATTATAGACGATATGGCCATCCGGTCAATACGAGTAGTCTCACGGCCGCCTAGGCTATTTACCCTGCGCGGCGGGTGGGGAAGACTGGGCGCGGCTTTGTGCGGCCAGTTCCTCCCGGGCCTCCTGGAGGGTCTTGGCACCCGCGCCCACCTCCGCCGCGCGTTGAACAGGGGGCAGGGCCTTGTCCGCCAGGATGGTCAGGACATTGTCGCGCACCTCGGCGAAGCCGCCGGTCATCTCGACGTAAAAGATCTGATCGTGATCATCCTGAAGGGCCAGGCCGCCCGAGCCCACCAGCGAGATCATCGGAGCGTGATTGGCCAGCACGCCCACCAGGCCGTCCTGGGCGGGGAACTGCACGGAGACGGCCTGCTTTTCCAGGTGTACGCCCTCGGGGGTAATCACGCGGCATGTGAAGGTTTTGCCAGGCACGCATCAGACTCCAGTTTTCCCAGCAGACGATTTCATCCAGACTCTTGCGGCTCTTGGGGCGGGGCTTATCCGCCGGGTAACCCAGAGTGATGACTTCAATCACCTTGGCCGTCCGCGGAATGCCTAGAAACAGGCGGACTTGATCCTGGTCGAACGCGCCGACCCAGCACGCCCCCAGCCCCTGCTCCACCGCCGCCAGGACCATGTGGTCGATGGCGATGGCCACATCCACCGGGTCGCCGGGCACGCCGCAGGTCATAATGCGCTCGGGCATGAGCCCCACCGCCGCGATGACTACCGGCGCATTGGCGATGAAGCCCTGGCTGCCGCAGGCTTTTGCGAGCTCCTGCCGCCGGTCCTTCTCCTGCACGACCACGAACCGCCAGGGCTGGCGGTTGTTGCCCGAAGGGGCCAGCCGCGCGGCCTCCAGGACGGCCAGCAGCTTTTCACGCTCTACAGGCTTATCCTGGTAGGAGCGGACGCTGTAGCGATTTTGAATGGCGTCTTTCACGTTCATCTTTACCGCCTCATCATTCTGGTGGGGGCTCGGCGGCAGCGACCGCCTTCACCTTCATCTCCACTTTCTTGCCAGCATCCAGCTCGGCCGACTTGGCGGCCTTGGCCGCGGCCTCTTCCACCGCGCCTACGTACAAGAACGCCTGCTCGGGCAGGTGGTCCCACTTTCCATCGCACAGTTCCTTGAAGCTGCGGACGGTGTCAGCTATCGAGGTGAACTTGCCGGGCATGCCAGTAAAGGCCTCGGCCACAAAGAACGGCTGGCTGAAGAACCGCTCGATCTTGCGGGCGCGGGCGACGATGAGCTTGTCCTCTTCGCCCAGTTCCTCCACCCCTAAGATGGCGATGATGTCCTGGAGGTCGCGGTAACGCTGCAAAATCTGCTGCACCTCGCGGGCCACAGCGTAATGCTCCTGCCCCACCACTGCGGGGTCGAGAATGCGGCTGGTGGATTCCAGCGGGTCGATGGCCGGGTAAATGCCCTTGGCCGCGATGGAGCGCTGGAGCACCACGAATGCATCCAGGTGCGTAAACGTGGTGGCCGGCGCGGGTCGGTCAGGTCGTCCGCCGGCACGTACACCGCCTGCACGGAGGTGATGGCCCCCTTCTGCGTGGAGGTGATGCGCTCCTGGAGCTCGCCCATCTCCGTGGCCAGCGTAGGCTGATAGCCCACGGCCGAGGGAATTCGGCCTAAGAGAGCCGAGGTCTCCGCGCCCGCCTGGCTGAAGCGGAATATGTTGTCGATGAACAGCAGCGTGTCCGCGCCCGTCTGGTCGCGGAAATATTCCGCCATGGTCAGCGCGGTCAAAGCCACGCGGAGACGCGCGCCGGCGGTTCGTTCATCTGGCCGAAGATCATGGTCGTGGAGTCGATGACGTGCTTGCCCGTCTGGCCGATCTGGGCCTCCTGCATCTCCAGCCACAGGTCGTTGCCCTCGCGCGGTGCGCTCGCCCACGCCGGCGAAGACGGAATAGCCGCCGTGGTGGCTGGCGATGCGGGCGATGAGCTCCTGGATGATCACGGTCTTGCCCAGGCCGGCGCCGCCGAACAGGCCCGTCTTACCGCCGCGCACGAACGGGCACAGGAGGTCGATAACCTTGATGCCGGTCTGGAACACCTCGCGCTGCGGCAGCACCTGCGCGAATGGCGGCGGCAGCTGGTGGATCGGCCGCCGCTCGGCGGCATTAACCGGCCCGCGGTCATCCACCGGTTCTCCCAGCACGTTGAACACGCGGCCCAGCGTCTTTTCCCCCACGGGCACGGTGACGGGGCCACCCGTGTCCACGGCGGGCAGGCCGCGCGACATGCCGTCTGTGCTGCCCAGGGCGATGCAGCGAACCTTTCCGCCGCCCAGGTGCTGCTGCACCTCGCCCACCACGTAAGCCTCGCCGGACGGTCCGGCGAACCTGACGTGGATGGCGTTGTAGATGGCCGGAATTCCCTTCTCGGGGAAGTCGGCGTCGAACGTCGCGCCGATCACCTGAATCACTTTGCCTGTTGCGGGCATGTTTTTGCCTTTATTTCAAACCATAACATCAAATCGCCGAAAACAACTCTGTCACCAAAAGCACCAAGGACACCAAGCACACCAAACTGAAAAAATCAGAGTTTTTGTTTTCATCTCTATTCGTTTTATCTTGGTGCTCTTTGTGATCTTGGTGCTCTTGGTGTTTTTAAAGGCTTTGGACCTACGCCTTCTTCAAAGCCTCCGCCCCGCCAACAATCTCCGCCAGTTCCCGCGTGATATTGCCCTGGCGGGCGCGGTTGTATTGCATGGTCAACTGCCGCGCCATGTCCTCGGCGTTTTCGGTGGCGGTGCGCATGGCCGTCATTCGAGCCACATATTCGCTCGCCAGCGCATCGAGAAACGCCTTGTACATGCGAATCACCACCGTGCGCGGCAGTAACTCCCTCAACACCTTGGCCGGGTCCGTGGGCATGAAGAGATAATGTGCGATATATTTCTTCTTGCTCTCTTCGGGCGGCGCTTCCTTCTTTTCTTCCTTCTTGCCCTTGCGAGCTTCGGTTTTTTGCAGCTCCCCTAGCGGCAAAAGCAGTTCCACCACGGGCTGTTGTCGCGTGGAAGAAATGAACTGGGTGTAGATGACCTCCACCGTGCCCAGATCGTTTTCGCTGAAGCGTTTCATCAAGAGCTGCGTCAGCTCGGCCACTTCAGACACCATCACGCGGCCTTCGTACTGCTTGGCGTGCCAGACGGGCTCGATCCTCGCTTGCCGCAGCCCGGCCAGCGTGCGTGTGCCGATGGCGTACACATCCACCTGGCGGCCCTGGCCGGTCAGTTCGCGGATCCGCCGCACGCCCGCGCGGACCAGGCCAGCGTTATAGCCGCCGCACATGCCGCGATTGGCGGCGATGACGATCACAGCATCGCGATGAACCTTGGGGTGCTGCTTCAACAGCGGCTGTTTGGAACGCGGAGCACGCTGCGAGACGTTCTTCACCATCTCCAGCAGCCCCTCGGCATACGGGTGCAGACCGCGCACCATGGTGTGCACGCGGCGGTAGCGCGAGGTGGCGATCATTTCCATGGTCCGCGTGATCTTGCGGATGTTGCGGGCCGTCTTGCGCCGCCTCAGGATTTCTCTGATCTTGGCCATAGTCTCTTGTCTAACCGCAAAACACTGCTAAGCACCAAGCTCACCAAGACCACCAAGCACACTAAAACTCCTACAGGTTTAAAAGCCTTTTGTCGTTTGGTGCTCCTGGTGTCCTTTGTGGTCTTGGTGCTAGTTGTTTTATTGTTTTGTTCTTCTCTATTTCGCGAGCCGTCATTCTTTCTTCGTTGTCTGCGCCGCCGCGTGCAGGCCCGCCACGAATTTCTCCGCAAACAGGCCGATCGCTTCGGCCAGCCGCTTATCCAGTTCCGGTGTCATCTTGGATGTCTCATCCAGGTCCTTTAGCAGATCCTTCTGGCTCTCGTGCAGGTACGTCAGCATCTCCTGCTCGAACGTGCTGACCTGGTTCAGAGGCACCTTGTCGAGATAGCCGCGCGTGCCGGCGTACAGGCTGCACACCTGATCCACCACCGGATATGGGTGGTACTGCGGCTGCTTTAGAAGCTCAATCAGCCGCTGGCCGCGGGATAGTTGCCGTTGTGTCGCCGGATCGAGCTCGGTGCCAAGCTGGGCGAACGCTTCCAGTTCGCGGAAGGCCGCCAGGTCCAGTCGCAGCGAGCCCGCCACCGCGGCCATGATCTTGCGCTGCGCCTTGCCGCCCACGCGGGACACGCTGATGCCCACGTCGATGGCCGGCCGCACGCCGGCAAAAAACAGCGACGGCACTAAGTAGATTTGGCCATCAGTTATGGAGATCACGTTCGTGGGAATGTAGGCGGAAACTTCGCCTTCCAGCGTTTCCACGATGGGTAGCGCCGTCAGGGAGCCGCCCGAAGTGGGCAGGCGGTGGAGGCGGTGCTTCTTGCCGTCCATCGCGGCCATATCCTTATGCGCCGCTTCCTTGGCCAGTCCGCCGACGTACACCTTGCCGTTGACGCCCTTGCTCTCATCATTCAGATCTCCGGGCGCATCGGCGGGCACAATGATGAACTTCTCCGCCAGTTTGACGGAACGTTCCAAAAGCCGGCTGTGCAGATAAAAAACGTCGCCCGGATACGCCTCGCGTCCCGGCGGCCGCCGCAAGAGCAGCGAAAGCTGGCGATACGCCGCCGCCTGCTTGGAAAGGTCGTCATACACGACCAGCGTGTCCTTGCCCTGGCTGTACATGAAGTGCTCTGCGATGGTGCAGCCGGCATAGGGAGCGATGTACTGAAGCGGCGCCGGCTCGGCCGATGTGGCCGACACGACGATTGTGTAGTCCATCACGCCATACTTGCGGAACGTTTCAACCACCTCCGCGACCGTCGATTCCTTCTGCCCGATCACCACGTACACGCAGATGACGCCGGTGCCCTTTTGGTTGATGATCGTATCGACGGCGATGGCCGTCTTGCCCGTCTTGCGGTCGCCGATGATGAGTTCTCGCTGGCCGCGGCCGATGGCCGTCATGGAGTCGATGGCCTTGATGCCCGTCTGCAGCGGCACGTTCACCGGCTGGCGCTGGGCAATGCCCGGTGCCTTAAGCTCGATCGGCCGGTGCATATCGGTCTTGATCGGTCCTCTTTCATCCAGGGGCTGTCCCAGCGGGCTGATCACGCGGCCCAGCATTTCCAGGCCCACAGGCACTTCCAGTAGTTTGCCCGTGGCGCGAACTTCCTGCCCTTCCTTGATGGACTCGTAATCGCCAAAGATGGCCGCGCCGACGGAGTCCACTTCCAGGTTGAACACCTGGCCGAACGCGCCGGATTCGAACTCCAGCATTTCGCCGGCCATCGCGCCCGAGAGCCCGTAGATGCGGGCGATGCCGTCGCCCACCTCCACTACGCGCCCGACCTGGCGGACATCCAGCGTGCGGTGGAAGGTCTCGATTTCCTGCCGGATCACGCTGGCGATTTCATTCATCTCAAACTTCATCGCACATTCCTTATGCCTGTGGCGCGGCCGTCATGGCCACCTGGTGCGCCTGCTCATCCAACGACATCCGCAGTTTCTCCAGTTGCCGCCGGATCGAAAAATCCAGCCGCTGGTCCTGCGCCTCGACGATCAGGCCGCCGATAATCTCCGGCCGCACATCGATCGTTAGGAGCGGTATCTTGCCCAGCCGCTGGTTCAATACCTTTTCAAGCTGCCGCTGGTCCTGCTCCTCCAGCTTCCTGGCCGCAATGACGTGCACGCGGACCTTGCCCTGCGCCTCCTCCAGCTTCTTCCGCAGCGCGGCGGCGATCTCATCCAGCCGCCCCAACCGCCCGTGGCGGCAGATCACCAGCAAAAAGTCGCAGGTTAAATCGCTCACATGGCCCCGAAAGGCCTGCTCGAGGGCCTGTATTCTTTCGCCCACGGGAATGCCGGGGTGCATCGCCCAGACGTCAAACTCTTCGATGCCGTCCAGCAGGGCCGCGATCTTTTCCAGCTCTTCCGTCACGGCCTCCGCCTCGCCGCGCGCCTGCGCCAACGGCAATATCGCCGCCGCGTACGTCTCGCCTATGGCGGTGGTGCGCTCCCAGAGCGGATGTTCCTGGTCTTCGGTCACGCCTTGCTCCGAATTTCCTGGAGGCTCTCTTCGACGAGCCGGCGATGGTCATCACCTTTAAGCTCACGCAGGAGGATTTTGCCCGCCACCGTCGTGGCCAGGTCGGCCGTGGTGCGATACATGTCTTCCATGGTGTCGCGCTTGGCCAGTTCAATCTCGCGATGGGCGCGATTAACCGTTTCCATGGCCTTCTGCCGCGCCTCATCCAGCACTTTCTGGCGGTTTTCCTCGGCGGTGCGCGCGGCCTCGGCCATCATGCCGCTAATCTCATCCTGCGCCTTTTCAAGCTGCCCGCGGTACTGCTTCATCAGCCGCTCACTTTCGGAGTGGCGCAGTTCCGCCTCGCGCAGGGTCGCTTTGATCGACTCCTCGCGATCGGCAATCACCCGCATCAAGGGCTTCCACGCCAGCTTGGACAGCACCGCCAGCAGCACGACAAAGATACCCAGCGCCCACAGTGCGTTGTACCAGCGGTCAAACTGCGTGAGGGATTCGCCCTCGGCCGCCATTGCCAGCGCGGGACTGGCAAGTAAAGCCAGTGTGCCGGCCCAAAAAGGCTTCAGCTTTGCGCATACAGTCATTGCATTGCCATCCAAAAGTGGAACAGGCTTTCAGCCTGTTTGACCACTACTACTATCTCGTTATCACGAGCAGGCACAGCACGATGCCGAATAGCGTCACGCCTTCGATCATCGCCGCCGGTAGCAGCCAGGCCAGGAACATCTGGCCCGCCGCCTCAGGCTGGCGCGAAATCGCCGCCACGGTGCCGGCCGCGATTTTGCCGATGCCCATCGCGCCGCCCATCACCGCCAGGGCCGCGCCAATGCACGCGCCGACCAGCGCCCAGGGCGATGCCGGGGCCTTGGCCCCCGCTTCCGCAGGTCCAGCGCCTTGCCCTTCGGTCGGCGCGGCTGCCTGCGCGGCCGCAGGCATTGCCGCCTGCGCCTGCTCAGCGCCCGCCACTTGCCCCAGCGCCGCCGTCGCAACGGCCAGGACACCCAACGCCACCACCACAGACTTCAAGCTCCATCCCATGATTCGATCTCCATATCAAAAGCAAACAGGTCAGTGTTCCGATACCGCCAGCCCGATAAACAAACCGGACAGGAACGTGAAAATATACGCTTGAACCACCGCCACAAGAATCTCCAGCAGCATGAGGGCCACGCTACCCAAGCCCGAAGGCAATCCGCTGACCAGAATCCCCAGACCATGCGAGGTCTGGGCGAATGTCAGCAGTACGGCCAGCAGAATGTGCCCGCCGTTCATGTTCGCCACAAGACGAATAGCCAGGGCGAAGCAGCGCGTGAGGTAGCCCACCACCTCCAGCACCAGGAGAATCGGCCACATGAACAGGCCCACCACACCCGGCAGCGGTGGTACGAAGGCATCCAGCCAGGTCCACACCGCCAGGATTGCCGCGATGGGCGCCGGCCAAGTCCTGCTGCGCAGGTAAACCGCCGCAGAATGCCAGATGTTCAGGTCATATCGCGTCACCGCGCCGTGCGCTTCGCCGTGGCCGTGGTGGCCAGCCTGACCCTTCCATAGCAGCACAAACTGCCGCCAATAGCCCACAAAGAGCACCAGGGCGAGCGTAAGGGCCGCAAAACCCGCGCACACCCAGAACGTGCTGGCGGGCGTGCCGCCGATGGGCGTGACATTGCGAGCATGCCCGTTTACCTCACCGCCCCAGCCGGTAAGTCCCAGCGCGCCGGAAATGGACATCAGCGGCACCAGGCTCAGCAGATTGCACGTCAGCAGGAAGGCGAACAGCGTGGCCAGAAAGGCCAGCCCCTTGCCCGCGCCGGCGCCCAGTGTGACCTTGGCGATGTTGTCGCGTACAAAGGTGATATACAGTTCCGCCAGTCCGACCGTGTGGCCGCCGCCGCGGATGCGCCGCCGCGTGGCCCAACTTAGCAGCAGCACCAGGATGATGAAGGCCAGGATCATCACCGCGATCTGCGAAGATAGCCAGGGCACATCGTGCCCGTTGATGCGCCACTTCGCATCCAGGACCTCTTCGATCGGGTTGACCTGAGCCAGAATTAAGACGCCGCTCAACATCTTTTGTCAGGTTCTCCGTAACCTGTTACGGTGGCACAGCCTTTCCAGGCTGTGTTCTTGTTACTTCTGGCGTGTCTTGTCCTTCAGATCCTTCGTATACTGCCCGGCGACACGCAACAGCCGATAAATCCCGCCCGCAAAACCGAGTACCATACCTGCCAACGTCAGCCAGGGTCGAGTCTTAAATTTCGCGTCAAGAAACATTCCCGCGAACAAAAACACCATAAAAATCGCCGCAAATTCCACGCCCAGCGTCAGAAAACGCAGCATGTTGCGCGGAATCTTGGGCCCAAGGCCGTTCATGTTTTATCCGCCAGGTGGCAGGCCCTCACGCATGGACCGCAGGTCGATGCGGGTGGGCATGTATCGCCACGTCTCCATCAGCCGCGAGACCAAGTGCCGTCTACTAGGGCATTTATCGGAAATCTGGATGGAAAAACGTGAAGGAGACCAAGAGGGCATGAGCAGCAGGCGGGAAAATAAGCAGGGATGCAGGGGATGCAAAGGATAAGACCAAAAACAAATAGGCTTGTTTGTTCTTGATCTCATCCCCTGAATCCCTTGCATCCCTGCTATTCTCTCTTGGCCTGAAAGGCGATTAGATGCCTGCCTTCCTAGTCGAAAAACTTCTCCAGCCGCAGGAACACCTCGTGCCCCGCCGCGTGGCGGCGGACATCAAAGACATCCTCCAGCTTGCCGGCCTGCTTGACCATCTGCTCCAGGCGTTCATCTTCATTCACCATCAACCAGATGCGGCTTTTCAAACCATCCCCCACGGGCAGGCAGATGATCGCCTCCACGTTGTACGCGCGGCGGCTGAACAACCCGCACACGTGCGACATGACGCCCGGGTGATTCGCCACGGTAAGTTCCAGGACCGTGCGTGCGGCCTTGGTTGCCGCGCCGTTGCCGTTCGTGGCACGGGCGTCCCGCCCGTGAGTCGCAGGAGCATCTTGCTCCTGCTCCCTGGCCGGTGAAAGCTTTTGCACGGGCGAGATGCCCATGCTACGTTTTTCTGTCCCGTTACTATTCTCGCCATTATTTTGCATGGGCCAGACCTCCGATCATGTCCTTGTTGGCGGCGCCTGGGGGCACCATCGGGTAGACCATTTCGTTGATGCTGATGGGGGCGTTGATCAGCTGCGGGCCGCGAGCGCGCAGGTGTTTTTCCAGTGCGCCGGCCGGATCCGCCTCTTTGGCCAAATCGCAAGCGGGCACGCCGAATCCTCGGGCGATCATTGCGAAATCGACCTTCACGCCAAAGTCGCACGCGTACAGTCGTTTGTTATAGAAAAGCTCCTGCTGCTGGCGCACCAGGCCCAGCGAGTTGTTGTTCATGACGATGACCTTGATATTCACATCCTCCTCGGCGGCCGTGGCCAGCTCCTGAATATTCATGAGCAGGCTGCCATCGCCGCTAAAGCAGATGATGTTCTTGTCCGGAGCGGCGACCGCCGCGCCGATGGCGGCGGGAAGGCCAAAGCCCATGGTCCCCAGGCCGCCGGAGGTCAGAAGTTGCCGCTGGCGGCGGAAGGGGTAATACTGGGCCACCCACATCTGGTGCTGGCCGACATCCGTGGCGATAATCGCCTCCTCCCTCGCCATCGCGGCCACTTTTTCAATCAGCCCACGCGGCGTTGAGATGTCGTCACAGGGCGGCGGCTGCGGGTGTTTGCGGTTCAATTCATCCAGGCGCGAGATCCATCGCGGCCGCGCATTGTCCTCCACGCGCGGCAGCAATGCGCCTAACATCTCGCTCGCGCTAGCCGTGATGGACAAGCTCGCCCGTTTGATTTTGCTTATCTCACTGGTGTCGATGTCGATGTGAATGATCTCGGCGCGGGCAGAACGCGGCCACCTTGCCCGTGGCCCGGTCATCGAAGCGTGCGCCGATGGCGATGAGTAAATCCGCCTCTTCCAGCAGCAAATTCGTGCGGCGGCTGCCGTGCATGCCCAGCATCCCTAACGCCAGCGGATGGCCGACGGGAACCGCGCCCAATCCCAGCAGCGTCATCGCAACCGGAATGGAATTCCTCTCCGCCATCGCGCACAAAGCTCTCCCGCGCCGCAGGCGACCACGCCGCCGCCCACGTACAGCACGGCCCTCTTGGCCGCGTTAATCCGCGCGGCGGCCTCCTCGATCGCCGCTTCATCCAGCGCCGGCCCGGTCGCCGCTTCCGCGACAGCAGGCCACTCCGCAAATTCCAAGCTGGCCATCTGCACATTCTTGGGCACATCGATGAGCACCGGCCCTGGCCTGCCCGAAGCGGCGATGGTGAAGGCCCGTGGAATCACTTCCAGAAGCTCGCTCACCGAGCGCACCAGGTAGTTGTGCTTGGTGATCGGAACGGAGAGGCCGTACGTATCGACCTCCTGGAACGCATCCGTGCCGATCATAGGCAGCGGCACCTGGCCGGTGATGCACACAATAGGCACCGAATCCAGCTTGGCATCGGCGATGGCGGTCAGGATATTCGTCGCCCCCGGGCCGGATGTGGCCAGGCACACGGCGGGTTTGCCCATCACGCGGGCCATGCCCTGGGCGATAAAACCCGCGCCCTGTTCGTGCCGCGTCAAAATGTGGTGGATCTGCCGGCTGTGCGACAGCGCCTCGTACAGCGGCAGATTCGCCCCGCCGGGAATCCCCGCCACCGTCGATATCCCCTGCCGCTCCAGCAGGTGGACTATGATCTGCGCTCCGGTCATGGTGAACATTTGATTGCTCCTCTTTTCTTCTCTGCGTCCTCTGCGTCCTCTGCGGTTAAATGCCTTTCCCGGCCTTTTCTTTGCCTTCCGGCTGTTTCTGGCCTCTAAACTCTTGCCTTCTCTGCGTCCTCTGCAGTTAAATGCCTTTTCCGGCCTTTTCTTTGTCTTTCCGGCTGTTTCTGGCCTCTAGACTCTTGCCTTCTCTGTGTCCGTCTGTGTCCTCTGTGGCCTCTGTGTCCTCTGTGGCAAATTTCTCGGGAAAGACCTGCCTCTGGGGTGGGCTAGCGGGCGGGAGCGCAAACAAAAGCCCCCGCCGATGCCTTTGCACCGCCAGGGGCCTTTAGTACTTTTTCTTATCGAACCGGCCCGCTACAGCGCACTGGCATCGCCCAGGCGTACTACTACGCCCAGTACCAGCGCTACTACAGCGAGTTGTCCGGCCTTCATAGTCATCGATACTTCCACGTGGCCAAACGGCCACACAGGAATTGTCCTATACATTTATATCGGCGTCAAGTGACAAAACCGCGAATTGACAAGGCCATTTGCATGCTGGACAATTGCCTTCTTGAAATTCGGGAATAGACAACTCGTCTTTTTTGGGGAGAGTCCAAATGGATTATCGGCAGCAATCGTTCAAAGAAAGATTCGACGAAGCAGCAAAACATCTATCGACAGATAGCGCAACAATTGAATCCATGAAAGTGCGCGATATGGTCAACGGGCGTGGGGAATATGCTGACTTGTTGCACGCTCTTGAAAATGAAACGGATATTCGTTCAACCCAACTCCATGGGAACTTCGGCAGTCGCGCCCATCTCGTTCAGAATTCAAAGACGGCAATTATTCTCGTCGAGCATGAAACCGGCTTGGAGCTCTTGTACATCGGCGGCTCCATAGCATCTATCATAGGTCTAATCCCTCTCGTGCTGAGATGCTGGAGCGTAATTCGAAATCATGGGGACCGACGTCACCCTGCTGAGATTTCACAAATTGAGATTCGTAGGTTTGATAAAGATGGCCGTTTGATTGAAAATCGAAGCAATGCTCACTCGCTGCCCTGGGCTTCACCGCTTAGCGTCTTAAATACCGCTCTCTTGTCCGCCGCTGAGAACGTAGACGAGGAGATCAAACGGCTAAGGATTGTCGAGCAAGATCTTATATCCCGAGTTTCTCTGCTTGAACAAAAAGTGTTCAAAACGAAGATGAAATCTAGCCGAGCGAAGAAGCCAAAAGCCCCCGCAGGGGGCGATTGAATATTAGCCCTGGGCACGTGAGCCCGTGGAAGATCCCAATAAATGGGAGCCCGGAGGGCGATTGAAGAGAAGTGCCTGCATTCTTGCGCATTAAAAAAGCCCCGACAAAAACCATGCCAGGGCTCATGGAATCCTCGACTTTGGAATAACGGGTTCTATTTGGACCCAACCGCGCAGGTCCAGTTTAGGTCATCACTTTTTTGTCTATTATTTTTCCATTCCAGAGGCTGCAGATTACTCAAATTGTCCGTCCCACCTCGCGCGACTGGATAGATATGGTCGATTTCCCAGCCAAACTCAGTGGTCTTGCCGTGCTCAGTTTTCTTCATCCAAGCACCGCAACTATCTTGGCGGTAGAGGCTACCATCGTACGGATGAACAACCTTGCCTTTAGCCCAGACCGCGTCAACAATCGACCGGTGAAACGGTATCCCGTTAACATCCGTGTTTCTGCCTCGGCTCATTCGAGCCTCCTTTCTCTTTCGTTCCTTTGTCGAGGACTCGAACGACAAACAGCACAAGTTGGGCCAAATATCATAACTCCTTCCTAACATGAGTTTTAAATGTATGCCTTCCCCCTAGTACTCCGTAACGGAGAGACTTCTGGGTAGCGGTTCTTTTTGCCGATGGGTTGATAGAACCCTTTTGATCGGCAAGGAGGCCGTCATGAAAAAGTACATCGTCGAATTGACAACCGAAGAGCGTTCCCAACTCCAGACACTGCTGGATAAAGGCAAGCCGCATCAACGCAGGCATGCTCAGATGTTGCTCAAGGCTGACCAAGGCCCCGAAGGTCCGGGGTGGAAAGACGCTCACATTGCCGAGGCTTTTGACTGTCATCCCACGACGGTTGAGAACTTGCGTCGTCGTCTGGTGGAGCAAGGGCTGGAGGCGGCCTTGGAGCACGGCGACCGTGGCAGCTATCGGGTACGCAAGCTCGACGGCAAGGCCGAAGCGCACTTGATTGCCCTGACTCGCATGGAGCCGCCGGAGGGGCGCAGCCGCTGGGGCGTGCGTCTGCTGGCTGACCAGATGGTGGCGCAAGGATACGTCGAGTCTTGCAGTCACATGGCGGTGCAGCGGACGCTTAAAAAAATGAGCTTAAGCCTCACCTGAGCAAGTACTGGTGTATTCCGCCCAAGCAAAACGGCGAATTTGTCGCGGCGATGGAAGACGTGCTGGAGGTATACCACCGGCCGTTCGACTCGTTGCGACCCCTGGTATGCTTGGATGAAGCCAGCAAGCAGTTGGTGGCCCAGACGCGCCCCTCGATTCCCGGTCGATCCGGCCGAATCAAGCGGGTTGATCCGGAATACCGCCGTTGCGGCACGGCCAGCGTGTTCCTGGTGTCCGAACCGCTGAAGGGCAAGCGGCACGTGCGTGTGCGTCAGCAGCGAACGCGAATCGACTTCGCCCACGTGATACGGGAACTGTGCGATGTGCTGTACGCCCAGGCCGAGAAGATCGTGCTGGTGATGGACCAACTCAACACGCACAACATCGCCAGCCTGTACGAGGCATTTGAACCGGCTGAGGCTCGGCGTTTGGCGGAGAAGCTGGAGATTCACCACACGCCCAAGCATGGCAGTTGGCTGAATATGGCCGAGATCGAGTTGAGCGTGTTGAGCCGCCAGTGCATGGATGACTACTTTGAAAGCCGCGAACAACTGGCGGCGAGCATCGCGCCGTGGGAACGTTCACGAAATGAAAAGAAGAAGGGCATCGACTGGCGATTCACCACCGCCGACGCCCGGATCAAACTGAAGAAACTATACCCGGTGATTTAGTTGTTACAGAGTACTAGGGATTTTTCGCATGACTGTCAGAAAGCTACATTTTGGCAGAATTGTCACCAAATATGACATGCTCCCCCACTCTACTCGCGTTGGGCCGCATGAGGTTATGCGCTACGGGACAAGACGAGAAAGTTCTATTCTAACTGGGTCTCCAGATTTCCTGGCTCTATTAAGAAAATCAAGATTCATCCGCGCCAACTTCTCGTTCATTTCCTCCAACTCCAGCGTGTTTTCGGGACCGAAGTCCAGCTCGCTTGCCTTCGCGCGGGAGAAGTTCAGTTCGCAGAAGGAGACGTTGTGGCCATCATCTTCATCCGCAAACGCGATGGGCAGGCCGTGCGTGCGGCAGATCAGCGGGCGCTGGCTGTAGATGCGGCAATTGCCCTTTTCATCCAGAAAGCCGCAGGTGGAATTTTCATCAAATATAATCGGCTCCCCCGTGGCAGCGAGCTGTTGCCGGATCGCCTCGAATTCCACGGCCAGCACGGTCAGATTCACGCAGCAGCTATTGCAGCCCGCGCGGCAGACAATATTGGTGCCGTGCAGTTCGACAAGCTCCGCCGCGCGGCGGTCCACTTCGTCCCTGAGCTTCAGATAATCTTCTATGGTGCTGGCCATGGTTCAGCAGCTTACCAGAACCCAACTCCCGCACAAAACTCCAACCAATTAATTATTTTCTTTTACACAATGTATTTGGCAACAAGATGTTATATCAACTTTTTGCAAGTCGTCCAAACTTATGCTGATTTTTGTCTTGACAATCTGGCTAGGCATGGTATGATTCGGTTATATTTCGGAAGTTCGTGCGCGCATTAACGCGGGAACCGGCGATGAGGCCGGCCGAAAAGCTATTTGATAACTGGATATGGGTGTAAAGGTGGCACAGGCTTTTAGCCTGTGGCCCGTCCTCTTTGGCCTCCAAGTCATAGGCTTGAAAGCCTGTGCCACTTCAAGTAAGCGCTACATTCCTGTTAAAATGGGTAAAATAGGAAGGCCAATTTGTGCAGTTCTGCATAACGCGCTTAGGTTTTACAAGGACTTACGTTATTCATTATGCAATATTGCATAATGCATAAAGGTTGGCTGACAAGCTTTCGGCCGGATTGTTACAATGCGTCCTTTACGCCCTGGAGGCAAAAAGTTGGAAGACAAACGGATGTTATCGCCCAGAGAGATCGCCGCCGCGCTGTCCGATGTGGCGGAGGTGAAGGCCCGGGCGAGTTTGCGGGAACAGTTTTTCCTGGCCATCCTGGCCGGCATGTACATCGGTTTTGGCTCGATGGTCTGCACGGCGGTGACCGCGGGCGACTGGACGGCAGTGCCGCGCGGGATTCGCCAGCTCGTGGGCGGCAGCGTGTTCGGACTGGGGCTGATGCTGGTAGTCATTCCCGGCTCCGAGCTTTTCACCGGCAACATCCTGATGACCATCGGGTTTTTCGAGAAGCGTTTCCATCCCCTGCGCATGCTGCGGAACTGGATCGTGGTCTGGTTCGGCAATCTGGCCGGTGCGATATTACTGGCAGTGATGATGTGGCGGACGGGCTTCCTCAATAACCCCGACACGCAATTCAGCGTGGCCGCGCGGGCCAGGGAGATCTGCAACATCAAACTGGGGTTGTCCTGGGAGGCGAGTTTCTACCTGGGCATCCTGTGCAACATGCTGGTGTGTCTGGCGGTGATCATGGCCACATCGGCCCGCACGGTGATGGGCAAGATCCTGGCCATCTGGTTTCCGATCATGGCCTTCGTGGCCTGCGGCCTGGAGCACAGCATCGCCAACATGTATTTCCTGCCGGCGGGGCTTTTCGCCCAGGGCAAATTCGTGTCGGATTTCTGGCGGATGTTCCACAACCTGATTCCCGTTTCCCTGGGCAACATCGTGGGCGGCGTGCTGGTGGTGCTGCTGCACCCCAAGAGCCAGGATATGGCGGGACGGTCATTTGCGGGGAGACCCTCGCCGGTTGAGGAACGCACGCCCGCGACCAAGTGACAAAGTAAGAAGTACAAATTACAAATTACAAGTTACAAATTAACTGCCGGAGGCAACGCTGGAATTGATGACATTCGTCCCATTATCCGGCCTTAATTTGTAATTTGTCCTTTGTACTTTGTAATTTGTGATTCATTGTCTAATGGCAGTTCGAAGACTTTGGGAGAATTAGCGGTGTCCGATCACATCGACCTGGTCAAACGCGCGTATCGAGTTCAAAGGTCCAGATCATCTGCCACTGGAGATCGTCGATGTGCCGGGCGTTTATAACGCCTATCACACGCGAAATCCCGAAGAGGTGAAACTCATCCCAAGCACGGAAGATTTCGATGCCCTGTGGACCTGCTGCTATTCCTGGCAGCACAAGATCATCGGCCAGACCGAGGCGGGCGAAACGCTCAAGCAGGATCAGTTCGGCACGCGGCTGAAGACTCCTAACGATACCAATAGCGCCTACGTGCTGCTGTCGCATCCGCTGGCGGGCAAGACCTCTCTGGACGGTTTCAACTGGCCCAACCCCGACGATACCGACCCGGCTTTTGACAGGCTGGGCGAGGTCATCCGCACGCGCTACGCCGACCGCTTCGTCGAAGGCTTCATCGATGCGGGCATTTTCCTCACGGCCGAGCTCCTGGTGGGCCTGGAGGAATTCCTCTACCTGCTGGCCGCCGAGCCGAAGTTCGCCGTCGAGCTTTATGACCGCACGGAGCAGTATTACCGGCGGCTCATTCCCAAGTACAAGCGCGCCGGGCGCACATGATCACGGTCATCGAAGACATCGGCGGCACATCCAGCCTGGTGATGAGGCCCGATCTCTGGCGGACACACTTTAAGCCCATCACCGAGCGCTTTTTCGCGGCCGTGCACGAGGCGGGTATGTATGTCGGCCTGGCCATCGACGGCCACAGCGGGGATGTGCTGGATGACATTGCGAAAATGGATGTGGACGTCTTCACCGTGTTCGACATCCAGCAGACCGGCCTGGAGACCATCCGCCGCAAACTGGCCGGCAAGAAGTGCATCAAGGCCACGGTGGACATGCAGCACACGCTGGCCGGCGGCACGCCGCAAACCGTCGAGGACGAAGCGCGGCGGCTGGTGGAGGCCTTCTCCACCCCGCGCGGCGGATTCATCGCCCAAGTCGTCCGCTGGCACAGGCCGGAATTCCCCGCGACCAATGTGGAGGCTTCGGTGAAGGCGTTCAATCGGTACCGCGGTTGAAAAGCTCGAACTCCGAAAGTCGAAATCCGAAGGAATGGGATAGAGATTCTAAAAAGTTCATGGTGGGAGCGAACGTTGTACAGGCGGCTACACTTCTGCAAATTTACCGATGTTTGATTCTGATTCTGTTTTATTGCTTTTTCCTTGGGATTTCGAGTTTCGGATTTCGGATTTGTAGCCCCGTCGCCTCCCTGCTCTCCTGCCCATATACTCCCGCTGGTCTCTCGCCGATGTGCGCGCTACAATGCCCTTGAGGATTCATGGCCGCTGGGGTGCGGCCGCAGGCATGACAGTAAGGGGAACGAACATGGCAGATGATGCCCGTAAAACGCAGTTGGTTGCGCTGCTCGAAAAGCGGGTCTTCCAGCCCGTGCTCAGCGCCACCGAGGATGATTTCGAGTCGCCCGATGAGCGGGAGATGCTCGAGGAAATCCAGGACAACCTGCGGGCCGAGCGGCATCGCTTCCGCGAGGAATACGACACGCCCGAGGAGGTGCGCGACGCCTTCCACGGCGATTTGAGCAGCGAGGAAGGCCAGGAACTGGAGCGCGAGGCGCACATGCTGGGCCTGCCCTATCTGACGGATGCCGAGCCGGAATTCGATGATTTGTGCGAACAGATCGGCATCGGGGCGTGGTAAGAAATTACAATTTACAAATTACAATTTAACAGCAAGAACTGTCCCCTGTATGTCAGCCGAATCGTGCTGAACAGCAGCGGCCGCTTCTTGCTGTCATATTGTCAATTGTCATTTGTAAATTGTAAATTCTATTTCATGGCCGCCATCCAGCCCGAGATGCCGTCCATGGTCATCTGCGAGCCCATGGCCATGACGACCAGCCCGGTCATGCGGACGACGGCGCCGAGCAGGTCGTACCGGGCCAGCACCTTGGCGATCGGGCGCGACAGCAGCATGATGCCGTAATTCACCCCCACCGCCACGATCATGGCCGCGGTGGTGATAAAAAGGCCGGAGTCGTGCGATTGTCGCAGCGTGATGCAGGCCGTAATGGTGGCCGGCCCGGCGATCATGGGGCAGGCCATGGGCACCAGCGCCACCTCGGAAAACTTGCCGGGCTTGGCCTCCTCGAAAAACACCCCGTGCCGCAGGGCATTAAAACCCACCCAGAACAGCACGATGCCCCCCACCAGGCGCAGCGAGTTGAGGTCCACGCGGAAGATATTGCTCAGGACAAAGTCGCCCGCCACCATGGCCACAAACAGCATGCCCGCCGCCACCAGGCTCGCCCGCCAGGCCAGGGCCCGCAAATCGTGCTTCACCGAGGGTGAAGCCGGAAACGCCGACAGCACCGCCACCTTGCTGACGGGGTTGATCAGGGCCAGTAGATACAGGGACTCTACGCCGATCTGGATCAGATAATTCATTCTTGCACTATTTTGCACCGCCGCACGGGCGATACGGTTACTTCTTGCCTCAGCCAAAGCCTGTGCCCGCGGCAGTAAACTTGATCGTGCCGGCGGCGAGGTTATTGGCCTTCTCGATGGCCGCGGCGAGGTTCGCCCACATGGCCTCGCCCCGGTAGGCCACCTTCTGGCCCGCCGTAATATAAATCGCAATCGGCACCGATTGCACGTTCCACTGCTGCCGCGTGGCGGCGGTGGTGTCGTACAGGACTTTCGTCCCGGGTTGTTCTTCTCGTAGAACGCGATCACCTTTTCGCGGCTGTCATCGTTATTAATGACCACGCTGTTGATCTTGCGCTCGGCAAGCGTCTTCGAAACGCCCGGCATATCCTTGAGGGCCTTGGCGCTGAAGGGGCAGGCGGTGTCCACAAAGAGCAGCATCAATCCGCCGGAGCCCATGCACTCCTTCAAGGCGACCTGCGCCATCCAGCGCCGTCAGCTTGGCTTCCAGCAGCTTGGGCACATCCAGCGCCTTCGTGCCAAAGGGCTGAACCTGGCTGCCCGGGTCGGTCTTCTCGGCCAGCAGGGTCTTGCTCCATCCCGCCAGATCCGGCGTGTACTTGCCCGTGTAGCGAATGTGGCCAAATTTATCGACCAGCACGAATGTGGGGATGGCCGTGGCGGAAAGCTGTATGGCCATGGCCTTGTCCTTGTCCTGCACCACCGGGAAAGGCACATTCTTTTCCTTGAAGTAGGCATCCACCGCGGCGGCGTCGGGATTGCCTTCCAGGCGGATCATGGCCAGATCTTTTACCTCCTTGTGCAAATCGCGCATGCTGGTGAGGCCCTTTTCGCTCAACTCGCAGCCCACCATGCCGAATTCAATCAGCACGACCTTACCCTGGAGGTTTTGCGCCTTGAGAAAATCCGCGATGGCCGCTTCCTTCGGGCTCTTTGCCGCCGCGCCGGCAGGAGCGGTCGATGGCACGGATATCATCGGCGCACTCGGCTGCGTGGTTTGGGCATGTCGCCGCCGCACAAGTCAGGAAAAGAAGGCCGAAGGCCGACACCAGAAAACTCATCGGGACCGCCCCCGCTCTTGTTTTCACCGTCGTTCTCCTTCTTCGGTTCAAAGGGCCTTGAACATGCCCGCCGCAGCCACCTGAAACCCGCGCCCTAAGCTTATGATCGGCTTATAGTAATGCCGCCCTTGACGGCTGCCGGTTCGGCAATATCCGCGGCAAACCACCGGCGCTTAAGCCAAAGGCTCACATTAACTAATCCTATCAGCACCGGCACCTCCACCAACGGCCCAATCACCGCGGCGAAGGCCGCGCCATGATTAATGCCAAAAATGCCCACGGAAACGGCAATGGCCAGCTCGAAATTATTGCTGGCCGCCGTAAAGGACAGCGCGGCGGTTTTGCCATACGGCGCGCCCGCTTTGCGCCCCATCCAGAAGCTCACGCCGAACATGGCCAGGAAGTAAATCAGCAGCGGCAGCCCGACCAGCAGCACGCCCACAGGCTCCGAGATGATCCGCTGCCCCTGCATGGAAAACATGATGATGATCGTAAATAGCAGGGCGATCAGCGTAAGCGGGCTGATCCTGGGAATAAACGCGCGGCCGTACCAGTCCTTGCCTTTGGCCCTCACCAGGATCAACCGCGTAAACATTCCCGCCAGAAACGGAATGCCAAGATAAATGAAAACGCTGCGGGCGATCTGCCCGATGGTAATGTTCACCGCCGCGCCGGAAAGACCGAATACGGGCGGCAGTATCGTCACGAAAAACCAGGCGTACACGCTGTAAAAGAGCACCTGGAAGATCGAGTTCAACGCCACCAGGCCCGCGGCGTATTCGCCGTCGCCCCTGGCCAGGTCGTTCCACACGATAACCATGGCGATGCACCGGGCCAGACCGATCATGATCAAGCCGATCATAAGCTGCGGCCAGGCGTGCAGGAAAATGATGGCCAGCAGGAACATCAGCGCCGGACCGATCAGCCAGTTCTGCACCAGCGAGAGGCCCAGGAGCTTAACGTCGCGAAACGCATCGCCCAATTCCTCGTATTTCACCTTCGCCAGCGGCGGGTACATCATCAGAATAAGACCAATGGCAAGGGGAATGCTCGTCTGGCTGCCCTGCGGCCTTAAAGAGCCGATCCAGTTGCCAAAGCCGGGCGCCGCATAGCCAAGCAACACCCCCAGAGCCATGGCCAGGAAGATCCACAACGTCAGAAACCGGTCCAGAAATGACAGTTTTTTGGCGATGCCTTCGCTCATTTTGAATCCTTTGGTTGTTTGCAGGAGCAGCCTTCATCGCTGTAGCGATCCTCGCTTTGCCGCTGATTCATTCGGCGCAGATACCCGGCAAACGCCTCCGCCGGCGGACAAGGCTCGCAGCCCAGACAGCCGTGCATCTCTGCGCCGGTGACTTTCAGCGGCTCGATTAGACGCGCGGCCTCATCCCGGGCATCCATTTCAAGCTGCGTCAAAAAACCCTGAAGGCAATCGCACGTCCAACATTCTTTCCGCACCACTTTTTGGCGTAAGGCGGCGAGCAGGGCCTCGACTTCATTGGATGACAGCGGTGTAGTCACTTCATTCCCTTCCCAAAGCCGATCTTTCCGTTAGTGCCCGCGGCAGTCCTTCCACAAAAACTCGGATCTCATCTCTCACGCGGCGGTAGATGGCCAGGACTTCCTCTTCGCTGGCCGCCGCGCGTGCCAGCGCGGGCGGGTCATCGAATGCCACGTGAATTACACGCGCGTGGCCGGGAAAGACAGGGCAGCTCTCGTTGGCGTGCGCACAGACGGTAATCACGAAATCGAAAGGGATGTTCAGCACCTGGTCCAAAGTCTTGGACTTGTGGCGCGAGATATCCACGCCCGCCTCGGCCATGACTTTTACCGCCAGCGGATTCAAGCCGTGGGCCTCGATGCCCGCTGAATAAGGCTCGACGCTCTCACTCTTATGTGCGGCGGCAAAACCTTCGGCCATCTGGCTGCGACAGGAATTGCCCGTGCACAGGAACAGAATTTTTAAGCGTTCAGCCACAGGCTTCCTTTCGGTGGTAACAGGCACACAGCTTCTCCGGCTTCATGCGGCGCACCTTGCTCAGCGCCCGTGCATCCTTTTTGGCCAGTGCATCATCCGCCAGGCACTGCTTCACCAGCTTCACCGCGGCGGCGACCGCCGGCGCCGCCCCGCCATTGGGCAGGTTATAGTAAATCCAGCGGCCTTCCTTGCGCATCCGTACTAGGCCCGCCTGGCGCAGAATGGCCATATGCTTGGAAACGGTCGACGGCGAAAGCTTGAGCAGTTCGATGATCTGGCACAGGCACAAGTCCCCGCCGTGAAGCGCCAGGAGGGCCCGCACGCGGTTCGCGTCCGACAAGGCCCTGGTAATATTAACAAACTGTTGCATGTGTTGCTCCGTCACTTCGCCAACTAACGAAGTATATCCCCAACCGGCATCCCAGGTCAAATCCCATTTTGTTTGTCTGTCCAATAGCGGGTTAATCGGTTAATTGGTTAATCGGTTAATTGGTAACAGAAAGAGCTATGTTCCTTCTTTTTCCGGCTTCTTCCAGTTAACCAGTTAACCGATTAACCAGTTAACCAGGAGCGAGCGCAGCGAGCAGACCGTTTAACCAATTAACCTGCACAAGCTGACCCACGATCTCAACTATTTCACGCCGTGAGTAACTTTATACAAGTTCCAGGTCAGATGCACCTGCCCCTGGTGATGGGCCTCGTGGAAGGTCAGGACCGTAAAGCATTCGCCGATGGAACGTTTCACGTTGTTGGGAAAATCGAGAACTTTATCAACCTCGGCGGGGCTGAGGCTCTGAAGATAACCGCGGGCCTGGTTGTAATGCTTCTCCAGTTCGCGGCGGATCGTCTGCAAGTCCGGCACGTTGTCATCAGAAGGCGTGCTGCCGCCGCCAAAGTTCTGGCACAGCTCCGCATCGCTTACCGGCCGGTGCAAAATCCGGTCGTTTATGTACCGGTCGTGGGTCGCGGCCAGGTGCATTGCCTGCCAGGCGATGTGGGCGCGGCCGGGCCCGGGACGCCAGGATAAAACTCTTTGCACGTCCTGCCCGCTCTTTTCGATCGTCTCCAGCTCGCCCAGCACGCGCATCCGCGTGAATTCCATCGCCGCCAGCAGTGTAGTTTTGTCCATAGCATCTATCCTTCTAAGAGTACTTTTCTTGCGTCGCTACCATACCGCATCCGGGCATCGTGGTCCAGAATGGCCGGGGGCAAAGAATTGAGAGGGAAAGGAGATTCGCATGGCCTTCTACCTTGTAACGGCCCATCCCAAGGCGGACAGGATACAGCAGTTGCTGGAAAAGCTGCGGGCCCGCGCGTTTATCTCGATGCGCCCCTTCGGCAAGGCCCTGACACATTCCCTGGAGAATGCCCGCTTGCGGCCGGATGGCCTGGCCACATGGGAAGAGGAAGATTATTGCACTCCGCCGTTGGCGCAGGAACGGGCCGCCGCGCTGGATGAGTTTTTTGAAGAATTGGCGGTCAACCCAGTCAGCAAGAATGCCGGCTGGAAGAGCATTGAGTCTCTGCCGCGCCTTTTTCCGCAGCTATAGCCGAACGGAAGACTATTCTACTGTGTTCCGCCGCCAATGATTTCCAGGAGCGGCGCCCGGCTAAGATCCGCCGCGCCCATCAGTTCCACCAGATGTTCCAAGTGCATGGCCATCTCGTCACGTTGCCGCGGCGAAAGCTGTTTTAAAGCGGCGCCCAGCGAAAACTGAAGCGGGAAAGGAGTGCGGGCCGCCAGGACCTTTCCCTCCTCGGAGGCCAAAACAATCAGTTCGCGGCGGTCTTTCTTGCTGCGCTGCCGCTGGATAAGTCCCTTGGCCTCCAGGCGGGCCAGCACGCCCACCAGCGTGCTGGCGGAAAGGTGAATCCGCCGCGCCACCTCGATGGCCGTGGTCGGCCCCATCTCCACAATCGCCAGCAGGCAGCTCAACTGCGGTCCGGTGATGCTATGCTGCGCGGCCAGTTTGCGCGAATCCACATTCACCGCGCGAATTATCTGGCGAAAGGCGTTCAAAATCCGCGCATCGTGATTGCCCGAGTCTTTGGGGACCCTTGCTGTTTTCCCGCGTGTAGTGCGAGTTTTAGCTGTGGCCATAGCGAGTCATTTTCTTTGACTGATTTGCGCCCGATGATTAGACTTCAAACGATTACTTGCGCCGGCAGATTATAACACGCCTTCTGGCAAAACGGCAGCGGCAGACCATGAGAGTTCTTATAAAAGCTTTTGCAGCCAGGCAGGGCGGCGGGCAGACCTACCTGCGCAACCTGCTCAGCATCCCGCCCCCAGACGGCGGCATGGAGATTTTCCTGCTGGCGCCGGAGTCCTTTTTGTTGCCGCCGGCGGATTTTCTCACCCGCATCCACACCAGCGCGCGTGTCGAAAACCCTTTGCGCCGCGTGATTTGGGAGAAATCAAATCTGCCGCGGCTGATCCGTAAGCTCCAGATCGATGTTTTATTCTGCCCCAGCGGTCCAGTCTACGCCAATGTGCCGCGCGGCTGCAAAACCGTCACTATGTGCCGCAACATGCTGCCCTTCGATTACGAGCAGCGCCGCCAATATCCATTGGGATACCAGCGATTGCGCAACTGGATGCTCGAACGCATCCTGCTCAGGAGCATGAAGCAGACAGACATGGTGATCTTCATTTCCGAGTATGCCCGGCAGGCCATAGCCCAGAGGATGCGCGGCGGCATACGGTCCTCCGTCACAATTCCTCACGGCATAAACCCGCATTTCCGGGAGGAGCAGGTAAAACATCTGCCCAGGCCCGCCTGGCTGGGGCCCGAGAATTATCTGCTGTATGTTTCGACGCTGGATTTTTATAAAGCCCAGATCCAAGTCATCCAGGCATTCTCGCTGCTCAAGCAGAGGCGGCGCACCACAGAAAAACTTGTCCTTACGGGCCCGGAAAACCCGCAATATGGTAAAAGGGTTCGCTCTGAAATCGCGCGGCTGAATCTGAGCCATGACGTGATTCTCACGGGGCAGGTTGGGTATGCTGAACTGCCCGCCCTGTACCATCACGCGCTGATCAACATCTTTGCGTCCCGAACGGAAAACTGCCCCAATATCCTGCTGGAGGCCTTGGCGGCGGCCAGACCGATTGTCTGCTCCAACCGCTCGGCCATGCCCGAATTCGGCGGCGATGCCGTGCTGTATTTCGATCCATCCCGCCCGGAGGAACTGGCCGCGCACTTGCTTGGGCTGATCGATAATCCATCACTCCAGGAAGATCTTTGTGCCCGGGCACGCCGGCGCGCCGCCGTCTACGACTGGGCGCAGACATCGCGCCAGACCTGGCGGGTGATTCAGGATCTGCATGGCGGCAGATTCGCTGAGCTGTGTGCAGAAGATGCATCCGCGCCAAGCGACGGCAGCAAACCGCAAAAAGGCGGATCGGGACGCAGAGAAAGCCTGGAAATACCGGTTACGCAGGGGCAACTAGTACTCTGTAACAGCTAAATCACCGGGTATAGTTTCTTCAGTTTGATCCGGGCGTCGGCGGTGGTGAATCGCCAGTCGATGCCCTTCTTCTTTTCATTTCGTGAACGTTCCCACGGCGCGATGCTCGCCGCCAGTTGTTCGCGGCTTTCAAAGTAGTCATCCATGCACTGGCGGCTCAACACGCTCAACTCGATCTCGGCCATATTCAGCCAACTGCCATGCTTGGGCGTGTGGTGAATCTCCAGCTTCTCCGCCAAACGCCGAGCCTCAGCCGGTTCAAATGCCTCGTACAGGCTGGCGATGTTGTGCGTGTTGAGTTGGTCCATCACCAGCACGATCTTCTCGGCCTGGGCGTACAGCACATCGCACAGTTCCCGTATCACGTGGGCGAAGTCGATTCGCGTTCGCTGCTGACGCACACGCACGTGCCGCTTGCCCTTCAGCGGTTCGGACACCAGGAACACGCTGGCCGTGCCGCAACGGCGGTATTCCGGATCAACCCGCTTGATTCGGCCGGATCGACCGGGAATCGAGGGGCGCGTCTGGGCCACCAACTGCTTGCTGGCTTCATCCAAGCATACCAGGGGTCGCAACGAGTCGAACGGCCGGTGGTATACCTCCAGCACGTCTTCCATCGCCGCGACAAATTCGCCGTTTTGCTTGGGCGGAATACACCAGTACTTGCTCAGGTGAGGCTTAAGCTCATTTTTTTAAGCGTCCGCTGCACCGCCATGTGACTGCAAGACTCGACGTATCCTTGCGCCACCATCTGGTCAGCCAGCAGACGCACGCCCCAGCGGCTGCGCCCCTCCGGCGGCTCCATGCGAGTCAGGGCAATCAAGTGCGCTTCGGCCTTGCCGTCGAGCTTGCGTACCCGATAGCTGCCACGGTTGCCGTGCTCCAAGGCCGCCTCCAGCCCTTGCTCCACCAGACGACGACGCAAGTTCTCAACCGTCGTGGGATGACAGTCAAAAGCCTCGGCAATGTGAGCGTCTTTCCACCCCGGACCTTCGGGGCCTTGGTCAGCCTTGAGCAACATCTGAGCATGCCTGCGTTGATGCGGCTTGCCTTTATCCAGCAGTGTCTGGAGTTGGGAACGCTCTTCGGTTGTCAATTCGACGATGTACTTTTTCATGACGGCCTCCTTGCCGATCAAAAGGGTTCTATCAACCCATCGGCAAAAAGAACCGCTACCCAGAAGTCTCTCCGTTACGGAGTACTAGACTGGCGCCGGTGATCCGCGGGCAATGTACAGCGGATTCAGCCGGATTTGCCGCCCCCCAAGCGCGCAGGTCGCTCAACCCTTGAGCCCAAGGCCGCTGAATCGCCGGCCTAAGCCGCCTGTCATGCCCAAGCTGACTGCTCGCGCGCTAGCCCAGGGGCTCGCTCACCAATTGTGCCTGTCCTGGAGAGCCATGAGCCATCGCGGGCGCTGATGTCCATCGCTGGTAGCCTAGTGCCAAAGCAACCGCCGCCCCTGCCCACGCCACCATTTGGAATATCTGCCAGGCGTTGAACGGTATGCGCTCAAAGCGTGGCGGCGCCCAGTGCGATATTCCAAATATAAGGAAAATCACCAACGGGAGAGTCTTCTGAGAGCGAACGACCGCGATACCGAGTGCAAGCATGGTAAAGACCATGGCGATATCGTCGTAAAAGGTGTGATACGTGGCCAGGCGAGATACGACGCCGGCAATGCCGAACAGCACCAGCGGGTCACAGGACCGAGTTTTGTAAAAACCCAACATCCCCAGGCCCATGGCAAGTCCTGCCAAGAGGAGCGTCGCCCGCGAGGGATCCATGCCGTTCCAAACCAGGTAGGCCAGGGGTCCGTAGTGGTTTTCGGCGGTTTGACGGGTCGTGATGGCCATCTGGTGCAACATTTCCAGTGGCCCGGTCTTGCACAGATAGCAGGTTACTGCCGTCGCAATCATCATCCAGACGGCGGTCACAATGACGGCGCGGTATTGCCGTTTGAAGAGCAGTGCCACAAGGAATGGCCCTGCCACGGTGAACTTGAGCATGGCAATGCCCAGACATATGCCGGCGGCGATAGGGTGCTTCTTCTCCAACAGATAGAGCGCACCGCACAGGCTGGCAACAACCATGCCGGCATAATTCCCGCAATAGATAGCCCCATCCCACGCGCACATGGCCATTGCCGCGGCGCATAGAGCTATTGCCACCGGCTTGCCCAGTGGCCGTACTGTGCGGTACAGCCACAAAACAACCACACAGACGAAAAACGCCTGCCAGATGCCCCAAGACACCCCCGCCCAGAAGAGCGTGGGTGGCCAAAAGAAAATGAACGCGCTGGAATAGGCCCAGGGCGGATACAATGCGTAATTTTGTTTGCCCAAATCCTTGTCTTCACTGCTGTCGCGAGTTACCTGGGCGACCTGCTTTTGCATATTCGGCGCGTGGCGTGCCACATAATCGCTATTCGCAAAGAATACGTCGAAGGGATTCTTGCCGCGTAATACGTAGTGGACCTCTCTCCACCGGTCACACATGTCAGATACGTTTCTGCCGATCCAGTTCGGATACCAGCACCAGCCGTAAATTTGCCAAAACACCGCCATTAACAGCCATATCACCGTCAGGAGAAATAAGGTTTTTCTTCGATGAATCACATCAATCATTCAATTCTCTCCTGTTGTGACCCAGACATGCCTGTCACAGGCAAAAATGCCGCGAAGACTCACCGCTTCAGCACTACTTAGCCTTCGGCGCTTCATCTTGCAGTTGCAGCTATTGGCATCGCACCTTCACACGAGCGGCCACGACATTTACCGTCTTGAACTGTCGCTGGAAAACCAGCAAAACTCCATCAAGATCTACGCTGTTCAGAGGCAGGTAGATTAACCGTGTGGCAGAAAAAACCTCGCTATCGCCTTGGCCTGCCAAATGAACTGGCATGGCCGAAGAATTGCGGGCATAGTACGAACCTCTCACCTGAGAATCGCTTAAATACTTCCAAAATCATATCCCAGGTAGCTAGTTTCAGCAAAACTAAATCCTGCGAGTTCCTTTCCTGGGCAATTTCTCAGGCTTGCGGAACGGGCCAGAGGACTTTACGATCTTTTCGGGCAGTAGGGTGGCAAATCGAGACACACGGCCAGATCGGGAGCGGAAAAGTGATTTCACGCATTCACAGCATGGTCCTGCAGGGCATCGACGCCACGGCCTGCGAAGTGGAAGTCGATGTGGCGCGCGGCCAATCGGGCGAGTTCAACCTGGTGGGGCTGCCCGATGCAGCCGTGAAGGAATCCATCAGCCGCGTGCAGTCTGCCTTGCGAAACTGCGGCTATCGCTGGCCGGGTCCGAAAGTCACTATCAGCCTGGTGCCGGCCGATCTGAAAAAAGAGGGTCCGGCCCTGGACCTGCCCATCGCGCTTGGGGCAATGATCGCCGGCGGGGAACTGGTCAGCGAGAACGACAAGCACGGCAAGTACCTCATCCTGGGCGAGCTGGCCCTGGATGGCCGCCTGCGGCACATCAAGGGCGCTCTGGCCGCGGCCATGCTGGCCCGCTCGCTGGCGATGGTGGGCATCATCCTGCCCCGCAGCAACGCCCGCGAGGCGGCCGTGGTCGACGGCCTCGAGGTGATCGGCTGCGATTCACTCACGCAGGCCGTAGGGTTTTTAACGGGCGAACTGCCCATCGAATCCACCGGCGTGGACCTGGAATCCGTCTTCACCGCCGCGGCGAAATACGATCTTGACTTCGGCGATGTGCGCGGCCAGGCCGCGGCCAAGCGAGCCCTCACCGTCGCGGCCGCCGGACACCACAACCTGCTCATGATCGGCCCCCCGGGCAGCGGCAAGACCATGCTGGCCAAGCGGCTGCCGACCATCCTGCCGGCCCTGTCGACTGAAGAATCGCTGGAGACCACGCGCATCTACTCCTCGCGCGGCCTTTTGAGCGATGGACAAAGCCTTTTGGCCACGCGGCCGGTGCGCACGCCCCACCACTCCGCCTCCGCCGCCTCGCTGGTGGGCGGCGGCGTCATACCCCAGGCGGGCGAGATCTCGCTGGCCCACCACGGCGTGCTCTTTCTGGATGAGCTGCCGGAATTCCCGCGCACCACGCTGGAGATGATCCGCCAGCCGCTGGAGGATGGCTGCGTCACCATTCCGCGCGTACACTCGACGATCAAGTTCCCCGCGCGCATCATGCTCGTGGCGGCCATGAACCCCTGCCCCTGCGGCTACGCCACCGATCCCAAGCGCAAGTGCAACTGCACTTCCTTCGCCGTCGAGCGCTACATGGGCCGCATTTCCGGGCCCTTGATTGACCGCATCGATATTCACATCGAGGTCCCCGCGGTCAGCTTCCGCGAGCTGCGCGCCGAGAGCGGCGACGGCATGAACAGCCAGGAAATGCGCCAGCAGGTGACCGCCGCGCGGGAGACTCAGCGAAAAAGATTCGGCGACGGCACAATCTGCAACGCCTCCATGTCCAGCCGCCACATCCGCACGCACTGCAAGCTCGATGCGGCGGGCGAAACTCTCCTAAAGCAGGCCATGAGCGAGATGGGCCTCTCCGCCCGCGCGCACGACAAGGTGCTCAGGGTTTCGCGCACGATAGCCGATATGGAGGGATGTGAAAAGATCGCCGCGCACCACCTGGCCGAGGCGGTGCAATACCGGAAGCTCGATAGGAAAACGTAACCTCCAAGAGGATCAACATGCATAAGCTGATAAGCGATCTGGTGAAAAGATTCCCCGCCCTTTCCTCCTCCAACGCCGACATAGAGCGCGGCTTTGCCCTTCTGCGGGATTGCTTCGCCGCCGGCGGCAAGATCCTGCTGGCCGGCAACGGCGGCTCCGCCGCGGATGCCGAGCACTGGTCGGCCGAGCTCCTAAAAGGCTTTGCGATGAAACGCCCCTTGCCGCCCGATGCGGAGGTAAAACTGCCGGCTGAACTGGCGGCGGGCCTTCAGGATGCATTGCCGGCGATCCCGCTGGTCGGTTTTACCTCGCTCAATTCCGCCTTCGCCAACGATGTGAACGCCTCCTTCGCCTTCGCCCAGCTCGTCTGGGGACTGGGCAAACCGGGCGATGTGTTTGTCGGCATCTCCACCTCCGGCAACGCGGCCAATATTCAGCACGCCGCCTCCGCCGCGCATGCGAAAGGGATGAAGGTGCTGGGTCTGACTGGTTCAACCGGCGGAAAGCTCCTGCCCCTGACCGATGTGTGCATCCGCGTGGCCGAGACGGTCACCTATAAGATCCAGGAACTGCACCTGCCGGTGTATCATTGCCTGTGCTTGATGCTGGAGGAGGAGTTTTTCGGAAAGAAGTAGAGGTTCTGTGCAACGCCAACCCCTCTCCCTTGGAGGGCGATAGACTGGACAGATTACCCATTTTGCCCAGATTACCCAGATTCCGGCACCCCGTGGCTCTTGGTCTCCTTGGTCTTCTTGGTCTCCTTTAACGAATTTCCTAAGAAAATGATGATTTTTAAAGGGGACCAACGCAAAAGAACTTGGTCTCCTTGGTCTCCTTGGTCTTCTTGGTCTCCTTTAACGAATTTCCTAAGAAAATGATGATTTTTAAAGGGGACCAAGCGCAAAAGAACTTGGTCTCCTTGGTCTTCTTTAAATTCAGCCGGTCAGCAGCCAGCAGCTTTCCCAGCTTGCCCAGATTACCCAAACTGCCGCGCACTTGTCGATGTGTCGCGCACCTTGCGCATCTTGCGCACCTTCACCAAAAACCCCCAGTTTTCTGGGTATTTTCGAAGATGCGCAAGGCGAACTCACTTGCGCATTCTTGCGCACCTTCGATGAAGTTTTGATGGCACGCGAAGCCACAGCGATTGGGCACCTTCCCCGGTTTTTCTGAGTTTAGAACCCTCACCCCTACCCTCTCCCGTAAAAGGGCGAGGGGGGTAAAAAACATCGGGCGCGGCCGGATGTTTCGACAGCCGCGCCCGACGAGATTTCGGACCTGCGTTTGCAGGTGCGTCGCCCGCTACCGCAGGCCACCTCGTTTACCTTCGATCATGGATCACCTCCTCTCTATCAGGGACCTCCCGACGCGTCATTGGACCGCCGGGCTTCACCCCTCGGACGCCTCCGAGGGCCCACGCCGATCTTTCTCAAAAAGACTTCTCGGCGGAGCGCCGACCGAGGAAAGGCCAGCCGCTCACGCACGATAATAACGCGCTCCCTCGCGGGCGCAAAAAAAAATGGAGCGAGATGAAAAAAAGTTTTGCCTAAACCGGAAGCTGCGCCACCTCAATATAAAGTGTGAGCGAAAACCTGCCGCGCGGCCGCGGCCGCGCCGGCAATTACCCCGCCCTACTCACGCCAGAGGATTCAGGATGACCAGGTCTTTGGCGGTGAACTGCGCCAGCAGGTCCATCGGAGCGGTCACGCTGGCGACGGACCATGTACTGGATGCACCGGTGGAAACGGCGCTGGAAGATGAAGCGGCTGTGGAATTCTTAACCAGGCTGCCGTAAATCTGGCCCGTTACCGCCGGATCCAAAGTCGGCGCGGCAGCGCCTGCGCCCAGGCTGCTTGACGGCTGCGGCGCCGTGGGGCTGAGATTTACCGCCGAACTTGGGCTTACAGGGGTGAGGATGACGGGGCTGTAATTTTCCTGCCAGATCATCAAATCCTTGCCGTCGACCTTGCCATCGCCGTTGGCATCGCCGTCGGCCAGCGTGGCGGTGCCGTCGACCAGGCCGTAATGCTCCTGCCAGATCACAAAGTCGGCGCCATCGACCTTGCCATCGCCATTAAAGTCGCCGGGTATGAGATTGGTGGGCCTGTACCATTCCTGCCAGATTACAAAGTCCGCGCCGTTCACCGCGCCATCGCCGTCCGCATCGCCCTGGGCGAGCGAAGCGCCGCTGTTCTTGCCGTAATTCTCCTGCCAGATCATCAGGTCGGCGCCGTCGACGTGGCCGTCGCCGTTGAAATCGGCGCAAGGAATAGACTGCTGCGCCACATAGAACGTGGTCGAGCCTCCCGCCTCGCCGTCGCCGGTGGGCAGATCGCGCGGGCAGAACACATAGCCCAGCCCATTGCCGCCGGCGTTGGGCTCGCCATCCAGAACCGTGCCGGAAAGGTCGGTTATGGCGCTACCGCCGGCCGGGTCGCCATTCAGCGTGATAGCCACCACCGTATTGCACACGGTGTAGATGGGGAAGGTAAGCCGCAGCGTGTTCGTGCCCGAACCGGTGATGGTAGCGGGCGTCAGCGTGCCCAGCACATTACCGCCGATGCTGTCCACACGCTGGACCAGGATGCTCTGGCTGGAGAAATTCACCGGTTTATTGAAGGTCACGGTGATGGATTGAATGCCGCCGCGCTGATTGTCCGTGCTGCCCTCGGTCAGGCTGGGATCATCGTTGAAGATCACCGACGTCACCTGCGGCAGTGACAGGTCCGCCTGGGCCGAAAGATAAAACCGCGATGATCCGCCAGGCAGGCCGTTGCCCGTGGGCAAATCGGCCGCGCTGAAGAGGTACGTCCGACCGCTGCCGCCGACTTTGGGGTCGCCATCCAGCGGGTTACCGGCCGGATCGGTGATGGCCTGAAGGCTGTTTGAATCCAGCGTGACCATGATCGTCTTGTCGGCCACATCGCCCGGGAAGAAAGTCAATATTATCGTATTTGTGCCGCTGCCGGAAAGGGCGGGCACGATCTGTCCCAACGAGGTAGTGCTGCCCAGGGCGCTGACTACATCCACATGGACCATCTCCGGCGTAAAGACCACGGTTTCATCGAACGTGATGGTGAGGGTGCTCATGCCGTCGCGGGCCGGGTCGGTGCTGGAAACGGACAGCGCCGGATTATTATCCACCACCACCGATGTGATGTGCGGCGGCGTCTCATCGGCCACATAGAACACCGCCGCGCCGCCGGCAACGCCGTCGCCGGAAGGCAGGTCCTCATCCGCATGGGCCAGATAGGCCTTGCCGCTGCCGTCCGCGGGCGGATTGCCATCCAGCAGGTTGCCCCACGTATCGGCAAAGCCCGTCTGGCCCTGGGCATCGCTGGCCAGCGAGATGCGCAGGATCGTGTCGATGAGCGTATTGGGTGCGAAGGTCATGGTGACCGTATCTGTGGAGCTGCCGGTCACACTAAGCGGCGTGATCGTCGCCAGGCCCGCGCCGCCCATGGTCGCGGCCGTCTGAATGATCACATCCGACGATTTGAAGAACACGGGCTCGCTGAACTTGACCACCAGGTTTTGCAAACCGTCCGGCCGCCGGTCCACGGCCGAAACGGACATGCTGGGTGAGCCATCCAGAATCACCGAGAGGATCTGCGGCGGCACGTTATCCAGGCCGGTGACGTAAAAGACCGCGTTGCCGCCCTCGTCGCCGTCGCCGGAGGGCAGATCCGCCGCCGCGGCCAGGTAACCCAGCCCGCCTCCGGCGGGCGAGGGGTCGCCATCCAGCAGGTTGCCGGCCAGGTCCGTTATGGCGCTGGTGTCGTTGCCGCCCTCGGCGCCATCCAGCGTGATGCGCAAGGTCTTCTGGCCGACCTGGAAATCAGCGAAGGTTATGACCATCGTATTGGTAGAAGTGCCGGTGATGGACTGCGGCGTAATAATGCCTTTCTGCGCGCCACCCACGCCGCTGACCCACTCAATGAGCACGTTGGATGCGCTAAACACCACCGGCTCGCTGAATGTCACGGTGATGGTTTGGATGCCGTGATAGTCCGTCTCGACGCTGGAAAGGCCCAGTGCCGGGTTATCATCCACCACCACCGACACCACCTGCGGCGGCGTCAGTTCGGCGCCTGGTATGGGGCGAATCTTCGCGCCATGGTGGCCGCGATGCCGCGCCCATCGACCGATTGCCAGCTCAGCAGCAGATCGCCGGTAGAATCCATCGCCACGGAGGGATACCACAGCGTGTGGCCATCATCCGCCTGGACCATCGCAATGGGCCGCCCCAGACGCCGGCCGCTGGCGTCGTAGAAGGCGCCGGTAATCGCCGCGCCGCCGGCGGCCCCATCGGACCAGACGGCGACCGTGTTGCCGCTGTCGTCCATGGCCAAGTCGGCGCCGTTGAAGTAGGAGGTTGTGGCCACAGCGATCTGCTGGCCCTGGATCTGGCCCAGGGAGTTATAGTGCTGTAACAGCAGGCTTATGGTGCCATCGCCGTTTTGCCGCTGCCAGGCCACGGCAAAATTGCCCGCCCCATCGGCCGCGATCAGCGGGTTGTACTGCGTCATGCCCAGCGACCCCGGCAGCAGCAGGTTCAAGGTCATCGTGCCGTCGGGCGCGTACCGGCGGATATGGATGTCGCTGGTGATGCTGAATTCATCCAGCCAGGTCACCAGGATATTGCCGGCATTGTCGACATCCACGCCGGGCAGCGACGAAACGAACGGCGGCTGCGTGCCGAAGGTGGCGATGACGATTTCGGACCCGATGGGCGCGCCGGTGGCATCAAAACGCTGGGCCACCAGCGAGGTCGTGCTGCCGGAGGCATCGAGCCTGCGCCACACGGCCACGCAGGTTGAGCCCGGACCGGCGGCGATGATCACCTGGCGATTGAGGTCCACGCCCAGGGCGCTCGTCTGCCGCGATGGCCCAACAATTGTTTCATTCGCGTTCAATACGGATAGCCACGCTCCCGTGGCATCGGATACCCAGGCGCCCCTGTCGATCAGGCCCCAGAGGTTGCCTGCCAAATATGCGGTCTTATCATTGCCCAGGGCCACACTGGCCGCGCCGGCGGGCGCATTGGCCGCGGCAATAAGCTCCGGCGCGGCGGAACTGGACAAATCCGTCACAAACATGCGTGCCGACAGACTGAAGGCCGAATGCACGCTCTCCTGCTCGATGCAGTCCAGCCGCCAGCCGCTGCCATCGACGGTGAGGGCTAAGCCGGCGAACTGGTAATTCAGGCCGGGGGCAAAGGGCAATGTCCACAACGTCACCGGGGAGGACAGCGGCGCGGCCGTCAAATCCAGCCGCGCGCCGATGATCGTCTTGCTGTTTACGCGCCAAGCGGCCAGCATGCCGCTGGAAGTTGTCACCAGGGCCGGCATGTCCAGCACCTGGGTGGCGCTGGAGGCTATAGTGCCCAGCGTGCCGGTGAATTTGCCCAGGCTGGTCAGCGCGGGTGAGGATCATGGATGTGGTGGTCGCGGCGGTGTACTGGCTCCAGATCACGCGCAGGTTGCCGTCGCTCTGCACACCGATCCGCTGCTGCGTAATATCTGTGCCTGCCGACTGGCTCAGCAGCACACCGGGCGCCAGGATCGTATGGGCCAAAGGATCAGTCCAGTAGCCCCAGACCGCGTGATTGGTGCCATTATTGCGCAGCCACGTGAAGGCGTAGCTGCCATCAGGGCTGTAGGCCACCGCCGTGTCGGAGAGAACTCCGCTGGCCTCGGCGGGGACGATGGGGATGGTGGTGCGGGCAGCGGGGGCTTTAGTGAGATCGGTGTTGAAAACCTGATAAATGACGTTGTCGGATGTGGAGTCCCGCTCAATCCAGGTGCAGATGAACTTCGTGCCATCCGGGCTTATGGCCACGGCCGGGTTAAACCGCAGAATTCCCGCCTGCGCGGCCACCAACACGCGCTGTGTAAGCTTGCCCGCCCCGCTACCGTTATCCAGCATGAACAGGATGTTGCCCTGCCCGGTGCTGTCGGTCATCCACGTGGTGATGGACTTTCCCGCAACGGTTGAGGTCGAGGGACTGGTCAGTTGGGTCGCCGCGCCGGCCAGGAGGATGGGGTACAGAGGCAAGCTCCCGCCGGTCAGCAGCAGTTGTGAGTTATTGATGAAGGCAACGATGGGAAGATTCGCATAAGTGGTCACCGCCAGGCAGGTATCCGCCGTGGCCGTGGTTGTCATCACGCTGGCAGTTCCTGCTGAATTGCCAAAGGTCGCCTGCGCGGTTTGAATCTGATTTGAGGGCGAGTCTGTTCTCGCCCAGGCCAGCGTAATGGACCCGGTAGAGCTCAAAGCGACCGCCGGGGAAGTTCCCACGGCGGCGGTGAAGACATTGCCAACGGTCGTCCCCGCGGAGGTGTAGCATTGATAACTCACCTGCGACTGCGACCAGGCCGCGACGAAGTTACCGTTGGAGGCGACGCCGAGCGAGGGCATCAGATTCGTGCCGCTGATGATCGTCTTGGGGCTGGCCCAGAGATCGGCGCCAGCGCTACTGAGCCGCTGGGCATAGACGGTTCCCAGGCCGGTGGAGTCGCTGACATCCCAGGAGACGATCATGTTCTTGCTGGTATCGATGCCGATGCCCACATCGGTGAGCGAATTCGTGCCGGCGGCCACGGCATCGGCCACGGCCATGGCGCCAGACGGTCCGGAGCCGTCGAGGTTGAACTGCTCCACGTACAACGTCTGCTGGGCTGTGGCCGTGTTCTTTTGAAGCCAGGCCAGGGCGATATTGCCCGCGCCGTTCATGGCCAGGGCGGAATCGCTGATGGTCGTGCCGGGCTGCGGGTCCACCAGCAGCCACAGCGGGCCGGCCACCTGAAGGGAACTGTTCAGAAATTCGCCATAAATGCCGGGCTGGCCCACGGTGTTGGTCCACGCGGCGAGGATATGGCCTGAGGAGTCAGGGGCGATGGAAGCGGATGTAATGGACAGCGCGGCCTGTGGGTCGCTGCCCGCGGCCAACGTCCAGCTTGCGGGCGTAAGCCCGCTTAACAGCAGCCGGGGCTCGAGCAACTGATACAGATCCCCCGCTACAGGCGCAGTGAGCCCGCGCCGCGGCGATGACCGCAAATCCCAAATCACGCTAAAACCTCCGTAAAAATGCCTCCGATGGCCGCGCGAATGGACGGCCGATGCAACTAATGAGTATACCGCCATTTTTCGCGGGCGTCAGCCCCAATTCCGGCCGAAAACAGGCCTTGATTGCCCAAAAACAGCAGGGAAGGCGAACATAACATCTTCATTTTTCAAGTCTTCTGGCTAACAGGCCAGAAGTGAATCAGACAGGGCAAGGAAACCGCAAAGGCCGCACAGGAAGAAAACACGGGCAAAAAAAGTTCTTGCCGCTTCTCTTGTCCCAATCGGGAACATAAGAAGCCAAAGTCTTGAGCTTCGGGCAAACCAGCCGAGAAATCAACCACAGAGGGCACAGAGACCACAGAGGTCACAGAGAAGAGCAGCAACCAAAAAAGAAACAGCAAGAAATTCTGGCCGTTTCCTTTATTTTTTTCTCTTCTCTGTGTCCTCAGCTTTTTGCATAAGTACGACGCGTAAATAAAAACAGCCTGCGTTTTAGGTTATGCTCTTTTCGGGTTATCACATCGAAAGGAGCAATGCCATGGACGGCAGGCTGTGGAACAAACTGTACCGTGAGATTCGTCATGTTGGCAAGGATGCACCGGATTTGCCGCGTATGGGTCGGCCACGTGAGTATGGCACGCAAGACATTCTGGCCGTGTGGGCGTTCAGCGCCATGATGAACTGGCCCATCAGTGTTACGCAGCATCGGCTGTCGCAAGGGGCCACCGGCTGGTGGCTCAAACGGTACTGGCAGTGGACGGGCAAAATTCCCTGCTTGGCAACGTTGACCCGGCGTGCCAAGGCGTCCGATTTTCGTCGGCTGTTGCGACGACTTTTGCGACGATTGCGCCGCTGGCAGGGACTGGGCCCGCCCGCACACGTGGTGATCGATTCGACGTTCCTGCTGACGGGCAGTTGCAGCCGCGACCCGGAGAGCCGCTGGGCTTGCCACGGCGGCAAGTGGTTTAGAGGCTATGCCTTGCATGTGGTGTGCGACGGCGCCGGCGGCCTGTGGGCCTGGCACGTCAGTAGCGCCAACGTGCAGGAGATGAAAGTGGCGCGGCGATTGATCCGACAGATTGCCGCAGGCCAGGCGCCGAATCTGCGCTGGATGATTGCCGACACCGGCTACGACAGCGAGCGATTGCATCGGCTGATCGATCGCCGCTTGCACGCGCGGCTGCTGGCCCCTGTGAACCGGCGCGGGGCCAAGACCGAAGCGTGGCGTGCGGAGCAACCCGGCGCGATGCATCGGACCGACTGCTGGCTACAGCGGAAGGTCAGGCGCTGTTCAACCAACGCGTGGCGGTGGAACACTGGAATAGTTGGTTCAAGGGCACCAGCCATGTAAGCATGCTGCCTTACCATGCTCGCCGCCTGAATCGCGTGCGTCGTTGGGTCGACCTGAAATTGGCTGTGTTTTTTGTGCATCAGCACTTGTCGCGACAGGAGTTAAAACCTGCCGCTTAGTTATGCAAAAAGCTGTGACCTCTGTGGTCTCTGTGGTTAAATTATTCCCGCAGCCGAAAGTGCGATTCCCAAGGAGCATAGCGTGGACTTATTGCAGGATTACCCCTCCCGCCTGTACGCGGGCCTTTTGGGCAAGGTGATCGGCGTGTACATGGGCCGCCCGTTTGAGGGCTGGAGCAAGGCCAGAATCGAGGAGAAATGGGGCGCCGTCAGCCGGTACGTCCATGAGGATGTGGGCACGCCTCTGGTGGTGGCGGATGATGATATTTCCGGCACGCTCACCTTCATTCGCGCCCTGGAAGATTCGGGCCTGTACGCCCAAACGCCGGCGGCGTTCTTCGGCAAGACCTGGCTGAACTACCTCATCGAGGGCAAGACCATCCTGTGGTGGGGCGGCTTTGGCGTCTCCACGGAGCACACGGCCTTCGTGCGGCTGCGGCAAGGCTACCAGCCCCCCGCCTCCGGGTCGATCGCCCTCAACGGAAAGCTGGTCGCGCAGCAGATCGGCGCGCAGATTTTCATCGATGGCTGCGGACTGGTGGCGCCCGGCCGGCCGGAGCTGGCCGCCGACCTGGCCCGCCGCGCGGCGTCGGTCAGCCACGATGGCGAGGCCCTCCACGCCGCCGTAGTCCAGGCGGCGATGGCCGCGCTGGCCTTCACGCGGCGCGACATGCGGCGGATCCTGGATGGCGCGCTGGCGCAGATTCCTGAAAAAAGTCTCATCGCCCGCGTGCACCGCGATGTGCGCAAGTGGGCGGCGGTGAGCGATGACTGGCGGCGGACATTCGACCGCATCGAGAAAACCTACGGCTACGACAAATTCGGCGGCGGCTGCCACGTCGTACCCAACCACGCGGTGATGGCGATGGCTTTCAGCCATGCGCCGAATGATTTCCACCTCAGCCAGCAGATTGTCAATACCGCCGGCTGGGACACCGACTGCAACGCCGCCAACGTCGGCTGCATCATGGGTGTCAAGCTGGGCCTTGCCGGCATCAACGCCGGCTACGATTTCCAGGGCCCACCCGCCGACCGCATCATCCTGCCCAGCGCCGAGGGCACGCAGCTCCACCGATGTGCTTATCGAGGCGGGCCGCCTGGAGAAAATCGGCCGCAAGGTCATGGGCTGGCCCAAGCGCCGAGACCCCAAGGCCGGCGCTTGGCACCATTTCGAAATGGATGGCGCGCTGCACGGTTACCGCAGCGAAGAAGACGGCCTCGACTCGCGCGGCGGCGCCGCCGTGGCCAACGTGGAGGCGCCGCGGGGACTCAAAGGGCGGGCGCTCAGGATCGCCTTTGACGTCTCGGCCGGCCGTGCGGCTCGTATCTCCACTCCCATTGTGCCCATCCCGCCAGAGAATGCAGGCGGCTCGTACCGCATCGAGGCCACGCCGCGGCTGTATCCCGGCGTGACGGTCACGGCGCTGGCCAAGGCGGAAAAAGTTGAAGGGAACGCCGCCGCGCGGCTGTTCGTGCACTGCGGGGTTGCCGATGGCAAACCTGGCTGTACTCTCCGTTTAAGCGAGGCGCAACAGCTACGGCCGCGCCGGCCGGTCAAATTAGAATTCAAGTTGCCCGCGGATCTGCCCTGGCCGATATGGGACCTGGGTATCCGGATCGAGACGGAGAATCTCGGCCAGGGCGAGCTGTTCATCGACCGCGTGAGCCTTACAGGGGCAGCACAACTTCGCTGGCCCGACGCGCTGCCGCTGGTCGGCGAGACGGTCGCCGGCTGGGTGTCCAGCATGGATTCAGTTTTTCCCTTCGCCACCGGCAGCGGACTCACCGCCACGGCGCTGCGCCAGAACTGGGGTCGAGGGCTGCTGACCGTTGGCACGACCGACTGGGCGGACTACACCTTCAGCGCGCAGATGTCCATCAAGGTGGCCGACATGGCCGGCCTCATCATCCGCTACCAAGGCCTGGAACGCTACATCGCCCTGGTGAAGGCGGGTGACAAGCTGCGGCTCCTGCGCCGCTGGTACGGCGACGACGAGGTCCTGGCCGAATGTGCCTGCCCCTTCGCCGCCGATGAAAGCTGGCACACCCTGAGCCTTGTCGCGCATGGCAGCCGAATCACCGCCCGCTGCGATGGCCGGCAGGTCCTCCATGGATCCGATGACCGCCTGGGCCGCGGAGGCGCTGGGCTGCTCTGCCAGGTAGGCAGAATCAATGTCAGGCAGATGAGTGTCCGCTAGGCGGCAGCTTGCTGAAAAAAAGAAACGGCAAGAATGACTTCCCGCCGTTTCTCTTATTCCGATCGGGAACATAAGAAGCCAAAGTTTTGAGCATCGGGCAAACCAGCCGAGAAATCAACCACAGAGGACACAGCTTTTTGCATAACTAAGCGGCAGGTTTTAACTCCTGTCGCGACAAGTGCTGATGCACAAAAAACACAGCCAATTTCAGGTCGACCCAACGACGCACGCGATTCAGGCGGCGAGCATGGTAAGGCAGCATGCTTACATGGCTGGTGCCCTTGAACCAACTATTCCAGTGTTCCACCGCCACGCGTTGGTTGAACAGCGCCTGACCTTCCGCTGTAGCCAGCAGTCGGTCCGATGCATCGCGCCCGGGTTGCTCCGCACGCCACGCTTCGGTCTTGGCCCCGCGCCGGTTCACAGGGGCCAGCAGCCGCGCGTGCAAGCGGCGATCGATCAGCCGATGCAATCGCTCGCTGTCGTAGCCGGTGTCGGCAATCATCCAGCGCAGATTCGGGCGCCTGGCCTGCGGCAATCTGTCGGATCAATCGCCGCGCCACTTTCATCTCCTGCACGTTGGCGCTACTGACGTGCCAGGCCCACAGGCCGCCGGCGCCGTCGCACACCACATGCAAGGCATAGCCTCTAAACCACTTGCCGCCGTGGCAAGCCCAGCGGCTCTCCGGGTCGCGGCTGCAACTGCCCGTCAGCAGGAACGTCGAATCGATCACCACGTGTGCGGGCGGGCCCAGTCCCTGCCAGCGGCGCAATCGTCGCAAAAGTCGTCGCAACAGCCGACGAAAATCGGACGCCTTGGCACGCCGGGTCAACGTTGCCAAGCAGGGAATTTTGCCCGTCCACTGCCAGTACCGTTTGAGCCACCAGCCGGTGGCCCCTTGCGACAGCCGATGCTGCGTAACACTGATGGGCCAGTTCATCATGGCGCTGAACGCCCACACGGCCAGAATGTCTTGCGTGCCATACTCACGTGGCCGACCCATACGCGGCAAATCCGGTGCATCCTTGCCAACATGACGAATCTCACGGTACAGTTTGTTCCACAGCCTGCCGTCCATGGCATTGCTCCTTTCGATGTGATAACCCGAAAAGAGCATAACCTAAAACGCAGGCTGTTTTTATTTACGCGTCGTACTTATGCAAAAAGCTGAGGTCACAGAGAAGAGAACAGAAATTAAAAGAAGAAACGGCAGGATTAGCTCCTGCCGTTTCCCTTAGTTCCTGTTTTTCTTCTCCGTGTCCTCTGTGACCTCTGTGGTAAAACTCTTAGGGTCTTCAGAACCCGTAGAAGGTCGACATCTGCCGCAGGGTCTTTACGGGCACCTTGGAGGCCCAGCCGGCCTGGCCGAAGGCGATCATGCGCTCCATGCAGACCTTCTTCATGGCCTCGCGGGCGGGGCCGAGGTACTTGCGCGGGTCGAACTCTTCGGGCTTCTCGGCGAAGACCTTGCGGATGGCGCCGGTCATGGCCAGGCGGTTGTCGGTGTCGACGTTGATCTTGCGCACGCCGTGCTTGATGCCGCGCTGGATCTCCTCGATCGGCACGCCGAAGGTCGGCTTCATCTTGCCGCCGTACTTGTTGATGATCGTCCTGGCAGCTCCTGCGGCACGCTGGAAGAGCCGTGCATGACCAGGTGCGTGTTGGGCAGCCGCTTGTGGATCTCCTCGATGCGGCTCATCACCAGCACGTCGCCGGTGGGCTTCTTGGTGAACTTGTACGCCCCGTGGCTGGTGCCGATGGCCACCGCCAGGGCGTCGACGCCCGTGCTCGGCGACGAACTCGCTCGGCCTGCGTCCGGGTCGGTCAGGTGCTTTAAGGCCTCCTCGGCGGTCAGGCCGGCGCCGTGGCCGTCCTCGATGCCGCCCAGCGTGCCCAACTCGCCCTCCACCGTCACGCCCAGGGCGTGCGCGACCTGCACCACCATCTTGGTGACCTGCACGTTGTACTCGTAGGTTGCCGGGGTCTTGCCGTCGGCCTTCAGCGAGCCGTCCATCATCACGGAGGTGAAGCCGTGCTCGATGGCGGAGAAGCACGTGGCGGGGCTGTTGCCGTGGTCCTGGTGCATGACGATGGGGAGCTCGGGGTAGCAGCTCGGCCGCGGCCAGCATCAGGTGCCGCAGGTAGTTGTCGTTGGTGTACTCGCGGGCGCCGCGGCTGGCCTGCACGATGACGGGGGTTTCCGTCTCCCGCGCGGCCTCCATGATCGCCTGGATCTGCTCCATGTTGTTGACGTTCAGGGCGGCCACGCCGTAGTTGTTCTCGGCGGCGTGGTCCAGCAGCACTCTCATCGGAATCAGCGGCATAAGGGCCTCATTTCTTTTTTAGGGTCTCTTTAACGGAATAGAGAATTCTCGCAAAGGAATTGAAAATTTCAACTTTCAATTTTTTTGCCCCCTGCGCGATGGAGGACGTGGCTGCAAAAAAACGCAGCCACGGCACCCGGCGTCCAGAGTGCCAATCAGAGTGCCAAGCCCAGCAGGTTTGGCACTCTGGAAAACAGCCACTTTTATTGGGTTTTTTGGACTAGATTGCCAACATTTCCAGAGTGCCAACTGAGACACGGATGCGTTAATTTGGGCAAGATGGACAAGATGGGTAATTTAGGCTCTTACGCCGCAGGCGAGGAAAAGATGAAAATCCCCGCCTCCACGATGAATTTGATGCCAAAGGCCAGCATGGCCAGGCCGCACGCCAGCAACAGGATGCGCTGGGCCTTTGGACCCATCAGCCACGCGCCGCTGAATGTGGCAAAGGTGAGGAATTCCAGCCAGATGAGGTCGCAGATCCAGTGAATCGCGGCGAAGGCGGCGAAGGCGCCCAAGCCTAAGGAGGCGGTCTGCAAGGTCAGACCCAGTCCCGCCGCCGCCCACCAGGTCAAGAACATGGGATTGCCGGCCGTAAGGATGATGCCCGCGGTAAAGGGACTTTTCGCCACCCGCGCGGCCATGGAGGATGCTGCCGACTGCTGGGGCGCGGATCTCAGCATCATCACGGCCATCAGGCCCAGCACCAGGCCGCCCACGATGCTCACGCACGCTTTGACGGATGGGCTGCCCAGCACGGCCGCGCGATTGGCCACGGCCAGGATGATCAGCATTAAGGGCAACTCGATGACGCCGTGCCCCACCGCCATGAGCGCGCCCGCGTGGCGATTTTTCGTGCCGGCAGCCAGCGCGGCAGCAGTCATGGCGCCCGGGGAAATCACGCCTGACAGAGACAGAAACACCGCCTGAAACACAAACCCCGCGGCGGCGAGCCAGGAACCATCCATAACTAATCCTTGTGGCCGTTGTGCGGCGCGGCCTGGCTCTCTTCACTACTGCTGCTGTGGCGAGAGTGTTCGGAGGTGGAGGATTCGGATGTTTCATCGCCGTGCGGAATTTCGGGCGGGCCCACCAGGGCGGGCCGCATGGTGGTCTCGATGACGGCAGTGCCGGCGATGATATCGCCCACGCGCCGCCGCCAGCGGCTGAAGACCGGCCACAGCAGGAAAACCAGCGCCATGGGCGGGTATGTGAACAGCTCGATGGGCTTGGTGACGTTGCGGAGAATAATCTGCGCCAAGTTGGGGGATCTGCCCTGGTCGGTCACCACGCGCATGCGCAGGATCAGCTTGGCCAGCGTGGCGCCGAAGATTTTTTCCATGAGGATCGCGTACGCCACGTACACGCCGATGCAGATGAGCGCGAGCTGGAACAAAGGCCCGACGTTCTGATTGCCGCGCCACATGGCGTTGATCATGCTGCGCAGTTGCGCCTCGTCCATGTTGCCATAGCCGGACAGCGTCGTGACCACGGCGCAGATGGGCAGATATTCCACCAGGAAGGCCAGCACGCGCTTGGGCCAGGGGGAGGGAATCGCCCCCGCCGGCAGGACAAAAGGCTTGGCCTGCTCGGCCCGCTGGCGGGCGATCAGCGCCAGCACGAGCAGCGCGCCAGCGCCGCCTGGCCCCACATGAACCACTCCTGAAGCTTGCGGTACTGGGCCATATTGCCCTGGGCCGACGGCAGCTCCAGCGCGCGGTCCGTCGAGATATCGATGGAGACGCCGCTCCAATTGCCGGCGCTGCCCCAGACGGCCGCCAGCGACTCGCCGTACCGGCTGAAGGCCAGCGATTGATTTGCGGCGATCTGCAACGGCTGCACCGGCCCCAACTGCACGGGGTGAAGCTCGCGCAGCGAAACCGCGCCATCCTCGGAAATATCCAGGCGGCGGTAAAACGCAGCTGCGGTTGGGGTCCTGCGTCCCCCATAAAAAGAGGTCCGCCCCCACGGCCGTCAGGCCGCCGATGGCGCCGTCGGAGGTTCTCCATGGCGGCAGCGACAGCATCTGCCACTGGCCTTCTTCCAGCACGGCCAGGCCGGTGGGCTGACCCTGGTGCGTGGTGGTGACCATGCACAGGCCCGCAGGCATGGGCGCCAGGTGAATCTCGCCCATGGGCGGCAGCATCTGCGCAGGCGGGGTCGGCAGGATGTACCAGCGCCAATCTGCCAGCCCCAGCAGCACCAGATCGCGCGGGCCGGGCGAAGAGGGCGTGCCGGCCGCGGCCTGGCTGGTTGAAACGGGCGAGGATTCCGCGCCGGCGGTTGCAGGTTTGGAACTTGTTGCCGCGGAAGCGCTGGCCCCCGCGCCGCCGGATGAGGGCGGCCCCAGCAGGATGCAAAGTTGAATGGCCGCCGGCCGCGTGGAAGGCTGGCTGGAAGTAGCCGCCGCGCCGGTGGATTCCTGCTGCGTTTCGGCCGGCTCGGGAACTTTAGGCCAGGTTTGCCGGCTCAAAGCCGCCGGCGCCGGGCACGCCGCCAGCACTGTATCCCCGCCGATATTCGCCGGCCACAGCGGGCCCGGCAGGTCGTCGAAGGAGCCGCTTTCATCGGGCCCCTGGTAGATGCGATAGCCCCTGCCCGCATAGAAAACGTGCAGGCTTTCATCCACCGTACACGCCGCGGCCGCCTGGCCGCTGCTTTGCGAAACGAGCGACCAGAGATCGTTTTTCAGGAGGTAAATGCTGGTGGCGGCCTGCTCCACGGAGGAAAGCCACAGCGCCTGCGGAGCAGGCGGCTGCTGGCCCGCCACCAGGAGTTGATCCGCCGCCGCGCAGCTGTACACAGGCAGCAACGCTGCAAAGGCAAGCATCAGGGCTATCTTAATTTGGCGGGCAGTCAAGGCGTGGAATCTCCCGAAGGCGGCGGCTGTTTGGTCATTGGCTGTTTCTGAGGTGTGGCGGTCTGCGACAGCTTCTCCAGCGGACGCTGGTCCTCGATGGACTTGGGTATGACCAGCCGCCGGTCAAACATTTGCGGCCGCACGGGCGAGGAGGATGTGCTGACCGTGAGCCCGGAAAGCCGCAGGTGCAGGTAATCGATCTCGTGCTGGCTGGGATACCTCAGCACGATGTCCGTGGGCATCATCGGCCGCTGCGCAGGCGGCAGGTCCGGCACATCGATGCGCTTGTACTCCTTCAGCGTCGCATCCACCTGCGGGTTGCCCTGCTCATCGAAAATCCACATGCGGCTGGGGTGCGCGGGATTGGACAGGCGATCGATCCAGATCTGCCTGCGCGGCTGTAGCGGCCCATTGCCCGTGCAGGTCACGAAGATCATGTCATACACGCACGGCTCTTGCTTAGGCAGCGAGAATACGCGGCGGCTGCCGCCTTCGGTGGGCCAGGCGGTGACGCCCAGCAGTGAAATCATGTCCACGGGGTCGACGGGCAGGGTTTCCATATCCGTGCGGCTCAGGTCCGCCAGGTTGCCCCAGCGCGCCAGCTTGCCGCCGCGCGGCGGATCGAGCCAGTAGTAAAACTCGCCCTGCGGACTATTCACGCCCGCGCCGAAATAGGCCTCGCTATACAATACCGCCCGCAGCAGAAAACTCGGCACGGCATTGGGATCGTTGGGGTTCTTCTGGAGCAGCAGCAAGCCGTCGGGCAGTCGTTGTGTGTGCTGCTCGCCCTTGTAGCGGAAGCGGACTTCCACATCCGCGTTGGCGCGCAAGCTAGGCACCTTGGCGGCGTTGGCGTTGTTCTGGGCGATCAGCACGCTGGCAGCCACGGGCGGCGGACAGACTGGCGCCGGCGGCACCGGCGGCATGGGCGGCTTACAACCTGCAAGCAAGGCCACCGACAGGACGGCGGCGATTAAGCTGTAACGAAACAGGCTGAAAGCCTGTTCCACCTTTTTTCCATTGCACGATCGTTTCATAACTCTCCCTGCAATATCTCGCCCAGGTTCTGGCTAACCTCGGCGATCTTGGTCTCGTCCAGGCGGGGGTTGGTAACCTCCTGCACCTGCTCCTCCCCCTTTATATGCATGTGCCAGACCTCCGTGCCGTCTTCATTCTTCCGTGAGCCATCGTACATGAGCAGTTTCTTGCGCATCAGCACTAAGGCCAGCACGAAGCGGAAGTTGACGCGCACCGGCTCCGCCTCGCCGCCTAGCCGCGTGAAGAAGTTCAGTAGCATCGCATCATCGACGAACAGCCTCTTTTTGGCCTGCTGCTCGGGCATGCGGGATCGCCACTGGCCAAAGAGGCCCGCAACTTCTCCCCGGTCGGAACGTTCCCAGCAGGCCAGGCACCAATCCTGGCGCACGAACTGCTCGCCCTGCTCGATGAGCACGGCCTGGAATTCCTGCTTTTCCTCCAGGACCTTGTCGCACTTGCAGCAGCGCCCGGCGGTGCGGGCGATCTGGTACTCCTTTGCCATCGATTCTCCATCCTTAGAATAATCACACCAAGTTAGCTTGGCGGCCGCGAGATGAAAAGGGCTCTGTTAAGAATTGCGGCTTGCCAGTCGAGCCCTCGCGAATGATTTCCCAATTTGGCTTTCCCGGCGGGCGCTATCTGATGCGCGCTAAAATTACACAAATGGATCTTGTGTGGGGATAATCAATATGTCTGGCACAAATGTGGAAATAGACACGCTTCGGGATACGAGGATTCCGCTCAAGAATGGATCCGGGAGCATGCCGGCGCTCGGTTTCGGCACGCTGATTCCTGACCTCGTTGCGACCAGGGAAGCGGTCGAGGCAGCCCTTCAAGTTGGTTTCCGCGCATTCGATTGCGCGGAGCGTTATCTCAACGAGGTCATGGTGGGCGTAGCGCTGCGAGAGGCGTTCTCGCAGGGCATCGTCAAGCGGGAAGAAGTCTTCGTCGCCACCAAGCTGTGGAATTGCCATCACCGGCCGGAATACGTCAGGCCGGCCTTCAAGTCCAGCCGCGCGCGGCTCCAACTTGACTATGTCGATCTGTACCTCGTGCACACCCCCTACGCCTTCAAACCCGGGGAGGATCAGGAGCCCCGCGACGCCAGCGGCAACATCGTATACGACAAGGACATCAGCCTGGCGGACACCTGGAGGGCCATGGAGAGTCTCGTTGACGAGGGCAGGTGCAAATCGATCGGAGTCTGCAATTTCAATACGGAACAGGTCGCGGAAATCATGACCTCCGCGCGGATAAGACCCGCGGTCCTGCAGGTCGAATCGCATCCCTATCTGCCACAATGGGAGCTCTGTCAGTATTGCAAAGACCAGGGGATCGTGGTGCAGGCGTTCGCCGCCCTGGGGCATGCGACCGAACCGAGGCTGCTCGATGATCCGGTGATCACCGGTATCGCCCAAAGAGTTCACAAAACGCCCGCCCAGGTCCTGCTGGCCTGGGCCATCCAGCGCGGCACAGCCCTGCTGACCACATCGAAGACGCCCAGTCGCATCCGGGAGAACTTCGAGGTCTCCACGCTGGGCGATGATGCCATCCAGGAGATCAACGCGATCGGACGACGATATCGCTTCAACCCGGTCACCGAGACCGGCATTCCGGGATTTATCCCGGCGCGAGGGTCAGAAGAACCGCATCCACAGTCTTCTGGATGAAGCGCATCCGCAATCGCCAATCACTGAAAAGGGCCTGCCCTGAAGAATTGCATTTGCCGATGGTGAACGTGGCTATTTGGCCACTTTTTCGGAGGCATCCAACGGCCGCGCATCGGGAATTCCGGCCTGCTTGATGGCTCTCATGGCGCGGGCAAACGTTTTGTCATTGCCATACCAGCCATCCACGATGCGCCCCTGGCGGTCGATGATGTAGTTCGCAGGCACGGCAGATACCCGGTAATCCTGCATTTCCACCTTCTGCGCAGCAGACGAAGTGTCCAGGATGTTGGTGAAGGTGACGCCCTGGCGGCGCAGCTCCTCCTGCGCAACCTCCTTGCTGTCGGAGAAGTTGACGCCCAGGAGCACCAAGCCCGTTTTTGAGTACTTATCTGAGATGGTTTGGAGATGCCTCATCTCCTCGCGACAGACCGGTCAGCCACCTCGCCAAATATACAGGTACACCACTCGCCCGCGGTACTGGGACAGTTTCACTTTTCCGCCATCGATCGTTACTAGCTCGAAATCCGGGGCGGGCGTGCCCGCCTTCAGCAGCCGCTCATCCGGCCCGGGAACCTTCCACTCTTTCCACTCTTTCGGCGGCTGCCACTGAAATTTGTCGTTAGAAATCTCTGGGTTGACAACCACGTTCGACCAGTCTTCACGAACACAGATGTCGTAACTAACCCGCACCACCTGCGTGAGCCTGCGCGGCAGATGATCCTTGCAGGCAATCCAGATCCGCCAGTTCCGCTGGCCCTTCATGATGCTCACTTCAACGACATCGCATTTGACGCGGTCTTCGCCCCCAACTTGAATCTCCTCGGCGGGCAGCGAGCGAATGGCATCGATGTAGGCTTGAAGGCTGTCCGTGTAGCCGTGAAACGTGCTGGGGTCCAGGATGGGCATCAGAGGCACGGTAACCCAAGTCGCCTCGTGAGCAATGGAATGGCCCGCCGGCGGGGCTGGCTTGGTCATGAACACGTTGGTGCTAGTCTTGAGGTAGGTTTCTTCATCATCATCCAACGGTGTCCACCGCGGGCGCTGCCCCTGCGGCCAATAAACCCATAAGTTCATGCCATCGCCAACGAGGATCCCGCGAATTTCGTCGCTTTTTTGCTCTGGCACTTCCATGCGGAAGTAATTGGGCTTTTTCAGCCAGATCTGATACTTGCCGCTATTCCTGTAGTCTTTGGAATTGGAGCTGGTTACAGTCATTTCGCTCCGCCAGCTCAGGGTTTTCGCATGGCGCATGGCCGCGATCATACCGTTATATAGCTTGTGCGCCGCCGGCTCATCGCTGAAGGAAGGTCGCGAGGAGGCCTGGGAAGAGGCATGCCGCGTAGCCGGCTCCGTCGCCGCGCAGAATACGGCTTGCACGTTCAAGAAAAGCGAAGCGGCAAAGATGATCCCCGCTTTTGTGGGCATGTTTTTAATATAGCTGCCGCGGCCTGGTTGTCCAGAACATTCGGTGACGCGAGATGCCGCCAACGCAGTCAAAAGCCAGGCGATCAGAAATCTGCATCCAGCACGATCCGGTAACGGGCCTTACCGGATTCGAGCCGGGCGAAGGCCTCATTGATCCTGCTCATCGGGAAGTGCTCGTTCTGTGGCGTAATGCCGTGCAGCGCAGCAAAGTCGAGCATCGATGCGATCGCGGCCGGCGAGCCGCTGGGTGAACCTGAAATGCTGCGCTGCTGCGCGACGAGCGAGAAGGCCGTGACTGGAATCGGCTCCAGGACCAGGCCGACGACGTGCAGCCGGCCGTTGGGGGCCAGTGCGCCAATGATCGCGTCCCAATCGAGCGGCACGTTGACGGTGTTGATCAGAAGGTCGAGGCTGCCGGAGAGCTTCTTGATCGCCGCCGAGTCCTTGCTCGAAACAACGTCGTGGGCCCCAAAGCCCCTGGCCTCGTCGAATTTACTTTCGCTGGATGTAAAAGCCGTCACCTGGCAGCCGTACGCGGCGGCGAACTTCACGGCCATGTGTCCCAGTCCGCCGATGCCAATGATGCCCACACGATCCGTCGGCCTGGCGTACAGGGCCAGCGGAGCAAAAACGGTGATGCCCCCGCACAGGAGAGGACCGGCTTCGGCCGCGTTCAGCTTTTCCGGCAGCGGGAAGACCCACGGCCATTGCGCGGATGTGCGTGGCAAACCCGCCGCGATGCCCAACGATGGTCGCCTGCACCTGCGGGCAGAGGTGATGATTCCCCGCCATGCACCGCGGGCAATACATGTCGCAACCCGAATTCCAGCCGATGCCGACTCTCTGGCCGACGGTGAGTCCCTTGGCATTTGAACCCACGGCCGTAACGTGACCGGTGACCTCGTGGCCGAGAACCGCGGGATATTTGGAAATACCCCAATCGTTGTTCAAGATGGAAAGATCGGAGTGACATAAGCCGCAATATTCGACAGCGACTTCCACATCCTCGGCCCCCAGCGGCCCCAGATCGATGGTTTCGAGGACCATCGGCTGCTTCGCCGCCTGCGCCACCCACGCCTTATCCATATGCATCCCCTATTCTGCGACCACCCCAGGTGGAGGCGTCGTCGTTCAATAAGGCATCACTGCATGCAATGAATTCTAGCCTCAATGCATACTCGCGCTTGGGCCGCCTTGGCGGTCGCCAAGGTCTTTGAGCGTAAACTTCCTCAGAACCTTGAATAGGGAGCTGCTCATGGCAGAAAAACTCGCAGGTAAGATCGCACTAATTACCGGAGGCAACAGCGGTATCGGCCTCGCAACGGCCCAACGGTTCGTGGAAGAAGGCGCATTCGTCTTCATCACCGGCCGTCGCAAAGAAGAGCTGGCCGCGGCCGAAAAGGAAATCGGCCGAAATGTGACCGCCGTGCAAGGCGATGCATCAAACCTGGCCGACCTGGACCGCCTTTTTGCTCAGATCAAACGGGAAAGAGGCAGGCTCGATATTGTTTTCGCCAACGCGGGCATAGGAAAGTCCGGCGCGATGGGCGAGGTGACCGAAGAGGATTTCGACCTGACCTTTAACATTAACGTCAAAGGCGTGCTCTTTACGGTTCAAAAGGCGCTGCCGCTGATACCCGACGGCGGCTCTGTCATCTTGAATGCCTCCATCGTCGCCACCAAAGGCCTGCCGCAGCAGACCGTTTACTCTGCCACAAAGGCGGCCGTTCGTTCCTTCGCCCGCACATGGACCATGGATCTCAAGGACCGCCATATTCGCGTGAACGCCGTCAGCCCCGGGCCCATCGATACGCCAGGAATGCGAGGCTTTGTCGGCACCGGAGCGGAGGCTGAGCGAATCATGAACATGATTGTCAGCGGCGTTCCAATGGGCAGGCTGGGCGAGCCGGATGAGATCGCCAGGGCCGTGGTCTTCCTGGCCAGCGATGACAGCAGCTACATCACTGGAATCGAACTGTTCGTCGATGGCGGCATGGCGCAGGTTTAGGCAGCAGCCTGCAACGGGATAGAAAAGCTTCTTCGAGCTGCCGCGGAGTAACGCCGTGCCGATCATCGCAACAATTCTGGGTCTCCTCCTGATCGCGGCAATCCTGTGGGAGGGATTTGAGACGATTGTGCTGCCGCGCAGGGTGATGAGGCGGTTCCGGTTTACGCGCCTCTTCTACCGCAACTGCTGGCACGCCTGGACGAGAATGGTCGCCGCGTTTGTGCCGCCACGCTGGCGACAGACCTGGCTGAGCGTGTTCGGGCCGCTGTCGATCCTGGTTCTGCTGACCCTATGGGCGGTCGGTCTGATTCTCGCTTTTGCTCTCCTGCACGGGTCGCTCGGCGCGGCCATGTACCAGGGTAAAGCGGAAGGATTTCTCACCGACCTGTACCTCAGCGGCACGACCTTCATCACGCTGGGCATTGGCGATGTGATCCCCGGCAACTCCATCGGCCGCCTGCTGGTCGTGATCGAGGCGGGCATGGGCTTTGGGTTCCTGGCCCTGGTCATCGCGTATCTGCCGCCGTTGAACCAGTCCTTCTCCCGCCGCGAAACGCGGGTCTCGCTGCTGGATGCGCGCGCCGGTTCGCCGCCCACCGCCGCGGAATTGATTCGCCGCCACGGCAGTGATGAAGGCAACAAGGCGCTGCATGTGCTGCTGCACGATTGGGAGCAATGGTCCGCCGAGCTCCTCGAATCGCACCTGTCCTATCCGATCCTGGCGTACTTCCGTTCCCAGCACGATAACGAATCGTGGCTGGCGGCGCTGACGGCCATCCTGGATGGTTGCAGCCTGCTCATCATCAACTCTGAACATCCCTGCAGCCGCCAGGCCTCCATGACCTTCGCCATGGGCCGCCACGCGTTGCTCGACCTGTGCGTGGTCTTCAGGATTCAGCCGCGGCCATTGGAGCGCGACCGCCTGCCCGCTGAAATACTCGCCCAGTTGCGAACGATGCTGGCGGATGCCGGGATCAAGATGCAAGGAGATCAGGCCGCCGACCGGAAGCTGAATGACCTGCGCTCGACGTACGAGCCCTACCTGAACGCCCTGGCCACGTATTTTCAGATGAGCCTGCCGCCGTGGCTTTTGGCGGCGCATCGACCGGACAACTGGCAGGGAAACGTGCGGCCGCGCGGAAGGCCGGCAAAGGAAGAGAAACTCAGGGAAGAAAAGGACGAGCATTTCTAATGCAAGTCAGGTAGCTCTGCCATTGAGTCTGGTTTTTCCGATTTCCAGAGTGCCGAGCTGTGGTCCAGATTGCCAAACGTTGGCAATCTGAAAAACCCCTCGTTTTATTGGCATTTTTCGATAAGGTTGCCAAGATTGCCAGAGTGCCAACATACGCGGTGACCAAATGAACGAATTTGGTCATTTGGTCATTTTTAAGTGTTACTCATGCATAACTACTTGTACATCGTAAGTTTACATCTCTCAAGCGGTATACTTGGCGATTGCCGAGGCGGAATTATCCTTCGGTGAAGCTGCGCAAATTACGCCGGCGCGGTCCGCAAGATTGCCATTGGCCCCTCCGGCGCGGCGGCCCAGCGGGCGTTCTTGCCAAAACGGCCAAGCAGTTCGTCGATCGCCATTTCAATCGATGTTACCGGGTGCAGGTGGTACCGCTTCAGCCGCGCAGGGTCGATGGAATCGGTGTAGAGCCACACGGGATTGCGCAAGAGCACCTGGCAGATCTCCTGCGCGCACCACTGGTCGTGAACGAAGAATTCCCCGGTCTTGAGGCGGGAGAGGAAACCCCGCGGCGTATCGATCATGTCCATCACGCGTTGGAAATCTGGCGAACCGACGCCTTCAAAGCAGGATGAGGCGATCAGGATGACCCCGCCGGGTTTTAGCGCCGACGCGGCCGCGACCATACCCTTGGTGGTCTGGTACAGGTTGCAATCCAGGGGCGCGCCCGCGTTGGTGGTGAGGATGAAATCCAGCGGCTCTTCCACGGTGCGGATGCACTGACCGGCCAGAAAGTGGCAGCCGGCCAAGTGCGCCTTGACCGGATGGCCGGCGAAGACCGAGCTGATCTGCTGGTGCGCATCCAGCGTGACATTCACTGCAAAATCCGCCCCCGCCTGCGCCATGATGGTCAGCGCCGCCTCGTGGAAAGGATTTCCCTCCAAGACGCCATATTCCACGTTTGGGTGTGCGACGATTTCGTACCCGTGCAGGTACTTCACGGTTTCGATGGAGGCGATGCCCGGCAGGATGCTCTTGCGCCCGCCGGAATAGCCCGCCCACATGTGCGGCTCGATAAAACCGGTGAGGATTTTGAGCTCGGCCTCGAGGTAGGTTCTGTTGATGCGTACCTCAACGCCGTTTTCCAGCTTGCCCACGGTGGACATTTCATCCAGCCGCGTGCAGCGATGGTTGATGATGCGATACTGGCGGGCGATGCTTTCTCCCACCAACCGCTCGGCCTCTTTGCCCTCGTTGGGCCGGTGGGCGCCGGTAGCTATCAGGATGGTGATCTTCTCGCGTGGTATGCCCGCTGCCTCGATGGCCGCGAGGATCGGCGGCAGCAGCAGCCAATTGGGGACCGGCCGCGTGATATCGCTGATGACGATGCAGGCGCTCCGCGCCCCGGGCGAGCTGACCTAACGATGCAGAATCAATCGGCGTTTGGAGCGCCTGCGCCACGGCCGCGGTAGGATCGGCCACAGCCGCGCAGGCCTTGGGGGATAGGACACCGGCAAAACCAGCCGTAGGCGGCAATTCCACGGACAACCCGCGCTGACCATATTTAAGTTCGAGCCGCATGATGCTCATAAGCTAGCGAGTCGCGGCGGATTTCAAATGGCAAATTTCTGATTTCAAATCTGTCCAGCGGAGACGGCATGCCCAGTTGCAACACAACCAAATTTGAAATCTGAAATTCGACTTTTGAAATCATCTTGCGCGGAAGAATCGCGCATCCACACCATCAGGGCCGATTTTGGCCGTGATCTTGCGCATGCACTTGGGGCACCAGCCGACGTAGGCATCGCCGGTGGCGTTGCGATAAATCCGCTGGTACACGTTGCAGCAGTCGAAGAGGACGCTGATGAACGGCTTTCCGGCCGAGTCCCTTTGCGCCTGCGGATTCTCCCCCTGCGGCTTTTTGCCGCCCAGGCCGGAGATGTCCAGGATGTAGTCGTCATCGGCCATGTTCAAACGTAGCACGGGCGTCTCGCCCGTGAGTCGCACGAGCATCTTGCTCGTGCTCTTCAAATTCCTAAAGGCACGGGCGGGACGCCCGTGCTACTCATGGGCAAGATGCCCATGCTACGGAAACTACTCTTCGCTGCCCGTCGGCGCCGGCCCCGGGGGCGGCTCGGTCCCGCTTCTGCGCACCGGTGCGGCCTTCTCCGTGTGCGCACCCTCCGGATCGACCACGGCGGGCTGCGGCGTCGTCACCGTGGTAACGGCCGCGCCGGAAAGGTATTTCACCGCCACGTTGTGCAGGTCCTCTGGCGTCATCGCCCGCAGCCGCTTTTCCAGGGTCTTGCGATAGTCATAGCCGAAGCCGTACAGCTCATCCAGCGTGGATTGCTGGGCCACGGCCCGCATGGTCTGGTTATCCAGCACCTCGGCCGTCAGGATCGTGCCGATGGCCTGGTTGATGTCATCCTGCGTGTAATTCTCCGTCGTCGCCCGCTTCAAGAGCCGCCGGATTGTCGTGAGAACCTCCTCGGCCTTATCCGGCTGCGTCGCGGCGTAGACGAAAAACGCTCCCGGCGCCCAGCCCGCCCAGTTGTGCGCCCCCACCACATACACCAGTTGACGGCCGCGCAGTTCTTCGTGCAGCCAGCCGGCGGGCAGTTGGTAACCGGAAATGATTGTATCGACCAGATCGATGGCGTCATGGTCGTGGGCCTCGGTGATGCGCATGCCCGGCCAGCCGAGCATGATCGCCGCCTGCTGATTCCGCGTCGACAGGACATACAGCTCGCCTCACCGATCACCTTGCGCGGCGGCGGAATCTCGATCACCGGCTTGCCCTCGGGCATTTTGGCGAAATACTGCTCCACCACCCGCTGCATGGCGGCTAAGTCGAAATTGCCGTAAATGGACAGCACCGTCGTGCCCGCCTTGATCCACTGGCGGTGGAAGGCGGCCACATCGTCGCTCTTGAGCTTCTTGATCACCTCCGCCGAGCCCGTCGGCAGCATCTGGTACGGTGAATTCGTGTAGAATTTGCTGCGGAAGAACCGCTGCATCTGCTGGTTCCACTGTTCATCGATGTGAGCGATGCTGGCCAGCAGGCTGGGCCGCAGTGTGGAAAGCTCTTCGGCCGGGAATGTCGGCTTGATCACCACATCGGCCAGGATTTCTGCCGCCTCCTGCGCCTGATCTTTTAACACCGTGGCCTCCCACATCCAGGTGTTATTGGCGCACTGGGCGGAAATCTGCCCGCCGCTGCGGTCAAAAAACGCCGCGATGTCCTCGGCGGTGCGGTCGCCCGCGCCTTTCAGCGAGAGCTCAGCCATCGTCTGGCCGATGCCGTTGTTGGACTTATCCTCCGCCAGCACGCCGCCGAGCGTACACAGGTTCATGGAAACCAGGTCCACCGAGGGCACGTAGCCCAGAATCACGGTCAGCCCATTGGGCAGGACCAGCTTGGTGGTCTGGCCGGCCGAAGTGGACTGCACCTTGCCCTGCGGGGCCTGCGGCGAGCTCTGCGGCACCATGCGCGTGACGGCCATCGCCTTGGGCGTCAGATATTTCTGTGCCACCGCCTGCACCTGCGCGGCGGTCACTTCGCCGATGCGGTCGGTGTACAGCCGCGAAAAATCGACATCATTAGCCGACATAAAATCGTTGGCCAGCATCTGCGCCTGCATCTCCACGCTCTGGCGGCCGTACACGAAATCCGCCACCTTCTGCTGCTTGGCGCGGGCCAATTCGTCGGCGGTGATGCCGTTATCCGCCACATCCGCCAGTTCGGTCAAAAGCTGCACGTTCGGCCTCATCCGCATTCTGTGGGTCGCAGCGGAATTCGAATTCGAACTGCCCGGCGCCCCATTCCGGCGTCCAGGAAGAACATTCGATGGAGGTCACCAACTTGCGTTGCCGCTTTAAGACCTCCTCCAGGCGGCTGGTCTCGCCGTTGGTCAGCACGTACGCCAGCACATCCAGGGCGTACATATCTGGGTTCAGTAATTCCACGGTGCGAAAACCGATCTCCTCATCCACATCTTTCACGCCCGGGGCGGTGGTGACCACGCGGCGCACGCCCGCCAGGTACGGAACCTCAGGCAGAGTGGGAACCGGATGACGTTCGGCCGTAAAGCCGGCCATGCACGTGCAGATCTGCTTCAAGACCCTCTGCGTGTCGATGTCGCCCACGACGATGAAGACCATGTTCTGCGGCACGTACATCTGGGCGTGATATTCAACGACATCCTGGAATGTCAGCGACTGAAGCGCGCTGAGATAGCCGATCACCGGCACACCGGCCGGATGTGGGCCGTAAAAGTTGGCCATATGCGCGTATTCAAGCTGGCGCTCGGCCTGATCCTTGCCCATCTCCAATTCGCGTTGCACGACGCCGTGCTCTCGCTCAAAATCCGCCTCGCCGAATCCCGGCCGGGCCATCCAGTCGCACACGATGGAGATGGCCTCGGCGACGCGGCTGGAGGATACATCGATGTAGTAATTGGTCTGGTCAATGCCGGTGGAGGCGTTGGATTGGGCGCCAATGGCCTCGACGCGGCCGCGGCGGGCCTTTTCGGCCTTGACGTGCCCCGGGCCGCTCTCCGCGCCCTCGGCCACCAGGTGCTCCACCAGGTGCGAGAGGCCGCAGCCCAGCCACTTGCCCTCCAGCATGCCGCCGGCGCGGACGTGCGCCCGCACGGTCACCACGGGCGAGGCGTGGTTTTCCTGCACGATCACGGTCAGCTCGTTGGACAGCGTGCGCCACGGTGGCGCCCATTTTGTTGGTTGTCTGGCTGACGATGGTCAGAGGCTCAGGCGCTGGCCTCGTGGCCGGGGCGCTGGCCGGCTGCGTCGCCACCGTTGTTAGCCCGTGAACGGGCGGCGGCTTGGGCCGGCAGGAAGTCAGACTTACCGCCGTCGCCAATAACGCAACTAATACGCCGATCTGTAGTGTGGGCCGCAATGCCATCAGGCGCCTCCCGTCGTAGAGTCGGTGGCACAGCCTTTCCAGGCTGTGTGAAATCTGCTGTCCCAAGGGACAGACTTGACCGATAAACCCCGAGTTTTTCCCGAAAACAGACAAAATGCCCGTTTCGCATCGAAACAATCACAGGCTAAAAGCCTGTGCCACACAATTCTAGCCTTCCGGCCGCGCCTCCAGTTCGCTGAGGTACTGGAGCGTCCGCTCCAGCTCATTCTTCAGGTACCGCACCTGGAGCAGGTTTTTCACGCGCGTAATCAACTCAATGCGGTTGACCGGCTTGGAGAGAAAATCGTCGGTGCCGCAGTCCACGGCCCGTTCGATGTCGCCCATCTCGTTCAGCGCGGTGACCATGATCACCGGGATCTCGCGCGTGGCCGGGTGGGTCTTGAGCTTGCGACACACCTCAAAGCCGCTCATGCGCGGCATCATGATGTCCAGCAGGATCAGGTCCGGCGGGTTGGCCTCGATCTGCTCCAGCGCTTCCACGCCATCCTCGGCCATCTCCACGCGCACTGGAATGGACTCCAGATACGCCCCCAGGAGCTCGCGGTTCTGGGCGTTGTCATCCACCACCAGCACCCGCGACTGTGGCGAGGGCTGCTTGTCGGCAGCCACTGGCACGGCCTCCGTCTGCGCCTTGAGTTTCGCTCATGCCCGCGTTTTCTCCAAGTTTCCGTTCAGTCATAACTACCGCCAAAAGCTTGAGATTATCCGCGTGGCGGTGCAATATCAAGCACCTTGAGGAGTTGACAGATGCAAGACTTCCGCGCGGTGGTTGTCGGCGCCGGTGGAATTTCCGACGCCTGGTTTGGCCCCCTCCTGGAGGAAGAGGTTCAGATCGTCTCAGTGGTGGACCTGAACTTAGAGACCGCTCAGCGGCAGATAGACAAGTACAAGCTCTCCTGCCCGGCCTCCACAGATCTCAAGAAAACCTTGCGGCAGGCGCGGCCGGATTTCATCGTGGACCTGACCATACCCGAGGCGCACTGCGCCGTGACCTGCCAGGCTTTGAGGGCCGGCTGCCACGTCCTCGGCGAAAAACCCATGGCGGCAAACATGGCCCAGGCGCGCAAGATGGTCAAAACCGCTGACAGCGCCGGCAAGCTGTACATGGTCAGCCAGTCGCGCAGGTGGGATGGCCATCACGAGACGATCCGCCGCGCGGTCGAGGCGGGGCTGATAGGGCAGATCACCACAGTCAATTGCGATTTCTACATCGGCGCCCACTTCGGCGGTTTTCGAGACCAGATGGCCAGTCCCCTCATCCTGGACATGGCCATCCATCATTTCGACCTGGCGCATTTTTTACCGGCGTCGATCCTATGGCCGTCTACGCCCGCGAGTTTAATCCCGCGGGTTCCTGGTACGCCGGCGCTGCCGCCGCCAGCTCGATCTTCGAAATGAGCCATGACGTGCAATTCACCTATCGCGGCAGTTGGTGCTCCGAAGGTTTTACCACCAGTTGGAATGGCAACTGGCGGATCGTGGGCGCAAAGGGAACGATTCTTTACGAGAATGATCAGCCCCCCGCCGCGCAGGTCCTGGCGGGCGAAACCGGTTTCACGCGGCCGCTGAAATCACTTGATCTGCCCGCCCCGCAGATAAGACATCCCGCCATGCACGGCGCCCTGCTGGAGATGCTGGACTTCCTGCGCGAGGGCAAACAGCCCCAGACCCATTGCCACGACAACATCAAGTCCCTGGCGATGGTTTTCGCGGCGATAGAGTCGTCGCGGAAGGGAAGGCGGGTCCTGGTCAATTAGTCAATTGGTCGATTAGTCAACTAGACAGAGGCTGGTCAATCCAGTTCGGCGTTGTGCATGATCTTGTCCAATTGACTAATTCACTAAGTGACAAATTGACTCAAATATGCCCTAACTTCTGCCACCTAAGGCTATTCCCCTGCCCTCCCCGCTTGCCACGGTCCCTTTTCTAACATATGCTTCTATAATTGAAGTGCTCGGGGTCAATCGAGACACCAATATATGTACGTGGAAGCTGTGTCATCTTGGTGGGACCTTATCGCCAGCAATTGGGCTGCGCTCACCATCGGGGCCACCTGCCTGAGCCTGCTGGTGTGGGTGAGCCTGGTGCTGGATAAATATGTCCGCATCAGCCTGAACATCTTCACGGATACCCCGCCCCCGCTGTCCCTGGGCCTGCTGGATTTTGACCGGATTTCCGGCCACGAAGTCCGCCTGCGGGCCTTCGACGGCACCAGCCTGCGCGGCATGTGGCTGCGCGTGCCGCGTCCCAAGGGCACGATCATCTTCTGCCACGAGTTCGGCTCCGACATGTATAGCTGCGCCCGATACACACGCGCCCTGTCCCAGGCGGGCTTCGACATCTTCTCCTTCGATTTCCGCGGCCATGGGGAAAGCTCCTGCCGTCCCAAGTACCGCCCGCTCCAATGGTCCAGCGACAAGGAGGTAGGCGATGTCCTGGGCGCCATCGCACACGTGCACCAGGAACTCTCCGCGCGCGGCAGCACCGGACCCGTGGGCCTCTTCGGCATCAGCCGCGGCGGCGCGGCGGCGATCCTGGCGGCCGCGCGAGATAGCACAATCGGCGCGATTCTGGCCGATAGCGCCTTCAGCACGGATTCCGTGTGTACCAGCCTCATGAAACGCTGGGCCAAGATTTTTGCCCGCGTCCGCCTGGTGTACGAAAACCACCCCCCGGCCTTCTGGCGCTTGATGTATTTCCTGATGCGCTGCCGCGCACAGCGCAAGATGGGCTGCCGCTATCCCTCGGTGTTTAACGCGCTGCGGGAGATGTCCCCGCGGCCCATCATGTTCATCCACGGCGAGCAGGATAGCTACGTGCCCAGCCAGCAGACCCTGCTGCTGCACCAGGAGGCCCCTTCGCCCAAGTACCTGTGGATCGTCCCCCACGCCAAGCACAATCAGTCCGTGGCCGTGGTCCCCGAGGAATACGCCCAGCGGACCGTGGCCTTCTTCGAGCGCCACCTGGCCGGCCTGCCCGTGGATGAGGCCTATATCGCGGGCAGGAGTATCTCCCTTCCAGAGCCGCGACCGCTGCTGGAGCCGTTGGTCAAGCGGCAATCTTCCCGTGAGGTTCAACAGGCAAAATCAGAGTGACCCATCTGCAAGTGCCGTCAGGAACCCCTTGGACCGTCATTGATACTGGAACTCTGAATTCTCTTGCCATTTATCTATATTACCTATCTTTGCCAAATTAAAGCATTTTGGGCGATTTTGGATTGGGGTTGGCGGTCTAAGAATTCTTCGCGTTAAGCTGTAACAGGTTAATATACAAACACGTACGTCACGCACTTCTAGACCGCCAACACCGCCAATTGGACACGCTTGGAGGCGTTGGCGGTCTTAGAATGGCATAGTCTAGGTAAGCTCAGCGAGCTATTCGTAGTTCTCTTCCCTGGGCCTTTGGTAGGACACCAAGAGCACCAAACGGCCTTCACAGCATCTTCAACTTTGCTTTCTTGTCTTGGGTGTGCTTGGTGCTCTTGGTGAACTTGGTGTTTACCAAAGTTGTTCTTACGTGCCCAACTATGGCCGCGCAGTCTTCCTTTAGCTAATGCCACGTGCTACAGTTGCGCCAGATGGCATTGCCCAAACCCATTCTGAAAATCGCCGCGCGCGTGGCGGCCGCGCACGCCGCCGGCCTGTATAACCGATTCATCCACCAGGCGCGGTTCGGGCGCGACACGCAGGAGCATCTGCTGCGCCGGCTGATCGAGATTCACGCCGATACCCGCTTCGGTCGCGACCACAGCTTTACTTCGATCCGGTCCTACGAAGACTTTTCCAAGGCCGTGCCCGTCCGCGATTACGAGGCCATGCGCCCGTATTTGAACGACGTGTACGAAGGGAAGGCGGAGGCGCTCTTTCCCCGCTCCACGCAGATCCTCATGTTCGCCATCTCCAGCGGCACCACCGGCCAGCCCAAGTACATCCCCATCACGCGGCAAGCCCTGCTCGATTACCGCCGCGGGTGGAATATCTTCGGCTACAAAATGCTTGTGGATCATCCCGAGGCCTGGCTGCGGCCTATCCTCCAGGTTTCCAGCCCCGCCGTGGAAAGCTACAGCCCGACCGGGATCCCCTGCGGGGCGATCTCCGGCATGTTGGGTAGGATGCAGAAGCGCATCGTCCGCCGCATGTACGTGATCCCCGAGCAGGCCCAGCGCATCGCCGACCCGGTCGCGAAGTACTACACGATCATGCGCCTGGCCATGCCGCGGGATGTGGCGATCATTTCCACGGCCAATCCTTCCACGATCATCAAATTGCTATCGACCGCCCAGGAGCACATCGATACGCTGCTCAAGGACCTGCGCGATGGCACACTCACACCCCCCGGCGCCGCGCGGCGGCAAAAAAAGAACTCGCCCAGTCTATTCCGCTGCACAAGCACCCGGAGTTAGCGCGGCAAGTCGAGCAAGGCCTGGCCAAGGATGGCCAACTCCTGACACGCCACTTTTGGAACCTGTCTGTGATGGCCCACTGGACCGGCGGCACGCTGGGGCTGTATCTGCCGCGCCTCCGCCAGCTCACGGGCAGCACACCCATCCGCGATGTGGGCCTTTTGGCCAGCGAGGGCAGATTCTCCATTCCCCTCATCGACGCCAGCCCCGCCGGCGCGGCGGATGTCACCAGCTCCTTCCTCGAATTCATCCCGGCCGAGCACGAGGCCGCCGGCCAGGTGGGAACCTTCGGCATCCACGAGCTGGAATCCGGCCGCGAATATTTCCTCGTGCTGACGAATTTCGCCGGCCTGTGGCGGTACAACATCCAGGACCGCATCCGCGTGCTGGGCTGGATGGGCCACACGCCGCTCATCGAGTTCCTTTCCAAGGGCGCGCACACGGCCAACATCACCGGCGAGAAACTCACCGAAAACCAGCTCGTGGAGGCGGTGGCCCACGCCTGCGCCGCCACCGGAATCGAGGTGCAGAATTTCGTGGCCCAGGGCCATTTTGCCCCTCTGCCCTACTACCAGTTGCAGGTGCAATGTGGCACAGCCGCCCTCGGCTGTGCTCACTCCAGCAGAGAAGAACTCGACAAACTCGCCCGCACTGTGGATGACTCCCTGGGCAAATTAAACGTGGAATACGCCTCAAAGCGGCGCTCGGGCCGCCTGGGGCCAATCAACATCGTGCCGGTGGGGCCGGAGTATTTCGCCCACCAGGAGCAGCAGTTCCTCGCTCGCCGCGGCCCCCGCCTGGAGCAGTATAAGCCCCGCTTCCTCCTCACCGAGGTCGTCCCCGATGCGCCGCAGGAGCAGGCTTCCTCCTGATGCAATCGAAAAGGCAAGAAAGCAGAGATGCAAGGGATAACAAACAAATTCAAAAAAAGAATGAAAACTCTTGTCCCTTGAATCCCTTGTTTCCCTGCTAAATCCTTTCCTTGATGATCAGACGACGATAGAGAAGGCGAGGCGCGCCAAAATTAAGCAGCAGACCGACAGGCAGGCCTGTTGCTCTTAAATAGTTCAGCACTTGGGCAACGTGAGTTTTGCTATGTGTTTCTGTGGCTTTAATCTCGACCAGAACGGCGCTATTGACGATCAAATCGGCCACGTAGTCGCCGACAAGGATACCCTCATAATGTACCCGCAAAGGAACCTGCCGGCTGATTATTAAGCATTCTTTTTGCAGCGCAACAGCCATCGCATTTTCATAAACTTTTTCCAGGAAGCCGCACCCCAGCGTGTTTTGGACGTGAAACGCGCAGCCCAGTATTCTTTAAGTTAAAGGCTCATGCTCACCTTTTGGCAGCCCAATTTCTGTCATGACCGCCTACCTCTGTCTTAAAACATTTATCTAGTTTTTATCCCTTGTATCCCTTGCATCCCTGCTCATTTCTTTGGCTGCTAAAATGAGTATGTCGTGCGCGGCGGCTTTCTACCACCCGCCTTTGTCGTTTTTAAAAACATCCATCCGGTTTTTATCCCTTGTATCCCTTGCATCCCTGCTCATTTCTTTGGCTGCTAAAATGAGCATGTCTTGCGCGGCGGCTTTCTGCAATCGTAAACGCCGCCGCCGACCGATATAAATCCCTATAAGAACGCCTTAGGAGCCCTAGCGTGAACTATCGCCGCAAGATAATCGTGGAAGCCGATGTCGATCATGCCTTGACGACCGCGGCGGACCTGATCGCCACCATCGCCTGCGAATCGGTCGCACAGCACGGGCAGTTTACCCTGGCCCTTTCCGGCGGCACGACGCCTCATCCGCTGTATGAATTGCTGACCAAACCGCCGCGCTCGGATACGATCCCCTGGCAGGACACGCTGATCTTCTTCGGCGATGAGCGCGACGTTCCGGCCGATCATTCCGACAGCAATTACCGCATGGCCCAGCAGACGCTGCTCGATAAGGTCCCCGTGCGCCTCGAGCACGTGTTCCCCATGCCGGCCGATGCGGCGGATATCTCCCAGGCCGCCGGCCAGTATTCCGAGCCTCATTATCGACCACGTACATTCCGGCTCCTCGGGCCTGCCCGCCTTCGACTTGATCCTTCTAGGGATGGGCGGCGACGGCCACACCGCCAGCCTGTTCCCCACCACGGCCGCCCTCGAGGAAGAGCGCAAGCTGGTCACGGCCCATTTCGTGCCCGTGCTGGGCCGCAAGCGCATGACCTTCACGCTGCCCCTGATCAACGCCGCCCATAACGTGCTCATGCTGGTCACCGGCGTGGACAAGGCTGAAGCGGTGGAGAAGGTGCTGAGCGAGGATCCGGCCACCGCCGCGCAGTTGCCCGCCGGCCGCGTCCGTCTCCCCGACGGCCTCCTCTTTTTCGTCATGGACGCCGGCGCGGCCAGAAAAACTGAGCACAGACCGGCGAAGTGAACAGGGCTTTCGGCTTAGGGCTTACGGCTCTCGCAATTGGCAATTAGCAATTCCCTCTAGTACTCCGTAACGGAGAGACTTCTGGGTAGCGGTTCTTTTTGCCGATGGGTTGATAGAACCCTTTTGATCGGCAAGGAGGCCGTCATGAAAAAGTACATCGTCGAATTGACAACCGAAGAGCGTTCCCAACTCCAGACACTGCTGGATAAAGGCAAGCCGCATCAACGCAGGCATGCTCAGATGTTGCTCAAGGCTGACCAAGGCCCCGAAGGTCCGGGGTGGAAAGACGCTCACATTGCCGAGGCTTTTGACTGTCATCCCACGACGGTTGAGAACTTGCGTCGTCGTCTGGTGGAGCAAGGGCTGGAGGCGGCCTTGGAGCACGGCAACCGTGGCAGCTATCGGGTACGCAAGCTCGACGGCAAGGCCGAAGCGCACTTGATTGCCCTGACTCGCATGGAGCCGCCGGAGGGGCGCAGCCGCTGGGGCGTGCGTCTGCTGGCTGACCAGATGGTGGCGCAAGGATACGTCGAGTCTTGCAGTCACATGGCGGTGCAGCGGACGCTTAAAAAAATGAGCTTAAGCCTCACCTGAGCAAGTACTGGTGTATTCCGCCCAAGCAAAACGGCGAATTTGTCGCGGCGATGGAAGACGTGCTGGAGGTATACCACCGGCCGTTCGACTCGTTGCGACCCCTGGTATGCTTGGATGAAGCCAGCAAGCAGTTGGTGGCCCAGACGCGCCCCTCGATTCCCGGTCGATCCGGCCGAATCAAGCGGGTTGATCCGGAATACCGCCGTTGCGGCACGGCCAGCGTGTTCCTGGTGTCCGAACCGCTGAAGGGCAAGCGGCACGTGCGTGTGCGTCAGCAGCGAACGCGAATCGACTTCGCCCACGTGATACGGGAACTGTGCGATGTGCTGTACGCCCAGGCCGAGAAGATCGTGCTGGTGATGGACCAACTCAACACGCACAACATCGCCAGCCTGTACGAGGCATTTGAACCGGCTGAGGCTCGGCGTTTGGCGGAGAAGCTGGAGATTCACCACACGCCCAAGCATGGCAGTTGGCTGAATATGGCCGAGATCGAGTTGAGCGTGTTGAGCCGCCAGTGCATGGATGACTACTTTGAAAGCCGCGAACAACTGGCGGCGAGCATCGCGCCGTGGGAACGTTCACGAAATGAAAAGAAGAAGGGCATCGACTGGCGATTCACCACCGCCGACGCCCGGATCAAACTGAAGAAACTATACCCGGTGATTTAGCTGTTACAGAGTACTAGTGCCCGTACACATAATCCTGCTGCCAGATCAGGTAGTCATCACCATCCACCTTGCCATCGCCGTTGACGTCGCCGTTGGCCTTGGCGTAGTTGGGATCGTTGAAGTTGGCATCCACGATGGCCGCGCCGCTGGCGGCCGTGCCGTGGTTGTAGTTCCGCTGCCAGACGAGGAAATCCAGGCCGTCAACCGCGCCGTTCTTGTCCAAGTCGGCCCGCGGATCTTCCTGCACGGTGACCGTCAGGGTTGCCGCGGCGTGCAAAACGCCGTCGTTGGCATCGAGTTGCAGCGTATAGGCGCCGACTCGGTTGAAACTAACCGTTGTGGAGGCCGCATTGGCGTTGGTGAATGTCACCACGCCATTGGCCGGCGCCGACAGGATGGTCCAGGTGACCACCGGCGTATTGATCTGGCCATCATCGCTCACCGCGGCGTTTAGCGCTACGGCGCCGGGATTGGCAGCATTGGGCATGGCGGCAATCACGTTGGCGGGCATGGTGACCGCCGGCGGGTAATTGGGGATATTAATCACACCCAAAAACTGACCTCTCCAGAGCTGCGTGTAGCCTCCGTCAACATCGGCATACAGGGCCTTGAGCGTGTGCCAGTTATTCGGATCCGTGGGAAGATTTCGCCAATCGCCCACCAGGTACACGTGGCTGCCGTCGCTGCACAAACTCTCGGCACGGTAGGGAGTGCGGCCATCCTGGTCGACGACGCGCCCCCAGTCCGTGAGCAGATCGGCATCCCAGGCATTGGGGTCGTAGCCGCTCGCCGCCAGACGCGGATCTTCCAGATTCAGGCTCATCAAGTGCAGGTCTTTGGCCTTGTCATCACCGATGTAGTTGTACCAGTTGTAATCACTCTGCCCCGCGTAAGGATCGTCCGGACCGAGGTATTGGCAATAGGAATTGAATTGCCGCGCGGAGGCCAGCCAGTACATGGTGTGCCCGGCCAGGCACGTGTCCAGGCCATCCGTGCCAATGCGGGCGATTTTCTTGAAGGCCTGGCCGAGACCCATGAGGCCCTGCCTCGCCGCGTTGGCGTCGAAGATGTACACGAAGGCGTCATTAAACTGCGTAAACACGAACTGATCGCCATTCAGCCTGGCGCACCCAGTTGAAGCTGTTGAGCCCGGTCATCCAATTAACGGACAGGTTGTCCGGCTGCAACACCGTTGGAAAGACGCCGGGAAAGCTCACCATGTTGCCCGTGGGCGGAACCTCGTACAGGGTGCCTCCGGTGTATCGCCCGGTTGTCCACAGATTGTCTTGGCTGTCGGTGAAGTGGTAAAAGGTGCTGTCGCTGGCGACACCGCCGCGATCTGTCCAGGTGAAGGTGGTGGAGTCGGGGGCATTGGCATTGGTTGTGTACACGTGGGTTCCGGACCCGCCGGTATCGTTGACGTACACGATGCCCGTGAGAGGATCCACGGTCGTGGCCGTGTAGATGATGCCGCCGCTGGTTGGCAGGCCCATATCCTTGAAGACCGGGCTGTTGGCCTCAAAGCTGCCCAGTTTGTAGCGGATGACATGCCCGCCGGGATAGTTGCCTCCCTCATAGCCGTAATACGTGCTGAAGTACAGGTAGCCGTTGTACTCCGTCATCGCGCTGTGCAGCTTGCCTTGCGGCCGGTAGAAGTTGACATCCTCGTGCGTAATCTCGTTCAGCGAGGCCAGCCGGTGTACCAGGCCTGTGGCGGGGTCATACTGCATGAAGAGCGCGCTGGTGTGCGGGGCGTGGCTGGAGGTGCCGAAATACACCTTGCCATCGGAAGCGACGACATTCCCCTGCCACTGGCCATCCAGGTGTACATCATACGGGCATAGCGGCGTGGTTGTGGCCGTGATCGTGCGGTCTATGTTGCTCAGGTGCACTATCGGGTTCTGTTGGCTGCTGCCGCTGTACAAAATGGCCGCGGGGCTGTCATCGATGATCGTATTCGCCGATGCCGCCATCGATGTACTGACAGGCAGTGCAAGGTAAAAACCGGTAATGAGCAGGAGTCGGGTGCGCCAGGGTAACATTCCACAGCCTCCATCTTTTGAAAGAATTACAAAGTACAAATTACAAATGACAAATTACTGCCGGAGGGAAAGCCTTTCCGGGCCGGTAATTTGTCACTTGTACTTTTAAATTTTCAATTTCATTTTCTGCTCTTTGAATTAAAAAGTAGAAATTACACAAATGATAAATTATTGCCGGAGGAAAAGCCTTTTCCGGCCGTTAATTTGTCACTTGTACTTTGTAATTTGTAATTTCATTTCTGTTTAGTGCCCATACACATAATCCTGCTGCCAGACCAGGAAGTCTGATCCATCCACCTTGCCGTCGCCGTTGGCGTCGCCATTGGCCCGGGCATAGTTGGGATCGTTGAAGTTGGCATCCAGGATGGGCGCGCCGCTGGCAACCGCGCCGTGATTGTAGTTGCGCTGCCAGATGAGGAAATCCAGGCCGTCGACGACGCCGTTCTTGTCAAAGTCGGCCCGCGGATCTTCCTGCACGGTGACCGTGACGGCGCCCGTGGAGTGCAGCGCACCGTCATTGGCGTCGAGCTGCAATTGATACGTGCCGATCCTGGTGAAGCTGGCCGTCGTGGAGGCGCTATTGGCGTTGGTGAATGTCACCACGCCGTTGGCCGGTGCGGACAGGATGGTCCAGGTGACCACCGGTGGGTTGATTTGGCCATCATCAGATACCGTAGCGTTTAGCGCTACCGCGCCGGCGCTGGATGCGCCAGGCATGGCCGTGATGATGCTGGCCGGCATGGTGACCACCGGCGGCTGATTGACCTGCTGGCCAGCCACGATCACCTGGCAGTCATCCGTGGCGGTGAAGACCGAGTCATTCCCGGTCAGGCGCAGCACGTACGTGCCCGTCGTGGAGAAAGTAGCATTTGTCGCGGCCGCATTAGGATTAGTAAATGTCACCGTTCCGGGGCCGGAGATCTTGCTCCACGTCACCGTCGTGGAGGCAGGCGGATTCGGCAGGCCATCATCGCTGATCGAGCCGGATAACATCGCGGCGGCGGGCAGCGTAATCGTTTGATCCGAGCCGGCGTTGGCCGTGGGGGCAAGGTTGGCCGCCGAAAGCTGGATCCAGTTCATGTAATAGCTAGAGCCTGTCGAAACACAATCGCAGCACGTGCTGGCCGGCAGGCAGCGTGCAGGCCGGCGCGGCGACGGTTTTCCACGTGCTGTGACTGCCTGAGGAGGACAGGGTCACAGAGCCGGTCAGGGTATTGCCATCCAGCAGGAAGTGCACGTAGCCGGTGGAGGTGCTCGAGTAACGGGTGTTGATGACATAGCTTCCCATCTGGGCGACATTGATCGTGTAGTTCAGCCACTCACCCGAGGCGATGGAGCTGACGGCGTAACCGCCGCCCGTGTCGCTGCACGTGCGGATGTCCACATCATCGTCGCGGTAGGCCCCGCTGGAATTGCCGGTCGTCGTGTCGTAATAAGCGACGCTCTGGCCGCCCAAATCATAATTCTCCGCCTGGATCGTGCCGGGAACCGGCCAGGGCGTGCCGCCATAGGGCGACTTCCGTGCCGGGGGCCAGTGATACGGTGATGGTGCACTGAGCGTACGGGGTAAATTCCGTGTCGCTGGCCGTCAGACGCAGCACGTAAGTTCCCACGGCCGAGAAGGTCGCGGTCGTGGAAGCGGCATTGGCGTTGCCAAAGGTGACTGTGCCGGGACCGCTATTCTTGCTCCAGGTAACCGTGACGGCTGAACCTTGAGGCAGGCCATCATCGCTGACGGCGCCGGCCAGATTGACTGTCACCGTTGGCTGCGTGATGCTCTGATCGCCCCCCGCATCGACCACCGGGGCATGATTGGGATTGAGGAGGCAGTCGTAGAAGGCCAGGCCAATGTTAACGCCGCGCTGATGCTGTGCATCAATGCTGTCATTGTATTGCTCGCCGAATTCGACCGTGCTGATGTAGCTGGCGGAGAGCCCTCCCTGGCTGATGGGCCGCTGGGCCCAGCTCTGGGCGTAGCCGGTATCAGGATCATTCAGCACGTAGTAGGTCGCAGTGTAGTCCGGATCGCGCTGCTTGAGCGCCAGATAAAACGGGGATGAGAACAGGCTGGGGGGCCCGTACATCATCGAATCATTCCAGTCCACGTGCATGTCGAAGAAATAATCCACCGGTCCGCCGGTGTCGGCTCGTTCGGCCCCTTCAATGGTTACCACTTCAGGGTTGCCGTTAGGATCCCAATTCAAGCCATTCGAATCGAACCAAATGCGGTTGTGGTTGGCATTGGGATTCACCGGCGAGCTGACATAAAAGCCGCTGTACCGGCCTTCCGGATCGGCACAGGGATAGATATAAAACACCGCCGCCTGGCGAGCGCGGCGGCTTGCGGGCTTGTGCCGACCAACCAATCCACCAGCCCTTCCAGCACATATCCCGACAGAGGCTCGCCGCTGTGGTTGCCGGCCTGTACCACCATCTTCGTCTTCGTGCCGCTGGCGTTGCTGTCGGTGACCTGGAAGCCGTAAATGGGCAGCGAAGGGACTGTGCGGCCCATGTCGTCAAGATAGTGCAGGCCGTTGGAATCTCCGCCCGCCGTGCCGGGAGTGTGACCGATCATGAGATTGGCATCGCTGCTGGCCGTCGGTTGCACGTACGGGTTGCTTTTGACTGACGCGACAAAAGCATCGGTCTTGCTCGTCGGGTACGGGAACATGATGGCCACGTACACCGTGTTCTGCGTGAAGGGGGAGTTGTTGGAGAAGTCATATTCCGAGCCGTTGACGGCGCCGTTGTCGAAGTACTGCCAATTCACGTTGTCGTAGCTGTAGACGAAGCGGTCCTGGCTCTCCAGGTCCGCCAACGGCGCGGGCAGGCGGAACTGTACCGTCAGCCCCTGCACGCCATCGGCCCGGAAGGCCAGCGACCACCACCACGTCGGGCCATAACTGGATAGCGGCGCCGTATAGCGGGGTACAAGCGTCACCGTCGAGCCGCTGGCGGAGCTGGCGTTGGTGTTGAGCGAGGCCCCATCAAAATCTTCGCTCAACGTGATCGTGGCCAGTGCCCGATCAGGCAGGGCCAATCCGGCAAGAAGGATTGAAGCGCACCACAACCACATTCCCCGGCAGCGAAACAGATGCAGCATGGCAGGACCCTCCGCATAGCTAAACAAGGCGTGCGGCTTAAGGGCATCAAAACGCACGAAAGCCCCAGCCGTATTAGAGTTTAAACGGAATTTGCTATATCGTCAAGACACATAACTGTCATATCTAAGTAGAGTAATGTCCGGTCTTATCTAAGTGCTGCATCCCTCGATGAACCTTTCGGTGATCCTCAGCATTCAGGACCAGCGCAAGGTGATGAGTGATTACACCTTACACCATCCGTCTGGACAACCAGATCTACCAGATCATCCCGCTGGCGCGGCCAGAAAAACCGAGCACAGACCGGCGAAGTAAGAATTGCTCGGCAGATTGCGCTCCAAATCAACTGCTAAACACCAAGCTCACCAAGAGCACAAAGAGCGCCAAAGATAAAAACAATGTATCTTCTGGTGCTCTTGGTGTCCTTGGTGCTCTTGGTGATTCTCGTGGCTATGCCAATGTGCCAGGTGAGGTTAGTGCCCGAATACATAATCCTGCTGCCAGATCAGGTAGTCCTGTCCATCCACCTTCCCGTCGCCATTGGCGTCGCCATGGGCCCTGGCGTAGTTGGGATCGGCAAAGTTGGCGTCCACGAAAACGGCGCCGCTGGCGGCCGTGCCGTGATTGTAATTCCGCTGCCACGTCAGAAAGTCCGTGCCGTCAACCGCGCCGCTGTTATTAAAGTCCGCGCGGCTGTCCTCGCCCACGGTCACCATCATGGTCCCCCAGCTATGCAATGCGCCATCGTTGGCATCCAGTTGCAACTGGTATGCGCCAATCCGGGTGAAGCTGGCCGTCGTGGAGGCCGAATTACCATTGGTAAAGTTGACCGTGCCATTTTGGGGAGCGGACAAGATGCTCCAGGTCATCACCAGCGGGCTGATCTGGCCATCATCCGACACGCTGGCATTCAGGGCCACTCCGCCCGGCGTGGCCGCGTCAGGCATGCTGATGGCGAGGTTTGCAGGCATGGCGACAACCGGTGCAACATTTCCAGCAGGCGGATTCACCGTGACCATCATCGTGTCGTTCGGCTCGCTGCTTAAAAGACTATCGGAAGCCAGGCACTTCAACGTATACGAACCGGCCGCCGTGAAGGTGGCCGTCGTGGCCGCCGCGCCGGGACTGCCGAAAGTGACCGCGGCGGGACCGCTGATCCTGCTCCAGGTGATGGACACTGTAGAACCCGTGGGCAGGCCGTCATCCGTGACAGCAGCCGACAGCAGAATGCTGGCGCTGCCGCCGGCCATGGTCAGATTCGGATCGGCCGGCATGACCACGACCGGAGCCAGATTGGTCGGCGCATTCACCGTGACCATCATCGTGTCGTTCGGCTCGCTGCTTAGCAGGCTATCTGAAGCCAGGCACTTCAACGTATACGAACCGGCCGCCGTGAAGGTGGCCGTCGTGGCCGCCGCGCCGGGACTGCCGAAAGTGACCGCGGCGGGGCCGCTGACCCTGCCCCAGGTGATGGTTACAGTAGAACCCGTGGGCAGGCCGTCATCCGTGACGGCAGCCGACAGCAGAATGCTGGCGCTGCCGCCGGCCAGCGTCAAATTCGGATCGGCCGGCATGACCACGACCGGGGCCAGATTCGCAGGCGGATTCACCGTGACCGTCATCGTGTCATTCGGCTCGCTGCTTAAAAGGCTATCGGAAGCCAGGCACTTCAGCGTATACGAACCAGCCGCCGTGAACGTGGCCGTCGTGGCCGCCGCGCCGGGACTGCCGAAAGTGACCGCAGCGGGCCCGCTGATCCTGCTCCAGGTGATGGACACTGTAGAACCCGTGGGCAGGCCGTCATCCGTGACGGCAGCCGACAGCAGAATGCTGGCGCTGCCGCCGGCCAGCGTCAAATTCGGATCGGCCGGCATGACCACGACCGGGGCCAGATTGGTCGGCGCGGCTAGCTGAAGCACCGTCACCCCCCATTGGGCCATTCCGCTGTAGGAACCTCCCCAGGTCATGCTATGGGTGGAATTGTCCCAGGTATCGTGCACGTAGACCGTCTGGCCCGAGGTGTCGTACCCTACGCCCGCCATCGTGTGGCCATCCAACTGAATCAATACGGGTCGGCCGGCGTTAATCTCCGTCTGGTAATTGCTGAACGAAAATCCACCGTGTACGTTCGGCGATATATTCTGCGTGTAGTTGTTCAATACCGTGTAGCCGCGGGACTGAGCAAAGAGCCGCAACCCGTGACAGCCTTCGGTCTGCGGCAACCCCTCGCTGGCAGGCGGGATAAAGTCGACCATCTTGGTTTTGCCGGAGTTGACGAAAAAGCACGTGGACCCATCGGTGTTGCACTCTATTGTGCCATCACCGTCGAAATCCCACTTCCACTGGTTGCTTCCCATGTAATCGGCGGTGCATCCTCCCCAGGCATGTTCTGTCCAATTTCCATCCCACGGATCGGGTCCGGAGTTACCATAGCCGGTCCAATAATCATCCACGTGGCCGTTGGTGCTACGTCCATCAAACCCCTTCTGCGTGGCGATAATCGAGCAGGCGCCGGCGATGGGATTTGCAGGATCATCCCCTTGTCCCAGGTCTGTCAGCGGGGCTACGCCGCCGTTGCACGGCCCGGTATACATGTTCGGATAACCGTTGCGGTCATAGTAGCCAAAGATCATGCCCGCCGAGGTCGGGGCGCAGCCATACGTCCAGGTGGTTGTGGGGACATCGGTCAGGATCACCGATGTCATGGGAAAGAACTCTATGGCCGGTTCGTCATATCCTTGGGGCCGTTTTGGAGGGCTATCCTGGATGTGAACGACAATTGGACCGTCCGGCCCTGTCAGGCCTGTCGCAAAGGTCCCGCCTGCCAAAGTGGGCGTGTTGCCGCATAACGCCAGCACCAGCCCGACAGCACACGATATCGCCCTCAAAGCCTTCGTGGTTCTTTTCCTCTCCTGTGCCAGCGAGGTCTCGATATCAGAACGCGGATGAATCGCTCGCTCCTTTTGTGGCGCCGCAGGCGCGCGCGCAATCAGAACCTGGCGCGGCCAACAAAACCCCGTAGCACGGCCATCTTGCCCGTGAGTCGCACGGCCATCTTGGCCGTGTTCCGGCCTTTTTCGCTAAGCCACAGGCCCGTGGAACCTTGGCAGAGAAGCCCTTGCCACGTTTTGTTAGATGTTCTTAGATCCTGGAACTCGGCCGTGCGGCCTGGGGCAAGAAGTGCGAGAAGCGAGATCGCTCCTGCCCGCTGGTGCAACCCCGCCGCTCCCAGCGGAGTGAAGCTAGAGAGAGCTTAACGCGCATTGGGATGCTGTCAAGATAGGTTCTTTCCCGCCTTCGCCGCGAATAGACATCCTTCCCACTTTTCAATTCGCAATTCGCAATTGGCAATTGGCTTTTCTGGCTAGGTCAGGTCCTTCAAAAGCTCATTAAGGTAACCTTGCAACACCCGCAGCGGGATCCTGTCCAGCGCGGGTTCGAGCACCTTGCCGGAGATGAAATCCCGCACGGCCCCCTGGCCGGCCTCGGGGTACTGCCGCAATTTGTCCATGTGCGTGCGGGCCCGATCCAACTGGCCGCTGACCATGTCCAGGCAGTAATTGACCACCAGGTGGTGCAGGTCGGCGGTGGTCACATCGCCAGGTTCGCGCTGGTTTAAGCGCGGCGTGGTCTCATCGCGGTAGGTTTCGTGTATCAAGTCCCGCTCGGCCCGCATCAGCCGCTCGACCTCGGCCCTGTGCCGCCGTTCTTCCTCCTCATCCAGGGGCGCCAGGTCCAGCGGCTCTTCGCCTTCGGGGGCGGGGATGAAATTGCTCCGCTGGCAGTGCGGACACTTGCCGCGCTTGCCGCCGGCATCATCGGGGGCCTGCACCAGGTTGCCGCAATACTCGCAATGGAACTTAATGGTCATGGCACGTCTCCGAACATAGCAGTCACTTGACCAAATACTCTCTGGCCATTTGGTGTTTTGGCTGTTTGGCTGTTTGGAACTGCCGGAAAACGCGCGAATCGCCTCGGCACCAAATAGTCAAACAGTCAAAAAGCCAAACAGCCATGGTTCATTCTCCCATCGCCTTGATGATGAGCCGCTTGCGGCGCTGGCCATCGAACTCGGCGTAAAAAACCTGCTGCCAGGGCCCCAGGTCGAGCTGGCCGTTGGTGATGGGCACGATCACCTGGTGATGGACCAGCAGGTTCTTCAGGTGCGCATCGCCGTTGGTCTCGCCGGTGCGGTGGTGGCGATAGTCCTGGCCGGAGGGCGCCAGCTCCTCCAGCCATTCGTCGATGTCGGCTAAGAGGCCGCTCTCCGCGTCATTGACAAACACGCCGGCGGTAATGTGCATGGCCGAGACCAGCACCATGCCCTCCTGGATCTGGCTCTGGGCGACCACCTCCGCCACACGCTGGGTAATGTTGATGTACTCGCGGTGCTTCTGCGTATTGAACGAGATGTATTCGGTTTTAGTTTTTATGGCGTCGGCCCTTTCCGCCGCAGGCCCCCGCTCGAGAGCAGCCACCGCAGCACCACCACGATCGCCAGGGCGATAATCAGAAACGGCAGCAGGATCAGAAAAAATGAAAGCACCAGCGATAGGATGATCAGCCCCGCCAGCGCCAACGCCGCCGGTAAGAGCAGCAGCCGCCATCTCCCGCCGCGATCGTCACCGACCCGCCGTACCTTCACCCGCATAAATCAATCCGCCATGGAACTTTGTGCATGCGCCAGTCTACCCGTACAATGAGCGCTCTGCAACGCGGTTGCAGCCTATGCCCATGCAAGACCTTCGGGAAAAAATTGAGCACTTGTTGCTGCCGGCCATCCAGCAGCCGGCGCAATACTGCGGCTTGGAACACAATCGCTGCTGCGGGGATGTTTCCAGTGCGCGGGTGAAGGTGGCCCTGGCCTTTCCGGACGCCTACTCGATCGGTATCAGCCACCTGGGCTCGCAGATCCTCTATACCCTGCTCAATGCCATGGACGGCGTGGCCTGCGACCGCGTGTACTGCCCCATGGTCGATGCCGAGGCCGTAATGCGCGAGCGGAACCTGCCCCTCTTCGGCTGGGAGAGCCGCGCCCGCCTGGCGGACTTCGACATCATCGGCTTTAGCCTCTCCTATGAGCTGGTGCTGACCAACGTCCTGACCATGCTGGACCTGGCCGGGATCCCCCTGCACGCCGCCGACCGCGACGAAGGCCAACCCATCATCGTGGCCGGCGGCACGCAGGCGGATGCCCCCGAGATCATGGCGGACTTCATCGACATCTTCCTGGTAGGCGACGGCGAGCGGAGCCTGGCCCAGTTTGTGGAGCTTGTCGGCAGGATGAAGAAGGCGGGGTGCGGCCGCGCGGACATCCTCCTGGAGGCAGCCAAGACCATCCCTTCTGCCTATGTCCCCTCCCTGTGGCAGCCGCGCTACCATGCCGATGGCACGCTGGCCTCCCTGGCCCCCGCAGGTGCGGAAATTCCCCACCTGATCCACCGCGGCTGCGTGCCGCTGGAGGACTCGCCCGCCATCACCCACCCCTTGGCGCCGGCGGCCCAGGCGGTGTTTGATCGCATAAGTCTTGAAATCATGAGGGGTTGCCCCAATGCCTGCCGGTTTTGCCATGCCGGGGCGACCACCAAACCCATCCGCCGGCGCAGCGTGGATGAAATCGTGGAAATCGCCCAGCAGGCCATCAACAACACCGGCTATAACGAAATCAGCCTGCTCAGCCTCTCCACCAGCGACTATCCCGACTGCCGCAGCTCATTTCCAAACTCAACGAGCGATTCGCCCCCCAGCACGTGTCCATCGCCGTGCCGTCGCTGCGGATTTCGGAGCAGCTGGCCGTGCTGCCCTGGCAATTGAACCAGGTCCGCAAGGGCGGCATGACCATCGCCGCGGAGGTGGGCTCTGACCGCATGCGGCAGGCCGTCCGCAAGCGGGTGACCAACGAGGACATGCTCAACGGCGTCACCGCGGCGTACGCGGCGGGGTGGAAGTCGATCAAGGTGTACTTCATGGCGGGCTTTCCCGGCGAGACGGATGATGACCTGCGCGGCATCATGGACCTGTGCCGCCAGATGTCCAGCACCGCAAGTCCGTGGATGGGCACAAGGGCGCGGTGAACGCCTCGGTGAGTTGGTTCGTGCCCAAGCCGCACACGGCCATGCAGTGGGCGGCGCAGGCCGAGCAGGAGTATTTCTGGCACGTGCGGCGGCTCTTGAAGGACATGGCCGCGCACACGCCGGTGATGTTCAAGTTCCATCGCATCGAGCGCAGTTCCATGGAAGCGGTGATGGCCCGGGGCGATCGGCGTTTAGGCCAGGTGATCGAAAACGCGTGGCGGCTGGGCGCCGCTTCGATGGCTGGGAGGAGCATTTCAACGAAGGGCTCTGGCTGAAGGCCTTCGAGCAGGCGGGGCTCGATCCGGCCTTCTTCGGCCGCCGCGAAAGGCCAATCACAGAGCTTTTGCCCTGGGATCATATTCACGGGAACCGCCGGCGCAAGGCGAGTCGAAGCCGAATGGGCGGACTATCTTCAAACGATAAAAGAAAAGTAGCAGGGATACAGGGGATGCAAGGGATGAAGGCAAACAAAAGGCTTTTAGAATCCTTTTCTCTTATCCCCTGAATCTCTTGCATCCCTGCTAGTTTTTCTTCGAGGATAAAACGGATGAACCATCGCGGCTGTTATGCTATGGGAGAAATGGCAACGCTGCCTGAGAACTACATCCGCATCAGCATGATCCGGCCCACGCTGGAGGGCATACCGGATTTCCCCTTCGCGCCGGGCTACCGCCTGCGGTCGTTCGTCGAGGGCGACCGACGGACCTGGATCGCCATTCAGCAGCTTTCAGAGCCGTATGTCGAGATCGACGGCAAGCATTTCGATGAGGCCTTTGGCAACGATCTGGCCGCCATGCCCAAGCGCGGCTTCTTTCTGGTTTCACCGGAGGGCACGGACTGCGGCACGATCACGGCGTGGTACAACCGGAACTATAATCCCCCTCACCCGGCCCTTCGGGCCACCCTCTCCCCTCAAGGGAGAGGAGTAGGCCTGCCCTATGGGCAGATTCATTGGGTGGCCATCACGCCGCAGCATCGGGGGCAAGGGCTTTCCAAGGCCATGACCGCCGCGACGCTGAGGCATTTGAGGAGATTGGGGCATCGCCGCGCGATGCTGAATACGCAGGCACCGCGCACCGCAGCCATCAAGGCGTACCTGGATTGCGGCTTTGTGCCCGATATGCGGACGGAGGATGCCCGACACGCGTGGGCGATCGTGCGTGGGGTGATTCGGCATGTGGGGCTGGGGAACTGCTGAAGACAAGACAACCACAAAGAGCACAAAGACCACAAAGAGCACAAAGAAAAACTAGACGCGGAAACACGGAGACGCGGGGACACGGGGACACTGAGACAGGGGCCTTTTCTTCTCTGCGTTCTCTGCGACCTCTGCGGTTAAAGGTTTTGCCTTGTCTTTTTTTTGAAAAGTCTCTCTTCGTGTTCTTCGTGATCTTTGTGGTCTTTGTGGTTAATTCTTTCTCTTACCGTTCCCACACCACCGGACTCTCCGCCGCGTAGGCCAGCAGCTCCTCGAAGAGGATCATCTGCAAATCGAGGATGTCATCGTGGGAGACGGGATCGAAATGTCGCAGGCCCGCGGGGCTTTCATACAGCACCACCGTGGCGCCGCAGGAATGGTGGATGGCGCTTTGCAGGTTGAAGGGGCTGGGCGCACGGTCGCCCCGCGAGGGCCTCGAGGCGGCCGCTCGCGGCTCGCGGCGAATATGGTTGAGCTTCTGGCCCAGCTTCTCAAAGATCGGGAAAAGCCGCTCGCTCAGGTCGGCCGCTTTTTCCCGGCAGGCGGGGTCGGCGTAGTCCGTGCTGAACAGCTCCGGCTCACTGCCGTGCGAGTGCAGGCACAGGGCGTAATCCGCCGCCTCGCGCTTGGTGAGGTCCAGGATGGCCTGGTTTTCCGGGGCCATGTGGCCGAACCAGTCGTCGTGCATGAGGTTGATGCCCGAATCGTTGAAGTAGCCCCCGAGGTAGCCCACGTTGCCCACCATGGGCTGGCGCTCCTTCACCTGGGGCCAGTCCTGCGGACTGCCATCGGCATACGTGCCCATGCCGTAAAAGTTGTAGGTGCGAAGATTCTGGCCGACAAAACTGTCCAGCAGCACCCTTGCGCGGCCGTCGGGATTGGCCAGCGGGACAATCAGCACGCGGCACTCCTCGAAATGCCGCAACAGGCGCGGCCATTCCTTGCCGCGATAATCTTTGCCGGTCTCGGCCAGGTGGATCAGGTTCAGCAGGGCCACCGTGCCCTCAAATTCCTGCCCGTGTACCGGGCCTAACAGGAGCACGACCGGTGCGCGGCCGCGCGGTTTGACGGCGTACCAGGCGGGGTTCCCGGCGGCGCAGGCGGAGTTATAGAACGATTGCGATTGCGTATTGCTCCTGGGGCCGTAGCTGACCAGGTAGATCTTCCGCCCGCCGGCGGATTTGGTCAGCACCTCGGCCTGGCCCTTTTTGACCTCGCCGACGGCCTGATCGATGTCGGCGATCCTGCTCTTCCAGAAGTCCGGCAGGGCTTCAGTCTGCTTTAGCGGCACGCCGGGCGGGGCGAGCTTTCCAGCGCTGGCGCCGGCGGGCCCGGTGGCCGTCATGGTCGGCGATGTCGCGGGAGCGGGCTTTTTTGCGTCCTGCGCCTGGCCCTGGGGAGTTTGACCAAAAGATGTGGCGGTACACAGCAGCACCACCGACAGAATCAGACAACCGGCCAAAAGACCAAGCCTCGCCCGAGAGCGGGATGCGCACATATCACAACTCCATCGCCCCCTGCTCCGAGCACTGACCGCCGGTTACATCGCCGGTGGAAGCTCTAGAACCCATCACAATGCCCGCGCGGAGGGAAATCTGCAACTGGGAAATCTCGATCTTGCCCAAAACAACGGCAAGAGAACCACAAAGGACACAAAGAAGCACGAAGAACACAAAGAAGGATCAAAAAAACAATGATTCTTACTCTTTGTGCCCTTTGTGTTTCTTTGTGATCTTTGTGGTTATCTCGTTTTTCCCATCCCTTGCATCCCTTGCATCCCTGCCAATCTCTTTTCTGATTCTGGGGAGAAGGCCGGGATTGCGTAAGCCCTTCGACGGGCGCAGGGTTGCTCGCCCTACTCTTCTCGTCTATCATCCGCATCACAGGATCAGATGAGCGAGGAAACCAATCAACTCGACACGCCGGCCATGCGGCAATACCGCTCTTTCAAGGAGCAATACCCGGATTACCTGCTGCTCTTTCGCATGGGCGATTTCTACGAAACCTTCTACGAGGACGCCAAGACCGCCTCGCGCGTGCTGGGGCTGACGCTGACCAGCCGCTCCAAGGGCGCATCCGCCGTGCCGCTGGCGGGCATCCCCTACCACGCCCTGGACAACTACCTGGCCAAGCTGGTGGCCGCGGGCATCCGCGTGGCCGTGTGCGAGCAAGTGGAAGACCCGGCCCTGGCCAAGGGCCTGGTCAAGCGGGATGTGCAGCGGCTGATCACGCCGGGCACGCTCACCGACCAGATACTGCTGGATCAGCGTGAGGGAAATTTTCTCGCCGCGATATGCCCAATAGACTCTGCCGCGATTTGCCCAATAGACTCCCACCAAAGCGGGTCGGAGGCAAAAAACGCCGGGCTGGCCTGGGTGGAACTATCGAGCGGGCATTTCCAGCTCATGGATGTGCCCGCGCGGGGGCTGATGGATGAGTTGACGCGAATCCACCCGGCCGAGGTGCTCGTACCAGAGAATTCGCCGCTGGATACGCCGGACTTTCGCCGCACACTGCGCGAGTGTACGGGCGCCTCCTGCACCTCCCGGCCGCCCTGGGCCTTTGAAACCCGCGCGGCCACGGAAACGCTGCACAAGCACTTCGGCACGACCACGCTGTCAGGTTTTGGCCTGGATGGCTACACGCCGGCCATCTCCGCCGCGGGGGCGGTGCTGAATTATTTGCAGGAGACGCAAAAGACCGCGCTGGGGCACATCCGCCAGCTTCGCCCCTTCCAGCGGGCCGATCACATGGTTTTGGATGCGGTGACGTTACGCAGCCTGGAGATCAAGCGGACGCTCCGCGCAGACCAGCGAGCCGGCAGTTTGCTCGCCTCCATCGACTCCACGCGCACGGGCATGGGCGCCCGCCTGCTCGAGCAATGGATCAGCTTCCCGTTAAAACGCTACAGCGAGATTCTCCTGCGGCAGGAAGCGATTGCCGAGTTGATAGCCGACCGCCAGAGGTTATCCACTATCGGCGAGCCGCTGGGGGCGTGCAGTCAGATCGACCGCATTACGGCCAATATTGCCCTGGCGCGGGTACGGCCGCGCGAATTGGTGGCCCTGGGGCAGACGCTGAGATTGCTGCCGCGCCTGCACGAAATGCTGGCGGGCTGCCAGGCGGAACTTATCGTCGGCCTGCGGGAAAAGTTGCTGGGGCTGGAGGAGGCCGCCGCGCTGATTGCAAAGGCGATCGATCCTGATTGCCCGACCGTCCTGCGCGATGGCGGCGTGATGGCCGCGGGCTTCAGCGAGGAACTGGATCGCCTGCGCTCCGTTTCCACCGATGGCCAAAGCTGGCTGGCCGGTTATCAGGCCCAGCAGGTGCAGCGGGTGGGCGCGAGTAGTCTGCGGGTGGGCTACAACAGGGTCTTCGGCTATTACATCGAGGTCACCAACGCCCACGCGGACAAGGTGCCCGCCGATTACATCCGCAAGCAGACGCTGAAAAACGCCGAGCGGTACATCACCGAGGAGCTGCGCCGCTACGAGAGCGAGGTGCTCACCGCGGCCGAGCGGATCAAGCACCTGGAGGCCGATCTGTATGAGCAGCTCCGCGTGGAGCTGTGCAAATTCGTGGGGCAATTGCAGGAGGCCGCGCGGGCCATGGCGCTTTTAGATGTGCTGGCCGGCCTGGCGGATCTAGCCGCGCGGCGGCGCTGGGTCCGCCCGCAGATTACCCAAGATAATGTGCTGGAGATCATCGGCGGCTGCCACCCGGTCCTGGCGGAGGCTTTGAAAGAAAAGTTCGTCCCCAACGATGTGATGATGGGCGCCAGCGAGGATCGCACGCTCATCATCACCGGTCCCAACATGGCGGGCAAGAGCACGTTTATCCGCCAGGTGGCGCTGCTAACATTGCTCGCGCAGATGGGCAGCTATATCCCCGCCGAATCGGCCACGATCGGCCTGGTGGACCGCATCTTCACGCGCGTGGGCGCGGCGGATGAACTGACCGCCGGGCTCTCCACGTTCATGGTGGAGATGGTGGAGACGGCCAATATCGTCAATAACGCCACCAGCCGCAGCCTGGTGATCCTGGATGAGGTCGGCCGCGGCACGAGCACGTATGATGGGCTGGCGCTGGCCTGGGCGATCACGGAATACCTGGCCGCGCGGATCGGCTGCCGCACGCTTTTTGCCACGCACTACCACGAGCTGACGGAGCTTTCCGAAAAGCTCAAGGGCATCAAGAACCTCAACGTGGCCGTGCGCGAGTGGGCGGATGAGGTGATCTTCCTGCACAAGATCGTGGAGGGCGGCACGGACCGCAGCTACGGCGTACACGTCGCGCGGCTGGCGGGCATCCCCCGCACGATCATCGAGCGCGCGGGCGAGCTGCTGCCCAAACTCCAGGCCCACCTGGCCGATGGCCTGGACATGCCCAGGCTGGCCAAGACCGCCCTGCGCAACGGCAATCAGAAGGATTTGTTTGTGCCGCCGAATGCCGCCGCGCAGAAGATGCTGGAGGCGATCAAAGGCGCGGATTTGGACAACATGACGCCGATTCAGGCGATGGAGATGTTGAGGAAGATGAAGGAGGGACAATAATGCCTGATACAGCAATTCAAATTGCTAAAAAGGACTGGTTATTGCTCTTGAGCATTACTTGCCTCAAACACGGGGACAAAAAGTTCAGTGGTAGAGGTCTGTGGCTAAGCACATCAGAAATTGATGCAACTTCAAAAGCAGCAATTGAAGCCATTATGATCCTGAAGAAAGGAAAGCGAGACATCCTCAAATTCCGGCATCTATTTCGCGAAAACAATCTCTCCTCAGATGAGTTACAGGCGCTGGCCGATCGACATCATCGTGTAAGCATGTTCGGTATTGAAGACTATACGGAGGATGAAAATGGGGAGGAGCTTTCGCCTAAGGAAATTGCATTTATTTTGGCCGGTGATGAAAATGCAAAGCTCTTTTCTCCTGGCACGCACGAATACACAATTTCATACACATTGGCCACGAAGGCTCCCGTCGACATAAACAAGACCTCCATTTCGCCAAAAGATATGGATGCTTTGACCCTTTTCTGTAGGGATTTGGGAGAATTAGCTCGATCAAGCTTCTTGAAAGAAGGACCTGGAACATATTCCAGTGGTGAGCTGCAGACTGCTATTACGGATGAAGGAATTCGCTCATTTGTGTCCATTTTTAGACGGCTGTACATGGTGAGTGAGCCGGGCTGTTTCTTGATGGCGGCCATAGTGTTTTCGGACTTGCTTAAAGGCCACGCTTTATCCGAGTATGTCATGGACGTTCGCAATGCTTATCTTAGAACTTTGAATAACCGCCCTTCTTTTTGTGGTTTCTTTTCGCAGAATTTCCCCTTCTCAGTGAAGCGGTTAATCGATGTCTTTTTATATACCCGTTTTTCCCACCAACCGAAGTCAGATCGAAGCCAACAATTTCAAGATTGCTTGACATGTGTAAACGGCGACTTTTCTTTGCTGACTTGGCTGTTTCTAAATGCTCTCTGGGAATGCACCATACATATGGCCAATGCCGGCAATAAGATTATTCCCTTCTTGGATGCCGTTTGCCGATACCGCAATGTCTCTTCCGATGCTTATGCCACTGTGACTGAAAACTGCCCAGGAATCGGAACTCTTGAAACTGAACAAGTTCGCCAACAGAGGGTGCTGCGAGAAAAAGCACGTGAGTTAGCAACATCTATGTGGATAAGGAGCGGATCACCACATGGAGGTCCCTCAGCATTTTTTGATCAAGCATTCCAGCAGCTAGTGAATGCTTTCGACGGCTGAGGTAGCCCGGCGCACTGGCAAACCCCTCTCCCTTGAGGGGAGAGGGTGGGCCGAAGGCCCGGGAGAGGGTGATCCGAAGAGCCGGGTGAGGGTGCCATGCAGCGCCGTCTTTAACCCTCTCCCTTGAGGGGAGAGGGTGGGCCGAAGGCCCGGGTGAGGGTGATCCGAAGGGGCGGGTGAGGGTGTTATGCAGCGCAAGAATCCTCGTGCGACTGCGCACATGGTTGGCCGAGCCCGCAGTTTGCGCCGGCAGTCTTCATTTCCCGAGCGACTGCTCTGGAGTCGCATACGAAACGAGCCGGGTGCCGTGGCTGCGGTTTTTGCCCTTCGACAGGCTCAGGGCCGTGAGCGCAGTCGAACGGCAGCCACGTCTTCTACCATCGAACGTTTCCGTTTACCAGATACGCACGGCGCACGGCTGCAAGAACCCTCACCCGCCCCTTCGGCCACCCTCCCCCGTAAAAGGGGGAGGGGTTGCAGCCGTGGCACCAACTCACAGTGCGGGACTGGTGCCCGATGCCGTGGCTTCAACCCCTCTCCCTTGAGGGGAGTTCTGCCCGAAAGGCCGGGCTCGCCACGGCGACTTGCCACGGCGCAGCGGCAGCGAAGCCGGGAGCTTCAGCGAAGCCGGGTGAGGGTGCAACCCCTCTCCCTCGAAGGGAGAGGGTGCCCCGAAGGGGCGGGTGAGGGTGCAATACAGCGCAAAAATCCTCGTGCCCGGTGCTCCGCCTGTAGCTCTTTTCTTCAGGTCCCGGAGGGACCGTTAGACTGTAGCCCGGCACTTCAGAGGATTTTGCAAAATTGATGTAACCTATTGCGCAATAAGAAGTTCGCCTCCACAATGTCTCCCACTCATTACAGAAGGAGACTGGCCATGGAAGGCGAACTCTGGAAGCGAGTGTACGAACTGCTTGTGATTTCGGGCAAGAAGTATTCCCAAGCGAAGGTGCAGTATTCAACACGGCGCATTGTGGCGGTTTATCTCTGGGCCGTGCTGCATGATCGGCCGACCTGCTGGGCGTGTGATGAACGCAATTGGCCTGAGCCGAGCCTGGGCGATCTGCCCAGTCCTTCGTGCATGTCGCGGCGCTTGCGAACGGCACCGGTGCAAGCGTTGCTCGTGGACCTGGAAGAACACTATCGTCAGCACTTCGGTCAGAGCCTTTGGCGCTGCATCGACGCCATGCCCTTGGTGATCGGCAGTGCCTCGCATGACCGCCAGGCCGGCTTCGGCCGCGCGGCCACAGGGAAGGCCAAAGGCTATAAGTTTTATGCCATTTGCACTCCCGGCGGCGTCGCTGTCGCCTGGCGCGTGGGGCCCATGCACTGCAACGAACAACGCATGGCGCAGCGGCTGCTCCGCGACGTTAACGGAGAGGGTTATTTGCTCGGCGATGGGGAGTATGACAACAACAAACTCTTTGACCATGCTGGGGCCAAAGGAATTCAGCTGGTGGTTCCCAAAAGGAAAGGCGCTCGTTTGGGACATCGCCGACAAAGCCCGTATCGTCTGCGGTCGATTGACCTGTGCAGCCGGCCTTTTGGATACGGCTTACTTAAACAGCGCGCAGCATTGACCGATTCTTTGGCGCCTGGAATAGCAGCGGTTGCGGGATTAAGCATCTGCCGCCCTGGGTACGGACACACTTTCGTGTTCGTCTTTGGGTGCAGGCAAAACTAATCTTTCATTATGTCCGCAGCGAAAGACAAACACTTATAGCCTAGTACTCTGTAACAGCTAAATCACCGGGTATAGTTTCTTCAGTTTGATCCGGGCGTCGGCGGTGGTGAATCGCCAGTCGATGCCCTTCTTCTTTTCATTTCGTGAACGTTCCCACGGCGCGATGCTCGCCGCCAGTTGTTCGCGGCTTTCAAAGTAGTCATCCATGCACTGGCGGCTCAACACGCTCAACTCGATCTCGGCCATATTCAGCCAACTGCCATGCTTGGGCGTGTGGTGAATCTCCAGCTTCTCCGCCAAACGCCGAGCCTCAGCCGGTTCAAATGCCTCGTACAGGCTGGCGATGTTGTGCGTGTTGAGTTGGTCCATCACCAGCACGATCTTCTCGGCCTGGGCGTACAGCACATCGCACAGTTCCCGTATCACGTGGGCGAAGTCGATTCGCGTTCGCTGCTGACGCACACGCACGTGCCGCTTGCCCTTCAGCGGTTCGGACACCAGGAACACGCTGGCCGTGCCGCAACGGCGGTATTCCGGATCAACCCGCTTGATTCGGCCGGATCGACCGGGAATCGAGGGGCGCAGTCTGGGCCACCAACTGCTTGCTGGCTTCATCCAAGCATACCAGGGGTCGCAACGAGTCGAACGGCCGGTGGTATACCTCCAGCACGTCTTCCATCGCCGCGACAAATTCGCCGTTTTGCTTGGGCGGAATACACCAGTACTTGCTCAGGTGAGGCTTAAGCTCATTTTTTTAAGCGTCCGCTGCACCGCCATGTGACTGCAAGACTCGACGTATCCTTGCGCCACCATCTGGTCAGCCAGCAGACGCACGCCCCAGCGGCTGCGCCCCTCCGGCGGCTCCATGCGAGTCAGGGCAATCAAGTGCGCTTCGGCCTTGCCGTCGAGCTTGCGTACCCGATAGCTGCCACGGTTGCCGTGCTCCAAGGCCGCCTCCAGCCCTTGCTCCACCAGACGACGACGCAAGTTCTCAACCGTCGTGGGATGACAGTCAAAAGCCTCGGCAATGTGAGCGTCTTTCCACCCCGGACCTTCGGGGCCTTGGTCAGCCTTGAGCAACATCTGGAGCATGCCTGCGTTGATGCGGCTTGCCTTTATCCAGCAGTGTCTGGAGTTGGGAACGCTCTTCGGTTGTCAATTCGACGATGTACTTTTTCATGACGGCCTCCTTGCCGATCAAAAGGGTTCTATCAACCCATCGGCAAAAAGAACCGCTACCCAGAAGTCTCTCCGTTACGGAGTACTAGATGCAATAACCTTTGAAGTGCGGGGCTGCTATCTTGCGGTCCCTACGGGACCTGGGAAGCAAAGTAAGGTGTGCCGGGCGCCGTGGCTGCGTTCTCTTTGCAGCCACGTCTTTTGCATCGTGAAGCGCGCATCGGTGATAAAACATTCAATCGCCCCTCCGGGGCTCTGGATTATTGGGGGACGTTTTCCACAGGCTTCCGGCTTCGCCTTCGGCTACGCCGCGACATGCGCACCCGTGGTTAATGGTCAATCGCTCCTGCGGAGCTCTGCCAGGAACTTGGATTTCAAATGTCCAATGATGTCCAATTTCAAATTTCAAATTGAAGAATGACTCGGCGTGCCGCCTAATTAGTGCAAGTTGGTGCAGGGCCCGCCGGTGGGCCTTTAAATCGAAAATCGCCGTTCGACTTCGCTCACGGCCCTGAGCCTGCCGAAGGGCAAATCGGAAATCGAAAATCGGATGCGCGCCGTTCTGGACACGCTGACGCCGCTGGTGGTGGTGATCGCCCTGGGGGCGATGCTGCGCTGGATAAAGGTGCTCTCGGAAGAGGCCCTGCGCGGCATGAGCTGGCTGGTCTTCTGGGTGGCCCTGCCGGCCATGCTGTTTACCGAGGTGGCGGGACTGGGGCAGACACCCGCCGCCGGCCACGCCCCGGGCGTCTTTAACGTGCAGCAACTGCACATCTTCCTGATCGGGCTGGCGGGCATGGCCGCGTGCATCATCGCCGGCTACGCCATCGCGTTGGCGATAAAAATGCCCAAGGACAAAGTGGGCACGTTCATCCAGGCGGTGTATCGCGGGAACCTGGCGTATATCGGCCTGCCCGTGGTGCAGTACGCCTTCACCACGATTTCCGGCGAGGCCGCCGGCCGCGCGGCCCTGCGGGATGCGGCGGTGGCGCTGGCGCCCCTGATCATGCTGTACAACGTGACGGCGGTGATCGTGCTCCTGGCGGGCCAGCAAAAACCGGGCTGGCACGCCCTAAAGCGCATGGCGATCCAGATCATCACCAACCCCTTAATCCTGGCCTGCGGCGCGGGCCTGATCTGGTCTTCTACCAACTGGCAGATGCCCAGCGCCCTGACCAACGCGCTGCAGCTTTTGAGCAATATCGCCAGCCCGCTGGCCCTGCTCACCGTGGGCGCGGCCATCGCCACCACGCGCTTCACCGGCCTGGCCCTGTACACCTCCATCGGCGTGGGCATCAAAGAGATCCTGACGCCGCTGGCGGGTCTGGCCTGGCGCTGGTGCTGGGGGCGGGCCATCGCGAGGTGTTCATCGGCCTGCTGATGTGCGCCTGCCCCACGGCCATCACCGCGTATGTCATGGCCGCGAACATGAAAGGCGACGGCCCCTTTGCCGCGCAATTGATCGTGGTGAGCACGCTGGCCTCCGTGCTGGCCTTCGCGGCGGTGATCCTGGTGTTTGCCTGAAGTAGACGGGGTGTGGTAGTATCTTCTTCTCATAAACCAGCCAAAGGATTTGAATGATGACAAGGACTAAAGAATTAACGGTAGAAGTTCTGGCGGAGATTATCCTTTCCAACGGGCTGGAAGCCGCCAAGGCCGCCGTGGCCGAGAGCAAAAGCGGCTTGGAAATTGAAGCGGGCCAGGTGGCCGCGCAAATAGGCGAATTGGAGAAACGCCAGGTTGACATCCGGCAGCGGCTGGGCATGTTCGATACGCTCCTGATCGGGCGCTGAAGAACGTGGCCAGCGGCATGGGGATTACGCTCGGCGCTCCTGTCAGCAAAGGCAAGAAGGGCGCAAGCAAGCGGCTTTCCGATGAACAAAAAGCCACGCTGCGCAGTGCCATTCTCTCCGCCGTCAAGAGCGGCGGCAAAGACGGAGCTAAGAAGGCCCTTATAAATGAAGCGGTTATCCAGGCGGGACTGAGTATTGGCGAGCAGTCGTTGAGCGGCTATGTCAAAGACTTGATAGCTCAGAAGGTTCTGAGCCAGGAAGGTACGGCGCGAGCCACTACCTACCACGCCGTCTTGTAGGAGGCTTACGGCTTGGGGCTTGAGGCTTACGGCTCACGGCTTGGGGCTTACGGCTCACGGCTTGGGGCTTGGGGCTTCAGGCTTGCTGCTAGGTGCCGTGGCTGGATGAGAATCAAGCCACGGCACCGTGCTAGTTTTCATTTAATGCGACAATCGTGTCCACAGCCACTGCGCCAGCCAGAGAATCCCGTGCCAGATGGAGGCCACGCACAGCGCGGCGAACAGCGCCAGCCCAATCCAGGCCGTGATCAGCCGCCGCCGGAACGTGTTCGGCTGTTCCACCCCGCTGCGGTGCGCCTCCTGCTTGGCCTTGATGGCACAATACAGCGACACCAATGCCACCGGGGGAAATATGAGAAAAAAGGCGAGCGCGACCAATGCGCGGCGGGCGTAGTCATCCGCAGAGATTCCCTGCGCATAATTCAGGACCACGGGCTCCGCGCCGGCAGTAGGCGCTGGTCTGTCCGCGCCTTCGTCATCCTTGTACGCGCCCCGATTCTCGGATGGCGGCTCCCCCACTTCCCGTGCCACGGCCTCATTCAGCACGGCCTCGGCATGTTCGGCATCCGCCGCCGGCACGAGCACCTGGATGCCCCAGGTGTTGAGGCCCGGCCCGATGTACCCGAGGGCGACGGCCGCGTTTTCTCCTTGGATGAAGGCGTCGATGCCCGCGCCGGCCAGCTTGATGCGGACCATGGCCGCGTCTTCCACGCTGCCCGCGCGATATACGGTCGCCATTCTTTGGGAAGTGTTGGCCATGTGGCCATCCTTATAGCCTGGACGCTAGATTCTAGCCCAAGACCATGGATTTTCGATAGAATCTGCGCGGGCAGGTGCTGTGGCTGGGTTCCTTATGCGGGCACGGGATCCCCGAAAATGGTGCAAGCACCATGGTCAGCCTATCAAATCTCTTAAATCTCTGGTATTTTACCTATCTTCTATATCTTTGCCAGATTAAGCCATTTTGCCGGTTTTTTGATCGGAGTTGGCGGTCTAAGAATTGTTCGCATTAGTGCCTAACTCCTTTATTTACAAGGCGATATATCTCAGCCGTCTAGACCGCCAACACCGCCAACTGGAGACGCTTGGAGGTCTTTATCATTATTGCCGCCGCCGTTTGGCAGGCTCCAGCTCCAAGAGGACGAGTAGGACCATAGCTTCTTGCCGCCATGACTCTCAGTCGTTTTTTGCGCGTTCCAACGGCGGATAACGGTCGCTCCGGGACCTCAAGAAAACAGTTACGGATAGGAATTACGAGGTGGCTGCAAACGCCGCGAGGGTGTCCGATAATTCGTCGGCCATGGAGCGGGTCAGGTGCATAGATTTCTTTGAGAATAGCCACGGGCGCGAGCCCGTGGTGGTTTGTCGCGCCGGATGAAGAGCCCCGGCGGGGCGACTGAAACGAGTGCAGTCAATCGCCCCGCTGGGGCTCCAACGCTAACTTCTTTCTTTCCACGGGCTTGCGCCCGTGGCTATTTTCAAGGAAGAGGCGGGAATTATCGGACACCCTCGCAAACGCCGCAGCCACGGCACCCGGCGAAACTTCCCTGCTCCTATTCCCCCGGCTTCTCTTTGTAATACTCCAGCCAGGCCATTTGAATAGCCTCGAGGGCGGATTCGTTGCTGGCATCGGGCGGACCGACAAAGTCAGGAAGATTCAGGACGAGCTTGTGCAGGTCCGTGAAGCGCATGGATAGCGGGTCGTGCTCGGGGAATTTCTCCGAGAGCCTGAAAGCCGATCTCGTCCGCATCTGTCCAGTTGAGTTTGGGCATGGCTGATATCCAAGCTCTGGCCGCCGATGCTGAATACTATGGCCGATAGGCTCTAACCCATTCAAAAATCCTAAATTCTAAGCTCTAAATCCTAAACAAATCACAAGCACCAAATCCCAAAGGCCCTTGCAGGATCTATTTGAAAACTGGAATTTGGTGCTTGTTTAGGATTTTGGGTTTAGGATTTTATGACTTCGGCGATGGCGGTACACAGGCGGTCCATGTTCTGCTCGGTCATGCCGGCGACGTTGATGCGGCCCGAGTCCACCATGTAGATGGCGTATTTATCGCGCAGGGCGTGGACCTGGTCCCTGGTGAGGCCGGAATAGCTGAACATGCCGCGCTGGCGGAGGATGAAGCTGAAATCCTGCTTGACGCCCTTTTGGGCCAGCGTATCGACGAAGAGTGTGCGCATGGAGCGGATACGGCCGCGCATTTGGTCGACCTCGCCCTGCCACTGCTTTTTGAGGGCGGGATCGTTCAGCACCGTGGTCACGGCGGAGGCGCCGTGCGCCGGCGGATTGGAATAGTTGCAGCGAATGCAGCGTTTGATCTGGCTCAAGGCCCGCTGGGCGCCGTCTTTGTCCGCGGCCACCACGGTGACCGCACCCACGCGCTCGTTATACAGGCCGAAGTTCTTCGAGAAGGAGCTGACGACGATGAGTTCCTTGATGGCCTTGGCGAAGATGCGCACGCCGGCGGCATCTTCCTCCAGCCCATCGCCGAAGCCCTGGTAGGCGAAGTCGAACAGGCACAGGAAGCCCTGTTTGGCGGCGATTTTGGCCAAGTCTTCCCACTGCTCTTGGGTCGGGTCGATGCCCGTGGGATTGTGGCAGCAGGCGTGGAAGAGAACCACATCGCCCGCAGGGACGGCGGAAAGGGCCTTTTTCATGCCTTCAAAATTGAGGCCCCTGCTCGCGGCATCGTAATAGGGATAGCCTTTGATGGACAGGCCGGCGGCGGTAAAGACGTTCTTGTGGTTTTCCCACGTGGGCTCGCTCATCCAGATGGCTTTACCGCCGGCGCCGAGGTTGGCGATGATGAAATCCCCCGCCACGCGCAGGCCGCCCGTGCCGCCGGGCGTCTGGGCGGTAGCGGCGCGGGAGCCGGAAACGATTTCGCTGGAGGGGCCGAAGACCAGCCCTTGCACGCAGGCGGCGAACTGGGGCAAGCCGGCGATGCCGAGGTAGTTCTTGGTCTTTTCCTGCTCGAGCAGCCGCGCTTCGGCCTGGTGGACACAATCCAAAATCGGCGTGCGGCCCTGTCCATCCTTGAACACGCCTACGCCCAGGTTGATCTTCTGCGGGTTCTTCTCCGCGGCAAAGGACTCGTTGAGTCCCAGGATCGGATCCGGTGGCGCCATTTCTATTTTCTCGAACATTTTTGACTCCAGTATGTTGATGAATAAGCGGGTGATTCTACCCTTTGGCAAGGTCCGATAATCCGCTTAAAGCCAAAGAGGATTAGCAGGGATTCAAGGGATGCAGGGGATAAGAAAGAAAAACTTAAAGAGCTTTTGTCTTTTGGTGCTTTTATCCCTTGTATCCCTTGCATCCCTGCTATTTTTCCTAATCCTTAAGCGGGAGATTTTACACTTTGGCGAGGTCCGATAATCCGCCCAACAAGCCAAAGAGGATTAGCAGGGATTCAAGGGATGCAAGGGATAAGAAATAAACTTTAAAAAAGCTTTTGTCTTTTCTTGCCTTTATCCCTTGTATCCCTTGCATCCCTGCTATTTTTCTTAATCTAATCCTGTGGATAAATGATGATTCGATCATGCACGCGGAGGATGACATCCGGCTTTCCGTCGCCCGTCACATCGCCAATCACCACGCTGCGCGGCTGTCCTTCCTTGCCCTTGCCGCGATCCATGTACCGCTCACGCTCCACCGAGCGCGGCTCCTCAAATACCTTGAACATCATCGCGGTCACCAGCTCGCCGGAGGGGTTAAAAGTCAAAAGGTGCAGGTGATGGCGGCCCTGGTCGCACATGACCAGGTCCTCCACGCCGTCGCCGTTGATGTCGCCCACGGCGCCGTAGCCGAAGCGGGCTTCCTTGATTTTAGGCTCATAGGAAGCGATCTGGCGGAAGCGCATGGTCGGCCCGCCCACCGGCACGAGCACCAGCGTGCGCGAGCCGCACAGGAGGATGCCGCTTTCGGCCGCGCCGCCGAACTTGCCCATGACGATCTTCCGGGGGGAGACGTTGCCGACCTCGATCTCGCGCTGGGTCTGGTACGTGGAGCCCTTTTCCTCGGGCGAGAGAATGGCCAGACGGCCGCGCACGGAATCGTAGAGGAGGATGTCGGGTTTCTCATGGCCGGGCAGCTTGATGCAGGCCGAGGAGGCCAGGCTGGCCCGGTCGCTCTCGGCGTGGTATTGGTCCACCACCTGCCAGCCCTTGTTGGCATCGAAGCTGACGGCGCGGGCGTAGCTCTTATATGTTAATAGCGCGGCGGCGGTGCCCTTCGGCCCCAGCGGCGCGAGCGACAGCAGCTTGGGCTCGACGTTGGCTACAAGCCCGGTCTGCATGTTGCGGCCCTCGATGAGGGCGAACTTGCCCTCCTCCACCTGGCGGGCCAGCAGGAGCGAGCCATAAGCCGGGAGGATCAGGGCATCCACGTGGCCGTCGTGATCGATATCCACCGCGCGCAGGTCGCGCGGCTTATCCTCGACGCCTTCCAGCAAAAGCTCCGTGCCCGGTTGCGGCTTTTCCGAGCCGATGGAAAGAAGCGTGCGCAGGTAGTACTTGTCTTTCTTGTCGGGCCCCTTGGCGACATACAGCAGATCGGGCTTGCCGTCGCCGTCCACATCCGCCACATCCATGGCCACGGGTTCGCCGATGATGGGCAGCGAGGCCGGGAAGGAGAGGCGGCCATTGGCCCAGCGGCTGATGGCGATGGTTTTTTCCTTCACCGAAAGGGCGATGATGGCGGACTTGCCCTTGCCATCGAGATCCGCGGCGGCCAGCTTGCCCATCTCGTTGAGGCCGGGCATCCGCTTGAAGGGCAACAGGCCCGTCTTGGCATCGGCCTTAAAGAGCAGGAACTCCGCCGTGGATGGGTCGGAAACGACTACATCGGTAAAACCGTCGCCATCCAGATCTGCCAGGACCATGTCGCGCTGATCCGCCGATTCGGTAGCCGGCAGAGCATAATTCAGCACGGGCAGCTCATCCTCCGCGGTCTGCTTTGTCAGTGCCGAGAGCTGCACGCGGCCGCTCTGACGCGAGACCGATAGGGCATACTGCTGCTTGCGGCCGCCGAGTGAGACAAATTGCAGGAAACTGGGCGCGGGCAGCTTGTAGCGGCATTCGGGCCCAAGGCGCCCATCGGCGCTCTGGAAACGCACGCGCACGGGATATTCCTGGTCGTTGCACAGCAGGGCCAGATCCGCGCGGCCATCCCCATCCACATCGGCGATATACACGTGCTGGAGGCCCTCGGCGTTGCTGTAGAGTTTATCGGGCGTGGCGAAGGCGCCATCTTCCTTCTGATGAAGAATGAAAACGCCATCGTTGGCCAGGACGGCCAGATCGGTGCGGCCATCACCATCCAGATCGCCCGCGGCCAGCGCCCCATCGCCGCCATATAAGTCCTGAAGATCAATTTTCACCGCCTGCCGCCAGAGCGGCTCGCGCGGGCCGTCCTCGCCGGTTGTTGCCGCCGGGGCTGAAGCGGCTTTTTTTGCCTCCGCCTTTTTGGCGGAGGATTTGCTGGTCTTATCTGCGGCGGGCTTGGAGGATTTGCTCATCTCGCTCCCGGCGGCGCCGGAGGGCACATCCTGGTAGGCGATGCGCAGGCCATCGCCGGAGGTGAAGGCCAAATCCACGCGGCCATCGCCGTTGAGATCGGTGGCCAGGACATCCGATGCCTCCACGTTGAGGTCGTAGCTTACACGCTTAAAACGCCACATCTCCTCGCGGCCGAAGCGGTCGTTCACATCATCATCGTGAACTTCAAGCGGGCCGACCTTGCCGGCATCCCACTTGGCCTTCTGGAGCAGGATGTCGATGCGGCTCTTGGCATTATTGAGCACGACCATGTCGTTGAGGCCGTCGCCATTGACGTCGACGATGATGGGGTCGCCTACGGACCAGTCCAGCTTGAGGATTTCCATCTCGCCAAAGCCGTAAAAGCCGGCCAGGCCGCTGGCGGGCTCGGTGGCGGGCTGGGAGGAGGGCGCTGAGGCCGCCGGCTTGGAGGCGGGCTGAGCCGTCTTCGGCGCAGCGGCGATTGCGCTCATTCCAGAGCAAAGAAGTACTATCGCTGCAAATGCCAAGTGCACATTCGACCATCTTGTTGTCACCATAGAAGATCTGTCTCCAGTGAACTAAGAAGATTAGCAGGGATGCAGGGGATTCAGGGGATAAAGCAAAAGCCATTAATGCTTTTCGTTGCTTCTTATCCCTTGCATCCCTTGCATCCCTGCTCCTTTTTCTTTGGAATCTCATGATTGAGACTGCCGTAGGGAGACAACATATTCAGTTGAGGCTTCACCTGCAAATGTTTATGATTCGACCACGCCCAACTTTTGTGAGGTTTTGGGCGGCCAAGGAGCAGTACATGAAGGCTAATCTCATCATGTGGCACAGGCTTTCAGCCTGTGTGGCGGCTTTTCTCCTTTCGCCTTGCCTGGCGGCGGCGGACACCGTCGAGCTTAAAGGCGGGCACAAGATCATCGGCGAGGTGCTCAAAAGCGACGAGCACGCGGTGATTGTGGACCTGGGCTTTACCGTGGTGCGGGCCCCGCGCAGCGAAGTTATCCGCGTCGTCGGCGAGGACGGCAAGGTCGCTAAGGCCGCGCTGACGGCGATGCCGTCCAGCCTGCCTGCCAGTGGACCCGCGGTCGCGATACCGGCCGTGGCCACCATGCCGGCGGCGGTTGAAAAATCCGTGGATGTGGAGACCAAGGCCCAGGTCCTGCCGGCCGGGCCGGCGGTAACGGCCCCCGCCGAACGCAACAGCCCGCAATGGCAGCTTTACCACACGGCGGATTTGAAGGAAACCACCATCCAGGCCGCCGCGGAGCGATACGGCGAGGCGGTGATCATGGTCTCCAGCCCCGATGGGCTGGGCTCAGGATTCATTATCTCCCCCGATGGCTACTGCATCACCAATTACCACGTGGTTGCACAGGAGACGCGGCTGAAGGCGACGGTCTTTCGCCGCACGGAGACGGGCTACGAGCAGAAGCATTACCGCGATGTGCGGATTATTGCTTTGAACCCGTTTGTGGACCTGGCGCTGCTGAGAATCGAAAGCCCCGGCGAAAAGTTTAAATATGTGTACCTGGGCAGCATGGAGGATCTCAAGACGGGCCAGGAAGTTTTCGCCATCGGCAACCCGCTGGGCCTGACGCGCACGGTGAGCAGCGGCATCGTTTCCACGACAAACCGCAACTTTGAGGGCGATCTGTACATCCAGACCACCACGGACATCAACCCGGGCAATTCCGGAGGTCCGCTCTTCAACCTGCGCGGCGAGGTGGTGGGCGTGACCAGCATGGGCTACATCTTCCTTTCAGGGCTGAACTTTGCCATTCCGGCGGATGTGGTCGAACGATTCATCATCAATCGCGACGCCTACGCCTACGATGAGGATAACCCCAACAGCGGCCATCGCTACCATCAGCCGACGGCGCGGATCAATCGCCGCCAGCCTCCTGCCGGCAAGCTGCCTGTTGTCGAGCAGTAGCGCAGGGGACAATCCGTACAAAGAAAACTGCCGGAACACGGCCAAGATGGCCGTGTGACTCACGGGCAAGATGCCCGTGCTACGACAAAAGGACGGAAAATGAAATTTCTTGCCTCCATAATTACCCTGCTCGTTATGGCGACGGCTACGATGCCTTCATTTGCCGCCGACAAAGAGGCGGCCGCCTGCCTGCCCCCCGACACGCTGCTGTATGTGCAGGTCACCAGCGTGGCCCAGTTGAGGGAGCATGCCAGGAAGCACGGCCTCTGGGCACTCTGCCAGGATCCGGCCATGAAGCGCGTGGTGGATCAGATGAGCGAGGCGGTGAATAAAAAGATCGACAAGAAATTCAAGGACATGTGCGAGGAACTTAACGTCGAAGAGCCGCCATCGGACCTTCCCCTGCCGATGGGCGCGTGATCTTCGCTTTGCGCCCAGATTTCAAGACGATCAGCATACCGGAATACAACTATCAGAATTTCGATTTCCAGAACGCCAAGCCGGGTGAGCGGCCGCCGGTGAAGCGCGTCCGGCATGTCCGCCAGTTTGCACCGGACATGATCCTGCTGGCGGACATGGGCGAGAACGCCCCTGCCGCCGCGAAGCTGATTCAGCACCTAATTGCCAAGGACGTGGAGAAGGACGGCGCGCAGAGGTCTCACCAGACGATCTGCGGCGCCGAATGCGACATCGTTACGCCCAAGTCCGTGGATCAGGACAAGGCCCCCGCCGATGATGAGGAATGGAAGAAGCAGCTTCATTTCGCTGCCGGAAGCACCGTTTATGGCTTCCGCGGTAGAACGCTGATCATCAGCGAAAACGTTCAGTTCATGGAGGATGTGCTGGCGCGCATGACCTCCGACGACATGGACAGCCTGGCCGATAACGGCAGCCATAAGAAGACCATGCGCATCCTCAAGGGCCCGGGCGACTTCAGTTTGTTTGTGGATGTCCGGGCCTTGGTCATCAGCGAATCCGGCAGCGATGCGCATGCGCCGCAAAACGGAAAAACTCCTGAGCGGCCTGGGCATCACCAACCTGGAAGGCATCGGCTGCGTGATTGATGTAGCCCCCAGCGCGGCTGTGGAAACGCAGGTGCGGGCGCTTGTTGCCATCAATGGTGAGCGATCGGGCATTCCAGCCCTTTTAGGCGGGCAGATGATGGCGGTCGAGCCGCCCGCCTTGGCCTCATCTCCGCTGGCCAGCGTGCTGGTGGCGCAGTATGACCTGTCCAAGATCTACGACCAGGTCGTGGCCATCGCCGCCAACCTGGCCCCGGTGGATTTGAACATGCTGGCGCAGAACCAGCTCGACCAGTATTTCAGCGGCGATGAAGCCGGCGGTCCACCGGTCAACCTCAAACGCGACCTGTTCGCCCAGATGGGCGCGCCCATCGTTTCCGTTTCGCGTTTCGATCCGGCCCGCAAGGACCAGGTCACGCCGCCGGGCATCGTCGCCATCGGCGTGAAAAACCCCGAATCCCTGGAGACGGCCATCAGCCGCCTGCACGCCCTGGCCACAGGTGGCAATAAAGAACTCCGCCGTGAAATGCAGGGCACGAAGATCTTCCTCATCCCCGGCGGCCTGAACTTCTTGAGGCTCGGCCCTGGACGGGGGCCCATGCACGATGCGGGTATGCAGGAAAACGCCGCCCTGGCCGTCACAGGAAACTACCTGGTTATCGGCCCCCAGGCGGCGGTGGAGCAGGCCGTGCGGGACTCGCACCGCGAGGACTTGATGTCCATTAGATCGGACGCCATGTTCCGCCTGGCCGCCAAATACCTGCCCTCCGAGGCGACCATGTGGTTCTATAGCGATGGGCGCAGGGCGCCGAGCATCTCTGGGACAGCCTCCGCAAGAGCGGCCATGCCCCCGCCAGCCACCCGGCCGGTGAAAATGAGGAGGCAGGCGGCGAGGAGGAAGAGTCCGGCTTCCACGGCAACGTCAGGGTCGGCATTTCAACCGACCAAATGACCAACCCCGCCGAGGCCCTGGCAAGCCTTATCGGGCCCATGTGCGACCTGACACAGCTTCCGGAATTCGCGGCCGTGAAGAAATATTTCGGCCCCTCTTGCGGCTTCGCGAAAATCACGGATGACGGCATCTACATCGAGGCGACGGATATCAAGCCGGTGAAGGAGGCGGAGTGAGTTGAAACAAGGCGAAGGTTGCCAATCAGAATGCCCTCGATGTTGGCAATCTTCGACTGGCACCTTTATTACCAAGCACTTACGCGCGAAGAGCGCCCCGAAGGTTGCCAAGATTGCCAAACCATAAGATGCATGTTTTGAGATTATTAAGTAATAGTTTAAGATTATTAAGCAATCTACGAAGCTTTAAGCACTGCTTGGATGAGAATCTTGAGTATCTTATCGTAACCTCTTACTACAACAAGAGATGTAAGATTATCAAGCCGCATGCAGCTTGATAATCTTATCGATAACCCATTGCCACAGCAGAAGATGTAAGATTGCCAAGCAATGGCCTTCTTACACCTGAGCAGGCACCCCAATATCCGTCACGACCACCTCGCCTGTATATTCAGCCGCGCCGGGTCCATCGAAGCCAACCTTGCGGGCGACGAAGGTGATGGTCTTTTTCGCGCGAATGGTCGGGCCAAGAGCCTCTCCTGTGTCGCAGTCCAGGCCGGTGGGAATATCGATCGCTAGAATTGGTACGCCTGTGGCGTTAGCAGCCTCGACGGCATTGGCGAGGTCGCCGCGCAAAGCGCCGGTTATGCCTGTGCCGCCCAGGGCATCGACTAAGAGGTCGTACGGCCGCCACATTTGCGTGAGTTCTTCAAAAGTGCGGCCGCGCACGTCGCGAACCTCCCCCAGCAGTTTCTCCGCCAGGTGGAGATTGATCTGCGCCTCGCGGCTGAATTTCGATGTATCGCCCAGCAGATAGAGATGCGGCGGGATATCCCGGATGAGCAGATGGCGGGCCACCACAAAACCATCCCCGGCGTTATTGCCCGAGCCGGCGAGAATGGCCACCCGCGGCTCTGCGCCTCTCCTGTAACTACCCTCACCCTGCCCTCTCCCAGAGGGAGAGGAGTTTGCCAGCATCTCTTGCGCCACATCCGCCGCGCGGCGGCCGGCGTTCTCCATAAGGACCTCGGGCGGCACGCCGAGCGTTTCAATCGCCCAGCGGTCGATCTGACGGACCTGCTGCCGCGTAAGCGCGCGGGGAACCATTTTTCAGCCTTGCAGCGCCGCGTTGAGAGCCGCGGCATATTCCCGCTTGGATTGCACGCCCACAAAACGCTTAACGACCTCGCCGCCCTTGAAGATCATGATTGTGGGAATGGCGCTGATGCCGAATTTCATGGCGATGGCGCGGTTGGCGTCGGTGTCAACCTTGCCGATTTTCACCTTGCCGGCAAATTCCCCGGCCAGCTCGTCCACGACCGGAGCGACCATGCGGCAGGGCATGCACCACTCGGCCCAAAAATCCACCAGCACAGGGGCGGCGGATTTAACCACTTCCTGCTCGAAATTCGCATCGGTCAAGGTCACCACGCTCTCTGCGGCCATGAATCGCTCCTTCCACCCGTGTGGGGTACGCAACGCGAGCTATCGCGTTCTTACCCGTGAATATGGCGGCATGGAATCATATGGAGGCATGGACCGCCTGTCAACGCAGCGCGCGTGAAGGCGAATGAAATAAGCGTGTTAGGGCGCGGCAAGCGGACGCGGAAAGAGCGGCAAAACGAGCCTAAGGTGCGTCGGTCGGCGCTGTAGATGGCCGCGAAGCGGGAAAAGCCGCGCCGCCCAACCCACCCGTATTTGCAGGGGCCTGCTGAATCTGCACGATGATGTGCGAAACCTGGTTCTGCTGATTCCAGCCAACTTCCCGCCCCCCACTTGACGCTTGCAGCGGCGCCACGGCCTGCTGCTGCGTAGTCGGCGCCGGCGGCATGGGCCCTATTGGGTTTGACACTGCCTGCCGCTCCTGCTGGACAGGCGCCGCCTGGGCCTCGATGCCGGCCACGCCGGGCGGCGTATAGGGCTGCATGGGCGTGATCGCCGGTCTTTGCTGAGCGTGTCCATCCCACTGCAAGCTCAATTGCTGCGATGCGGGAGAGGGTTTGGGCAGCGGGGACGCCGCCACACGCGCATCGGCAGCCGGGCCTGAGGCCGCGACTGTGCGCGGCCCGGCGAGCATCGCCATTTCCGGATAATGCGACTCCAACCCACGCTGGTCAAAAGCCTGCTCACTGGAGCTCACCGAATTATTCGCCAGCCTCTGCGGTTGCACGATGGGCGAGCCGACGAGGTCAGTCTTGATCGTGGAAAGCTCTCGCACGATCTTCTGGGCCGCGCCCTGATCGACATATAGATCTATTCGGTTGCTGTAAGGCGAACTTCGCTGAATAACGGCCACGTTGCCGGCCGATGGCCACTGAGCGGTCTCCTCGACGCCCGTCGTGGCAATTCCGTTGCTGGTTAAAACGGCGTACACGACCTTATTTGTCCGCTCCATGCTGACGGTATTAAACAGCACTTTCTGCTCGGTCATTATGGCCGGTCCGGCATTCGGCGGGGCGGCATTGGCCGGCATTACCGGTTGTGGGCCCTTCGCCAGCACAGGCGGGCTCGGCTGCGCGGCGGCCAAATCGTTCAGGTCCTTAATGTCGGTCGGCTTGGCCGCCTCGGCCGGCGCGGGCTCTAACCCACCTTTGGCGACAGCCTCGCCTTTGCCGAGGGCCGTTGGCCGGCCTGCGCTTGCACCTTCAGGAGCGCCAGAAGCCGGTGCTCCCGCGGCGACCTTGGCAGCTATTGGTTCGGCGGGCTCTTTTCGAGCCAGATCGCGCCGAAGATCCGTTTCATCAGCCTGTTTTGCTGCCGCGACCGCAGGAGGCGCCGGCGGCGCCGGCGTCATCACGGCCACGGGGGCAAGACGGCCACCCTCGCCCTTGGCAGCGACTGCCCCGCCTGCACCGCCCGACTCGCCCGACCTATCGCGAGCATTTTTATCAGCACCAGGAACGGAGGGTATCGCCGGTTCGAGGTTGCGCGCGAGGGGCGGCCCCGCGGAATCGTCAAATTTGGCCGGCCCGCCGTTGCGCGTGACCGTCAGCAGATAGATGCCTATCCCCACGCCGACCACCACCACCGCGGCCGCCGCCACATACCGCAGCCATCCCAGCGATGGCCGCTCCATGTGGTGGTGCTCGCCCTGGTGCAGCAGCCGCTGACGTTCCAGATGCGCCAGAATCCCCTCGGCCATATCGCTGGGCGCCGACTCGCGCGGCAGTCGCCGCAGCAGCGACGCCGTCGCTTTAAGTGCCTCCAGCTCAGCCCGCAGGGCGGGGTTCTCCGCCAGGGCCTTCTCCAGCTTTTCCTTCTGGCGCTGCGTCAGTTGGCCGTCCAGATAGGCGGACAACTGGGCCGAAAATGTCTCTTCCGCGTCCTTCATCGCACCTTCGCATCCACGATATCGCCCAGCTTTTCCCGCAGCATCAGCCGCGCCCGGTGCAGGCGGCTCTTCACCGTGCCCACCGGCGCCGAAAGCACGCTGGCGATCTGGTCGTAATCCATCCCTTCAATATCCCGCAGGACCACCACCACGCGAAACTCATCCTCCAGCGTTTCCATGGCCTCCAGCACGCGGCGCATCAGTTCGCTGTCCATCACCTGCCGCGCAGGATCCGTCTGGCGGGCCGGCGCGCCGTGGCCGGCCAGGGCCGCGGCCTGGCCATCGCCCAGTTCCACATCGCTGGAAAGCGAGGTGAATCGCACGCGGCCATCGCGCCGCCGCCGGCTGATCGTCAAATTCACCGCGATCCGGAAAAGCCAGGTGTAAAACTGGCTGTTGCCGCGAAATGTATCCAGCCGCTCCAAAACCTTGACAAAGGCCTCCTGGCAGAGGTCGGCGGCCTGGTCGCGATCGCCGCACATCCGCAGGATGGCGTTATACAGCCGGTCCTGGTATTTGGCGATGAGCGACCCGAAAGCATCCATCCGCCCCTTGCGACAGGCGGCGATCATCGCCGCATCGTCGAAGGCCAGCGGCACGCTGCTGCTTCCGGTTGTTTGCTCTACCGTTGCCAATGTGTTGGACGCCCGTTAAAGCCGGTGGTTCCCGAAGAAAAAGTACAAATTACAACTGACAAATTACAAATTCTCAAATAGGGACGGAGCCTTTACGGCTCCAGCCTCAGCGATGTTTCAACGGCTGATTACTATATCCGTCATCCCCCTGAAGCGACAATGAAATGAGCAAGATTAACCCGGACCTGGACCCTCTCCATCAGGCCAGCGTGCCGAGTTCTTCGTACATGGCCAGCATGTTCTCCACCGGCACGTCGGCCTGGATGTTGTGTACCTGGCAGAACACGAATCCCCCGCCGTCGGCCAGATCATCCACCCGGCGGCGGACCTCTTGATGTACCTGCTGCACCGTTCCGCGCCAGGATCGACTGGGTGTCGCAGCCGCCGCCCCAGAACGTCAAATCTTTGCCGAATTCTCGCTTCAGCCGGGCCGTGTCCATTTCCGCCGCGGATACCTGCACGGGGTTGATCGCGTCGACGCCCAGCTCGATCAAATCCGGAATCAAGGCGCGGATCGAGCCGCAGGAGTGCACAAGCAGAGGCTTGCCGCTGGCCTTCTTGATGGCCGACCAAAGCCGCTGGTGATAGGGTTTGATCATCTCCCGGTACAACTGGGGCGAGATCAATGGGCCGTTCTGTCCGCCCAGATCGTCGTTTACCTGGATCACCTGCACATAGGGGCCTACGCGGCGGCAGTATTGCTCGATGCGCGGCAGATACGCCTCCACCTGGCGCTCAAGAAAGTGATGCGCCAGGGGCTTCTCCGCCGCCAGGTCGATCAGGAACTGCTCATAGCCGCGCAGGAATTGCCCGGCGGCGAAAAGGTGGACCCAGAGGTTGCCCACCAGTGCGAAATCGGTTTCTTCGAAGAGCTGGCGGGCCTTCTTCTCCAGATCGTCAAAGCCTTCATCCATGTAATCCGGCCAGTCGAAACTTTGCAGATGGGCCACGCCCGCATCGATATCGCCGGCCGTCTGCGCAGCGGCCAGCGGGTGATGGATCAGGTCGAAATAAAAACCATCCGCGGGGCAGCGGGCTTCAATGGCGCCGCCGCTGCCGCGCAGAATCCAATCTCCTTCCGGCCTGCGCTCGACATCCGCGCGGGCAGGAATCTCCGCGGGCGAACCGTCCTGAAGAGTAAACGGCTTCCACTGATGCGGCTCGATGAGCAGCGCCATGGCGTCTGCGCCGAGTGTTTTCAGCACGGCAGGCTCGACCTTGGCGATCATCTGGCCCAGGTCGTACACCTGGGTCCGCCCCGACAAGCCCAGGCGTTGTTTGAGCCGGTTATAGGCGATGGCCATGATGCCCGACGATTCGGTTCCGCCCAGATCCACGGCCACCCGGTCAGGCTGGCGGTGTTGCAGGCTCATCTCGATGCGCTGGCGGGGTGTCAATGCTGCTTCCTTTAATCTGCGGCTACTAAAAAGAACCTCGGGCGCTTTGTAAAGCCCGAGGTGTTATCTGGCGAAGGGCGATAGGTTTCTACCTACCGCCTCATTATTGTCCTGGACGCACGGGCGCGACCTTTCTGGCGTCAACGGACATAATCTTTATGTTGCCAAGATCTTGCAGCAAAGCGATGAAACTGGCTGGGTCCTCCCCGCCGGCTAAAAGGACGATTCGGCTGGCATCCGGCCCCAAGGCCGCATCGATCGTGATCCATTTCCCGCCGATATACACCTGGTCCCACTGGTGCCCCACGAACCTGTGCTTCAGATCGCCGATCTCCCGCGTGTACGCCAGGCCCGTCATGACGCGGCAAGGAATTCCCGCCGCGCGGCACAGCGCGGCCGTCAAAACCGCATGTTCCGTGCAGTCGCCTGCGCGGCTTTGCAGCGTAGTGGCCGCCGAGGCATAGCCAACAGTCAGCGTCTTGTTGGTTATATACTCATTCACCCAATGCTCGATGGCCCGCGCCGCGGTGAGCGCATCGGTCTCATCGCCGACCACCTCTTTGGCCGCCTCGATTATCTTCGGATTGTCGCTCTCGACGTACGCACTTGGTTTCAAAGCCGCCAGGGCCGCCGGATCGTTTCCCTCGTAAGGATGGGTGGATTTCTGCGCCGGGGACACGAGGCTTTCTTCTATTTCAAATACTTCACGCGCGCCGTTGCGGCTGGAGCGGACAATCTGCCCATCGATGTTGGGAAAAACCAGGGGTTTATTGGCATCCACAGGTAAAAGCTTGTACCGGGCCCACACCACGTGGCGGGGATCTTCGATGGCCACGGGCGAAACCGGCGCGGAGGCTTTTAGAGGATCAAACTGGCCGTTTGCACTGCGGGCATAGGCCTCATCACACGCCAACTGCGTGAGTTTCATTCCACCCATGCTGAATTCGGCCTTCATGGCCTCGAAATCGCTGTCGATAAAAGCCACCGCCTTCAGGCGTGCGCCTTTCATGATGGATACCATATCCACACGCACCAGGGATTCCCGCCGGCCGACCAGCGCCACATCCGTCTTGTCGCCTATGGCAATATTCTGCCGCACCGAGGTGACCGTGGATGGATCAAACTCGCTATAGAAGTATTTGGCGCCCGGCGCGACGCCCTTTTCGGCCATCAACCGGCGAATGCCTTCGGGCATGAGGGTGCCGAGGGGTACTTCTTCGTGCTGCTCGCGGGCCCGAGCCTGTGTCCTGGGTAAATTGGATTTCGCCGTTTTCAATCGTGCCGCTGGATTCATCGCGGCTCCCCAGCATCGAGGTTACCGTGTGAAACCGCAGCGGCACGCCCTCAGGCGTCTCGACCATTTGCGATTCGAGATTCAGTTCCATAGGCACCGCCGCGCGGGATAGCGTGATGAACATCTCCAGGTCGTGCGTGATTTCATTCTCGCCGGCCGTGCGAACCTGCCGGGCATAGCCCACCTTCACATCATCCAGGAACAGCGCCCAATACAAAACTTGCTGCGCCAGAGGATTGCGTGGCGGACCTGGATGCGGGTGTGGTCGCCGGCGCCGAAGCCGTGTAAATGATCTTCGGCTCCGCCCCCACCGCCGGCGCGGGGGCGAACAAACCAATCGCGCCGAGGCAGACAAACCCAATCAACGCAGACAGCACAAGTGGTCTAATTCTCATTCTTGTTCCCTTGCTGTTGATAAGCTCCCCTATTCTACAAAACCATCGAAGGCTGCGCAATTCCGGAATCTTTGCACGCAACGATATGGCTGCCAGCGCTTGTCTTGGCCCCGAAGGGGCAAAATAAAAAAGCCCAGGGCAGACGCACGCCGCCCTGGGAAAGGCGTCATTCCTGACCGAGCCCTGTAAGGGCGAAATATGCACATCCGGTTTGATGAAACGAATACCCCGAAAAAAGCAAGGGCCAGAACTAAAAGTTCTGGCCCTGCCCACTCTTCAGTCGGAATCTCGTTCTTGCCTTTTCCGATTAACCGATTAACTGATTAACCGACTAACCTTCCTGAGCGTCCTTAAAAGCCGTTCGCCTTGGCCGTGAAGTCATCGGCGGTCAGCCCCACATTCACCTTCACATCCTTATAGATGTACCTGGCGCTGAGCTGGCCATCCCAGTCCCAGGCCTCCACGGCGATGGGAATCATCAGCCGCGGGTCGATGTAGGTGATGGTCCTGGCGGCCGGATAATCACACCTGGCCGGAAGCTGGCGGCAGATGGCCAGTGTCGTGCGCCCGGCGATATCCCTGTAGCCCAGGAATTCCGCCTGGAGCTCGCCGCGCTCGGCGGCCAGATGATACACCTTGATGAGGCTGTCCAGCGTGTTGGCAAAGCCGAAGATCGTCACCGGGTGCAGCGTGTTGGCCATGACCTGCGGGCAGTCCGGCCGCCGCTTTACGGTCCCCAGGCAGGCCAGCATGCCTCTTGGCTTAAGCAGCAAATTGTTGTCGTTCTGTCCATCCACGTACAGCAACCGGTCGCTGATGGGGGCGTTCTTCGTCCAGTGCATGGCCACGGAGAAGGGATGGGCCATGAATTTCGTTTCGATCTCCTGCGGTTCCTTCAGCACGCCGTCGATGCGTTCCTGCTTGATGAACGTGCAGGTGAAATCCTGCACATCCGCCCGCGTCTGCCGGAGGCACTGCTCCAGGAGGCACGCGGCGTCATTCTTGGCGAGACATTCGAGGCGATCGGCCTGCGTATCCGACAGTTTGCCGACTTCCTGGCCTTTGATGCTTTTCACCAGGCCGTCATCCTGCACCGTGGCGTGGGAAGGTTTGGCACACTGGATGCAAACCAACAGCAGCAAACCAGCGCCGACCAGCCAGCGCAGTTTCAGGTTTGTAACGCGGGAAAGCTGCCGGATCTTACGTGACAACATGAGCGGTCCCTTACAGAGTAAATCAACAGACAACGGGGACGCCTATAACTCTTCGACTCGGCGGGGCTTGTATCTTCAGCATATTAGGGCGGGCCATAGCCAGTAGGTCGATCTCAAGCGCGTTACGCAAAAGATACCTCGTATTCATGCGGGGCAGGCAGCATTATAAGAGCACGACCCGGCGTTCATGCCGACATTCTCCTGAATCAGAAAGAATTCTCTAATTCCGCCCCATCCGCTCCGCAAAGCCGGCATAAGTATCATATGCCGCACAGACGCTCATTCGCGGCGCTTGACGCAGAGCGCCTCGCCAAATACACTCGCGCCATGAATCTTGTAACCGGGGCAACGGGACTTCTGGGCTCACACATCTGCGAGCAACTCATCAAGCGCGGCCGCAACGTGCGTGCGCTGGCCCGCAAGGGCAGCGATGTCGCTTTCCTCCGCTCGCTGGGCGTGGAAATCGTGCTGGGCGATGTAACCGATCAGTGTACCTTGGCCGCGGCCATGGCGGGCGTGGAGAACGTGTATCATGCCGCCGCGCGCGTGGGTGACTGGGGTAAATGGCCCGAGTTTGTGGCCATCACCATCGACGGCACGGCCAACATGCTCGCCGCGGCGAAGCATGCGCGCGTGCGAAGATTTCTCCACATCAGCTCCATCAGCGCGTACGGGCACCCCGATGGCGCCGAATCTCGTGCTGGATGAAACCGCGCCCCTGGGGCAGAACTTGCACAAGTGGAGCTATTACAGCCGCGCGAAGGTGGAGGCGGAAAAGCTGGTTTGGGCCGCGCACGAAAAGGGCGAGCTGGCGATCACCGTCTGCCGCCCCAGTTGGCTGTATGGCCCGCGCAACCGCGCCAGCATGCCGCGGCTGTTGCGGGCCATTCAAACCGGCAAGGCCAAGATCGTAGGCAAAGGCGACAACCGCCTGAACCTGACCTACGCCGGCAACGAAGCCGAGGGCTGCATCCTGGCCGCCGAAAGCGATGCGGCCGTGGGCCAGTCATACAACCTTTCCAATGACGGCGTCATCACGCAGCAGGGATACTTCGATAAGATGGCCGATGCCTTGGGCTGCCCGCGCGTGACCAAGCACGTGCCCTACCGCGTGGCGCAAGATGCCGCCTTCGTGATGGAGCTGTTCGGCCACGCCTTGCACACGAAAAAACCGCCGCTGGTGACCCGCTACGCCGTGTGGCTCATGGGCCGCCGCTGCTTCTTCAGCTCCGACAAAGCGCGGCAGCGAGCTCGGCTGGCAGCCCACGGTGGGATATGACGAGGGGATCGCTCTATCCGTGAAGTGGTGCCGAGAGAACGTGCTGTTATCGACCTAATTACAAAGTACAAATTACAAGTTACAAATTACGGCAAGAAGTGCGCCCTTCCCAAATTCGCAATTTCTAATTGTCAAGATGAGGTACAAATTACAAGTTAAAAATTGGGAGACAACCGGAGGTCCGGCCGTAATTTGTAACTTGTACTTTGTAACTTGTACTTTTACATGAAGTACAAATCCAAGTTCAAATTACAAATTGGAGACAGCCGGAGGTCCGGCCGTAATTTGTAATTTGTACTC